>NZ_BMNB01000101.1 GCF_014646235.1 Micromonospora sonchi | reverse complement strand
CGACACGCCGGGGTAGATTGCACTACCGGAGGTTCGCTGCAAATTGAGTACGCGACTGGCCAGTCAGAGGGCCCGTGACCAGGGACTTAAGGCTGGGGTCCTCATCGCCCCTACCAGGGATCGCAACTACACGTCCTGCATGACGGCGAGGAGGCCGGCGCCGGCGTCCTCATCGCCCCTACCAGGGATCGCAACATGTCGTCCCCGGTGGGCATCAGCCCGGCGGCCTGCAAGGTCCTCATCGCCCCTACCAGGGATCGCAACGCCAGCGCCCACACCGTCTGCGGGCAGTCGTCGGGCGTTCTCATCGCCCCTACCAGGGATCGCAACCCGCAGTCGTCGCCGGTGCTGCCTTCCGGCCCGCAGGTCCTCATCGCCCCTACCAACCTCCCCCGTTCAGAGGGCAAATTGATTCATCGAGGGCGATAGAGGAAAGGTGCACCTGACCTGCAAGGATGTGAGTGTCGAAGTCATATCCACAGCAGAGTTGGGTGCACCTTCCTGGTGAGCAA
>NZ_BMNB01000100.1 GCF_014646235.1 Micromonospora sonchi | reverse complement strand
AGGTGGCCCAGGTTCTCCAGCTTCGACTCCTGGAACGCGGTGGCGATCGCGACCACGGCGGCACGCTCGTCCATGCCGGTCTTCTTGGTCGCGGCGATGATCGCCTTGGCGTTACCGACCTGCTCGTCGTCCAGGTCGATCCGCGACTGCTTACCCTGCACACCATGCGGCATCAGCTTGCCCGCATCCGGCTTCTCCGCCTGCACCACAGCCACCGGCTTACCCGCCGCCAACGCACCACCATCAACATGCGCGGCCACCGGACCAGCGAACATGCCACCAGCAAAAGCCAGACCAGCAATACCCAGAACGCTCTTACGCAGAATCGTGTTCATGATGAAGCTCCATTCGGGGGTCGGCGCACCCACCGACGGGGGTCGGCATCCGGATGCACAAGCACCGTCCGGCGCTCAAAAACAAGGGGGGAAATCAGGGGATCCGACGCGAGGAGGCAACGCCCTCACCCGCAGGGGGCAACGCCCTCACCACGACGCCGGGACCATGTGTAACGACCGCCGGCCCACCATCATTCCGGGCCCCGCGACCCGCCTCGACGGGCCACCCTTCCTCGGTCGCTCACCCGTGTTCAACCACCCCCAGCCACCCACCATTCCGCCGCCG
>NZ_BMNB01000099.1 GCF_014646235.1 Micromonospora sonchi | reverse complement strand
GCAACCACGTCCGGAATTTCGAGTCCTGCCCGTATGCCTCGTCCGCGGTGACCCACTTCGCTGGCAGGCCGGCGGCGATGGCACGTTGAATCATCCGCAGGCCCAGCGTGGGCTTTGTTCCGCAGGCCCAGCGTGGGCTTTGTGGCGAACTCGACGCTCGCGGCGACGCCGGCTTCGGCACGGCGAGCGGGGTCGTCGCACCAGCCGCGGGGCAGATACAACTCCCGGTCGATCAATGTCCGTCCGGCCGGGCTGGTGTAGGCGAGGAACACCCCGAGCTGGCAGTTCTCCGTCCGTCCCGCCGTGCCGGAGTACTGGCGCTGCACCCCGGCCGACTTGACCCCCTTCTTCAGGAAGCCGGTCTCGTCGACGATCAGCACCCCGTCGTCGTGACCGAGGTGCTCGGACACGTAGGCGAACAGGTCATCGCGGACCGCGTCCGGGTCCCACGCTGATCGGTTGAGCAACCGCTGCATCCGATCCGGCGTCGCGTCGCCGGCGGCCTCGGCCAAGGTCCAGCCGTTCTTGGTCGCCAAGGGCGACAGCAACCCGACCAGGTAGGTCAGCGCCTGTCGGCGCGGCTCTGCGCGCCCGAAACGGTGCGCGAACCGAGCCAGCAGATCATCCAGACCCGCCCGCCAGCCCACAATCTCATCGATCAACACAA
>NZ_BMNB01000098.1 GCF_014646235.1 Micromonospora sonchi | reverse complement strand
GCGAAGGGGTTGCTCTCACTCGTCGCCTGCGGCGTC
Organism: Micromonospora sonchi; assembly: GCF_014646235.1. Lineage (GTDB taxonomy): Bacteria > Actinomycetota > Actinomycetes > Mycobacteriales > Micromonosporaceae > Micromonospora > Micromonospora sonchi. Next base: position 668 of record NZ_BMNB01000098.1, on the reverse strand, counting down.
CACGTGCCGCCCAGGCTGGTGGCCGTGAAGGAGCGGAAGTAGCGGCCCTGCGAACCGATCGCCTCGACGAGCATCAGGTACCGGTTCTGGCCCTGCAGCTTGTAGACCTGCACCCCCTCGAACAGGTTGTTCGTGGTGTCGGTCATGATCGTGGTGTAGTTCGACCCGAAACTGCCCGGGAAGTTGCCGATCGGCATGCTGGCCCGGTAGATCCGGCCGTTGTCCCCGGCGAAGAAGAGGTACATGTTCTGGTCGTCACCGATCACCGCCTGGTCGATCGGACCGGTGCTGGAGTTGGAGATGCTGCCGGAGAACAGCGTCTGCGCCGACGACCAACTGTTCACGTTGGTCGGGTCGGTGGAGGTGCGGTAGGAGAACGCCGGGCCGCCCCACTGGTAGGCCAACACCCAGACGTTGCGCGGCGCGAAGTAGAACAGGCTCGGCGCGACAGCGGCGAACGGCATCTGGTTCTGGCTGGCCGACCCCATCTGGTTCCAGATCGAGAACAGACCGAAGTTCATCGAACCCCACGTCGAACCCGTGTCGTGCGTGGTGGCGTACACCAGGTGCTGACCGTTGTACGGCGCGTGCGTGAAGTCCTTCAACGACACCCACCCCGACCTCGGCTGCGCCAACGCACCCGACGACGACCACCGGTACGACGACGG
>NZ_BMNB01000097.1 GCF_014646235.1 Micromonospora sonchi | reverse complement strand
GGACGATGAGGCTGCGGATCGTGATGAGGATGCAGGCCGCGTCGAGGTAGAAGTCGACGCATGGGCGGCGGCGTTCGGTGTTGCGTCTGATCTTGCCGAAGTTGTTGCACCACGAGTTCGTACGTTCGATCACCCAGCGAGGGCTGTGGTGGATGGGGGTCTTGACGCCCTTGGGTGCGATCTGGGCGGCAAGGTCATGCGCGTCGATGGTGTCCCGGGCCGGGTTGTTGTCGTAACCGGCGTCCAGGTGCAGTGTCGCGTCGTCGGGAAGCGGCCCGAGCAGGGCGAGGGTGTCCAGCGTGGCGTCGAGCAGAGTGTGGTCGGGCTGGTTGGCCGGTGCGGCCACGGTGCCCAACGGGATGCCGTACCCATCGGAGACCTGTGATCTTTTGGTGCCGTCCTTGGCCCGGTCCACGGGAGACGGCCCGGCGCACTCACCACCGCTGGGCGCCTTGGTGATACAGCCATCCAGGGGAAGGTCGTCAAGCTCAAGGCCGATCATGCGGTCGTAGGCCTGCAACGCGATCAGCCGTAACTGCCCCATGACTCCCAGCTCGATCCATTCGTCACGACGGCGGCGCAAGGTGGTCGCTGAGCAGGTCTCATCGCCGATGCGTTCGTAGCCGGCACCGAACACGAGGACCTCGATCAGCTTGTCGAACACGACAGCGTCATCGATACGCGGCCGGTGGCATCCCAGCGGGTGGCGCACGACCCGTTCCGGTAGCAGCGCGAGGAACTGTGCGCGAAACGGGTCGAGGATGCATGATGGGACGGCGGGCACGAAGCCTCCAGTGATCACAGAGCGTAGACAACTCGATGATCACCGACTTCGTGCCCGTTTCACTACCCCACGTCCTC
>NZ_BMNB01000096.1 GCF_014646235.1 Micromonospora sonchi | reverse complement strand
AGGTGGTGGTTTTATGCTGCCAGTCACCCCGGCGGCGCTTGACTTTCGCGCGCACCTTGGCGATCTGGTCATAGGTTCGACGTAGCCGGTTCGATGTCGGCTCGCCGCGTTCGCGTGCTCGCTTCTGCCGTGCCGCTCTGCGTTCCAGCCGGAGCAGCCGTTCGGCTTCCTTCGGACGGATCCATGCCCCGTGGGTGTGGTTGTTGCCGTCCGACAACGCCAGACAGACAGCGACACCCCGGTCCACGCCGACGGCTGGACCAGGATGCTGGGCGGGGGTGGGCTTGTCGACGTCGGTGCGGAACACGATGTGCCAGCCCAGCGCATCCTTGACGAGCCGGGCACCCGTGACCCGGCCGGGCTCGCGGCCGACCCCAGGAACGGGACCGGACCAACGGAACGTGACCGCGCCGACCTTCGGGATACGAACCTGCCCGACATGGCGGGACAGCCGCACCACAGCGAGGTCACGGCCTTGCGGCACGTCGACAGCCATCCGTGAACGGACCCGCGACTTGAACTCGGGCGCTGACGCGCGCCCCTGCCAACAGTTCTTCTACGCCCGCACGTACGTCTTGAGTACCTGCTGCGCGGCCTGCGCGGGTAGGTCGGCGAGCCACGCAATGTCCTTGCGTGCCTGCCGGACAGCCTCGTCTGCCTGCTTCAGGCTTGGACGGCGGTTTCTGCCGCCCCACGTCCACCATGCGTGCAGCAGATTCCACATGGCCCGCGCGGCGTGGCCCTGCTTGTCCAGTACGGCGCACTGGGCGGGGGTGAGGCAGAGCCGCCGGACGTGACCGCGGTTGACCTTCACGAGACTGCCCCTTTGCGCCACGGGCGTTCCCACTGAGTTTCGATGTATTCCTGGA
>NZ_BMNB01000095.1 GCF_014646235.1 Micromonospora sonchi | reverse complement strand
ACCAGCATCGCCAACAGCTCCTCGTACGAGGGCGGGACCTGCGGGACGGGCGACACACCATGATCATGCCAGCCGATCAACCAGAGTGGACCACCGGCCGCCGACTCACCTCAAGCTGAATACGTACCCCTGGCCCGCCACCAGTAATCTTGTCTGGCGGACTCTTCTTTCTCGGATTGACCGTCGCCTCGAAATGTACCGTTTTCTCCGTCTCACTCTGGCTCTCCACCACGAGAGAGAGCGAGGTGAGGCGGTGCCGACGCTGAATGGCGGGAAGGCGACTCTGAATCTCCGGGATCGTGACGCCGGGCCGGACAAGCCCCCGAGCATCGTGCAGGGCGTCATCGAGGGCCCTTTCATGCTCCTGCGGGGTGCGCGTGTCCTTCTTGCCGAACTTGCTCTTGAGCTTGGCCCAGAGTTTCTTGCCGAGGCCGACGACCTTGTCGACGACCCAGAGGACCGCCTTCTTGACGGGTTTGCCGAGTGCGGCGAAGAAACTCTTGACCTTGCTCGCGATGCCGCCGATGCCGAGCACTGCGGCGAGCACCCCGATCAGCACCGGCACCGACCGCGCCAGGGCCTTCTCGATCAGCGCCGGCACCCCGCCCGCGCCACCACCAGCGATGGCGATGATGGCGTCGAGGACGGAGTTGACGAACTCGATGATCTGGGCACCCTGGGTGATGATGAACGTGACGAAGTCGATGATCATCTTGGCCGCGCGGATGAAGGCCGACGCGGGGTTGAGCAGGCTGAGGACCCAGGTGATGCCGGCCATCAGGACGGTCGGGATCAGGTACTCGCTGATCTTGGAGAAGAGGTTGGCCTTGAGGTCGCCGACCTTCTCCTTGATCTCCTCCCAGATGCCGCCGAGGCCCTGGGACTGCACCTTCTGCACGATGGGCACGGACTTCT
>NZ_BMNB01000094.1 GCF_014646235.1 Micromonospora sonchi | reverse complement strand
CCCAGTCCACATGCGGCGAGGGCTCGGCTGCGTGCAGTGTGGCGGGTAGTTGGCCGTGGCGGATGGCCATGATCATTTTGATGACGCCGGCTACTCCGGCGGCGGCTTGGGTGTGGCCGATGTTCGACTTGACCGAGCCGAGCCAGAGTGGTTGGTGGGGGGTGCGTTGGTGGCCGTAGGTGGCGATGAGTGCTTGGGCTTCGATGGGGTCGCCGAGTCGGGTGCCGGTGCCGTGTGCTTCGACGGCGTCGATGTCGGTGTTGGTGAGGTGGGAGTTGGTGAGTGCTTGTCGGATGACGGCTTGTTGGGCGGTGCCGTTGGGGGCGGTGAGGCCGTTGCTGGCGCCGTCCTGGTTGATTGCGGAGCCGCGGATGACGGCGAGGATGGGGTGGCCGAGTCGTTGTGCGTCGGAGAGCCGTTCGAGCAGCAGCAGACCGGCTCCCTCGGCGAAGGCGGTCCCGTCGGCCTTGTCCGAGAACGACTTGCACCTGCCATCGACGGCCAGCCCGTGCTGCCGGCTGAACTCGACGAACGTCCCGGGCCGGGACATCACGGTGACGCCGCCGGCCAGTGCTGCGGTGCATTCGCCGCGTCGTAGTGCCTGGACTGCGAGGTGGATGGCGACCAGGGAGGAGGAGCAGGCGGTGTCGATGGTCATCGCGGGTCCGGTGAATCCGAAGGTGTACGCGATGCGGCCGGAGGCGACGCTGATCTGTGAGCCGGTGAGTAGGTGTCCGTCGGTGTTGTTGACGGGTTGGTCCAGTCGTGGACCGTAGTCCGAGGCCATCATGCCGACGAAGACGCCGGTGGCCGAGCCGCGCAGTGTGGTGGCGTCGATGCCGGCGCGTTCGATGGTCTCCCAGGCTGTTTCCAGGAGGATCCTCTGCTGCGGGTCCATGGCCAGCGCCTCACGCGGACTGATCCCGAAGAAGC
>NZ_BMNB01000093.1 GCF_014646235.1 Micromonospora sonchi | reverse complement strand
GTGGCCGAGCCGCGCAGTGTGGTGGCGTCGATGCCGGCGCGTTCGATGGTCTCCCAGGCTGTTTCCAGGAGGATCCTCTGCTGCGGGTCCATGGCCAGCGCCTCACGCGGACTGATCCCGAAGAAGCCCGGGTCGAACCGGTCCACTCCGGCGACGAATCCTCCGTACCGGGTCGTGCTGCTGCCCACTCCGGTACCGCGGAACAGCGCGTCCATGTCCCAGCCCCGGTCGGTGGGGAACTCGGCCATGGCATCGATGCCGCCCGCGACCAGATTCCACAGCTCCTCGGGTGAGGCGACGCCGCCGGGGTAGCGGCAGGCCATCGCGACGAGCGCGATGGAATCGTCGTCCGCGGGTTCTCCGTGCCCGGCGACCGCCGGTGCCGCGGCGATGGCCGGCGCGGCGGCCGGGGTGGCCGTGGCGGCGAGCAGTTCGTGTATGTGTTCGGTCAGCTGGCGCGGGGTGGGGTGGTCGAAGACGACCGTGGCGGCCAGCTTGGTGCCGAGCGCGCCGGAAAGCCGGTTGCGCAGTTCGACCGAGGTGAGCGAGTCGAAGCCGGCCTCGCGGAACGTCCGGTTCACCTTGACCTCGGCGGCCGACGGAAGGGCCAGCACGCTTGCCATCTGGGTGGCGACCAGGTCGCCGAGCGCCTGCCGGGCCGCCTCCGGGGTCATCGTGCCGATCCGCTCGCGCAGCCCGGCGTCGTCGGCGGCCGGGGTGGCCGATACGGCGGCCGAGCGGCGGGTCGCCCGGACGAGACCGCGCAGCAGCACCGGCACGTCCTCGCCGGCGTTCACCCGGGCCCGTACCCCGCTCAGGTTCCATTGGGTGGCGGTGGGGGTGGGGTGGTGGGTGGTGAGGGCGTGGTCGAGGAGGGTGAGGGCGGTGGTGGGGGTCATGGGGGTGATGCCGGTGCGGGCGAGGCGGTTGTGGTGGGT
>NZ_BMNB01000092.1 GCF_014646235.1 Micromonospora sonchi | reverse complement strand
AGAGGGCATCTCGATCATGTGTGTTGTGGTGTGTCTGTTTCGGGTTGATCGTCTCGCCAGGACGGGGTGGTTTCGTGGGTGAGGCGTCGACTCATGTTGTCGATCATGGCCCAGTGGATGTGGGCCCGCGAGTGTTCTGGTGACGTTTCGTAGTCGCGGGCGAGGCGGCGGTGGAGCATGATCCAGCCGTTGGTTCGTTCGATCGCCCACCGTTTGGGTACCGGCTGGAATCCCTTCTGGCCTGGGGCTTTCGAGACCACCTGTACGTCGATGCCGTGGGCGGCGCCGCGTTCGATGACGGTGTTGCGGTAGCCGGTGTCGACCCAGACGGTGCTGATATGACGGTGGGTGGCGGCGAGGTGGTCGATGACGTCGCGGCCGCCAGCGGTGTCCGAGACGTTGGCGGCGGTGACGATGACGACCAGCAGCAGACCGAGCACGTCGGTGGCCAGGTGCCGCTTGCGGCCCTTGATCTTCTTGCCGGCGTCGATGCCCTGACTGGTTTCGGGCACGTTGTTGCTGGTCTTGACGCTTTGCGAGTCGATGATCGCCGCAGTGGGCTCCGGGTCGCGGCCGGCTGCCTGGCGGACCTTGCCGCGAAGCAGGTGGTGGATGCTCTCGGTGATGCCGTCGGCGGCCCACCGGGTGAAGTACGAGTGGACGGTCTTGTACGGCGGGAAATCGTGGGGCAGGTACTCCCAAGCGATGCCGGTCCGGTTGACGTACAGGATCGCGTTGACGATTTCCCGCAGGTCATGCGTCGGCTTCTTGATCCCGAGCCCGCCCTGCGCGGCCCGCCACGCGGTCAACGTGGGTTCGATCAACGCCCAACGAGCATCGGACAGATCAGTGCGATACGGACGGCGAGGGGTCGTCATACATCGATCATTCCGACCCCTGCCGCCCGATCCCAGCACCACACCAACCAGCGTGTACTAGATCAAACCCAACCGAGATGCCCTCT
>NZ_BMNB01000091.1 GCF_014646235.1 Micromonospora sonchi | reverse complement strand
TGAGGTGATCTCAGCAAGGTTCGGCGGCCGGGTGGGGATGACACGGGCGTAACGTCCATACCGGACGGTGTTGGATGTGGGCGTGGAGCCATCGATAGACAGGTTCTTGCGACAGAATCCAGTCTTCGAGAGGGCTCCACGTGATCGCCTATTCTGCCAGGCTCGACGTTCCCAGGGAACTCGTCCAGCACGTGGCGCGGCTGCTTCGTGCCGAACGTCGGGCGGTGGGCACCCGCCGCCGGACCAGAGCGTTGACGTGCTTCTACCAGGCACTTCTGGTGTTGGTGTGGTTCCGCAAGGGCGAGGACAAGACCACCCTCGGGGCGGGGTTCGGGGTGTCGCGGGCGACCGCGTACCGGTACGTGGCCGAGGCCGTGCGGGTCCTGGCGGCGCAGACACCCACCCTGCACGACGCGCTGCGCCGGGTCGCCGCCGACGGCTGGTCGCACGTGATCCTCGACGGGAAGCTGTTCGACACCGACCGCGTCGCCGAGACCACCGTGAGCGTGAAAGGCAAAACGATCGACGCGTGGTATTCCGGCAAACACCGCGACTTCGGGGCGAACATTCAAGCCGTGATGCGCCCTGACGGACTACCTGTCTGGACCTCGGATGCGATGCCCGGACATCTGCATGACCTGACCTGCGCCCAGCGTTTGGACGTCACCGGTGCCCTCTACTGGGCGGCCTCCGAACTGCGGCTGCCGACCCTGGCGGACTCAGGCTACGAAGGCGCTGGCCAGGGCATCCACGCTCCGTACAAGCAGCCCGCCGACGGCCGCCGGCTCGCCGCCGACAACCGGACCTACAACGCCACGCTTCGATCCACACGGTGCCTCGGAGAACGCGGCTTCGCGATCCTCGTCGGCCGCTGGCGGACCCTGCGTCACAGCACAGCCAGCCCACGACAAGTCGGCAACATCGTCCGCGCCGCTCTCCACCTCACACATTTCGAATACCGATACCTACCGGATCCTTGTTGAGATCACGTCA
>NZ_BMNB01000090.1 GCF_014646235.1 Micromonospora sonchi | reverse complement strand
CGACCTCACCCACCGTCTGCGCTGGTCACACTGGCGACGCCGACATCAAGCCCGAGCCCGACAATCCCACTACACACACCGCCTCAACCTCGAACTCCAGCCATGATCCCGAAAGGCGGCTGCCGTACTAAACCGTATGTGACAGCAGCGCTGACCGTAATTGGCCGGGACGAGGGCAGCCGCTGGCTGCCAAGCGCGGACAACCGTCCGAGGTCACAGACGTCGGCGGACCCTGCCGGACGGCGCGCCAGAACTTACAAGCGAGAGGTCGGGGTGCTGCCAGGACCAGGAGTCGCCGGCGTGCGAGGGGTTATGAGGCGGCCTGCGGATCGGTAGCGTTGGGCGTGATTGCGGCCGTTGGGTCGGTGGCATCCCGCGCTATGCGAGGAGGTTCCGGGTGGATTCCTTGCCGGAGTTGACGTTCGGGCAGCGGTTGAAGGTCTACCGGGAGCGGTCCGGGAAGACTCGGGCGGTGCTCGGTGGGTTGGTGGGGCGTAGCGCCGAGTGGGTCAAGGCGGTGGAGACGGATCGAATCCTTCCGCCGCGCATTCACATGCTGGATCGGATCGCGCGTGCCCTGAAGATCGATGTGTCTGCCCTGGCTATAGAGCTTGGTGACCGCTCTGCTGTGGTCAACGGGCCAGAGCATCCGGCGCTGGGGTCGGTCCGGGATGCCGTAAACCGTGTCGGATTCTCCGGCGATGCTCCGGCCGAGTCGTTGTCCAGTCTGAGGAAGCGGCTTGGGGTGGCGTGGCGGGCACGGCATCAGGCGTCGGATCACCGTACGGTGCTGGGCGGGTTGTTGCCAGGGTTGCTGCGCGACGGGCAGCGCGCCGTGTTGGCGTACGAGGGTGACGAGCGTCGGCAGGCACAAGCGCTGCTGGCGGAGACGCTCGGGCTGGCGCAGATGTTCATTGCCTACCAGCCGGCTGCCGAGTTGCTGTGGCGGGTGGCGGACCGGGCGATGGTGGCGGCGCAGGAGTCCGGTGATCCTGAGGCGATCGCGTGTGCGGGGTGGTTCCTGTGTCAGGTGCATCGGGACGCCG
>NZ_BMNB01000089.1 GCF_014646235.1 Micromonospora sonchi | reverse complement strand
TGTTATTGATGGGTAACCCAAATGTCCCGTGGTCATCCGGCGGCGTAGCGGACTTCTGGTTTGCCGAACAGGCTCCGGATGAGGTGGGGCTGGTTCTGTCGCCGGCGTAGGTGGGTGCGGGCCTGGGCGGCCAGTTGCTGCTGGTTGGTGGGATTGGTTTGTGCGACATGGTGTTTGATGTCGCCGTTGAGTAGTTCTACGGGATTCAGCTCGGGGCTGTAGCCGGGCAGGTAGTGCATCTCAAGCTGGGCAACGCGTTCGGCGACCCAGGTGCGCACGTCAGCGCGGCGGTGTACGGGGTGTCCGTCGACGATGAGGTGGATCTTCCGGTCCAGGTGGCGCACGAGCCGGTCCAGGAACTTCAGGAACACCTCGCCGTTGAGGGTGCCGAGGTAGCAGGTGAAGTACAACTCGCCCTTGTTGGAGATCGCGGCCATCACGTTCACGCCGAACCGCCGTCCGGTCTTGGCCACCACCGGGGTCTGCCCGACCGGCGCCCAGGTGGTGCCTACCGCGGCGTCCGACCGCAGCCCGGTCTGGTCCAGCCACAGCACGATGCCACCCTCGGCCTTGGCCTGCCCGGCGATCGCCGGGTAGGTCACCTCCAGCCACCGCGTGACAGCCTCGGGATCCTGCTCGTAGGCCTTGCGGATCGGCTTCTGCGGGGACAGTCCCCACGACCGCAGGTACTTACCGATCGTGACCAGCGACAACCCAATATCGAACCAGTCACGGATCAACTGCCGCACCTGCGGGCGGGTCCACACCAACCCCGGCAACGCCACCTGGTCCGGGCACTGATGGATGACCGCCCGACGCACCCGCGCCTGCTGCCGCGCCGTCAACGCCTTCTGCTCATCCGGCCGCCGACCACGTTTCCGGGCGTTCAACCCCCGATTCCCCTTACGGCGAAACGCCTCCACCCACACCCACACCGTCTTCGGCCCGACCCGAAACACGCGCGCCACCTCAGCCTGCGACATCCCACCCTGCCACGCCGCCACCGCCCGCCGACGCAGATCCTCTTGCGCCTGCTGGGAAAGCCGCCTCGCATCGGTCACCGCAACATCCATACACACTCAACGATCACGGGATGTTTGAGTTACCCGTCAATAA
>NZ_BMNB01000088.1 GCF_014646235.1 Micromonospora sonchi | reverse complement strand
CCGCGTTGATCATGAGGTTAGCGGCGATGTTGATCTCTTTAACTGCCGCTAACCTCATGATCAACGGCTCGGGTGGGCAGGTAAGGGTGGGTTATCCACAGGGGTTGGGGTGGGGGTTATCCACAGGGGCAGCGGTGGGGGTGGCGGTACGTCAGGCTCCGAGGATGGATCGACAGGGGCGACTGCGCTGGATTGCGGGGCGGCAGGATGGGCTCGTCTGTCGTGAGCAGGCGCTGGAGCACGGCTTCACCCGGCACGAGGTCGACAACCTCGTCGCCTTCGGGCGGTGGCAGTCACTCGCCAGAGCCGTCTACCTCCCGCAGCCCGTCGCGGCGGTGGAGCCGTCCCGGCGCCAGCAGATCCGGGCCGTACTGCTGTCGCTGGGGCCGGCTGCGCATGCCGTCCTCGACACCGCTGCCGAGCTCCACGGCATTGCCGGTCTGCCGTCGTCCGACGAGATCCACATCGGCCTACCGGGGGCAGCCGCCAAGCGGGCGCGGATCGGGCAACCAAACATCGTGCTGCACCAACTTGAGCACCCGGCGGAATCGCTGGTCAGTCTGAGCGGGTTGCCGGCCACTGATCCCATCTCCACGGTCAGCGACGTCATCCTGCGCGCGGGGCGCTACCCGGCCGTCTGCATCCTGGACTCGGCGTTGAACCGAGGATTGCTGAGCGAGGACGATCTGTCGTCGGTCGCGCGACGGATCAGGCGCCGGCCGGGTGCGGTGGCAGCTCGTGGATATCTCGCGGAGGCGGATGGGCGGGCTCAGTCTCCGCTGGAGACCCGCGCCAGGCTGCGCTGCGTCGACGGCCGGGTGCCGCCGGACGTGTTGCAGTTGGAGGTACGCGACGACGACGGATACCTGCTCGGCATCGGCGACCTCGGCTGGCGTGCCCCAAGAGTGATCGCGGAGGCGGACGGCCGAGGCGTGCACGGCACCCCGGATGCGCTCTTCGCCGACCGCCGCCGCCAGAACCGCCTGGTCAACGCCGGCTGGACGGTCCTCCGCTTCACCTGGCAGGACACCCTGGACCCGGCCTACATCCCCTGGATAGTCCGCCAAGCCCTCTCCACCCCCCGCCCCTAACCCCACCCCCACCCCCACCCCCTGCCCCCTGCCCCCTGCCCCCTGCCCCCTGCCCCCTGCCCCCGTTGATCATGAGGTTAGCGGCAGTAAAGGAGATCAACTTCGCCGCTAACCTCATGATC
>NZ_BMNB01000087.1 GCF_014646235.1 Micromonospora sonchi | reverse complement strand
GTTGGGTTCGCCATTGCTGCGGTGGTAGCCGATGGAGGTGTTACGGAGTGTGGCGAAGACGGCGGGCCCGTTGCCGGTCCGGGCCTGGTGGGCGTCTTCACGTAGCGTCACGTCGCGGACGTAGTGCAGGCGGTTCTCGATATGCCATTCGGAACGTGCCCAGGTGCCGAGGTCGGCGGGTTGGGCCTGGTCGGCGGGCAGGGAGACGGTCAGGTACGCCGTCTCGCGGGTGGTCTTGCCCTTGATCGTGCGGGTCCGGGTGATCCGGACGGCCTGCTGTGCGTGGGGGAAGCTGATGCCACCCGGGGTGGCCACGGTGACGGCTTTGACGGTACGGGTTTCCTTACGGCCGTGGCCGCTGTCGCGAGTCTGGTCTCCGACCGGAATCTGCGCCCAGGGCAGGGCCTTGAGCTGGGCGTGCAGAGTCGGCTGGTTGGCCTTGATCGCGACCATCAGATGCCCGCCAGCGGCGGCCAGGTGCTCCGCGTGCCCGGTCTGGGCGTGGAGCGCGTCCGCGACGACCAGGACATCTTTGAGCGACCCCATCTGGGCGGCCACCTGGTCCAGCAGCGGCGTGAACGCCGGGATTTCGTTGGACTTCGCCGCGATCTGGACCTGGGCGAGGACGATGCCGGTGCTGGTGTCGTAGGCCGACAGCAGATGGACCTGACGCCCATCGGCGCCCCGGGCCCCGCGTTCGACCTTGCCGTCGATGGCGATGACCAGGCGCCACCGCCGCCCCGCGACCACGACCGGCGCCCTCCGGGCGCGTAGCCACCGGGCCAACACCGTCGACAGCACCTCAGCGTCGATACGGATCAACAGCCGCCACACCGTCGTCGCCGCGGGCACTCGGTCGGTGAACCCGAGCCGGCCCCACGCCGGCCGGTCCAGATCGCGGGCCCAGTCGGCGATCGCGGCGAATGTGCACGCCCCGGCCAGCACCGCGCACACCGCCACCGCGAGCACGCTCACCAGCGGATAACGCCGCCCCCGCAGGCCACGTGGATCGGGCACCGCCGCCAACGCGACCAACAGACTGCGACTTTCACCCTCAGTGACCACAACCGGTAGGGGCGCATCAGAGGGTCGGTGTGGCAGCAGAATCTCGGTGAGTGATGATGACATCGGCGGGTGCGGTCCTTCTCGGGATCATGGTGTCTCAGCAACTCGATGATCACCTACGGGCCGCACCCGTCCTACATGGACCCCGATCCCACCCAAACTTCCAGCTCAACCCGCCCTCAAGCGACTACGCAACAGCCCTG
>NZ_BMNB01000086.1 GCF_014646235.1 Micromonospora sonchi | reverse complement strand
GGCCACGACACGCACTGGCTCAACTGGCGACGCCGCCACCAGGCCCGCGCCCGCTGGTTCCACCAACGCACACGGCTGAACCGCGACTACGCCCTGGTCAGCTAGCAATTGGCGGCTGCCGTACTAGACAAAGCGACGTGCATCGTCGGTTCGCATGGTGCCGGAAAGACCTTGCTGCTACGTCTCATTGAGGCGGCGTTAGGGCATAACAGTCGAACCCCGCCCTTTGTTGGGGGAGGTAGTCATTTTGAGCCCGACGTAAAGCCGCTGACGGGTGTGGTCGAACTAGTCTTGTCGGTCAAGGGCGAACCAGTAAGCGCGGTAGTTGACCTTTCGGTGGCTGAGCATGAGCGGGCTGCGATCTGGGCGGAACTTTTGGGCCCTAGTCATTGGCCCACCTTTGTTAGTTCGGCCGAGTTGGCCAATGATTTCATCTGGTATTATCAGCAGTTCTCATTCGGCATGGATCGGCCGGTGTATGCGCGCGACTTCACGCCGGCTGAACGAACTGCCGTTAGGGCGATCCTTGGAAAAACCTACGACTCGATTCGCATGCAAACAATTCTCCTCGATGGCAGCGATGACGAACAATGGTTCTCTCAAGGCCCTTACGTCACTGCGGTAAGTGGTGGAGCTGTTGCTGATAACACGACATTTAGCTTGGGTGAGCTCTGGGTCTACCGGGTTCTTTGGGAGCTGGAGCGCTTGCAACCGGGTTGCCTGTTCATGATGGATGAACCGGAGTCATTCTTGGCGTTGAGGGGTCACAGGCCCTTTGTTGATGAAGTTGCCCGCCGTGCGCTTGGAGGAAACCTTCAACTCCTCATTGCGACCCATTCTCCGCAGGTGCTATCTCGCTTTCCGGCCGCAAACGTCCGAGTTTGTGTTCGAGGTCCCGGCGGGAAAGTGGTAGTAATGAAGGCCGAGTCCTCCGAGCAGGTGCGCAGTATTGTCGGAATGGAGGTGCCGGTTGAAACGCTTATTCTGGTAGAAGATGACTTTGCGGCATCTTTTCTCTCCGAGGTATTTGCTTGCCTCGGCTTGCCTGTCGCAGGTATTGAAATTGTGCCGGCCGGCGGTGAAGGTAACGTAAAATCGGGCGTCAGAAGCCTCTTGCGGGCATCTCGCATCCGGGTATTCGGTGTTCTGGATGCTGATCAGAAGGGCTCGGCCGACGAATCTAAGAAGCTCTACGGTACGTATTCAGCTTGGGGTAGCCGTTTGGGGCAACCACGGCCCGGTGGTGAATAGTTGCTTGAGCACGTCGAGGGCGTCCATGCCGTGCTTGGCGGCAGTGGACAGGTAAGAACGCAGGGTGGCG
>NZ_BMNB01000085.1 GCF_014646235.1 Micromonospora sonchi | reverse complement strand
CGCCCGGGCGGATTCCTGCTTCACGGCGCGGTGCCGGCACGGGTGCCGGTCTTACCTGCGCTCCACAGGCGTTTGGGCTCTCGGCGCGTCCCGCCGCGAGCACGTTGACGGCCGCGTTGATGTCCCGGTCGTGGACCGCCGCGCATGGGCAGGCCCACGCTCGGACGGACAGCGGTTTGGGTCCGTCGACCCGCCCACAGGCCGAGCAGGTCTGCGACGTCGGGGCGAACCGGTCGATGCGGGCGAAGGTGCGCCCATACCGGGCGGCCTTGTACTCCAGCATCCCGATGAAGGACGCCCAGCCGGCATCGTGCACGGATTTGGCCAGCCGGGTGCGGCCGAGACCGACGACGCACAGGTCCTCGACGTACACCGCTTGGTTGTCGCGGATGATCCGTGTCGAGAGCTTGTGCTGCCAGTCCCGCCGCGTGTCGGCCACCCGGGCGTGCGCCTTGGCGACCTTGACGACGGCCTTCTTTCGGTTACTGCTGCCTCGCTGCTTGCGAGACAGGTCCTGCTGCAGCCGCTTGAGTTTGCGGGCCGCGCGGCGCAGGAACTTCGGCGCGGTGACCCTCGTGCCGTCCGACAGCACGGCGAAGTGAGTCAGCCCCAGGTCGATGCCCACCTCGGCGTCGAGGGCAGGCAGCGCCTCATCAGCGGTGGTCACCACGAACGAGGCGAAGTACCGTCCGGCCGCGTCCTTGATGATCGTGACCGAGGTGGGGTCCGTCGGCAGTGCCCGTGACCACCGCACCGACAGGTCGCCGATCTTCGGCAGCCGAAGCCGGCCGTTGTCGAGCACCCTGAACCGGGCGTTGGCGGTGAACCGGATCGCCTGCCGGTTGTCCTTGCGCGACCGGAACCGCGGCGGGGCGACCTTACGCCCCTTGCGCCTGCCCGCCAGTGAGTTGAGGAAGTTCCGGTACGCGGCATTCAGGTCCGCCAGGGCCTGCTGGAGCACCACCGCCGACACCTCACCCAGCCACTCGCGCTCCGGGGTGCGCTTGGCCGCCGTGATGACCAGCTTCGACAGGTCCCCGTCACAGATGTACGGCAGCCCCTGCTCTCGCGCAGCTTGCCGTGCGCGCAACCCGTCGTTGAACACCACCCGCGCGCACCCGAACGCCCGGGCCAGCGCTTCCTGCTGGCCGGGCGTCGGGTAAACGCGGTAGTTGTACCGGAACTGCACATCGGACAGTCTAGCATTGGCCTATGGCCGATTCCCTGGACGTTCGGACTGGCAGGCACTGCGTGTTCGCGCTGCATGCCCACTTGGTCTTCGTGACGAAGTTCCGACACAATGTGTTCACCGACCGCCACCTAA
>NZ_BMNB01000084.1 GCF_014646235.1 Micromonospora sonchi | reverse complement strand
CGGCGTCCCGATGCACCTGACACAGGAACCACCCCGCACACGCGATCGCCTCAGGATCACCGGACTCCTGCGCCGCCACCATCGCCCGGTCCGCCACCCGCCACAGCAACTCGGCAGCCGGCTGGTACGCGATGAACATCTGCGCCAACCCGAGCGTCTCCGCCAGCAGCGCTTGTGCCTGCCGCCGCTCGTCACCCTCGTACGTCAACACGGCGCGCTGCCCATCGCGCAGCAACCCCGGCAACAACCCGCCCAGCACCGTACGGTGATCCGACGCCTGATGCCGCGCCCGCCACGCCACCGCAAGCCGCTCCCTCAGACCAGACAACGACTCGGCCGCAGCATCACCGAAGAATCCGACACGGTTTACGGCATCCCGGACCGACCCCAGCGCCGGATGCTCTGGCCCATTGACCACCGCAGAGCGGTCACCAAGCTCCACAGCCAGGGCAGAAACATCGATCTTCAGGGCACGCGCGATCCGATCCAGCATGTGAATGCGCGGCGGCAGGATCCGATCCGTCTCCACCGCCTTGACCCACTCGGCGCTACGCCCCACCAACCCACCCAGCACCGCCCGAGTCTTTCCGGACCGCTCCCGGTAAACCTTCAACCGCTGCCCGAACGTCAACTCCGGCAAGGAATCCACCCGGAACCTCCTCGAATAGCGCGGGACGCACCACCGACCCAACGGCCGCAATCACGCCCAACGCTACCGACCGGCAGGTCGCCCCATAACCCCTCACACGCCGGCCACTCCTGATCCAGGCAGCACCCCGACCTCTCGCTTGTAAGTCCTGGCGCGCCGTCCGGCAGGGTCCCGCCCACTCAGACGGTTGTTGGCAGCCAGCGGCTGCCCTCGTCCCGGTCGGTCTAGCGGAATCCGGAGTACAGGTCGACTCGTCCGTCGCCCACCAGGTCAGCCGCCGTAGGTGATGGCTGACCTGCTGCTTCTTCGGGCGCTGCTGGCGTCACTGGTCGTCTTTGGTCAGCGGTTGACGGCCCGGCGACGGCCCAGAGACGGCCCAGGCCGACCCCTCGTTTGTAAGTTCTGGGCGCTCTGTCCGGCCGGGTCTGTTTTTGTCCGTGACCTCGGGCAACTGTCCACCGCTGGTCGTCCAGGGCTGTCCTCGTCTTGACCGGTTGCTGTCGCCGTTGCTGTCGACAGCAACCCGCGCCTCGCACGGGCCGGGTCATCAACCTCCCCTGTTCAGAGGGGATTTGACTGATCGAGGTCAGTGAAGGAAAGGTGCACCTGACCTGCAAGGATGTGGGTGTCGAGTCCATGTCCACAGCAGAATCGGGTGCACCTTCCTGGTGGGTAAG
>NZ_BMNB01000083.1 GCF_014646235.1 Micromonospora sonchi | reverse complement strand
CGGCTCTTCGAAGTTGAGCGGGGTGCGGTGGTCGATCCGACCCGGAGATGAGGTCTCGCAGCCCTTCGGTGATCATCTGAGTGTCGAGTTCGGATGGTCACTAGTGAAGAGCTGCGAGCATGGTCAACGATACGACTCGGCTGCTGGGCCTGGATGGCCTGGTGGTGGATCGGGTCGAGTTGCGTCCGGACGGTTCCCCCGTCGTCCACCTGTCCACCGGTGATGAGCAGGCACGATGCTGCCCGCAGTGCGGGATCCGGGCTGCTCGGGTCAAGGGCTGGGTGCTCACCCGCCCGAGGGATCTGCCCGTCGCCGGGCGCGATACCCGGTTGCGGTGGCGTAAACGGCGCTGGCATTGCGACCAGCCCGGATGCCCGCGCCGGACGTTCACCGAGCAGGTGCCGCAGGTCCCGGCCCGGGCCCGGATCACCGTCCGGCTGCGGCAGATGGCAGGGGCGGTGGTCGCCGACGGCAATCGCACGATCGTGCAGGCCGCCCGTGACCTGGGCGTGTCCTGGCCGGTCGTCGCGGCGGCGTTCACCGCTCACGCGGCCAGGGTGTTGCCGGCCGAGCCCGCGCCGGTGGCCGTGCTGGGCATCGACGAGGTCCGCCGGGGCAAACCGTGCTGGAGTTTCGACGAGGTCACGCAGTCGTGGACCACTACCGTCGACCGCTGGCACGTCGGCTTCTGCGATCTGGGCGGCGGGCAGGGTCTACTCGCCCAGGTCGAAGGCCGTACCAGCGCGGCGGTGACCGACTGGCTCACCCAGCGTCCCGCCGCCTGGCGCGAACAGGTCCAGGCCGTCGCGATCGACATGTGCACCGTGTTCAAGGCCGCCGTCCGCCAGGCCCTGCCCCACGCGATGCTGGTCGTGGACCATTTCCACGTGGTGCAACTGGCCAACCGGGCCGTCACCGAGGTCCGCCGCCGGATGACCGTCACCCACCGCGGCCGCCGCGGCCGGGCCACCGATCCCGAATGGCAACAACGCAACCGTCTGACCAGGTCAGCCTCCAGAATGCGCGCCGAACACGTCGACCGGCTGACCGACACTCTCAGCAACCTGTCCACCAAGATCGGCGCACCCATCCTGGCCGCCTGGAACGCCAAAGAAGACCTGCTCGACCTGCTCGCCCTTGCCCGCACCCACCCGGACCGGGAGACCGTCGCCCGGCTGCTGCACCGCTTCTACGCCCGCTGCGCCGCCACTGACCTGCCCGAACTCCACCGCCTCGCCACCACGATCCAGACCTGGTGGCCCGAAATCCTCGCGTTCCTGCATACCGGCATCACCAACGCCGGCTCAGAAGGCACCAACCGCGTCATCAA
>NZ_BMNB01000082.1 GCF_014646235.1 Micromonospora sonchi | reverse complement strand
TACGGCAGCCGCCGTTTGAGATTTCGCTGCTCGGAAGGGCTGGACGCGAGGCGGCCACCGCGTGATCGTCTGTGCGTTGTGGACACAACATCAGATCTTGCGGTGGCCGCGTGCCACAGCGTAGCCGTTGCTCGATGGGAACGTGTGCTGGCCGGAGTACTCGGGTGCTTCGCGGGTCGGTTCGGGCGGGTGGAGCCGCGTCGTGCGGCAGCAGAGTTCGTGACGGGGCTGCTGGCCGATCTTGAGGTCAAGACGTGCTGGCAGTTGGCCGAGCAGGCCGGTCACGCCCGCCCGGACGCGATGCAGCGGCTGCTGTATCGGGCGGTGTGGGACGCCGACGCCGTCCGTGACGATCTGCGGCAGCTGGTCGCCGACCGGTTCGGTGGCCCGGACGCGGTCCTGGTGGTTGATGAGACGGGTGATCTGAAGAAGGGCACCCACACGGTGGGAGTGCAGCGGCAGTACACCGGCACCGCCGGGCGGATCGAGAACAGCCAGGTCGGGGTGTTCCTGGGCTACGCCGGCACGGACGGACACACCCTGATCGACCGACGCGTGTACCTGCCCGCGTCCTGGACCGACGACCGCCAGCGGTGTAAGGCCGCCGGGGTGCCCGACGAGGTCGAGTTCGCCACCAAGCCGCAGCTGGCCGCCGACATGATCACCGCCGCTCTCGACGCCGGCGTCCCAGCGGGATGGGCGGCCGCGGACGAGGCCTACGGCAACAACGCCGCGTTCCGCGCTGGCCTGCGCGAACACCGGCTCGGCTACGTCCTCGCGGTGTCCTGCGACCACCTGATCCCACTCGACGGAGGCAAGGTCAAAATCCGGGCCGACCGGGTAGCCGCCGACCTGCCGGCATCAGCCTGGCAACGCCGCAGTGCCGGCGCCGGGTCGAAGGGTCCCCGCTACTACGACTGGGCCTGGCTCGACGACGTGTGCACCGACGCCGACCCCGACGACGGCGGCCACCACAGCCTCCTGATCCGCCGCAACACCACCACCGGTGAACTGGCCTTCTACCGCTGCTGGACCCCGAAACCAGCCACCCTCGCCCAACTCGTCCGGGTCGCGGGCATCCGCTGGACCGTTGAGGAGAGTTTCCAGGCCGCCAAAGGCCAGGTCGGCCTGGACCAGCACCAAGTCCGCCGCTGGGACTCCTGGCACCGGTTCACCACCCTCGCCCTGGCCGCCCTCGCCGTCCTCGCCATCTGCGCCGCCGACGAAGCCGCGCACGACCCGGCCGACACCGGCCTGATCAAGCTCACGGTCAACGAAATCCGCCGCCTCATCAACGCCTGCATCATCCGACCGATCAACGACCTCACCCACCGTCTGCGCTGGTCACACTGGCGACGCCGACATCAAGCCCGAGCCCGACAATCCCACTACACACACCGCCTCAACCTCGAACTCCAGCCATGATCCCGAAAGGCGGCTGCCGTA
>NZ_BMNB01000081.1 GCF_014646235.1 Micromonospora sonchi | reverse complement strand
CTCGTCCAGCTTCACCAGCAACGCCGCCGTCACCCGGTACGCCTCCACCACCAGCCGGCCAGCCGTCGGATCCCGGGCATAGGTGCGCTGCACATCGCGCAGCAGGCTCGGTAGCAGCTCGACCACCTGTGGATATCTGGCGTGCTGGTAGGCGGTCCACGCGTACCCGACGTGCCGGGAAACACGATCGGCCGGCAGCACCGGCGCGGGCCGGTCACGCACCAGCTCGTACGCCGACAACGCCCCTCGGATCCGCGCGATCTCCTCGCTGTCGCCGAGCGCGTTGGCGGGCTGGGTGTCACGCCCGAGCAGCGTCGCGGCGTCAACCCGTAGAACGGCGGCAATGTCGCGGATGGTCGACACCCGCTCCAACGAGCGGACTCCACGCTCGACCTTGTCCACCCAACTTTTCGACTTGCCCAACCGGTCGGCGAGGGACTGCTGCGACAGCCGTCGCCGCGCCCGCAAGTACGCGACCCGTCGACCGATCGGCACCCGGTCACCGCTCACGACGACGCCACGGCCGATCCGGCACCGCGCGAGTCGTCTCCTCGACCGGTATTCGTTCCGCCTCAGCCTGGGCGAGAATTCGCTGCTTCGCGGCCTCCCGCTCGGCTGCCTGGATCTGCTCGCCTCGGCTCTCAGACGAAGAGTTCTCGCTCATGCCCCACCTCCGCTGGTAGGGGCGCGGCGACGTGCTCTGGAAGGCCCAGCACCGCCCGCCGCATCCCGTAAACGAGAAGTTACGGTCAGTCGCGAGCCGGGCCGGGTAAGGTTCCTACCCCTCAATCAGGAGACGAGTCCGACCCTGGCCGCGAGGTCACGCGCGTCGTCTCGGGTGGAACGCGGCCCGTCGAGCAGGTCCAAGGTGATCTGACGGGCGTACCCGTTGAAGCGGATCGTCTCAGGAGCCGACTCGTACGCCCGCCGAAGCGTCGCCACGGCCGCTTCCTTGTCGTCCTTGCCGTAGTGCGCCCGCGCGACCTCGATGAGATGGCGTGCCCGACGCGGCCTCGACGGGATCGCCGCCGCATCATGACGACGAGCCTGCCGCACCGCCTCACCCGACTTCTGCAACTCCACCGCCACCGTCACCGCGTGAGCCCCCATGATGACCCGCGAAAACGACGTCTGCGTCTGGTAGAAACCCTGCGGCAGGCGCTGCGCCACCCGGTCCGCGCGATCCCAGTACCGCCAGGCCCGCCCTTCCTCACCGGCACGAGCCGCCGTGTACGCGGCCTCGAAGTTCAGCGCACCCCACAGCGCCAGCAGATTCGTGCTCCCGTCAGCCGCCCGCGATTCCAGAGCCGACAGCACGTCCAGCGTCACCACCATCGCGGTGTCCCAATCCCCGGCGTCCCGATGCACCTGACACAGGAACCACCCCGCACACGCGATCGCCTCAGGATCACCGGACTCCTGCGCCGCCACCATCGCCCGGTCCGCCACCCGCCACAGCAACTCGGCAGCCGGCTGGTA
>NZ_BMNB01000080.1 GCF_014646235.1 Micromonospora sonchi | reverse complement strand
GTACGTATTCAGCTTGGGGTAGCCGTTTGGGGCAACCACGGCCCGGTGGTGAATAGTTGCTTGAGCACGTCGAGGGCGTCCATGCCGTGCTTGGCGGCAGTGGACAGGTAAGAACGCAGGGTGGCGAAGTCGGTCAGTCCTTGCAGGGTGCGCCAGGTCGCGGAGATCTTCTGTTGGAGCTTGACCGGGCGTAGATCGCGTTCTGCCTGGTTGTTCGTGAACGGCACGGTCAGATCGACGGTGAACCGCAGGATCATGTCGCGGTGCGTGGCGAAACGTTCGACCAGCGTGCCGGCCCGCGGCAGCTTGCCTTCCCGGTCGGGCGGGTTCTGCTCGCGGCCGTAGGCGACCGCCCCGGCGTAGCAGGCCCGGATGTGGCTGACCTCATCCGCGGTGAGCGCGGTACGGCCGGCGGCGACGGCCTGCTCGGTCAGTTGTTTGGCCATCAGCAGGGTGCCGGCCATCACCTCGGCCCATTCCTGGCCGGCTGGATCCTGCTCGTGCACGCCGCGCAGGTCGCGGATCAGGTGCGCCCCGCACCAGGCGTGCTCGGCCTCGGTCAGGTGCTGGTAGGCGGCGTAGCCGTCGCGGACCAGGGTGCCGGTGAACCCGGGCAGCACCCCACCGGCGTCGATGTCGGCCTTGGCGCGGCCCCCGACGTGGAACAACGTCAACGCGGGCGTGCAGGCCACGTGCACGTACTTGAACCCGCCGCCGAGCCGGGCCGGAGTCTCGTCGGCATGCAGCACCTGCTCGGTGTGCAGCAGCACGGCCAGGTGCGAGACGAACGGGCCCAGCCGGCGCGCCGCCTCGGCCACCACCTGGTGCACGAACCCGACCGACACCCGCACCCCGAGCAGATCGCCCATCAGCGCGGCGGCCCGCCCGTACGGCAGGAACTGCGCCGCCCGGGCATACACGGCGGCAGCCTTGACGCCTGTGCCGTACTGCACCCGGCCGGACACCCCGTGCGGCACCGCCGGCTCGCTGACCTGCCCACACCCGGCACACTGCACCGCAACGAGCCGGTGTTCGGTGACCTGCGGCCGGCGTTCGGGCAGCTCCACCACCTGCCGGCGCTGCCGCCCGTACTCGCGACCATCGGCCAGCCCTGCCCCACAGGCCGGGTTGACGCACCGCTGCGGCCGATGCTCCACCACCTGATCCGGGTCCGCCACCAGCTCCAGCGTCGATCCCGGCGCACCCGGCTGCTTACCCCGCCGCCTACCACTGCTCTTACTCTCGCCCGGCTGCGCGCGCGGCCTCGCCAGCCCATCAGACGACGGCGGTTTGGACGAGTTCGACGAGTTCAACCCCAGCCGGCGCCGCAGTTCCACGTTCTCGGCTTCCAGCCGATCCACCCGTTCCCGCAGCTCAACCAGCATCGCCAACAGCTCCTCGTACGAGGGCGGGACCTGCGGGACGGGCGACACACCATGATCATGCCAGCCGATCAACCAGAGTGGACCACCGGCCGCCGACTCACCTCAAGCTGAATACGTAC
>NZ_BMNB01000079.1 GCF_014646235.1 Micromonospora sonchi | reverse complement strand
CTAGTACGGCAGCCGCCATTGGCGGTCTGACCTGCCGGGATGTGGTGGGGGCGTGCAACGTGGACGCAGCCGCCTGTTGATCATGTGTTTGTGAGGACAACAAAATCGAAGGCGGCTGCTGCTGCCAGGGTAGCGGCCAGTCGCGCGGTGCGGGCACGGGCTGAGCTGTTGGAGCGGCTGCGGTCGTGTTTCGTACGGACGCAGACGTGGCAGCACGCGGGCAGGTACGTATCGGCGCTGGTCAGTCAGGTGCCGAAACGGAACGGGTGGACGATTGCCGAGCAGGTCGGGGACGCCACGCCGGATCGTACGCAGCGGTTGTTGAACCGGGCGGTGTGGGACACCCTGGCCGCGATGAGTCAGGTGCGGCGGTTCGCCGCCGCTGGTCTGGACGCGGCGGCCGGCCGTCGGCGGCGGCGTGGCCTGGTGGTCGGCGCGTTGGACGAGACGGGCCAGCCGAAGCAGGGCGTCGCGACGTGTGGGGTGAAACGGCAGTACATGGGGTGCGCGGGTCGGGTCGCGAACGGCATCAACACGGTGCACCTGTCCTACGTGCGGGAGAAGACGGGGCACGCATTGGTCGGGGCGCGTCAGTGGATTCCGGCCGAGCACATCACCGACCCGCAGGCCGCGGCCGGTATGGGACTGCCGCCGGGGCTGGAGTTCCGCACCAAGGGCCAGTTGGCCATCGACATCTGCGCTGACGCGTTCGCCGATGGTCTGGTGTTCGACGTCGCCTGCGGCGACGAGGTGTACGGCAACTGCACCCAGTTGCGGGAGTTCTTCGAGCAGCACGGGCAGGCGTACGTGCTCCGAGTCGCGTCCACTTTCATGATCAACCTGCCCTCGGAGACGAAGCTGACCTGCGCGCAGGCCGTCACGCTGCTGGCCGCCGACACCCGCCGATGGGAAGTCCGCTCGGCCGGCACCGGCTCCAAAGGGCAACGCTGGTACGCCTGGGCGTGGATCGCCACCGCGTCGCCCCGCCATCACCTGCTGGTCCGCCGTCACCTGCGCACCGGCGAGCTGGCCTTTCACTACTGCCATGTGCCGCAGGGGCAGCCCCTGACCAAGACCAGGCTGATCCGCGCCGCCGGACTACGCTGGCCGGTCGAGGAAGACTTCGAGTTCGGCAAGGACCACTTCGGCCTGGACCAGTGCCAGGCCCGCCTCTACACCGCGATCGCCCGCCACACCGTGCTGGTCATGGCCGCCCTCGCCGTCTGCGCGGTCACCGCCGCCCACCTCGCCGACCGCACCGACACCCAAGCCCCGCCACCGAGCACACCAGACCAGCCGCCACCACCCGAGCCCGGAATGATCCCCCTGACCGTCCCCGAGATCAAACGCCTACTCGCCAACGCCCTCCACCATCCGAGACCGCCCGGCCACGACACGCACTGGCTCAACTGGCGACGCCGCCACCAGGCCCGCGCCCGCTGGTTCCACCAACGCACACGGCTGAACCGCGACTACGCCCTGGTCAGCTAGCAATTGGCGGCTGCCGTACTAG
>NZ_BMNB01000078.1 GCF_014646235.1 Micromonospora sonchi | reverse complement strand
GCGGGTAAGTTGGCGGACCTGACGCGTCGGGTCGAGGAAGCGGCACACGCCGGGTCGGCCCGCGCGGTGCAGAAGCAGCATGCCAGGGGTAAGAAGACCGCCCGGGAACGGATCGGGATGCTGCTGGACGAGGGATCGTTCGTCGAGTTGGACGAATTCGCCCGACACCGCTCCACCAACTTCGGTCTGGACCGCACCCGCCCGTACGGCGACGGCGTGATCACCGGCTACGGCACCATCGACGGCCGGCAGGTCTGCGTCTTCGCGCAGGACTTCACCGTCTTCGGCGGCTCCCTCGGCGAGGTCTTCGGCGAAAAAATCGTCAAGGTGATGGAACTGGCCATGAAAATCGGCTGCCCGATCATCGGCATCAACGACTCCGGCGGCGCCCGGATCCAGGAAGGCGTAGTCTCCCTCGGCCTCTACGGCGAGATCTTCTTCCGCAACGTCCGCGCCTCCGGCGTCATCCCACAAATCTCACTCATCATGGGACCCTGCGCCGGCGGCGCCGTCTACTCCCCCGCCGTCACCGACTTCACCGTCATGGTCGAACACACCTCACACATGTTCATCACCGGCCCCGACGTCATCAAAACCGTCACCGGCGAAGACGTCGGCATGGAAGAACTCGGCGGCGCCCACACCCACAACACCCGCAGCGGCAACGCCCACTACCTCGCCACCAACGAAAACGACGCCATCGACTACGTCAAAGCCCTACTGTCACACCTACCATCGAACAACCTCGACGAACCACCGGTCTTCACCGCGACCGCCGACCTCGACATCACCGACACCGACCGGGAACTGGACACCCTCATCCCCGACTCGACCAACCAGCCCTACGACATCCGCCACGTCATCGAACACGTCCTCGACGACGCAGAGCTCCTCGAAATCCAACCCCTCTACGCACAAAACATCGTGATCGGCTTCGGCCGCGTCGAAGGACACCCCGTCGGCGTGGTCGCCAACCAACCCATGCACCTCGCCGGCACCCTCGACATCACCGCCAGCGAGAAAGCCGCCCGATTCGTCCGCACCTGCGACGCCTTCAACATCCCCGTACTCACCTTCGTCGACGTCCCCGGCTTCCTCCCCGGCACCGGCCAAGAATGGGACGGCATCATCCGCCGCGGCGCCAAACTCATCTACGCCTACGCCGAAGCCACCGTACCGAAAATCACCACCATCACCCGCAAAGCCTACGGCGGCGCCTACGACGTCATGGGCTCCAAACACCTCGGCGCCGACCTCAACTTCGCCTGGCCCACCGCCCAAATCGCGGTGATGGGGGCCCAAGGCGCGGTGAACATCCTCCACCGACAGGAACTGGCCACCGCCGACGACCCGGCCGCGCTACGCGCCGAAAAGATCGCCGAATACGAAGACACCCTCGCCAACCCCTACATCGCCGCCGAACGCGGCTACATCGACGCCGTCATCCCCCCACACCAAACCCGCACCCAAATCACCCGAGCACTACGCATACTCCGCACCAAACGCGAAACCCT
>NZ_BMNB01000077.1 GCF_014646235.1 Micromonospora sonchi | reverse complement strand
CCTCGATTCGTCAGAGAGTTTTGATCCCTGCTTGACGGTTTCGGCTTGACCGTTTTGTCTGCCTGTGGTGGGTGTGGGTTGGTCGCGTGTCGCTGCGGGTGCGCCGGTTCTCCGCGTCCGGGGCTGTCTTTCTGCTGGTAGGGGCAGCTTCGCTGGGGTCAGGTGGTCAGCGGCAGGTTCAGGCGTTGCCAGCAGAGTTGGAATGCTTCGGCCCAGGGCCAGGTGTTGGGGATGGACAGTGTGCGTCGGCGGGCGTGGGTGGTGAGTTTCGCGGGTAGGTGTAGTAGTCGGTAGCGCAGGGTGTCGGGTTCGGCGTGGGCGAGGTCGGGTTGGTCGTGCAGGCCGAGCAGTCTGGTCCAGGCGGTCAGGTCGGCGGCGATGTTCGCGGCGAGGACCCAGGCCTGGTTGACGGTCCAGGACTTGCTGGGCAGGTTGCGCAGGCCCATGGCCTTGCCGGTGCGGACCTGGTCTTCCACGCCGGCGTGGGAGCGGTGCAGGGCGTCGAGCCATTGCGGGTGGTGGGAGCCGGGCACGCCGTGGATGCGGTGGATGTTGGTGGCCACGATCGCGTACCGCCAGCCGGTGCGTTTCTCCAGGTCGGTGAGTTTCTTCGCGTGGCGGGCGGCGGGTTTGGTGCGCCGGACGATCAGCCGCAGCCCACTGATCCAGTTCCCGACCCGCTGGTTGAGGCCGGTCAAC
The DNA here is from genome assembly GCF_014646235.1 of Micromonospora sonchi. Classification (GTDB taxonomy): domain Bacteria; phylum Actinomycetota; class Actinomycetes; order Mycobacteriales; family Micromonosporaceae; genus Micromonospora; species Micromonospora sonchi. Next base: position 1,002 of record NZ_BMNB01000077.1, on the reverse strand, counting down.
TCGGCAACCTGTGCTTGGTCGGTGGCGGTGCCGTCTTGTTGGAGGCCGTCGGTCCAGGCGGTGACCGGCAGGGCGGCGATCGCGGTCTCGTCGGCGTCGGTGATCGTCCAGCCGACGGTGAACTTCACGGTGCGCCACAGCCGGTTCATCTGCTCCAGGTGTTGCAGCAGGTCGTGGGTGGCGCCGGCCCCGTCGACGCGCACGAGGATCTTCCGTCGATACTTCACCGGTAGCTGCGCGATCGCCTCCGCGAGGACCCGGATGTGATCGGTGACCGTGTTCGAGCCGGCGTTGCCGCAGCGCAGCAGCATGGCCAGGCTCTCGCCCGTGTTCGCGCACCACCCACCAAGCGGGTGGAACCCGAACCCACGCTTGAACGTCGCCGCAGCGCCCTGCTTGTCCGAGTGGGCGGTGATCAGGGTGGCGTCCAGGTCGATGACCACCCACCCCGACAGCAGCTTCCCGGCCACCGTCAGCCACGGGAACCCCTGCGGCCGGCGGGAGAGAAGGTCCCAGACCCGGGCGCGGGCCTTCGCCCGGGCCTTCGCGATCCGGCGTAATGCGGCCTCGTCCAGCCCGGCCAGTGCCCGGCGCACGGTCGCTTCCGACGGCGGATCGGCGAAGACGAGGGCCTGATGCGCGAGCAGACCGATGTCGGACATGCTCGTCGCGCCGAGCACGATCGCGGTCGCCAGGCAGACCAGAACCGTGCCTCGATCCCACCAGCCCGGCCCCCGACCTCGGGGCAGCACCGTGTTCAACGCCCCGGTCAGACCGCTCCGGTCCGCGCACCGCCGCAACAGGACCGCGCCCGCGTGACCAACCAGACCTTTACCACCGGCGGCTACCTGCAGCCGCTGATCCCACCCGCTACCCTTGCTCACCAGGAAGGTGCACCCAACTCTGCTGTGGATATGACTTCGACACTCACATCCTTGCAGGTCAGGTGCACCTTTCCTCTATCGCCCTCGATGAATCAATTTGCCCTCTGAACGGGGGAGG
>NZ_BMNB01000076.1 GCF_014646235.1 Micromonospora sonchi | reverse complement strand
CCCGTTACCTTTTTCGTGGCCCTGAGGCAAGGGCTCGCTGGTCACCGAGGCCGGTATGACTTACTGCCCCTGTCGTGTGCATGATCCGGGGGGTGTTGTCGCCGGTCTCGGTGGGCACTGGTGGACCGCTGATAGGGACACGGCCGCCCGTGGGGTAGGTCTCTTCGTAACGTGGCTGTCGGCTTCCGGTGTCTGACCGTGGCCGGCGACGTGTTGATGGCGGAGGTGACCGGTGACTGACTACGACGTCTACTGCGGGCTCGATGTGGGCAAGAGCGATCATCACGCGGTCGCGCTCGACCAGACTGGCAAACGACTGCACGACGGGCCGTTGCCCAACGACGAGCGGCGGCTGCGGGCGCTGTTCGACAATCTCGCCCGGTACGGTCGGGTCCTGGCCGTGGTCGATCAGCCCGCCACCATCGGCGCGTTGCCCGTGACCGTGGCCCGCGCCTGCGGCGTGCAGGTGGGCTACCTGCCCGGTCTGGCGATGCGCCGGATCGCGGACCTGCATCCCGGCACGGCGAAGACCGACGCACGTGACGCGTACATCATTGCCGACGCCGCCCGGGCCCTGCCGCACACTCTGCGCCGCGTTGACGTCGGCGACGACGCCCTCGCCGAGTTGGAAGTCCTCATCGGCTACGACGACGATCTGGCCCAGGAATCAACCCGGTTGATCAACCGCATCCGTGGGTTGCTCACCCACATCCACCCCGCGTTGGAACGCGCGATCGGTCCGAAGCTGGACAACAAGGCGGCTCTGGAGCTGTTGTCGCGACACGGCGGCCCGACCGGGCTGCGTAAGGCCGGACGCCGCAGACTCACCGCCACGGCGGTGAAACACGCGCCCCGCGCCGGCGCCCGCCTGGTCGAGGCCATCATGGCAGCGTTGGACGAGCAGACCGTCACCGTGCCCGGCACCATCGCCGCCGAGACCGTCCTGCCACGCCTCGCCGACACCCTGGCCGATGTGCTGCGCCAACGCGACATCCTCGCCGCGCAAGTGGAGGAGATCCTCGATGCGCACCCTCTTGCCGCGGTCCTGACCTCGATGCCCGGCATCGGTGTCAGGACCGCAGCCCGGATCCTGCTCGAAGTCGGCGACGGCTCGTTCTTCGCCACCCCCGGCCACCTCGCCGCCTATGCCGGCATCGCCCCGGTCACCCGCCGCTCCGGCAGCTCCATCCGCGGCGAACACCCTGCCCGCGGCGGCAACAAGCAGCTCAAACGGGCGTTCTTCCTTTCCGCGTTCGCCGCACTCAAGGACCCCGCTTCACGGGCGTACTACGACCGCAAACGCGCCGAGGGCAAGAAGCACAATGCCGCTCTGATCTGCCTGGCCCGACGCCGATGCGACGTCATCTTCGCGATGCTGCGCGACGGCAGGCCCTACCAGCCGCGCCCTCTGCAAGCCTCCTGACCCACGTCACCCATAGATCAAAGCGAACAGCGCCTGCTGCACCCGCACCAGGTCAACACCCGACCTCACCTGCGGGTAGCCGTGCCGCGCCAGAACCACGCAGACATCCAAGGCCAGCCCGTAGCTGAAACGGCCGTCAGCACCTCGATCGGCCCGAGGAACCGGAAAAGCCGCAGCCGATCCGACACTCATCCCCTGTCCGACACCCAACCCGTCCTGCACATCACCAGTGGATCGCCCTGCTGCGGGCGTCTCCTTGACAAAGGTCATAGGGACACCCCCC
>NZ_BMNB01000075.1 GCF_014646235.1 Micromonospora sonchi | reverse complement strand
ACCTCCCCTGTTCAGAGGGGATTTGACTGATCGAGGTCAGTGAAGGAAAGGTGCACCTGACCTGCAAGGATGTGGGTGTCGAGTCCATGTCCACAGCAGAATCGGGTGCACCTTCCTGGTGGGTAAGGGTAGTGGGTGGGATCAGCGGCTGGTCGTCGGCTCGGGTGGGAAGGGTCTGGTTGGTCACGCGGGTGCGGTCCTGCTGCGTAAATGCGCTGATCGGAGTGGTCTGACCAGCGGTTTGAACAAGGTGCTGCCGCGTGGCGCGGGGCCGGGTTGGTGGGATCGCGGCACGGTTCTGGTGTCGCTCGCGGTCGCGATCGTGCTCGGCGCCACGAGCATGTCCGACATCGCGCTGCTGGCCCATCAGAGTGTGGTCTTCGGTGATCGGCCGTCGGAGTCGACCGTCCGGCGAGCCCTCGCTGGCCTTGACGAGACCGCGCTGAAGCGGATCGGCACAGCGCGGGCGAAGGTCCGCGCTCACGTGTGGGCGCTGCTCGCCCGCCGCCGGCAGGGGTTCCCGTGGCTGAGCGTGGCGGGCAAGCTGCTGACCGGGTGGGTGGTCATCGATCTGGATGCCACGCTGATCACCGCCCACAGCGACAAGCAGGGCGCGGCGGCCACCTTCAAGAAGGGCTATGGCTTTCACCCGCTGGGCGCGTGGTGTGCCAACACCGCGGAATGCCTGGCCATGCTGCTGCGCCCCGGTAACGCCGGATCGAACACGGTTGCTGATCACATCCGGGTCCTCGGTGACGCCATCGCCCAGCTCCCGGCCGGCTACCGGCGCAAGCTCCTGATCCGCGTCGACGGGGCCGGCGCCACCCATGAGCTCCTCGAGCATCTGGAGCAGATGAACCGGGTATGGCGCAGCGTGAAGTTCACCGTCGGCTGGACGATCACCGCCGCCGACGAGACCGCGATCGCACAGCTGCCCGCCGACGCCTGGACCGACAGCCTGCACCAGGACGGCACCGCCACCAGCGACGCGCACGTCGCGGAACTGACCGGTCTCAACACCCGGCTCGCGGGCTGGACCGGCACCCTGCGGCTGCTCGTGCGGCGGGTGAAACCCTCGGCCCGGCACGTCAAGAACCTCACCGAGCTGGAGAAACGCACCGGCTGGCGCTACCAGATCGTCGCCACCAACATCACCCGCATCGCGCGCGTGCCCGGCTCACACCAGCCGCAATGGCTCGACGCCCTCCACCGGGCGCACGCCGGAGTAGAAGATCAAGTCCGCGCAGGAAAGGCGATGGGCCTGCGCAACCTGCCCTCAAAAACCTGGACCGTCAACCGCGGCTGGGTCCTCGCCGCCAACATCGCCACCGACCTGACCGCCTGGACGCGACTACTCGGCCTGCACGACCAGCCGGATCTCGCGCACGCCGAACCCGACACCCTGCGCTACCGGCTGCTACACCTACCCGCGAAACTGGCCACCCACGCCCGCCGCCGCGTGCTGTCGATCCCCGAAACCTGGCCCTGGGCCGACGCGTTCACCCTCTGCTGGCAACGCCTCACCCTCCTACCACCAGCTACCTAACCCAGAACCCCTGTACCTACCAGCAGAAAGGCCGCTCCTCGAGGGCACGGAGACCTCGCGCGTCCACAGCGACACGTGGCGCTCCCGCACCCACCACCAGCGGACAAAACGGTCAAGCCGAAACGGTCAGGCAGGGAGCAAAACCCTCTGACGGATCGAGG
>NZ_BMNB01000074.1 GCF_014646235.1 Micromonospora sonchi | reverse complement strand
CGCTCAGGTTCCATTGGGTGGCGGTGGGGGTGGGGTGGTGGGTGGTGAGGGCGTGGTCGAGGAGGGTGAGGGCGGTGGTGGGGGTCATGGGGGTGATGCCGGTGCGGGCGAGGCGGTTGTGGTGGGTGGTGGTGAGGTCGGTGGTCATGGTGGATTGGGTGTTCCAGAGGCCCCAGGCGATGGAGGTGGCGGGGAGGCCTTGGTGGTGTCGCCAGGTGGCGAGGGCGTCGAGGTAGGCGTTGGCGGCGGCGTAGTTGGCTTGGCCGGGGTTGCCGAGGGTGGCGGCGATGGATGAGAAGAGGATGAAGTGGGTGAGGTTGTGGTGGTTGGTGGTGGCTTGGTGGAGGGTCCAGGCGGCGTGGGCTTTGGGTGCCCAGGTGGTGTGGAGGCGTTGGGGGTTGAGGCTGGTGAGGATGGCGTCGTCGAGGATGCCGGTGGTGTGGATGACGGTGCCGAGGTTGTCGATTTGGTTGATGAGTTGGTGGATTTGTTGTGGGTCGGTGGTGTCGCAGGTGGCGATGTGGATGTGGGCGCCGTGTTGTTGGAGGTCGGTGACGAGTTGGGTTAGGTCGTCGGTGTTGGGGCGGCGGGTGGTGAGGATGAGGTTGCGGTGTCCGTGGTGGTGGACGAGGTGGCGGGCGACGAGTTGGGCGAGTGTTCCGTTGCCGCCGGTGATGAGGGTGGTGTGGTGTGGGTTGGGGGTGGGGGGGATGGTGAGGACGATTTTGCCGATGTGGCGGGCTTGGGAGAGGTAGCGGAGTGCGTCGGGGGCTTGGCGGATGTCGAAGCAGGTTTTGGGTGGGAGGTGGAGTTGGTTGTTGGTGAACATGTGGAGGATGTGGCGGAGCATGGTGGCGATGAGGTCGGGGCCGGCTTCGGGGAGGTCGAAGGCTTGGTAGTGGATGTTGGGGTGGGTGGTGGTGATGGTGTCGGTGGGGCGGATATCGGTTTTGCCCATTTCGATGAAGGCGCCGCCGGGTCGGAGGAGTCGTAGTGATGCGTCGATGTATTCGCCGGCTAGTGAGTTGAGGACGACGTCGACGCCGGTGGCGAATTTTTGTTCGAAGTCGAGGGTGCGGGAGGAGGCGATGTGGGTGTCGTGGAGGCCTTGTTCTCGTAGTGTTGGCCATTTTGTTGGTGATGCGGTGGCGAGGATTTCGGCGCCGATGTGGCGGGCGATTTGGACGGCGGCCATGCCGACTCCGCCGGTGGCGGCGTGGATGAGTACGCGTTGTCCGGGGCGTAGGTGGGCGAGTTCGATGAGTCCGTAGTAGGCGGTGAGGTAGGCGATGGGTACTGAGGCTGCTTGGGCGTAGGTCCAGTGGGGTGGGATGGGGGCGACGAGTCGGGCGTCGACGATGGCGGTGGGGCCGAATGCGTCGGGTATGAGGCCGAAGACGCGGTCGCCGATGGTGAGTCCGGTGACGTCGGGGGCGGTGTCGATGATGGTGCCGGCGCCTTCGCCGCCGAGTCCTTCGAGGCCGGGGACCATGCCGAGGGCTACTACGACGTCGCGGAAGTTGACTCCGGCGGCGTGTACGGCGATGCGGATTTCGCCGGGGCGTAGGGGGCGGGTGTCGGTGTCTCGGGGGGTGAGGGTGAGGCTGTCGAAGGTGCCGCCGCCGCTGGAGTGCAGGGACCAGGCTTTCTGGGTGGGGGGTGTCAGGGCGGTGGTGGTGCGGACGAGTCGGGGGATACGGACCCGGCCGGTGCGGATCGCGGCTTGGGTCAGTCCCGCGCCGATGAGTCCGGCTACCGACGTGAGCCATCCGTCGGGGGTGTCGACGTCTACCAACACGACCCTGCCGGGGAACTCCGCCTGAGCCACCCGCACCAAACCCCACACCGC
>NZ_BMNB01000073.1 GCF_014646235.1 Micromonospora sonchi | reverse complement strand
GGGATCAGGTACTCGCTGATCTTGGAGAAGAGGTTGGCCTTGAGGTCGCCGACCTTCTCCTTGATCTCCTCCCAGATGCCGCCGAGGCCCTGGGACTGCACCTTCTGCACGATGGGCACGGACTTCTCGACCGTGCTCATGGCCTGCTCGGGCACGCCGCGCTTGACGATCAGACCCCGGATCGACGCCCAGGTCAGGCCGAGCAGGGAGCCGATCATCATGACGATGCCGCGCAGGTCGAACTTGGCCGGCAGTTCCAGGCCGGCGCCGGCCATCGCGCCGGTGAGCCAGCCGACCAGGCCTTTTTTCAGGTGCTCGGGCAGGTTGCCCATGAACGCCCGCAGGCCGGCGCCAACGGAGGAGACGAGGTTGCCGAGGAAGCCGATCGGGTCCTTGATGATCGCCATGACCGCGCTCGCGGCCTTGGCCAGGACGCCGAGCAGCATGTCCTTGAGCTGGAGGATGGTCTTGATGGCGCCGCCGATCGCGTCGACGGCCTTGGCGACCAGGCCCTTGTTCTTCTCCTTCTCGGCGGCGATCTCCTCGTCCACCGAGGCGAGCGCCTCGTTGTATTTCGTCGCGAGCGTCTGCACCAGCTCGGTGCCCTTGTTGTTCACCGACTCGGTCAGTTCGTCGAACTTGCCGGAGAACTCGGCGGCGGCCTCGCGGCCCAGCGCCTGTAGCTCGGGGGCCAGCCCGCGCACCTCGGTCTGCAACTGCGTACGGCCGGTGGCGATGCGCTGCTTGGCCCGGGTCAGCTCGGCGCCGATGGTGTCGGCGACACCGGAGATGACCTGCTGCATCCGGTCGACGTAGCCCTTGCGGGCCACCACGAAGATCTGGTTGGCCTCCTCGGGCAGCCCGGCGAACTTGTCCTTGATCCACCGGCCCTTGCCGATGATGCCGGAGTACCGCTTGTCCTTGTACTCGTCCATCCGGCGCTTGTGCTCGGCGGTGAACGCGTCCCGCGCCGCCTTCTCACCCTTGGTGAACTGGTCGTCGACCTTCTTGTCCAGCCCGGACAGGATGTCCTCGACGTCCTTTTTGGTGCCGTCGAAGACCTTCTGCAGGATCGCGGTGACCTTGGCCCGCTTCGCCTCGTCGGCGGACTTGGCCTGCTCCTTGCCTGCCCCGACCTGCGCGCCGGCCTGCTTACGATCGCCGGCGAGGGTGGTCATCGCCGCCGCGCCGGCCTGCCCGGCCGCCGTCTTCGCCCCGGCCAGGGTCTTCGCCTCCGCCGCGCGTACCTGACCCGGGGCGGTGGCGGCGTGCTGCTCGACGGCGTTCTTCTCCTTCAACGCCCCGGTGAACTCCGGCTCGTTGGACTTCGCCAACTGCTCCTCGGTCACCTGCGCGTCGGCCATCTGCTGGTCGACCTGCGCCGGCCCGTCGGAGAAGTCGGTCGCCGCCGGTGGCGCCTTGTCGGGTACGGCCTTGCCCGGATCCGGCGTGCCCGGCGTCGCTGGTGGCTTGTCCGCCACCAGCGGGGTGACCTGCTTCTCCTTCGCCGCCGAGGTGTCCGGTGGCGCCTTCGTGGTGGTCTCGATCGCGTTCGCCGACGACTTCTTGCCGTCGGTGACCTGGCCCTGGACCTGTCCCTTGACCGCGTCGGCCTTGCCCGAGTCGCCGAACTTGTCGGCCTCGTCGAGGTTCTTCGGCGCCTGTGCCGCGATCGCCTCGTTCACGGCCCGGACGAACGCCGTCTTGTCGAACTCACCCGGCTTCGCGGCGTTCATCTTCTCCGCGTTCGCCGCCTTGCCCTGGGCCTCCTTGTCGTCCTGCGGCGGCTTCGCCGCACCCTGCGCCTTAGCCGCCTCCGACTTCGCCGGCGGATGCGCCGCGAGCAGCTTCTGCTTGCCCCGCACGTCCGCCTTCAGTGCCGCGAACTTCGGATCCGCGTTGGGGCCTGGCCGCCGCCCGGTCCCCGCGTCCGC
>NZ_BMNB01000072.1 GCF_014646235.1 Micromonospora sonchi | reverse complement strand
GGTGGTCGAGCTGCTACCGAGCCTGCTGCGCGATGTGCAGCGCACCTATGCCCGGGATCCGACGGCTGGCCGGCTGGTGGTGGAGGCGTACCGGGTGACGGCGGCGTTGCTGGTGAAGCTGGACGAGACGGATCTGGCCTGGCTGGCCGTCGACCGGGCGATGGCTGCCGCGACGGGGGACCGGCTGCTGGTGGCGTGCGCGGCGGTGCAGCTCGGGCAGGTGTTGCGCTCGTCGGCGTGGATGCGGTCGGTGCTGCTGGCGGCGGCGTACCGGATCGCCCCACAGGATCTTGACGCCGGCTCCCGGCAGGAGTTGTCGCTGTGTGGGGCGTTGCTGGTGCAGGCGGCGTTGATCGCGGCCCGGTGCGGTGACGAACGTACGACCGGCGACCTGCTGGACGAGGCCGCCGAGATGGCGGCTCGGGTGGGCGACGGGCACGACCATCACCGGACCGCGTTCGGGCCGACCGCTGTCGAGCTGGCCCGGTGCGCTGCCGCCGTGGAGTGGGGCGACGGGTCGGCGGCGATCGCGCGGCACAAGCAGTCGATTCGGCGGGACGGGTGGCGGTTGCTGCCGGTGGAGCATCGGGCCGCGCACCTGGTCGACGCCGCTCGCGCCTATCTCCAGGCCGGCGATCCTGCCAATGCGGCTCGGGTGCTGCTGGACGCGGAGATCCTGGCACCGTATGAGGTGCGCCGCCGGCCGGCGGGCCGAGAGGTGCTCGCCGAGATCGCCCGTGATCCGAAGGCTCCGGCGATGATCGGTGAGCTGGCCCTCGGCCTCGGGTTGGTGTGAGCGTGACCGCGCCGTTCCTCTCCCTGGCCCAGATCCGCAACCGGCTGACCCTCGCCGCCCGGCACACCCTCCGCAACCCGGCTCGGCAGCAGGACCGATGCCCGACGTGCGGGGCTCCAGCGGCAGATGCTGAAGTACAGCAGCGGAGTACAGCAACCGGACCCGCCGAACCCGACCGCGACGAGCGCCAGCAGGCCGAATGACCTCGCATGACACCCGATCCGACCGGCCTGCCGACAGTTCGGGACGAAGAGGTCGTCGGTTCGAATCCGGCCACCCCGACCAGGTGCAACAGCGATTCAGGGCTGGTTCTCCGGTGACGGAGACCGGCCCTGATCCCGTTCCGGGCTGCCCGTCGACGTCTCCGCACGGTGCAGGTCGGCGCGGCGACCGGTAACCTCGGACGGGTGCGGATCATCGCGTTCCTGGCCGGCTTCATCGTCGTGCTGACCGCCGTCCTGCTGGTCACCCTGGCCGTGACGGCCGGTGCCCGACGCCGACGCCATGCTTCGCAGATGTCCGCCCGTTGGGCGGTGCGCCACTATGCCATACCGGGGCGCGGGCACACGGTCGTCGGGGTCGCCCTGACCGACGCGGATGGCCGGGTGCACAGCGAGCACGTGGTCGCCCGCATCCCGGACGACGCTCAGGACTGGCAGCGCGACTTCGTCGCCGCCCGGCAGGAGGCCGAGGAGCGCGCGTTCCACCTCAACATCGACCGCCCGCCGATCGGTGGTTGAAGTCGCCCCACACCCGGCCCGTCGAGTTGCTCAAAAGGCTCGGGCCCCCTTGTTAAGAGGGGGCCCTTCCTATGCAAAATCCGTTAACAAGGGGCCCTTCCTTACGCCTCAGCAGGTGGTGTAGCCCTTGCCCTTCTTGGTCCAGGCGCACTTGTCGATCAGCTTGCCGCTGGCGTTGCGCAGGTACGCGGTGTCGCCGGTGTTGTTCCAGACGTAGTTGCCCGAACCCCAGTAGCGGGTGCTGGCGGTGTTGGTGCCCTTGCCGGTGCGGATGACCAAGCTCTTGCCCTTGGCGAGGTTGACGTTGCCGGTGAACGTGTAGACGTGGTTGGCCTTGTCGCGCAGCGTCCAGTTCTTCAGGTTGATGGTGCGGGCGCGTCGGTTGGTCAGCTTCACGTACTCCGCGTTGAGGCTGGCCTTCGAGCGGTTGTCCACGCCCGGCGAGTCGTAGTAGACCTTCGTGATCTCGATGGCCGGGGTGGCGGCCTGCGCCGGAGCGGCCACCGCCAGCGAGCCGCCCACCGCTACGGCGAACGCAGCCACGATCCCGGCCAGTCTTCTCATCATCGGTGTTACCCCCACTGAGGTGATCTCAGCAAGGTTCGGCGGCCGGGTGGGGATGACACGGGCGTAACGTCCATACCGGACGGTGTTGGATGTGGGCGTGGAGCCATCGATAGACAGGTTCTTGCGACAGAATCCAGTCTTC
>NZ_BMNB01000071.1 GCF_014646235.1 Micromonospora sonchi | reverse complement strand
CTCGACCGGCCGCTCGGAGCCATGGAAGACGAGCTTGGACTTGTCGATGTCGTTCGGGTCGCCCTCGCAGTCCACCACGACGATCTGACCCGGGGTCAGCTCGTTGAACAGGATCCGCTCGGAGAGGTTGTCCTCGATGTCGCGCTGGATCGTGCGACGCAGCGGACGTGCGCCCAGCACCGGGTCGAAGCCCTTGAGCGCCAGGTACTTCTTGGCGTTGTCGGTCAACTCCAGGCCCATGTCCTTGTTGCGCAGCTGCGTCTCGATCCGGGCGATCATGATGTCGACGATCGACAGGATCTCGTTCTGACGCAGCTGGTGGAAGACGATGGTGTCGTCGATCCGGTTCAGGAACTCGGGCCGGAAGTGCTGCTTCAGCTCGTCGTTGACCTTCTGCTTCATCCGGTCGTAGTTGGACTCGGAGTCCTCCGACGCCTGGAAGCCCAACGAGACCGCCTTGGCCACGTCCCGGGTACCGAGGTTGGTGGTCAGGATGATGACCGTGTTCTTGAAGTCCACGATCCGGCCCTGACCATCGGTGAGCCGACCGTCCTCCAGGATCTGCAGCAGCGTGTTGAACACGTCCGGGTGGGCCTTCTCGATCTCGTCGAACAGGACCACCGAGAACGGCCGACGCCGCACCTTCTCGGTCAGCTGCCCGCCCTCGTCGTAGCCGACGTAGCCAGGAGGCGCACCGACCAGCCGGGAGACCGTGTACCGGTCGTGGAACTCGGACATGTCCAGCTGGATGAGGGCGTCCTCGCTGCCGAACAGGAACTCGGCGAGCGCCTTGGAGAGCTCGGTCTTACCCACGCCGGACGGGCCGGCGAAGATGAACGAGCCCGACGGGCGCTTCGGGTCCTTCAGGCCGGCCCGGGTGCGCCGGATCGCCCTCGAGACCGCCTTGACCGCGTCCTCCTGGCCGATGACGCGCTTGTGCAGCTCGTCCTCCATCCGCAGCAGACGCGACGTCTCCTCCTCGGTCAGCTTGTAGACCGGGATACCCGTCCAGTTGCCCAGCACCTCAGCGATCTGCTCGTCATCGACCTCGCTGACGACGTCCAGGTCACCGGCCTTCCACTCCTTCTCCCGCTGCGCCTTCTGGCCCAGCAGCTGCTTCTCCTTGTCGCGCAGCTGCGCGGCACGCTCGAAGTCCTGCGCGTCGATCGCGGACTCCTTGTCACGGCGCACCTGGGCGATGCGCTCGTCGAAGTCACGCAGGTCCGGCGGCGCGGTCATCCGACGAATCCGCATCCGAGCGCCGGCCTCGTCGATCAGGTCGATCGCCTTGTCCGGCAGGAACCGATCGGAGATGTACCGGTCGGCCAGAGTCGCGGCAGCAACCAGAGCTGCATCCGTGATCGAAACGCGGTGGTGCGCCTCGTACCGGTCCCGCAGGCCCTTCAGTATCTCGATAGTGTGCGCCAGCGACGGCTCACCCACCTGGATCGGCTGGAACCGGCGCTCCAACGCCGCGTCCTTCTCCAGGTGCTTGCGGTACTCATCCAGCGTGGTCGCGCCGATGGTCTGCAACTCGCCGCGCGCCAGCATCGGCTTGAGGATGCTCGCCGCGTCGATCGCGCCCTCGGCGGCACCCGCACCCACCAGGGTGTGGATCTCGTCGATGAACAGGATGATGTCGCCCCGGGTGCGGATCTCCTTGAGCACCTTCTTCAGGCGCTCCTCGAAGTCACCCCGGTAGCGGGAACCGGCCACCAGCGCGCCCAGGTCGAGCGTGTAGAGCTGCTTGTCCTTCAGCGTCTCGGGCACCTCGCCCTTGATGATCTTCTGGGACAGCCCCTCCACCACGGCGGTCTTACCGACGCCGGGCTCACCGATCAGGACCGGGTTGTTCTTCGTCCGGCGGGAGAGCACCTGCATCACCCGCTCGATCTCCTTCTCCCGCCCGATGACCGGGTCGAGCTTGCCCTCCCGGGCCGCCTGGGTCAGGTTCCGCCCGAACTGATCCAGCACCAGGCTGGTCGACGGCGCGGCCTCACCCGGCGCGGTGCCGGCAGCCGCCGGCTCCTTGCCCTGGTAGCCGGAAAGCAGCTGGATCACCTGCTGGCGAACCCGGTTCAGGTCGGCGCCGAGCTTGACCAGCACCTGGGCGGCGACGCCCTCGCCCTCACGGATCAGACCCAACAGGATGTGCTCCGTACCGATGTAGTTGTGGCCGAGCTGAAGAGCCTCACGCAGCGACAACTCCAGCACCTTCTTGGCCCGCGGCGTGAACGGAATATGCCCGCTCGGCGCCTGCTGGCCCTGGCCGATGATCTCCTCCACCTGCTGGCGGACGCCCTCCAAGGAGATCCCCAGGCTCTCCAGAGCCTTCGCAGCAACGCCCTCACCCTCATGGATCAGGCCCAACAAAATGTGTTCCGTACCGATGTAGTTGTGGTTGAGCATCCGGGCCTCTTCCTGGGCCAGGACGACAACCCGTCGCGCTCGGTCGGTGAACCGCTCGAACAT
>NZ_BMNB01000070.1 GCF_014646235.1 Micromonospora sonchi | reverse complement strand
CTTGGGTCAGTCCCGCGCCGATGAGTCCGGCTACCGACGTGAGCCATCCGTCGGGGGTGTCGACGTCTACCAACACGACCCTGCCGGGGAACTCCGCCTGAGCCACCCGCACCAAACCCCACACCGCACCGACACCGGCTGTGGCCGGCGCATCGCCGGGGGCGGCGACCACAGCGCGTTCGGTCACCACGACCAGCCGGGACTCGGCCAGTCGCTCGTCGGCGTGCCACCGCTGGATCGCCGCCAGGACCTCGGCGGTGGCGGTCTCCGGGTCCGCGTCCGCGGCCACCGCGACAACGATCGCGTCGGGCCGTCCGGTGATGTCGTCGAAGGATCCGTCAGTCACGCACACCGACGGCAGCGCGCCCTCGGACGGGACCGGGACATCCTTCCAGTCGATGCTGTACAGCCCGTCGGTACCGCCGGTGCCGGCGCTCGGGCGGAAGCCGGACGGCACCGCCCGCACCTGTAGTGCCTCCACCTCCAGCACCGGGGCACCGGTGCTGTCGGCCGCATGCAACGTCAGCGTGTCGGGTGCGGTGGCGGCGAGCCGTACCCGCAGTGTGGTGGCGCCGGTGGCGTACAGTCGTACGTTGCGGAACTGGAACGGCAGGCGCAGCGCCTCGGAGTCGCCGGACAGCACGAACGGGTGCAGCGCCGCGTCGAGGAGTGCCGGATGCAGGCCGTACCCCGTGACGTCGAGGCCGCTCACGCCGGTGATCTCGGCGAAGGTCTCGTCCCCGCGTCGCCACACGCCGCGGACGGCGCGGAACGATTCGCCGTACTCGTAGCCCCGGTCGGCGAGCTGCTCGTACGCGTCGTCGTCGAACGGCTCGGCGGTCGCGTCCGCCGGCGGCCAGACAGCAGCCCAGCCCGGTTCGGCGGCCGGCTGGACGACCGGGGTCACCGAGCCGGAGGCGTGCCGGGTCCACTCCGCCATGTCATCGGTACGCGAGTAGACCCGGACGGTACGCGACTCGTCGCCGCCACCGAGGACGAGCTGGACCAGCAGGTCGCCCTCGACGGGCAGCACCATCCCGGTCTCGAACGTCAGTTCCTCGACCAGCTCGCAGTTGGCCTGGGCGGCCACCTCGAGAACCAGGTCGAGGATGGCCGTGCCCGGCACGATCAGCGCGCCGCCCATGCGGTGCTCGCCCAGCCAGGGCAGGTTGCCGACCGAGAGCCGGCCGGTGGCCACCACACCGTCACCGCCGACGTCCACCGTCATCCGCAGCATCGGGTGGCTGGCATTGCGCAGGCCGGCCGAGGTGAGGTCGGTCGAGGCGTCCATGTTCAGCCAGCTGCGGTGCCGGTCGAAGGCGTACGTGGGCAGGTCGGCGGTGCGGCCGCCAGCGGTCAGCGGGGCCCAGTCGACGGCGGTGCCGGCGGTGAACAGTTCCGCGAGGCAGCCGGTCACGGCGACCGGCTCCGGGCGACCCTTGCGGTGCAGCGCGGTCACCAGCACGTCGGGTCCCTCGTCCGGCAGGCTGTCCCGCACCATGGCAGACAACACCGGCTGCGGTCCGACCTCGACGAATGCTCCCGTGCCGCGCCGGTGCAGCTCGGCCACAACCGTCTGGAACATCACCGGCTGCCGGATCTGCTCGACCCAGTACGCAGGCTCGGACCAGCCGGTCCGCACACCGAGACCGGCCAGGTCGGTGACGTGGTCGAGGCCCGGCTCGGCGAAGGCCACCTCGGCGAGTTCGGCCGCGAATGCGGCTTGCATCGGCTCCATCAGCGGTGAGTGGAAGGCGTGGCTGACGGTGAGCTTGCGCACCCGCCGGCCCGCGGCCTGCCAGTGCTCGGCGATCCGCTGGCAGGCCTCCTCGTCACCGGAGACGACCACGCTGTTGGGCCCGTTCACCGCCGCCAGGCCGACGTCGGTCCGACCGGACAGGGCGGACCGCACTTCGTCGGCGGAGGCGGCGATCGCCACCATGGCGCCACGGACCGGCAGCTGCTGCATGAGGCTGCCCCGGACGACCACCAGCCGGGCCGCGTCCGCGAGGCTCCACACACCGGCGACGTACGCGGCGGCGATCTCGCCGACCGAGTGCCCGGCGACCCGGTCCGGCCGTACGCCGAACGACTCCAGCAGCCGGTACGCGGCCACCTGGTAGGCGAAGAGAGCGGGCTGGGTGTAACGCGTCTCGTTCAGTACGCCGTCCGGGTCGTCGAACATGACCTCCCGAAGCGGGCGGTCCAGGTGCTGGTCGACAGCCGCGCAGACCTCGTCCAGCGCGCGGGCGAAGACGTCGAAGACGTGGTAGAGCTCCCGACCCATGCCGGGCCGCTGGCCACCCTGTCCGGTGAAGACGAACGCCGTGCCGGTGCCGCCGTCGGACTGGCCCGTGAACACGGGCGGCGACGGGTCGCCGTCGCGCAGGGCGGCGAGCCCGGCGAGCAGTTCCGCACGGTCCTGGCCGAGCACCACGGCGCGGCGGTCGAACCGGCTCCGTGCGGCGACGAGGGTGTGTGCCACGTCGGCGGCCGAAAGGTCCTCGCTGGCCGCGACCCGGTCGTGCAGCCGGCCGGCCTGGCCGCGCAGGGCCGCGTCACTTCGCGCACTGAGCACCCACGCCGTGGGGCGGGCGGCGGGGTCGGGCTCGCCTGCCGACGGCACGGTCTGGACCGGTGCCGCCTCGACGATGACGTGGGCGTTGGTGCCGCTGATACCGAACGAGGAGATGCCGGCCCGCCGGGGGCGGTCGACCTCCGGCCAGTCGCGCGCGGTGGAGAGCACCTGCACGCCACCACCGACCCAGTCCACATGCGGCGAGGGCTCGGCTGCGTGCAGTGTGGCGGGTAGTTGGCCGTGGCGGATGGCCATGATCATTTTGATGACGCCGGCTACTCCGGCGGCGGCTTGGGTGTGGCCGATGTTCGA
>NZ_BMNB01000069.1 GCF_014646235.1 Micromonospora sonchi | reverse complement strand
TCGAACATCGGCCACACCCAAGCCGCCGCCGGAGTAGCCGGCGTCATCAAAATGATCATGGCCATCCGCCACGGCCAACTACCCGCCACACTGCACGCAGCCGAGCCCTCGCCGCATGTGGACTGGGCGGGATCCGGGGTACGCCCACTTGTCGAGCCGCAGCCGTGGCCCGAAACCGACCGCCCCCGCCGGGCAGGCGTCTCCTCGTTCGGAATGAGCGGCACCAACGCCCATCTCGTTCTGGAGCAGTACGACACGCCGGCGCCGGCCGAGGCGGAGTCGACCGACGACGTGTACGCCTGGGTGCTCTCGGCCCGCACCCGCACGGCCGTCGCCGACCTGGCCGGACGACTGCGCGAGCACGTCGCGGCGGACCCCGGCGCCAGCCTCGCCGGTACCGCCCGGGCACTCGCCGCCCGGTCCCGCTTCGAACACCGGGCCGTCGTGGTCGGCACCGACCACGACGAGCTGGTCCGCGGTCTTGCCGCGATCGCCGCCGGCGAGGCGGCCGCGCATGTGGTCTCCGGCGTCGTCCGCCGAGACCGCGTCCGCCCGGTCCTCGTCTTCCCTGGGCAGGGTGCGCAGTGGGCCGGCATGGGCGCCGCCCTGCTGGATACCGCGCCGGTGTTCCGCGACGCCATCACCGCCTGCGAAACCGCCCTGGCGCCGTACGTGGACTGGTCGTTGACCGACGTGTTGCGGTCCGGCCCGGAGGACGGCCGGCTGGAACGGCTCGACGTCGTCCAGCCCGCCTCGTTCGCGATGATGGTCGGGCTCGCCCGGCTGTGGGAGTCGATGGGTGTCATGCCGGCCGCGGTGATCGGCCACTCCCAGGGCGAGATCGCCGCCGCGCACATCGCCGGCGTGCTCACCCTCGACCAGGCCGCCGCGGTCGCCGCGCTGCGTTCCCAGGCCCTCACCGCGCTGTCCGGCCGCGGCGGCATGGTCTCCGTGCCACTGCCCGAGCAACGGGTACGGCAACTGCTGGCCGACTGGCCGGGCCGGCTGAGCGTGGCCGCCGTCAACGGCCCGGCCTCGGCCGTGGTCAGCGGCGACGCCGCGGCGATCGACGAGTTCCTGGCGACGTGCACGGCGGGGGACGTCGACGCCCGCCGGATCCCGGTCGACTACGCGTCGCACTCCCACCATGTCGAGGAGGTCGAGCAGCAACTCCGTGCGGCGCTCGGTTCCGTCGAGCCCACCGCCGGCAACGTGGCGATGATCTCCACCGTGACGGGCGAGCCGGTCGAGGGGTCCGCCATGGACGCTGACTACTGGTACGCCAACCTGCGCCAGCCGGTCCGGTTCGACGCCGCGGTACGTGCCGCGCTGGACGCCGGGCACGACGCCTTCATCGAGGTCAGCGCACACCCGGTACTCGCGATGGGGCTGACCCAGACCATCGCGGACGCCGGAGCGGACGCGACCGTCTGCGGCACGCTGCGCCGCGACCAGGGTGACCGGGCGCGCCTGCTGCGCAGCGGGGCCGAGGCGTTCACCGCGGGAATCCCGGTCGACTGGACCGCCGTGTACCCGGGCACCCCGGCGGAGCTGCCGCAACTGCCCGGCTATCCGTTCCAGCGCGACCGCTACTGGTTGACGAGCCCCTCCGAGACCGGCGACCCGGGCGGGCACGGGTTGGTCGGCGCCGTGCTGCCGGTCGCCGACACGGACCGCTGGCTACTCACCGGCCGAGTGTCCCGGCACACCCACCCGTGGCTGGCCGACCACGCCGTACGGGGCACCGTGCTGGTGCCCGGGACCGCCTTCGTCGAACTGGCCGTGCACGCCGCCGACCGGGTCGGGGCCGGCGGGATCGAGGAGTTGACCCTGCACGCCCCGCTGCTCCTGCCGGACTCCGGAACGGTGCTGCTGCAACTGTGGGTGGACGAGCCGGACGAGCACGGCCGCCGACCGATCACCATCTCGGCCGGTGCCGGCGCGGACGGGCAGCAGTGGGTGCGGCACGCCGACGGCTTGCTGGCCGCCGCCGACGTCACCGTCTCCGCCGCCGAGGGCATCACCGGGGCGTGGCCGCCGGCCGGTGCCCGGCCGGTGCCGCTGGACGGGGCGTACGACGACCTCGCCCAGGCCGGGTACGAGTACGGCCCGACCTTCCGTGGCCTGCGGGCGGTATGGCAGGAGGGCGACGACCTGTACGTCGAGGCCGCCCTGCCGGAGCCGGCCGAACCGGAGCGGTTCGCGCTGCACCCGGCCCTGCTCGACGCCGCCCTGCATGGCCTGCTGGCCAGTGGCTGGTTCCACGACCTGCCACCGGACGCCACCGGCCGGATCATGCTGCCGTATGCCTGGTCGGGTGTGCGATTGCACGCCGGGCAGGCGTCCGTGCTACGGATGCGGCTGCGGCGCACCGGGCCGGAACAGGTCGCCATGCTCGCCGTCGACACCGACGGCGCTCCGGTCCTGGAGGCGGCACTGTCGCTGCGCGAGGCGGCCGCTGGGATCGGCAGCACGGCGACGAGCGAGCAGCTGCACCACGTCGAGTGGGTGCCGGCACAAGTCGCTCCTGCACCGTTGACCGGTACCTGGTGGGTGCCGGCGAAGCTGGCCCAGGAGGCGCCCGGTTCGGTCGGGTACACCGGTTGGGCCGAGCTGCGCGCCGCGGACCCGGACGGGACGGCGGTCGTGGTCTGTCCGTCCGCGGTCGACGCACCGGCGGCCGAGGCGCAGACCGCCGACCTGCTGGAGCTGATGCAGCACTGGCTCGCCGAGCCGGACACCCGGATCGTGGTCGCGACCGCGGGGATGTCCGCGGTGTGGGGTTTGGTGCGGGTGGCTCAGGCGGAGTTCCCCGGCAGGGTCGTGTTGGTAGACGTCGACACCCCCGACGGATGGCTCACGTCGGTAGCCGGACTCATCGGCGCGGGACTGACCCAAG
>NZ_BMNB01000068.1 GCF_014646235.1 Micromonospora sonchi | reverse complement strand
TGTCAAGCCCCGGGTTTGATGGAGAGTTGGTTAGCTGGTTTTCAGGGGTGCGGTGACCGGCTGGGTCATCGCGTGTAGTGCTTCGTACTCGGTGGGCGGGACGTGCTTGAGCTCACCGTGCAGGCGTCGGTTGTTGTACCAGTCGATGTACTCGACGGTGGCCATCTCCAGGTCGTCGAGCCCGCGCCATGGGCCGGTGTTGCGGACGAGTTCGGCCTTGTACAGGGAGTTGAACGCTTCGGCCATCGCGTTGTCGTAGGAGTCGCCCTTGGCGCCGACCGAGGCGACGGCGCCGGCCTCGGCGAGCCGCTGGCTGTAGCGGATCGCTCGATATTGGACTCCACGGTCGGAGTGGTGGACGAGTCCGCCCAGGTCAGCGTCTTGATTCTCGCGGCGCCAGATCGCCATCTTCAGCGCGTCGAGAGCCAGGTCGGTGTAGAGACTCGTGGACACCTGCCAGCCGACGATCATGCGGGAGTACACGTCGAGGACGAACGCGGCGTGCACCCATCCCACGCTGGTTCGCACGTAGGTCAGATCCGCGACCCACAGCTGGTTCGGGCCCGCTGCGGTGAAGTCCCGTCTGACCAGGTCAGCAGGGCGGCTGGTCTCGGCCGCCGGCCGGGTCGTGCGCGGCGACTTGTCGCGCAGCAGCCCACGCAGCCCGGACTGGCGCATCAGCCGCTCGACCGTGCACCGGGCCACCCGCACCCCCTGGCGGTGCATGGCGTGCCAGATTTTGCGGGCGCCGTAGACGCCGTAGTTGGCCGCATGGACCTGCTCGATCATCGCGGTCAGCTCCTCGTCGCGCCGTGAGCGGGCGCTGGCGGGGCGGGTCTTGGCGGCGTAGTAGGTCGACGGTGCGATCTGTGCCGGCGTGTCTTCGAGCGCCTGCAGGACCGGCTGGACACCGTGTTCGGCCTTCTGGGAGTCGACGAACTCGACCTTCATCGCGACGGACGGTCCGTGAAGTCGGCCCGGGTCGCGGTGCCAGACCTGTTGGGCTGGTCCGTTTCCCCGGGCCGCTTCCCGAACCCGGCGTGCACCTTTCAATGCACCGGGCTCTCCACGAGCCCCGATAGTGCTGGTGGTGCTCCTCGTCAGGCGGTCGGCCAGGGCGACGGGATGATCGAGCCGCGGTAGCGATACCGGGTCGTGCCCAGCGCCTCCGGGTCGAACAGTTCCCGCTGCCCGCGCGGCCACCAACCACCGCCGCAATACTGACGGCGCAGTTCCTTCCAGGTGGCCCGGCGGTGTTTCCGTCGCAGCCATCGCCATACCGTCTGCCATAGGTAGTGGCTGAGGTAGGCGAAAGTCGCCGACGACACTCCGGGCCGGAAGTAGGCGCACCAGCCGCGAACTGCCTGGTTGAGCCGACGGATCAGCTCGTCCAGCGGCTGGTTCACCTCGACCTGCCGGCACAGCGTCTTGACCTTGGCCATCACTGCTTTCAGTGACTTCTTGGCCGGATAGGTATAGATGAAATACCGGTTGGTGCCCCTCTTGCGATGACGCTGGATGCGCCACCCGAGGAAGTCCACGCCCTCGTCGATGTGGGTGACCAGAGTCTTGTCCGGCGACAGGCGCAAACCCATCGTCGACAACACCCCGGCGATCTCGTCCCGCAACATCACGGCGTCGGACTGGCTGCCCCTGATCATCAGGCACCAGTCGTCGGCATACCGGACCAGCTTGAAGTTCGGCAGACCGCGCCGCAGCCGCCCAGCCCTCTCGCCCGGGCTGGAGCCCGGACCACCGGGCCGCTGAGCGATGTGCTCGTCCAGCACCGCCAGGGCGAGGTTGCTCAGCAGCGGGGACAGGATCGACCCTTGCGGGGTTCCGGCGTTGGTCTCCCGAAGCTGCCGATCCTCACCGAGGATCCCGGCTTTCAGGAACGCCTTCACCAGGTCCAGGACGCGCTTGTCAATGATCCGGCCACGCACCCGGCCCATCAGGGCGGTGTGGTCGATCTCGTCGAAGCAGGCCTTGATGTCGCCTTCCACGATCCACTCGTACCTGCGTGGATTCGTGGCCAGGTAACGGATCTCGGCCACCGCGTCATGAGCCCGGCGCCCCGGACGGAACCCATAAGAACATGGGAGGAAATCCGCCTCGAAGATCGGCTCCAACACCAGCTTCAAAGATGCCTGAACCACCCGGTCGGTGATCGTGGCGATCCCCAACCGGCGCAGCTTGCCGCCGGGCTTCGGGATCATCCTTTCCCGCACCGGCAGCGGCCGGAAACTGCGGTCCTTCAACGAGGCCCGCAGCTCACCGAGGAACTCCTCGACACCGACACGCAGCACGACCGACAACGCTGTCCGGCCGTCCACTCCGGCGGTCTTGGCACCCTTGTTGCTCCGCACCCGATCCCACGCCACCAACAGGAACGCGGGATCGACGACAAGGTTGAACAGGTCGTCGAACTGGCGATGAGGACCATCACGAGCCCAACGGTGCAGCTTGGTCTGGATCTCCAGTACCCGATCCTCAGCCCGCAACAGGGCCAACTCCGGATCGTCGGTGTTCACCGGCGACATCCCTCCTGGCATTCCAGCATCCACCCTGCCTGACTTGCTGGCCCCCTTCGCCCTGTGTCCGGCTCTCCCGGACCCCGACGGCGGGTCGTCACGCCCGCGACTACTACGAGGCCTCCGCCCCGACCGGTCACCCCACAGCGGCAACACACCTGCCCAGCCCCGCCCTGGAAGGACGGAAACCCGGCGGACGCCGGTCGGTTCCCACGTTCACCACATGATCGATCAGCCAGGGAGGTGCCCAGCTCTACTCCGGCAGCATCGCCACGGCTACGCCGCAGGCCTTCACCGTGGCCTCCCCACCGCCGGAGCTAAACGGCTTCGGAGTCCACCCCGGCGGCCGAAGCCTCGGGGTCGTGCGCTGCTCACCGGCCCGTATCCACCAGGTTGGAGCCGGCTTCGCTGTTACGAAGCGTCAGACACTGGTTCACTCGCGTTACACCTTCTGGCCTCGCCTCGACGAACCCGCACCGTCTGGCAGTCCCGGCACGTCCCGCCTTTGTCAGGGCCGCTTGCCACCCTCCCCGCCATTGCGCAGGTCAGGCTGCCCCCAGGCTTCGACCGAGCCGCTGCGACGGCCCGGCGGGAAGGTCTCTCACCCTCCTCGATCACTCAGCGCTACGTGGCGCACAACTCCGCCGCGAAGAAAGACGCCGCAGACTTCAGGATCTGGTTCGCCCGCCGCAGCTCACGCACCTCCCGTTCCAACGCGGCGAGGCGTTCCGCATCGCTGCTGGTGGTGCCCGGCCGCTCACCGGCGTCGGTCTCGGCCTTCTTCACCCACGTGCGCAACGCCTCCGGATGAACCCCGAGCTGCCCGGCGATCCGCCGGATCGCCCCGACCGCGGACGCCGGATCCCGGCGGGCCTCGACCGCCAACCGGGTCGCACGCTCACGCAACTCATCGGGGTACTTCTTCGGGGCAGGCATCGCTGGTGTTCCTCCCAGGTTTCGATGTCTCCATCAAACCCGGTGCGGGACAG
>NZ_BMNB01000067.1 GCF_014646235.1 Micromonospora sonchi | reverse complement strand
GACAGCAACCCGACCAGGTAGGTCAGCGCCTGTCGGCGCGGCTCTGCGCGCCCGAAACGGTGCGCGAACCGAGCCAGCAGATCATCCAGACCCGCCCGCCAGCCCACAATCTCATCGATCAACACAAGCGCAAGAGCCTGCCCGCCCCACGAGTGGCCACAACAGACAGACAGTGCGATCCCCTGACCCATCGCACAAATAGCATCGACGTGCGCAGTTACATGGCCCGGTGCCGCTTGGCGTCGATCAAGCCGATAAGCTGCCAAAACTCAAGGTCAGGCAAGTGCGGCCTAGTACGGCAGCCGCCTTTCGTGATCCTGGCTGAGGTTCGAGGTTGAGGCGGTGTGTGTAGTGGGATCGCCATTGGGCTTGATGCCGGCGTTGCCAGCCTGACCAGTGCAAACGGTGGGTGAGGTCGCGGATTGGGCGGATGATTGCAGGCGTTGATGAGGCGGCGGACTTCGTTGACCGTCAGCTTGATCAGTCCGGTGTCGTCCGGGTCGTTGTGGGCTGCGTCGGCGGCGCAGATCGTCAGGACGGCGAGTGCGGCCAGGGCGAGGGTGGTGAACCGGTGCCAGGAGTCCCAGCGGCGGACCTGGTGCTGGTCCAGGCCGACCTGGCCTTTGGCGGCCTGACCTGCGTTCCGCAGGAGCTGACCGATCCTGCGACACGAAAACAGGCGTTGACCAGCACAGACAGGGCCTCGCATAGGCGGTCCCGGCCGAGGACCGTTACCGCGAGGCGATCGCGCAGCCTACGCACAGCCGGATGGGCGGCTATCTCGCTCGGATCCATCTCGTCTACGGCGAGTGGCTACGCCGAGAGGGCCGCCGCCGTGACGCCCGAGACCAGCTCCGTACCGCCCACGAGCTCCTCACCGACATGGGCGCGGATGCCTTCGCCGCCCGCGCCGCACGCGAGCTCCGCGCGATGGGCGAGCACCCGCGCGCCCGAACCGCGCAGCCGACGGACGAGCTCACCGCCCATGAGCTGCATGTCGCACGGCTGGTGGCCACCAGAGCAACCTCCCGTGAGGTCGCCGCACAGCTGTTCCTCAGCCCGCGGACGATCGAGGCCCACTTGCGCAACATCTTCCGCAAGCTCGGCATCACCTCACGCCGCGAACTCAAGGAGTTCCACCTTCCCTGACCGGACCGGAGCGGGCGCGCCGAAGATAGGTGGCTCCTACCGACGCGAGGGCCACGCCGCGGCGGCCAGGCTGGCACGATGTACCCGTACCCCGACCCTCACCCCTTTCGAGCAGGTCCGCCGTCGACGACCCCGGTGACTGATTGCCACCTGGCGTGGCGACGATGAATGTCTTCATCATCGGCGTCAGGGGGTCCGTCGGTGGGCTGCTGGCGGGGAACCTGATCGACCGGGGCGACGACGTCGCCGGCCAGGTACGTCGTGACGAGCAGCGCAGCGATCTCGCTGCCCGCGGAGTCAAGGCTCACGTGGCTGAGCTCGCGGAGCTGACTGCTGACTCGCTGGCCCCCAAAACCGACTGACCTACCCCGCCGCGCGGGGGCGTTATCCACGACGCCGGCCGCGCGGCCACCACACGCCCCACGTTCTCCTCCCTCGCAGTGAAAGGCCATCCCATGCGCACCCCGCTGAACCCGCAGATCGACATCCGCCGCGCGGACGACCGGTTCAAGACGGACTTCGGTTGGCTGGACTCCAAGCACTCGTTCTCGTTCGGCGACCACTACGACCGCCACAACACCCACCATGGACTGCTGCTGGTCAACAATGACGACATCGTCGTACCCGGCACAGGCTTCGAGACCCACCCGCACCGCGACATGGAGATCGTCACCTGGGTCCTGCGTGGGTCGCTGGTCCACCAGGACTCCATCGGCCACAACGGGGTGATCTACCCCGGCCTCGCTCAACGGATGAGCGCCGGCACTGGCATCCTGCACTCCGAAAAGAACGACTCCTGGCGGCTGCAGGGCAACAAGCACGACGAGTCTGTGCACTTCGTGCAGATGTGGATCGCGCCCGACGAGGCCGACATCACCCCCGGCTACGAACAGCTCGAAATCGACGAGAAGCTGCTGTCGTCCGGCTCGCTCATTCCCGTCGCCTCCGGCATGGACCGGCATGACGGCGAGGCAGCGATCCGGATCAAGAACCGCTACGCGGCGCTCTACGCCGCCCGCCTGGCGCCCGGCCAGAGCGTCGAGCTGCCCGAGGCGCCGTACCTGCACCTGTTCGTGCCGCGCGGCAACGTGACGCTCGAAGGTGCCGACGCGCTGCACACAGGAGACGCCGTCCGCTTCACCGCCACCGGCGGGCAGCGGGTCACCGCGACCGAGCCCGCGGAGATCCTGGTGTGGGAGATGCACGCCACCCACGCCGCCTGAACGCACCCTGACCGAGGACGCCGAGAGACGCCATGAACCTGCCGAGGCACGTGCCTGTGCTCGCCGAAGGCCACCCGGTGCGGGTGGTCTTCGGCGTCGGCTCCGTCCACCAACTCGGCCGCGAGGCAGCGGCGCTCGGCCGGCGGGCGCCGGCCCGTGGCGGGCGCATACCGTGGAGGCGTGGTGGCTGACCGGTCACCACGTGTCCTCGCCCACGGCCATGATCGGATGCACTCTCATGGCCGATGAGCGTGCGTTTTCTGCGTGGCTGTTGACTGTTCTTGCGCGGGCCGTTGAGGCCTATGGCCATCACGGGATGAGCAGTCCCCAATAGGCCGCCCAGGGTAGGAACAGCAGGCCGGCGGCGGCGAGTAGGCCGAGTCGGGCTCGGTCGGCGTGCCTGAGATCGCGGCGGTGACGTCGCCAGGACAGCCCGGTCGCGATGGTGGCCACGACGGTGGCGACGGCGAGGACCTGTAGAACGAGCCAGGGTATCGGGCGGCCGATCAGAACGGGTCCGACGACAGCCGCCGCGGTGGCCAGCATGAAGAAGAGGTAGACGAGCAGGCCCATCGTGGTTGCCAGGCCGGCGGCGGCCAGCCAGCGCGCGGGGTGCCGTACCGGCGGTGCGCCACGGCGGCCACGGATCCGGCGTACGGCGGCGGTCAATGGGTAGCCGGCGAAGGCCACCAGGAACAGCAGCAGGGCGGCGAGTTGGAGCCAGGGCGACTCGTACCAGGCCAGCGGCGTGAGGGTCGGGCTGGGGGTGCGCTGGGACGGCGCCGGGTCGGCGCTCGCGCTGGGCAGGGCGTGCGTCAGACGGTCGATCCAGGACGCTTCGTAGTCGCCGTAGTTGGCCGGAATGCTGGCGAGCCGGTCGAACCCGCCGTTGGCGGTGACGTACAGGTTGTGCCGGACCGCGGGGACGAACCGGATCGTGTAATGGTGGTTGCCGCCGCGTTCCAACGCCTGCCGGATGATCTGGCTGCTCTCCCTCGGCAGGGCTTCACGGTCGAGTTCACCCCATTGGGCGAGTACCGGCTGGCGTACCTGTGCCCAGACCGGTGCCGGGTCGAAGTTGGCCTCGGGGAAAATGCCCGCGCCGATCGCCATCCGCACGGCGGTCACCTGCATCGTGTGCGTGAAGGACCCGGAAACACCGGCGTGCCGCAGTCGCTCGTCGTAACACGAGGCGGTCTGGGCGGCCGGAGTCATACCGACCGCGCCGACAGTGATCAGAAATTTCACGTCGGTGGAGCGGTTCGCGGCCAGTGGTGCGACGAACGCCCCCTCGGACAGCGCCCACATCCCGAGCCGGGCCGGGTCGACGTCGGCGCGGGAGCGCAGCAGTCGCAGGCCGGCGAGCGCATCGTCGGCCAGCACCGAATAGTCGCGACGCAACAGGTTGTAGCCTTCGGTCCGCTTGTCGTAGAAGAGGGCCACAATTCCGCGTTGGGCGAACGCTTCGGCCGCAAGGCGTAGCTCCTGCCGGCCGTGATTGCCCGCCCCCTCCACCATGACCACCGCTGGTCGGCGCTGGGGCATCGACATCGGCGCCAGGACGGTGCCGTGCAGCACCACGCCACCGTTGCCGACGAAGGACACTTCGGTGGCGGTCGGTCCGTCCGACGCGGCGTTCGCGGGAGCAACCGGAAGGACGAGGACCGAGGAGGCGAGTACGGCGAGAGCCGCCAGGATCCGCAGCAAGAGCCGGGCCCGACCCATGCCGGATACGGTGGATCCCCCGATTCGACCCGTTCCGCTCGTACGAGCCGTTCTGTGCCGCATTTCAGCCATCCTCTTCAGCAGGTTTTTGACGCGCCCGGCGAAGCGCCATTCGCGGCATTCAGACTCGGGTGCTCGCCGAACCCGGACCAGGGCCATCGCGGCTCTTCGAAGTTGAGCGGGGTGCGGTGGTCGATCCGACCCGGAGATGAGGTCTCGCAGCCCTTCGGTGATCATCTGAGTGTCGAGTTCGGATGGTCACTAGTGAAGAGCTGCGAGCATGGTCAA
>NZ_BMNB01000066.1 GCF_014646235.1 Micromonospora sonchi | reverse complement strand
GAACGTACGAACTCGTGGTGCAACAACTTCGGCAAGATCAGACGCAACACCGAACGCCGCCGCCCATGCGTCGACTTCTACCTCGACGCGGCCTGCATCCTCATCACGATCCGCAGCCTCATCGTCCAAGCCTGGAAACACTACCGATGGGAAACCCGACCCCGCAGCCCTCGCATCCGATGACCTACTGGCGGACGCACTAAGGTGCGCTTGGCTGCGGCAGGCCCGAATAATGCGTGCCGACGGTGTTCCCGCTGTGCGATGGTGGCGACCATGAGTAGCCGTCTCACCCGTGACTCGTACCAGGATCCGCTGGTGGAGGGCGAGGTGGGTTACGCCGTTCTCACGCCCGACGGTTGGACGAGGGACGAGTCGCTGCCGCTCATCCTGGTGCTGCACGGCGCGAACTCCTCCCGGGACGTCCTGGCGATGTTGCAACCGATGGTCGACCAGCTGTGGGCCGACGGGTCGCTGCCCGAGTCGGTGGTCGCCTGCGCCTCCACGCCGACAGTCGGCGGCTTCTACATCGACCGGCCCGGCAACGCCTGGGAAAGCCTGATAGCCGAGGGCTTCCCGCAGGCGCTGGCGAAGCGGTACGCCGTCGACCTGAACCGCGTCTCGCTGCTCGGCGCCTCGATGGGTGGTTACGGCGCTCTCAAGATCGCCTTTGCGGAGCCGGCTCGTTGGCGCTCCGTCGCGGCCGTCGCGCCGGCCCTGCTTCCCGCGTTGACGCCCACCCAGCTGCGCCCCCGAAACACCCTCGACGTGCTCGCTGAACTGGGGCGTGAGATGACCGGCGAGGGCGACGGGTTCGCCGCCAACAGCGTCCTGCATCGGCTGGGCGGCAATGCCGAGGCGATCCGAGGCAGCGGGTTGCCCATCTTCCTGCGCTGTGGAGACCGGGACGTGTTCGCCCTGCACGACGGCACCGAGCAGCTCCACCGGGCACTCTGGGATCTTGACGTCGGCCACGAATACCACCTCGTCCACGACGGTGACCACCTGGGACCCGAGGCGTTCGCCGCGCAGCGTGCCGCGTTGGCGTTCATCGCCGCGGCCCAGCGCGCCGCCGTCGGGCAGGACCGTAGCGAGGCCGACCGACAGCGCGAATCGTCCTGGCGGGACTGGGCTGCCGGTGGACGCCAGGGCACACCGCCTGAGCTGGACCCGAGCGCGCCCAGCGCGCCGGTGGCACTGCGGGTCATGCTCGAACCACAGTTGACCGAGGCGGCCCGACGCGATCCCACCACCAGCCGCCGCTGCGGCATCCTGCCCGACACCGACGGCTGACCACCGGCGGGGGAGTAGTCAGCGCGGCCCGCCGCCTTCGGCGACGCCGCGGTCGTAACACCGACGAAAGCGGGGTGCACTTTGCCGGGGATTACCCTTCTGGAGGTGCCGCAGTGGCAGGGGTCGGGCTCGCCCGGCGCCCACCGGCTGCGCCGGGGCGCGGCGGAACTGGCCGGATTGTTCCCCGGCACCGCCCGGGTGCGGGTCGCGACGGACGGCATGCCCACGCGACGGCGGGACGGCGTCGTCGCCCTCGACACGCTGGTGGCGAACCTCCGCGCCATCCGCGCCGCCTGTGCCGACGTCCGGTCCGACGGGCGGATGCTGCTCACCATCGGCGGGGACTGCGGGGTCGACGTGGCACCCGTGGAATCGGCGTTGGCGCAGCACGGCGACCGGTTGGCCGTGGTCTGGTTCGACGCCCACGCCGACCTGAACACTCCCGCGTCGTCGCCGTCCGGCGCCTTCCACGGCATGGTCCTGCGGACCTTGCTCGGTGCCGGCCCGCCGGAGCTGGCTCCGGTTCGGACGTTGCGCCCGGAGCAGGTGGTGCTGGCCGGGGTGCGTGCACTGGACCCGGACGAGCGGAGGTTCCTCGCCGAGCAGTCGATCCGGCACGTCCCACCGTCCGGGTTCGCCGACCCGACCGCGCTCACCGACGAGGTCGCGGCCACCGGCGCGAACGCCGTGTACCTGCACATCGACCTGGACGTACTCGACCCGGACGAGTTCGACGCCGTCGGCACCCCGGAGCCCGGTGGGCTGACCCGCCACCAACTCGTCGACTCGGTACGGGCACTCGCCGCGCGGTTCGCCATCGCCGGAGTGTGCGTCTGTGAGTACGAATCCGACGGATCCCGGCACCCTGAGCTGCTCACCGAACTCGCCGGCACCCTGCGCACCGTCCTCGACGGCCGCACGGCCGAGACCGGTACGCCGACACGCCGAACCGACGAACGGGACCGGTAGGGCGTGCTCGTTGCCGTCCAGCGGTGGCTTTGGGATGCTTCGCCCATGTCTGCTCAAGCGACGACCACCGCCGAGGACGTGTTCCACCAACCGTTGCGGGCCCAGTTCGAGGCGTTCCTCGACGAGCACCGCGCCGCGCTCAACAGTTGCCTGGACGGGCTGACCGAGGAGCAGGCCCGCCGGGCGCTGGTGCCGTCCCGGACCACCCTGCTGGGGCTGGTCAAGCATGTGACCTTCGTGGAGAAGGTCTGGTTCGACGAGGCCGTCACCTGCCGCTCACGGGACGAGATCGGCATCCCCGCCACGCCGGACGAGTCCTTCATCCTGGACGACGCCGACACCATCGCCGACGTGCAGCGGGCACACCGGGAAGCCTGCGCGGATTCCCGCCGCGCGACGGCGTCGCTCGACCTGGACGACCTGGTGCACGGCAACCGGCGCGGCTCGCTTCCGCTGCGCTGGGTGTATCTGCACGTGCTGCGCGAGCTGGCCCAGCACTGCGGGCACGCGGACATCCTCCGCGAGCAGATCCTCGCCGACTGACGCGGCCGGGCTGCCGCGCCGCGCGGTGATGCTCGGCTGCCGACACGGTAGGGGAGCCGTGCGTTCGATCCGTCCGTGCTCGATGCGAGAGGAGCGCGTACGGATGGCAGAGTCGGACCTGGTCGCGGCCGCGACAATGCTCGGGCAGGCCAGCCGAGTCGTGATCTTCACCGGTGCGGGCATGTCCGTGGAGAGCGGCGTGCCGACCTTCCGCGACGCCCTCACCGGGCTCTGGCAGCGCTACGACCCGCAGGCCCTCGCCACACCGGAGGCGTTCCACGCCGACCCGGAACTCGTTTACGGCTGGTACGAATGGCGACGCCAGGCGGTGCGGCGGGCTGAGCCGCACGCGGGACACCGGGCCGTCGCGGCGATCGAAGCCCGTGCCCCACACGCCGTGCTGATCACGCAGAACGTCGACGACCTGCACGAGCGGGCCGGTTCGGTCGCCCCGCTGCACCTGCACGGCAGTCTGTTCGCGCCGCGCTGCTCCCGGTGTTCCCACCCGGTACCGGTTGCCGACGACACGACGCCCGAGCCAACCGAGGGGCGTCGCACCCCACCGCCGCGCTGCCCGCGCTGCGCGGCCCCTGTCCGGCCCGGTGTGGTGTGGTTCGGCGAAGCGTTGCCGCCCGAGGTGCTGGAAGCCGCCGTCGAGGCCGCCGCCAACTGCGACCTGCTGCTGACCGTGGGCACCTCCGGCCTGGTCTATCCGGCCGCCGAGATCCCCCAGGTCGCCGCGCGACGCGGCGCTACGGTGATCCAGATCAATCCGCTGCCGACGCCGCTGGACGCGGTGGCCCGGGTCAACCTGTACGGCCCGGCGGCCGACCTGCTTCCCGCCCTGGTACACGCCGCCTGGGACTAGGGACGTTCAACCCGGGCGGATTGCCGCGTACCAGCTGGTCGTGAATGCGCCAGCGGACCGTGCTGGCCTTGTTGCGGTGCTGGCCACCCGGACTGCCGGTGCGGCAGGCCTCGATCTCGACGTCCGACTCCCGGAACGGGGTCATGGCGGTCTCCAGCCGGCACGGTCGGGCGGTGACGTACCAGTTCTTTCGCCCGGCGCCGGCCCGGTACGGGCTCGGTGCCTGCCAACACAGCGTGCCGGTCCACGTGGCGGCGAACGCTTCGGCGCCGGCACCGTGGATCTCGACCACGGCCGATCGGAAGGTGCCGGGCCGGTCACCAGGAACGGTGTCCACCCGGTGGGTGGTCAACCGTCGTCGGGTGGCGTCGGTCTCCAGGCGGCGCAGCAGCCGGGCCACCGCCCAGGCGCATTCCTCCGGTCCACGGCCGGCGGACAGGAGCAGCTGGGCGCTCACCGCCGCCCCCGCTTGCGGCCTCCCCGTCCCAGCCCGACGTCGGCCGTCTTGTACGTGACCAGTGGGATCGTGGTCGCCACCGGTGCCGCCAGTCGGTGCTCGACCAGGTCGGCGATCACCTGCTCGATGCGTTTCTGACATCCTCTGCCGCCTAAGAGCGTCCGCCAGTAGGTGACGGTGAGGACGTGGGGTAGTGAAACGGGCACGAAGTCGGTGATCATCGAGTTGTCTACGCTCTGTGATCACTGGAGGCTTCGTGCCCGCCGTCCCATCATGCATCC
>NZ_BMNB01000065.1 GCF_014646235.1 Micromonospora sonchi | reverse complement strand
GCCTGCGGAACAAAGCCCACGCTGGGCCTGCGGATGATTCAACGTGCCATCGCCGCCGGCCTGCCAGCGAAGTGGGTCACCGCGGACGAGGCATACGGGCAGGACTCGAAATTCCGGACGTGGTTGCCAGCAGCAGCGCATCGGCTACGTCCTGGCCGTGCCCCGCAACCAGCGGGTCCCGACCACAGCCGGCAACTCCCGCCCGGACGTCCTCGCCGCCGCCGCGCCGGCCCTGGCATGGAAGCGCCGCAGCTGCGGCGACGGCGCCAAAGGACCACGACTCTACGACTGGGCCGTGGCCTCCCTACCCAGCACCGACGGATACGACCACTGGCTGTTGATCCGCCGCAGCATCACCGACCCCACGGACCTGGCCTACTACCTGTGCTTCGGTCCGGCCGAGACCCTCGACGAGGATCTAATTCGCATCGCTGGGACCCGGTGGGCGGTCGAGGAGTGCTTCCAGACCGCCAAAACCGAGGTCGGCCTGGACCACTACCAGGTACGTCGGTACGACGCCTGGTACCGCCACATAACCCTCGTTCTGTGCGCCCACGCCTACCTCGCCGTCACCGCCGCACAAGCGAAAAAGGGGGCACCGAATCCGATGACGGCCTCATACCGCTCACCCTCGGTGAGGTCCGCCGTCTCCTGGCACACCTGATCACCACCACCCAACCCTTCGACCACACACATCGATGGTCACAATGGCGACGCCGACACCAATACCGCGCCAGAACAGCCCACTACCAGCGAAGACTCCAACTCCACCAAGTACGGCTGGAGTACTAGCTCGGCAACCGCCGCGGCTTCGCCACCTTCAAAGCCGGGTTATCCGCCGCAGCGATGTACCCGTCGGCCACCGCCCGCTTGTACAGACACCGCAACGCGGCGATCAGATGCTCCGCCGCGCTGCGCCCACCTCGAGCGTTGCGCCGGGCAACCACGTGCGTCTTGGCGTACTCGGCGAGCTGCTCGATCTCCGAAGGGCTCGGCTCATCCAGCCGGCGCTGCCCCCAGTGCTCCAGGACCCGCTTCCAGTACGAGCCGTACGCCCGCCGCGTACCGTCACTGACCGCCGCCGACACCACCGGCACATAGTCGGCGAACGTCGGTGCGGGCGGACGATCCGACGTCGCTCGACAAGATCAGCCGGAGAGATACCCATCCGCGCCAGCAGCAGCCGCGCGGCATCCAGCTCGGCCCGGCCCGCAGTGGTGTCACTCATGCCTGACCACCACCCAGCACATCGGCGTGCACCGCCACCACCATCGCATCCAGAGCCGCCGGCGGATGCACCACCAGCAGGCCGTCAGCAGGGCTCGCGGCCAGCAACACCCGGTCCCCGGCGGTCAACCCGCACCACTGCCGCACCGCCACCGGCAGATGCAGGCGCCCTTGACCGGTGACGGTGAAGACCCCTGCCCATCCACCCGGACCACGATCACCCCGGAGCACTCCCGGACGTGCAGACGGGTGCCCGGTGCCCAGCCAAGGGCACGGATGATCGTGCGATCGGCGATGCGACCACTGACATCGATGGCGGCCACGCCGTACACCATCGAGCCGGCAGGCGGCGCCGGCAGGACCGGCAGCGGCAACGGCGGACGGCGACGCGCTCCCCCGGCCGGCTGACGGTGGCCCTTCTCCTGGTCCGCCAACATCACCGGCGGGATGACCGGAGCCACAGAACGATCAACCACAACGACCGCCCCCGATCGAAACAGGGCCGGTCAAGGGCGTCGCTGCGCTGAGATTGACGTGGTCAAGCGCGCTTGACCACCAGTACGCGAAACACAGCATGGATGCTGCAAACTGGTGTCCGAGGCCCGACGCCGACCACACAGCCATGATTGTCATCAATGATGATCTGAAACTGGTGGCCCGCTAATGACGGCAACCAACTGTTTATGTCGTTGGGCTTCGGTTCGCGTGTCCTGATCGACACAGGCCGACACTCAGCGCGGATTGCGCCTTGTCGGGGCTATCCCGCTCGCCTGAGAACTACCCTACCTTGATGGGTCCCGAGCTTCCGCCGGGACCCATCTCGACACGAGAGCGGCCTCGGCCGCACGCGCCTCATCGAACCGACCCCGCGCACGCTCATTCCGATGAGCGGATGTTGGTGGCGGTACCGGCCTGTGGCGTTGAGGGCTCTGCCATCGCGTGGCGTGGCGTGGTTGGGCCGGTCGGCACCCCCATTCGGGCTCAGCTCATGGGGCGGGTCGCCTGCACGTAGGTGACCCGGCCGAATCTGTGGTCGGCGTGCGCGATCTCCCGGGCGTCGCCGAACCCGGCGTCGGCCAGGAGCGTGACGATGCCATTGCTGTGGTTGCGGGCCAGGACCGGGTTGTGCGCCACCCGGGAACGCATGAGGCGGGTCAGGTGCCGGAGGATGTGGACAGGGTTGTGGCCATGGTGGTGTGTGGGGTGCTCGGGGTCCTCAAGGTGGGAGGCTGGGCCGCCGAAATCGACGATCGTGACCTTTCCTTGCGGCCGAAGAGCACGCAGCGCGTCGCGCGCGAACGCGGTCCGACCGTCGTCATCGATGTGATGCAGGGCCAACGACGAGACCACATGGTCGAGCGAGGCGTCGTCAGCGGGGATCCGGTCGGCATATCCCT
The DNA here is from genome assembly GCF_014646235.1 of Micromonospora sonchi. Taxonomy (GTDB): domain Bacteria; phylum Actinomycetota; class Actinomycetes; order Mycobacteriales; family Micromonosporaceae; genus Micromonospora; species Micromonospora sonchi. Next base: position 2,075 of record NZ_BMNB01000065.1, on the reverse strand, counting down.
GGACGAGGGTAAGAGCGACGCTGCGCCGTTGCGCCTTGCGCGCTGCCCTGCGCAGGGCGTCTGCGTCGGGGTCGAGGCCGGTCACCCGCACGCTCGGCTGGGCCGCGAGCACGGCGATCGAGAGGTTGCCCGTGCCGCAGCCGACATCGACCACCGTCTGGCCGGGCTCGATTCCGGCGAGCTCGACCGCGCGTTCGTGCAGCGCGCGGACGCCGGCCACCCGGGTGAAAGCGTCGTAGAACGGAAGAAGCCAGGTCTTTCCCGCGCCCGGCAGGAACCGGCGGTCCCGATCCTCCGGACCTCGCTGGTCGAGGATGCGTACGCGGTTCGAAGCTGTCATGGGTGCCTCCTGTGTACGCGGTGTCGGTCTGCCTCGGCGGTCCGTGACAGATCCGGTGTCATCACCTTCAAGTCTTGGATATTCTGCGGTTACTGAGCAGGACTTAACGTGGAACCCATGGGACATTCTTCGGTCAGTGACTCGCCAGGAGGCCGGTCGTGGCTGCACACGGTGCGACGCGACGGGACACCGGTCTACCGCTACCGGCAGCGTCCCGGCCTGCCTCCTGTCTCGGTGACCCGCTTCGACACCGAAGCCGCCCACTCCCGCCTCCCGCCGGACCACCGGCACGCCCACGATTTCTTCGTCCTGGTCTATGTCGAGGAGGGCATGGGCTCGTTCGCCGTCGACGGCGTCGAACGACCGCTGCGCGCCGGCGAGGTCCACGCTGTATCGCCCGGGCAGATCATCGGCGTCGCGGCGACCGAGCTCACCCGCGGCCGCGCGTGGTCGGTAGCGTTCACACCGGACGCCGTTCCCGCCCTGAGATCGGTCTCCCCACTGGTCTGGATGCACCATCCCCTCCTCGCCCTGTTCGCCATCAACGCGGGGCGCGGCCGGATCGCAGAGCCCGACCAGGCGAACTGGTCGGCGTGGCTGGCGGACCTGGCCGAGGAACTAGCCGACCCAGGCCGTCTCGGCGCCCCCGAGGCCGTCGCCGCGCTGCTCACCCGGCTTTTGGTCGCGGCCGCGCGACTGGCAGCCAGCGCTCCGGCCACGCCGGACCCACTCGTCGAGCGGGTCTTCGCCGAGATCGAGGCGACCTTCCGCGAACCGGTCTCCGCTGCCGATGTCGCCCGCACGCTCGGCTACACCCCGGGGCACCTCACGACCCTGCTCCGCCGGCGCACCGGCCGCCCCCTGCTTGAATGGATCATCGAACGGCGCATGGCCGAGGTCCGGCGAATGCTGCGCGAGACCGACCTGCCGCTCGACGCTGTGGCCGCCCGAACCGGCCTACGCGACGCCACCTATCTCGTCCGCCGTTTCCGTGACCGCTACGGCATCACCCCGCAGCGATGGCGCCGCACCCAGCGAGCACGGCCATGACGTCCCGGGCATCTCCGATCCACAACTGACTCTGCGGCTCAAACAGCTTCAGGAGCGCGGGCTCATCGCGCGCACCGTCGTTCCCAGCACCCCGGTCCAGATCACGTACGCCCTCACCGCCGACGGCAGAGAGCTGATCGCCGCCCTCCAACCTCTGGCGGACTGAAGCGAACGGAATCTCCCGCACAGCGACGCGTAACGGACCCATTGGGCCAGAACGGACCGAAAGCCGGCCGAACGACAGACGTGAGGGTCAGGGATCGTCGGTTTGCTCGACCGGTCTCGGCGGTTTGTTGGGCGCCATGTGGGCGGGCTACTGCGGTAGAGCTTCTGGGTGCGGGGACCTGGGTTGTGGCGCTGTCGAGCTGATAGCGCAGACGGATCGCGGTCAGGGATCGCTCGCCGTCACGTCACGACGGTGCGCGCGCTTCGTGATAGCACGAACGGTTCAGCTCGACAGGGGCGCAGACCCACAGCCGTATGCCGCTCCCGATCGAGCACTGATCTGCCGATGATCGGATACTGCCATCTCTGCCTGTATCGACGGGACCGGGTGGCTAAGTGCGTCCGCCAGTAGGTCATCGGATGCGAGGGCTGCGGGGTCGGGTTTCCCATCGGTAGTGTTTCCAGGCTCGGACGATGAGGCTGCGGATCGTGATGAGGATGCAGGCCGCGTCGAGGTAGA
>NZ_BMNB01000064.1:2500-5340 GCF_014646235.1 Micromonospora sonchi | reverse complement strand
TGTCCGGCGGTGTCCTACTCTCCCACACCCTCCCGAGTGCAGTACCATCGGCGCTGGAGGGCTTAGCTTCCGGGTTCGGAATGTAACCGGGCGTTTCCCCTCCGCCATAACCGCCGTAACCTTATCAACATATCAAACAACACCACTAACAGGGTGTGTTTGTTTGCTGTGAGTTACACAGTGGACGCGAGCAGAATCTTTGTAGTCAAGTCCTCGGCCTATTAGTACCGGTCAACTGAACCAGTTACCTGGCTTACATTTCCGGCCTATCAACCCAGTCGTCTAGCTGGGGGCCTTACCCCTGTCACCAGGGTGGGATACCTCATCTTGAAGCAGGCTTCCCGCTTAGATGCTTTCAGCGGTTATCCCTCCCGAACGTAGCTAACCAGCCGTGCCCCTGGCGGGACAACTGGCACACCAGAGGTTCGTCCGTCCCGGTCCTCTCGTACTAGGGACAGCCCTTCTCAAGTATCCTACGCGCACGGCGGATAGGGACCGAACTGTCTCACGACGTTCTAAACCCAGCTCGCGTACCGCTTTAATGGGCGAACAGCCCAACCCTTGGGACCTGCTACAGCCCCAGGATGCGACGAGCCGACATCGAGGTGCCAAACCATCCCGTCGATATGGACTCTTGGGGAAGATCAGCCTGTTATCCCCGGGGTACCTTTTATCCGTTGAGCGACACCGCTTCCACACGCAAGTGCCGGATCACTAGTCCCGACTTTCGTCCCTGCTCGACCTGTCAGTCTCACAGTCAAGCTCCCTTGTGCACTTACACTCAACACCTGATTGCCAACCAGGCTGAGGGAACCTTTGGGCGCCTCCGTTACCCTTTAGGAGGCAACCGCCCCAGTTAAACTACCCACCAGACACTGTCCCTGAACCGGATCACGGCCCGAAGTTAGATACCCGAATCAACCAGAGTGGTATTTCAAGATTGCCTCCACACATACTGGCGTATGCGCTTCACCGGCTCCCACCTATCCTACACAAATCAACTCAGATACCAATGTCAAGCTATAGTAAAGGTCCCGGGGTCTTTCCGTCCTGCCGCGCGTAACGAGCATCTTTACTCGTACTGCAATTTCGCCGGGCCTGTGGTTGAGACAGTGGGGAAGTCGTTACGCCATTCGTGCAGGTCGGAACTTACCCGACAAGGAATTTCGCTACCTTAGGATGGTTATAGTTACCACCGCCGTTTACTGGCGCTTAAGTTCTCCGCTTCGCCCCAAAGAGCTAACAGGTCCCCTTAACGTTCCAGCACCGGGCAGGCGTCAGTCCATATACATCGAATTACTTCTTCGCATGGACCTGTGTTTTTAGTAAACAGTCGCTTCCCCCTGCTCTCTGCGGCCATACAACGCTCCACCCGCGCAGGGCTTCACGTCTCCGGCCCCCCTTCTCCCAAAGTTACGGGGGCAATTTGCCGAGTTCCTTAACCACAGTTCACCCGATCGCCTCGGTATTCTCTACCTGACCACCTGTGTCGGTTTGGGGTACGGGCCGCTCGGAACTCGCTAGAGGCTTTTCTCGACAGCATAGGATCACTGACTTCACCTGAATCGGCTCGGCATCACGTCTCAGCCTACATGTGCTGCGGATTTGCCTACAGCACGGCCTACACGCTTACCCCGGCACAACCACCGGCCGGGCTCAGCTACCTTCCTGCGTCACCCCATCGCTTGACTACTACCCGCCAGGTTCCCACACTCCCCCAACTCAGTCCGAAGACCTTGCCAAGATCGGGTGGTTAGCACAACGAGGTTCATCATGGGCGTTCCTTCGCGGGTACGGGAATATCAACCCGTTATCCATCGACTACGCCTCTCGGCCTCGCCTTAGGCCCCGACTCACCCAGGGCGGAATAACCTGGCCCTGGAACCCTTGGTCATCCGGCGGAAGGGTTTCTCACCCTTCTTGCGCTACTCATGCCTGCATTCTCACTCGTGCCGCGTCCACAACTCGATCACTCGGCTGCTTCACCCCCGGCACGACGCTCCCCTACCCACCCACACACCTGGATGCCCCTCCCAAAAGGAAGAAACACCGGGCACAGTGTGAATGCCACAGCTTCGGCGGTGTGCTTGAGCCCCGCTACATTGTCGGCGCGGAACCACTTGACCAGTGAGCTATTACGCACTCTTTAAAGGGTGGCTGCTTCTAAGCCAACCTCCTGGTTGTCTAAGCGACCCCACATCCTTTTCCACTTAGCACACGCTTAGGGGCCTTAGCTGGTGATCTGGGCTGTTTCCCTCTCGACTACGAAGCTTATCCCCCGCAGTCTCACTGCCGCGCTCTCACTTACCGGCATTCGGAGTTTGGCTGATTTCGGTAAGCTTGTAGGCCCCCTAGACCATCCAGTGCTCTACCTCCGGCAAGAAACACGCGACGCTGCACCTAAATGCATTTCGGGGAGAACCAGCTATCACGGAGTTTGATTGGCCTTTCACCCCTAACCACAAGTCATCCCCCAACTTTTCAACGTTGGTGGGTTCGGCCCTCCACGCAGTCTTACCCACGCTTCAGCCTGCCCATGGCTAGATCACTCCGCTTCGGGTCTAGAACACGCGACTGAACGCCCTCTTCAGACTCGCTTTCGCTACGGCTCCCCCACACAGGTTAACCTCGCCACGTGCCACTAACTCGCAGGCTCATTCTTCAAAAGGCACGCCGTCACCCCTAAAGGCTCCGACGGATTGTAGGCGAACGGTTTCAGGTACTATTTCACTCCCCTCCCGGGGTACTTTTCACCATTCCCTCACGGTACTCGTCCGCTATCGGTCACCAGGAAGTATTCAGGCTTACCAGGTGGTCCTGGCAGATTCACGGCAGATTTC
>NZ_BMNB01000063.1 GCF_014646235.1 Micromonospora sonchi | reverse complement strand
GCGGATCCGGACAGCCTCGGCGGGATACACCAGTCCCGCCACGCCGAAACAGAACCTGACCAGCGCCAGAACGACGGGCTACCCGATCAACGTTCACATACCACATCCGCGACCGGAAGCTCGGGAATCAGCGTGTTATTACTCTGCGAGCCCTTTGGGGGCAGAAAGTGTCCAAGATTGCTGCTGGCGACTTCGGTGGGCGCGGTGGGGGGTAGGTTCGGCGGGTGGCGTACGACGCCCTGGCCGAGAGCCTGCGTTTGATCACTTCGGGGGTGCCGGACCGCCCGGTGCGGTTGAGCCGACGCCGTCGATTCGCGCCAGTCGCAGTCGACGTGGACGGCGATGTCGCCGCCACCCGGTTTCTTCGCCGTGGCGTTGGATGTTACTGGGATGAGACGCACCTGCTGGTCGTCGATGACCACGGAGCCTGGCGGATGCTCGGCGGCGGCTCGTCGTCAAACGGCGACGACCCCACCGCGTACGACTTTGAACGGGCCCGCGACGGCCTCACGCCGTACGAAATGGCGCTGAATGGGAGTGCTGGTGTCGCGCGCGGCAACCGCCTGCTGCCGTGGGGCACGCCGTGGGTGCGCACGACGGCGGTGCTCGTCGGCCATGGGATCGCAGAGCTGCAGGTCAACGGCCGCCGTCTGCCCATCCCGTACCACGGTCATCTGATCGTGGTCTGGGGCTCTCGCCGGCCGCCGACGGTGACCGCGCTCGACGGCGCCGGGCGCAGGGTTGCCACCGCCACCTGTCCTGTGAGCGACAGTCGGCAACCGCCGCTTCGATGACTCGGAGGCTGGAGGCACTAGCATTGCCGCGGTTCGCGGCGGCTTGAAACGAGGCGAGATGCGTTGGCTCCGGCAGTTGCTGGGTAGAAGGCGAGTCCAGCTGGATCCAGGGCGGCAGCAGGCACTGCTGGCCGACGTCCGGCACCGGTACGGCGCCGGCTTGCAGGTCCGGTTTCCGGAACAGGTCGAAGCGATCACCCGGCTGTTGAACGACGACGACGGCCTGGTGGTGGCGGCCCGGATTGTGAGCGAGGCCGCCGACGAGGCTCACGCGGACCTGCAGGCCCAAGCCCACGACGTGCACCGACGGACGGGCCGGCGGCTCCTGGTGCACCGCCGAAACTACCGGCCGCTGTGGAAGGAGGCCGGACCGGCGCTGCGGTGGCCCCTGTTCGCGCTGCCGTGCGGCCTCCACCCGTACGCGCAGGTGGCCGCTGCCGTCGCGGTGGTCGGCAGCCGCGCGGCCCGGCTCGGCCAGGTGACCGACCCGACCCCACTCCTGGCCCGCGTGTTCGAGGTGCTCGACCTCACCACCGTCGGCTGGGAGTACGGCCAGGTACGGGTGGACACCGATGCCGCAGCCCTGGCTGATCGACTGATCTCGACCGCTGGGCAGGTTCTCGCGGCCATCGACGACCCGCCCCGGCTGCCGCCTCCGATCCGCGAGGTGATGCGCCGCAACAACACCCTCGATGTCCACGATCCAACCGGTCCTCAGGTGGTCGGCGGAATCAATGTGGGCGCAAGGATGCGGGAAAGCCTCCTGGTTTGAAACACCGCGGCGGGAATCAGGTCGGCGCGTCATCAGCCGACCGGGCGGACGGCTAAAAGCCTTCCGCCCGGCGTTGGCTGGCTCAGTTGCCGGCCACGATCACCTCGCAGCGGCCCGAGTAGTCTTCAGGCCGCGCGTAGCCCAGGCAGACCCAGACCTCCGTGTACTTGCGGTTGGTGCTGGCGTTCGACTCCCAGCGCAGGCTGGCGCCATCGCCCTCGGACATCCGGTCGGCGCCACCGGCGCGATTCTCTCCCTGCGGGTGGCCAAGGACCTCGTCCGCCGCGACCTCGAACTCGGCGTCGTCACCATGTGCATCGGTGGCGGCCAGGCGCTCGCCGCCCTGTTCCGACGAGTGGCCTGATCCGACGGGCGAAGTCCGGGGGTGGAGCGCTAATCCACCCCCGGTGCTCTTCGTAGATCATCAGCCGACGGTGCGACCGGGCGGACCGCCGTGAGGTCGGCCTGCTCGTCCCGGGCGGCGCAGAGCAGCAGCCGTTCGTCGCAGCCCTGCCACGGGTAGAGGTCGGCAGCTCCGCCGCGTACGGTCCGTGGCCCGTCGCCGGTCCGTGGCCGACTGGGGCCACCTTATGCAGGCGGGATAACGGTGACCCCGGGCCAGCGATGGTGGGGTTGATGGCGGGCGAGCCTGTCCAGGGACGTCTGGAGGCTCGCGCGTCGGGGATTGCGCCGCCAGACGCCATCCAGCAGGTCGGTCAAGCCGAGCGGAGCGCAGACCTCAACCTCACCGTCGGCGGAGAGTCGTACGGCGACAGCGGTGGCGGTCTCGGGCCAGGTCGCCACCGCGTCGGCGATGGACGTCAGCGGCTCAACGGGCCCACCGCCGAACCTACGCGGGTACCAAGTATGGACAGCAGCCTGGTTACGCGCCTCCCACGGAACCTGCGGCCACCGTTCGTGCAACCGCGCGGTGGTCTGGTGGTCGTTGGCTCGCCCGAGATCACCGGGGTCGTAGTAGGCAACGTCAACGTCACGCACCTGCTCGGGCGAGAAGCCGGATCCGTACCGCTCGCCCCACACGAGATCACGAAGCACACCCGCACCCACCCAGGCATCAGGAATCTGTGTATCGCGCACCGTTGCCAACACCCGGATCATCCACGCGCTCGACTGAATCAGTCCCGCCAGAGCATGCGTGACATCGTTCCCCTCAATCCCCATGCCGCTCATGACACCGGCGTCGCGTTGTCGCCAGATCGGCCGTCCGTCCCGGTCGGGTCGGCATCTCGTTGAGTGGTCATGAGATTCGGGCGACCCGCGGCACCGCCGAGAAGCAGGTGTAGCACTGCGGCTGCTGTTGGGCCCAGGTCCATGTTGGGTAGCTCCGCGACCGCCTGGCCCTCGCCGACCACGATCGTCGTCTCCGTGACCGTGCCGGCGAAAGCATGCACCTCCACTGCCAGGGCTGTGCCGCAGTAAGGTTCTCGCGTAAGGCCATCCTGGAGAAAGCCTGACGGCAATTGCCGATGTGGCTGGCGGCCGGACTCGACGAGGGGCCGACCGTTGGTCGTAGGAGCTTGGGTGGCGCTCCTTTCTGGGGGGCGGTCGCGGACAGTAGGCGGCTGCCAGGCTGGCGTTGGCGCATCTGCAGCAGCAGGACCAGGCTGCTCAGCCTGGTGAGGACTAGCCTGCTCCTGCGCCGGTCCCTCGCACATCCCGGGTACACGAACGGGCGTCCACGGGCAGAGCGGGCCTACCATGCTGCGTCTCCTTCCCTGATGTGGGACTTGAACTCGGGACATTCGATCAGCGGGGTGTGGGTGCAGGCGGAGGCGTGCCGGAGGCTGTCGCGCATGCGTGTGAGGCGAGCGATGTCCTGGTCCAGCTCTCGAACCTTTTCCGCCATCCGCTCGCGCAACTCGGCGTCGCCGGGACTCGCGACGAGGAAACGCGCGATCTGCGCCAAGGTGAACCCGGCAGCTTACGCACAACCGATGAGCGCGATCCGGTCGATGATGTCGGGGCTGAATGTCCGGCGTAAGCCGTTGCGCCCGCTCGACCGGATCAGTCCACGCCGTTCGTAGAACCTGAGCGCTGATGCCGTTGTCCCGGTCTGCTCGGCGACCTCGGCGATGTCCAGTTCTGCCGTGCGCGGCACGTCGCGGCTTCAAGCGCTACGACGGGATGATCCACGAGTTCCTGCGCCACCCGTTCGACGACGCAGAAGTCGCCATCGGCGACGCCACAGCCGCCCTGAGGAACTTCTTTGACTCCTGTTGGTGGCACCGCCCGGCGGCCGACAGCAGTGCCGGCACCGGAAGCCACCTCGGGCGAGGGCCGATAGGGTGGCGGCCCGGGTACGGTTATCGATGATCGGATAGGTGCGGGCGTCGGCCGGGCGGAAGCGGTGGCCCGGGGCGACGGACCGGGGAGGGAGCGGGTGTGGTGCGGCGGAGAGCCCTTGTGGTCCGGGGCGGATGGGAGGGGCACCGGCCGGTCGAGGCGACTGACCTGTTCATCCCGTTCCTCGAACGCAGCGGATACGCGGTACGGGTGGAGGGGTCGACGGAGATCTACGCCGACGCCGCCGAACTGGCCGATACCGACCTCATCGTGCAGTGCATGACGATGTCGCAGATCACCGGCGAGCAGGTGGCGGGTCTGGCTGCGGCGGTCGCCGCCGGGACGGGTTTCACCGGCTGGCACGGCGGCATCGCCGACTCGTTCCGCGCCTCCTCGGACTACCTGCACCTGGTGGGCGGCCAGTTCGCCACCCATCCAGGCATTCAGCCGTGCGAACGAAGCGGCGGAGAGAAGGACAACTTCCTGCCCCACTCGATCAAGATCACCGACCTCGGCCGGGAGCATCCGATCACCGCCGGGATCGAGGACTTCGACCTGGTCACCGAGCAGTACTGGGTGCTGCACGACGACCTGATCGAGGTACTGGCCACCACCACCCATCCGACGCAGGAGTGGCACCCGTGGCACCGGCCGGTCACCTCGCCGGCGATCTGGACCCGCCACTGGGGCGCCGGGCGGATCGTCGTGACGACCCCGGGACACAGCCTCGACGTGCTGGAGCACGGATGCGTCCGTACCGTCATCGAGAGGGGGATGGTGTGGGCGACCCGCACGGCGTCGGCATCGTAGGTCTCGGGGTCATCTCCCGCGCGTACCTGAACACGCTCGCCGACCATCCCACGGTGCGCGTCGTCGCGGTGGCTGACCTGGACGCGGCCCGGGCCGTCGCTGCCGCCGCCACGATTCCCGGCGCCGAAGCGGTGAGTGTCGAGCGACTGCTGCACCACCCCGACGTGGCGACGGTGCTCAACCTCACGATCCCGGCGGCGCACGCCGAGATCTCGGGCGCGGCGATCGACGCCGGCAGGAACGTCTACGTCGAGAAGCCGCTCACCGTCACGTTTGCGGAGGGCCGGTCGATCATCGACCGGGCGGCGTCGGCCGGCGTCCGCGTCGGTTGCGCGCCGGACACCGTCCTGGGCACCGGTACGCAGACCGCCCGAGCGGCGATCGATGGTGGACTGATCGGGCGCCCGCTGGCCGCATCGGCCGTCATGGTCACCCCGGGCCACGAGCGCTGGCACCCTGACCCCGGCTTCTACTACGCCCCGGGCGGCGGCCCACTGATGGACATGGGGCCGTACTACATTTCGGCGCTGGTCCACCTGCTCGGGCCGGTCCGCGCGGTGATCGGGGCGGCCAGCCAGCTGCGTGATGCCCGGGTCATCGGCTCGGGCCCCCGCCTCGGGCAGCGGATCCCGGTCGAGGTGCCAACCCACGTGACCGGTGTGCTGGAACACGTGGACGGTGCCCTGACCACCCTCACGACCAGCTTCGACGGGGTCGCGACGACGGCCGCGCCGATCGAGGTGCAGGGGGAGAACGGCACCCTCGTCGTACCCGATCCGAACAACTTCGACGGCGAGGTCCGCCATCTCGCGCTCGACGGCCCCGGGTGGCGCGTCCTGCAACCGCGGGCCGGCTACGTCGCCGCCTCCCGGGGGGTCGGCCTGATCGACCTGGTCCGGGCCGACGAGACGCGTCCGCCACGGGCCAGCGGTGAGGTGGCGCTGCACGTACTCGACATCATGACCGCCCTGCTCCGTTCGGCCGCCGAGGGCCGGCGGGTCGAACTGACGACGGCGGTCGAACGCCCCGCACCCGTCCCGCTCACCCCGACCGAGTACTGGCTGTCAGCCCACGCGCCCGGGCGCTGAGGACGCCGGGGCTCAGGGTCCGGAGTAGCCAGTGGCCCAGAATTCGCCGCTGTGACCGGCGCGGACGATGATCTCGCGTTGCCCGAAGAGGCATGGATGACTGGCCTTATGGATGGTTACGTGCTCGTCAGTTGATCGCTGAGGGCGACAGACACTTGTCGAAGCGTAATCAATGCTGTCGTGTCCCGACTGGGGGTACGAGTGACTACATCGGCCCACGACCGGGGCGCCGCCCGGGATCCGTCGCACCGCCCCGAGGCGCCGCCGTCCCGACCTCCCGAGCATGAGTTGCGGCCATCCTCGGGCACCAGCGTCGAGCCAGTTCCGCCCGCCCGTCCGGGTGCGCCCCGGGCCGCAGTAAGCGTCGCAGTAGCGCAGCGATTGCAGTCGGCTGCCGGCAATCGGGCGGTGGCTGCCATGCTGGCGCAGCGGCGTACCGGTTCGGCGTTGACTCTGCCGACCGTCCCGCCCGTGGCGCCGAACGGGACCGCCGCTGTCGAGCCGTCGATTCATGTACCGGTGCAGCGTTTGGCTCCTGGTGCGGACGCGGGGACCGGGCGGCGGCCAGGCCCCAACGCGGATCCGAAGTTCGCGGCACTGAAGGCGGACGTGCGGGGCAAGCAGAAGCTGCTCGCGGCGCATCCGCCGGCGAAGTCGGAGGCGGCTA
>NZ_BMNB01000062.1 GCF_014646235.1 Micromonospora sonchi | reverse complement strand
CTTCCGATCTCGGGCCGGTGCCCGCGCCGCCGCCCGGCCCCCGGCCCACGCCACCCGCTCCCGGCCCGCCCACGCCGCCCCCGGGACCACCCCTGCCGTCGCCGCCGCCACCGCCCGGCCCGATGCCGGCGCCACCGTTCCCGCCCCCACCCCTCACCGCGACCGGGCATGCCGGAGCGGGGCCGGGTGGAGCGGGCGAGGTACCCGCTCCCGCGCTGCCGGTCTGGCCGCCGCCGACCTCGGGTCCGGCCGATCGACGGCAGCCCACGGGCGGCGGATCCATGCAAGATGCACAGGGTTCCGGTGGGTCCGGTCTGAGCGCGTACTACGGCGACCCGGCCGGCTCCGCCACCGTGGCCTTCCCGGCGGGCGAGGAGAACTCCGGATCGCTGACCGGGCACATCCTGGCCCAGGGCTGGGCGGAGACCACCGGCGAGCGCTCCACCAGCACACTGCGCGTGGTGATTGTGATGGCCGTCGCACTGGGCCTGCTGGTGGCGTTCAGCGTGCTGGTCGTGCTGCTGGCCAACGACGCGCTGAGCAGCGTGGCCAGCGGCCCGCCCGCCTGACGGCGGGTTACGGACCAACGGGTGAGTCGGCCCACACCCCCGGGCGACCCGGGTGGGCACGAGGCGTTCGCCGTACACTTGTCAGTGATCATTGACCTGGCGTGCGACCGCGCGCCCATGGGCGTTCTTGCGGAAGATCCGGCGGCATCACGTCGCAGCGGGACGTCGCGAAGATGCGCCCCGCTCGAAAGGCATTTCTTGACCACCTCCGCTGACTTCAGCACGCCCACCTTCCGCCTGGACCTACCTGCGAGCCCGCAGCCGGCCGACACCACCGCCCACGACGACACGATCAGCTTCGAAACGCTCGGCCTGCCCCGGCCACTGGTCCGCGCTCTCGCCCGGCAGGGCATCGACACGCCGTTCGAGATCCAGCGGGCGACCGTGCCGGACACGCTCGCCGGGCGGGACGTGCTGGGCCGCGGGCAGACCGGTTCCGGCAAGACTCTCGCCTTCGGGCTGCCGATGCTGGCCCGGATCGCCGACGGCGGGCGAGCCCGGCCGCTGCACCCGCGGGCCCTCGTCCTGGTGCCCACCCGCGAACTCGCCATGCAGGTCAACGACGCGCTGCTGCCGCTCGGCAAGGCCGTCGGCGTGTTCCTCAAGACCGCGGTCGGCGGGGTGCCGTACGACCGTCAGATCGACGCCCTGCGGCGCGGCGTGGAGATCGTGGTGGCGACCCCGGGTCGGCTCGCCGATCTGATCGCCCGTGGCGTGTGCCGCCTCGACGACATCGAGATCACCGTGCTCGACGAGGCGGACCAGATGGCCGACATGGGCTTCCTCCCCGAGGTCACCGAACTCTTGGCAAAGACTCCGGCGCACGCGCAGCGGCTGCTCTTCTCGGCCACCCTGGACGCCGACGTGGACGCGCTGGTGCAGCGCTTCATGACCGATCCGGTGACCCACTCCACCGCGCCGCCGACCGCCGCGGTGTCCACCATGGACCACCACCTGCTGCTCATCCCGCCGCGCGACAAGTTCCCGGTGACCGCGTCGATCGCCGCGCGCGCCGGCCGGACCATCGTCTTCGCCCGTACCCAGCTCGGGGTCGACCGGCTCGTCGCCCAGCTCGCGGCGGTCGGCGTACGGGCCGGTGGGCTGCACGGCGGCAAGACCCAGCGGATGCGTACCCGCACTCTGTCCGAGTTCCGCGAGGGGCGGACCAACGTCCTGATCGCCACCGACGTGGCGGCGCGGGGCATCCACGTCGACGGGGTCTCGCTGGTGCTGCACGTCGACCCGCCGAAGGACCCGAAGGACTACCTGCACCGGGCGGGCCGGACCGCCCGTGCCGGTGAGACGGGTGCGGTGGCCACGCTGGTGCTGCCGAAGCAGCGCCGCACCACCCTGGCGATGCTGGAGAAGGCCGGTGTGCGGCCGGCGGAGGTTCGGGTACGCGCCGACGACCCTGCCCTGGCCGACCTGGTCGGGGCACGGGAGCCGAGCGGGGTGCCGGTACGCGTCGAGCCCGAGGCACCTCGCCGGCCCAGCCGGCCGGGTGGCCCGCGCCGCTTCGGCGACCGGCCCACCGGTGAACGCCGGTACGGCGGACGACCCCGTACACACACCCGCTGAACCATTCGTTGCGGGCCGGCCGTGCCGCATGCACTGCCCGGCCCGCCCGGGTGGCGTAACGTCCGGCTCATGCCGAAGTCGCTGCTGTGGACCCGGATCGACACCGCTGGCGCCGAGCATGCTCTGGTCGACGAAGGCCAGGGGCTCACCGCGCACGGCACCCAGCTGGCCGCCGACCCGGTTCCCTACACGTGCCGCTACCGCCTGGTGACTGACCCCCAGTGGGTGAGCATCCGCCTGGAGGTCGAGGTCGAGGGGGCCGGGTGGCGGCGCAGCGTACGCCTGGAACGGACCACGCAGCGATGGCGGGTGACCGCCGCCGAGCAGGGTGACCTGGACGCGGTCCTGGCCGCGGCCGGGCGTGCCCCGGCCGGATTGCCCGGCGTCGAGGACCCCGACCGGCTCGCCGACGCCCTCGACCTGGACCTCGGCGGCTCGCCGCTGTTCAACACGCTGCCCCTGCGCCGGCTCGGCCTGACCAGCGAGCCAGCCGGCACGAGCCACCGGCTCAGCGTGGCCTGGGTGCTGCTGCCGAGCCTCACCGTGCTGCCCGCCGAGCAGGTCTACACCGCCCTTGGCCCGCACCGGTTCCGCTACGCCAGCGGCAGCTTCGCCGCAGAGATCGACGTGGACTCCGACGGGTACGTGCTGAACTATCCCGGCCTGGCCGAGCGGGCGGGGACGCGATAGCGGGCGGGTCAGGTGCCGTGGAGCGATAGCGGGCGGGTCAGGTGCGGTGGCGTGATCGCCAGCGTCAGGCCGGCCAGGTGCCGTCGGTCAGGAAGCGGTCGATAATCGCCAGGTGGGGAGCCAGATCCAGACCCTGGGCGGCCACCCACTCGTCGGCGTAGTACGTGTCGACGTACCGGTCGCCCGCGTCGCAGATCAGGGTGACCACCGATCCCGTACGCCCGGCGGCCAGCAACTCGGCGATCAGCCCGAAGGCGCCCCACAGGTTGGTGCCGGTCGACCCGCCCACCCGCCGGCCCAGCACCGCCGAGCCGGCCCGCATGGCGGCCAGCGAGGCGGCGTCCGGCACCTGCACCATCCGATCCACCACCGAGGGCAGGAACGAGGCCTCGACACTCGGCCGGCCGATCCCCTCGATCCGGGAGCCCCGCCCGGTGCCCACCGACCAGTCCGCCGCCTGCCAGGCCGGGTAGAACGCCGAGTTCTCCGGGTCGACCACGCAGAGTTTGGTGGGCAGCCGCCGGTAGCGGGCGTACCGGCCGATGGTGGCGCTGGTGCCGCCGGTGCCGGCGCCGACCACCACCCAGGCCGGTACGGGATGGCGCTCCAGGGCGAGCTGCGCGTAGATCGACTCGGCGATGTTGTTGTTGCCCCGCCAGTCGGTGGCCCGCTCCGCGTAGGTGAACTGGTCCATGAAGTGCCCGCCGGAGTCCTCGGCCAGCCAACGCGCTTCGACGACCACCTTCGCCGGGTCCGACACCAGGTGACAGCGGCCGCCCTGGAACTCGATCTGGGCGATCTTCTCCGGCGAGGTGGAGGCGGGCATCACCGCGATGAAGGGGAGCCCCAGCATCCGGGCGAAGTAGGCCTCGGAGACCGCGGTGGAGCCCGAGGAGGCCTCCACAATCGTGGTGTCCGGCCCGATCCAGCCGTTGCAGAGCCCGTACAGGAACAGCGATCGGGCCAGCCGATGCTTCAGCGACCCGGTCGGGTGGACGGACTCGTCCTTCAGGTAGAGATCGATCCCCCATCGCCTGGGCAGCGGGAAGGGCAGCAGGTGGGTGTCGGCTGACCGGTTCGCGTCCGCCTCGACGGCCGCGATGGCCTCGGTCACCCACCGCCGGCTGGCCTCGTCGAACCGGTCGAGCTGAGTCACGCTCAGGAAGACTACCGGGCGCTGACCGAGCGCCGGGGGTAGCAGCGGGTCAGGAGGAGGGCGGCACGAGCGGCTGCGGGCGGTTCTCCCACTTGGTGGAGAGGGCGATGCTGGTCCGGGTGGAGGCGACGCCGGGCGTACGGTTCAGCCGTACGATCAGCCGTTCCAACTCGGCGATGGTGCCCACCCGGACCTTGATCAGGAACGATTCGACACCCGCCATGAAGTAGCACGACTCGATCTCCGGGATCGCGCGGAACGCCTCCAGCACGTCGTCGGTGTCCGCGCCGGAGTCCTCCACGACGCTGATCAGGGCGGTCACGTTCAGCCCGATGTGCTCCGGCTCGACCTCCGCCCGGTAGGCGCGGATGACACCGCCGGCCTCCAGCTTGCCGACCCGTTCGTGCACCGCCGGGGCGGAGAGCCCGACCTGGCGGGCCAGTTCGGCGTACGACAGGCGGGCGTTGCCGCGAAGTAGGTCCACGAGGCTGAGGTCGATGGCGTCCACGGACTGTAGACCCTAGTCGCCGCCGCGTAACACTCGGACTCCGACATCCGTTGCACATGGCAGCGGGTGACAGTTCGCATACCCGGGGTCGAGAGGGCGGAGCGCCGGTACCATTTACTAACTTCCCACTCAGTGCGTTTTTCGCGTTTGGCGGACAGGCCAGGTCGCTGGTGCTGTAATTGCCATACGTCCCTCATGACGGCTCTGGGCTCGCACCGGCCGGGGGCAGTGTGTTCAGCCGGGGGCTTCGTCGACGCGAGGAGGGGGCTGTGGACACTGGAGATCGCCTGCTGACACCGGGTGAGGTCGCCGCGTTGTTTCGGGTAGACCCGAAGACCGTGACGCGCTGGGCGGCGGCGGGCCGGATCGGCAGCATCCGGACTCCAGGAGGGCATCGCCGGTTTCGGGAATCCGAGGTGCGAGCCCTGCTCGAGGGGGAGGGCATGCTGGAAGAGGCGGACGAAATGGACCGACCGCGAAACGCGGGCCCGGCCCCGTCGACCGGGCCGGGACCGGCCAACGCCGGCATGTACTGAGTAATCCGGATCGGGACGCGGACCGGTCGTCAGGTCCGGTCCGCGTTCAACGTCCCGGTCCAGCGGTGGAACAGGGTGTGCGGAACGCCGAGCGCGTCGAGCACCTTGCCCGCAACGAAGTCCACCAACTGGGCCGCGCTGGCGGCGGCTCCGGCGCCGTAGAAGCCGGGACTGGCCGGCAGCACCACCGCACCGGCATCGTGCAACTCGATCAGGTGCTCCAGGTGGCTGCGGGTCACCGGGGTCTCCCGGGGCACCACGACCACCCGCCGGTGTTCCTTGAGGTTCACCTCGGCGGCCCGCTGGAGCAGGTCCTTCGACAGGCCGATCGCGATGCCGGCGCAGGCCGCCGTGCTGGCCGGTACCACCGCCATGCCGCGCGCCGGGTAGGAGCCGCTGCTGGGCCCGGCCGCCAGGTCACCGGCGGCCCAGTGCCGCACGTCCGCGCCGTCGAGGTCGCGGCCGAGCCAGGCGGCCAGGTCCTCGGCCCAGTGCGCGTCGCGGAACGGCCGTCCGGTCTCATCCAGCACGGTCAACCGCGCGGCCCGGGAGACGATCAGGTCCACCGACGCGCCGGCGTCGAGCAGCCCGCGGACGACGGCCGCCGCGTACGGCGTGCCGGACGCCCCGGACACCCCGACCACCCATGGTTCGCGCATCACCGCCGCCCCTGCCGCTAGGCCCGCAGGCCGAGGCGGATGACCAGGTCGAGCAGGGCGAAGAGGAACAACGCGATGCCGACGAAGCCGTTGGCGGTGAAGAACGCCCGGTTGACCCGGGTCAGGTCGGTCGGCGTCACCACCAGGTGCTGGTAGCCGAAGGCGACCGCGGTCAGCGCCAGCCCGATCCACCAGAGCCAGCCGAAGCCGACCAGCACGCCGAACCAGCCGAACAGCGCGAAGGTCACCACGTGCGCGATGGTGGAGGCGTGCAGCGCGAACCGCAGGCCGTACCGGGCCGGCACGCTGTGCACGCCGATCTGGCGATCCACCTCGGCGTCCTGGCAGGCGTAGATCAGGTCGAAGCCGCCGATCCACAGGCCGACGGCGGCGCCGAGCAGCCAGGCCGGCCCGGAGCCGGCGAGTGTGCCGGTCACCGCCAGCCAGGCGCCGACCGGGCCGACCATCTGCGCCACGCCCAGAATGGCGTGCGGCCAGTTGGTGAACCGCTTGCCGTACGGGTAGACCACCAGCGGCACCACCGCCAGCGGCGCGAGCGCCAGGCAGAGCGGGTTGAGCAGGGCGGCGGCGGCCAGGAACACCACCAGGGCGACGCCCGCGCCGGTCCAGGCCGTCCGCGGGCTCACCGCCCCGGTGACCAGTTCCCGATTGGCCGTACGCGGGTTCCGCGCGTCGATCCTACGGTCGAGGATCCGGTTGGCGGCCATCGCGAACGTCCGCGCCCCCACCATCGCCACGGTGATCAGGAGCAGATCCCCCCACCGCACCCGCCCCCCGTGCACCGACATAGCGGTCAACGCCGACAGGAACGCGAACGGCAACGCGAACACCGAGTGCTCGATCGCCACCAGCCTCAGGAACGCCCCCACCCGCCCTCGCGATCTTGCGCTTTCCGTCGGGACAGAGTTGGGCGATTCCGGCAAATTGGCGACCGAAAGTGCATGATCGCGGGGGTCGTCGGCGGCGGTCGCCATCAGATGCCGTACTCCTTCCAGCGCTTGTCGACCAGCGAGACCACCTCGGGGGCCATGGTCATCTCCTCGGGCCAGCCACGGTGGTAGCCCTCGCTGGGGAGCTTGCGGGTGGCGTCGACGCCGGCCTTGCCACCCCAGAACTGCTGGTACGAGGCGTGGTCGAGGTGGTCCACCGGGCCCTCGGTGAGCAGCAGGTCGCGGGCGTAGTCGACGTTGCCGAAGGCGCGGAAGGCGACCTCGTTGTAGTCGTGCACGTCGCAGTCCTCGTCGACGATCACGATCAGCTTGGTCAACGACATCATGTGCGCACCCCAGATGGCGTTCATCACCTTCTGCGCGTGCTTGGGGTACCGCTTGCGGATCGACACGATCGCGCAGTTGTGGAACACCCCGGCGGAGGGCAGGTTGTAGTCGACGATGTCCGGGATGAGGAAGCGCAGCAGCGGCGCGAAGATCCGTTCGGTGGCCTTGCCGAGGCCGTGGTCCTCCTGCGGCGGCTGCGAGGTGACGATCGAGTGGTAGACCGGGTCGCGCTGCATGGTCATCGCCTCGACGTGCATGACCGGGAACGGCTCCACCGGCGTGTAGTAGCCGGTGTGGTCGCCGAACGGCCCCTCCGGCAGCCGCTCGCCCGGCTCGATGTAGCCCTCCAGCACCACCTGGGCGTGCGCCGGCACCTGCAACGGCACGGTCAGGCAGTCGACCATCTCCACCCGCTCACCGCGCAGGAACCCGGCGAACAGGTATTCGTCGATGTCGGCGGGAAGTGGGGCTGTGGAGGCGTACGCGACCACCGGGTCGGCCCCGATGGCGACCGCCACCGGCAGCCGCTGGCCGAGCCGCTCGGCGACGGCGTGGTGCGCGGTGGAATTCTTGTGGATCTGCCAGTGCATGCCCAGCGTGTTGTGGCTGTGCTGCTGGAGCCGGTACAACCCGAGGTTCCGCTTTCCGGTCTCCGGGTGCTTGGTGTGGGTCAGCCCGAAGTTGTGGAAGATCCCGCCGTCGCCCGGCCAGACCTGGAGGCCGGGCAGCCGGTTCAGGTCGACGTCGTCGCCGCGGTAGACGACCTGCTGGCAGGGAGCGGTCTTGACCTTCTTGGGCGGCATCGACTTGAGCTGCATCACCTTGCCCAGGCCGCCCATCATGCCGGAGAAGCCCACCGGCAGCTCCGGCTTGAGCATCTCGCCGATCCGGTTGCCGATCTCGTCCAGCGACTCGACGCCGAGCGCCATCGCGGTCCGCTTCTCGGTGCCGAAGAGGTTGATCGCCACCGGCATCTCGCCCCGGGTGGGCTGTTCGAAGAGCAGCGCCGGCCCGTCGGCCCGGACCGTCCGGGTGACGATCTCGCTGATCTCCAGCGTCGGGTCGACCGGCGCGCCGACGCGGCGCAGTTCGCCCGCGCGCTCCAGCGCCACGAGGAAGTCCTTGAGGTCGGTGTACGGGAACCCACGAGCCGCCATGCCAGCAAGTCTCCCCCACCCCCCACCCCCCCACCCACGCCGGGTGCTGTGACATGAAAGGAAGGGCCCCTTATTAACGCCTCCGGTAGAGCAGGGGTCCCCTATTATTGACGGGTAACTCAAACATCCCGTGATCGTTGAGTGTGTATGGATGTTGCGGTGACCGATGCGAGGCGGCTTTCCCAGCAGGCGCAAGAGGATCTGCGTCGGCGGGCGGTGGCGGCGTGGCAG
>NZ_BMNB01000061.1 GCF_014646235.1 Micromonospora sonchi | reverse complement strand
GGAACCGGAAAAGCCGCAGCCGATCCGACACTCATCCCCTGTCCGACACCCAACCCGTCCTGCACATCACCAGTGGATCGCCCTGCTGCGGGCGTCTCCTTGACAAAGGTCATAGGGACACCCCCCCCCGAGGCCCACCCGCAGGCTTGACGCCAGATAATTACTCAGCGACAGTTGAGTCAATGGACATTGAGCCTGTTTCCCTGGCCGGGCGCGCACGGATCCACGCCGCACTCGGCGAGCCCGCGCGCCTGGCGATCGTGGACGCGCTCACCTTCGGCGACGCCTCCCCCGGGGAGATCGCCCACACCCTCGACATGCCGACGAATCTCGTCGCCCACCACGTCAAGGTGCTCACCGAAGCCGGCCTCGTCCTGCGCGGCCGGTCCGAAGGCGACCGGCGGCGCACCTACCTGCGACTCCAGCCGGCAGCCCTGGCGGCTCTCATCCCGCCCCCGCTGGCCGATGTGGGACGGGTGGTTTTCGTGTGCACCCACAACTCCGCCCGCTCCCAGCTGGCCGCCGCCCTGTGGAAGCGACGCACCCGCGGGGAAGCCGCCTCGGCCGGCACCAAGCCTGCCGCCCGAGTGCATCCCCGCGCGATCGCCGTGGCTCACCGTTACGACCTCAACCTGAACCCTGCCGGCACCGCCCACGTCAACGACGTCGTCCGCGACGACGACCTGGTCATCGCCGTCTGCGACAACGCCCACGAAGACCTCACCGGACCGGTCCGCCCCCGCCTGCACTGGTCCGTGCCGGACCCGGTCCGGGTCAACACCGACGAGGCGTTCGAGGCCACGTTCGCCGATCTCGCCGCCCGCGTCGACCGCGTCGCCCCCGCCATGAGTTCGGGAGACGGCCGCGGGTGACATGAGCCCCTCCGCGAACAACCAGTTGAACGTCTCGTCACCCGGTAAACCGACCTCGTCGGCACCGCAGCCACAGCACAACGCCCTGGGAGAGAACAGACTGATGACCATCGCACTCCGGCGGCGCCTGCTGGCCGAGTTCATCGGCACTGCCCTGCTCGTCGCCGCCGTCGTGGGCTCCGGCATCATGGCGGCCGCGCTCTCCCCTGGCGACGTCGGGCTCCAGCTGCTGGAGAACTCGATCGCAACCGCTCTCGCGCTCGGCGCGCTGATCCTGATCTTCGGCCCGGTCTCCGGCGCCCACTTCAACCCCGTTGTCTCCGCCGCCGACTGGTTCCTCGGTCGCCGCGTCGGAACCGGACTGACCGTCCGCGACCTCGCCGGCTACACGGTCGCTCAGATCCTCGGCGCGATCGCCGGATCGGTGCTGGCGAACCTCATGTTCGACCTCGCCGCCGTGGACCTCTCCAGCAAGGACCGCGCCGCCGGCAACCTGTGGCTCGGTGAGGTCGTCGCCACCACCGGCCTGATCCTGCTGATCTTCGCCCTCGCCCGCTCCGGCCGCGCCCCGGTCGCCCCCGCCGCAGTCGGCGCCTACATCGGCGCGGCCTACTGGTTCACCTCGTCGACCTCATTCGCCAACCCCGCGGTGACCATCGGTCGGGCTTTCACGGACACCTTCGCCGGCATCGCCCCCGCCTCCGTCCCCGGCTTCCTCGCCGCCCAACTGCTCGGCCTGGCCGTCGGCGTCGGCCTGCTCGCCGCGCTCTACCCCGACGCTGGGCAGGCCGCCGACCAGGTCGTCGTTCCGATCAACGAGCGTGACCCGGCATTGGACCGCCGACCATGACCGTCCCCGGCCCCGGCCCCGTCCCCGGCCCCGGCCCCGTTCCCGGCCCCGGCCCCGGCCCCGGCGAGGCCGACAAGCGTCACCGTGACCTGGTCAACCCGCCATGCTCCGCCGGCCGCTACCGGCTACTCGACCGCAACAGCGACCCGAGCCGGTCCCTGCCTGTATCTCTTCCCGGGGCACCCACGAACCGGCCCTATGACCTGCACTCCAAGGAAGGCATCTGATGTCCAAACCCAGCGTCCTGTTCGTCTGCGTCCACAACGCCGGCCGTTCCCAGATGGCCGCCGGCTGGCTGCGCCACCTCGCCGGCGACGCGGTCGAGGTCCGCTCCGCCGGCTCCGAGCCCGCCGACCAGATCAACCCGATGGCCGTTGAGGCCATGCGCGAGGTCGGCATCGACATCACCGCCAACAAGCCGAAGATCCTCGACTACGCCACCGCCGAGGCCTCCGACGTCATCATCACCATGGGCTGCGGCGACGTCTGCCCGGCCTTCCCAGGCAAGCGGTACGAGGACTGGAAGCTCGACGACCCGGCCGGCCAGGCCCTCGCCACGGTGCGCCACATCCGCGACGAGATCCACACCCGGGTGGAGAACCTCCTCGCCGATCTCCACCCCACTGCCTGAACTGCAGCGGCGAAGGGACAACGCGAACTGGCAGCGGCTGGCCTGTTTCGGAGGATCGTTCGGCAACGGGCGGTAAACCAAACCCACGGGCGCACCGGCCGCGCTGAGCGCTGAGCGCTGAGCGCCACACCTCGACCACTGACAGAGCGACGAGTTATCGCCGTATGCCGGGTCACCGTGACCGGTGCTCCTCCACGGTTGCTGACGCTGATCGCCACCTGGTCGTCAGGGCACCGTCGACATGGATGTGCGATACCGGCGAGCGCATCGTTCGGTGTGGACGGCCCGTTGTGGGGTTTGTCAGTGAAGGCTGGAGCGGCGGGTGGGGCTGAGGCGGAGGTTTTCGGTCGTGACCACCTCCGCTGGAATCTCTGCCTGTAGGGGTGACCGGGTGAGCCAGACCAGGGCGTGCTCCTGCTCACGGACCGGCAGCCGGGGGAAGTCGTTCGCGCTGTACTCAGTCCTCAGTACGGCCAGGGCTTCGCTCGAGCTGTGGGTGGGGTCGGGGAAAGGACCGTTCCAGTACCAGATTGTCGCGTGCAAAACCGAGTCGGGGTTGGCGGTGCTGCGATCGAGTACCGGCACCGCGACGATCTCGCGGAGCAGCAGTACGTTGTCCGAGTCAAGCATCGTCGCGTTCGCCGCTGGTCCGTGTTTCGCCCACACCGGTCCTGTGTAGAAGTCCGTCAGGGCGGTGCGGCGCGATGGCATGTCGGTGAATCCGCGCAGCCACACGAACTGGTCGGGCCGGTCGAGGTCGCGGAACTGGCCCAGCACGGCCATCCCCAGTTCTTCCTGGGTTTCGACGAACTCGCGGTCGAACAGATCGATCAGTTCGTCGCGGCGTCCCGCACCCAGGGTGTAACGGCGTAATTCGACGATCATGCCAGGATCCTTTCCAGGACGTCGGAGACGGTCCAGCGCGCCAGCGCCGCCCGGAACGTGTCGGTCGCTTCGTCGTACAGGTCGGTGAGCACCGGACGGATGCCGCGTCCGACCGGGCACTCCAGGTTCGGCTCGGAGTGGTGCAGGGCGAGCAGCGGCTCCGGCGAGACGGCGAGCCAGACATCCAGCAACGTGATCTCTGTTGCCGGCCGCCCGAGGAAGAAGCCAGCGCCGTTGCCGCGGCGTGCCGTCACCAGGCCGGCCCGCTGCAGGTCACCGAGGCTGCGCCGGATGATGACCGCGTTCGTGTTGACGCTGGCCGCCACCTCTTCAGAGGTGAGCACCTCACGACCGCCCCGCCTGGCCAGCTCCAGCCACGCCAAGGCGTGGGCCGCGATCGTCACCCTGCTGTTGGCCGCCACCCCGACAGTCTCGCCGACAACCACGCCAGAAGCAACCATCTTTGTTACGTTCGACTCTCCGCAGGCGTCCGTGTGCGTACGGGCTGGCCGACAAAGCCGTTGGCCGGCAGGACGAAATGACGCAGAGGCTCATCAGGCATGATCAACTGCACTCCGATCGACAGATACGGACGCCAAGCCGCGCCTCGCGGAACGGCCGTCCACGCAACATCATCAACCGGAACTTCGGCCGGTCCTGCAGGCGTCACAGCAGCCGGATCGGCCGGAGGCGATTGATCCAAGCAGCTCTGTCCGTCGTCGTACCTGTCTCTGCACGGGCACCGGTACGCCCACAATGTCGTCAGGCTACGGTGGCGTTCTCACCTCCGCCGCTGAAGAGTGCCGGGCTGGGAAGGTCCCCTCGTGCGATGGCGGCGGCGACGATGTGCTCGGCGCGGCGACGTCGCATCCGTAACGCGGTGATGGCGGCGGCGCCTGCGCGCCAGGTGGCCCAGCACAGCCGTAGCCACAACCTGGGTGCGGTGAGGTCGGCGGTGCGTAGGGCGTGGAGGAATCCGGCGAGGACTTCGGAATCGATGTCGTCGGCGTGCCGGGCGTGGTCTTTGCCGCCCGGTGCGTCAACGCGGGCAGCGCGATACCGATCGCGCCGACGACCCACGCCGGCCCCCACTCGCGGGCGTGGTGAGCGAGCTGCCGCCACAGTTCGTCGGTGGGTGCTGCGGTCGTAGCGTTCGCGCTTGACCAGCGCGCGCAGCTCGTCCAGCGGCAGTGTCGTGCGGGCAGACCCGGAACCGGGCGTGCGTCGCACACCAGCGGCGCGGGCTCGCAGGCCAGCAGTTGTCCGAACCGAACAGAACGTGTCTGGTCCTGACAGATTCGCCCCCGAGTGCGGCATGTGGACCCGCTGGCCGAGTTGTCCGTTGGGGTGCCGGACGGTTGCAGAGCCAGGTACGGCGGGATCTACAGACCTCGCATCGAGTCGGGTCCGGAATCGGCGGGCGGGCCGCTCTCTACGGGCCATTTCCGCAGGAGCCGCGCCAACAGGTAAGCGGCTTCGTGTGACGGTCTTCTTGAGCTCAGCCAGGTCTTCGGCTTCCGCTTATGGCCGATGTCAGGGCGATCGATCATGCCGAGGGCCCCGCGCCCTGAGCTATTGGCGGAATGCATGGTCGTCGAAGCCCGTTTCGCGCGTTTTCTCGTCGGAGTAGACAACGATGACCTCGTCGGCGGGTTGGGAGACGTGCTGCATTTCGGTCGCCGCTGGCCTGCGCTTCCTGCGCGAGAGCGCGTCGCCGGACGAGTCAGACGCCAGAGATGATGTCAACGTGTCACCGAACCAGAAACCCTCCACCGACAAGCCGGCCCCGGTCCGCCCACGCGGCTGGGCTGGGCGATTCCGGCCCCACGCCGACGACGTTGACGACCGCACGGTTGCTGGCCTCCTTGCCTATCACGCGCTTATCGAGATTCGCTCGTCGGCCGGGAAGTCACGCCGGCAGCCGGAAACTGCGTCCACCGACGAGGTTCTCGAACGAATCCGGTTCTTGGCGGACCTGGCGCACAACCTGCCCTTGGTCGCCCGCCCGCAAGGCAGGTGGCGACCTTCTCGCCCAGGGCTTATCAGCCGGCGAGACAGGGCGATGCAGACCCGGCCGATGAGCTGGACCTGGAACACCTCAGGAGAACGGGGGCGAGAGTGGATCCTGCGCCACATCGCCCAAGCCGGGTACCGGTGGACACCACCTCCCCCGCTTCCGGCACCGCGCAAGGACGCTGCCGCTTGGAACCTTCGGCAAGGGTTACGTGTACTGGCCGGATGGCCCGTTCGTACCCCACCCGGTCGGCAGCCCCTTCCCCGGCAGGCCCGGATACTGAAGGCCCTCGACCGCGACCAGATGTACGCCCTGTACGAGGAGGCGGGTAGCCGACGGCTTGGGATGGGATCCGCAAGCCCCGAGCTTCGGGCACATCTGGACCCGAATGCCCCGCACTACCTCTTCCCCGACCCGGCCGACTACTACTGGCCCAACGAGGACCGCCCCTGGTGGGAGTGCCGGGTGCTCCTGCGCATGGTCGACGGGGAGCCGATCACCGGCTCGCTGACTGTGCTCCCGGAGACGTTCACGGCGCTGCCATCGACCGTGTCCGGCATACGGCAACGCCGACTCGCGTTGACTGCCCGGATGCTGGAGCGGGACTACTACCTCTGGTGGAGGGATCATGAAAAGGACTGCTCCCCGCAGCGGTGCGGCTATCCCGCCGAGCCAACCGCGTAGTAGCTCCGTTCGTCGACGGCGGTTGCCACATTCGCCCGATCGACACGCTCATCTGGCCGCGATCCGCGCGGCCGATCGGTAACTGAACAAGGGCCGCGAGGCGGTCTACGGTACGGCCACGAACGATCGCGACCGACATTATTGATCTTCTGGTCTGTCGATTCTTGCGCGCTCCGCCGTACCTTTCTGTGTACCCAGATCTGTTGCCGGCGCTCTGTTAGATCCTGCCGTCGGGCCGGTTTACTGGTCGAGGTAGGCCAGCACGGCGAGCACCCGGCGGTGGCCGCTGCCTGATGGTGGTAAGCCGAGTTTGGCGAAGAGCGTGTTGATGTGGTTGCTGACCGACTTTTCGGTGATGATCATGTGTTCGGCGATCGCGGCGTTGGTGCGTCCCTCGGCCATCAGGCGGAGCACGTCCCGCTCTCGTGGGGTGAGTGCGGCCAGGGTGTCGCGCTGGTGTAGCAGTTGGGTGACGACTTCCGGGTCCATGACCGTCGCGCCGGTGGCGACCTGACGAATCGCGTCGATGAACTGTCGTACGTCGCCGACCCGGTCTTTGAGGAGGTACCCGACCGCACCGGCGCGGTCGGAGAGCAGTTCACGGGCGTAGAGCCGTTCGACGTACTGGGAGAGGATCAGGACGGGCAGCCCGGGTATCTCGGCGCGGGCGGCGATGGCGGCGCGCAGCCCTTCGTCGGTGAAGGTGGGCGGTAGCCGCACGTCGACCACGGCGACGTCGGGCCGGAGCGAGACGAGCGCCTCGACCAGTTGCGAACCGTCGTCGACGGCGGCTACCACGTCGAAGCCGTACGCGGTCAGCATCCGGGTCAGCCCGTCGCGCAGCAGTAGTTGGTCCTCGGCGATCAGGACGCGCATGGAAGCTCCATGTCCAGCACGGTGGGCCCGCCCAGCGGGCTGGTGATGCGAAGGGTTCCGTCGAAGGCGGATAACCGACGTTGGATGCCACGCAGCCCGGTGCCGCGTAGCGGATCGGCGCCGCCGTGACCGTTGTCGCCGACGGTGATGTGCAGCATGTCCCCTTGGTCGGTGACGGTGACCTGGATGCGCTGGGCACCGCTGTGCCGGAGGGCGTTGCCCAGCGACTCGGCGATGACGAAGTACGCCGCCGACTCCACCGGCGCGGCCAGCCGTCGGTCGAGTCGCAGATCCAGCTCGATCGGGATGCCGCTGGCCAGCTTCAGCGCCAGGGCCTGGACCGCCCCGGTCAGGCCCCGATCAGCCAGCACCGGCGGGTGGATGCCACGTACCAGGTCGCGGAGCTCCGTGAGGGCCGCGCCGACGCTGGCCTTCGCCTCGGCCATCAGGACTTTGGCCCCGGCCGGATCGGCGTCGATGACGTCCTCGGCCATGCCGAGATTCATGGTCGCCGCGACGAGGCGCACCTGCGCGCCGTCATGCAGATCACGCTCGACGCGGCGCAGCTCTACGGCGGACGCATCAACGGCAGCGGCCCTGGTGGCGGTCAACCGGTCGACCCGGGCGGACAGCCGGGCGGCGGACGTGGGTCCCAGCAGCGCGTTCGCCAGCCGGGCCTGACCGGTGATGAGGTGCCGGGGCAGGTGGTAGGCGAGCACCACCAACCCGACGCCGACCGGCACCAGCAGCCACGTCAACGGGCCGGACCTGCCAGTGAGCTCCAGCACCACGGGATCGAAGCTCGTGCGGGTCGGCAGCAGTGCCCGCAGCAACGGCGCGAACAGGCACTCCACTGCCCCCAGCCACAGCCCGATCGCCACCGTCACACTGAGCAGACCCACCGGGAACTGGCACAGTACCCAGGCCAGATCGCGCCAGGTGGCCGGCTCGCCGATCAACATCCGGGCCCGGGCAAGTAGGCCCTTGGGCAACGGGAGGTAGGGGGACGGCACTGGTTCAGCCAGCACCGTAGCGGCTCGGTGGCGTTGCAGATCGGCCAGTCGACGGGCCAGCCACACTACGCCGACGAAGAGCAAGATGCCCAGGCCCGCCGCAAGGCTCGACGGCACCGAGACCAGCGTCAGGAACAGCAGGAACGGCGCGGCCAGCCCGATCGCCGTACCGCCGAGTAACTGCCCGAGCTCGCTGACCGCGCGTCGGAGTTTTTGCCGCATCGTGATGACTCTTCCAGCCGCATCGCGGACGTCGGTCAGACGCCCGTTACCGCACAGAGATCAACGCTATGCGTCGGGCCGATCGGAGTCGATGAGGCGGACACCCCGATCCGTCCAGGTGCCTGCACCCCCACGACCTCAGGTGCGATGGCGGCTCTTCGAAATTAAGCGGGGTTGAGGTGTCCGCGGTGGCGGCGGGTTGTGGCCGTGCGGGTGCGGAGGCGCTGGTTTTCGGGGTTGCGGAAGCCGTAGGCGTTGCGGGCGACGGTCTTGATGACGCGGTTGGTGCCTTCTGAGCCGGCGTTGGTGATGCCGGTATGCAGGAACGCGAGGATTTCGGGCCACCAGGTCTGGATCGTGGTGGCGAGGCGGTGGAGTTCGGGCAGGTCAGTGGCGG
>NZ_BMNB01000060.1 GCF_014646235.1 Micromonospora sonchi | reverse complement strand
GTGGCCGAGCCGCGCAGTGTGGTGGCGTCGATGCCGGCGCGTTCGATGGTCTCCCAGGCTGTTTCCAGGAGGATCCTCTGCTGCGGGTCCATGGCCAGCGCCTCACGCGGACTGATCCCGAAGAAGCTGGCGTCGAACTGGCCCGCGTCGTCCAGGAAGCCGCCGCGCCGGACGTAGGTGGTGCCGGACTCGTCCGTCCCGAAGAGGGTGGCCAGATTCCAGCCCCGGTTGGCCGGGAAGTCACCGGTCAGGTCCGCGCCGGTGGCCACCGCCTGCCACAGGTCCTCGGGGGAGGCGACGCCGCCGGGGTAGCGACAGCCGATCGCGACGATCGCGATGCCGTCGGCGTCCTCGCCGACCGGAGCCGCCGGAGCCGCCGGAGCCGGCCCTGCGGGCTCGGCGCCGCTGAGGAGTTCGTGCAGGTGTCCGGCGAGCTGGTCCGCCGAGGGGTGGTTGTAGACGATCGTGGTGGGCAGCCGCAGGCTGGTCGCCGCGCTGAGCCGGTGCCGCAGTTCGACGGCGCCGACCGAGTCGAGGCCGAGGTTCTTGAAGGTGGTGGCCGGGTCCACCGGCCCGGGGCGACCCAGCACCTCACCGGCCACCCCTCTCACCAGTGCCAGCAGGTCGTCGCGGCGCCACACCTCGTCGGCTCCGCCGCGGTACGCCCCGCCGTGGTCGGTGAGCCAGTACCGCTGACGCTGGAATGCGTACCCGGGCAGCGCGATCCGTCGGCCGTCGGCGACCTCCCAGCGGACCGGGGCACCGGCCACGAACGCCTCGGCGAGCGCGACCCGCATCCGGCGGAAGCCGCCCTCGCCCCGGCGCAGCGTGCCCAGCGCGGTCGCGGAGAGCCCTGCTTGCTCGATCGTCTCCTCGACGCTGGTGAGCAACACGGCGTGCGGACTGCACTCGACGAAGACACCGCCGCCGGCCGAGCCGAGGGCGGTGCGGACGGCGGTGCCGAACCGCACCGGCTGACGTAGGCCGCGGAACCAGTACTCGGCATCCATCGTGGCGGTGTCGATCTCGGTGCCGGTCACCGTGGACACCAGCGTCACCCGGCCGGTACGGGGGCGGATCGGCCCCAGCGCCGTGACGATCTCCGAACGCAGCTCGTCGACCGCTACCGAGTGGGACGGGTAGTCGACCGGAACGAGCCTGGCCCGATGTCCGGACGCCTCGAACACCGGCTGGACGGCGGCGAGCGACTCCGCCGGGCCGGACACCACCACCGACCGGGGGCCGTTCACCGCCGCGACCACGACCTCCGGAGCGTGCGCGGCGAGCACCGCCTCGACCTCGTCCGCCCCGGCGGCGATAGACATCATGCCGCCCCGGCCGGCGATCCGCTCGGCGGCCTGGCTGCGCAGTGCGACGACGCGGGCGGCGTCGGCCAGCGACAGGGCGCCGGCCACGGTCGCGGCGGCGATCTCACCCTGCGAGTGGCCGATAACGGCGTCCGGTTCGACGCCGTGCGAGCGCCACAGCTCGGCGAGCGCCACCATGACCGCCCAGAGCGCCGGTTGCACCACGCTGGCCCGGCTCAGCTCCAGCGCGTCGGGCGCACCGCGCAACACGTCCAGCAGGTCGTAGTCGAGATGCGGGGCGAGCGCCTCCGCGCAGTCGGTGAGTGCGGCGGCGAACACCGGTGACCCGGCGAGCAGTTCGCGGGCCATCTCCGGCCACTGCGAGCCCTGTCCGGGAAAGACGAAGATGACCGGTCCGCCGACAGCGGTGCCGGCGACCACGCCGTCGCCGGGGCGGCCCCGCACCAGCGACTCGAGGTCGACGGCCGGATCGTCCCCGGTCAGGATCGCGCGGCACGCCAGCAGGTCGCGGGTCTCCAGCAGGGACCGGGCGACGTCGGCCGGGCGTGTTCCGGGCCGCTCCGCCAGATATTCGGCGAGCGCGGTGGCCTGCGCGCGCAGCGCGGGCCCGGACTGCGCGCTGAGCACCCAGGGGGCGGGCTCGACCGCCGGCGGTGGCTCGGCCACCGACAGCGCCGGGGCCAGCGGCGTCCCTGGCGTGGTCGCGGCGGCCTCCGTACCGGTGGTGGCCGCTGATTCCGGCGGTTCCCCGAGGACGAGGTGGCAGTTGGTGCCGCCCATGCCGAACGAACTGACACCGGCGAGCAGCCGGCGGTGCGGTGCCGGCCAGTCACGGGTGGCGGTGACCACCTGGAGGCCCAGCTCGGGAAGTGGGATGTCCGGGTGGGGATCGAGGAAGTTCAGGCTCGCCGGCACCTGGCGGTGTGCGATGCTGAGCACCACCTTGAGCAGGCCGGCGATGCCGGCACCGCCTTCGAGGTGCCCGATGTTGCTCTTGGCCGATCCCACCAGTACGGCGTCGGTGCCGACGCGACCACGGCCCACCGCGTCGCCCAGGGCGGCTGCCTCGACCGGGTCGCCGACCGGGGTGCCGGTGCCGTGCAGCTCGACGTACTGGATGCCGTCGGCGGCGATCCCCGCCCGGCGGTGCGCCGTACGGATGACCCCCGCCTGTGCGGCGCGGCTCGGCGTGGTGAGGCTGTCGCCTCCGCCGCCGTCGTTGTTGACCGCACCGCCGAGGATGACCGCGTAGATCCGGTCGCCGTCGGCCCGCGCCGCCGAGAGCGGTTTGAGTACGACCAGGCCGCCACCCTCGCCGCGCACATATCCGTTCGCGCGGCTGTCGAAGGTGTAGCAGCGGCCGTCCGGCGAGAGCGCGCCGAACCGGCCGATGGCGTCGGTGGTCTCCGGCAGCAGGTTCAGGTTGATGCCGCCGGCGAGCGCCATCCGGCTGTCGCCGCAGCGTAGGCTCTCGCAGGCCTGCTGCACCGCCACCAGCGACGACGACTGTCCAGTGTCCACGGCGACACTCAGGCCGACGAGGCCGAGGTGATGGGAGATCCGGTTGGCGATGATGCTGCGCTGCTGCCCGGTCAGGGTGTACGAGGTGATCGCAGCCGCCCCGGCCCGGTCCTGCACAAGGGCGTAGTCGGCGGCGATCGCGCCGACGAAGACACCGGTGGCGCTGCCCCGCAGACTGCTCGGCGGCAGCTGGGCGTGCTCCAGGGCGTGCCAGGCCAGTTCCAGCATCATCCGCTGCTGCGGGTCCATGGCGCCGGCCTCGTAGGAGGTGATGCCAAAGAATCTCGCATCGAAACGGTCGACCTCGGTCACGAAGCCGCCCCGCCGGTACTCGATAGCGCTGCCCCGCTGCCAGCGGTCCTCGGGCACCTCGCTGACGGCGTCCCGCCCGTCCCGCAGCAGCTGCCAGTAGGCCTCCGGGCCGTCCGCGCCGGGCAGTCGGCACGACATGCCGATCACGGCGATCGGCTCCTGGCTGCCGTCCGCGTCCTTTCGCGCGTCCACGCCAGTCCTCGCACCATCTACCATTTCGTCACCTCACCGGCTCGCCGCGAAATAGCACCGCCGAATACCGAATTCGCCGGCGCGCACATGTAAACCGCGCCGCAAGGCTGCGGCGCACAACAAATCTTCGTTGCTCAGAGATTCGGCCGGGGCGACTGTTGTGTCAAGGACGCCCAGCTGCCGACCGGATGGCAGTTTCCGGTTGGCCGGAAGGTGTCACCGGCTTATTCGGCGACCTTGGTTCGCATGGACCAACGATAGACGCGGGCAAGGCCGGCAGTGCTGCTCAACCGCTCTTCCGTACGCTCGAAGTGCTCGTGTCCGCCGAGGTAACCGACCTTGACCTTGGTGGTCCCGTCCGGCACCTGGCAGAGACGCCGGGATTCGGGCAGGCCGGACGGGCCACCGATGAGGATTGCGTCCTCGCCTCGCATCTCGCTGTCGTGGTCGTCGATGGCCATCGCTCAGCCCCAGATGGTTTCGCCTTGAGCTGACCTGATGGCGATGAAGTACGGCATCAAGACCTCCTGAAGGTCCTCGCAGAATTATCCGACGACTCTTTCTAGCCGGGCGGGCAATCACCGCATTCTCGCGAAGCTATCGCCGCGCCATCATGCCGATCGCCGGGTCGGTAACGCGGCGATGGCGTCGATTAAGAGCGTGTCTCAGGTGGTGAGTTTGAGGTAGCGCTTGTGGCACGTCAGGGCGGCGGCGAGGGTGACGAATGCGCAGTACAGGCCGGGATCGCGTTCGTGGCGGAGGGTCAGCCGGCGGTAGCCGGTGAACCAGGCGAAGGTCCGTTCGATGACCCACCGGTGCCGGCCGAGACGGTTTAACGATTCGATGCCGCGTCGGGCGATGCGGGGGCGGATGCCACGCTGGCGGAGCATGCGGCGTAGGTGGGGGTAGTCGTAGCCCTTGTCGGCGTGCAGCTTGTCGGGGCGTCGGCGGCGGGGACCACGGCGGGAACGGACGGCGGGGATGGCCTGGACGAGCGATTCCAGGCAGCGGCTGTCGTGGGTGTTCGCGGCGGAGACGCCTACCGACAGCGGCAGTCCGCCACGCTCGGACAGGGCGTGGATCTTGCTGCCGGGTTTGCCTCGGTCGACCGGGCTCGGGCCGGTCAGAGCGCCCCCCTTTTCGCCCGCACGTACGCGGCGTCCGCGGTGGCCCGGGACCAGTCGATTAGCCCCTGCGCGCCGAGTGGTCCAACGCGGCCACGTGCAACCTGCGCCACAATCCAGCAGCCGTCCACGCCTGGAACCTCCGGTGCGCGGTAGCCCTGGACACCCCGAACCCGGGCGGAAGGTGCCGCCACGCGCAGCCGGTGGTCAACACGTACACAATCGCCGCGAACACCGCCCGCGCATCGATCGGCGGCGTCCCTCCACCCTGCCGACGCCGAGGCGGTGGCGGTATCAACGGAGCCGCCAGGTCCCACAAATCGTCAGGCACCCACTGCTCGATCCATCGCTCGTCCACAGTAGAAACGATCTGCCACGAAGACAGCCGACCGCCACCTGAGACATCCTCTAAGCGCTCCGATGCCGTCGACGGCCACCGCCGCCAGACACAGGAACCCTCAGTGGGTACGGGCGCGCAGTTCCGCCGTGACCGGTCTGATGATCTTCGAATCGAGCTTGCCGGCCAACGCCATGGCCTCGCGCCACGCTATCGACGCGGCCTCGCCCTGCCCACGGCTGCGATACGCGTCGCCGACCGCCAGCAGCGCCCGGACCCGCCAGGTGTCCATCTCCAGTTCCGCGAAGATCTGCTGAGCCTGCGAGAACAGTTGCAGCGCCAGGTCGGCCTGGCCGTGATCCAGCTGGATCCGGCCGCGGACCATCCGGATCTGCCCACCGAGCATCCGGTGTGGCAGGTAGGAAGCCTGGTCCTGCACCTTGGCCAACTCCGCCTCGGCCTCGTCGGTGCACTGCTGTCGGGCCAGTGCGACGCCGAGGCCGTAGCGGGCGTACATCTCGCCGACCTTGTCGCCGTACTCCTGCACCATCTTGACCACGCTGCGGAAGGTCTCCTCCGCGTCGGTCTCGTTGCCCCGGGCCAGTTGCAGGTCACCCAGCCGGCACAGCAGCTGGCACCGGATCCGGCGACTGCCGGTGACCTCGACCAGTTCGAGCGCGCGGGTCAAATGCGGCTCGGCCGCGTCGAAGTCACCCCGCTCCAGCTCGATCTGGGCGATGCTGCCCAGTACGTGCGCCTCGCCAACCGCGTCACCGGCCGCGCGCAGCAGGGGCAGCGCCTGCTCGCAGCGGCGTGCCGCGTCGCCGATCCGGCCCTGGGCGCGGTCCAGGAAGGCCAGGTTGCGCAGCACCAGTGCCTGACCGTGCCGGTCGCCGATCTCGGCGAAGATGTGCTGGGCCGGCCGTAGTAACAGGCTGGCCTCGGCGAACCGCTGCTCGTACAGCCGCAGGGCACCGAGCGAGTGCAGCATGGCGGCTTCTCCGCGCCGGTTGCCGGTGCGGCGGCACTCGACGAGCGCCATCTCGTGGGTGACCCGCCAGTCGTCGAAGAAGCTCTGCGCCTCGAACAGCGTGACCGAGGTGAGCGCGAGGTCCCAGCACAGCTCGTCCAGGCCGGCGCGGGCAGCCTGGCAGACTGCGCCGACGATGCCGTGGCGCTCGCTCTCGTACCACTGGATCGGGTCGATCAATTCGCGCTCGATAACGTTATCAGGAACGGCCCAACGCTGCGCTTTGCCGTGTAGGAGTGTGTGGTCCCCGCCGTACTCCTTCCGGTGCGCCTGTTCGGTGAAGAAGAGCCAGGCGCCGAGCAGCCGTGCGAGGGCCGCAGAACGGTCGCCGGGTGACTCGTCGTGGCCGAGGCGTTCGCGGGCGTAGGTGCGGATCAGGCTGTGCAGCCGGAACCGCAGCCGCCCACTGCGGTCAAGCCGTTCGACGTCGAGGAACTGAGCGTCGATCAGCTCATCGAGCGCCTCCTCCGCCTCGTGCACGGAGGTGTCGAGCAGTGGGACGGCCAGCCAGCCGGGGAAGTCGTGCACCTCCAGCAGGGCGAGCCGGCGGAACAGCCGCTGTGCGGTCTCGCTGAGCACCTGATAGGTCAGCGCGAGCGTGGCTCGGACGCCGAGCCCTCGGTAGACCAGCTCGTGCAGGCGCTGGCTCTCGTCGGTGATCCGCTCGACGAACTGGCCGATGGACCAGTGCGGGCGGGACGCCAGCCGGGCCCCGACGATCCGCAGCCCGATCGGCAGGCCGCCGCAGAGCTCCACCAGCCGCAGGCACTCGCTCAGCTCGGCGTACGCCCGGTCGCTGCCGACCACCTTGGTCAGCAGCTGCATCGCCTGCTCCTGGTCGAAGACGGGCACGTTGACGATGGTCACGCCGGGCTGCCCGGTGAGCCGGAACCGGCTGGTCACCATCACCGCACAGCCGGCGGAACCGGGGATCAGCCAACGCAGCTGCTCCTCGTCGACGGCGTCGTCGAGCACGACCAGCACCCGCCGGTGTGCCAGCAGTTGCCGGTAGAGCTCGGCCCGTTCCTCGAGCCGCTCCGGTATCGCGCTGCCGGCCACGCCGAGGGCGCGCAGAAATCGTTCCAGCGCCTGCGCCACGGTGACCGGCTGCACGGACAGACTGTTGAGTTGGACGAACAACTGGCCGTCCGGAAACTCGTCGGCCAGCAGGTGGCCGATATGTGTGGCGAGCGTCGTCTTGCCCACGCCGGCCTTGCCGCAGAGCACCACCACCGGCACGCTGTTGGGCGAGCCGTCCCGGGACAGCAGGTGTTGGCGCAGTTGGTGGATCGGCTCGGCGTGGCCGGTGAAGTCCTGGATGTCGGTGGGCAGCAGACGCGGGGTCACCTGCACCATCGGACCCACGGCCGGCGTCGCGACCGGCTGCGGCGCGGTGTCGGGCGCGCCGTTGAGGATCGCCCGTTCCAGCAACTGCAACTCTTCGCCGGGCTCGATGCCCAACTCGTCAACCAGCAGCCGTCGCCCGTTGCGATAGACCTTCAGCGCCTCCGCCTGCTGCCCGGACTGGTAGAGCACCCGCATCAGCCGTGCCCGCAGCCCTTCCCGCAGCGGATGGTGGCTGACCAGTTCGCTGAGGTAGCCGACCAGGCTGTGGTGCGTGCCGAGGCGTAGCCGGACGTCGGCCCACTGCTCGACGGCGCCGACCAGTTCGTGGACCAGCCGGACGTTGGCGCTCCTGAGTATCCGACTGTTGCCCGTGGTCAGCCCGTGCCCCCGCCAGAGTCCGGTGGCCGCGTGGAACATCTCATCGGCCTCGCTGAGGCGGTGCTCGGCGACGGCCTGGTACGCCCGTCGGATCAGGTCGGCGAACGCCAGGCTGTCCAACTGGTCGGCCGGTACCCGCACCATGTAGCCGTTGTTGGTGGTCGAGATGATGTCCGGCGGCAGCCCGGCCTCGCTCAACATCCGGCGCAGCATCGAGATGCAGATCTGCACCTGTGCCTTTGCGGTCGCCGGCGGTGCGTCGTCCCAGACGGCTTCCATGAGGCGGTCCATGCCGACACTTCGGTTCGCCTCTAGCAAAGTCATCATGAGGATGATTTGTCGTCGCTGGGCTACGATTGGAAACTCGCCCGACGGGCCGTGCATCTCCAACGATCCCAGCATTCGAAACCACACTCGCACGTCCTCCTCGCCCCCGTGCACACCCCCAAGGGTGTCAATGTGAATCGGCGTGTGCTTGTCAGAATCGTACGTCGTGTCTGCCGCTCGTGGAAGCTCCTTCGAGCGGAATTTTCACGATCTTGTTTGGCGAGCTGCTAATCGAATCCCATTGCTGGTAGGGTTACGGTTTCGGTTCGGGCATGGTGGAGAGTCAGCTGGTGGCCGAGTGTGGCCCGTAGCCACTGGGCCAGCACCCTGCGACAGCGTCTCAGCGTCGATGTGGATCAATAGCGCCAGATCGTCGTGGCCGCGAGCATCCGGTCGGTGAACCCGAGCCGGCTTCACGCCGTCCATCCAGATCACGCACCCAGTCGGCGATCACGGCGAGCGTGCACGCCCCGGCCAGCGCCGCGCACACCGCCACGGAGGGTGCTCACCAGCGGGTAGCGCCGGCCCCGCTGATCACGCGGATGCGCAACAGCCCTGGTGTGGCCCAGGCTCTTCCTCGGCCGGGGCGATCTCAGCGGGTTTCCCGCCCGCCGGATCTGCGTCAGCCAGCCAAGGCACCTGGGCTATCGGAAGTTGCCGATAAGCAGATAATTGGGCTCGATTTCGTAAGAGCGCTGATTTCGGTCGCGGCTATTGAGGTGATCTCAGCAAGGTTCGGCGGCCGGGTGGGGATGACACGGGCGTAACGTCCATACCGGACGGTGTTGGATGTGGGCGTGGAGCCATCGATAGACAGGTTCTTGCGACAGAATCCAGTCTTC
>NZ_BMNB01000059.1 GCF_014646235.1 Micromonospora sonchi | reverse complement strand
GGCCGCTGGCGGACCCTGCGTCACAGCACAGCCAGCCCACGACAAGTCGGCAACATCGTCCGCGCCGCTCTCCACCTCACACATTTCGAATACCGATACCTACCGGATCCTTGTTGAGATCACGTCACTGAAGGCGCCGAGAATTCGGCGACAGATTCGTCACGCCGACGCGTGACGGAGCGAGATTAACGATGCGAGTCAGAAACGTGAACGCCCACAACCGCCGCGTCACCAATTACGGCCGCGCGGCCGCCCAACGGCATCCGGCTGGCCCCAACCTGGCGACCGCTCCGGACGCACCGGTTCGGGAAAACTGGCCGATGGGTGATCGAGCGCTACGCATTTGACGCCCACCATGGACCAGATGGCCGGACGCCGGCGGCCACGCCTCAACCGGTCATTGAGGGAGACTGATACACCGGAGGGGTGCCGTGGGGAGGAGACTGGCCGATGAACGAGGAGACCCGGAACCGGGCGCTGCAGGCGGCGCTCGCCGAGGCCGCCGCCATCAGATCCACGATCGAACGCAAGGCCAACTACAACCAGAACTTGGTCGGGCTGAACCTGACCGCAGTAGCGGCAGTCGCCGGCATTGTTCTCTCCGAAAAGGCGGACGTCCGGCTACTCCTGCTGCTTCCGGTGCTCAGCGCCGCGCTCGGCCTGAGCGTTGCCGCGCAGTACCGCGACGGTCGCATCGCCGGGCAGTACCTCGAACAGGTGTTGCGACCAGCCATCGCCAGGCACACCGGCGACGAAACCCTGTTCGGCTGGGAGACGTATTACCGGCAACGGAAACACAACGGGCATTTAGGCCAGGCCATAGCCATGGGACTCATTTTCCCCGGCGTGTCGACCCTCGCTCTGGCCTTCACACTGCCAAGCATGGACAGTTGGATCGATTTGGCCGCGTGGGCGCT
Organism: Micromonospora sonchi; assembly: GCF_014646235.1. Lineage (GTDB taxonomy): Bacteria > Actinomycetota > Actinomycetes > Mycobacteriales > Micromonosporaceae > Micromonospora > Micromonospora sonchi. Next base: position 8,752 of record NZ_BMNB01000059.1, on the reverse strand, counting down.
CAGCGCAGGAATGCTGCTCCTACTGATCTTCGGCTGGAGTTCCCGCCTGATCGAGATGATTCGGGTGCGGCGAGGTCGCCGGCAGCCCACTGCGGTCGCGGAGCGGCTCATCCCGGCGGCCGCCCCCGAAGCACCCTGAGCCCGGCCCGGGGTCGGATCAGAACCCGCGGGTCGGTCCGGCGGTGTGGCTGACCTGCACGGTGTGGGTGACGCATCCGCCGCCGGTCAGCCGGTGCAGCAACAGCGCGGTGGGCTCGGCGACCCAGTCGACCAGTTCGTCGTCGCGCATGGTCAGCGCGACCTGTCGCCAGGTGCTCGGCGCTACGGTGAGTACCGTACCGGCGAAGGCGGCGGTCACCGGCCGGTGCAGGTGGCCGGCGGCGACGCGTACCACGTGCGGGTGCCGTCGGAGCACCTCGCCGAGCGCGTCGCCGTCGGCGAGTCGGATCGCGTCCATCGCCGGGATACCGACCTCGACGGGCGGGTGGTGCAGGCAGATGACGGCCGGCAGCTCGGGCCGCGTGGCCAGCACCCGGTCGAGCCAGGCGAGCTGCTCGTCGCCGAGCTGCCCGCCGTCCGTGCCGGGCACGAGGGAGTCGAGCACCACCAGGGTCACCTCCGGGTGATCAACCTGGTAGTACGCGGAGAAGCCGCCACCCAGCCACGGTGTGCCACCGAAGGCGTCCAGCAGTGACTCCCGATCGTCGTGGTTGCCGGTGACGAGGTGCACCGGCAGCGGGAACCGGCCGATCACCTCACGCAGCACGGCGTACTCGTCGGGGCGGCCGTGGTCGGCCAGGTCACCCGTGATCACCACGCAGTCCGGACGCGGATTCAGCGCCAGCACCCGGCCGAGCGCGCGGTGCAGCCCGGCGGCCGGCTCGGCACCGAGCACGCCGGTGGTCAGGTGCGGATCACTGAGGTGGGCGATGAGCATCGGGCCTCCGCTCGTAACGGATTCCCACGCTAGACGGTGTCCAGCGGGGACGTCGTCCACAACCTGTGGATAGCACATGTGTACGAAGGTCGCCCGACCCGGCGCCTGAGTACGCTTGATCAGCGCCCCGGCACCGGCCGGGACCACCCCCGACCTGGAACGACGTGCAAGTGGATCACCAGCGAATCGTCCGTGGCGTCACGGCCCGCCTGCCCCTGGCCTCGACCGTGGCCGAGGTGTGCCAGACGACGGTCGACGCCCTCGCCCGGTTCACGCCCGCGACCATCGCCGTTCTGCTGCACGTGAACGGCCGGCTGCGGTGCGTCGCCGCCACCGGTTCCTGGCAGGTTTTCGCCACCGTCGCACCGGACGCCGGGATCGTCGGCCGGGTGCACACCGCGGGCCGGTCGGCCGTCGTCCCGGACGTCACCGCCGACCCCGACCACATACCGGTACGCCCCGACGTCATCGCCGAGGTGTGCGTACCGGTGCTGGACCCGGCGGGCCGTCCGGTCGGCGTACTCGACCTGCAGTGGACCGACCCGGCCGACCTCACATCGTGGCGGGCCACCGCCGAGCGGGTCGCCGCTCGCCTCGGTGCCCGGATCGTGGCGCTCGGCGGCCCAACCGAGGGTCGCGGCGAGAAGCTGCTGCGGCACGCCGCGGCGATGGCCGCCGCCAGCAGCGAGCGGGAACTGCTCTCCGCCGCGATCCGGGCCGCCCGGGACGTGTCGGCCCTGGCCGCAGCCGTCCTGGTGGTCGGTGGCCGCGGCGACCCGCGACTCGCCACCCCGCCGGTGGCTCCCGGCGAGTTGGAAACCCGGATACGCGCCGAGTTGACCGAGGCGGGGCCGCAGGCGCTGCGGCGGATCGTCGAGCGGGTTCACCGGTACGGCGCCGGTTACACCCTCGGCGAGTCCGGCCATCCGCCCACCGTCGAGCACGAGCCACTGGTCCGGGCCGGCGTACGCACGCTGGTGGCGGTGCCGGTCGGCCCGGCCGGCGACGGCGGGGTGCTGCTGGTCGCCGACGAGCGGCTGCGGCGACCGGATCCCGCCACGGTCAACCTGATGGAGCTGCTCGCCGGCCAGGCGTGGAGCTGCCTGGACCGGCTGCGCACCCTGGACCGGCTCCGCGAACAGGCCAGCTCCGATCCGCTCACCGGGCTGCGGCACACCGGCCCGTTCGGGCAGCGGATCGCGCACGCGACCCCGGGACGCACCGCGCTGCTGGCGATCGACGTGGACGGCTTCAAGCGCGTCAACGACACGTACGGCCATCAGGCGGGTGACCGGGTGCTCATCGGTCTGGCCCGGGCCCTGGAGGGTGCACTGCGCCAGGGAGACGAGCTGTACCGGATCGGCGGCGACGAGTTCGTCGCGGTGATCGAGGTGAGCCGGCCCGATGAGGCCGTCCGGGTCGCCGAACGGCTCGCCGAGGCGGCCCGCCGGATCGGCCGTACGATCAGCGTCGGCGTCGCGCTCCCCCGGCCGGGCGAGTCGCCCGAGCTGACCCTGCGCCGCGCCGACCAGGCGCTCTACGCCGTCAAACGCCAGGGCCGCGACGGCGTCCGCCTCTCCGCCGCCTGACCTCGCCGTCGTTGATCAGGGGGTCAGGTCACGGGGTGAGGTTCTTGGCGAGGAGTTCGGCGACCTGGATGGTGTTGAGGGCGGCGCCCTTGCGGAGGTTGTCGCCGGTGACGAAGAAGGTGAGTGCACGGGGGTCGTCGAGGGTGCGCCGGATCCGGCCGACCCAGGACGGATCCGTGCCGACCGCGTCGATGGGCATCGGGAACTCGCCGGCCGCCGGGTCGTCGACCACGATCACCCCGGGTGCGTTCTGCAACACCGCACGGGCACCGTCGACGTCGATCTCGGTGGCGAAGACGGCGTGCACGGCGACCGAATGTCCGGTCAACACCGGCACCCGTACGCAGGTGGCGGAGACCTTGAGGTCGGGCATCCCGAGAATCTTGCGCGACTCGTCGCGTAGCTTCATCTCCTCGGAGGACCAGCCGTCGTCGGCCAGCGAGCCCGCCCACGGCACCACGTTGAGAGCCAGCGGGGCGGGGAACGGGCCGAGGTCGTCACCGACCGCCTGCCGCACGTCGCCGGTGCGCGCGCCGAGCATCCGGTCGCCGGCCACCTTGGTCAACTGGTCGTGCAGGGTGTCCGCGCCGGCCTGACCCGCTCCGGAGACCGCCTGGTACGAGGCGAGCACCAGCTCACGCAGGCCGTACTCGTAATGCAGCGGGGCCACCGCAATGATCATCGCGAGGGTGGTGCAGTTCGCGCTGGCGACGATGCCGCGCGGGCGCTCCCCCACCTGCTCGGGGTTGATCTCCGGCACCACCAGGGGGACGTCCCGGTCCATCCGGAAGGCAGCCGAGTTGTCCACCACGACCGCGCCCCGGCGCACCGCGATCGGTGCCCAGTGTCGCGCGACCTCGTCCGGGACGTCGAACACGGCGACGTCCACCCCGTCGAGGGCGTCCTCGGTCAACGCCTGGACGACCAGTTCCTCGCCCCGGCACCGCACCTGTCGCCCGACGGAGCGCTCGGAGGCGAGCAGCCGGATCTCGCCCCAAACATTGCGACGCCCGGTGAGCAGCTCACACATCACCGTGCCGACGGCCCCCGTCGCCCCGACCACGGCCAGGGTGGGCAGCCGGGCCACCCGGGCTACCGCCCGGTCCCCGCGTACACCACGGCTTCGCCGTCGCCACCGAGGTCGAACGCCTCGTGGATGGCGCTGACCGCCGCGTCGAGGTCGGAGTCGCGGCAGACCACGGATACCCGGATCTCCGAGGTGGAGATCATTTCGATGTTCACGCCGGCCTGACCCAGCGCGGCGAAGAAACCGGCGGCCACCCCCGGGTGCGACCGCATCCCGGCGCCGATCAGCGAGACCTTGCCGACATGGTCGTCGTAGAGCAGGCCCTTGAAGTTGACCGTCTCCTGGATCTTGCTGAGCGCACTCATCGCGGTGGGGCCGTCGGTCTTCGGCAGGGTGAAGGAGATGTCCGTGCGGCCGGTGCCCTCGGTGGAGACGTTCTGCACGATCATGTCGATGTTGATCTCGGCGCCTGCGGCGGTCTCGAAGATCCGCGCCGCGGCGCCCGGCTCGTCGGGCACCCCGACGATGGTGATCTTGGCCTCGCTGCGGTCGTGAGCCACCCCGGTGATCAGTGCTTGCTCCACAGGAAGGTCCTCCATCGATCCGATGACCATGGTGCCGGTGTTGGTCGAGTATGACGAGCGGACGTGAATCGGCAACTCCGCCCGGCGGGCGTATTCCACGCTGCGCAGGTGCAGCACCTTCGCGCCGCAGGCGGCCAGCTCAAGCATCTCCTCGTAGGTGATCTGCTTGATGTGCCGGGCATTCGGGACGATCCGCGGGTCGGCGGTGAAAATCCCGTCCACGTCGGTGTAGATCTCGCACACGTCCGCTTGGAGCGCGGCGGCCAGCGCCACCGCGGTGGTGTCCGAACCACCACGACCCAGGGTGGTGACGTCCTTGGTGTCCTGCGAGACGCCCTGGAAGCCGGCGACGATGACCACCGCACCCTCGTCCAGCGCGCCCTTGAGCCGCCCCGGGGTGACGTCCATGATCCGCGCCCTGCCGTGCACCGAGGTGGTTATCACGCCCGCCTGCGAACCGGTGAACGAGCGGGCTTCGTACCCCAGGTTGTGGATCGCCATGGCGAGCAGCGCCATGGAGATCCGCTCCCCGGCGGTGAGCAGCATGTCCAGCTCTCGACCGGGCGGCAGCGGGCTGACCTGGTTGGCCAGGTCGAGCAGCTCATCGGTGGTGTCGCCCATCGCCGAGACCACGACCACCACGTCGTCGCCGCCCTTGCGGGCCGCGACGATCCGCTCGGCCACCCGCTTGATCCGCTCGGCGGTGGCGACGGAGGATCCGCCGTATTTCTGCACCACGAGTGCCACGAAGTGCACTCCCTCCCGGTTGCCTGAGCGTGCCGACGCCGCCGGCACCGGGGCCGGCGGCGCGGGTCGGACGACCTCAGGGTATCGGGCCGGTCTGACCGCCGGGTCAGGTGATCCCACGATCCGGCCCGCGAGAAACGGAGCGGCCTGCGACACGCCGGAAACGTCGACGTTTCCCGAGGGGTGTCCGGAGGCGACCCACAACGCCGAGAATGGCCGGGTGTACGACCACCGTCCCGTCCGGCGCCGGCCCGCCTCACCCGCGCCCGCCCTGGCTGTCCCGCTCCTGCTCACCCTGTCCCTCCTGTTCGCCGGCTGCTCCGCCGACCCACCCGCCGAGCCGCCGCCGACATCGAACAGCGCCCCCCGGCCGGGGGGGATGAACGCGGCCCGCGACGAGTTGGCAGCCCTCGCCGCCGCCGCCCAGGACCGGCATCTGGTCGCCCGCTACACGTTGCGGGTCGACGGGGCCACCGATCGCCTGATCACGGTGACCAGCGGCAACGACGGCAGTTGGCGGGTGGACGTGCCGGGCGGTGCGCTCGGCGGTGCGGCGGACATCTCCCTCGCCGCGACGGCCGACGGACTCTTCCAGTGCGCGCTGCCCTCGGCGACCCGGCCGGAGCCGGCGGGTTGCGTACGCCTCGGAGAACGGGACGACACCCTGCCACGCCGCCTCGACCCCCGGGTGCAGCATCCGTTCACCGACTGGCTGGACGTACTGACCGACCGACGTGCCCCGCTGTCCGTCTCACCCGCCGCGGCGCCGCCCGGGGCGACCGGTGCCTGCTACTCGGTGGAAACCACCGCAGCGTCCATCAACCCGCCGCTGGACGTGGGGATCTACTGCTTCGACGCCGACGGCACCCCGACCGCCGTACGCGCCGCGTTCGGCACGCTGACGCTGGCCGCACCGCCGGAACCCGCCCCGGCCACGGTGCAACTGGCCGGGGCGGTGACCGAGGGAGAGCCGCTCGACATGACCGCACCGCCCGTCGAGCCCGGTTCACCGGCCGACGTGCCCGACGATCAGGCGCCACCGGGGGACGGCGACACGCAAACGCCCTGAGAAGGGTCCCGTTACGGGTGTCGTTGCCCACACCTCGGCACCCCGACCGGGTCGGCAAATCGCCCATACAGGATGCTTTGCGGCATGACGGACCTCACCCCGCTGCTTGCCTTCCGCTGGAGCCCGCGGTCCTTCGATCCGGGGGCCGAACTGGCCCGGTCCGAGGCGGCGACGCTGTTGGAGGCGGCCCGGTGGGCGCCCTCGATCGACAACCGGCAACCCTGGCGGTTCGCGCTCGGGCATCGCGACGACGACACCTTCAAACGGATCCTGGTCAACCTGCCCCCCGCCGATCAGCGCTGGGCCGGCCGGGCCAGCATCCTGCTGCTCGCCGCGCACCCCCGGGTCGGTCACCCGTTCGCCACCTACGACCTGGGCCAGGCGGTGGCCCACCTGACCGTGCAGGCCACCGCACTCGGCCTGCACGTACGCCAGGTGACCGACCTGGACCACGCCGGCCTGGCCGCCGACCTCGACCTGCCCGAAAATCTGCAACCGTACGTGGTGATGGCGGTCGGGCAACTGGGCGATCCGCTGAGCCTCCCGGCCGACCTGGTGGCCGACGAAACGGCGTTACGTCACCGCCGACCACTGGACGAACTCGTGCTGAGCTGCGTGGATGTGAAGCAGTGACCGAAGGGTGCGAAATCCGTCTCAAATTTCGGACCTGGCTTTCCGGAACCCATCCCATCACGTAGGGTCACCCTGTCATGTGGCAGGCGTACCTCCTCCTTGGTCGCCGCGACGAGGCCTGACGGCCGGCACCTCGTCGCGGAGTCGAACCGCGCCGCCAGCACCGTCCCGGATCCTTCCGCTCGGCACCACTGCCGAACCACTGCTGACGTCACATGACCACAGGAGAATTCGCCATGGCTCACCCAGCCGGCACCACCGATGTTGAGTCCGATCCCATCGCCCGGCAGCGTCCCAGTGGGATGCCGTTTCGCCGTTATCAGCCGTATCAGCAGCAGTTCCGGATCGACTTGCCGGACCGTGTGTGGCCTACCCGGCAGGTGGAGGTGGCGCCGCGTTGGTGTGCGGTCGACCTGCGTGACGGTAATCAGGCGTTGATCGACCCGATGTCGCCGGAGCGTAAGCGCCGGATGTTCCAGCTGCTGGTGCAGATGGGTTACAAGGAGATCGAGGTCGGTTTCCCGTCGGCCAGTCAAACCGACTACGACTTCGTCCGGCAGCTGATCGAGCAGGACCTGATCCCCGACGATGTGACGATCCAGGTGCTGACGCAGTGCCGGGAGCACCTGATCGACCGGACCTTCGAGTCACTGCGCGGGGCGCATCGGGCGATCGTGCACTTCTACAACTCCACCTCCGCGCTGCAGCGGCGGGTGGTGTTCGGGCTGGACCGCGACGGCATCGCCGACATCGCCACCACCGGCGCCCGGCTCTGCCAGAAGTACGCCGAGATCCACACCCCGGACACCGACATCCACTACGAGTACTCCCCCGAGTCGTACACCGGCACCGAACTGGAGTACGCGTTGGAGGTCTGCGCGAAGGTCATCGAGGTCGTCGACCCGACCCCGGACCGCAAGCTGATCCTCAACCTGCCGGCCACCGTCGAGATGGCCACGCCGAACGTGTACGCCGACTCGATCGAGTGGATGCACCGGCACCTGCCCCGCCGCGACAGCCTGGTCCTCAGCCTGCACCCCCACAACGACCGCGGCACCGGGGTCGCCGCCGCCGAACTCGGGCTGCTGGCCGGCGCGGACCGCATCGAGGGCTGCCTGTTCGGCAACGGCGAGCGCACCGGCAACGTCGACCTGGTGACGCTGGGCCTGAACCTCTTCTCCCAGGGCATCGACCCGATGATCGACTTCTCGAACATCGACGAGATCAGGCGGGCCGTCGAGTACTGCAACCAGTTGCCCGTGCACGAACGCCACCCGTACGCCGGCGACCTGGTCTACACCGCTTTCTCCGGCTCCCACCAGGACGCCATCAACAAGGGCTTCACCGCGCTGGCCGCCGACGCGGCCGCGGCCGGCGTACCCGTCGACGAGCACACCTGGGCGGTGCCCTATCTGCCGATCGACCCGAAGGACCTGGGCCGCAGCTACGAGGCGGTGATCCGGGTCAACTCGCAGTCCGGCAAGGGCGGTGTCGCGTACATCATGAAGACCGAGCACCAGTTCGACCTGCCCCGCCGGCTCCAGATCGAGTTCTCCGGCGTGGTCCAGCAGGTCACCGATCACGACGGTGGCGAGGTCGACCCGGCCACCATGTGGCAGATCTTCGCCCGCCACTACCTGCTCGACCACCAGACCGACCCGGCGATCACCCTGACCGACTACACCATCGGCACCACCGACGGCAAGGTCGACATCACCGCACAGGTCGGTGTCGCGGGCGAGTCCCGGTCCATCACCGCGATCGGCAACGGCCCCATCGACGCGTACGTCAACGCCCTCGCCTCCGCGGGCACGAACGTCCGGGTGCTCGACTACCACGAGCACGCGCTCTCCTCCGGCGGCGACGCCCAGGCCGCCGCATACGTCGAGTGCCAGGTCGGCGACCGCACGGTCTGGGGTGTCGGCGTGGACGCCAACATCGTCACCGCCTCCATCAAGGCCGTCACCAGCGCCATCAACCGCGCTGAGGGGTAAGGAAGGGCACCTTATTAACGCCTCGTGCATAGGAAGGGCCCCTTTTTATTGACGGGTAACTCAAACATCCCGTGATCGTTGAGTGTGTATGGATGTTGCGGTGACCGATGCGAGGCGGCTTTCCCAGCAGGCGCAAGAGGATCTGCGTCGGCGGGCGGTGGCGGCGTGGCAG
>NZ_BMNB01000058.1 GCF_014646235.1 Micromonospora sonchi | reverse complement strand
CCTCACCCTCATGGATCAGGCCCAACAAAATGTGTTCCGTACCGATGTAGTTGTGGTTGAGCATCCGGGCCTCTTCCTGGGCCAGGACGACAACCCGTCGCGCTCGGTCGGTGAACCGCTCGAACATGCCCTCGTGCTCCTCACGTGCCGTGCGCACTCGATCTTGGTGGTCAAGACTCTCGGCGGGGCCGGTGCGCGAGCGCCCGGGACGGGCGTCCGCGCCTCATTACTCTATCGCCGCGAACCGACTCGGCTGACCTCGTGTGTCTGTGCCCGAGGCCCGATACGCGTCGTTTTGCACAACCATCCACGCTCAGCGGCTGTTCCGGGGGTGGTGGCTGTACGCGCAGAGCGAAATTCCGGTCGGCAGCCGCAGGCCGCCGGGACGGCGCACGGAAGGGTCCCGGCGGGTGGACGGCGTCCCGCTGACGCTGTCCACAGGCTGTGGACAAGACATCCACCGGCTGTGGATAACGCCCGCCGCATGAAAAAAGTTCCGACCCGACCCCGGACGGGGCCGGTGCTGGCGATGCAGGCGGGCACCGGAATCGGTCGGGGCCACCGCAACGGGACGAAGGATGCGTCCCGGCCCAGAGACGACGATGCCGGCCCGGGTGCACCCGGGCCGGCACGCTGGAATCAGCGCCGAGTCAGTGACCGGCCTTGGCGTGGTACTCGTCGACGATCTCCTGCGGGATCCGGCCCCGGTCGGAGATGTCCTTGCCGGCCTTGCGCGCCCAGGCCCGGATGGCCTTGTTCTGCTCCCGGTCGGCGGTGGCACCACCTCGACCGCGGGCGGCACGACCGCCCACGACCACACCACCCCGGCCGACCTTGCTGCCGTGGGCGATGTACTGGGCAAATACGTCGCGCAATTTCTCGGCGTTCGAACTCGACAGGTCGATCTCGTACTGGACGCCGTCGAGCGCGAACTTGACGGTCTCGTCCGCGTCCCCGCCGTCCAGGTCATCGACCAGCTTGTGAATAATCTGCTTGGCCACGTCCCACATTCCTTTCCAGCAGGGCTACTACTGCCGACTGCGAGAGCAGAATAACCTGTGCGATGCTTGCCGCGTCAATAGGATGCGGTAACGAGCCGCTCAAGTTTCCCGCCGACTACTCAGGGCGCACCAACGGGAAGAGGATGGTTTCCCGAATTCCGAGGCCGGTCAGTGCCATCAGGAGCCGGTCGATTCCCATTCCCATGCCACCGGCCGGCGGCATTCCGTACTCCATCGCCCGGAGAAAGTCCTCGTCCAGCCGCATCGCCTCGTCGTCGCCGCGGGCGGCCAACTGCGCCTGGGCGACCAGCCGTTCCCGCTGCACGACCGGGTCGACCAGCTCCGAATACGCGGTGCCCAGCTCGAACCCGAGCACGTACAGGTCCCACTTCTCGGTCAGGCCCGGCTCATTGCGATGTCCCCGGGTGAGCGGGCTGGTCTCCTCCGGGTAGTCCCGCACGAAGGTGGGCGCCTCCAGCCCCGGTACGACCAACTCCTCGAACAGCTCCTCGGCCAGCTTGCCCGGCCCCCACTTGGGATCGGCCGCCACGCCCACCTTGTCCGCGTACTCGACCAGGCGGACCCGTTCGGTGTGGACCGTGACCTCCTCGCCGAGCGCCTCGGAAAGCACGCCGAACAGGCTCACCGAACGCCACTCACCGCCCAGGTCGAACTCGCGACCGTCGGCGTGGGTCACCACCGTCGAGCCACCGACCGCGAGCGCCGCCTGCTGGACAAGATTCCGCGTCAGCTCGGCCATGATGTTGTAGTCGCCGTACGCCTGGTACGCCTCAAGCATCGCGAACTCGGGCGAGTGCGAAGAGTCGATGCCCTCATTACGGAAGTTGCGGTTGATCTCGAAGACTCGCTCGACGCCGCCGACCACTGCGCGCTTGAGAAACAGTTCCGGCGCGATTCGCAGATACAGTTCAGTGTCGAGTGCATTGCTGTGGGTCACGAAAGGGCGGGCCGCCGCTCCACCGTGCAGCAACTGGAGCATCGGAGTCTCCACCTCGATGAAGCCCTGCCCGTGCAGTGAATCGCGCAGGCTGCGCACCACCGTGGCCCGGGTGCGGACCATCTGGCGTGCCTGCGGACGCACGATCAGGTCGACGTAGCGCTGCCGGACCCGGGCCTCCTCGCCGAGCGGCTTGTGCGCCACCGGCAGCGGACGCAGCGCCTTGGCCGTGACGGCCCACTGCTCGGCCAGGACCGACAGCTCGCCCCGACGGCTGGTGATCACCTCGCCGGTCACGCCCACGAGGTCACCCAGGTCGACCAGGCGCTTCCAGTCCTCCAGCCGCTCCGCACCGACGCGATCAAGCGAGAGCATCGCCTGGATCTCGGTGCCGTCACCGTCCCGCAGGGTGGCGAAGCAGAGCTTGCCGGTGTTCCGTACGAAGATCACCCGACCGGTGACCGAGACGCGATCGCCGGTCGCGGTGTCGGTGGGCAGATCCGCGTAGCGCTCCCGCACCTGCGCCAGCGTGTTGGTACGCGGGTAGCTGACCGGGTACGGCTCGACGCCGTCGGCGAGCATCCGCTCCCGCTTCTCCCGGCGGATCTTCATCTGCTCGGGAAGATCGTCGGCGGGGTCGACTGGCACGGGGCTCTGCTGGGTCACGGCACGCTTCCTCGGCGGGAGAATTCGGGTGGGGACAGGCCCCCGAGCGTACTCAAGCCCCCAGCCGGCCGTTACCGGATAACCCGCCCGTCATGACCAACCCCACCCATGCCCTCTCATTCGGCGTGGCCCAGCCACCCCAGACCACCCCGCAACGGACGGGTGGCGCTGGCCCACCGAGGGTTTCCGGGCCGCCCGACCGGCGCAGGGATCAAGCCTGACCGCCCGGAGCCGGTCGGGCGGCCCGGAAACCCCCATCCCAACAGCGTCACAGATTCCGCTCATACACCATGCGCAGCCCGATCAACGTGATCATTGGCTCGTGGTGCGTGATCGTCCGGCATTCGTTGAGCACCAGCGGCGCCAGTCCGCCGGTGGCGATCACGGCCTTCAGCTCCCCCATCTCGCCCGCCATCCGCTCGACGATCCGGTCCACCTGCCCGGCGAAGCCGAAGTACAGCCCCGCCTGGAGGCACTCGACGGTGTTCTTGCCGATCACCGACCGGGGTCTGGTCGCCTCGACCTTGCGCAGCTGGGCGGCGCGGGCGGCGAGCGCGTCGAAGGAGATCTCGATGCCCGGCGCGAACGCCCCGCCGAGGAACTCACCCCGATCACTGATCACGTCGAAGTTCGTGGTGGTGCCGAAGTCGACCACGATCGACGGCCCGCCGTAGAGGGTGTACGCGGCCAGGGTGTTCACCACCCGGTCGGAACCGACCTCCTTCGGGTTGTCGATGGCCAACTGCACCCCGGTGCGTACTCCGGGCTCCACGATCACGCTCGGCAGTTTGCCGTAGTAGCGGGTCAGCATGGTCCGCAGCGAACGCAGGGCGGCCGGTACGGTCGAGCAGGCGGCGACACCGGTGATCTCGACAGCGTCCCCGGCGAGCAGCCCTCGGAACTTCAGGCCCAGCTCGTCGGCGGTCGAGCGGGCGTCGGTCTTGATTCGCCAGGAGTGCACCAGCTTGTCGCCGTCGAAGGTCGCCAGCACGGTGTTGGTGTTCCCGATGTCGATGCAGAGCAGCACGCCCGCAGCCTAGACGGCCGGCTGCGCCCCGCTCACTGGTGTACGCAGGTCCAAGGCGATGTCCAGGATCGGCGAGGAGTGGGTCAGCGCCCCGACGGAGAGGAAGTCGACGCCGGTCGCGCCCACCGCCGCGGCGTCGGCCAGGGTCAGCCCACCGGTCGCCTCGAGCTCGGCCCGGTCGCCGACCGCCGCCACCACGTCGGCGAGCATCGCCGGAGGCATGTTGTCCAGCAGGAGGAACGTCGCCCCGGCCTCGACCGCCTCCACCGCCTCGGCGAGCGTGTCCACCTCCACCTGCACCAGCACGTCGGGGAAGGCCTCCCGGACCCGCCGGTAGGCGGCGGCGACGCCGCCCGCGGCGAACTTGTGGTTGTCCTTGATCATGGCGACGTCGTGCAGGCCCATCCGCTTGTTCGTGCCGCCGCCCGCCCGGACCGCGTACTTCTCCAGCGCGCGCAGGCCCGGAGTGGTCTTGCGGGTGTCGAGGACCATCGCCTTGCTGCCGGCCAACGCGTCCGCCCAGGCCCGGGTGTGGGTGGCCACGCCGGACATCCGGCAGAGCAGGTTGAGTGCGGTCCGCTCGGCGGTCAGCAGCACCCGGGTGGGGCCGGTCACCGTGGCGAGCACGTCACCGCGGGCCACCCGCGCACCGTCGCGGGCCAGCACCGACACCTCGAGCGTACGAACCATCCCGGTCAGCTGGGCAGCCAGCTCGAAGACGGCTGCGGCGACGCCCAGCCCGGCCACCACGCCGTCGGCCCGGGCCACCACGTCGGCGGTGTCGGTCTGTGCCGCCGGAATGGTCGCCACGCTGGTGACGTCGAGCAGTTCCGGGCCGAGATCCTCGACCAGGGCGGTCTCGATGATCCGGCGCACCTGGTCCGGGTCCAGCCCGACCTCGCGCAGCCCCCGCTGCCGCTCCGCCGTCAGGCACCACTGATCCGCTCGCTGACGCCTGCTCATGCCGGCACTCCGCTACGCTCCGCGCCGCCATGAGGCACCACCGCACCGCACCGATGATTCGCTCGCTGACGCCTGCTCATGCCGGCACTCCGCTACGCTCCGCGCCGCCATGAGGCACCACCGCACCGCACCGATGATTCGCTCGCTGACGCTCGCTCATGGGGTCTCCTCCCAGCAGGTGGTCAACCGGCCGTGTGCCCCGATCGCGCCGACCAGGTGGCCGCGCCACCGTTCGTCGGCCGTGGGGAAGTCCTCCCGCCAGTGGCAGCCCCGGGTCTCCCGCCTGGCGTACGCGGCGGTGACCAGCGCCGCCGCCACCGTGAGCAGATTCGTCGCCTCCCAGTCGGCGGTGCGGGGGGTGCCCCGCCCGGTGCCCAGTTCGACCAGTTCGGCCGCTGTCGCGTCGAGGGTCGCGGACGAGCGGAGCACCCCGGCGCCACGGGTCATCGCCCGCTGCAGGCTCGGCGTGGTCGCCGCCGGCACCACCCAGCCCGCGCCCCCACGCCACGCCCCGGTTTCCGCCGGGCGGGCCTGCTCGGGCAGACCGGACGCGATGTGCTCGGCGATCCGCCGGGAGAAGACCAGCCCTTCCAGCAGCGAGTTGCTGGCCAGCCGGTTCGCACCATGGACGCCGGTGCAGGCGACCTCACCGCACGCGTACAGCCCGGGAATGGACGTCCGGCCGTGCAGGTCGGTGCGGACCCCGCCGGAGGCGTAGTGCGCGGCCGGCGCGACCGGGATCAGGTCCTCACCCGGGTCGACCCCGATCGCCCGGCACGAGGCGACGATGGTGGGGAAACGCCGGGCCAGGAAGGTACCGCCGAGGTGGCGGGCATCGAGGTGAACGTGTTCGGCACCGGTGGCCAGCAGTACGCGGTGGATGCCCTTGGCCACCACGTCGCGCGGCGCCAGTTCGGCCAGTTCGTGCTGGCCGAGCATGAACCGCTTGCCGTCAGCGTCCACCAGGTGTGCGCCCTCGCCTCGCAATGCCTCCGACACCAGCGGCTGCTGGGCATGGCCGGCGCCCGGCACGCGGGCCTGTTCCGGCACGATCAACGCGGTCGGGTGGAACTGCACGAACTCCACGTCGGTGACTGCCGCGCCGGCACGCATGGCCAGCGCCACCCCGTCGCCGGTGGAGACCGCAGGATTGGTGGTCGCCGCGAAGATCTGGCCCATCCCGCCGGTGGCCAGCACCACCGCCCGGGCCAGCAGCGCACCGACCCCGTCCTCGCTGCCCTCACCGAGGACGTGCAGGGTCACCCCGCACGCCGGGCCGAGCCCGTCGGGGCCGTCGCCCGGAGCGCGGAGCAGATCCAGCACCAGCGCGTGCTCGACAAGACGGATCCAAGGGTCGCGGCGAACCGCCTCATGCAGGGCCCGCTGGATCTCCGCCCCGGTCGCGTCACCACCGGCATGCACGATGCGATCGGCCCGGTGCCCGCCCTCCCGGGTGAGCATCAGCGAACCGTCGGGATGACGATCGAACTCGGCACCGAGGCGCATCAGCTCCCGCAACCGGGTCGGGCCCTCCTCCACCAGGACGCGTACCGCCGCAGGGTCGCAGAGGCCGACCCCGGCGATCTCGGTGTCGGAGGCATGCATCCGGGGGGTGTCCGCCGGGTCGAGTACCGCGGCGACGCCGCCCTGCGCCCAACGGGTCGACCCCTCATCGATGCTGACCTTGGTGACCACGGTGACGTGCAGTCCGGCCTCGCGCAGGTGCAGCGCGGCGGTCAGTCCGGCGACCCCGGAGCCGACCACGATCACGTCGGTGCTCTCCACCCAGCCGGGCGCCGGGGCGGCCAGCAGGTTCGGCACTACCGGCAGTCCGCTGGTCGGTGACTCCATACCTGACAGTCAACCCGAAGGGATCTCCGCTCGGGCGGCCGGGGCGGGACGAGTGGTTCCCGCTACTTCGTCCGCAACGGCAGGCCGGCTCGACCGGCGTCCCTGAGCGACCCGGTCACGGCCCGGTCGCTGAGCCACAGGTAGCAGCGGACCCCCCGGTCACCGGCCCGCCACCGCCCGGCGCCGGGCGGACGCACCACCACGTCGCTGCGGAACACCAGGTGGGCGTCGTCCGGTACGCGCGCGTACCGGGCGAGGACGGATCGGCAGCCGGCGTAGACCGCAGCCCAGTCGACGCCACGCTTCGGGTACGGCCGGTCGGGTGAGGCCCACACCCCCGCGAACTCGGCGTCGTGGCGCTCGGCGCAGTCCACCGGGATTAGCGCCTGCACCACCCCATTGCGGTCGGTACGCGTCTGCTGGCAACCCAGGCGTAGCGCCGAGGGCACACGAAGGGCGTCGCGCAGCGAGCCGGTGCGCATCACGACCTTGGCTCCCACGTCGGCGGTGGTGACTTCCAGCAGGTCGCAGCGGTACCACCGCGACCCGGCCGCCCAGCCCGGCCCGGAGGGCACCGCCACCGCCAGGCGCAGCCGCCCGGCCCGCCAGTTGTCGCCGACGTAGCCGGTGGCCCGGGTGTCGCAGTCGGCGAACGCCGTGCGCATCTCGGTCGACGCGCTCGCTGGCGGCTCGCTCCGCCCGCCCGCGAAGGAACCCACGTGTACGGTCTCCACCCGATGCGGTACGGCACAGTCGACCGGCGCGTAGGCCGCGACGGGAACCACGTCGGCGAAGTCCGCCTCGTGACACACCTCGACAGCCGGGGTGAACGGGCCGGGCGGCGGCAACACCGCCCAGTCGTCGACCAGGTCGCCGTCGAGCCCGCCGGTTCCGGCGCACCCGGCGAGCAGCGCTCCCACCGCGAGGGCCGCGATCAGGCTTCTCGTCGCACGCTGCATGACGCCGCCTCCCCCAGCCAGCGACCGTCTCCCGACGGCACCTTCAGAGTAACCAGAAATGACCTTCCGGTGACAGACCGGAATCGCGGCGCACGGTGCGGCAGGTGTTAAGAGGGGGCCCCTCCTATGCACGAGGCGTTAAAAAGGGGCCCTTCCTTACACGGAAAGCGGGTTGGGGAGGGGGGTGCCGGCGGTGTTGGGAGCGGCGGTGGACGGGTCGGCGTTCAACTCGACGACCTTGTTGTCGGCGTCGACGTGCACCACCCGCGGGCGGTACGTGCGTGCCTCGACGTCGTCCATCTGCCCGTACGAGATCAGGATGACCAGGTCGCCCGGGTGCACCAGGTGCGCGGCGGCGCCGTTGATGCCGATCACGCCGCTGCCCCGCCGCCCCGGGATCACGTACGTCTCCAACCGGGCTCCGTTGGTGATGTCCACGATCGCCACCTGCTCGCCCGGCAGCAGGTCGGCGGCGTCGAGCAGATCCTCGTCGACGGTCACCGAGCCCACGTAGTGCAGGTCCGCCTGGGTCACCGTGGCTCGGTGGATCTTGGACTTCAGCATGGTGCGGTACATCGAGACGCCTTTCGCACGTACGGGTCGGAAGGTCAGCGGGTCGGGTCGAGCCGGACCGGGGCGTTGTCGATCAGTCGGGTACCGCCCACCCAGGCGGCGACGAGCAGCCGGGCCGGACCACGGACCGGCCCCGGCGCCAGGTCGGAATCGGTGAGGACCAGGTAGTCGAGTCGGGCACCGGGCTCGCCGGCACCGAAACAGGCGTGCGCGGCGGTCAGCACGGCCCCGGCGTCGCGGCCCGCCTCGGCGGCCTCGACACCGGCGCGCAACGCCCGGGACAGGCGCAGCGCCACCTCCCGCTCGCCGGCGGAGAGGTAGCGGTTGCGGCTGGATCGGGCCAATCCGTCCGGCTCCCGGGCGGTGGGTACCCCGACCACCTCGACCGGCACGTCCAGGTCCCGGCACATCCGCCGGACCAGGGTCAGCTGCTGGTAGTCCTTCTCGCCGAAGAAGGCCAGGTCGGGCCGGGTGAGCTGGAGCAGCTTCAGCACCACGGTGAGCACCCCGTGGAAGAAGCCCGGCCGGCTCAACCCCTCCAGGTCCTCGCCGAGCTGCCCCGGCTCGACCCGCACGGTCGGCTCACCGTCGGGGTACATGTCCGCCGCCGTGGGAGCGAAGACCAGGTCCGCGCCGGCCCGCCGGCACAGCTCAAGATCCGCATCGAGGGTACGCGGGTACCGGTCGAAGTCCTCGTTCGGCCCGAACTGCAACGGGTTCACGAAGATCGTGACGATCACGTGGTCGGCGCGCTCGCGGGCGGCCCGCAGCAGCGTCTCGTGCCCCTCGTGCAGGGCGCCCATGGTCATCACCACGCCCACCGTGCCGGTGAGCGCCATCCGGGCCCGGGCCAGCTCGGCTCGGGTGTGCACCAGCTCCGGCACGACCGGTGTGCGCTGGGTGTCACGTGCTTCTGCAGCGGTCATGCCGCCACCTCCGTGTGGTCCCGGTGCAGGACGCCGAGCAGTGGCTCCGCGTCCATCGGTCGCAGCCGGCCGGCCGCCACCGCCCGATCGGCGGTGCGTCGTGCCAGGGCCAGGTAGGGGGCGACCGACTCGGGCGCCGCGGCGGCGAGCCGCGCCAGGTGTCGCTCGACGGTGCCCGCGTCGCCCCGGGAGACCGGGCCGGTCAGCGCGTCGTCACCGAGGCGCAGGGCGTTCTCCAGGGCGGCGCGCAGCAGCGGGGCGAGCACCTTCTCCGGCTCCCCCACTCCGGCGTCGCGCAGCCGGTCGGCCGCCTCGTTCACCAGGGTCACCAGGTGGTTGGCGCCGTGCGTCAGCGCCGCGTGGTAGAGCGAGCGATCGTTCTCCTCGATCCACTCGGGCACACCGCCGAGTTCGACCACCAGCCGGGCAGCCAGCGGACGCAGTTCCGCCGGGGCCGTCACTCCGTACGAGATGCCGGGCAGCCGGCCGAGGTCGTCGGGCGTACCGGTGAAGGTCATCGCGGGGTGCAGCGCCAATGGGCGCGCACCGGCCGCGGCGGCCGGGGCCAGCACCGCCAAACCGTGCGCCCCGGAAGTGTGCGCGACCACCTGGCCCGGACGCAGCGCGCCGTCGGCGGCCAGCCCGGCGACCACGCCCGCGAGCGCGTCATCCGGTACGGCGATCAACAGCAGATCGGTGGCGGCCCGCGCCACCGCCACGGCCGGACGGCGGGAAACGGTGGGTAGCAGCAACGCCAGCCGGGCCCGGGACGCCCCGGAAAGCCCGCTGGCGGCGACCACCCGGTGGCCGGCGGCCGCCAGTGCGGCGCCCAGGGTGGCACCGACCCGGCCGGCGCCGATGATGCCGACGGTGAGCGTCGTGCGGGTGGCGACCGGGCTCACCGGCACGGTCGCGGGCCGACGGGCGGCCGGGTGGGTGCACAGCGGTGCGCTCATGTCACGATCCAGTCCTCGAGATGGGTACCGGTCGGGGCAAGTATGCGTCGCTGGCACGGATCCGAAACAAGGATGTGTGAAATCGTTCACCAGCGACCGGAGGGGACCATCCGATGCATCTGCCCTGGCGGGACGCGATGGAGCAGGCGCTCTACGGGCCCTCGGGCTTTTTCGTCTCCGGTGCCGGACCGGCGGCGCACTTCCGTACCAGCGTGCACGCCTCCCCGGTCTTCGCCTCCGCTCTGCTCCGGTTGATCGACCAGCTCGACGGCGCCCTCGGCTTTCCCGCCCGGTTCGACGTGGTCGATGTGGGGGCGGGGCGGGGGGAGCTTCTTCGCGCGCTGTCCGCAGGGGTTTCCGGGGAGCCGCGGTCCACGCCGGTCGCGGTGGTTCCGCTCGCGGAGCGGGTACGGTTCACCGCCGTCGAACTCGCGCCCCGCCCCGACGACCTCCCCGAGCACATCGCGTGGGTGCACGAGATCCCCGCCAACATCACCGGCCTGCTCCTGGCCACCGAATGGCTCGACAACGTCCCCCTGAACGTCGCCACACACACCGGCGACTGCTGGCGCTACATCCTCGTCGACCCCACCACCCGAGCCGAGACGACAGGTGATCAAGTCAGCCCAGAGGACGCCGAATGGCTGGACAAGTGGTGGCCCCTGCCCGTCGACGGCGGCCCGGATGCGCTGCCGCCCGAGGAGGAACTGATCGCGGCCGAACCGGTGACGAACGGTCCGGCCTCGACCGGGTCGGGTTTCCGGGCCGCCCGACCGGCGCAGGGATCAAGCCTGACCGCCCGGAGCCGGTCGGGCTG
>NZ_BMNB01000057.1 GCF_014646235.1 Micromonospora sonchi | reverse complement strand
CCTCCATCGGCTACCACCGCAGCAATGGCGAACCCAACATCGCCCGAGCTACCCGACGCGCCAACCGACGATCTACAGAACTCATCGATGCCGTAACCAGGAGTAACCCGACTACGCAATAGCCCTGAGTTGGCCCCGAAGTCGAAACAGTCCGATATCTAGAGATCGACGGCGCGCATCCGGGCGTGGAGGCCGAAGGCAGGATCGGTGTCGTCGCGGATCTGGATCCCGAAATCCAGAGCTCCCGGGCGGTCGACCATCCCAACGGCGCCGTCGCGCTCGTCGATGCCATGCTCTGCATCGCCGACCTTGAGCTGGACGCCGTCCGTACCCGCTACGAGGCTTACCTTGACCGCACGCCCACAGGCAACGGGCATGGTTACGTGTTTGATCTCGGCACCGCAACGCTGACCCTGGTGCCGGCATCCGGCCTCGCCGAGCTTCTGCCCGGACAGCAACCACCAGCACTGCCCGCCCTCGTCGCCTACACCGTCGCAGTCCGCGACCTAGCCGCGACGAAGAACCTCCTACAAGCCAACGAGGTCCCGCTGTGCCGAGCAGCGTCCGGAGAGCTTTTCGTACCAGCCACCGCCGCTATCGGAGCGGTAATCGCCTTCCGCTGAACCGACAGAAACACCTCTACATCGCCCGCCATACCAACGCACTCAATTCGGCTATCCGCACGCCAAGGCGCCGGCTGGCTCAGCAACACCCGTCACGGAAGGTCACTGACTTGGATCGCGGCCTGGTCAGGCAGCGAGTCGCCGGACGTAGACGGAACTCGGCGCCGATGCACTTGCAGCCGTACCTTCCTCTGCCCTCGGATCTGTACGCCGATAGCACTGCCCCCGGCCGTCGGACAGCCGCACCCGGCGTTGTCTCGGCCGGGCGGGCGTACTGGGCGCTGGTGTACCGACAGCCCTTCGCCGCACTACGGTCGCCCGACCCGCCCGATCCGGCCGAAGCACACAAGACGAGCCCGTAGGGTCGGTCGCGTGGCCGAGACACAGACCGAACCTGATCTTTCCTACATCGCCAACGTGACGCGCGGCCGCCGGCATCGTCCTGCGTGACGAGGCCGGTCGGGTGTTAGTGGTCCACCCAACGTACAAGGAGGTGTGGGAGATCCCCGGCGGAATGGTGGAACCGGACGAGTCCCCGGCGCACGCGTGTGCGCGCGAGGTCCGGGAGGAACTGGGTCTGTCGGTGTCCGCAGGAGCACTGCTGTGCGTTGACTGGGTGCCGGCGAGCCCGCCATGGGATGGCGGACTCATGTTCGTGTTCGACGGCGGAGTGCTGACGGCGGACCAGATCGCGACAATCCGCCTGTGCCCCGACGAGTTGGCTCGGTTCGAGTTCGTCGAGCCGGAGCGCCTCGGCGAGGTGTTGATTCCTCGGTTGGTTCGGCGGGTTGCCGCAGCGGTCGCCGCGATCGGGCGTGGCGGCGTTTACCTCGAGGACGGACTCGCGACCTCAAGCAGGTAGTCCGCCGCACTGCACCTTGAACGCGGTGCGCGTGGCAGGTCAGGAGTGGCGGAGCTACCGGTTGCTGCCGAAGTAAGAACTGTCTCAGCGGCGCGCTGGCCGCGGCAGCCTGCGGCAGGGCCACGACCGGATCGTCGAACAATCACCATCGCCGCAGATGACAGCCTCAGCACCGCCCCCGGCTCGCGGTGCACGTTGATCCCGATGGGACCACCGGGCACAATCGCCTAGTGATCGCGAGCGTGTTCTTCGATGTGGGCGAGACCATCGTCGACGAGTCCCGGGAGTACGGCACGTGGGCGGACTGGCTCGGGGTACCGCGCCACACCTTCTCGGCAGTCTTCGGGGCGGTCATCGCTCGTGGCCTTGACTACCGGGAGACGTTCCAGGTCTTCCGGCCGGGTTTCGACTTGGCCGAGGAGCGGGAGCGCCGGACGGCGGTGGGACAGCCGGAGTCCTTTACCGAGGAGGATCTCTATCCGGATGCCCGACCGTGCCTGGCCGCGCTACGCGAGTCGGGGCTGCAGGTTGGCCTGGCCGGTAACCAGACGGCGCGGGCGGAGAACATCCTGCGGGCCTTGGACCTGCCGGTCGACGTGATCGGCACCTCGGACGGCTGGGGTGTGGAAAAGCCCTCCGCCGCGTTCTTCGACAGAGTGATCGCCGAGGCAGGTTGCTCGGCTGGTCAGGTGCTCTACGTCGGGGACCGGTTGGACAACGACATCCGGCCGGCGCAGGAGGCGGGTATCGCGACCGCCCTGGTCCGTCGCGGTCCTTGGGGTTACATCCTTGGCGACAAGGCGGTCAGCGACCGGTGCCTGTTCCAGCTTGACTCGCTGGCCGAGCTGCCTGACCTCGTGCGCAAGCACAACGAGTCGGCGCGCTAACTACCCGGCAGCGCGGCGCGGCCGGCGGTGAGGGCGGCGACGCGTTCGTCCAGCAGGGTGCCGTGTCGGCTGTCGCCGAGCATGGGACGGACGGCTCGGACCCGGTCGAGACCGACGCCGTACCAGTCGTCTTGCAGGGCGTCGACGGCCTGATTGAGGTAGCCAGCGGCCCGGTCGCCGTCGCGACCATGAGCCGTGGCGAGGTCGGCGAGCACGACGCTGCGCTGCTTGGCGTCGGTGGAGAGCGCGGCGAGTGCCTGGTTGAGCTGGTTAGCGGCTTCGTTGTGGTCGCCGCCGGCTAGGGCCGCGTAACCAGCGAACGAGTGCAGGCGGCCGTTGTCGTAGAAGTCGAGCCATTCGGGCGGTGTGCCGTCACTGTCGACCGCGCCTGCCGCAAGGTCGATGTGGCGACGGCTGGCGGCTGCGGCTCCGGCACGCGCCTCCACTTCTGAGGCGACGCAGTGCAGCCATGACCGGACCATGGGGCTGACGCCGTGCCAGGTGTGCTGGAGAGCCGCGTCGATCAGCGGCCGAGCGTTGGCCGGCTGGTGGCCGAAGGCTGGGACGAACGCCATGTGGCCGAGGACGGCGGCGGCCAGAGCGTGGTCGCCGGCTTCGCGGGTGGCGGCGAGGGCGACGTCGTAGCAGCGTTCGGCGATGGCGGGTTGGCTGAGGTCGAAGAAGGCGAGTCGGGCGGTGAGCAGCGCGGACTCCGCGAGAGCGGAGGCAAGGCTGGTCCGGCTGGCACCGGTGGCAGCGCGCAGGAGCCCGATGCCGAGCTGGGTGTGGGCGTAGGCGGCCTCGTAGAGCGGCCGGGCCGGGCTGGTCCAGTACAGCTCGCGTTGGCAGCGCACGATCTGCCGGTACGAGTCGGGGTCGATGGTCTTGCCGTCGGCGTGTGCGGCTTCCGGGTCAAGGGACAGCAAGGGCGCAACCAGGGGCAGCATGCTGGCACCGACCAGCGCACGTAGCACGGATGCGCGGTTCCAACCGTTGCCGTTGTCCTCTCCAGTGAGCATGTCCCACAACCTCCTGAACTCGTGCAGTGCTTCCGTGTCGGGGCGTACGGCCAGCTCGTCGGGGGTGAGAAGGCCAAGATCACTGGCCGGCTTGCCGAAGATCGCGACCAGGTGTTTGCGGTACCGCGGATCCGGCCACCGCTCGCCGATCTCCCACCGCCGGACGGTGTTGGCGTTGAGCCCGGTGTCGGTTTCTCCGGCGCGACTCATCTCGGTGCGAATGCGTTCGGTGACCTCCTCGTAGGACCACCCGCGTTGGAGCCTCTCCCACGCTAGCCGCCGGTTCGAGGGGTAGCGCCGTCCCGCCATCGCGCACCTCCGGGCATCGCCTGTCGACATCGCTCACGCTAGCCAATCCGGCTACGGGTCGTCACCACCCGGTTGCGATTGGACGGGTGGTGGACGGTACCGGTCCGTTGCCGCGGACGGTTCGCTATTGCGGAACATCGAAGCCGCCTGCTCTGGGCTGGCCTCGGTGGTCGCCGACCAGTCCCGTCAACGGCATGAGGTTCATGGTGGACACGTCGCACAGACCCGATACTGCGTCGCCCCGGCCGGATCCGATTGCCGCGACGGCGGCCGGCTTTGGTGCCGTGAGGTTGACTCCGCGCCCGCGTACTGCCATCGAGGCTGCGCAGGCGAGCGACCGGCGAGACTTTCCCACTCGCCGCCTCCCGGTTGCGGACCCGCCAGACTCCGGGCGGGTCCGCCACACCGGCCGCCGATGCCGCACGCCCGACAGCCAGCCACACCAGCCCGAACACGGTACGGCACACATCGGGGCGCGGCGGCGATGACTCTCTACATCTCCCGCCATGCCACCGCAGCGACTCCCAACACTTCCGCCAGACCGGTCCGCCCTGAACCCGTGCTTATGGCCGAGCGAGTGGATCTCCCGCGCGTCGACCCGCCCCTGTTCAACCACGTCTGGCAGCGGCTTTTCGAGCAGACCATGCGAAAGGAAGGGCATCGATGATGTCTCGTGTCCTGGTTACCGGTGCCGCCGGCTTCATCGGCTCACACCTGGTCGACGCCTTGCTGGCCAGAGGCGTCACGGTCGTCGGCCTGGACCGTCGTCGACTCGGCGAGCATCCATTGGCGGACGAGAACCTGGCTGGCGCCGCCGCCAGTCCTCTCTTCTCCTCCTGCTGCCTGGATCTGGCCGCCGACCCGCTCGACGAGGCCGTGGCTGGTTGCGACACCGTCTTCCACCTCGCCGCACGACCCGGCGTTCGGCCCTCGTGGGGCCGCGAGTTCCTCGACTACACCCAGGCCAACGTCCTCGGCACGCACCGGTTGCTCGATACCTGCGCCCGCCAAGGCGTACGCCGGTTGGTCGTCGCCTCGTCGTCGAGCGTCTACGGGCCGGCCAATCAGCCCAGCCGCGAAGACGACCCGACGTGCCCCGCATCTCCGTACGGGGTGAGCAAGCTCGCCGCCGAGCAACTCTGTCTCGCCTACGCCCGGCGAGCCGAAAGCCCACTGAGTGTCGTGGCGCTGCGCTACTTCACGGTGTACGGGCCTCGGCAGCGTCCGGATATGGCGATTGGCCGGGTCTTGTTCGCCGCCTACACCGGTTTTCCGGTCACGCTCTTCGGCGACGGAAGCCAGCGACGGGAGTTCACCTACGTCGGGGATGTCATCGCCGCGACCCTCGCCGCCGGTCACCTCGATGGCCGAGCCGAGGTCATCAACATCGGCGGCGGTGCCAGCGTCTCGATGCTGACGGTGATCGACGAAGCGGCCAAGGTCACTGGCCGCGAGGTGCCGGTGCAGGTTGTGTCCGCTCAACCCGGCGACGTGGCCGCGACCGCGGCCGACCTCACCCGCGCTGGCCGGCTACTCGGCTATTGGCCCACTGTCGGGCTCCGTGAGGGCCTTACCCGCCAGGCCACCTGGCTGGTCAACCTCTCCGGCGATCGTCTCGCCGCCTTCGCCTCCTGACCTGTACAAGGGAGTTACACATGATCGTGCTGACCGCAGGCTCGGCAAGTGAGCTGTTCACCGCCGCATGCCAGGCCGTACTGCTCAACGGTCGCGTCGTCTGTCCGCGTGACCTCACCACGACCGAGGTGGTCGGAGCGCACCTGTGCCTCACGAATCCCCGGCGGCGGCTCGTCGACGTGCCACCTGTCAGGGTGATCAATCCCGCCTTCGCGGTCGCGGAGGCGCTCTGGATCCTTTCCGGTTCCGACGCTCCCTGGATCTTCGACTACAACGACCGGCTGCGCATATACGCCGACGACGGTGTGCTGCGCGGCGCGTATGGGCCGCGGCTGCGCCGATGGGACGACCAGATCGACCAGCTCGACGCGGTACGGCAGCAGCTGCTCAAGGACCGGGACTCACGACGAGGGGTGATCCAGCTGTACGACCCCTCTCGCGACCATCGGGGTTACCGCGACGTGCCGTGCACTCTCGGGTACCGGTTCTTCATCCGGGACGGGCGGCTGATCATGCACACCAGCATGCGCAGCCAGGACCTGTGGCTCGGCTTTCCGTACGACATTTTCACAACCACGCTGATCCACGAGTTGATGGCGGGCTGGCTCGGCGTCGAGCTGGGCGAATACCACCACCACGTCGACTCCCTGCACCTGTACGCCGACAACGTAGAGGCAGCCGCCGCTTCCCTGCAGGGCGCCGAGGGCACTGCGGAACTGGATCCGGTCGCCGTGCCCTGGCCCGACCTCGATGCCCTCATCGAATGCGTGATTTCTGGCAACAGTGGCCCTGGCGATGGTTCGACCTGGGATGCCTTTGGCCGGACTCTCGCCAGCTACCGTGCCTGGAAATCCAGTGAGCGCGACCAGGCACGCAAGATCGCCGCCGATACTTCCGATCCGCTCGGCCATGCCCTGGTGACCTGGTACGACCACCTCACCTCGCGCACGTCCGGCGGCCGGTGATGGGCGCGCAGCGGTCCGCACATGATGCCGAGGTGGTGCTTGGGCTCTGCGCCTTCACCCACGACTCGGCTGCGGCGCTCCTGGTCAACGGCCACCTGATCGGCTTCGCCGAAGAGGAACGCCTCGACGGGGTCAAGCACAGCAAGGCGTATCCGGCCGAAGCCGTGGCCTGGCTCCTCGACCAGGCCGGTCTCACCGCTGACGACGTGACGACGGTGGCGTACAACTTTGACGGTGGCCGCTACCTGTCGGCGCTCGGTCAACTTCCCGCTCACTTGGTGGGGACCTCGACCCGCAGTCGGGCTATTCCACGCGCACGCAGCTTCCGCACCGTGCAGCGCCGCTACCGGGCGCGCATGCGGGATCTGTCGCAAAGGTTCCCGTTCGCTCGGCTCGTCCCCGTGCTGCACCATCGTGCACACGCCCTCTATGCCTTCCTCGCCGCCGAGGTTGACGATGCGGCGGTCCTGGTGGTGGACAGTCTCGGCGAACTGCAGACCACCACGATCTGGCACGCCACACACCACGATGAGCAGCCCTTCCGCCTCCGTCTGGCCGAGTCCGTCAGGGATCCGGCGTCGCTCGGTTACGCGTATGGCGCCGTGACCGAGCACCTCGGGTGGCGGCGCGGCGACGAGGAAGGCACCGTCATGGCGCTGGCCGCCCTTGGCGACCCGGCACGCTTCCGTGACCTGATGTTCCGCGCGATCCGACTGACCACGGACGGGTTCACTCTCGATCCGAGCCTGTTTCCGCTGCGGGTGCTGTCCAGCCGGTACCGCCGGACGAGCCCGGCGTTCACCGCCGCAGCCTGCCCGCCCCGACCACCGGACGCCCCGGTCGAACCGGTGCACGCCGACGTCGCTGCCGCCCTACAGGAACGCACCGAGCAGGTCATGCTGCACCTGGCCAGGCGAGCCGCGCGGCTGACCGGCTCTGGTCTGCTCTGTCTCGGCGGCGGCGTCGCGATGAACTGTGTCGCCGCAGGGCAGATTGCCCAGGCCGGCATTGCCGATGAGATCCACATCCCGCCCGCGCCAGGAGATTCGGGCACCGCGATCGGCGCTGCCGCAGCCGCCTGGCTCGACGTCACCGGCCGCCCACCCACCGGCATTGGCAGGCGCTGCTACCTCGGCCCGGCCTACCCGGGCCTGGCCCTACCTGCCGAGCCACGGCCCGGCCTGGCCGCCGCACGCCCGGCCGAGCCGGTCCAGCACCTCGCCCGGCAACTCGCCGACGGGGCGATCGTCGGACTCTTCACCGGCCCTCTGGAAGCCGGGCCACGCGCGCTGGGTAACCGGTCCATCCTCGCGTCGCCTTTCGCCCACGAGGTCGTGGACCGGTTGAACGGCACGGTGAAGTTCCGCGAGCCGTTCCGCCCTTTCGCTCCGATGGTCCTCGCCGACAAGGCCGCCGACTATGTGCGGCTTCGCCAGCCCTCGCCGTTCATGTCCATCGCCGCACCGGTCACCGAACTGGCCCGGGCCGATCTACCTGCGATCGTGCACGGCAACGGCACCGCCCGGGTTCAGACCGTGACCCGAATGCAGCACCCGTTCCTCGCGAACGTGCTGACCGCCTTCGGCGAGATCACCGGACATCCGGTGCTGATCAACACCTCGTTGAACATCAAGGGCGAACCGATTTGCGGCACCCCGAACATGGCCCTGGACTGCCTCGTCGGGACCGGTCTGGACGCCCTGCTCATCGAAGGCTGGTGGGTGACGAAGTGCTGATCGGCTACAGTTTCTGGGGTTTTCTCGGCTCCGGCGTTGTCGACACCCCCGACGGCGGGCGCAGTCACCGCCGGCCCCTGGTTGACGGGCTTCGCCAGGCCGGCCACGACATCGTGTTCCTCCAGCCCAATCGCGACCTCTGCGACGCCGGCCTCGACCTCACCAGCAGCTACCGGTGGGATGTCGGCCTACCCGAGCTCGACGCGTTGTTCCTCGAATGGCGCTGGCCCATCGCCGGCCGCAACACCACCCCGTGCGGTCGGCCCGGACATACCTGCGACCTGCACCGGCAGGCCGAACTCATCGCCCACTACACCCACCGGCTCGGCACTCCGACGATCCTCTGGGACAAGGACAGGCAGCTCGACCCGGCGGATCCGCTTCGCCGGACCGGCAACGTCACCATCTGCGAAGCGGCCATGCGCCCGAGCCCAGGAGCGACGCCGCTGCTTTTCCCCGTCGCCGACGCGATCCTCGATAGCGCCGATCCCACCATGCTCGCTGCCCAGAACCGCTCGACGCCGCTGGTCTACGTCGGCAACCAGTACGACCGTGACGAGGCCTTCGACACCTTCTTCGCTCCCGCCGCCGCACACCTGCCGCACCTGATCGCCGGCAAGTGGAACAATACTCACCGTTGGCCCGGCCTCAACTTCGTCGGCCGGGTCCCGTTCCCACAGGTCGCCGAGATCCACGCCGACGCACTCGCCACGGTGCTGCTGCTCCCCGGCCGTTACGCCGAAGCCGGCCAGATCACCCAACGGATCTTCGAAGCGGTCCTCGCCGGTTGCGTGCCTCTGCTGCCCACCGGTGTCCGCGGTGCCGCCAAACTCGTACCGGCGAGCCTGCACGTCAGGCACGCCATCGACGTACGGCATCGGGTCGGCTGGCTCGCCGAGATCGCCAGGACCAACAATCATGCCGACCTGATCGACGACTGCCTGCGCCGTCTTGACCCGTTCCGGCTTTCCACCCAGCTCGGCGTGCTCGATCGTCTCCTACGCCATCCGGAACCGGTGCCGTCATGACCCGCCGTGTCAGCCCAACCTCACCCCGCACCGCCCTTACCCTGGAGGACCATGGACAGGATCGCCATCATCGGCTGCGGCGGCAGCGGCAAGTCGACCGTTGCCCGGCAGCTCGCCCAGATCCTCGACGCGCCGCTGACCCACCTCGACGCGATCTTCTACGACGAGCAGTGGAACCCGCTGCCGCAGGAGGAGTTCGCTGCCAAGCAGGAGAAACTTGTCACCGGCGAGCGCTGGATCATCGAAGGCAACTACGCCGGCACCCTGCCGATCCGGCTGGCCGCCGCCGACACCGTGATCTTCCTCGACCTTCCCGCCGCCACCTGCCTCTGGGGCATCGCCCAGCGACGTCGACGCTACCGGGGTGGCCAGCACCAGGCCGACGGTGTCTACGACCGGATCACCTGGAACTTCGTCCGGTACATCCTCGGCTACCGGCGCACCATGCGACCCCGTGTCCAGAACCTCATCCGAGAACACGGGCCGCACATTCGACTGATCTCGCTCACCAGCCGCCGCCAAGCCAATCAACTGATCGAACGGATACGTCAACAAGCCCAGCCGATGACCTGACCGACGCGGCATGGGAGACGACCCATGTCGGCTAACCCGTTCCTTGATCCAGATCTGGTTCGCGGTGACCTCTACCGTTCCAGCGACCGGCTCGCAGACCGCACCCGCGCACTACGCGAAGCCAAGATCGCCGGACGGGACGGCGCCGACGTCATCGTCGACCTGGTCGCTCAGCGCACCCCACCCGGCGCGGTCGTGCTCGACATCGGCTGCGGACGCGGCACCACCACCCTCCGCATCTCCGACCGTCTCCGCCCCCGACGCCTCATCGCTGTCGACGCCTCGTCCGCGCTGCTGGCCACCGTCCGTACCCGGCTGGCCGAGGCCAGCCGAACTGGCGCGGCGATCTGCGCCGACTTCCACCACCTACCGCTGCCCGATGCGCTGGCCGACGCGGCGGTGGCCGCGTTTTGCCTCTATCACTCGCCCGCACCGGCCGACGCGGTCGCGGAGATCGCCCGCTGCCTCCGCCCCGGAGGCATCGCCGTCCTGGCGACCAAATCGCTGGACAGCTACGCCGAACTCGATCAACTCGTCCAAACCGCCGACCTCGACACCAACGCCGCTCGCCGGCCGAGCCTCTACGAGAGCTTCCACAGCCGCAACCTGCTCGACATCGCCGCCGCCCACCTCACGATGCTCGACATCCTGCATGAGGAACACGTCTTCGAATTCGCCGACGTCACGCATCTCGCTCGATACCTCGCCACGACCCCGAAGTACCGGATCCGCCTCGCCGGTGCGCCGGGCGACCTCGCCGCGATCCTCCGGGAACGACTACCGGCACCGCCGTACCTGACCCGATCCACCGTCAGCTACGCCCTGGCAGCACGACGATGACCAGCAATCTCTTCATCAAGCGGTACGACGATCCGCAACGCTGCTCAGCAGCGGCGGCCCACCACGACTGGCTCACCGGGCTGAAGTCCGGCGTCCGCCTCCCCCGCCTGGTGACGCGGGCCAGGCACCACCTGGTCTTCGAGCGGCTACCGGGCCGGACACCCGAGGTGGCGGACCTGCCCCGCATGGCGGCCACGCTCGGCCGGCTGCACGACACCGCGTACCGGAGAGAACTGCATACCGCGCGCCTCGACCAAGCCCACACCACGGCGACCGGGCTGGTGCTTCCACACTTCGCCGGCCCGCGTCGGCAAGCGCTGCACCGTGCCGCCCACATCACCGGCGTCGACCTGACCGCGCTCGACGCCGTCCTCGATCGGGTTGACCAGGCGGTGGCCTTCTACAAGGATCCGAACGTCCGCAACTACCTCGTTGAGGGCGAAGACGTCGCCGTCGTCGACTTCGACGACCTCACTCTCGCCCCCTTCGGCTACGACCTGGCCGGGCTACTCGTCACCGCCTCCATGACGTACGGCTGCCTCGACCAATCCACCCTGACGAGCTGCGTCGACGCCTACCGGACCGCCATCGCCCCGAACCGATGCGACCTTGACGAGCTGCGGCAATACGCCGAACTACACCGCCTCTTGACGCTCCGGTACCTCGCCACCAACGGATACCGACACCCATGGCCCACCGTCCGGCCCTGGCCCGACCCGTTCGCTCCAGCCTGACCACTCCGAAGGAGCCCTGCCGATGGCCCCCACCACCGAACTCGTCATCGCCCGCCACGGCGAGGCTGCCTGCAACGTCGCCGGGATCGTAGGCGGCGCACACGGCTGCACCGGACTGACCGACCGCGGACGCCGCCAGGTCACCCGGCTCGCTGCCCGGCTGGCCGCCGAGCACGCAACCCGACCCTACGCGGCCTTCTATTCCACGCCCCGACTTCGGGTAGTCCAGACCGCTGAGGTCATCACCCAGGCCCTCCACCTACCGCCCACCGTCGAGCCGGAACTCCGCGGGCCCGACCACGGCGACGCCGACGGCCGCCCGTGGACGGACGTCAAAACCGCCTTTCAGGGCCCACCCCAACACGCCCCCAACATCCCGTACGCCAACGGATCCGAAACCTGGAACCAATACCTCGACCGGGCAATCAAAGCCCTACAGCAGGTCCTCGCCCGACACGAGGGCCAGCGGATCCTCGTCGCCGCCCACGGCGAGACCATCGAGGCCGCCAACAACCTACTCCTCACACTTCCCCGGAATGCCTGCCTACGGCTCGGCTACGTCAGCGACCACGCCTCGATCACCCGATGGCAGCGACCGACCAACCGGTTCGGTCGCACCATCTGGCAACTCGTCGCCCACAACGACACCCGTCACCTTGAAGTCGAGCAATGAGCAGCGCCGACCTCCTCCAACTCTGCCGGCGCCTCCTCGACACCGACGCAGTACCCGTCACCTGGCACCGAGGCCACGCGGGCACCTACGTACTCCGCGCCTCAACCGCGGAGCACGGGGAAGTGATCGTCAAACCACACCGCAGCCAGGAACGGCACGCCCAGGAGATACACGCCTACCGGAGCTGGGTACCGGCCCTCGGCGACCGGGCGTCCCGCCTACTCGCAGCCGCCGACGATCCGCCCGCGATCGTCATCACCGCCTTGCCAGGTGTCCCACTCAACCAGCGAACACTCGACCCCGAGGCCGAGCAGGACGCCTACCGCCAAGCGGGGCGGCTACTCAAGATGCTCCACGCCGCCGGACCACCGAGGCTGAAGCCGGACTGGACGGCCTGGCTCGCCCAACGCGCCGAGTACTGGATCCACCGAGCCGGAGACCGCATCACGCCCGACGCCCGCGCCGAGGTACGCGCCCACATGCGAGCCCTCCAAGACCTCGCACCACTACCGACCGTGCCCTGCCATCTCGACTTCATGCCCCGCAACATGATCTACGGCGACGACGGCGCCGTCCGCCTGATCGACTTCGAACACAGCCGCTACGACCTGCCCGCCCGCGACCTCGTACGCCTCGCCACCCGCATCTGGCCCGTCCAGCCCGGCCTGCGCGACAGCTTCCTCGACGAATACGGCCAGCTCAGCAGAGCCGACCACGAGGTGCTGGAGCACGGTGCCTATCTCGATGCCCTGACGGCGTTGTTTACAAGATCCTCTGTTGAGATCAAGGATGGCGGCTTCTGCCCGTGCCGGGCAGCCCGGCCAACTGCACAATCATCGTGAGCCCCCAACGTCCGGTTGGCAGGTAGTGATGCCGTCGGCATCACCGACTTTTGCCTCGGACCTCGGTGGCCGTTCGGGTATCTGTGGTCAGCACGAGCGCAGCAACTGCCATCCGGTCTGCGCGGACGCGGGCACCATGGCGTTGACCACCGTCGCGGTGGTGGGGTGAGCGCATTGCAGCTCGCCGGCATCGAGGCCCACCATGCGGCACGCTCTCCCCGACTGGATCTCACTCATATACAACCAGGCCGAGATGTCGCTGGGCCCTTTTCATCGTGGGTTTCGGCTGGTCTGGACGTGATGTAGGACGAGGATGGCCTGCACGATCGCGGTGGCGCGTCGAGGGCAGCAGCGCAGCTTGGTCAGGACTTTCCAGCCCTTGAGGGTGGCGACGGCGCGTTCGCCGATTGCGCGAATCTTGGCGTGGTGGCGGTTGACGGTCTTCTGTCGGCGGGACAGTCGGGGCCGGTGACGGTGCCGCTTGAACGGCGTACGGACGCTGCCGCCGGCGCCCTGGTACGCCTTGTCGGCGAAGGTCATAACGTTCGCGCTGTTCAGCGCGTCGATCAGGCCGTTGGTACGGGCGGCGGTCAGGTCATGCACCGCACCAGGCAGGGCAGGCGAGGCCCAGACCAAGCGTCCGGCGCAGTCGGCGATGACCTGCACGTTCACTCCGTGGCGCTTATGTTTCCCGGAGTAGTACGGCCTCTGATCCGCGATCCGGTCGATCGGGATCAGGGTGCCGTCGAGAATCGTGTACGCGAGCCGGCCGATGCGCCGGATCGCCCCGTTGAGGTCCGGCGCGTCTGCGGCGAGCAGGCCGATGGCTTCCCGGACGTATCGCCAGGCCGTGGTGACGCTGATCGCGAAGCCGCAGGCCAGGCGGGCGATAGTGTCGCCGTTACGGAGATGGGCCAGGGCGAGCAGGGCCCGCCGGCCAGCGTCGAGACGCCACCACCGGCCCCGGCGGCGGGTGCGTTCGGCGCGGGAACTACAAGCCCTCCTGGCCAGGCTGGCTGGCGCCTGCCCCACCTGCAAAACCCGCTTCCCAATCAAACGAAAACCCCGAGACCAACTCCGATCATGACAAAGCACTACTCGAACCTTCGCATTACGGTTCTGGCGCCGCCGGGTCTGGCGGCGTCGGCGGCGATCTTCAACGGCGCTGGTCAGCGGGTCTTCTTCGTCGCTCGGTGCTGGAGCACCTCGCCGATTAGCCCCGATCTGCAAAGCGAGGCTCGCGACGATAGCTGTTCCAGTAGCCGTGACGATGCAGCCAACGGGAGTAAAGCAATCGGTCTACGGTCGTCAAGGTGGACGCGGAAGCTGACCCACGGAATCGGGTGCCTCCTCGTGTTCCGCACCTACGTGTGGGGGATGAAGCAAACCATCTGCTACGGCTCGGGCGAGCATTGCCGATTTGGTCTGCGCGGGTCGACCGGCTTGGGCGTACTTAATTCGGGCTCGCCGAACGTACTCATCGACCGTGCGTTGACTAATGCCCATTCGGCGCGCTACCGAAGCCCTCGACATCGATTGGAACCAGAGGAGCAGAGCCTCGCGCTCTCTCTCAGATAACTCTGGCCGATCGGCACGCCGGTCTCCGACAATCGCACCGGCCATTGCTGGAGGCACATACGGCCGATCTTGGGCCGCTTCAAGCACAGTGTTGACGAAGTCTTCTCGCAACTCATGCTTGGCAAGAAAGGCAACGGCGCCCGCATCCAGCGTAGCCAAGATGGTGTCAGCGTCGGTGGCCTCGGCGTAGACCACCACACGCTGCCCTGCATTGCTAAGCTCGGCAACTTTGTCGATCATAGACCGCCCATGTAGCTGAAGATCGAGCACGACAACGTCCGCCCTCGGATGCTCGGCCAACACCGCGTCCAAATCATCACCGGTCGAGACCACAGCCAGCCGTGAATCTGCAGCCAGCCACCATCGAATTCCCTCAATGACAGCCGGCTGGTCATCGACTATGACTACTTCTATCCGGTCCTGTTGCGATGCTGGGGCTCCTACGGACAGTTTCGACGGCTTGTCTTGCGCTTCGTCCGTCCGGTTCCGTGAATCTGCCCGCTCTTCCCGTTGGAGCGGTATCACTGGGCGAGCGGCTGGACGGCTACGGCGATCAGCCGCGATTCGCCTGATAGGCTCGGGTGTCTCTCGCCCGAGCTTCTTATCGAGGACCATCCGAAGTTGGGCTGCCGCCACGTGCTCTGCGGTAACTTCATGCTGCTCGGTCAAAGCGATCACCGCCTTTACTGCTATCTGGCAGGTCACTCAATAGCTCGTCGAGTACACGCCCCTGGAACACGTCGAGCAAAAGGCATTCGTCGCGCTCTGCCAACTCCGATTGCGCGAGCTTGGCGAGTAGCTTCAATCCAGTTACACGCTTCGCCGGAGCATCGTCCAACGCAAGCTCAGCCGCCCAGGTAAAGCGTCGCCACCACTCTTCTCGACGCCCGGCCAATTCACGCTGTCCAGTCGCTCGATCGGCGCCGCGCACGGATAGCCGGACTCCGATCAAGGCGCCCGCCGCCGTCATCAAACCGATGACTACCGACAGCCCTACCTGCAACCACGGATTCACCACGTCATCCCGAGTCGTCGAGGGGTCGCAGTAGATGCTACTACCACAGATGGGGCCTTGATACCCGCGGATTGTGCTAGCTGCGGGTGCCGCCATCTTTGGCGCGGCAGACCCTCTCGCAGCGGTCGCGCCGTACGTATTCAGCTTGAGGTGAGTCGGCGGCCGGTGGTCCACTCTGGTTGATCGGCTGGCATGATCATGGTGTGTCGCCCGTCCCGCAGGTCCCGCCCTCGTACGAGGAGCTGTTGGCGATGCT
>NZ_BMNB01000056.1 GCF_014646235.1 Micromonospora sonchi | reverse complement strand
CGGGACATCAACGCGGCCGTCAACGTGCTCGCGGCGGGACGCGCCGAGAGCCCAAACGCCTGTGGAGCGCAGGTAAGACCGGCACCCGTGCCGGCACCGCGCCGTGAAGCAGGAATCCGCCCGGGCGCTGCGCGCCGTTCTGCGCGCAGCGCGGAGGGAATCCCCGCCCTTCAGGGCGGGGAGAACGTCAAGGGTGTCGCTCACACCCCATCATCGGATGGGACCACCCCTACGGTTCACGACGCGGTGTTCAGCCGACCACCGGCCTGCGAGCAGCAGGTCACGTGTGGGGGTGGCCGGTGATGCCGTCCAGGATGGTGGTCAGATTGCGGTGGAAGGTCTCCTCGGCGTCGAGGTGGGCACCGTCGAGGACGAGCCGGGCGACGGTGGGGTAGCGGCCTGTTTCGAGCATGCGGGTCAGGTAGGGCCCGAGGCTGGCCTGCCAGGCGGACAGGTCGGTGCCGGTGGAACGGGCGGTACGGCGCTCGGTGACCTCTCTGCGAAGCGCTCCGATGATGAAGGCGTTGAGGGCGCCCAGGGCACGCTGGAGGTCGTCGACGTCGCGTACGCCAGGGGCCTGGCTGAGCGCCGCCGCGGTCGACTCGCCCACGGCGAGGGCGTGAGGTCCCAGGTGTGGCCTTGCGCCGAGCAGGTCGGCGAACCACTCATGCTCGAGGGTGGCGTCGCGGGTCCGGTGAACGATGGCCAGTACCGTGGCACGCCACTCGGAGTGCTGGCCGGCCTCGGCGATCTGGGCATAGACGGCGTCGACCATCAGATCGAGCAGTTCAGCTCTGTTGAGCACGTAGTCGTAGAGCCGCATCGGGCCGACACCGAGCTCTTTTGCGATCTTGCGAATCGACACTCCGTCGAGGCCGTGCGCGTCCGCCAGGCGGATCGCCGTAGCCGCGATCTTCGCGCGACTCAACGGCACCGGCGCCGCCCGCGCCTGAGGCTCGGGCCGCTCCCAGACGGGCAACACTTCGCTACCGTACGCCGTATCCACAAAATACAGTGTACGGTAACGCAGATGAGGACGCGAATCGCGATCGCCGGGGGTGGGCTCGGCGGCCTGACGTTGGCACGAATCCTGCACCGGCACGGCATCGACGCGGTGGTGTACGAACGCGAGGCAAGCCGATCCGCGCGATCACAGGGCGGCTCGCTCGACCTGCACCCGGAGTCCGGGCAGCAGGCCCTGGCCGAGGCGGGCCTCGCCGGCCGGTTCCGGTCCGAGGCGCGGCCGGAGGGCGAGGAGCATCGCATCCTCGACCCGGCCGGACGCACCCTCGTGCACCACAAGCCGCAACCCGGCTCATTCTCCGGACGTCCCGAGATCGACCGCAGCGTACTGCGTGATCTTCTGCTCGACTCGCTTCCCGGCGACACGGTGGCCTGGCAGCACCGGCTCGTCGCGGCGACGCCACGCCCCGACGGGGGCCTCGGGCTGAGGTTCGATGGTGGCCACAGGACCGATTGCGACATTCTCATCGGCGCCGACGGCACGCGTTCGATCGTCCGATCGTTGCTGACTGACGTGACACTGTCCCACGTGGCCACCTTGGTGGAACTCAACATCAGCGACGCCGACCGGCGTCACCCGGATCTCGCTGAGCTGGTCGGTCCCGGCAACCTGTGGTGCATCGGCGTGAACCAGATCCTTGCGGCGCAACGCCTCGGCGACGGCAGCATCCGGGTCGGAATCTCGTTGCGCGCAGAAAATCGCGACATCGACACATACCGTAGTAAGCGTGCTCTGCTGGACATGTTCGATGGCTGGGACGCCAGCCTCACCGCACTCATCGAAGCCGGCGACAGCCCGCCGACGCCGCGCAGGATCGAGGCGATGCCCACCGGTACCCGCTGGGTCCACCAGCCGGGCATCACCCTCATCGGTGACGCCGCGCACCTCATGCCGCCGGTCGGCGAGGGCGCCAATCAGGCCATGCTCGACGCCGCCGAACTCGCCGTCGAACTCGCCACCAGTCCCGCCGACCCAGACGCGGCGATCCGGAGGTACGAGGAGGCGATGTTCACCAGAACTCACCCGATCGCCGAAATGTCCGCGCGAGTCCAGGCGATGATGCTGTCCCCAACCGCAGCCGACGACATCATCCGCTTCTTCACGACAGGGCCCACCGAGGCGGTACCCGCAGTTTGACAATCGCGGCGATCAGTCGAGCCGCTGATTGGCGTGAGATGATCTATCGGATACCGGCCACAGCGCCTAATCAGGACGCTTGGAGCGGCCAGATCCCCACCAGCCTTACTCACTGTGACACTCAAGGGTGTCGACTTGCCTTGACCGGCCCTCCAGGCGAGAAATAAGGCATGGTTGTCGCCGTGCGCTACCTGATCTCTCACCCCGACGCAGTGGCCGAGCTTGGCGATCTTGACGTCGCGCTGTACGACGGAACTCAACCCGTGCCCGAGAACCTGGACGATGTCGAGTTTTATGCGGTTCCGTACGGGATTATTGATCCGCGTCTCTGCAAGCCGATCGCGCGGATGCCCCGACTCAAGGTGGTGCAGACCGTGACCGCCGGCTACGACCACGTCCTGCCGTACCTGCGGCCTGGCCTGATCCTGGCCAACGGCCGGGGCGTGCATGACGCGGCCACCGCCGAACTGGCCGTGGCACTCACCCTGGCCGCCCGGCGTCGGCTGCCGGATTTCGTTCGGGCGGGGGGAGAGGGCCGTTGGGCCTCGGGCTGGTCGACCGGGCTGGCTGACGCCCGAGTGCTGATCGTCGGATACGGCTCGATCGGCGCCGCGATCGAGCGCCGGCTCGCTGGGTTCGAGGTGGAGATCAGCCGGGTGGCACGGAGTGCCCGCCCCGGCGTACGGCCAGTCTCCGACATTGCGGAGATGTTGCCCCGAGCGGATGTGGTCATCCTGACCACCCCGCTGACCCCGGAGACCGAGGGCCTGGTGAACAGGGATTTCCTCGCCAGGATGGCCGACGGCGCCCTGCTGGTGAACGTGTCACGGGGGCGGGTGGTGGACAGCGAGGCGCTGCTCGCCGAGCTCAACGCGGGTCGGCTGCACGCTGCCCTGGACGTCACCGAACCCGAGCCGCTACCCGCCGACCATCCGCTGTGGTGCGCACCGAACGTCCTGATCAGCCCGCACGTCGGCGGCCTGACCGCCGCGTTGGCACCGCGGGCCCGACGGCTGCTGGTCGACCAGGTACGGCGGTACGTGGCGGGCGAGCCGCTCGCGAATGTCGTTACCGGGCCGTAAATTCCGGTCCCACCGGATCTTGTGGCGCTTTGCAGGAGGGCGTTCGACTCACACGGTGACGGGCGCGACGTCACCTTCGGTGACGAGCGCGTCGCGGCATGAGCGGGCATCGGATCTGTGCGTCGCGCACGGTGGCTCAGGCTACGAGTAGACGGAGGCCGAGCTCTGCGGTGTCGAGGGCGACGAGATTGCGATTACGTCCGACCCACCGGCCTGAAGAGAGGTCTTCGCGGAGTGTGCTGATCGCCCGTTGCTCGGCCTGCGGTCCGACTCTGGTCCATACCGAAACCGCCCGGCGTACATGTTCGTCCAGGTACGCCTCAGGCCGGCGCCAGTGTGCCTCGAAAAAGCCGTCAGCGCAGTCCCACGGCACGAGCACGGGCTCCGCGCGTCCTCCGATCGCGCGGGTCGGCTCGGCCAGGGACGGCCATCCGACGAGAAGGTCTGCGAACTCGGGCAGGTAGTCGCGGGTGAGCCAGAACCGCTGACGCCAGCCGGTGTCAGCGGCGTCGTAGGTGAACACCACCACGCGGCGAGCCACACGCCGCATCTCCCGCAGCCCGGCGATCGGGTCCGGCCAGTGATGGACGGTGCTGACCGCCATCGCGGCGTCGAAGGACTGATCCGCGAACGGCAGACTCTCCGCCGCGGCGGCCACGCAGGGCGCCGCACCCGGGGGACGCTGCGCCCGCATGACCGCCGACGGTTCCACCGCCGTGACGTCGCGGTCGGGGGGCTCGTAGGAACCGGTGCCAGCCCCGACGTTCAGGACCGTTCGGGCGTCGCCCAGCGCATCCCAGATGCGCGCGGCGATTCGCGGCTCGGTCCGCCGCGTCGCTCGGTACGCGGGCCCGATGGCGTCGTGCAACTGCGCACCGAACACTTTCAACTGCTCCTCTGGAGTGGTCCTGGTTCCCATTGCTAGTGCCTCCAGTTCCCTGTCGATGGCCGCCACCGTGGCAGCAGCGCGGTCACGCTGGTCCATCAGCAGGCCGCGCAGCCGGCACAGGTGCGCGACCGCGTCGGTGGCCGGATCGTCGACCAGATCCGCGATCTCCCGCAGTCCGAAGCCGAGCCGCCGGTAGGCGAGCACCTCCCGGAGTCGCTCCACATCGCCGGCGGAGTAGGCCCGATGCCCCGCCGCAGTCCGGGTGGACGGCTCCAGGAGGCCGACCTCGTCATAGTGATGCAGTGTGCGGACGCTGACGCCGGCCAACTGCGCCACACGCCCCACGCTCAGGTGTTCATCCACGGCACCGACTATGTGACATGACGCCACGTGAGGAGCAAGCATTTCGCTGCCGACATGATCAAGCTTTCGCTCATCGGCACGTCCGGGCGCCGCCATCCTTGTACGACGGCCGTGCTCCGTGACGCGCGGCCCTCGACAGAGGTGGACGGTGCCCGGGCCTGTCAGCCTGTGACGACGGTTCGTGTGCAGGTCGATATCGCTTGTTCGCCGATCCACACTTGGTGCATGGCAGTCGATGGGCCCGCAGAACCCCAGCGATCACCTGCGGGTCCGGTCGTGCCTGACTGGGCATACAACCGAGCCGGGCGTCTTGTCTTCACCGGGGAATCGGGAATTCCCGATCCGCCGCTCGCCACGGCGTTGCGGGGTGCCGCCTCCTCCTCGCTGATGGGCGTCCTCGTCGGCGTGATGGTTGTCTTGGCTGCCGGTGGCATTGGGTGGACCGACCCCGTTGTCGGTGCGGCTGCCCTCGGCGCTCTCGGGATGCCGCCGATTCGTCGGGGATACCGGCTGCGAGCAGTTCTTGCCCTGTCGGTCACCACTGCCGGGTGTCTGGTGGCTGGCGTCCTTCTCGGTCGCTCGCTGCCGATGCCATGGGACCTCTTCTTCCCGCTCGCCGTCGCCCTGGCCATCGGCAGTCTGACAGGGACCGCCGCCGCGTACATACCACGGCGGTCCGATAGACGAGGAGGACTGGGAGATCACCAGCCGGAGTCGAAACCGGCTGGGTCGCACTGACGAACTCGTCGTGGCCATGGGCGGGTAATCCGCTGGATGCGGGCTTCCTTCCGTGAAGGCATGCAGCGGTAACGCCCGCTGCCGTAAGCCTCGTCGTACTCACGGTCGTTGACATCGTCCATACCGTCGTCGCCCTTGCGGCGTACGAGCACCCGGTCGGCGTTGTGACCCACGACGGCTCCGGCACGGTCGAGATGCTGAACACCATCGTGCCGCTGCGTGAATTGTCCATTGCGATGTTCTGGCTGCTGTTTCTCGCATTGCTCGCCGGCATCGCCGCCGTCGCTGGCGTTGTCATCTGTAGCACCATGACGCGCGGTCGGCGGCAGAAGCGTGCATGTGATTTTCGTGTGGACTGCTGCGCTCAGGCGGCGGTGACGCAACGACGCGGGATGATGAGATCGTGTTGATCAGTGAGACGAAGTCGCTGCTGATATCGATGCTTGATCTTGCCGGGGTACGCCCCGGCGAGGTCGCCGCCGCCGACGTGCGGGCGACGGTCGAGATCTTCCGGCGATTCGCCACCGTCCCAGCCGATGACGCCGTCTCACCCGAGAAGGACGGTGACGGAGTCCTCGCCCAGACCGGAACGTTCGACTTCGACGGCGTGCGTGAGTTCTGTGCTGATCTCACCCGGCAGTTCATCGAGGCCGACGACCAGGACGTGATCCGGCAACTGCACTGAGGTGATCTCAGCAAGGGCCGGCTGCCCGGAGACTTCAGCGTTCCCCGGGTTGGGCACTCGGGCAAGGAGATCGAGACAGCGTGCTACTGCCAACGCGCCTGGGGAGAATTTTCCGTCGCCTGGGCGCGGGGTCGGCACGCTGCCACGGCGGCTCAAAAACCCTGGTCAGCGCCGGAAGTGGTACGGCGAGTGCGGAAACTGGGAGCCCGCCGGGATATGCGCAAAAGGGGCAATGGGCGCCTGCCGCAGGGCGGAGCAGAACCGGCGTGCCGCCGGACGTTCGCCTATGCTCACTCGTATTTCCTACAACTGCCGAGCGATGGAGAGCCATGCCGCACTGGACGAACTGGGCGGAACTGGGGTCCTGGTTTGCGGCGATAATAGGTACGCTGGTCGGTGTCTTCACGGCCGTGCAAGCGTCGAACACCTTCCGGATGAAGGCGACGCTGGATCTGGCGAGGCCCTTTGTCCGTGCGTTGGCGCTCTCCCTGGACAAGCCAGACATCCTGGCGGCATACGAATCCGAGTGTACGACCGCCGGGGACATCCTGCGCAAGAAGACACGCCGCATGCTCGTTGTGGCAGGATTGGCATTTGCCTTACTGGCAATGGGGGTCGGCGGGACCCTTCTTTCTCGTCTTCCTGAGCCGCCTAATCGCACCGAGATACGATTCTCCGTCGGCGACGCGGCACAGCAGGAATGCGAGACCACGGGTCTCGGCTGGGTAATGAGTACTACATGTACCAACCGCTGGTTCCTTGACTCGTCGGGACAGAGAATTCAGGCAGAGGCCACCCTCTCAGGTCCGGCACGCCAGAGAAATCTGGGCATCGTTGTTGATGGCTGCTCGGGTCGCGCGCAGGTTCGGTGGGAGCTTCTCGCTGATGGCAAAGCTCTCGGCAACGGCATGGCTGGTTCTGGGAACCAGGAACAGGAACTGAACGTACCTAAGGGCAAGTCATCGCTCACCATTCGAGCCGAGCGGATCGATGATAATTCGTGCTCCGCAGAACTCGTCGTCGAGGCCGTCCAGTGGCCCTAGTGGTGCGACACGGGCGAAGGTGGCGGGTCGGGCGGTGATGGAGACAGGCGTGGAGCCGTCGATAGACAGGTTCTTGCGACAGATCCACGTCTTCGGGAGGGTTCCACGTGATTGCCTATCCCTGCCACGGTCGATGTCCCGAAGGGAACTCGTGCAGTACCTCGCGCGTCTGCTGTACGCCCAGCGCCGCGCCTGCGGTACCCGCCGTGGCAGAGCGGAGCGGCGTGGGGCGCGTAGTGTTCGATGGCGAATTGCTGCCCGGTCATGTGCGTGTGTTGAAGGGGCAGGAGCCAATTCAGGTTGGCGTGCGGCTGTGGGTGGTTGTCGCTAGAACCGTGCAGCCCATCTCGTGTGCGGCGGCGGTGATGACGGCGCGGGCCGTGGCAGCGTCGTCCGGTGGGAACGCGACGCGGATCTGGTGGCCGTACGCGGTTTCGTAGGTCAATAGCCAGTCGCGGTCGATAGCCTTGCGGGTGCCTATGCTCCGGCTGGCCTCCTTGGTCTACGACCGTTCTGGCAGCCTCGTCGAGCCTCGGGGAGCGTGCTCCCAGCGTTCGGCGAGGAGGGCGGGAGAGGGCGCGGTCCCGGACAGTTGAGGGTGGCCGGGACGCAGGCCGTCGAGAGCGATGGCGATCGTACGCTTTCGGGCGTTGCGGGCTGCGTCGATCAGGTCGGTACGGTCCTGCCGGTCGAGTTGTTCGATCAGGGGGGACTTGCCGAGTTGTTCGATCAGTAGCGAGATGTCCATGGCTGTGGCGTCCGGTCTGAGCACTCCGGCGGCGTGTGCACGGGCCACCAGATCTCGCATCAGCTCCTCGGACCTGGTGAACTTGGCCGCCATCTCGTCGGTGACGGCGATCGTGCCGGCCAGCGGCCCGAGGGCACCGCCGCTGAACTCGATGCAGGCGTCGATGTAGTGCGCGAGCCCCTCCCAGGGGTCGTCATGCTGCAGGCCGCGTTCGGCGGCCCGAATCCACTGGTCGAGTGACAGTGCGCAGAGGTGCTGGAAGAGCTCGTCCTTGGAGCGGTAGCGGCGGTAGAGGCTGGCGATGCCGACTCCGGCGCGTGCGGCGATCGTCGCCACCGACGCATGCGCTCCGTCCACGGCCAGGACCTTCTTGGCGGCCTCCAGGAGAGCGTGGTCGTTGCGTTCGGCTTCGGCGTGCCGGGGAGCTTTGCGGGCCATGCGCTCACTGTAGTCGCCTTGCGAAGCGATTCACTCCGTTATAGGTTCCCTCAAACGAAGCGAATTTATCCGTTTGGAGGGGCGTCATGCGGGCTGTGGTGATGGAAGAGTTCGGAGGGCCGGAGGTCTTGCGGATACGACAGGTCGAAGATCCCGTGCCAGGGCCGGGGCAGGTGCTCGTCGCGGTGGAGTACGCGAGCATCACCTTTGTCGAGACGCAGGTGCGCTCAGGCAACGGGCCGTTCGGCAGACCCGCGCTTCCCCGTA
This sequence comes from Micromonospora sonchi, assembly GCF_014646235.1. Taxonomy (GTDB): domain Bacteria; phylum Actinomycetota; class Actinomycetes; order Mycobacteriales; family Micromonosporaceae; genus Micromonospora; species Micromonospora sonchi. The sequence goes on along the minus strand of NZ_BMNB01000056.1, from coordinate 8,784 downwards.
CACCCGGCAATGGCGTGGGCGGTCGCATCGTCGCGGTCGGAGCGGACGTGGACCCGGCCCTCATGGGGACGGTCGTGGTCACCACCACCGGCGGCGAGGGCGGTTACGCCGAGCTGGCGCTGGCTCGGGCACTGGACGTGGTTGCGGTTCCCGCGGGTCTGGAGCTTAAGGATGCGGTCGCGCTGTTGGCCGATGGGCGTACGGCGCTGCTGCTGTACCGGCAGGCGGAGATCAAGCCGTCGGAGCGGGTTCTCGTGGAGGCTGCGGGAGGGGGTGTCGGCAGCCTGCTGGTGCAACTCGCCGCCGGGGCGGATGCCCATGTGATCGGTGCTGCCCGAGGTGTCGGCAAGGCGGGGCTGGTCACGTCGCTGGGCGCGGCCGCCTATGTCGACTACTCCCGGCCTGATTGGCTGGATCAGGTGGCGGAGGAGACCGGCGACGCCGGGCTCGATCTCGTCTTCGACGGGGTCGGCGGCCGGATCGGCACCGAGGCGATCGGGGCGTTACGCGAAGGCGGACGCGTGAGCATCTACGGCATGGCCAGCGGCGCCGAAGCCGAACTCGACGAAGGCGAACTCCGGGCACGCTCCATCGGCGTCATCGGCGTCATCGGCGTCATCGGCCTCACCGCCGCACCCAGCCCCGCCCAGAACCGCGCTCTCATCGTCGATGCGCTGAACCTCGCGGCCGACGGGAAGCTGCGGCCGGTCACCGGCAAGACCTTCCCGCTTGAGGCGGCGGCCGCCGCGCACCGAGCGATCGAGTCCCGGACCACCACCGGCAAGACCCTGCTCGTTCCCGCCGGCCATGTCCGTGGCTGAGATCGGATTCCACATGGCCCACAACCGCCCTGCCAGAGCCGGAGTCCGGGAGTGGACGGCCTTGGCGGTCCTGGGTGTTCCCGCCGTGCTGGTCATGATGAACATGTCGGTGCTCTATCTGGCGTTGCCAAGTCTGAGCGCCGAGCTGGAGCCCGACGGCCCTCAGCTGCTGTGGATCACCGACATCTACGGCTTCATGGTCGCCGGATCGCTGGTCACGATGGGTACGCTCGGCGACCGTTTCGGACACCGCCGGATCCTGCTGGTCGGCGCCCTCGCCTTCACCGGCGCATCCGTCGTCGCCGCGTACGCCGGTGCCGGCATGCTCATCGCAGCACGGGCGGTCCAGGGAGTCGCCGCCGCCGCGCTGGCACCGTCCTCACTGGCGCTGATCCGCGCCCTGTTCCTCGACGTCCGGCAGCGCACCCTGGCCATCACGATCTGGATGATGGCCTTCATGGGCGGCGGTGCGCTCGGCCCGCTGGTCGGCGGTGTGCTGCTGCAGTACTTCTGGTGGGGGGCGGTGTTCCTGCTCGCCATACCGACCATGGCCCTGCTGCTGGTCACCGGCCCTTTCCTGATCCCCGAATCCCGCGCTTCGGTTTCCGCGCCGCTGGACGCGATCAGTGTGGTCCTGTCACTGCTGACCCCTCTGACGATCGTGTACGGCATCAAGGATCTCGCCGTCCACGGCTTCGCCCTGCCATCCGTCGGTGTCCTGGTCGCCGGCCTGGTGATCGGCGCGGTCTTTGTACGCCGACAGCGGCGGCTGCCCAACCCGCTCCTGGACCTGGGACTGTTCCGCATTCCCGCGTTCGCCGTATCCGTCACAGGCATGGTGCTGGTCGGCAGCGTCCTGTTCGGGACCAGCCTGCTCACCTCCCAATACCTGCAACTGGTGCTCGGATTCTCGCCATTGGAGGCCGGCCTGTGGCAGCTGCCCGCCGCGGTCACCGGTACCGCCGTGGCCCTGGTGGTCTCCAGCCTCACCGGCCGAATCCGCCCAGCCGTCCTCATGGGCGCCGGAGCCGCATTCGCCGTCATCGGTCCCATCCTGCTCACCCAGGCGGACACCAACCCCATCATCCTGGTGTCCGGCTCCACCCTTCTCTTCGCCGGGCTGACCCCGTTCATGGCGCTGGGAACCAACCTGGTCATCGGCGCGGCACCACCCGAACGCGCCGGAGCCGCCTCAGCAATCTCCGAGACCGGCGCCGAACTCGGCGGCGCGCTCGGTATCGCCGTACTCGGCAGCATCTCCACCGCCGTCTACGGCGGCTACATGATCGGCCGTACACCCGACGACATCCCCGCCAAGGTCGCCAATGCCGCCCGCGAGACGTTGCCCGCCGCCCTCCAGGCAGCCCAGCGACTCCCCGAAAGCCTCGGCATCCCCTTGGCCCAGACCGCTCGGGACGCGTTCACCTACAGCCTCCACGTGCACGCGCTCATCACGATTCCCCTGCTCATCGCGCTCGCCCTGCTGACCCTGACCCTGCGGCGCGCAACCCCGCCACATCCACCGAGCCAGCCCGCGCAGGCCACAACGCCCGCCCCGTCATTCGACTGAAAGGGACCGAGGGATCATGCAAATCGAGGTCTACTTCGATGTCCTGTGCCCCTGGTGTTACATCGGCAAGAGACGACTGGCCGCCGCCTTGCAGGGCCAAAACGACGTGAATGTTGTCTGGCGCAGTTTCGAACTCGACCCGGACGCAGGCCCCATCCCCGACCTGACCGCGGCGCAGGTGATCGCCACATACCAGAACGACCCAGCCCGAGCGAGCGCCCGGGTCGCCCACATCCAAGCGCTCGGCGCAGCCGAGGGACTCGAACTCAACCTGCACCAGGCCCGGCCGGTCAACTCCTTCGATGCTCACCGCCTGATCCACCTGGCCGCCACCCGCGGCCTGGCCGACGCTGTGCTGGAACGTCTCCTTCACGGTTACCACACCCAAGGCCGCAACATCGCCGATCCGGACGCTCTCCAAGCGCTCGGCGTCGAGGCCGGACTTGATCTCGCCGACATAGCTGAACTCTTCACCGGCGACGCGTTCACCGATGAAGTCCGAGCCGATGAACGCCGCGCCACCCAGAGGGGAATCCGAGGCGTGCCTGCACTCGTCATTGACGGAGCCCCGCCAGTGTCCGCCGTTCAGGAGCCTGCCGCTCTGGCAAGCCTCCTAGAACGCGCAACACGTTTCTGAGCTTGGATCCACGGCACTCCGCTCCGTTGCTCCCACCACTGAAGCAGCGACGTGACTGCTGCCATCAACACCCACGCCAGTACGAACCCGCTCAGGATGAACTCTCGTCGCGGCGCCTCACCAAGGATCAAGGTCATCACGAGTACTAGAAGATGCCCGCTGCCGACCATGACGACCAACCCGAACAAGGGGCCCCATCAGCCGAAGCGCCACTTCAGTCTCCTGACCAACGGCGTGCCGTGACCCTCGTCGGCGCCTCCCAGGGCACCATGGAGCGCAGTATATGAGGGTCTCTTGACGTTGTCGTGGGTCACGGTTTCATGATCGTCCGGGACGGAGGCACAGGCCCCCGCGTCGGTTCAATCGGCTGCGGCGGAGGAAAAGGCATCCGCACATCGGCATGAGCGTGCACGGCAGGCGATCGGCGGCAGGTGCCGCAGGAAATACCTTGGCGGGTCGCGGCGGAGCGGGGAAGATCGGCCGTGAGGTGACCTACGTGCGGATGCGACTGCGGCAGGTGCGCATCGGCGCACGGACCTTCGTGTGGCGTGCGGAGATCCGGCATGTGCAGGGTCGCGGTGATTGCCACCGGTGTATTCGGCTGCGGGTGTGGGGCGCGGGGAAGACGAGTCAGGCACTTCAGGCGGATCTGCTGTCGGTTTCCTGGCCGATGCCGTGGGGCATGCGCCACCGACGATGCCTATCCGACGCCGTCTGACGTGCGGGCCGTCATCATTCACGCGCTGGAGAACGGATGGCAGCCGGAGAGGCGGGGCGGGACGTTCATGCTGTCCGAGCAGGAGAACGGGTTCGCCTTGCCCGATTTTTTGCTGACCGATCGGCTATGTACGCCCGAGAGTGCCGATCCCACGGTCCGAGTGATCCGCGCCTATGAGCGTCGTCGACGTACGTGACGTTCCCTTGACCAAACGCACGCAGCGCCGGTAGCCGTCGCCGGTCGGCGACGGCTACCTGGTCAGGTTCGTTTCTCTCGGTCAGGGTTCACGCAGCAGCGACGGCGGCGGGCCGGTCGCGCTGCGGAATCCTGACGCCCTTCACGAGCAGCCAGAGCAGCATGGAGACCTCCGCCACGGCGGGTGGGGTGACGACGAACGGACTCAGCACCGCACCCAGGTCGGGGGCGGTGAACCGGGCGAACGTGTCGACGAGGTAGCCGAAGCAGCCAACGATGAGCAGTACCCCGATCACGCGCGGGATCATGCGGGACCGGTAGACGAGGTACCCCATCGGCAGCAGCCACAACCCGAAGAAGACCTGCGTCATGAGGTACCCATTGTGGTGTAGGTCGAGCATGAGCAGCACCACGTCGGAGCCCTGTGTGTCGAAGGCGCTCGGGTAGGCGGCCTCGCTCACGTGCAGTGCCTGGAGTTGGTGCGCCAGGTTGAGGGCCATCATGGCGGCGGCGATCGCGAGGAAGATCACCATCGCCCGGGCCGCGTTGGCGTGCACATGTTTGAGCAGGAGATACAGGGCCATCGCGGTTAGCAGTCCGATCGGGACGGCTACCAGGTCGGCCACGACGCTGGCCCGAACGAGGCCGGCATGGATCGCGACGTTCTTCGCGGTCGTGGCGGCGTCGCCGGGCTCGTACACGGTGGCGCGAACGATCTCGGCGAAGGCGCCACAGATGGCCATGATGAGGTAGAGCAGCCCGGCGATGCGAGCGAGGCGTTGAGGGGTATGCATATCATTCCTCGGAGTCGGGGTATTGGAAGACGTTGTCGAGCGGCACGTTGAAGACGCGGGCGATCTGGAAGGCCACCTCCAGCGACGGCGAGTAGCGGCCCTGCTCGATGGCGATGATGGTCTGCCGGGTCACCCCGATGTGGTCGGCCAGTTCCGCCTGCGTCATCTCGCCGTTCGCGAACCGCAGCGCTCGGATCGAGTTGGTGATCCTCGTGGGCTTGACCAAGGCTAGAAGCCCCGCCGGTACAGGATGATCTTTGTGATCGACGAGGCGAGCGCGGCCAGGAGGAACGCCAGGTACAGCGCGTTGGCGATCCAGAAGTGGGCGGCCTGCGCCATGGTCAGGGCGAGCGGGACGATTGCGGCGATGCTCATGACGTAGAACCCGACGTACTCGCCCAGCCGGTGGATCTGCCGGTCGCGTTCGTCGGTCCGGCCGGCTTCCCTCGGTGAGGCGATGGCGGCGGCGATGCTGGCGACGATGCCCAGGCCGATCCCGGCACCGATGGCAATGAGCATCGGCCGCACATAGGCGATCCGCGCGACGTCCGCGCCCGCCACCTTTGACAGGACGGTGGCGAAGTAGACCGCAGAGACGCTGACGGCGACCAGGACGTAGATCCACGAGCGCTTCTCTTCCGAGGACATGTCCCGCTCCCATGTAAAGAATCTTTGACACAGTCAAGGTAAAGCAACGGAGACATGATGTCAAGAATTTTGTACACCGAACGCGTCGTCCGATCACCGCCAGACGGCGGGGCTGCTGTCGATCAGGCTTTCGGTATGAACAAGGCACTTGATGGCAAGGTGGCTCTGGTCACCGGTGGTGGTCGTGGTATCGGCGCCGCCGTGGCGTTGCGCCTGGCCGAGGAGGGCGCCGATGTGGCGCTGACGTTCCAGCAGAACCAGCAACGCGCCGACGACGTGGTGGAGCAGATCAAGGCCGCGGGGCGGCGGGCGATGGCCGTACGGGCGGACAGTTCCGACCCTGCGGAGGTGGTCGACGCGGTTGACCGGGTCGCCGGTGAGCTGGGTCGGTTGGACATCCTGGTCAACAACGCCGGCGCGTTCCTGCTCGGACCGCTGGAGCAACTGAGTCTGGAAGAGTTCGACCAGACCGTCGCGGTCAACGTCCGGGCGCCGTTCGTCACCTCGCAGGCTGCGGTGCGCCACATGTCGAGCGGTGGGCGGATCATCAACATCGGCAGCAACATGGCCGAGCGGGCGGTCTTCCCGGGCTTCTCCCTGTACGCGATGAGCAAGACGGCGCTGATCGGCCTGACCAAGGCGCTGGGACGCGAACTCGGCGGCAGGGCGATCACCGTGAATCTGGTGAACCCGGGGCCCACGGACACCGAATCGAACCCGGCCGACGGCCCCAATGCCGACACGATCAACGGGTTCACGGCCCTCGGCCGCTATGCGACACCGACCGATGTGGCTGCCGCGGTGGCGTTCCTCGCCAGCCCGGGCGCGCGCTACATCACCGGGTCGACGGTCAACGTGGACGGCGGCTTCACCATCTGATCCGCTGCATCGGGGCGATCCCGGATGGTGTCCGCACGCCGGTCAGGGCGAAGGGCACCATCCGGGATCCGGTGTGTGGGGCGGTCAGCTGACCCCGGACGCCGGGGATGGCGTCGCCGGGTAGGTCACCTGCCCGTTTGCGCTGATTGATGGCGTCGCGCCCCACATGCCCGGCTCGTGCCGCCGTGGCTCGGCCTTGCCGATCAGGTGCCACACCGTCCAGCCCTGCGCCGTGAGCGTGTTGGCGATGAGCAGCCGGTGGCAGCGCCACGGCATCGGCTCGCCGCACATGATGGCGGTGCGGTGGTCCGTGGCGAGGGCAGTCAGTCGCTCGATGCCTTCGCGGTACTGCGGCCCGAGCGTGTAGTCGGCGTAGTTTCTGAAGCTCGGCTGCCGCCACCCGGCGTTGATGTCCGGGTCCACGTCCTGCTTGCGGCGCCGGCCGCCCAACTCGGGCAGGTGGACGTAGTCGATGCCCGCCCGGGCCAGCCAGCGTGGCAACGTGTCGCGCCCGAACTGTGGGTTGCGCCGTGATCCGGGCTGCGCGCGCACGTCGGCGAGCAGGCTGATGTCGTACTCGTGCAGTGGGGCGAGGAACGCCGGTTCCGGGCACGTCCAGTGCCCGATCGTCCAGATCTCCCGCGCTGTCATATGCCGGCCTTGTTGGCGAGGAACTCGTAGGTCTGCGCCGGCCGCCGGCGCTCACCGCCTTCAGGCCGAACATCCCGAGCGTACGGCCGAGGGCGCTGTATCGGTCAGGATTCGCTGTCAGCGGCAGGGCCGTGCTCGTCGATCGGGAGGAGTTCGAACACGGGGTGGCGGTCGGCCTCGGCCACGAAGTCCTCGACCGGCGCGTCCTTGTCGGCGCTGAAGTACGGCCGGGTGGGCGTGGCGACGGCGACGTAGCGTTTGAGTACGGGTCCGGCCTCCGCCGCCGAGACCTCGCGGACGGCATAGTCACGTCGGTCCCTGCGTCGGGCCAGGCTGACTCGTCCGGCAGCCCGGGCGTTGTGCACCCATGACACCGCTCCGTAGGGCGCGACCAGCCATTGCCGCCTCCCGTCCTCGACCACGGTCGCCGGGTGCGTGAGTGCTCGGCCGGTCTTGCGCCCCGTCGTGGTCAGCATGTACGTGCCGGGCACCAGGCCCGCTCGGACGAACACACTGATGACGGCGTCGCCCATGCGGCGTCGTCGGCTGGAGCGGAACTGTCGGACTCGGCGTGGGCTTGCTGGCTCCGGTTGGCTGGGCGTCGTGTCAGGCACCGCTACTGGCTCCCATCGATGTCGGCTCGGGCAACCCCAGGATGACGGACCGAAACCAGTTGCGCCTTCGGCTCCGCCCCAGCATCGTGATCGAAATGATCGACTCCACCAGCCTCCTGGCGGCCTATGACGAGCAACTTCGAACTGACGCCGAGACGCCGAGCGCCATCTCGGTCACCCGGCACGGACCACTACGGCTCGTCACCTTCGCGGGTGGTCGTGGATTTGTCACCTACCGCGATCTCGGCGGCGCGGACGCCGACACGCTTCGGCGACTCGTCCCCGAAGCGCTCGCGCACTATCAGGCGGACCCTGAGATCAGCCGGATCGAGTGGAAGACCCGCGGGCACGACCACGCGCCGGGGCTGCACGAGGCGTTGCTGGAGAACGGGTTCACCGCAGGAGAGCCTGAGTCGATCATGATCGGCGAGACGCGGCTACTCGCCGTCGACGTACCGCTGCCCGAGGGCGTGGCCCTGCGTCGGGTCACCGAGGAGGCAGATGTCCGAGCGATGAGCCGAATGCAGGACGAGGCCTTCGGTGAGCCGGTCAGCGAGGGTATGGCGGACGCCATTCTGCGCCGCCTGGCTCGCGATGACGGGATGGAGTTGTGGGTTGCCGAGGCTGACGGGCAGATCGTCAGTGCCGGCCGGCTGGAACCGGTGCACGGAACCAACTTCGCCGGGATCTGGGGCGGCGCGACCCGTGCGGAGTGGCGCGGCCGCGGGATCTACCGCGCGTTGACGGCCGCACGAGCCCGTTCAGCGCTCGATATGGGCAAGACGCTCATCAACAGCGACTCCACCGAGTACTCGCGCCCAATCCTCGAACGCTCCGGCCTGGTCAAGGTCTCCACGACGACGCCCTACAACTGGCGGCGGTGAGACGGCCCGAACGCTTCGGCTCACGAGTCGTGCGGGTCAGGGTTGGCGGGTCAGGCCGAGGACGGCGGCCAGTCGCGCCAGGTCGGCCGCTGCCGGTCCGCGTTGGATGATCTCGGCGAGGAGGGTACGGGCGACAGGGCGGCTGCGGACCTCGGCGGGGGCGATGCCTGAGCTGGTGTCAAGGTCAGCGGCAGGGGAACTGGATGTCGGTGCTGGCCGTCTCGGCTCCACTGGTGACCGTCACCCTTAGAGCGTCCGCCAGTAGGTGACGGTGAGGACGTGGGGTAGTGAAACGGGCACGAAGTCGGTGATCATCGAGTTGTCTACGCTCTGTGATCACTGGAGGCTTCGTGCCCGCCGTCCCATCATGCAT
>NZ_BMNB01000055.1 GCF_014646235.1 Micromonospora sonchi | reverse complement strand
GGCAGCAGCAGCCGCCTTCGATTTTGTTGTCCTCACAAACACATGATCAACAGGCGGCTGCGTCCACGTTGCACGCCCCCACCACATCCCGGCAGGTCAGACCGCCAATGGCGGCTGCCGTACTAGGGATCGCCGAGCAAGTCTTGGCCGCTTCCGCCGCTCGGCGCCCAGATCAGGAGGTGGCCGCCGTTGTACAACATCTACGTGGAGTCGGACTGCACCGCGACGTCGACTTGATGATCAGGTCGGCCGCCCGGCGACCGGCCAGGGAGATCTTCGCATTGGCTGAGGTACTCGACGAAACTGGCCAAGCCGGCGAGCTACCCGGCCTCCTCAGAGCCGCTGCTGATGCAACTGCCGACGAGATCGCGGCCCTCACAGGGTTCTTGGACGCGGCTGGCAGGAGTCGGGACGTCGACGTATTCATCGAAGGTGTCCTCGCTTCAGTCTCCACGACTTCGCGGCTTATCTCCGTTGTGGCAGCACTCTGGCTGGCGGGCCAGACTGCCGCTGCTGACAAAGTATTGCAGGCAGTGGCCACCCACCGCACTGGCGAGGAGACGGTCGCCGTGGCTGATGCGCTACGCGATGCCGGACGGCAGGAGGTCGCCTTTCGGCTGTACCTCGCCGCTATTGACACCACCGCGCGACGCCCCGCAGACACAATCGCCCAGCTAACCGCAGCTATGCGCCAGACCGGTCACGCTCCGGACTCTGAGCGTCTGATCGACGCCGCAGCTACCGCCGCTGCCGGCCGTGACCTAATCGATCTACTATCGCTGATCGAGACATTCAACACCGCTGGCCAGCCGGAAAGCAGTCGCCGTGCGCTAGCAGCCGCAGCCACGACATTGGCCGTCGGTGAGGTACTGGAACTCGCGGCGAAGCTACGTACCGCCGATCAACCAGAAGAGGCATGTCAGCTCTGCCTAGCCGCCGCGGAACACCGGTCATTGCCCGATGTCATCCAAATCTTTCAAGGATTACAGGAAGCCGGGCGCCCAGTTGACGCGAACCGGGTACTCGACTCAGTTACCCAGGATCGCACTGGAGCCGAAATCGCTGCCGTCGCGGCTACTCTACGCGAGCAAAGCCACGACCGCGAAGCGGACCGTTTGACAGAACAGCTCATGCATCGTCCGCCAACCGAGATTCCACACATTCTCAGCCGCTTGGGCCCGCAAGATCGAACACAATTACTCGATGCGATAACCATCCAGCCGCCGGACCGTCTCGCCGCCACCATAGTGCAACTCTACGAGGCGCAACATCACGCCATTGCGACAGGACTCCTGGAACGAATCGTGCGGAATCTGCCAGCGGAAGAAATTCTCGCCTTCTGGAATCAGCTAACCTACACGTCCGCAAGCGACCTGCTGGGTATCGCCACTGAACAGGCCACCATCGATGTGCTACGCAAACTCCTAGACGGATTGTCGGTCGACACTAACGGCGTCTCTAGCGCCATGACCATGCTGCTCAACGAAGATCCACTCAAAGAACTTCCGGCTCTACTGCGCGCGTTCCGTCGAGCAGGCATGGACGATGACGCCAGCCACCTCGCTGAGAGGTTTCTAACGATCCACGCCGACGACCTCACCGAAGCGGTCGTGGATCTAACCAGATCTGGCGACCACAACGAAGTTGACGTGCTGATCGAGGCTGCTGTCGACCATTCGCCGGTCACAGTACTCGTCGCGATCATCGTTGCTCTCGACAACATTACAGATGCCGATCGCGTCGATCGGCTGCTTGCCATCGTCCCAGCCCGTCGATCAGAAGATGACGTGCTACACCTAACCCAACTACTACATGCAGACAATATGCGAGATTATGCCGACGAACTACAGCGCGCTCGACGCAACCATAAGCGTGGACGAAAACACAAGCATTGGTGGAATTAGGAAATCCACCCAGGGATCGGGACGTGAATCCCGCTTCTCGTAGCGATTGAGCAGGCCCTCAGGGTGAGAATCAACGCAAGACCAACACCGTGTTCGATCCGAATGCCATCCGTCTGAACAGGCGGCTCCTTCGCTCACCGAAGCGAGCCCTGGACAGCGAGCCCTGCTCGATCGAGCGTCCAACGAATCCCAGCCAGCTTCTACAAGCCTTGGTGAAAGCAAAACGGCAGATCGACCTAACCAACTCTCAGCAGATTGCCGACCAGCTCGCGGAGTGCCGCGTAGGTGTCGGGGGAAAGGTCTTCTGGGACTTCTACCTCGCGGGTACGTACAAGATCGTCGAGGAGGGCGCGGAGCTCGGCTGACCGGTTGTCCGCGTGTGCGACCCGCATGGCGTCGAGCCATGGGTGGTCGTCGGAGCGGGCAGGGTCCGCGAGCCAGGCTCGTTCCACCGCCCATCGGGCTCCGCTGGTATCTCCAACCCGGAGGTACAGATTCACGAGTTGGTGTGCCGTGTCGACGATCGCAGAGGCGAGGTTGTGCGGTTGCACGTCGCTGCCTGGTAGCCAGGTGTACGGATTGCGGTAGCCCGATGAGTAGGGCAGCTCGGCTCCAGCCAAGGGCTCGCCGCGGACCAACTCCAGTGCGCGGCGCAGATCGTCTGCTCCTGCCTCTCCCCTGGCTTCGCCACGGGCTCGGAGGCGGCGGAACAGTTGCCAGTCGAGGAGAACGCCGGGAGTCAGGCGGTAGAGCCGGTCCGGCCCGGCGTTGGGAGGCAGCCACTGCACGCCGTCGGCATTCTCTCCGAGCCAGCGGCGGACCTTGCTGATGGCGACGCGGCGACTCCGGGCGTTGACGCCACGGTCAGGCCATATCGCGTCGTCGATCTGGTCGCCAGTGGCGCCGGCGCGGCCGCGTTGTGCCAGGTAGACGACCAGTTCGGAGTAGAAGCGGATGCGCTCGTCGGGCGGCTCGCCGGCGGCTTCGACCTCGACCGGTCCGAGGATGGCGATCCTCGGGCGATAGGGATCCGGTCGGTACCAGGCGTCAACGTCCTCGTCGAGGGTGGGGTCGTGCAGTTCGCGGCGGCTTGCCGGCGTCGTCGTTCGGGCCCTTGCCGCCTCGCTGATCGGCGCGAGGGCCTGGATGTCGACTGGTTGCGTCGCGGTGGTGCCGGCTTGGGCGGACACCGGGGTGCGATCGGTTTCGGGCACGGCCGGCAGCCCTTCCTGTACGCGTTCGTCCGTCGTCGGGTGTCCGGCGACGGGGTCGTCGCGTTCACCGTTCTCTTCCAGTTGCTCGTCCTGGTCGCGCGCCGGAGCGTCGCTGTCGTCGAGCAGGTGTCCGTGCGCGTCGGTGCCCTCCGCCCAGGGGTCCGGCTCGGGCGCGGCAGGCACCTGCTCATCGGCGGTGGGTGCGGCGGCGCGGGCGGCCCGCATGACGGGGGCGAGGCGGGCGAGTTGGTCGCGGGGTAGCCGGGTGGCGGTGGTGTTGGTGATGCTGAGCCAGTCGATGGCGAGGCTGCCTTCGTTGTTGACCCCGACCTGCCAGGTCGTCGTTGTGTCGGTGACGGCGGCGACCGCGACTCCGCATCGACCTGCCAACCGGAGTTCGGTTTCGAGCGTCGTCAGTTGCTCCTCGGCGTCCGCGCCGTCGGCGATCAGGAGGACGTGCGGCATCCAGGCGTCGGCGACAATGTCGCCGATCCGCCCGGCGAGGGTGGAGGTGATGCCGCTGTCGGTCATGGCCTTGGCGTTGGCGGCAACGCGTCGTCGGGCGCGTTCGATCGCTTCGGCGGTGGAGGTTGCCGCCGTGATGCGGTTGCCGCCGATGGTGATCAGGTTTTCCGCGTCGACGGGCTCGAAGCCGACAAGCACGACTTCGGCGTCGTCGCTCCATTGGTTGGTTGCCAGTTCGGCTGCGATGTATCGGATGAGGTCGGCGGCCCGCTCCGTGTCGCCACTGATGGCGAGCAGCCCGGTGCGTTCGAGGTCGATGAGGAGGTGGTCGCCGCCGGGCCGGGACGCCACAGTGACGAGGACCGGCAGGGGCGCCAGGGTGTCGTCCACGTCGGGAAGGGTCGCTGTGGCGGGGAGCATCCAGCTCATCGCGGTGCTGTCGGTCTGGAAGGGTGGGGGCGCTGAGGTGTTGGCGTGGGCCAGCATGAGGTGGACTTCGCCGGCGGACAGCCAGGCCGCGGCAAGGTCGGGTAGGTCGGCGGGGTCGTGGTCACGCAGGCCGGTAGCCAGAGCGCGAAGCGCGTGGTCGAGCCGGTTGACGTCGACAGGTTGGGCAGCGGCGCGGACCTGTCGTTCGGTGACGGGGTGAGGCGTCGGGATGCGACGGCCAGGGCGCCGATGCTGGCGCTGCCGGCGCCGGCGTTGTGTAAGGCGGATCAGCAGGAGCGCGGCGAGCAGTCCGGCAGTGGCCAGGGCTGCGCTGATGGGTAGTACGGCATCGAAGTCGCTGTCGTCGGTGTCGGCGTCTGGTGGGTCTTCCTCGGCAGCAGCGGTCGGCGTGGTCGATGTCGAATCGGGGGTTGCCGTCGGCGGGGTGGACGCCTCAGGGGTTGGATCAGAGCTTGGTGGTGGCGGCGTGGCGGGTGCGACCCGACCGGGTGTGCTCTCCGGAACGGGTGCCTCTTCGGTCGCTGGAGGTTTCGAGGGTTTCCGGATAGTGCCGGTGGCGTGGCGGCGGGAGCCTCGGTCATCGGTGTCGGCCGGGAGCCGGAGTCGTTGGCCGGGAACGATGTGGTCGGGGAAGCGGGGGTCCGCCTTCTTCATCTCCGGATTGAGTTTGGCGATGTCGACGTAGCGGTCGCCGTCGCCGAGGGTCCGTTCGGCGATGTAGTAGAGCCAGTCGCCGCGCGCCACCACGTAGGTTGCTCTGCTGTCGGCCGCGGGCCGCTGGTTAGCGTCGGCACCCGACGTCACCGTGTGCGTGGCGGTGAGAGCGATGCCCTCCTGCCCGTACGCGGTGGCGGCTATGCCCGGTGGTGCTGCCGGCATCGTGACCGCGGCGGCGCTGGCCACGGCTGGTGCCGCACCGATGGACAGGGCAGCGGCGACGAGCGCGGCGGCGCGGCGTTGTTGCCAGGCGAGGCCGAGGAGTCTGGGTGGTCGCCAGCGAAAGACATGGCAGACGATCTCCACGAGCAGCGGGAGGGCGAAGGACGTCCAGCCGATCCAGCCGGCCCAGGCGATCGCGGTCAGGAACAGCCCGCCGTCGTCGCGGGTGGTGAGCAGCTCCCCGAGTTGCGACCAGCTGGGGATGTGGTCGGGCAGCGGGTTTCCGGCGAGGGCGTACAGGGCGTACGGGATGCCGCCGAGCGTGGCCAGGATGCCCAGCTGAGCAGCAAGCCGGTGGAGGATCCCGGCACCGGCGTGCCCGGCGGAGGGACTGTTTCTGGTCATCGGTCATCCCACCAGCAGTGTTGCGGTGACGGTTGCGTGTGCGGGGATCGTCGTGACGCCCGGCAGGATGTCGACCAGGAGCGGGTCGTACTGCACGGTGACGGTGACGGTGAGCTGTTGGCCGTCCTCGTCGACGGTCGCCTGCCAGTCGGTGATGCCCGCGGTGGTGAGATAGGCGGACACGGCTTGGATCGCCTTGGTCGTGTCGACCGTCTTCGTTTCGCCGTTGATGGCCTCGGGCAGCCGGATCGCCTGCCCGCCAGCCCTCGCTGCCTCGGCGGCGATGTTGTTCGCGCGTTGGGTGGTGCGAACGTATCCGGCGCCGTCTCCGGCAAGCCCGATCATGGCGATCAGGCCCGGCATCATGATGGCGTAGAACAGCCCGATCCGGCCGGCGTCACGGCCGGCGAGGGCTGCGAGAAGGCGATGTGTCATCCGGCTCTGCTCCGGAACAGGTCGAGTGGAGAGCTGTAGGTAGCGGTGATCCATCGAGATGTGGGCATGCCGGGCATGGCGCCGGCGGAGAGGTCGATGCGGCATTCGACGGTCACGGTGACGCTGGCCGGTTCGCCGACGTCACGGGCGAACTGTGTGGTGTCCACGTCGACGAGCAGGTTGAGGCAGTGGAGGTCCTGCGCCTCGATGGTGGCGTGGATGGAGGATTCGGCCCGGCTCTGGGCAGTGGGTGCGTCCCGAGCCAGTGACGCGGTCCGAGCTCCGGAATAGGTCGCGGCGTCGAGTGCGGCGTTTGCCAGGGAGAGTCGGCCGACCAGCATGGCGAAGCTGGCAACCAGCAGCAGGCTGGGAGCGAGGACGGCCAGCTCGATGGTGACCGAGCCCCGTTGGGGGTCTCGCCTCCGCGTCACGAGTCGCTCTCCGTGGTGAACCGTTGGACGGGGCTGTAGGCGGTTTGACTCACCTCGAACTGCATGCCCAGCCAGCCGAGACTTCTGCCTGTGACGGTGACCCGCACCCCAGTCGGCTCCGGAGCGCCTTCGGTGACCGGGGTGATCGTTACCTCCCAGTCGGTGAGTACGTCGCCCATCCGGGTGAGGTACGCGCTGGCCTGAGCGTGACCTGCTCCGTCCGGTGCGCCGTAGGCCGCCTCGGCGGCGGCGCCCTGCTGCGCGGCGGCCAGGGCGACCGTGCGGCCGTAGAAGACCAGTGCGATCTGGACGCCGAGGAGGAGCATCACCACGAAGATCGGGAAGAGGATCGCCATCTCGATGTTGGTCGAGCCTCGGTCGCCCACGGGTCTCCTGAATCTCCGCCCCAGAAGCCCTGCTCGAGGGTTCGTCATGGCGTGGCCGGGGCCGCGGCGTCCGGCCAGAGCCCAATCCATCCGAACACGTAGTCGGACGCGGCGGTCAGCAGGGCGACCGCGACGACTGCGGCGATGGCGTAGATGATCGCGGTCGGGACGACCTCGCCTCGGTCGTCGCGTCGAAACGTGGTGAGCAGCTGCAGAGCGTGCTCGACCCAAACGGCTTGCCTGGGGGCGTCCATGGCGACCTCCTGGTCTGTTGGTTAATCGACGGTGGGTGCGTCGAGCAGTCGTGCCGCGAAGGGGTAGAGGGCCAGCAGCATGAGCACGACCAGGAGCAACGCACCGGGGATCTCCAACTGGGAGGTGCGCAGCTCGGCCCGGGCCAGCTCGTCGGTGCGGATCTGGACGCGAAGGGAGGTAGCTCGGGCACGCAGTGTCCGGTAGACCTGGGCGCCGGTGACGCCGGCGGCCTGCATGATGTCGCCGAGGTCGCCGAGTTCCGGCACGCCGAGGTCATTTCCGAGCCGCTTCAACCCGTCCCACGGGGCGGAGACCGAAAGCTCGGCGTGCAGGAGGGTCTGCCGGATGCGGGCGAACACCCAGCCGCTGCCCTTGCCTGCCGCTCGGGTGAGCGATTCCTCGGTGCCGCGCCCTGCGGCCCGCTGCAACGCGACCAGGTCGAGGTACGTGCACACGGCGCGGCGGCATTCGCGCCGGGCGATGACAGCTTTCTGGCCGACGTCCCGGTAGACGATAACGATGAGCAGGACGGCAAAGCCGATCACCGCGAAGACCGGCAGCCCGGTGCCGAAAGTCCGCCCGATCAGCGCCAGCAGGCCGAGCATGATCGACGGCACCGCGAGCCCGAGAAGTCCTGCGACGATCAGGCTGGTGACGAACTCTTCCGGCGTACGGCCGAGCAGCCGCAGATCGGTTGCGGGGATGATCCGGTGCAGGCGTGCGGCGAGGCGGCTGATGTTGCTGGGTCTTCCGGTCGGCGTCGCGGAATCGCCGGTTGGAGGTTGCAGCCGGGCGAGCGCCGGGCCGAGTGCGGGACTGGCCGGACGAAGCTCGTGGAAGGCCAGGAACGCGGCCAGGCCGAACCCTGCGCCGAGCAGGGCAATGACGCCGATCCAGGTTGTCGTCATGGCGTGCTCCGGGCGCTGGTAGCCGCCGCGATGAACCGCTCCTCTGCTGGCGGCAGGCTCAGGGTCCGCGCCCACCAGAGGCAACCGACGAAGGCGCACGCCAGGATCGCGAGCACCACCTGGCCCCGAGGCTCGGTGTACGGAGCGGTGTACTGACCGCTGGCCAGCCCGTACGCGACCAGCAGGACCGACCCGATGGTCAGGAAGCGGATCTGGAACCGTGCTCGGGATCGCTTGGACGAGATTTCTCGACGCATCGCGACCTCGTCGGTCGCTGCCTCCGCGATGCCAGTCAGCACGTCGGTCAATCGGGCGCCGCGGTCGCTGAGGTGCAGCGCGAGCGCCACGACAACCTGGTCGCTGACGGGATCGCGGAGGGCATCGGCGAACTCGTAGAGCGCCGCCTCGGCATCCCACCCGGCCTGGATGCGCGCCGCGAGCAGTTGCACCTCGGTGGCGATCGCGGCCGGCGCGGTCTGAGCGGTGTCGACGATGGCTTCCTGGAGCCCGACACCGGAGTCCTCCACATCGCGCAGCCGGCGGGTCCACGCTTCTACCGCCTCGACGCGAGTGATGGCGCGCTGCTCTTCTCGTCCTGCCGACATCAGCCAGGGCACTCCGGGGACGGCGAGGGCGACCAGTGGGGCCGCCACGGGTACCCCGCTGACGATCCACGCGAGGATCCCTGCGCCGAGTGCGCCGAAGACCCAGGCTTGGTGGCGGCGTTGGGCTTCCCGGGTGGTGCCTGATCCGTACCAGAGCCAGCGTGCCCGCGCTGCCAGCCGGGAGGGTGGGCGGTCCGGCTCGGCGGTGCCGGTGAGTGCCGTGATACCCAGCACCAGGCTGGCGACGAGACCGGAGCCGAGCAGACCCGCGACAAGAAGAGGATTCATGGTCGTACGGCCAGACGCGGTAGCGGTCGGGGCCAGGCGCCCCGTCCGCGGTGCGCGGTCAGGACGGTCGGGTCGTAGCCGGCGAGGAGGAGCTGCTGCTTGAGCCGGTCCGGCTGGTGCATCGGTACGGCGCGGCCGTCGGGCCCTGGTCCGAAGAGTTGGGTGGTACGCGGGCGGCCGTCCTCCACCAAGCCGCCCACCTCAATGACGTGGGACACGAAGCGGTGCTTGCGGCCCCCGATCGCGCTCTCGTCCAGCAGGGTGACGTAGACGACCAGATCCAGCGCGTTGGCGACCTGTAGATACGCACGCCGGTCTGATCGCTCGTCGCGGTGGCTGAGGGCAAGCTCCACCACACGATCAAAGACCAGGCCGGGCTCGCGAGCGTGGATCGTGCACAGGGATCCGTTGGTGGTGCCCATCGCCTGGAGCATGGCGACGATCTCTCGGGACCGAACCTCTCCGACGATGATGCGGCGGGCGTTGAGCTGCAAGCCGATCGGGATCAGGTCGTGGAGGGTGATCTCGCCGATCGGCCGGCCGTCGGGGCCGCGCTCGCCGTGACCCTCGCGCGTCTCCATGGAAACCGCCCAGGGGTGGCGTCCGGTTTTGTGCAGGCCGAGCTCGCGTGCCTCCTCCATGGTGATCATCCACTCGTCGGCCGGGATTTCGCTGGCCAGCGCCCGCAGGAGAGAGGTCTTACCGCTGCCGGGCACACCCGCGACCATGATGTTGAGGCCCGCCCTCATCGCGGCGCGGAAGAAGTCGCGCAGAAGTGGGTCGATCATGGCGCTCTTGTTCGGGTCGACTTGGTCGAGGGTGACGAGTTCATCAAGGGTGACCTTGAGAATCTGGTGGCTGCGGATGACCGCGACAGGTCGCTGCGTCACCAGGTACGTCGCGGCGAGACGCTGGCCGCCGGGCATCTCCATGCTCAGGGTGGGTTTGTCTTTGGTCAGCGCCCGTTCGGTACCGCCGGCCCGACGTGCCAGGGCTTGGAGCAGCAGGACGAGTTCTTCATCATTGTCGGCAATCGGTGCCTCGACGTCGATACGTCCGTTCGGGCGCTCGACCCGGACGCCGTCGCAGCCGAGGATCGTGATGGTGTCGAAGGGTTCGCGCAGTAGCCGGTCGAGTCGGCCCAGGCCCAGTAGAGCGGCAAGTACGCCGTCGAGCAGCCGTTGTTCGTAGTGGCGGCTCAACGGGGTGCCGTTGACTCGCTGCTGGTCGACGTACTCGCGGACGCGTCGCGATGCGACCCGCTGGCCTTCGGCTTCCCGGTCGGCCGGGCTGACGGACTCGCGCCCCGCCAGCAGCCGCGACAACTCGTCACTGACCGCGTTCTGAAGTGACCGGATGACGGAGTAATCGGGCTCGTGCGCCACTGGCGAGGGCCCCGGTGAGATCGGTACGGCGAGCGCGGCGCCTCTGCCATTGGCGTGACTGTTGTTCTGCGTCGGCCTGGCGGCGCGCGGCATCGGGGGTGGCCCGTCGTCGGGAACACGCCACCGGGGCTGCTCAAACGTCGACATGCAGGGCCTCCTGGGCGCCGGGGTATCGGAACCGGCTCCGTCGGCGGGCGATGGCCCCCATCAGGTCGTCCTCGGCCGTGGCCGCGGCGCGCAGCAACGGCCACTTGGTCCGGACAGTGCCACCGCGCGCAAGCACGCGGGCGGATCGCGCCTCGTCGGGTAGATGGGCGATCACTGGCAGCGCGAGGTGCCGAGCCACGACGTGGTCGTCGTAATCTCCGTCGCCGACGACCAGCAGCCCGATCTGGCCGTCGCTTGCCTGGCCGGCACCCGCGAGCAGGGTCTGCACCGCTGCTTGGGCCAGGCGGAGCGATGCCAGCGTTGGCCTGACCACCAGTAGCGCCAGGTCGGCGCGGCTCAGCAGCGGCCATGGGGCGTGCGGGGCGACAAGCCGTCCGCAGTCGGCGATGACGTCGAAGCCCACGCCACGTTCGAGCGAGGCGAAGAATCCGGCGAGTCCGTGCCAATTGGGGGCGAGACTTCCCGCCTGTGCGGGCGTCGCGATGCCGGGAAGTAGCAGTCGCCGCGCCGCGGGCGGGTCGAGGTCGACCAGTTGCGACCAGAACTGTTCGCCGGCCTGGCCTCGCAACTCGGCCACCACGAGTTGCATCAGGCCGTGTCCACCGTCCAGGTCCAGGTGTCGCAGGTAACCGGACGCGATGTCGCCTCCAGCCGGGTCGCATTCGGCCAGCACCACTGGGCGCGACCAGGTCAGAGCGAAGGCAAGAGCGGCTGTCGTTACCCCAGGCGATCCCTTGGCACTGGCAAGGGAGATCAGCGCCATGCCTACTCCCCCGCGGTGAGGGTCAGGACCAACCGTCCCTGCGCAGCGAGCCGGGCAGCAACCGGCCCGTCGCTCTGCCGTACCGCGACCGACACCGTGGCCGCGCCGTCCCGAGGTCCCGCAATGACGTGCACCACCACGGCGCGGATCGTGGGGGCCGCAGCACCCGGCTCGCCCTGGGCCGTCTCCTCGGTGGATACGAGCAGAACGGTCGCACCAGGTCGCAGGGGCGTCGACGGCATCTGCCCCGCCTTGAGTGACAGCCCGACCACCTGCTCGCCGGGCGCCGGAAACGGCTTGTCGACCAGGGCGCCGGGGTTGAGCAGGGTGCCGGACAGCAGTGCCACCGCAGCGTACTTGCCGATCATGTCCTGCGTCTGGTCGTGGTGCACACCGGCGATCCCCGGGCTTGGATTGAGATGCACGGTGACCAGGTCAGCGGCGGTGAGCTGAGCACCAACCGGCACGTCCCGAGCAAGTGCCAGGTAGGGCTGGGTACGACTCACGTACCCGAACAACGCCACCGCGCCGAGGGCACACACCGCCATCAGGGCCACCGCCACCCCGAGACGACCTCGGCGTACGCTGCGTTCGCGGACCACTCGTCGCTGCGGGATCGCTGCCGTGGGACGATCCGACACATCCCCGGTCGCTGTGGGCGTCACCCGGTCACCACCTGAAGCTCGTCGATTCGAATGGATGTCGTCGACTCACGGGTCACCGTCTCGCTTCCGGTCACGCCGCCGCCGGCGACCCACCAGTCGATATCCCACGTCGTCGTGGCAGTGATCGTGTACCGACCGCCCGGCTGGGTCCGGCTGGGCAACGCGTACCCGTCGAAGCCACACATCGGCGACGCCGAAGCGCCATCCTCTTCCTTGCTGTACGGGGTGCCCGGGTTGTCGCAGACGACGGACTGCCCGTTCCCCATGTCCCACCTGATCCGGGTGGCCTGGCCTCGGGCGGTGACGGACATCCCGGGCACCGAGGCGGTCGCCGTGATTGGTCCCCAGGTCTGTGGCGTCACGGCAGTCCACATCCACACCGGGAGGCCAACCAGCCCGGCACCGTCCGGGTCCGGGCTGATGCCGATCCGGGCACCACGCATCGGCAGCTCACTGATGGCCCGGGTTGCCAGCTGCGCCGGACTCAAGCTCCCCGGCGTACCCGGCGGCGGATCCGCACGCCACACCAGAGCACCGATGGGATCCCCGTAGCACCGCTGCCGATAGACCGAGCCCTCACCGGGCTCGCGGCCTTCCCAAGCCGGGTCGCCGGCAGCCGGTTGCGGTGATTCGAGGATGTAGTAGCAGCCGTCGGCCGGGTTGAGATGTCCCCAGCCCGCCTGCCAGCACGGGACCGCGACTCCTTCGGACGTGCACTCCTGACTCCCGCCCCCTTCACCTGCACCGGGTGGGATATCGGCGCCGCCACCACCGGGATCTTCGACCTCGACATAGCAGTCCCCGATTGGCGGGCAGACCCAGTGGTCCGCGCGGGCCGGTGCACCGGCCAAGCCGACAACCAGGATGACAGCCGCTCCGGACACTGCGACGGCCCGCAGAACTCGAGTCAGCATGTAGAACTCCGCCTGGCCCTTGACTCGTACACGTACCACCGCTCACTGACGCGCTTGACCTTCACGACCACCGGGTACCGCTTCGCCTGGGCGGTGGGTGGGGCTTGTCCGCCAACGGCGTTCCAGTCTGTCGAGTCGAAGCAGTCCTGGATCACCGCCTCGCCTGCATCGAGCCGAAGCTCCGTGACCGTCGGACTCCAGGTCGGGCGGCCTTCGTTGTGCACTCCGCTGCGCGACATGTTCTGCAGGTTGTTGAGCAACTGCCCCAGCAGTGGCTCCCCCACGAACTTGGCCAACTCCTTCGTGCGGTAGTCCGCGGTAGCCGACGCTTTGACGTACGCCTCCAGATAGCCGTCGTACGCGGCAATGACATCCTGTCGAGCCTGCTCTTCAGCGGCGTCCACGGGAGACGGCATCGCTGTGGACGGGACGGCCGACGGTGTGGCGTCCGGCCCGGAACTCGACGATCCGGAACAGGCCGTGAGCGCGTACGCCAAGCCCAGCGCAAGGACTAATGAGCTGCTCATCTTGGCGATTCGTGTCATCTGGACGCCTCCCTGCATGCGAGGCCCAGCAGAGCCGGACCAACCGGTGAGAGTGATGCCCCCTCACCAGCTTCGTCGGCGGGTCCGACCGGCAGCAGTCCGAGAGCGGTCGTACCGCGGCTGAGCCACGAACCAGTGGGCATCCCTGTCACCTCCCCCACGCGGTTGGGACGCACCCATTGGTCTTAGCGCAAATGATCGGATACCGCTACGCACCGCTACGTGCGTCGCCGCAGTGCGCTCCCTGCTGCGCGCACTCGGCGGTGCGCACATCCGGGTGCGTGCCATTACGGGCCTCAGTTCCCTCGCAAACGATCTTCACTGCCGGCACGAGTCGCAGCTGATCAGGCGACCGAGGAGAAATCCTTGCCCTTGTACAGCCCTCTCCTCGCAGTCACACTGTGCTCATCGCGCTTCGGTCTCCCATGACGCCGAATGTCGCTGGCACTCGCGGAGAGACAGATGGGGATGTCTGAGCAACGCAGCGAATTACAGTCCGTGGTCGACTTCTTCGCCATCCCATCGATAGTCGACGTGCTGTTTGCCGTCCAAGATGGTCGCTTTGTCCGACGCTGCCCTGCGCTGGGCGCACAAGGCGGCGCCGTTCAAGCGGCCGTCACGGCCTTGATGGAGCTGGGCGTGATCACCGAACTGGCCGATCCCGACCATGATGGAGAACCGTTGCTCACGCTCACCGGCAAAGGCATTAAGGTCTGCGGCATGGTGCGGCAGGTGCTCAACTTTGCGGCACCCGCCCCCGCGAGCGCGCCCCTAACTCTCAGCTGAGGACGTTCGCTCCGGTTTGCCTGGAAATGCCACAGGCAAGAACTCTCCGCTTAGTTCCCTTGACAGGGGGTACACCGCCACCGGCACACTGTTGCCTTGCTGTCGGGTAGCCGACATCGGACGACTCCAGCGGCGGGCATCGGGGGGCGGGGTGAAGTTCGGAGAGCTTCTGGAGATTCGGGACATTATCCAACATCGCTACGTAATCGGCGCCTTGGTGTGTCTGGGCGAACAGGGGCCCCTGCGCTACAGCGAATTGGGCAACGCCATCACCGGGTGGACCGGCACTCGCGTCGGCGACGGCGAGATCACTCGGACCGTGACCCGTCTACTGGAGAGCGGCCTCGCCCAGGAGGCGTTCGTCGATGGTCACCGATCATTAACCCTGACGGATGCGGGGCAGCACCGCTTGGAGATGATCCGGGCCCTCGGACGTACATTGCGCGACTTCGAGCGGGATGACGAAGGCAGGCCCGGCGAGGTGCCCTCGTGACCATCAGCCGGGAAGTTGCCTGGGGTACTGGCAGGCCTGTTGCAGGGCAACCAGGAGTGGGTAGTCCCCTCGCGTGGCGTGGTCGTCGGATTCTCACTCGATCTAGCCTGACGCGGCTGGCACGATCGCGGGGTGAGCGACGGACTAGCGCGTGCGCGCGCCGATCTAGCTGCTGGTCGTCCCTGGAAGGCACGTGACCGGCTGAACGGCGTCCTGGTGCACCGCCAGGATCACGAGGTGCTCGACCTTCTGGCTACCGTTCACTACGAGATGCAGGACCTGCCCGCCGCAGGTGCTCTTTGGTTCGTTCTTGGCCGCGACGATGAAGCAGCACAACGCTCGATTTCGGCCTGGTTGGAGCAGCACCGGAATGACATCGCACGTTGGCACAGCGTCCCCGGCCCGGTCCGGCGCAAAGCCAGCACTGAGCGGCTAGAAGGCTTGAGGCGAGCGGCCGGGCAAGCGGACAAGGGCGGAACGCGGGACATTGGCCCGGTTGCCGAACTCAGTACACGGTGGGAGGGGATCGTGATCGGGGGATGCGCCATCACTGTCCTTGTCTGGCTCCTAGCGATGGTGGGCATCGGAATGTGGACGGTCTTCCGGTGGATCTGGGATTGACCGGTCTTCGAGATGCCACGGACCGCGCCGCTGGCATCTGTCGCGTACGGCGCTCCTGGTGGACCATCCGAAAATCGGCACGATTGGACGCAGGGCCTCCGCGAGGGTCTGTCGCGGTGAGTAGCGCTCGGTCGCCGGCAGATCCGGACGCCGTCGATCGGACGGTGCGAGTCGGGATGCGTCATCTGCGACTCCGCCAGAGACAAGGCGTTGCGTCAGGTGTCGTACAGGCCGTCCCACGGAGGGTCGAAGCCAAGGTCGTCGGGGAGGAACTCGGCGTGGTCCTGTCCGTCGTAAAGGTGGGACTCGTCAACGAGTCCGAAAACATGTCCGTCAGCCTCGACGTTGAACAACTTGATGGCGATGTCGCCGAAGACGCGTCCGGGCAGAGCATCGAGCCAGCCGGCGAGGCGTGCTTGGGCTCTGTCGATCGAGGCGTCTTCGTGCTCGCTGGTGCCGGCGAACCAAATCTGCGAGTCAACGTGACCGCCGTCGTGATCGAATCGGTGCAGCACGGCGTACCACCGCTTGAATCGGTACCAATCGGAGTTGGCTCCAGCGCCGTCTTCGAGGGTCGCCGTGACGGAGCCGAAGAACTGCCCGCCGTCGTACGTGCCGATGGTGTCGGTGCGGTAGTCGGGCTCGTACGAGATCGGCACACGCTCGAGAATCGCCATGGCCGACAAGTTAGATCCACGGTCCGACAGTCTTGAACAGGCAGATCCGCGCCCTGCACAGGCAGGCGGCACGTCGGCGCCGGTCAAGACTCATCGTGTATCCGCCCCGCCATCACGCACGCTCATCGGCACGTCCGGACACCGGGTGGCCTCGGGAGCAGTCACCGTCTGTGGCACGCAGTCGGTGCCAGAAGAGTGCATCGTCCGCGGAGGGGGTGATTGTGGGAAGAGATGACGCAGGGACTGGGATGATCTCGTCACCAAAGACGAGCTTTAGCCTGGTGGCATGGAACGGATCGAGTTCCGCACCGTCGAGCAGGAGCTCGACGTCGGTCGGGTGTTCCCGACGCTCGTTCCGTACCTCAATGGCGTGCCTTGGCCCGACCTGGTGCGCAAGGCTGAGCTGCCCTTCGCGCGCGGTGAGGGAAAGCCCAAACTCGCGGGCAGCTACGTGGGCCTGCCGAAGGACGAGGTGCGCTGGCCGAGCCGGCACTACCTGGGTAACCCAGTCCTCAGCTGGTTCGGCGATGGCGACACCGTCTTGCTCGGCTGCGGCTGCGGTGACTGGGGCTGCTGGCCGTTCACCGCGATCGTTAGGGTGGCTGAGGACACGGTTACCTGGTCTGGCTACCGCACGGGGCATCGCGACTGGGACTACCGCGAGCTGCGAGAGATTACCTTCGATCGTGTCCAGTACGAAGAAGCGTTGCGCGCGACAGCTCGCTGAGCAATCAAGGCCACGATCATCACTGCCGTCGCTGCGACGACGTACTCAACTCCGCCCGTAAGGTAGCTGATCTTGAGCGGCGTGCGCGCTATCCGCGGCATGACAGTGCGCTGCGAATCGATCTCGGACCAGGGGTGGGAGTTCGCAGCCCATCGTCAGCGCGGTTGCTCGCTGGTCCAGCTTTGCCGCAGGCGGTCGATCAGGTCGAGGAAGACAGAGAAGGTCTGGTCGACGCGTTCACGGTCGTTGGTGGCCAGGAGATCGAGTTGCAGGCCACGTGCCTGGGCCACGATCATCGACGCGATCATGGGCGCTTGCTCGCCGGGGCATCCTTCCGCCAAGACCAGCCGCTGCATGAGCGCTAGCGCGTCGTGCATGGATTGCTGAAGGAAACGCTCGTAGCGCTGCGGCTCTCGCGTGGCCTGAGCGAAGACCTCGAACAGCAAGCGATAGACAGGCAGGCGGTCCTCGGTCGTCGACGATCGCCACCACGAATCGAGGTCGGCCAGGCTGCCGGATGAATCGGCCAGGCCAGCCGCGTCGGCCAACCGCTGGCGGAGCACATCGGTCACCTCGGTGAGGAGGGCCTCCTTTGTGCCGAAGTGGTGCAGCAGAGCCGCGTGGCTGACCCCCACCGCCTCGGCCAACGGCCGCATCGCCAGGCCCGCTAACCCATGCCCGAGAACGTAGTCGACCACGGCGTCGAGCAGTTCGGACCGCCGATGCTGGTAACGCAGGCGCCGACCGTCTATGTGCTCCGCGCTCATTCGTCTCACGATACGCACCCCCAAGTAGCTTGACCAGATGGTCAGGCTACTTCTACGGTGGTCGACATGGCCCCTGAGATCACCCGACTACACCCCCGAGCCGTTCGGCGCAGCCAACACCCACGCCGACTTCCCCAAGGACTTCCTCGAACTCGTGACCGTCGTCGACATCGGCCGTCCATTGCCGGCCGACGCGCGACTGGTCCCGCTGAACGCCCCGCCCGCTGTGCTGCCATCGCTGGTAGAGCGGATCAACGCCACGAGCGCGAACCTGTCGGACTGCCTGGACTGGTACGAGGGCCTGCACATCCTGATGCTCTCCTCGTCCGACATCGAGGCGACCGCCGCTCGTCTCACGAACTCTGGGGTGAAACACGGCGGGATCAACACCGTGCGACGCCCAGTTGGCCCCCAGGGCTGTTGCGTAGTCGCTTGAGGGCGGGTTGAGCTGGAAGTTTGGGTGGGATCGGGGTCCATGTAGGACGGGTGCGGCCCGTAGGTGATCATCGAGTTGCTGAGACACCATGATCCCGAGAAG
>NZ_BMNB01000054.1 GCF_014646235.1 Micromonospora sonchi | reverse complement strand
TCTCGGGATCATGGTGTCTCAGCAACTCGATGATCACCTACGGGCCGCACCCGTCCTACATGGACCCCGATCCCACCCAAACTTCCAGCTCAACCCGCCCTCAAGCGACTACGCAACAGCCCTGGCCCGGTCACGGCGCGACAGCGAACTCACCGAGATGATCAGGAGGATCCACGCCGAGAACTACGGCGTCTACGGTGCCCGCAAGATTTGGCACGAGCTGCGCCGCCAGGGCGTCGAGGTGGCCCGGTGCACGGTCGAACGGCTGATGCGCGCCGCCGGGCTGCGTGGGCTACTGCGCGACAAGTCGCCGCGCACGACCCGGCCCGCGGCCGAGACCGACCGGCCTCGTGACCTTGTCAAACGTGACTTCGCCGCAGTGCGGCCGAACCAGCTGTGGGTCGCCGACCTGACCTACGTGCGCACCGCCGTGGGCTGGGTGTACGCCGCGTTCGTGCTCGACGTGCACTCGCGCATGATCGTCGGCTGGCAGGTGTCCACGTCGCTCTACACGGATCTGGCCCTGGACGCGTTGAAGATGGCGATCTGGCGCCGCGAGAATCAGGGCGCTGACCTGGGCGGACTCGTCCATCACTCGGACCGGGGAGTCCAGTATCGAGCGATCCGCTACAGCCAGCGGCTCGCCGAGGCCGGCGCCGTCGCCTCGGTCGGCGCCAAGGGCGACTCCTACGACAACGCGATGGCCGAGGCGTTCAACTCCCTGTACAAGGCCGAACTCGTCCGTAACCGAGGGCCTTGGCGCGGGCTCGACGACCTGGAGATGGCCACCGTCGAGTACATCGACTGGTACAACAACCGCCGGCTGCATGGCGAACTCGGACACCTCCCACCTGCCGAGTACGAGGCCCTACACGCGATGACCCAGCCGGTCACCGCATCCCTGGAAACCAGATAACCAACTCTCCATCAAACCCGGGGCTTGACAGGGTGATCGGACGCTGGCTGCCTGGCTGCCTGGCTGTGCCTGGGCCGTGCCCTGTCGAGCTGATGGCGTGAACGGTTCGCGGTTACCGGGGTCGCGATGGCCTTGACTGCGGCCAGCGGCTCGCCGGGCTGGATGTGGTGCTGGTCGACCTGACCCTGCTGGGCTGCTCCGCCAGAAGGCTTTCGGGCGGAGCGACACACCGGAACCTGCCACCGTGCTCGGCGGAGGTGGCGTCCATTCCCGCCGCTTGTCCGAGGTGGCGTCCATCTCTCGCCGCTTGCGTGATAGCGCAAACGGATCAGCTCGACAGGGCGAGAAGGCAGCAGTGTGCCCAGCCCGGGTCGGCGGCCCGGCGGCGACGATCACAGCCCGGATCTCGATCAGCGCGGCGGTCAGTTCGTAGACCAGGGGAGCCGACAGATGGTCGGTGGACTCGGCGGCAGGTGCCTGGCACCGGGCCGGTGATGGCCCGGTGCCAGGCACGTCCGTCGGGGAGTCAGCTCGCCGTGCAGGTCGGTGTGGGGGTGCCGGGCGCGCCGGAGGAGGATCCGAGGAAGCCGAACGTGGTGCTGGCACCGGGGGCGAGCGAGCCGTTGTAACTGACGTTGCGGGCGGTGACCGTCGATCCCTGGGTGGTTACGGTCGCGTTCCATGCCTGGGTGATCGCCTGGCCGCTGGGCAGGGTCCAGGTCACCGTCCAGTTGCTGATCGCCCGCGTCCCCGCGGTGACCCGCACCTCACCCTGGAAGCCGCCGGTCCACTGGTTGGTCACCGTGTACGTCGCGGTGCAGGCGGCGCTGGCCGGCGGTGGCGTGGTCGGGCCGGGCGGTGGGGTCGTCGGTCCGGGTGGTGGGGTGGTGGGCCCGGGTGGTGGCGTGGTGGGTCCCGGTGGTGGGGTGGTGGGCGGGGGAGTGGTGGGACCGCCCCAGCCCGCGGTCGAGTCCAGCCAGGCCGCGCGGCGCAGCATCCAGTCCCGCATGTACTGGACCTGCCCCTGCCACGTCGACGCGGTCGGGGTGATGAAGGGCCCGATCATCCGGGTGCTCAGGTTGGGCCAGCGCTGGAAGTTGCGTTGCGCCCCGTTGCCCAGCGGCGCGGTCAGGGCGTTGATCCGGGACTGCAACGACGCGTCGGAGAGTGCACCACGGCGCAGCGTCTGCCATCGTAGCCGGACCTGGTTGACGAAGGCCGGGTCCCGCAAGAGCTGGTTGTACCAGTCGTTCGCCATTGGTTGGCGTCCCTGCTGGTACTGCCAGCCGGAGGTCTGGTCGTTGGCAAAGTAGCCACCGACGCCGAAGCTGAGGTCGTAGTCCCACAGCGGACCGGCGAAGATCTTGGTGTCCCGGTCCTTGTAGAAGTACGCGCTGCGGAGGTAGGAGTCCATCTCCCGGCTCAGCTCGTTGATGA
This sequence comes from Micromonospora sonchi, assembly GCF_014646235.1. Classification (GTDB taxonomy): domain Bacteria; phylum Actinomycetota; class Actinomycetes; order Mycobacteriales; family Micromonosporaceae; genus Micromonospora; species Micromonospora sonchi. The sequence goes on along the minus strand of NZ_BMNB01000054.1, from coordinate 19,753 downwards.
TGAGCTGGTCGATGAAGGAATCCACGTCGATGTACGCCCGGTAGCCGGTTGCCGGATCGGCGAAGTTGGATGCCCGTAGGACGTTGTGGAACTCCTGGATGTGGTTGCGCAGCCAGTCCCGCTGTTCGGACGCCAACGGCGACGGGTCGGCGACCTCCAGGTAGTTCCAGCAACTCGCCGCCGGTCCGGTGCACGGCAGCGTCGGCTCCTCGGCGGCCATCCACTCGAACTTGAAGATGTAGCCACCGGTGATCTTCGGCAGCGTCCGGTCGTCGGAACGGAGCTTCTTGAGGTCGAGGCGGTTCTTGGAGTTCTTGATCGTCTCCACGATCATGTAGACGCCCATGTAGTCGTCGGCGCCGACCGGGCCGGCGTCGGTGTTGAGGTAGAACTCCGCGAACGCGTACCGGGGCGCCGGCAGGCCCATCTGCCGCCCGAGGTCGTAGACGAAGGCCTCCCGGATCAACGCCTTGTCGCTGAACGGCCCGCGCAGCACCCAGTCGGAGTCGGCGGGCATGCCCAGCACCGGGTAGTCGGCGTCGTCGTCCTCGTTGTCCCAGAACTCGAGCCGGTACGGCGTCTTGGCGAACATGGCCGACGACTGCCCGCGCAGCCGGAACCCGGCCCGGGTGGCCACGGTGGGGGCGGCGGCCAGCGAAGTGGTCCCGCCACTCGGTTCGAAAATCATGGTGGCCGCGTTGAAGTACTGCCGGTCCGGTCGGCCCGCCCCGTACGAGTCGATCAGGATCACCGGCAGGTCGTGCGCGGTGGCGGTGGTGCGGGCGACGTACATGGCCGTGCCGGGTGCCCCGGACGCGGCCTGCCCGACGAAGGCCTGTGCCCGCAGTTGGGTGGTCCGGGTCAACCGCAGCGGCGAGCCGGAGTAGAGCGAAGACTGTGCAGTGGGCAACCGCCCGTCGGTGGTGTAGCGGATCTGGGCGCCGCTGACGGTGGTGCTCAGCGACACCGACACCTCGCCGGAGAAGGTGCCGCTGGGCACGGAGAAACGGATGTCGCCGACCAGGTCGTCGGCGGCGGCCGCCGCCGCGACGGCGTCGGCCGCCGAGGTGGTCGTGGTGGAGTTGGCGGCGGTGGCGGCGAGCGGTTCGGCGCCGGCCGGTGACGGGGACGGGACGAGCAGCCCGGCGACCAGCACGGCGGCGGCCAGGACTCCTGCGGCGCGGAAGGCCGCCGTCGCGGTGCCGGTGCTGCGGACGGTCAGACGCACGATGCCTCCTGTTCGGAGCGAAGGGTGGTGGTCGATGCCGGGCCCGCCGACGGCGGGGTGCGGTGGAAGTGGCGGCGCAGCGTCCGACGCCACGGCGCGTCCGGCAGGTCCGGGCGGAGTGCGGCCAGGCCGGTGGCGTACTTGGAGATGCGGACGGGCCGAATCCCTCGCTGCCACAACATCCGGTCGGCCGGCGAGGCGGCGGAGCTGGTCTTGCTCTCGACCACGGCGAGGCCGGGCAGCCGCAGGGTGCTGTCGCCGGCCTGCCAGGTCAGCTCGGTGTCGATGGTGACCCGGCCGGCGGTGGCCGGCAGCAGCAGGGTCGCCCGACGGTAGCTGGTGACCAGCACCGGATCAAAGGCGTCGCCGACGGCCTGGTGGATCGCCTCGCGCCGCAGCGCCGCCTCGACGAAGTCGCGGCCGGGGTGCACGGTGGCGCGGTCGCTCAGGTGGTACGGCAGCCGGTGCTTGGTGATGCTGTCCCGCGCCCCGCTGATCTTGACTTCCAGCCAGCACTGCGCGGAGTCGAGGTAACTGCGGGTGCGCACCTTGAAACGCCGCCGCCGCCGGTACGCCGCGCAGTGGTAACTGGCCAGTCGTGGGGTGTCGAAGTACACCGACTCGTAGCGGAACACCCGCTCGCCGTCGATCTCCAGCACCTGGGCGGACGGGACGAGTTGGTCCACCAGGTAGGGCAGCTGGTCGAGCGGTATGACGTACTTGCGGTCGACCCTGGTCTGGAGCGCGGCCCGGTCGATGAGTTCGGTCAACCCGACGGGGGCCATCTCCGCCAGTGCCGAGGCGATCGGCGGCGGGTTCATCGGTGTGCTCCCGCCGTTGCCGGCCGGCCGCCAGCGGTCCTGGCGGTGCCGGGGCGCGCCGAGTACCGGACGTCCACCACGGTGGTCTCGTTGACCAGGTCGAGTCGCTGCACGGTGGCGACGTGCACCCGGGCGCCGAGTAACTGTTCCAGTTGGGCGACGAGCGCCACGTGATCGGTGACGGCGGAGTCGAGCACCATGATCTGGTGCCGGTAGTGGCGCAGCAGCCGGGGATGGTCACCCAGGAACATCACCACCACGATGAGCGCCATCAGGCCGGCACTGAGCCAGATCGAGGTGGTGCTCAGCGCGCCGAGGATGCCCAGGGCCAGGGCCGAGAAATAGTAGGCGACCTCATGCTGGTCGAGCTCCGTCGAGCGCAGCCGGATGATGGAGAGTACGCCGAACAGCGCCAACCCCAGCCCGAGCCCCGCGCCGACGTTGCTGGCGCTCAGCGCGCTCGCCACCGCCAGCACACCGACGTTGACGCCGAGGTAGGCGACGACGAGATCGCGGCGGCGGTGTCGCGGAAAGTAGAGCCCGAAGACGAGCAACACCACCGCGCAGATGTCGATCCCGAACAGGACGAGCTGGGACATCGTGCTTTCTCCTCCTGAGTCACTGCCGCGCCGGCCCGGCACCTGTCCTGTGCTGCCCAGGCACGGGACGCCCGTGCTGCCCGGGGCACGGACTGCGGGCGGGCGACCGAACGTCACCGGTATTTTCGGTAAACTTGCGGGAACTATTCCGTGAATAGTACGACTCTTCATCGAGATGGGTCAATGACCGTGTGTCGTGCGCCTGGTGCTGGTCGACGCTCGCCCCGGCGAACGGATCCGTCGGCTCGCCGACCGGGATCAGCAGGTTGAATCACGAGCCCTCGACGGTGGGCGACCAGCCGCATTCCGTCGATCCTGCGAAATAGTATTGACATTTTTCGTTGTCCAGACTGAAACTTGCCGCTGATGGTCATCGATAGACGTCGATGAAACCTGCTGTCTGTCCGGAGAGGGGCCTTCAGTGACCATGAGATTGGGCCGTCAACAGATCCGATCGGCGATCGTGGTGCTGGCGGTGACGGCACTCGCGCTCGGGGCGACGACCTGGGTGGTGGCGAGAAGCAGCCTGGCCCGGGCGGCTGCCGTCGGCCTTGCGGCCGTCGCGCCGGTCGAGGACGAGGGGGCCGACTGCCCGGTCCCCGGTTCGACGTTGCCGCCGGCCAGCTCCCGGCTTCCGGATCCCTTCCGGAAACTGAACGGCACGCGCATCTCGGCCAGGTCCGACTGGCGGTGCCACCGCGCGGAGACCAAGCACCTCGCGCAGCGCCACGTCTACGGCGACAAACCGGCGAAGCCGCAGAGTGTCACGGGAACGGTCTCGAACACGAACATCACGGTGAACGTGACGCACAACGGCCGCAGCGCCAGCTTCTCGGCGAGCGTGCAACTGCCCAGCGGGGGCACCGGGCCGTACCCGGCCGTGGTGGTCCTGGGTGGATTCGGTGCGGACACCGCCACCATCCGGTCCGCCGGCGCCGCGGTGATCAGCTACGACCCGCTCGCGGTGGGACGGGAGGGCACGCCGCGCAACAACAAACAGGGCGCCTTCTACAGCGTCTACGGCTCGTCCAGCAGCACCGGCCTGCTGGTCGCCTGGGCGTGGGGAGTGAGCCGGATCATCGACGTCATCGAGCAGTCGGGCGGCAGCATCCTCCGGGCGGACGCGACCGGCGTCACGGGCTGCTCCCGCTACGGCAAGGGTGCCTTCGTCACGGGCGCCTTCGACCAGCGCATCGCGTTGACCATGCCGATCGAGTCGGGCAGCGCCGGCTCGCCGATCTTCCGCGGCATTCCGGGTGAGTCCGGTGCCCAACCGCTGAACAGCGCGTACGGCGAGCAGCCGTGGCTGGGCGACGCCTTCGGCTCCTACACCGGCAATCCGGCGAACCTGCCCGTGGACACCCACCAGACGGTGGCCATGATCGCCCCGCGCGGACTGTTCATCATGGACAACCCGCACATCGACTGGCTGGCCGCCCGGTCGTCCAGTGTCGCGGCCCTGGCCGGCGCGGAGGTCTACAAGGCGCTCGGCGCAGGCGACAACATCAGCTACTGGTCCGACGTGCAGGACGGTACGCACTGCGCGTCCCGATCGGAGTGGCGCGTCCCGTTGCAGCAGCACATCCAGAAGTTCCTGCTGAAGACGGGCAACGCGGCCGGGGTCTTCCGGATCTCCAGCCGCAAGGCGGGCAACCTGGCCGAGTGGCGGGACTGGCAGACCCCGACCCTCGCCGACGGCCCGACCACTCCGCCGACGACTCCCCCCACCACCGCTCCGCCCACGACTCCGCCCACGACGACTCCGCCGACCACGACCCCGCCCACCACGCCACCGGCCGGTGGCGGCTGCTCGGCATCGGTGTCGCTCAATCAGTGGACCGGTGGGTTCGTCGCCACGGTGCGGGTCACCGCAGGCACCGCGCCGGTCAACGGCTGGACGGTCGGCGTGACGTTGCCCTCCGGCGCCACCGTCACCAACGTCTGGAACGCCAACCGCAGTGGCAGCAGCGGCGCGGTCACCTTCACCAACGTCAGCTACAACGGCGCGATCGCCGCCGGCCAGTCGACCGAGTTCGGCTTCCAGGGCACCGGCACCGGCACGGGTCTGAGCCCCACCTGCACCGGCAGGTAGCTGACAGCGATGAGTTCGTTAAACAACCGGAGGGTTCGATGTGCTGTCTCACGAGGGTCAGGTGACCAGGCGGGCCACGGCGACTTTGGGTGGGAAGTTGACCTGTAGGTGCATGTGGCTTATCTCGCCGTTGAACTCACGGTCGTTTCAAGATCATGAGTGTGGTGTGAATAGCGGATCGCGGTCTGGCCACAGTGGCGTGTCGCGAGGCAGGGTGGGGACGAAGCTCCGGTAGGACGAGGACTTCTCACAGAACCTTGTTCTTCAACGGAGCTTCGTCGTGGTGCAGTGTGTCATGCCCGACGCCGATGTGGCGTCGGTCGCTGGTGTTCCGGTCGGCCAGGCGTGTGGTGACCTGCTCGAACTGCTGGCCGGCGTGTCGGATGGCCGGTCGTCGCAGGGCCGGGACCATCCGGCCGCGGTGGTCCTGGCGCTGGTCGCGGCGGCGACGGTGGCGGGGATGAGCGGGTACACGGCGATGGCGGGCTGGGTGGCCGACGTGCCGCCCGCGGTGTTGACCGATTTGTACCTGCGGGCTGGTGCGTTGCCGGTGGGCCGGCCGTCGCGGTCGACGATCTGGCGGGTCTGCACGGATACCGACGCGCAGGCCTTGGACACCGCGATCGCGGCGTGGACGGCGGCCCGCCGGTCCGGTCCGGCTCCGGTCACCAGCCCGCGCAACACCGGTGAGCGGACACCGGACCCGCGGCCGGCGGGCCTGCTCCGTTTGGACGGCAAAACCGTACGCGGGGCCGTCAACGCCGACGGTAGCCAACTGCACCTGCTGGCCGCACTGGCCGGTAGCGCCGAGCCCGGGACACCGGCGGTGGTGATCGGCCAGACCGAGGTGACCGGGGCCAAGACCAACGAGCCGGCAACCGCCCGTGACCTGCTCACCAGCCTCAACATTGAAGGAAGCACGGTTACCGCCGACGCGTTACACACGGTCAAGGCCACCGCCGAGCTCATCCACTCGCGGGGTGGGCAGTTCGTGTTCCCGGTCAAGGAGAACCGGCAGGCGCTGTTCGACGCCCTCAACGCCCTGCCCTGGCAGAACACCCCGATCGCCGACAACCGCGTCGACACCGGCCACGGACGGATCACCCGCCGCACGATCCAGGTACTGCCCGCTCCGCCCGACCTGCCGTTCCCACACGTCAACCAGGTCTGGCTGATCGAACGCTACGTCACCGACACCACCGGCGCGCACCTGTCCGCCGCCGCCCAACTCGGCGTGGCCAGTCATACCCCCGAGCAGGCAACTCCCGCCCAGATCGCCGCCTGGAACCAAGGTCACTGGGCCATCGAATCCCTGCACTGGATCCGTGACACCTGCTACCGCGAAGACCACTCCCGGGTCCGCGCCCGATCCGGACCCCGCGTCCTGGCCTCGCTACGCAACCTGGCCATCAACGCGCTACGCCTGGCCGGACGCTGCGACATCACCGAAGCCACCCGATGGGCCAGCCGGAACATGACCAGGCCCTTCACCATCCTCGGACTCACATCATGATCTTGAAACGCCCGTGCCGTTGAACTCGACCAGTTCCGCCTCGAAGTCACGGCACATGTTGCGCATGGTCTGCTCATCTGGGACAGGTGCCGGTCGGCGAATGCCTTGTGCCGGAACTCGGCCACCTAAAACCGAGTGGACACGTCGCGGCAGTGCCTACCGGTGCGAATTCCTTCAAGCTGAGCCTTAAATCAACTGCCGTCCGGGGTCAAACCGACCGAGTGGTGACGGTATGCTCGTGATGATGCAGCTCCGTTACCGCTTCCGGATTACCCCGGACGTTGCTCAGCGCGCCGCGCTGGCACAGGCGTTCGGGTGTGCCCGAGTGGTTTTCAACGACGGGCTCAGGCTGCGTCAGCGAGCCCGCGAGGCGGGCGAGAAATATATCTCCGACGCCGAGTTGTTCAAGCAGGTCATCACTCACGCCAAGGGCACCGAAGAGCGGGTCTGGCTGGGCGAGGTGTCGGCCGTGGTGCTGCAACAGGCTCTGGTCGACCTGAACAGCGCATACCGCAACTTCTTCGCCGCGGTCACCGGTAAACGCAAGGGCCGCAAGGTCGCCTCGCCGAGATTCCGGTCCCGTAAGGACAACCGGCAGGACATTCGGTTCACGAAGAACTCCCGGTTCAAGGTTCTCGACAACGGCCGCCTGCGTCTGCCGAAGATCGGCGACGTGCCGGTACGCTGGTCGAGATCATTGCCTTCGGACCCGTCCTCGGTCACCGTGATCAAAGACGCGGCGGGCCGGTACTTCGCCTCGTTCGTCGCGACCACTGCCGAGGATGAGATCCTGCCGCCGGTCGGGTCCGAGATGGGCATCGACCTGGGCCTGACCCACTTCGCGGTCATGTCCGACGGCACCAAGGTCAGCGCGCCGAAGTTCCTGCGCCGCGCGGCCCGCAAGCTCAAACGGTTGCAGCAGGACCTGGCGCGCAAGACCAAAGGGTCGAACCGGCGCAAGAAAGCCGTCGTCAAGGTGGCTCGGGCACACGCTCGAGTGGCCGACACCCGACGAGACTGGCAGCACAAGCTGTCCACGACGATCATCCGCGACAACCAAGCGGTGTACGTCGAGGACCTTGCTGTCGCCGGTCTCGGTCGGACCCGGCTCGCCAAATCGGTGCATGACGCCGGGTGGGCCAGCTTCACCTCCATGCTGCAATACAAAGCGGCACGCTACGGGCGCGCCTTCGGTCGGGTGGACCGATTTTTCCCGTCCACCCGCATGTGTTCCGACTGCGACCGGATCAACAACAAAATGACGCTCGACGTCCGGACGTGGGACTGCCCCTGTGGCAGCCACCACGACCGCGACATCAACGCCGCCATCAACATCCTGGCCGCCGGACAGGCGGACAGGCTAAACGATCGTGGAGCGCACATGAGACCGGGACCCATCCCGGCAGCGCGCGGTGAAGCGGTAACCCACCCGGACGCCGCGTGTTCCACACGCAGCGTGGAGGGAACCCTCGTCCCTCAGGGCGAGGAGGATGTCAAAACACCTCGGTGACGGTCAGTGGCGCCAGCACCTGGTCGGTGGTCGTCGTCATCACCTCGCCGCAGAAGATCTCCTCCACCTGGAGCGACAACCCGACCTGGGACGGCAGCGGCAACGTGATGACGATGCGCTCCAACGGCAGCGGCAACACGTTCGGCTTCACCACGATGATGAACGGCAACTCCAGCGCCCGGCCGCAGATCAGCTCCTGCACCGCAGGCTGACCGACCCGCCGTCGGCCGTGCGGGCCCACCCGCACGGCCGACGGTTTTCGCTGGCCTCACCGCCGGTCGGAGACCCGGCCGGCGGTGGTCATTCCTGGATCGCCGTGGGGCGGTAGTCGAACCAGTCGAAGGCGGCGCTGCCCTCGGTGACGTAGAGGCCGAGGACCCGACCGGTGAAACCGGCGGCGACCTCGGTGGACAGGTATCGGCCGTCGAGTTCGGCCAGCACGACCGGCCCCTCCTCGGTCGCCACCTCGAAGCTGACCATGTCGCAGGTGGTGGGGCGTACGCCGAAGGGCGCCCCGGACGCCGCCACCTGCTCGGCCGCCGTCACCGTCGGCGGCAGTAGGTCGCCGGTCCGGGTGGCGATGGTCAGGGTGACCGGGCCCGCCGGCACCCGCCGCTCGCCGAACACCTGGCGGAACGGCCCGACCCGGCCGACGACCCGCACGGTGTCGCCGGAGACCTCCAGGTCGTAGTGGTGTGCCTCGTCGATGCGCAGGGTCAGCCCGGCCCGGCCGGTACCGGCGTCGACACGGACGCTGGCCCGGCAGTCGTGATGAAGTTGCCGCCGGGCGACCAGGGTGACCCCGGCCCGGTCCAGGGTCTCCCCGTCGGCGTGCAGGGTGAGCCAGCCCGGTCGGTCGGTCAGCGACCAGCTCCGCTGCGGCCGGCTGCGAAGCGACAGCCACTGCGGCGCCAGCCCGGCGCCGTCGAAGTCGTCGCGGTGCCCGCCGGGCTCGGGGGCGGCGGCGAGCGCGGGTGGGCCGCCGGCGGGTGCGGCCATCACCTCCTCGACCGGGTCCACCACCGGCCAGCCGTCCACCCACCGCACCGGCACCAGGAAGGTCTCCCGGCCGAGCACGTGGTACGGCGGCCACTGTCCCTTGGCGCGGATGCCGAGCAGCACCATCCACCAGCTGCCGTCGGTGGCCTGGACCAGGTCCGCGTGGCCGGTGGCCTGCACGGTCCGGTTCGTGCCGCGGTGGGTGAGGAACGGGTTGGCCGGGCCGGGCTCGAACGGGCCACGGATGCTGCGGGACCGGGCGATGGAGACCGCGTGGCCGGTGTGCGTGCCGCCCTCGGAGACCAGCAGATACCACCACTCGCCGATCCGATAAAGGTGTGGGGCCTCCGGGTACTGCCCGCCGGTGCCGGACCACATCGGCACCGGGCCCTCCAGGATCTTGCCGGCCTCCGGATCGATCCGGTACGACTCGACCCCGGACACGGTCAGCCAGCAGTCGCCGTTGTCGTCCCAGGACAGCGAGGGATCGACGTGCGGCAGGTCGAAGTGGACCGGATCCGACCACGGCCCGGCCGGGTCGGTGGCGGTGACGAGCAGGTGCCGGCCGATGCTCACGTTGGTGGTGACCATCCAGAACCGGCCGTCGTGGTGCCGGATGGTTGGCGCGTAGATGCCGGCCGAGGCGGGCGTGTCCGCCGGCAGGTCGAGTTGGCTCGGGCGGTCGAGCACGTTGCCGATCTGCCGCCAGTTGACCAGGTCCCGACTGTGGAAGATGGGTACGCCGGGGAAATACTCGAAGCTGGAGCAGACGAGGTAGTAGTCCTCGCCCACCCGGCAGACGCTCGGATCGGGGTGGAAACCCGGGACGACGGGATTGCGGAAGGTGACGGCGGGGTTCGTCATGCGGATCGATGCTAATTGTCCCGTGGCGGCACCGTCGATCCTTTGCCGGGGCCGCCACGGGACGGTCGGCGCTCATCGGCCCCAGAGCCGCCAGGTCTGGTTGAGCGGGCTGCCCTGGCCCGCCGGGTTGCAGGTCCACTGGTGGACCGGGGCGCGGGGCGCGGTGGAGATGGTGCTGACGTCCACGCACTTGTTGCTGTGCCGGGCCACGAGCTGGTAGTCGTGCGGGTCGTTGCCCGGGTAGGTCACCTTGCGCAGCGTGAACTGCTGGTTGAGGCCGTCGTGGCAGCTCCACTGGTGCACCGCCGCGCCGTCGGCGGTGGAGACGCCGCTGACGTCCAGGCACTTGCCGGACTGCTGGTTGACCACCGTGAAGGTGTTCGCCACACCGGCCACCGGCCGGAAGTTCCACAACTGCTGGTCGCCGCCCTCGCAGTGGAACTGCTGCTGGATGTTGCCGTCACCGGTGTTCGAGCCGGGGTTGTCCAGGCACTGCTGGGAGTGCTGGGCCACCGCCACCGACTGGAAACCGCCGTCGGCTGGCGGCAGCAGGGTCAGGGCGTACGTGTCGGTCTGGTTGGCGTAGGGCAGCGAGACCGTGGCGTTGTTGCCGCTCACGGTGACCACGCTGTTGGAGACGGTGATCGGGCCCTGCACCGCGCCGCCGCCGTTGTGCGGGATCCGCTGTGTGAGCACGCGGACCTGGTTGTTCTGCACGATGCCGCTGGTGGTGTCCAGTCGTTGCAGGTTGACGGTGAGGTTGCCGGTGGTGCGGCCCGCGCCGATGAGGATCTTCGCCGACCCGGACGTCTTCGTGGCGAACGCGTCGTACGACGGGCTGGCCGTGACCGAGACGATCTGCCCGGTCTGCGAGGCGTAGAAGCGGTAGGCCCACCATTCCCCCTTGGGCTGGTGCTGCCCGGCCGAGTTGCGCACCAGCAGGTTGCCGAGGTCGTTGTGCAGGTTGCCGGCGCTGGCCCAGTTCGCCCGGAGGCCGTCGGCGCGGGCGCGTTCCAGGCGTGCGATGTACCAGGCGCCGTCGCCGGGGTTCTGCTCGTCGGGCGCGGCGTACTCGTTGATCTGGTACGGGCGGGGGTGCGGGATGCCGCGCGGGTCGAGGGTGGCGTTGGCGGCGGCGACGTTGGCCACCGGGTCGCCGGGCAGGGAGTGCCAGCTGATGATGTCCGGCACGGTGTTGGTCGAGCGGACGAAGTCCAGGTACTGGTTCCAGAAGGTGTGGCTGGTCGACGGTACGCAGGCGCAGCTCGGCCCGACGATGAGCTGGTTGGGGAACTCGGCCCGCAGGCGCTGGTAGGTGCGGCGCCACAGCTCGAAGTACTGGGAGATCGGGCGGTTCCAGAACAGCGTGATGTTGGGTTCGTTCCAGATGTCCCACTGCACGGTCAGCCCGGCCGCGCGTACGTCGCTGATCAGGCGGTTGAGGAAGTTGTCGTAGTCGGTCCAGTTGCCGTTGTCGCCGGGGAAGCGGGAGATCGCGGCGCCGTCCGCGCCCCACAGGTCGTGCGGCAGCAGGATGAACTCGCCGCCGAGCGCCGCGGTGCGCCGCGCCTGGGCGAGGGTGGAGTTCCATCGGCGCTCGTAGGTTCCGCCGACCCAGCCGCTGCCGGGCAGCTGCGCGCCGCCGGCGCGCATGTACCGGAACTTCACGTCGCGGTAGAAGTGATCGGCCGGGCCGGAGGCGTTCTCGGTCATGCCGTAGATCCAGCCGGCCGCGCGGTACGTCGGCGCGCCGCTGGTCACCGAGAAGTTGACGCTGATCGACTCGTCGGCGGCGCGGGCCGGCGCGGAGACGGCGACGAGGGAGGCGGCCGCGAGCGCGAAGACCGCGAGCCGGGCGATGGGACGGCGAAGGGTTCCTGGTCTGCGGGGGAGCTTCACTGGGGGACTCCTTTGCGACGAAGGCGGCTCTCTGCGCGTGGAGGGCACGTCGAACCGATTCGCACGGAGCGTAGAAGTTGACAGTTGTGAATGTCAACGGCGCGTTGCCTCGGTGACGCGGAGGTTTCCGGCGCTCGCCGATGCGGGGCATCGACTCCCTTGACCGGGTTGCCAGGGTGGGCCTATCGTCGGCCGAACCGATTCGGCGAATCGGTTCGACCACGAAGCGAGGCGTCACATGACACGATCCCGCCTGCGGGGGCGCGCCGTGATCGCCGCCCGGTCAGCCCTCGCCCTCGCCGGTGCCGTGAAGGACTGAGCCGACCCGCACCCACCGCACCAGGAAAGGCGGCCGCCGCCCATGACCGTCGTCCACACCGGCCCGACGTTCTCCGTCCAGGACATCCCGTTCAGCCACCGGGGAGCCTGGTTCAGCATCTCCCCGGTGGTGGCCGCGCACACGCACGCCCCCGACCTGCACCTGATCTCCCACCAGACCGGCATGCATCCCGTGCTCCGACTCACCCCGACCGCCGATGCCGTGGTGAGCACCACCGCCGCGTTGTTGACCTGGCGTCACCACACCGACCTGATCGAGCTGACCTACGACGGCCCGGAGACCGTACGATTGCGCGGGCGCGGCCTCGGCCTGCGGATCGCCGCCGCGCGGGCCACCCTCACCCCGTTCAGCGGCACCTATCTCCACGACGACCCGGTCACCGGCACGTACGTCTTCACCTCGTACGAGACCGGCCGCCGCTACCGGATCACGCTGCTCGCCGGCGACCTGCGAAGCGTGGGCGCGCAGGCGCTCGGGACCGCCGAGCGGGCCGTGGTCCTGCCGGCCGACCAGCCGTGGGAGATCGCTGTCGAGGAGTACCGGACCGCTCGCCGCCCCTACCCGGCCGACCGAAGTTTCGACCAGCTCGTCGGGTCGGTGGCGGCCGATTTCGCGAGCTTTGTCGACGCGCTGGCACCCTGGCGCAGCCCGGAGACCCCGGGCGCGGAACTCGCCGCGTACGTGCTCTGGTCGGCGACGGTCGCACCGGCCGGCTTCCTCACCCGACCGGCGGTGCTGATGTCCAAGCACTGGATGAACAAGGTGTGGAGCTGGGACCACTGCTTCAACGCCCTGGCCCTCGCCGACGCCGACGCCGAGCTGGCCTGGCACCAGTTCCAGCTGCCGTTCGACCACCAGGATCCCACCGGTGCGCTGCCGGACTCCGTTGCCCACTCGGAGGTGCTCTACAACTACGTCAAACCGCCCGTGCACGGCTGGGCGCTGCGTCAGTTGCGGCAGCGACTGTCCCGCCCACTGTCGGCCGACGCGGTGTCCGACGGCTACCAGCGGCTCGCGCGCTGGACCGGGTTCTGGCTCGACCACCGGCGGGTGCCCGGTCACCAACTGCCGTACTACCAGCACGGCAACGACAGTGGCTGGGACAACGCCACGACCTTCGACGGCGACCGGGTCATCGAGACGCCGGATCTCGCTGCCCTGCTGATCCTGCAACTGCGCCAGCTCGCCGACCTGGCCGCGGAACTGGGTCGACCGGAGGCTGCGACGCGGTGGAGCCGCATCGCCACGGACATCCGCGCCGAACTGCTGGGGAAGCTCTGGGACGGGCAGCGGTTCGCCGCCCGCAGCGCGCGCGACGGCCAGGCGCGGTCGAGCAGCAGCCTGCTCGACCTCATGCCCATCGTCCTCGGCGCCGACCTGCCCGCCGACGTCAGCGCCGCGCTCGCCGGCGGGCTCAAGCGCCATCTGACCGCACACGGGCTCGCCACCGAGCCGGTCGACTCGCCGCACTACACGGCCGACGGCTACTGGCGCGGGCCGATCTGGGCGCCGGCCACCATCCTGATCGAGGACGGCCTTCGCCGGGCCGGGCACACCGGGCTCGCCGACGAGGTCAGCCAGCGGTTCCGTGCACTGTGTGAGAAGTCCGGCTTCGCGGAGAACTTCGACGCCGAGACGGGCGCGGGCCTGCGCGATCGCGCCTACACCTGGACCGCCAGCAGCTACCTCCTCCTGGCCGCCGCCCACGAACGCCGCCGCCCCCACCCCACCCCGTCGTGTTGATCATGAGGTTAGCGGCAGTTGTCGATCTCCAAAGTGCCGCTAACCTCATGATCAACGAGGTTCAGCGGGGCGGGGCGGGGGCGGCGCTGGCGCGGAGCGAGATCGGGGGGCGGTAGAGGTGGTGGCGGGGGGCGGCGGTGGGGGCGGCGATTCGTTCCAGCAGCAGCGCCACCGCCTCGGCGCCCATGTCGAGGGTGGGCACGTCGGCCGCGGTCAGTGGCGGGTGGAAGTCCTCCGCCCAGTGCGCGGCGGCGACCCCGATGACCGAGAAGTCGCGCGGCACCTGCCGGCCCTCCGCCTCCAGTGCCCGCTGGAGGCCGGGCAGGGCGGCCTCGTTGATCGTGGCGACGGCGGTGACGTCCGGATGTGTGGCCAACAGCCGGGTCATGGCGGCCTCACCAGCCGAGGCGTCGTCGCCGCAGCACAGGTCGACGCCGGTCAGGCCCCGCTCGGTCACCCCCTGGCCGAAACCGGCCAGGGCACGGTGACCTGGACCGTAGCCGGCGGCGACCAACTCGGCCGAGCGGTTCACCAGGGCGATGTGCCGGTGCCCCAGGTCGGCCAGATGATGGACGCACCGGGCGATGAGCCCCTCGTAATCCACGTCGACCCAGCTCGTGCCCGCCGGCTCGGCGGTGCGGCCGATGGTGACGAAGGGCAGCGGGCTGCGCCGCAGCCGGGCGACCCGGTCGTCTTCCAGCCGGATCTCCATCAGGATCACGCCGTCCACCCGGCGCCCGGTCACGATCCGCTCGAACGACCGGTCGTGGTCGCCGCCGGAGGGGGAGAGCAGCACGTCCAGGTCGGCGCGGGCGGCGGCCTCGACCACGCTGGCGACGAAACCGAGCTGCATGTCGGTCAGGCGCTGACTGGCCGGGGGAATGACCAGCCCGAGGGTACGGGTCCGTCCCTCCTTCAACGCGCGGGCGTTGGCGTTCGGGCGGTAGTCCAACTCGTCGATGACAGCCTGGATCCGTTGCCGGGTCGGCTCCGACACCGCCCGCTTGCCGCTCAACACGTACGACACGGTGCTGCGGGACACGCCCGCGCGGCGGGCGATCTCCCCGATGTTCATCCCGCTCCTCGTGGTCGAATCGATTCAACCCAGGCTATGAGGGGTGCCAAGCGGGGTCAACGAGGGCACCGAGGCTAGGCGATCAGCATGCTGCGGGCCTGGGTGAGACCACCGACGGTCTCCCGCAGCGCCGCGACGATCGCCGTCTCCAGCTCCGGCCGCAGCCGGGTCACCGGCACCGAGACGCTCACCGCGTCGACCGCCGGTGTGGCCAGCGGCACTGCCATCGCGAAGCACCTGATGCCCTCGGCGTTCTCCTCCCGGTCGACGGCGTGCCCGGCCGTGCGCACCGCCGCCAGGGCGGCGTGCAGGGCATCGCGGTCGGTGACCGTGTGCGGGGTGAGACGCGGCAGCGGGAAGGCCAGGACCCGGTCGACCTCGTGCACGGGCTGCTCGGCCAGCAGCGCCTTGCCGAGCGCGGTGGCGTGCGCGGGCAGCCGACGGCCGATCGCGCTGTAGAGGCGCAGCCGGTGCACCGACTCGCGTTTGGCGAGGTAGACGACCTGGTCGCCGTCGAGCCGGCCGAGGTGCACGGCCTCGCCGAATCGGCGGGACAACTCGTCCAGGACGCCGGCGAGCAGGCCGACCGGTTCGTCCCCGTCCAGGTAGGCGGCACCGACCCGCAGGGCCCGCAGGCCGAGCCGGAACCGGGTGCCGGTCTCGTCGGTCCGCACCCAGCCGCGGCTGGTCAGCGTGCGCAGCAGGCCGTGCAGGCTGCTCTTCGGGATGCCCAGGGTGCGGGCCAGGTCACCCAGCGCCCAGGGCTGGGGGTGGTCGGCCAGCAGCTCGAGCAGGTCGAGGGTGCGCCCGGCCGACTTGACCGGCTGGAACTCCTCGGGTGCGGCAGACACGCAGGCCACTCTAGCGAAGGCGGTACGCCTCCAGTAAGGTCACGTATGTGATCAGCGTTCACGGACTTGAACAGTTGGATGTCGGTCGAGTGCTGCCCGTCGTCGTCCTCGACGATGCGCGGCAGGCCGACCCCCTCGGCGAGGCCCTGGTCAAGGGCGGCCTGACGGCGGCCGAGGTGACCCTGCGTACCGCCGCCGGGCTGGACGCCATCGCGGCGCTCGCCGGTCGCGGCGACCTGACCGTCGGCGCCGGCACGGTGCTCACCGAAGAGCAGGCAGAGCGGGCCATCGCGGCCGGCGCGCGGTTCGTGGTGACCCCGGGCTTCGCGCCGAAGGTGGTACGCGTCTGCCAGGTGGCCGGCGTCCCGGTGGTGCCCGGCACGGCCACCGCCACCGAGATCCAGATGGCCCTCGACGCCGGCCTGAACGTCGTCAAGTTCTTCCCCGCCCAGCAACTCGGCGGGCCCGCGATGATCAAGGCTTTGGCGGCGCCGTTCCGCGAGGTCCGGTTCATCCCCACCGGCGGCATCACGCCCGCCGTGATCACCGATTACCTGGCCCTGCCCGCCGTGCTGGCCATCGGCGCGAGCTGGATGGTGGCCCCCGAGCTGATCGCCGGCGAGCAGTGGGACGAGATCACCGCCCGGACGCGGGCGGCCGTTGTCGCGGCGGGAGGCCCGGCATGAGCATCATCAATCCCCGACCGAAGGACGACTGCCGCTATGACCTGGTCTCACTCGGCGAGGTCATGCTGCGGCTGGACCCGGGCGAGGGACGGGTCCGCACCACCCGCCAGTTCCAGGTGTGGGAGGGCGGCGGGGAATACAACGTCGCCCGCGGCCTGCGCCGCTGCTTCGGCCTGCGAACCGCGATCGTCACCGCGTTCGCGCAGAACGAGGTCGGCCGGCTGCTGGAGGATCTGATCCTCCAGGGCGGCGTGGACACCAGCTTCATCACCTGGCTGCCGTACGACGGGATCGGCCGCAGCGTACGCAACGGCCTGAACTTCACCGAGCGTGGCTTCGGCGTACGCGGCGCCATCGGCACCTCCGACCGGGGACACTCGGCGGCGAGCCAGCTCAGGCCGGACGCCGTCGACTGGGACCACCTTTTCGGCACCCTCGGCGTGCGGTGGCTGCACACCGGCGGCATCTACGCGGCGCTGTCCGAGACGGCCGCAGAGACCGCCGAGGCCGCGATGACCGCCGCCCGCCGGCACGGCACGATCGTCTCGTACGACCTGAACTACCGGCCCAGCCTCTGGAATGCCGTGGGCGGCCAGGACCGGGCGCAGGAGGTCAACCGTCGGCTCGCCCGCCTGGTCGACGTGATGATCGGCAACGAGGAGGACTTCACCGCCTGCCTGGGCTTCCAGGTGCCGGACACCGACATCCACAGTGGGGCGTTGGACGCCGGCAACTTCAAGGCGATGATCGAGACGGCGGTCCAGGCGTACCCCAACTTCAAGGTCGTGGGGACCACCATGCGCGGCGTGCACAGCGCGACGGTGAACGATTGGGGTGCCGTGGCCTGGGCCGGCGGCACCTTCGCCGAGGCGACCCACCGGCCGGACCTGGAAATCCTCGACCGGGTCGGCGGCGGTGACAGCTTCGCCTCCGGGCTGATCTACGGGCTGCTGGAACGCGACGGTGACGTGGCGCTGGCGGTGGAGTACGGCGCCGCGCACGGCGCGCTGGCGATGACCACCCCGGGCGACACGTCGATGGCCAGCCTGGCCGAGGTGGAGGCGCTGATGCGCGGAGCCGGTGCCCGGGTGCAACGCTGAGGACGCCCCCGATGAGATCGTCGAAAACGATCTCATCGGGGTCCTCGCCTCGGCGGGAACCGGGAACGACGGCCGGCGATACAGTCGGGCGATGGACGGGACACGGGTCATCGTCGTCGTCGGCTATCCCGAGGCCGAGCTGCTGGAGATCACCTGCCTGGCCACCACCTTCAACTACGCCAACCGGGGCCGGGAAATCCCCCGGTACGAGGTCCGGGTGGCCTCCCTCGGCGGCCGGCCGATCACCTGCCGGTCCGGACTGACGCTGGCGGCGCAGGCGGCACTCGAACGGCTGCACGGGCCGTTCGACACCCTGATGGTCGCCGGCGGCGAGGGGCACCTGGCGGCGTCCGAGGACGTCCGCCTCGTCGGACACGTACGCCGGCTGGCCCGGGAGACGCGACGGGTGGCATCGGTCTGCACCGGCGCCTCCGTGCTGGCCGCCGCCGGGCTCCTCGACGGCCGCCGGGCCACCACGCACTGGATGTTCGCCGACCAGCTCGGGGCCAGCTATCCCGCCGTACGGGTCGACCCGGCACCGATCTACATTCGCGACGGCGCGGTCAGCACCTCCGCCGGAGTCACCACCGCCCTCGACCTCGCCCTGGCCTTCGTGGCCGAGGACCACGGTGGCGAGGTCGCCCGGCGGGTGGCCCAGGGGCTGGTGACGTACCTGCACCGGCCGGGCAACCAGGCGCAGATGAGCATGTTCCTTGCCGCACCGGCACCGGACGACGCCCTGGTCCGTGACCTGGTCAGGATCATCCACAGCGCGCCGGCCGCCGACCTCAGCCTCACCGCCCTCGCCGGCCGGGCGGCCGTCAGCGAACGTCACCTGACCCGACTCTTCGTCGCCCAGCTCGGCCAGACGCCGGCCCGGTACGTGCGCAGGGTCCGGCTGGAGGCGGCGGCCCAACTGCTCGCGTCGAGCCGGTTGCCGCTGGCCCGGGTCGCGGCCCGCTGCGGGTTCACCTCGGCGGAGGCGCTGCGGCAGGCGTTCGTCGACCGGTACGGCGTCACGCCGTCGCGCTACCGGGCCACCTACCGAGCTCCGACGGGGTCAGTTGACCGCCGCGAGCACGAGGAACCCGACTCCCAGCGGGACGTCCAGCAGCATGCAGAACTCGGCGAGCGACCGGGGCGCCACCTGGTTGCGCCGATAGTGGACCAGGTCCCAGATCCCGTGCCCGGCCAGCACCAGACCGCTGAGCACGAGCCCGACGGCCGGCGCGAGGAAGAGCGCGGTGACCGCGAGTACGCCGTACCCGATCAGCGCGACGGCCTGGGCGGTGAGCGCCGGTCGGGACGCCTGGCCGAGTAGGCCGACGGCCACCAGCACGACCGCGACGATACCGAGACCGGCCCACCAGAACAGCCCGATCAGTTCGCTCGCGACGACCAGCAGGCCGCCGACCGGGACGCCCGCCCAGGCCACCCAGGGGCGGTCCAGCGCGTCGGCACCCAGATAGCAGAGGAGGGCCACACCGACCACGGTCGCGAGGGTCTCCCGGTCGGCGCCGGTCGCCAGGACCAGCACCGCGGCGGCGACGCCGAGCACGCTCGGCCAGCGGTGCGCCAGCACCGACCATCGGGGTACGGCAGCTCCGGACGTCAGTGTCGAGGTGTTCATGCCCCAGACGATGCCCCAGCCCGCTCGGCCCGGTCGAGCACGTCTTCCGCCCCGGTCCGGAATCCTGGGATGCCGGTCCGATCAGACCGTGGCGGCGTTCCTGGACCGATCGACCGGCAACTTGACCCAGTAGCGGCGGATCCGGCCGAGTTCGGTGTCGCGTACGTCCTCAAGCACGCCGCCGTGGCGCTCGATGACCCGCGCGGAGGCCATGTTGTGGTCCGTGCAGGTGATCAGGCAGCGGCTCATGCCACGGCGATGCGCGCGGTGCAGGACCTCGCCCAGCGCCCAGGTCGCCAGCCCTCGACCCCTCGCCGACGGGCGCATCCCGTAGCCGATGTGGCCGCCGGCCCGGGTCAGGAAATCGTTGAGCCGGTAGCGCAGCGAGATCGCACCGAGAAATTGATCGTCCTCGACGATCCACCAGAACGACGCGTGCACCAACCCGTCGGGCGGCGGGATCGACTCGTCCGACCTGAGGCGCAGCTCCTGGACCCAGGCGGCGAAACCCGCCGCCGTGTCGACGTCGTCAGTCTCGCGCAGGCCACTGCCGTCCTGGTGGACGCCGCGGCCCCACTCGTCGCGCGCGGCAAGCCACGAATTGTGCAGTCGGGTGGTCGGTGCGATGAGATCGGGCACCCGGCGATCCTAAGAGCGTCCGCCAGTAGGTGACGGCGAGGACGTGGGGTAGTGAAACGGGCACGAAGTCGGTGATCATCGAGTTGTCTACGCTCTGTGATCACTGGAGGCTTCGTGCCCGCCGTCCCATCATGCATCCTCGACCCGTTTCGCGCACAGTTCCT
>NZ_BMNB01000053.1 GCF_014646235.1 Micromonospora sonchi | reverse complement strand
TTGCGATCCCTGGTAGGGGCGATGAGGACCCCAGCCTTAAGTCCCTGGTCACGGGCCCTCTGACTGGCCAGTCGCGTACTCAATTTGCAGCGAACCTCCGGTAGTGCAATCTACCCCGGCGTGTCGCTGCAACCACCAAGATCACGGAACGTACGAAGGAGCTCGCCTCACTCCTGCCGTCGACCTGTGGTGCCCGGCGGCCACTCCGACCAAGCCGTACCCCGCATGCAGTTCTGATCCTGGGCAGACGGCAGCACACAGGTTTCCTATCGGTAGCGCTGCCATATTGCCGACGTGTCGCCGGCCAGGTACGTACGTAGGCGATGGCCCAGCGTCTGCGCGACTTCGGGTCTACCGGGAAGCTTGTCCAGCACGCTGGTCACGAGCTGCAGTTCCCGCACCTCCCTGAGGATCGGCCAGGACGGTGACGCCGCAAGGTCGAAGCCGTAGGCTTCGGCGAACCTCTCGTACGGCTCAGTGGGGTCACCGAAGCGGGTAGCGCTGTGCACCAGGGGAACCAGATCCCACTCCCGTGGCCCGATCGACAGCGAATCGAAGTCACACAACCGGCCCGCGAGGACGTTGCCGGCGTGAGCATCGCCGTGCACGACACCGGTCGGCAGTTGCCAGCTGGCCGCCGCAACCCGGGGCTCCAGGTCGTCACAGCGCTCGCGAAGCCGCGCTACGAGGTCATCGAGGGACAGGTCGACTTCGCGGGACGCCCACTGTTGCGTGAACAGGAGCTCGTCAGCAGGGAGGGTGGCGAGTTTGGCCAGCCGCCGTCGAGCCGTGGTGACGGGCGACCAGTGTGGCAGGAACGACGGTGTCTCGGCGATGGCGTGCAGCCGTACCAGCGGCGCCGCCAGTTCCACGGGATCGGGGCGGCCTGCCGGGTGAGGGAGGTAGTGCCAGATCGTGGCCACCCATTCGTCGACCATCACAGGCTGCTCGACGCTGGTGTCCAGTTCGACCGCCGGCACCTCGTGCTGCCTGAGCAGCGCCATCGCACGAACGACGCGCTGAGCCCGTTCTCGCGCCACCTCGCCGTGCGAGAGCCGCAGTACCTTATCGCCGATCCGGTAGACGGCGTTGATCGTGTATCGCATGAGGTGCGCCTCGCCTGAGGCGAGTCCGGCCTGCTGGCGGACGGCGTCGAGTCCCCGCTGGATCTCGTCGGCAGCCTCAGCGGTCAGGGTGGTCGACATATCCGCCAGGTTAGGTCACGCGGCCACCCGTGCCCGGATAGTCGTGACCAGCTCGGCCAACTGTTTGTCACGAGGCGGTTCGATGACGTCCGCGACGTCGCTGAGCCGGTCGAGCAGCCGGCGGGACCGCACTTGACGCGCGGCATCCAGGACTGCTTGGGCGTGGGGTACGACCTTGTCTTGCTCGCCGAGGAGTGCATACCCCAGCGCCATCGTCACGTGATCGAGGGCGCCGCTACGCGATGTCTCGGTTCGCCGTTTCAAGGCGCGGCTGGCATGGCCCAACGCGAGGGCGGCGTGTTGCTCACGGTATTGCGAATGGCGGGCCAGGGCGGAGTGGACGACTCCTGACATGCCCTCCAGGTCGCCCGGCTCGCAGAAGAACCGCGTCCACTGGGGCGCATCTGTCGTGTCGGCTCGGCCGATTTCGTGGTGAGCACGCGCGAGCGAGTCACGCATCGCTGGCGCATTGCCCATTCGGGCGTGGGCCCAGGCGATGTTCGCGTGCAGGATCGCCACCGACGTCAGGCAGTTCGAGTTCGTGGCGACGATCTGGCCGAGCTGAAACAGGTGCAGCGCCTCTGCGGGGTTGCCCTGGTGAATACTGACGCGGCCGAGCCGGTAGTAGGCGTCCGCCATCAGCGTTGAGTCACCGGCTTTCTGGGCGTAGACGAGACCTTGCGCGAGGTGGCGACGCGCCTCCAGGTGTTCACCCAGGTCGTGGGACATCCACCCGACAAGGTTGTGCAGGTCCGCCAGTTCTGCACACAACGCCGCCGCCAGGTCGGGAGTCCGGCAGCGGCTGCGGGTCAGACAGCGCGCCCACGCCAGGTAGCCCAACGCCGAATCGCGGCACGACCCGCCGCCGTACGTCGCATCCAGCTCTCGATGGCGTTGAGTGATCTCCCGTACGGTGGCGATGGCCTCCGGGTTCACGACCTCCGGGACTGACGCGGGCCGCTCTCCGAGTCGAGGAAGCCAAGCGTCGACGTCCGGTGAACCGCCAACCGCGAAACCCGCCAACGCAGCGACGAACTGCTTCTGCTCCTCAGGCCCATCCAAGGGCAACGGCTCGACATGACGTTCTTGAGCCGCCCCCTCCCCGTACCCGAGACCCATCAGAGCGCGCGGAATACCCAACCCCTCCGCGATGCGCACAAGGACGTCGTACGCCATGACCTGCCGGCCACGCGTGATCTCGTACACCTCAGATGCAGCGAATCCAGCAAGTTCGGCGATACGACGCTGCGTCATGCCGTGTCGTCGGTTCAAGAGCATGAAGATCTGGCCGACGTCCCGGCGTGCCAGCGCACTCCGCATCGCTGGCTCATCCCACCAAGATTGATCAGGATGCGTCATCTGCGATAAGCGGTCCACGTTCACGACGGCCCCATCGACGGAGAGAAGTGAGAGCAGCATAACCCGCAGTTATCGCCGAGCCGGCCTTCCTCGCCCCGCACCAGTCAAGGCGACTAGTCGCGCTAGTCGTCGCCCGCAAGCCGAACTGCTCCGGACGGCCTCACCTGCCGCACGGGTTCCATGCGACCGGCCTCGATTGCCATCGTCAAGGTGCTTCCGCGTTGGCTCCGAGCCGGCACAGGCCGGGGATTCGGAGCCACGAACAAGCCGGACGCAGTGCCCGGTGACCCGACACCAGGCCACTGCATCCAATCGATGGGGTGCGCGGTCGGTGCCGGGGAGGGCCCGGCCGCGCATCTCAAGCCACTCAGGAAGGTGATCGCGATGCGCATCAAGTGGTTTGTCCCCAGCAATGTCGAGCAGCCGTTCAAGCCCTTCGGCATCGGCTGCCAGCGGCGGGGGACGCTCTCCACCCACTGCGGTGAATCCGCACGCACCGGATGCAGCGACATGGTCCGAGCGAAGCTCGACCGGCCCTCCCCCGCCACCGGCCGGCGCCGGCATTCGGGGCGAGGAAGGACTCGGCCATGAACCAAAGCCCTCGACCTCTCCCCGACATCGCCCCGGGCACTCTGCTGCGGGTCAGCGTCACCGTGCTCCGACACCGTGCCTGCCCCGCATGACCGGCACCGATGACAGTGACCGCCCCGTCGATCGTTTCACGTCGGCACGCAACACCGTGCTCCAGCACCGCCACGGCGGCACCTGCTTCCACTGCCTCGACGGCGGGTGCGGGCAACACGCATGGGCGATCGAGGAGTTGGCACGCCACCCCGGCGGCCGTCAACTCCTCCAGCAGCTCGGACTCTCCACTCCCCCTGCCCCATCGACCGAGGAAGGCCAGCCGCGGTGAGCACCACACCCCACGAACACACGTCACCGCCGCGGCATTACACGGAACGGGAAGCGCCGAGCAGGCCGGTGCGCGCCGTCGGCAGCGCTTCCACGCAGCACACCGTGCGTCTCGCCGACGAGTTCTTCTACCTGGCCCACGACGACCGAAGCGGTCGCCTTCGGCTCTTCGAATCCGCGGCGGCGTACGGCCTGGCCGCCGCGCTGCTCGCCGAGTTGGGCTGGGAGCGCCGGATCACCTTCGAGAGCCGGTACGTGCGGGTGACCAACGCCGCCCCGCCGAAGGACTGGCTGCAACACCTCGTCCTCGATCGGCTGGTGGCCGAGCCGCGCCACACCGCGACCCGAACGTGGCTGGCATTCCTCGCCGAAACCGCTTACGAACAGGTGGCGACCCGGATGTGGCAGCTCGGGTACCTCCAGCCGCAGCAGACCGGCCGATGGTGGCGCCAACGCACCGTCTACGTCCCCGCGGACATGAACACCGCCGCCTGGTCCTGGGCCCGGCTGTCTCACCAGCTACGCAACTATCAGCCGCTCAGCGCCTTCGACGTGGCCCTCGCGGGTCTGGCGGTACACACCCAGCTCGATCCGATCCTGCTCGACGGCACGCCTCCCGCGACCCGCGCATTCCTGCGCCATCAGGTCGAACTGGCACCGCTGCCGCTACGCGACCTATTCGCCGACCTCGGAGCCGTCGTCGGTGCCAGTGTCCTGAGCCACCGCACCGGCTGAGTTCGACCCCATCCATGCCCCCTCCGCTGAGAGAGAACGCATGTCTCACTCGAAACCCGACACTGTCTCTGCGGTCCTCGCCCGAGGGCGGCTCGGTATCCCGTCGGTGGTGTTCTTCGTCATCGCCGCCGCCGCGCCGCTCACGGTTATCGCCGGTGGTGCGACGACCGGATACGCGGTCACGGGCGTCACCGGTATCCCCGTCGCCTATCTGCTCGTCGCCGCGGTGCTCGCCCTGTTCGCGGTCGGCTACGTGGCCATGTCCCGGCGAATCGTCAACGCTGGCGCGTTCTACACCTACGTCACCCGGGGTCTCGGCCGCCCCGCCGGCGTCGGTGCCGCCATGGTCGCGCTGCTCGCCTACAACGCAATGCAGATCGGCCTGTACGGCGGAGCCGGCGCGGTCACCGCCGCGTTCCTCAACGACCGCTACGGCTGGCAGCTCACCTGGTGGATCTGCGCCCTCGCCGTATGGGCGGTCGTCACGATCCTCGGCGTCGCCCGCATCGACCTCAACGGCCGGGTCCTGGCTGTCGTGCTCCTCGCCGAGTGCGTCGCCGCGTTGACCTTCGACGCCATCATGATCACCCACCCTGCCGACGGTCAGGTCAGCTTCGACACCCTCGCCCCGACGCATGTGTTCGCCGCCGGCATCGGCGCGGCCCTGGTCACCGCGATCACCGGCTTCGTCGGCTTCGAAGGCACCGTCGTGTTCAGCGAGGAGACCAAGGATCCCCGGCGGACGGTCGCCCGCGCCACCTACATCGCGGTCGCGGTCACCGGTTTGCTGTACGGGCTGTCGGCGTGGGCGATGTCCGTGGCCACCGGCCCGGACCGCATCGTCGACGCCGCCCGCACCGACGGCACCGACCTCCTCTTCAACCTGGTGTCCCCGTACCTGAGCCAGAGTGTCATCACCGTCGCGCGAATCCTGTTCATCACGTCGCTGTTCGCGGCCCTGCTCAGCTTCCACCACACGGTGGCGCGGTACCTGTTCGCCCTCGGCCGGGAACGAGTACTACCCGCCCTCTTCGGCCGCACCAGCCGCCGTACCGGCGCACCCAAGATCGGGTCCCTCGTACAGAGCGGTCTCGCGTTCGCCGTGCTCGTCGGCTATGCCCTCGCCGGGGCCGATCCGATCGTGCATCTGTTCTTCTGGATCACCGTCACCGGCGGCCTCGGCGTGCTCATCCTCATGACTCTGACCTCCGCCGCCGTCATCGGCTTCTTCGCCCGCACCACCCACACCGAAGGAGCGTGGCGATCGGCGGTCGCACCCGCAGCCGCCACGATCGCCCTCGGCGGGATCCTCACCGTCACCCTGCGCGAGTTCGCCACCCTCCTCGGCGTGAAACCCGATTCGCCACTGCGGTGGGCATTTCCGGCCGCCTACGCCGTCGCCGCGCTGCTCGGCATCGCCTGGGCGCTGACCCTGCGCGCCACCAACCCGCACGTGTACGCCGCCATCGGCCTCGGCGCCGACAGCGACACCGGCACCCTGCGCCACCCAGACCTCATCCGCCAACCCGCCTGACCAAGGAGACTCCATGGCTATCGCCAGCAACGACCTCGCCGTCCGCCCCGCAACCGAAGCGGATGCCGACCGGCTGATCGCCGTACTCGCCGAAGCCTTCCACGACGGACCCGTCGCCGACTGGCTCATCCCCGACCCCGAGCAGCGACGCGCCGTCTACTACCGGTACTTCCGCGACGCGTTCCTGCACGGCCTGAAGCACGGCGAGGTCTACACCACCAGCGACCAGTCCGCCGTCACGATCTGGCACCCCCACCTCGAACCCACCCCCACCAAGCCACACCAGCGCCTGGAAACGCTCGAAACGATCGCCGGTGCCCACGCGCCGAAGATCGTGCTGCTCGAAGAAATGTTCGACACCTTCCACCCCGACGAGCCACACCACTACCTCGCCTACGTCGCGGTCGACCCACAACGGCAGAGTCGCGGCATCGGCACCGCCATGCTCAACCACTACCACCGTCGCCTCGACCAGATCGGCCTGCCGGCGTACCTGGAAGCCACCGACATGCGGAGCCGGCAGCTCTACCTTCGCCTCGGCTACACCGCCGGCCCCCCAATGGTGCTACCGACACAGGGACCCACGGTCTGGCGCATGTGGCGCGGCGCTCCGAACGCCACCACTCGTTCCCCGTTCCCGCCCACCAGACCGCGCCGGCGGTCCCTGTGACCACCCCAGCCGCGCCGACGCCGCCCGTCCGACCAGCACGGTCCAGCGACGTGGCCACCATCGCCGCGATGCTCGTCCGCGCCGCCGCAGCGGACCCGGTCGCCGCATGGCTGGTACCCGACCCAGCCGAGCGGCATGACGCCTTGCACAGACTGTTGGCGATGGAGATTGACCACGCCGTCGAGTTCGGAACCGTCGACGTCACGCTCGACATGACCGCCGTCGCCGTATGGCACCACCATCCGGCGCCGGAAGCGGCCCCGCTGGCGGGCCACTACCTCGGCACGTTCACCGGCATGGCGGTGCCGCGGTATCAGCGACTACACACCCTGGTCCGCAGGTACCGGTCCGACGCACCGCACCATTGGCTCGCCTGGCTGTACGTGACCCCGGATGCCCGCGGCCACGGCATCGGCCGGGCGCTACTCGCTCACCATCACCAGCACATCGACCAGATCGGCTACCCGGTCGACACCGTCGTCACGACCACCACGACGCGGGATTACCTGACCGGGCAGGGTTACCGGGCGACCCTCCCGCTGCACCCACTTGATGGCCCGCCCCTGTGGCCACTGCGTCGCGCCGGCTGCCCGGTCCCGCCCACGGTGGCCGGCTGAACATCACCGACATCCGGTTCCGATAGCAGGCACTGCAGTAGCCGAGCCATGCCGACGACAGCAAGGAAGCTGCCACACTCATGATCAAACTGACCGCCTCGACCCGCCGCCTGGCCGCTGCCCTCGGCACCGTCTTACTCGCCGGTTGCCAAGCCGTCTCCACCAATCCCACACCCCCACCCCCGCAGCCACCTGGGCGGCAGCCCGCCGTCACGCTCGGTACGACGGCCACCACGCCCGGCCCCACCCCGCAGGAACGCCTCGCCAGCATCGCCGACACCCTCGCCCTGGCCCCCGGCGATCGCACCACCGACCTGCCCTACACCTATCTGCACACCCAAACGTGGGCCCGCGCCAGCACCACGATTATCCGCGCCGACCTGCAGCTCTGGCGACACGACGACGGCTCAGGCCAGGAGATCGTCCGCCGTGCACCCGACGTGCCAGGCGTGAAGCATCAGCCCACATCCGGCGAACAGAGCCTGTTTCACCAGGCTCCACCAACATCGACTCAGCACCTGGCCGGCGACCTGCACCCGTACCTGTCGGGAGCGATCCCGACGGACCCGATCACACTGGCCGCACGACTGGCGCCACCCGAGCTGGCTGGCGAGCCCGCGTACCCGAGACTGCTCGCCGGAGGTGTCGTCAGCCTGGCTGCCAGCCAATACCTCGACCAGCAACAGCGAGCGGCGGCCCTGCGCGTCCTCGCCAGGATTCCGGGGATCGAATACCTCGGGGACAGCGTCGACGTCGCCGGGCGGGCTGGACTCGGCTTCCGGGTGGCCGCCGACGGATCAACCACGACGCTGATCATCGACCCGAGCACGGGTGAGCTGCTGGCCGCGCACGAAGAGCTGGTGGCCGGGCCCAGGCCTGGCCTGTTTTCGTACGTCCTCATCCTCGATCGCGGTCACACCGCCGAAGTGGGAGCGCCGTGGTGAGGGCTACTGCTGGCCGGTCAGACGGCGGGTCGGTCCGGTCGTGGGGTCCAGGTGCTGCGGTCGGTCCAGGCGCCGGCACCAACCTCGGTGTGCGGGAACGGGGTCGTGTCGTGGCCGCGGGTGCCGAGGTCGGGGCGTTCCTTGCGTTCCTGCTCGTCGACTTTGATGAGGTCCGCCATGGCGTCGACGTGTCGTTGTTCGGCGTCGAGGAGGTAGTCGGTGAAGACCCTCACGGTGCTGATGAATGCCTGCTCCGGATTGGTGCAGGAGGAAAACGGACTGTTGACGGCGTCGAGGTAGGTGTTGAGGGCAGTGATCAGGGTGCTGATGTGCTCATAACCGAGGCTCGCGTAGGCGTTGCGGAGACCTTCGAGCATGGTGGCGGCCCGCTTGCCTTCGTCGGCCAGCCAGCGAGCCTGGGCTTCGAGCTGGGTGAGGTAGGTCGTTGCGCGGTCGGCGTACTGGGTGAAGGCTTGAGACGCGGTGCCTTCCCAGTAGAGCTTGAGGTTGGCCACCTCGCCGGCCATCTCGGCGCGTAGTTCGCTGTAGGTGTTGGCGACGGAGTGGATCAGGTCGGCACGGTTACGGATGACCGGGGGTGCGGACCGCCAGGCGTGGATCATCAGATCGGTCAGCGGGAGCCGTTCCCCCGTACCCAGCTGAATCAGGAGACCTTCGAGTTGCAGCAGCGTGCTGCGGTGTTCGTTGATGAACGTGTCGAGCTGGTCGCCGCCACCGTTCTCGTAGTAGGTGGTGCGACCACCGCGGGCGGCAAGGTTGCTGTAGATCCGCAGCGGCTCTTCGACGACCCGAGTGTGGGGCAGCGCCTCGTTGCGGGTGGCAGCGAGCCGGTCGTTGTCGTCGGGAATGACCAACACGGGCGCGTCGCCCGGCTGCGGCCGGTAGTGCGGTGGTGCGAGGATCCCGGCGCCGCCGGCACGCACGCGGACCGAGTTTCCGTAGCCGTCGCCGAGGGGCAGGTAGGGCAGCAGGTCCCGATTCACCACGTCGAAGGTGGTCGCGACGTGCAGGTCGGTGCCTTCGTAGTCCGCAGCGATCTGGAGCAGCCCGTCGGCCATCCGTTCCATCTCGTCGCGCGCGCTGTTGGCCTCGGAGATCCGGTTGCTCAGTGCCGTAGCCCAGTCCTTGCCAAGCTTGTCGGAGATGCCCTCGAGGGTGCCCCACGCCGCGCGTGGAATGGATCCGATGTCGGCGAGGTAGCGGCGCACGGCGCTGTAGGTGGTCGCATCCTCGTAGCGCTCCACACCGAAGGCCACCAGGACCCGCGTCTCCACGGTCAGGGTGGACAGGTCGGTGCTCACCGCGGCTGCTCCTCGCCGGCCGGCGATTCGGGCGCAGTGAACTCCTCCACACCGAGCGGCGAGCCGAAGTAGTCGATGCGCAGTTGCCGGTACTGCCGCCGATGGTCGGCGACCGCGGCCACCAGCGCGGTGCGGATCTCAGCGGCCACCTCGTCCTCGGTGCACCGGCGCAGCAGACCCGGGCGGATTCGCACGTCAAGGTCCCCGTCGTGGTGACGGACGACTTCCACCCACTGATGGGTGGAGACACCGACGGCCCGGATACGGGCCACGTCGGCGAAGTACTGCGTCAGACTGTTCACCACATGCCCCTAATCGGTGGCCGTGAGGGTCATCGTCAGGTCGGCGATCCGCTGCACGGCGGTGTTGGTGTAGGAGGCGAGCTGCTCGTCGGGCAGGCCGGCGCCGGTCAACGACGCCACGACGTGGGCATAACGCTTCTCCGACGCCACGTAGACGCTGGCGAGGACCTTGTCGTTGATCGTCTCCGAGCAGGACCGCGCCGCCTGGTACCGCCCGGCACCCGGATAGGGGACCGTTCCGCCGTAGCAAGGGCTATCCGTGACCCACTTCCGCAGCATCGCGGCGTTGTCACTCTCGTTCAGGCTCACCCTGACTTCGCCCGTGTACGACTGGTCGGCCGACGCAAGGTCCAACTCACAACGCAGGGAACCGATCCCGTTCCGATCCGGCTCGGCACGAGTCACCGTCCATGAGCCCGGCACCGCGCTTGGCAGCGCCGCAGCAACCTCCTGGCAGGACGGCACCGCTGCGTCCTTGCTCCACGGTGCCCACTGCCACAGTCCGAGCACACCCAGACCAACGACCGCTGTCACCGCTACCAGTCGTCTCTTGTCCATCCGGTCACTTACCCCCACCCAGGGCGTGACCGGTCATCACCAGGCCGAGCATCCCGGATGGGCTGCTGAAGGTGGGCCAGCGCCAGCCTGGCAGCCGCCCGTACCTGCAGGGCCAGCGAGTCCTCGGTATGGCGACGCAGGCCCTGCACCCGCACATCCACCTGCCCCTCGACGGAGGCGATGATCCGGACCGTACGATCCGGCGAGTACACGTCCGCACCTGCCTCGACGTTTGGGCCCTGGGAACCGGCGGTCACCGGCCCGAACTGCTTCCCGCAGTCCCTGCCACTTCGACACCCGAACGGAACCGAGGGTTTCCGAACGGTTGCACGCTGCTCATGACGGCGACCATACCAACGCCCGTCACTCTCCCGCCGTCCCCTCAGCTCGGGGACTCCCGACCTCTCCGGGCCATCGCGAAGCATCGGCATTTTCGGCATCTCGCAGCAACCGAGGTGATGGTCAACGGGTGCATTCGGGCTCGACCAGCAGGTTCAGAGCGCAGCCCACAGCGGCCAGCAGTCCGCATCTGTGAGGTCGTCCGATTACGACAAGCTAACCGCGTAGGCCAACCCCTTTCTCGGTCAACCTTCGCTCTTTTGGGCGCGCGAAAGCGACTCGATCTCCATCCAAATCCCCCCTCGGTGGCGATGCGCTTACGTGCGGTGATCGCGGAGGCTAACGCTTAAGAGCTGTCGCTTATGGACATCGCCCGCGTACCCGGCGAAGCCGACGAGCGCTGGCGATTCCTCTCGGTTACAACCGTTTTGTCGACTAGACGACAAAACGCTAACGCTTATCGCGATTGCGCCTGCATGATCCATCCTCCGCCTCAGGTGATCGCGAACAGCTGAACACGTCTGCTCCGACTGAAGCCCGGACACGTTCGGCGAAGGGAGTGAGAGTGTCTGCCCCAGACGTCACCGCCACGGCCGACGCCGACGGTCGAGATTTGGTGATCGTCGCGCTATCCGGAGTCCAGTTGTTCATCTCTGAGTCCCGCACTACCGCCGACCTTCACGCCGCGAGCGAGATCATCGGGCGGCTAGCATCCATCGCCGCCGAGGTCTTCGCGACAACCCCCGACGGCACAGTCATCTTCCCAGCTGCAACAGATTCCATGTTGTCTACAGGGGACGCCTACGACAGCACGGTGGCCGTACCCAATCGGGTGGCGGCGCTGGTGCCGGCAGGCAGCGGCGCACGGGTCGCGGCGGAGGCCGCCACAGCCGTACGCGAGCGATGGGCCAGATGGGTCCGGGACACCATCGGCAGGGATGTGGCCACTCCCGGCATGCCAAGTGTGCAGTGGGTTTCGGTGCCGGCCGACAAGGGCGGCTACGCCGCGCAGTGGAGCCTGGCCACCGAGACAATCGCCGCGCGCAAGCGGGTACGCGACTTCCCTGGCGACGGGCAGTGCGTGTGGCCTGGGTCGAGGCTTTGTGCCCAGAGTCCACGCTGGCCTGCAGAGGACGACCGGCCGGCCGGTGCGCCCTCGCACGAAACCGACACGCTTAGTGCTGCCAACTGGGTCAAACGTCTGTGGGGGCGAGAGTCCGAGGGCCGCGCCGGGTTTCCGTCCACCAGTTCCATCGCCTCCGCTCCCTACCGTCGAATGGTCATGGACCGGCTCGGCGACGACGACATCCGACGGGCCGCCGCCGCCCTGCGTGACGCCGTCCAGGCGCTGACCCGGGTACGGGAGTCCCGGGTGCATGGGCTGGACGTCTCGCCCAACGCGGAGCACGCGGGGTTGGCGCGGTGGCTCGCCGAGTCCGCCGGGCCCTGGGTCTATCCGAATGCGTGGGATTCCCGTCGGCTGCGCCGTGAATATGGCCGGGGTGACCGTGACAAGCGGGACTTCGGCCGTCTTGCCGGTGTCGGCCGTCGCGCTGCCAGTTCGCTGGCCCGTGCGCTCGACCCGGCACGGCCCAGTGGCCTCGAGCCACCGGCCTACCTGGCGGTTATTGCTCAAGACCTCGACGGTATGGGCCGGTTCCTCAGCGATACGGCGTCGATGAGCGCGGTGATGCACCGTCAGATCTCGGCACGGCTATCGAGGCTGGCCGACACCCAGCGGGCGGCGCTGGGCAACCGCCGACTTTTCGGCGTACCCGTCTACACCGGCGGCGACGACCTGCTGGCCTTCACACCCGCCGCCACCGCGCTCGCCGCCGCTCGTGAGTGCCACCGGTTGGTGCCACTTGATGCGCTGCCCACTGCTAGCACGGCGGTCCTTTTCTTTCACAACGGCTCCTCCCTGCGCCGCGCCGTGACGGAGGTAGCCCGGCTGCTGCACGACGCGAAGGACAGCCACCCGGACAAGCATGCCCTGGCGGTCGGTTTCCTCCGTCGCAGTGGCACCCGGGAGAGCACTATCCAGCCCTGGAAGCCGGCGCCGGAAGTGGCCACCGCCCTTCCGCCTGACGGCACCGCGGCGGACCTGCTCGCGGTCTTCACCGTTGAGACGGCGGGACAGCACCTCTCCCCCCGGTTGCTCAACGAACTGACGCGCGACGCCGATGAGTTCACCGACCAGCATCTGCCGCAGGAACTTTACGAGGCGGAGTTGGC
The DNA here is from genome assembly GCF_014646235.1 of Micromonospora sonchi. Taxonomy (GTDB): domain Bacteria; phylum Actinomycetota; class Actinomycetes; order Mycobacteriales; family Micromonosporaceae; genus Micromonospora; species Micromonospora sonchi. The sequence goes on along the minus strand of NZ_BMNB01000053.1, from coordinate 9,859 downwards.
TCGGCTGGTCAAGCGGCACGGTGGTGTTCCGGCGGACGGGAAGGCCCTGGCCTGCCTTGGCTATCTGGAGCGGGCCGGCCGTCCGCCAAGCGGTGACCGACGGCGCACGCCTGAGCGGGCCGCGCGGGTAGCGGTATTCCTGCGCCAGGAATGTCGACCGCTACCGCCCTATTCGAACGAGACGAAAGGGTGACCGCTATGCGGCGATGGTTGGCGCTCACCCCGCGCGACGCGTTACTGGTCCGCGATGGCCGACAGTTCGACGCCGGCGTGGACACGGCCGCCGAGCCGACTCACCCTCGGCCGAGCACCGTCGGGGGCGCAGTCTTCAGCGCGTACGGCGAGGAGCCCAACGAGATCCGCGGTCCCGTACTCGCCCAATGGCACGGCGGTTGGTGGACGTCGTACTTCCCAACGCCGGCCGACCTGGTCCGTTCCGCTGACGATCAAAGCATGGTGACCCGGTTACGCCCGACCGAATCGGCTGCGATCACGGACCTTGGTGACGATCTCCGACACCTGATGGCCGGTGAGGGTGATCCTTTGGAGGGGTGGTTGACCGGAGACTCGCTCGGGAAATACCTGCGCGGCGAGCTCATCCACTCAGACGCCCCTTACCGGTCCGTCGATGATCTCGGTCTGGGGTTCGTGCGTGACGATCCGGACATCGATCCCGGCCCGCTGGTGCGCGAGCCACGGGTCGGCCTCGGTCGCACCCCACAGCGGGTCGCGCAGGACGGGCTGCTCTACCAGGCCACGTTCCTGCGGCCGGTAGACGGGGTCGCGTTGCTCGCCGAATGCGTACTGCCGCAGAACTGGCAGCGCGCGGCGAATGGGCCGGTGGCGCTTGGTGGGCGGGGTCGCCTCGCAGACGTAGCCGAGGTGGAGGGTGTCGCCTGGCCGGATGCGCCGCGCGAGTTCCCCGACGGTCGAGTCCTGGTCTACGTAGCCACCCCGGCAATCTGGTCTGGCGGCTGGCGCATCGAAGAGCCGCCCGGCGCCCGGCTGGTCACCGCCGCCGTCGGCCCACCGGAGCCGATAGCGACCGCCTCCCCGCGCTCTGAAGGCGGGGTACGCGCCACCCGCGCGTTGTACTGGGCGGTCCCGGCGGGCTCGGTCTACCTGTTGCAGTTCGACAGTGCCGACGCGGCGGCAGCTTGGGCACTCGGCGACGGTGATTGTGCGGGGGTACACGGCACCGCGTACGGCCGGCCCGCCAAAGACAGGCTACGGACGGCAGGTTTCGGAGTGATCCTGACAGGAGTGTGGTCGTGAAGGAGATGTTGCTCTACCTGTACGCCGAGTCGCCCGTACACGCCGGGGCATCAGACAGCCTCGGGGTGCTGGATCTGCCGGTGCAACGAGAGGCCACCACCCGGTATCCGGTGATTTGGGGGCAGAGTCTCAAGGGCGCCTTGCGGCAGGCAGCGTTGGACGCTGGGCTTGACGAACTCGTAGTGCCGGCCTTCGGCGCCCCCGTACGCGGGCCCGGCGACGACACCGAGATCGAGCTGAGCGCCGGCCTGTTGACGGTCGGCGATGCCCAGGTGGTGGCGATGCCGGTGCCCACTCTGCAACGAACCTTCGCCTGGGTGACTTCTGAGTTGGCGCTCTACCGGCTGGCCCGCAAGTACGCGCGACTCGATGTGGCCGGGCTACCGCAGCCGCCCCGGCTGTCCCCTGAGGCCGGGGCCGCCGCCTCAGGCACCTGGACCGGTAACGGCCGCGCAGGAAACCAAGTGCTCGGCCCCTGCTTGGTCGAGCTGGGCAGCACACCAAACCAACAGCTGCGACAGTGGGCCGCGCAGCTCGCCACCGATGTCCTCGGCGACACCGACAACAGCAGGCCGTTAGCGTCGCTCGGGGACAAGCTGCGCGAAGACCTGCTCGCTGTCGGGTCGGACGTCATGCCGATGCTGCTCACCGAATGCACCGAGTTCGTCGCCCGGGTGCAGCTTACGGCCGGCAAGACCGTGCAGAACGGGCCCTTTCACAGCGAGTACCTGCCCACCGAAACGATCCTCGCCGCCTCGTTGACGCTGCGCCCGATGCCACCGAAGGGCAGCCTGACAACCGAAGACGCGGTCGAGCTTCTCCGCGACCTGCTGCACGACAAACTGATCCAAATCGGGGGCGACGAGACGATCGGCAAGGGCCTGGTCTGGGCGCGGCTGCTACGAGCCGAGGATGTGCAGGCTGTCGCCGCCCCGGAGACCGCCGACGACACGGCGGAGGTCGATCAGTGAGCGGCAGCCAGGTCCGCCGGGTCGACCAGCAGATGGCCGCCGCAGCAGCGGCCATGCTGCAGCCAACAATCGGCAATGAGCTGCGTACCCGCTACAAGCAGCTGCCAGTGCAGATACGGATGTCCGGGCTGGCAGCCACCTACGCGTACCTGCTCGGCAAGAGCAAAGACAACGAGCTGGGCCGCGCCTATCAGAGTGTCGCCGACGGGATCCGAAAGCACCTAACTACACGCAGCGGGCTCGTGGACGCGGCCGAGGCCGACACCAACGAGAAGTTGCTGCACGCCCTTGCAGGCCTGGACACATCCGTCTACGCCCGGGCCTCAGCCGAGGTGCAAGCGCTCGCCACCTGGCTGAGCCGGCTCGCCGAAGCACGCTACATCGCCGCAGGCGGCAACACGCAGAGCACTGCGAGTGGTGGCGCGACGGACAGTGCGGGCGACGATGGAGGCCGGTCGTGACCCGGGCGGACACCACCGCACGGAAGAAGTGGCCACGCCGAGCCGCGGCCGGGCCGATCGGCAACGTCCTGTGGACCGGGGACATGCTGATCCGCGGCTACGGCGGTGCGCTCAGCGCCGGTGCCAATCCCCTGGTTGTTCTGCACCGAGCAGCGTTCGTCAGCGGCAAGGGCGAATTCGACACCAAAACCGAGGCGGCGGTGCTGCGGTGGGCTGCCGATTTCGGTCTCGGTCAGGAACCCAATCTGCTCGCGGTGGCCGCCAAGCGGCGCGACCAGGCGCTGGATGCCCTGGTCAACCAGGGTAAGGGCACGCTGACAAGGCAGCGACGAAAGGTCACCCCGCAGTGGCGGATGGCGGTCGGTGTGGGGAACCGTCTCAACCCGTATGAGATTGGTCTGTCCCTGCATGGCACCTACGGCTGGCCGGTCATTCCCGGCTCGACCCTCAAGGGTCTGACCTGCGCTTGGGCCCGCGGATGTGACATCGATCAGGACGACCCGGAACGTTTCGGCAGGATCTTCGGGCTGCCGCGGGTCCGGATCGCCACGGACAATGACGAATCGAGTTGGTCAGCTGGCGGTGGGGATGCCACCCAAGGCAGCGTGATGTTCTTCGACGCGCTGCCCGTCGGCGGTCCAGTCAGCGTCACCCGTGACGTCGTGACCCCTCATCAGCAGCCGTACTACGGTCGGGGACAGGCACCGGGCGAACACCATCAGCCCATCCCCAGCGAGTTCCTGGTGGTAGACGGTGGCACCTTCGCGATCGACCTCGTCGGTCCGAAGAATGACGTGTCCGACGCCATGCAGTGGTGCCTCACCGCAGTGGACGAATTGGGTGTCGGGGCCAAGACCTCGGCTGGTTACGGGTATCTCACCGCGATGGGGGGCCAGCCGTGACCGTGCATCTCATCTCCGTCGGGCGCAGCCTGCTGGATGCGTTCGCCAAGCGACGTGATCTCTTCGGCGGCCTACACCCGACCATCAGCAGATACAAGCCACAGGAGCTGCTCTCCGAGGTCGGAACCAGTACGGCCGCCATGAGCGACCGGTTGGCCATCTGGTTCGGCTCGGGAGGTCGCCTTCCAACGAAGGAAGCCGACTTGATCAGGGCGGTCGAGGCAGATCGTTGGCCGGTCAGAGTCTGCGCCGAGATGGAGACCTTCCACCGTGTCACCGGACGACGCAGTGTCACCGACGACGAGATGGTGGTGCTCCTCGCTACCGACACCATCGCAGGCCTCCGCTCGGGGTTGTGGACCGCGGTCGGCCTGGCCGGCGGCGCAACCGAAAAAATCCGCTATGTCGACGACCCTGAGTGGTTCAAGCCAGCTCCCGGAGTGACGCTCGTTCGTGTGCCATACCTGGACGCGAGCAGCGAGTCCGGGTTCGCCAAGGCGATGGCTGGGCTAGGGACGATGGGACGGGCGCTACTACCCAGCGAGGCTGGACCATCCGAGAGCTTTCACTTCCATCTCTCCGGTGGCTTCAAAGCAGCCATCCCCTACCTGATCGGGCTGGCCGAAGGGCTGCGGTCCTTTCCACCATCACAGGTGTCCGCTGTTCAGGCGTACGTGCTGCACGACACCAGCGAACAGGTCATCCGGTTGCCGTTACGCAGACTCAACCGCTGCGCGGTACAGAAGGAGTTGGCCGGCTTCGCGCCAGACGGCTCACTCAGAGGGCTACCGAACCCACGGTCGATGGACGGTTATGCATACGATGCCGACGACTCCACTCGCCGCGCACAACTCACTCCGTTCGGGGTTGGACTACGCACTTTGATGGGCATCCCGGCCGAGCCAATTGGCAGAGGCTAGCGAAGGTGACGACAGTCGAACCGCCGAGCGGGGTGTCCGGGCTGGTGGAGCGCCTCGGTGCTGGACTCGGACCAGCGATCAGCCGTTGGCGTCCACGGCATTGGGAGTCGCAGGACATGACAGCCCTAGCCGACCCCGCTCTCTGGAGCGATCTTTTCCACCTCGACGGTCACCTGCCGCGCGGCATCGCACTGGCACCGCGGGAAGTGACCGCAGCAATCAGGAACACGGCGGATCGGCTCAGCCGGAACCGACCTGCCCTGTTGGCCGTCCTGCTCGCCCCGGGACTGCTGCCCGAACGGATCGCCGCCCTGCTGGATGAGCCATCCGCATCGTCGGCGCAGACGTGGATGTGGACGTGCTGGATCGGCGAGGCGACGTGGCTGGCCATCGCCGACACCACACCCGAGGACGCCGAGTTGCTCCGTCCGGTGGCATCGCGGCTGCGCTTCCTCGCACTCAGCGAGGCATTCCGTGGCGGGCCAGGAGACAGCCGTAGCCTGTGGCGAGACGGGTCGGGTGATCCCGCCCTCGACCTGGGCATGGTCTTCGGCATCGACGCGGCCAACCTGTTGGAGCTACGCTGCCGGCAGGCCCGCTGGGAGTGGCACCGCTGCCTCGACGCGTACCAGTCTCATCCGCTGCTCGCCGCCGCCTCGCCAGCCGAGATTGAAAGCGAGATCGACGCGCTGGCCTTCCGCTATCTGGACCGAGGACGGCCGACGGCACGGCGGCGACGTACTGTGCCAGGCCCGCCACTGGTAACTGACTGGGGTGTAATCAACGACGCGAGCAGACCGCTTTCCGCCGACGACCGGGCGCTGCTCGATGATGTACTCGATCGGCATCTGCTGCCTCGAATGCGGCTGGGGCGGGTGGTCCGCGCCGCCGCTTACCCTGCCGGCGGCACGGCACTGCGCTGGCCTGCGGTCGCCACGGCTGCTCGCTGGTCGCGGCGGTGGGCCGGCGTGCTACCGCTGCTCGGGGCGGCGGGGGCACTGGCGCTGGCCGGCTGCGGACAATTCCACGCGGCGGCGATTACGGCTGCGGGCAGCTACATGTTGCTCGGTGTCCTCGTCGTCGTGTTCGGCCGAATCTGGGCCACCGCCTGGCTGCTGCGTCTGCCCGCCGCAGGCACGGTCGGCCTGTTCGCGCTACTCACCCTGCACTTCGACTGGTGGCAGAACCCAGCCGGCACCTGGTGGGCACCAGCCGCTCTGACCGGAGCGAGCATCGGCTACCTCGTCGTGGAAGCACGCAACCACGGCGTCGCCGCCGTCACGTCGATCGGCCGAGCTTTGACAATAGCCACAGTCGGCGCCGCTCATGCGTTCCTCGTAGCGGTCATCGGCCTGGTCGCCGTCGCACCCGCGCTTGTGGAGAACGGTCGCGACCTGCGCGCATCGTGGCACACCTGGCCGACCAGCATCGGCCTGGCCACCCTCGGCCTCGGCACCGCCTGGTGTCTGGCCGTCGGAGTCTTCGCCCAGATCCTCTGGGACGACCGCCCCATCACCGCTCCCCTGGCCCACCTGCGCTGGCGCAGATGATGGTCAACCGACCCGATCGGTACGACGACGAGAGGCACAAATGGCTTGGACGACGCTGAGCATGCAGGTCACTACGCCGCTGTTCAATGGCGGCCATCAGCCGCCCCTGTCCGACACCGAAGTCGAGAGGCTCGAAGCCGACCGAAGGCTCCCAGAGCATGCCGTTGAGTCCGAAGCGGGGATACGTGCTTCCTCTCTGCGGGGAGCGATGCGCTACTGGCTTCGAGCAATAGCCGGCGCGCAGATAGGTAGCCGCATCGACCTACTCGCCGCTCTGGAAAGCCGGGTCTTCGGCAGCACCACGCGAGCGTCCTCGGTTGCCCTACGGCTGCCGAATCCACCTGAGGCCAGATTCGGCCAGCCGGACTGGTGTCGACGAGAAGAAGCTCGATGGATCGGCTACCTCGCCGGCCAAGGACTGTCCAGGCCGGCCGACGACAACCGCGGATGCCGTCTCACCCGCCGCTTCGTCGAGCCCGGTGGTCCCACCTTCAACCTGCAGCTCCGCTTCGGGCAGGACAAAGACGCCGCCGCGCTGGCCGTGGCGGCACTCTGGTCGCTATGCCGGTACGGCGGGCTCGGCGCCCGCACCCGCCGAGGCTTCGGCGGCCTGCACATCGCCGCTGTAGAAGGTGACCTGCCCGCGCCGTGGACGCCGGAAATGCTGTGCTCTGCGGCCGTCGTGCCCAGTGAAGGGCTGCAACTGGACGAACATGGCTGGTCCCCGGAACTCGCGAGATGCGCCAACCCTCTGGAGCGGACCGTCGCCCTGGCCCGCCGAGACGTGAAAAATCAGCCGACAGCTTTCGATGGCTGGCGCGACCTGCCCACTTATCCGGTGTTCGGCGGCCCAAAGGTCTTCATCGCCGAGCTCAGCGGCCGCAGCTTCCCCGACTGGTCGGCAGTTCTCGCATACGCCGGCGAGCAGTTCCGCTGGTTCCGCGCCACCGAGTCGGCGCCCGGCGCACGGTACACCCCGAAGATCAAGACCCGGGAGTGGTTGCGCACCATCAACGGCGACGACCACGAGTTCGCCTTGGGCGCACTAGGACTCCCGATCGTCTTCAAGGAAGGTAAGACCGCGTATCCGATCGGCACCGCTACGGCTGGGGGCGACAGATCACCGCTGCGGCGGGCGTCTCCGCTGTGGCTGCGGCCCTTGCGGGACAGCAACGCTCGGTGGCGGCTGCTCTCCTTCGCGTTCCTCGGCCGTTTCCTGCCCGACGAGGTCGAAGTCGTCCTACGCGGCCAACGGAAGCAATCGCTTCGCGTCGACTCGACCGACGTCGAGAGACTCAGCGCGGACTGGATAACAACGTTGAGCCGCGACGACGGAACCTTCGTCCGCTCAACAACACCGTGACGGGCAGACACAGCATGCCAACGCAGTGGATGCTCGACCTCGCGACACCGATCGACCTCGGCGTGCAGCCGTACCACGACCATCTGCACGCGCTCGCCTGTCAAATCTTCGAAGACGCCAGCGAGGCCCATCACGCCGACGACAAACCCTTCACCGCCCGGCTGCTCGGCCCACCCGACAAGTGCGTCGGCGTGGTGCTCAACTGGTTGCCCGACACCTCGCCGCCGGTCGCCGCGCTCCCCGAGCGGCTGCGCTTCGGCGCCCACTGGTGCGAGGTGACCGGAGCACAGATGCGGCGCATCCCACTGGACCGCCTCGCCGACACCGCCCAAGGGCGACGGGTGCGGCTGGCGGTCGTCACGCCGGCGAAGTTTCGCCAACACGGGCGCGACTACCCGCTACCCGACCCCTACCTGATCTACTCGACGCTCGCCCGACGCTTCCGGTCCGCCGGCGGCCAGGCAGCCGACGACGACGTACGCGACCTCAGCCGCAGCGCGCTGCTCTACGCCCACGACATCCACACCGAAAAATACCGATGGCACGGCACCACCAGCGCCGGCTTCATCGGCACCATCGCGCTCGGATTACCCCGCACCGCCACGCCGAGCGCTTCCCGGCTCTTCGCCATCCTCAACGGCTTCGCGGTGATTGCCGGCCTCGGACACGGCACGACCCACGGTCTCGGCGCGGTCGACGTCTTGCCACCATAATCAGTGATGGCCGCTAGAATCCCCGGTATCACCCACCCCGCCCTTGTCAGGAAACAGCCGAAACCGGGGTCGCCATCCACAGCCCACCCCAGCGGGCATAGAAACCCCGTCCCGGAGCTCGTCCTGCATGGTGGTGACGCTGGCGCCCGCGCGGAAGTCGCCATCCACAGCCCACCCAGCGGGCATAGAAACGCAGCACCCATAGAGTGCCCGATTACAATGACCTTGTCATCGCCATCCACAGCCCATCCCAGCGGGCATAAGAAAACGGCACTTGTAACCCCGGCGCGCTTACCAGCCGCCATGAAGGGCGGACTCGATGCTAATTATGATCACTGCGGACGATTCGGGTGATGAGCTGCGGCGACTCGGGCATTGGCTACTCGACGACGACGATGTGGTACGGTCAGCCGAGGTTTCAATCCGCCCATCTGGTCAGCCGGGCCAAATGGGCGGGCTTGAGGTTATCGACGTAGTCATCTCGAATGCTGTCGGGTTAGCCAGCCTCGCCATCGCGTACGCCTCATGGCGAAACTCGCGGCGGCAGCATCTCTCAGTCACGTTCACTCGCGATGACGGCTTAGAAGTGACTGTACGCAGCGGATCGCCCGCTGATATTCAGAAGCTTTCCGACTTGCTCTCAAAACCATACGAGAGTCACGACATCGACCAAGGGACTAGCAATGACCGGGTTTGATGCGTCAGCGCGTCTTGAGCTTTCTGACCCCAGTGGATCTCGAGCCGTTCTGATCGGGGTATCGGATTACCGTCACCTGGACCCACTTCCCGCAGTTGACAACAACCTGAGTAGTCTTCTTACCTTGCTCAAGGATCCGGAGCTGTGGGGACTCGCCGACGAACACTGCACAGTGCTGTCAAACCCGTACGTTGTGGACGACGTCCTGGAAGCGGTTCATCTTGCGGCAACGGAAGCGTCCGAGGCACTAGTTGTGTACTTCGCCGGCCATGGCTTGCTGGACGACCGCTCGGATCTCTATCTCGCGTTACGCGACTCGGACGACAGACGCCTTCACCGAGCGGTGCGGTACGACGATGTACGTCGAGAGATGGTGTCGACTGCACGCCGGTGCCGAGCAAAGATCATGATCTTGGACTGCTGCTACAGCGGTCGGGCGATGTTGGGCGGAATGGGCGCTCCGGTGGATGTGGCGGACCAGGCTCGGATTGATGGCACCTACCTGATGACGGCGTCGGCCGAGACAAAAATCGCTCTCGCACCCCCAGGCGAACGGTACACGGCGTTCAGCGGGGCGCTGATCGACACGCTCACCGAAGGATTGGCGGACGGGCCAGGCGTGCTTGGCATGGAGACGTTGTACTGGCACATCCGATCTGAGCTTGAGGCAAAGCGATATCCGGTGCCACAGCAGCGGGCTCGCAACGATGGCAAGGACATCGCAATCGCCCGTAATCGCTGGGGCCGCTCAGTGAGAAAGGAGTCGAGCCGGACCTCAACCGTTTCGCGACCGCCAATTCCCGATGGTCACGCCACAACCATGCACCTGCCTCCAGCAGCGCTCGTTCGTGAGATCGAGGCGCTCCGCGCGGCTAAGCAACTAGTACGGCAGCCGCCAATTGCTAGCTGACCAGGGCGTAGTCGCGGTTCAGCCGTGTGCGTTGGTGGAACCAGCGGGCGCGGGCCTGGTGGCGGCGTCGCCAGTTGAGCCAGTGCGTGTCGTGGCC
>NZ_BMNB01000052.1 GCF_014646235.1 Micromonospora sonchi | reverse complement strand
TGTCGTGCGTGGTGGCGTACACCAGGTGCTGACCGTTGTACGGCGCGTGCGTGAAGTCCTTCAACGACACCCACCCCGACCTCGGCTGCGCCAACGCACCCGACGACGACCACCGGTACGACGACGGCAGGTTGCACGTACCACCCGGCGGCGGCGTCGTCGGAGGCGGCGGCGTCGGGTCTCCCCCGCCGTCGACGCGGACGAGTTGCCACTGCTGGTTGGCGCCGTTCCAGTCGTCGTACTGCACGATGTTGCCACCGTCAGCGGTCGAGGCGCCCTGCACCTCCATCACCTTGTTGCTGTTGCGGTTGATCAGCCGGACGTAGCCGCCGTCGGAGTCGGCCAACCGGAACTGCTGGTTCGTTCCGTTGTGATCGGCCCACTGCACGATGCTGGCGCCGTTGGCGGTGGAGAAGTTGTAGACGTCGAGGACCTTGCCGGACAGCCGCGACTTCAACCGGTAGTAGCCGCCACCGGAGTCCACGAACTGCCACTGCTGCTGGTTGCCGTTGTTCCGGGACCACTGGGTGATCCGCGCGCCGTCATTCGTGGCCAGGTTGTAGACGTCCAACACCTTGCCGCTGTTGCGGTTGACCAACACGTACCAGGCATTGGTGTCGACCGTCGCGGCCGCGGCGGGGGCAGACACCGCCACCGCGGCGGCCCCACCCATCACCACCGCCGTCGCGCCAGCGGCGGCGACCCGCAGCAACCATCGACGCGGCCGCGACGGCGGCGCGAGCGATGGGGACCTATCAAAGGCAGACATGATCCTCCTCCAACGACCAAGACCCGAAGTTCGAAAATGGGCGCACCGAGACGCATGGCCGGGTCCATGCGACCACGTGATTGTTAGCGTTAACAACGCGGGCGCCTGCCCTGGCGCACGCCTAACTCAAGATCCGACGACGCAGGCTTGCCCGGTTAGCCACAGGCATCGTCTTACTTGACTATCGACTGTGAGCGATAACACGCCGTTCGTCAAGTCGTAATGTTCCGGGCCCACCGGGCAACGCCCACCGCAGCCGCTGCCGGACATTACCGGCAATAGGGCGATGGGGACCAGTCGATCGACTCCGCTTCGCCGTGATGGCGGTGTCCGGCCGATCGGGACACCGCCATCACGGCGAAACGGCGATGATCAAGCCCTGGAGTCGGGCGATCATCGCCGGCTGTGAGGTGAGGCGGCGGGTGGTGGTGGCGGCGCGCACCCCGTACGGAGCGAGGAAGACCTTGTCGACCGCGCCGGAACGCTGTTCCGCCAGCGCCGCCGGCAGGTCGGCCAGGCCGAAGAAGGCGGGGGTGAAACGGTCCAGGGGCAACGCCGGCAGCAGCCCCACCGCCCGGTGGTGCGTGTACGGGTTGACCAACGCGCCGACGACCGCCAGTTCCCGGGAAAAATGTCGTTGGGGCGCACGGCGGCCTCGTCGTCAGGGTGAGCCGGGTGCTGGCACCCCGGCTGGGCTACCGGGCGCTGGCCGTCGCCGCCCCGGTCGCGATGGTGGGTCTGGTGGCGGACGCCCAGCGTGCTACCCCGCCGGGCGTCCGCCATTCGCCCGAGCCCGTCCGTACCCGGCTCGGCCGCAGCCCCTCCGGTTTCCCGCCCTGCTGGCCCTCGTGGCTACGGGCACCGCCGCCACAGGCCTCGTCGCGGCGGTCGCCGTGCTGCTGCTCTGACCAGCGCACCGAGTTGTCAGGCCACGATGCCGAAACCGCCGGTCCAGGGGACTTTCTCGCCTGCGGCCAGGCTGATCTGAAGGAAGCCGAGGGCCTCCAACTCCCGGGCCCGCTTGAGCCCGCCGGAGTCGATCGCCTTCACACCGCCCCGGCTGATCACGTCGATGAGGGCGGCCTTGGCGTCGGCGTCGTCCCCGGCGACCAGGACGGTCGTGGTCAACGGGCCGACCGCGCCGGCGGCCAGCGTGCCGGCGAAGGTGGTGTTGAACGCCTTGAGCACCCGGGACCCGGGCAGCTTGCCGGTGATCACCGCGGTGGCCGAACTGTTGGCGGGCACCGCGAGCGAGTCGAAGGTCTCGAAGTTCACCGGGTTGGTGATGTCCACGACGATCTTGCCTTGGAGTTGGTCGCCGCGCTGAGCAATCACGTCGTCCACCGCCGGGTAGGGGATGGCCAGGACGACGATGTCGCCGGTGATCGGTTTGTCGGCGTCGGCCTTGCCGAACATCTCGACGGTGTTGCCGCCTTTTGTGAAGACGCTGGAGATGGCCTCACCCATGTTGCCGGTGCCGATGATGGAGACGTGCGCCATGACGTTCCTCTCGTGAGCTGTTCGTATGCCCTTTGTCGGATGCCTCGGTCTCTGGCCCCTCAGACCACCGTTACCCAGCGACCGCGCGTCCGGAGATACCCCGATCTTGCACTTTCGGTCGGGGTGAAAGCCGCATAACTGGGCAATCCAGCGACCAAAAGTGCAAGATCGCCGGGGACTGGGTGCGAGGGGTCGAGGGGGTGTCGGGGTCGGCCGTCGTTGGCAGCACGGTGGTGGTGCCCTGCGGGGTCAGGAGGTCAGCCGGTCCCACGCCGGGATGGGCAGGGTGATGACCGCGGCAGGAAACAGGCCGTGTTCCTCGTTGTCAATGTGCCGGCGCAGACGATCCAGCGCGGCGAGCACGGCGGGCCAATCAGGTGCCGCACGATCGACCTGGCCCAGGACGCCGTGGATGTCGTCGTGCTCCGCGCAGAGCTTGTCCACCGCCTCGGCCATGCTGCCCTCGGCGCGTAGCTCCACGAACAGGCCGGTCTCCTCGGTGCAGGTGTGCGGCATCAGCAGAGCAAGCAGCTCGTCCAAGAGCGGGGCAGGATCCGCGTGCCCTTTGGTGATCGCCTCACGCAGCCGCCCGGCGGCGTTGGAGATCTCCTCGTGTTCGGTGGCGAACTGCCCGATGAGCGGGAATTCTCGGCATCCGCAGTAGTTGCACACGAGACGGACCTCCTGACGAGACAGTCGGTGACTCCACCATGCCCCGTTCGCCTGCCCCGGGGTAGGGCCATTGGTCCCGGCCGGTGGGTCCCTTCGGCAGCCCAGGCGGCAGGTCGGCAAGGGCGATCTGCCGGCGGGACCCGGATCGGTCGGATCGCGTTCAGTTGGGCAGCATCTCCGGCCCGAAGACCTCGTAGGCGATCCGCTCGCCGGGCACGCCCCGACTCAGCAGGCCGGCGCGCACCTGGCTCATGAACGGCAGCGGGCCGCACAGGTGCACATCGGCGCCGGCCGGCACCGGGATGCGCGCCGGATCGACCCGGCCGATGTCGACGCGGGCGAGGGCCTCAAGCGTCGCGTCCGGAGCCCCGTCCTCGTACCACAGGTGCATGCGCAGCCGTGGAAGGGCACGGCGCAGCGCAGGCAGGTGCCGGCGCAGCGCATGGGTGCTGCCGCTGCGATCGGCGTGCACGAGCACGACCGGGCGTTCGGCGTCGTGCCGCGCCAGGTAGTGCAGCGCCGACATCGCCGGCGTGACGCCGATCCCGGCGCTCACCAGCACCAGCGGGCCGTCGCCACGCACGCAGCTGACGTCACCGAACGGCGAACTCAGGCGCAACAGGTCACCGACGTCGACCTGCTCGTGCAGGTAGCTCGACACGGCCCCGTCCGGGCCGCCGGCCTGTCCGCGTACCCGCTTGACGGTGATCTGCCACCTGGGCAGCCCCGGCGCTCCGGACAGGCTGTACTGGCGGATCTGCCGGCCCGCGCCGTCACCGAGTTCGACGGCGACCGAGACGTACTGCCCTGCCACGAACACGCCGGCCGGTGTGCCGTCGACGGGTGCGACCGTGAACGAGACGACGTCCTCGGTTTCCACCGTGCGCTCGAGAACCCGGTGGCTACGCCATACGGCGGCGGGATCGCCCACCCCGACGGTGTGGTACAGACGTGCTTCGCGGGCGATCAGCTCGCAGGCGAAGAGCCAGTAGACCTCCTCCCAGGCCCGTGCGACATCGACGGTGACCGCAGCGCCGAGCACCTCTCCGATCGCGGCCATCAGGTGCCGGCCGACGATGGGGTACTGCGCGGGCGTGATGCCCAGCGACGCGTGCTTGTGGGCGATGCGCTCGACGACCGGCCCCCACGGCGTTGCGGTGTCCCCGAGCAGATGCGCGGCGTAGCCCATCACGGCGGCGGCGAGGGCCTGACGCTGCCGGCCGGTGGCCTGGTTGCCCCGGTTGAACAGGTCGAGCAGACCCGGGTGAGCGGCGAACATCCGCGCGTAGAAGGCGCCGGTGATCGTTTCGGCCTGCTCCTGCACCACCGGCAGGGTCGCGCGGACGATGGTGGCCGACGAGGGACTGAGCATGGTTCTCCTTGTGTCGTCGATGGGGTGCCTGCGGGGCGTCGCCGCGCCGTGAAGTGACCCGCCGGTCGGTCGGCGCTGAACTGCGAGATCCGGATGCGACATGGGTGCCTCCCCTAGTTTCAACGCCATTCGGCGTTATAACGTTATGCACCATGAAAACCCCGCGGATAGGTCCCTCTGGCGAGACAATCGACACTCCCCGGCACCGGGCGCTGGGCACGGCGAGCCGGGCGACGATCCTGCTCCTGGTCCGCGACGCGGCCGGCGGGCTCACCGCTGCGGACGTGGCGGCCCGCACCGGGCAACACCTGTCCACCACCCGCGCGCACCTGGACCGGCTGGTCGAGGCGGGACTGCTGGTCAAGGCCCGGGCCAGCGGCGGCGCTCCGGGCCGACCGGCGTGGCGTTACCGGGCCACCGCCACGGATCCCGCCCCGGCGCCGTACCGGGCGCTGGCGGCGGCCCTGCTCCAGCACCTGGCCCCTGTCGGCGGCGACGTCCGCGATGCGGCCGCCCGGGTCGGACAGGACTGGGGACGGCAGCTCGCCGCGACAACCGCGACACGCGAGGATCCGGTCGAGGCCGTCACCACCGTGCTGCACGGGCTCGGCTTCGACCCGTGGCGCCGGCCCGGGCCCACCAGCGGCGCGGACATCGAGATCCACCTGCGCACCTGCCCGTTCCTGGAGCTGGCGGGACGCAACCCCGACGCCATGTGCGGGCTGCACGCGGGTGTCGTGCGGGGCGTCCTTGAGCACCACGGTGCCGGCGGCGACACCGCCGCGCTTGAGCCGTTCGGAGCCCCGGAGGCGTGCGTCGTACGGCTGTCCGCGGCCGGGGGAGGCCAGGGCCGCCCGCGATGACGTTGCCGCATGCCACCGAACAGCGGCAGAACGTGTGCCTGATCCTGGGCGACGGCCGGTCCACTAGGGACTTGGCGTCGGGATGATCAGGGTGCTGTCCGGGTCGGAACCCCGTTGCGGCGCTCCGGCGGGCCGCGAAAGATCATCTGCGTGAAGCGTCGTGATCTTTTTGTATTCGCCGGACTGGCCGCACTCGCCGGTTGCGGTAACCCGGGTGCGGGCTCGAAGGGAAACTCCGGCACGCTGGCCTTCGCCAATCGGCTCCGGGTGCCGCCGTTGCTGGAGCCGGCCGTAGCGAAGGATGGCACGAAGCGGTTTTCGTTGACGATGCAGACCGGGCAGGCGGAGTTGCTCCCGGGCAAGCCGACCACGACGTGGGGCTTCAACGGCGCCTACCTCGGCCCGACGATCCGTGCGATACGCGGCGACCGCGTCGCGATGCGCGTACGCAACCAGCTCGGCGAGCCGAGCACGGTCCACTGGCACGGCATGCGGCTGCCCGCGGTGATGGACGGCGGCCCGCACCAGATGATCGAGCCGGGTGGCACCTGGTCCCCGCACTGGATCATCGACCAGCCGGCCGCCACCTCCTGGTACCACCCGCATCCGCACGGCAACACCGCCAAGCATGTGTACCGCGGACTGGCGGGCCTCTTTCTCGTCGATGACCCGGCGGCGGCCGCGTTGGGACTGCCTTCGACGTACGGGGTGGACGACGTCCCGCTCATCCTGCAGGACAAGGTTCTCGACAAGAACGGTGTGCTGCGGGAAGACCCCAAGCCGACGTGGGGCCTCATGGGCGATCAGATCCTGGTCAACGGGGTCTACGATCCCTTCTTCGAGGTGACCACGACGCTGGTGCGGCTGCGCATTCTCAATGGATCCAACGCGCGGATGTACAACGTCGAATTCGCCGACCGGCGGCGGTTCCACGTCATCGGCACCGACGCCGGCCTGTTGGCGGCGCCGGTGACGGTCGATCGCGTGCAGCTGAGTCCAGGGGAGCGGCTGGAGGTTCTGGTCGAGTTCGCCCCGCGCGACCAGGTCGTGCTGCGCAGCGTCGCCGGTGACAACGGCATCGACGAAGGGGATTACGAGCTGCTGAAGTTCGTCGCGGCGGACCAGCTCAAGCCAGGGCCGTCCGTACCGCAGCGGCTGGCCGCGAGCCCGCGCATCGAGACACCCGCCGGCGCTCGGGAGCGCAAGTTCAAGCTCAGTGGCAGCGATGCCATCAACGGGCGGGAGATGGACATGACCCGCATCGACGAGGTCGTGCCCGCAGGCGCGAGCGAGATCTGGCAGGTCCAGAACCCCGTCTACTCCCACAACTTCCACATCCACGAAGTGGCATTCCGCATCCTGGACATCGACGGGAAGGAGCCTCCGGCGTACCTGCAGGGCCCGAAGGACACCGTCTTCATTCCGCGCAAGTCGACGGTGCGGCTCGCCGTGCAGTTCGGGCACCACACCGACCCGAAGACGCCCTACATGTACCACTGCCACATTCTTCGGCACGAGGACGAGGGCATGATGGGCCAGTTCGTGATCGTGGAACCCGGCACCGAAGCGTCGGTGTCCCGCACGCTGCCGAGCCACCATCATCACCATCACGGCTGAACTGCCCGTACGTGCTCATGGGCACGAGTCGGATCGCCCCCGCGGACGGTCTACCCGGTGCGTGGCTGGGCGCCGGCGATGAACGTGTCGAGCGCCGGCCCGTGCAACACGCCGCCGGGCAGTGGATCGCGCCGCATCCGCCCCGCCAGACGCGCCACGGGCAGCCGGTGCGGGCGTCGCGCCGCGGCGAGCACCACGTTGCCGTACCGCCGGCCACGCAGCATCCGCCGGTCGGCGACGAGGCACACGTCGGCGAAGACCGCGCGCAGGGTGGCCGCCTGCACCCGGGTGAGGAGCAGGGGCGGCAGGTCGATGACGTTGACCAGGTAGACGCCGTCGGGTCGCAGCACCCGCGCGACCTCGGCGGCGAACGCCACGGTGGCCACGTGCGGCGGCATCCGGGCCGCCTGGTAGATGTCGGCGAGCACCAGGTCGTACGCGCCGGCGGGGGCGGCGACGACCGCCTCCCGCGCGTCGGCGACGAGGACCTCGACGCCGGCCGGTCGAGGCGGCAGGTCGCGCGCCACCAACTCGACCACAGCCGGATCCCGCTCGACGACCACCTGCTCTGATCCGGGCCGGGTCGCGGCGACATAGCGTGCCAGCGTCAACGCGCCACCACCGAGGTGCAGCACGTCCAGTGGATCACCGGCCGGCGCGGCGAGATCGGCCATGGCGGCCATCCGGCGGACGTACTCGAAGTGCAGATACGTGGGATCGGCGACATCGACGTAGGACTGCTCGACGCCGCCGGCGAGGAGCGTACGCCCGGTGGGCCGGGCCGGGTCGACGGCCAGCTCGATCCGGTCGTCGGATGTCTCCATGACCAGGCAGGCTAGTCCTCCCGCCCGCGCCGCATCCCCGTATGCAGCGCGGCATCGTCGAGCAGCTCCAGTCCATGCCGATCGCACGCTCGGCCCCGCTGCTGCCGGCGCGATCGGTCCCCGACAAAGTCCTCGCCCCTGGATGCCCTCGTGCGGCCCCTGTCGGGCTGAACCGTTGATGCCCTCACACGAGGGCCGCCCGTCGCTGCCCGGCGCCGAAAGCCCCGATCCGTTCATGCCCTCAGCTCGACAGGGCCAGCCCCACCAGAGGGTCCACCAAGAGGACGGGCATCACGGCTGAGCAGTCACCTACCTCTGCGGTGGCTGGGTCGGTGGGCGACGCGAGGGCAGCCGACTGCCGGTGGAGCCCGGCACCAGGTGGCGCCGGGCTCCATTGATCGAGCGGCGATCGGGGCGCGGGCGCTACCCGATCAGGTCGCGGTGCAGGTCAGGGTCGGGGCGGTGTTGCTGCCGTTCCAGGTGCCGAGGAATCCGAAGGTGGTGCTGGCTCCTGCGCCGAGCGAGCCGTTGAAGGAGACGTTGGTCGCCGTCACCGTCGAGCCGCCGACGTTGATGGTCGCGTTCCAGGACTGGCTGATCGTCTGGCCGTTGGCGAAGGTCCAGGTCACCCGCCAACCCCGGATCGCGGACGAGCCGGCGGTGACCCGTACGTCGCCCTGGAAGCCGCCCTGCCACTGGCTCACCAATGAGTAGGTCGCCGTGCAGCCGCCAGCGCTCGGCGGCGGGGTCGTCGGGTTCGGCGGTGGTGGGGTCGTCGGATTCGGGGGTGGTGGGGTGGTCGGTGGAGTGGTCGGTGGCGGCCAACCGGGCGGCCAGCCGATCAGGCCGCCGCGGTACTGCCCGGCGGTGACGGTCATGAGTCGGGTGGCTCCCGCGATGCTGCCGCCGGTGGTGGCCATTCCGCCGATCGTCGCGCCGGAGAGGCTGCCGCCCAGGTAGACCTCGTAGTTCTGCCCGTGCTGGATCCGGTTGGAGGAGAAGACCACCTCCCGGAAGGTCTTGGGGGCGCGGTAGGACACGAGCACCTGGCCGCCGGAGACCAGGTGGAGGAGTGTGCCGGCCCCCTGGCTGCTGGACAGTTGGGGAGCGACCCAGCCCTGGCCCGTGGTCGGCGGCAGGCTGAGCACCGCCATCGAGGTCGATCCGGCCCCGAGCACGGTGCCGCTGTTGAAGTAGACCGGGCCGTTCGAGTCGATCGCGCCCTCGCCGGGGCTGCCGGTGCTCGGCCCGCTGACCACGACCGTGCCACCGGCGAAGGTCACCGAGCCGTTGGAGTCGATGCCGTCGATGCTGGAGTTGACGATGGTGGTTCCGCCGGTGAAGCGGACGAACGCGTTCGGCGCCACGTCGAAGTCGCCGTACCCGTCCTCGACGGCGTTGATCGCGTCGTCGCGGGCGGTGACGTTGACGCTGCCGCCGCTGATGGTGATCTGCTTGCTCTCGATCGCCTCGTAGGAGTTGGTGACGGTGACGTTGCCACCGGAGATGGCGACGATGTTCTCGCCCTTGATGGCGTCGTCGCCCGCGGTCACGCGCACGGTGCCGTTCGTGATGGCGAGCCGGCCCCGGCCCGCCTTGGTGTCGTCGGACCTGATGCCGTCGCCGCCGGCGGTGACGTCGATGATTCCGCCGGTGATGTCGAGGAAGTCCTTGCCCCGGATGCCGTCGTCGACCGCGTTCACCGTGATCGTGCCCGACTCGATGACCAGGCCGTCCTTGCTGGTGATGCCGTCGTACGCGTTGCCCCGTACGGCCAGCGCCCCGGTTCCCGTGATCCGCAGGTCGGCGGTGCTGAACAGGGCGGCGTTCGGCTCGTCGGTGCTCGGATCCGGATAGACGTACCTGTTCGCGTCGGTGAGCCGGCTGGTGGTGCCGGCGGCGAGCGTGATCACGACCTCGTCGGCGTCGGCGACCTGCAGCGGCGCGTTGCTGGAGTTGGTGATGGTGGCGCCGTTGAGGATCAGATTGACGCTGCCTGAGGCGGCGGTGTCGACCTTCAGGTAGCCGTCGTTGAGGGTGCCGGTGATCTCGTAGGTGCCCGGCGCGGTGATCGTCACGGCCCGTCCGGCGATGGTGACGTCGGCGCTGGGGCTGGTGGCACTGGCGCCGGTCAGCGTGATCGGGACGATTGCCTGCGCGGTGGCCGGTGCCCCCAGTGGTCCGACGATCAATGCGATCGCGAGACCAGCAGGCAGGATGGCTCTCAGCGGGATGCGTTTCATCGGTCTGTCCTGACTCGGATGGATGGGACGGGACGCGCGCGTAAACCATTGACAACTATAGATGGATGCCATGATTTTCGGGGTCACCGACGGTGATCAGATCCGCTTCGCCACCGAGCGAGGGCCGAATATCGGGCCCGAACAACGAGTCGATCAATCAGCCGGACAGGGATCGGCGGTCACCACGCCGACCCAGCGACGCCGACGCGCCGCGCGGTCATGGTGTGGTGTCCTCCTGCACGCCCACCGTCGGCGCGAGGTTCTCCACGACCAGGGCACCGCAACCGTCACCGTCGGCGACGCCGCGTGGTTCAGCTGCCGAAGTGGTCGCAGACGTCCGGCCAGACGTAGCGCAGTGCTGCCGGCGCCCCGGTAAGCCGCGCCGGGACGCCGCCGGGCGGGTCGACCATGGCGCGCTCGACCGAGCGGCCGCCCTGCGCCGTGTAGAAGGCCTGCGCCGCGACGTTCTGCTCCAGCACCCAGAGGTACATCGAGACGCCCGTGCCGTGGTCCAACACGGCCTGGGCGGCACGGGCGATCAGACTGGCACCGATCCCGCGCCGCTGATGGTCGCGGACCACGTGCAGGTTGTCGACGAGGGCGCCCCACCGCTCGTCGTGATCGAAGACCACGTGCACGAAACCGGCCGTCTCGGCACCGACGTACGCCATGATCGTCACGCTGCCGTCGCCGGCGGCCGCCAGCCGCTGCGCCCACACCGCGCGACGGTCGGTCTCCACGTCACCGTCGAGAAAGGCGTCAGAGTACGCACCCCGGTAGAAGCGGCGCCAGCTAGCGGCGTGAATCATCGCCACCTGCTCGGCATCTGTCGCCGAGGCCGGTCGATAGGACACCGCCGACGGACCGGTGACTACCACACCAGCCTCCGAAAGTGATCGATGTCGGAAAGAGACTCTAGTCGAGCAGACAACGCCCAAACAATTATCTGGGACGTGTCGAATCTCGGCTCGATAAGGGCCAGCGCTTCCGATCTTCTACAGGCCGCGTTCAATCCCTCACACCCGACGGCGGCGTGCTCCCGAAAGCGACTGCACCCGGGCCGGCGGGAGGGTCGAAAGCTTCCGGACTCCCGCCGCCAGGACGAACAGTTCTCGCCGGTCGACAGCGTCGAGCGTCAAGCTGGTGAGGTCGGGCCAGGGCGCGGTGTCGGCCTTTCGGCTGGTCCGTTTCCCTGGCCCGCCTCCCGAACCGGACGTGCCCATCCGGCTCTTAACCCAGCACCGTCCGCACAAGATGCCGCAACTCGCGATCCGCACACGAGATGCCGCAACTCGCGGCCTCAGCAGGCCCGAATACCCCGACATACCGCAACCTGCGCCGCCCACCGGACGGGGCACCCCGACATACCGCAACTCGTACCCACCCGATCGGCCCGAACACCGCGACATACCGCACGACGACAGCGCTGCCAGTTGATCGCCTCCGTTCCGCCGATACGGCGGTGTCCAGCCGGGCGGGACACCGCCATCACGGCGAAACGGCGATCGACGAAACGGCGATGATCAAGCGCCTGGAGTCGGGCGGTCGGTCCGCCGGGTGCAGATGCGGAAGGACGCCTCTTCGGTCGGACCGCCGGTGTCGCTCGAGCAGAGGTGGCAGGAACCCGACCACCCACGAGCGCACCACCGCGCTCGAGATCCTCACCACCCTGGACGGCCGGACCGCCGACGCGACGGTCGCCAACGTCGGCACGGGCGGCCACCTCACCGGGGTCGGTCGGGTGATGAAGGCGCAGCACCCGACCTGCTCGTCGATGATCAACGAACTCCTCCACCGCACCGCCGACCATCCTTGCGGATCCGGCTCCAAACACCTCGGCACGGCTCCGATATCCTCCGCCAATGGCATCGAAGCGGAACGCCGCGCTCGACGCGATGATCGAGGAAACCACCGTCGACGCGTACGGCGCCGCCTGGATCGACGCCTACCGGCACTGGGCCGGAGGGTGGGCCCGGTGAGCGAGTACCAGTACTACGAGTTCGGCGCCGTCGACCGGCCCCTCACCGCCGGAGAGCAGGCCGAGCTGCGGTCGCTGTCCACCCGGGCCGACATCACCGCCACCAGCTTCGTCAACACATACCAGTGGGGCGACTTCAAGGGCGACCCGCGCAAGCTGATGGCGCGGTACTTCGACGCGCACCTGTACCTGGCGAACTGGGGCACCCGCCAGCTCATGCTGCGGCTGCCGAAAGACGTACTCGACTCCGCGACGGCCGCCCACTACTGCCCGGGTGACAGCGCCTCCGCTCGGACCACCGGAAAACACGTCATCATCGACCTGCGCAGCGAGGACGAGGACGGCACCTACGAGTGGGACCTCGACGGCCGCGGTCTGCTCGCCTCCATCGTCCCGGTCCGGGCCGGCCTCGCCGCCGGCGACCTGCGCCTGCTGTACCTGGGCTGGCTGCACTACGTACAGATGGAGGACATCGCCGACGACGAGCCCGAACCGCCCGTCCCCGCCGGACTCGGCACCCTCGACGCCCCCCTCACCGCGGTCGCCGAGTTCCTCCGCATCGACCCTGACCTGATCGTGGCCGCGGCCGCAGGATCGGCCCCGGCCGACGAACCGACCGCCGCGCAACTACGAACCTGGGTCGTCGGGCTGCCCGCCAGGGAAAAGGACGCCATCCTGACCGACCTGATCACCGGCGGTGGCAGCCACCTGCGCAGCCAGCTGTTGCGCCGGTACCGCGACGCGCACCACACCGGCGCGTCCACCACGAAGGCTGCTCGTACCGCCGGGGAACTGCTCGCCACCGCTGCGGACCTGCGCGCCGAACGGGAACGCCGCGACGCCGAGCGGCGCGAACGCGACCGGGTACGCCGGGAACGCTCCGCCGCAGCAGCCCGGCAACGTCACCTCGACACCATCGCGAGCGACCAACCCGCCGCCTGGCAGCGGGTCGACGAACTCATCGCCACCAAGAAACCCCGCGAGTACGACAGCGCCGTTCAACTCCTCGTCGACCTGCGCGATCTCGGCGAACGCGACGCAGACACCGCACTGTTCCGAGATCGGCTGGCCGAGCTACGGGCGGCGCACGCCCGTAAGCCCAGCCTGCTCGAACGCCTCAACCTGGCAGGCCTCGACACCTGAAACAGGCCCGGGCGACCGCCGCACACGCCCGAATCTGCCGTTCGCGACCGCGTCGTCAGAATGCAGCACGATCCTTTTGAAAAATCGCGGTTGATCAGCAGATATGTCTTCCAGCCGGAAGTGAATAACTGTACTCGCCGTTGCTCCAATACCCAAATCCGCCGCTCGACGCGGTTCTGGGGAATGAAATCGCCGCCAAATTCGCTTGAGCTATAAACAGGCGCTGTGGCGCCGCGAGCAATGCCAGGGGAAGGGGGCAGATCGCGGACGCGGACGGCGAAAACTCCGATGCCGGAAGGGGCGTGGATCTTGTTTTCCCACAAACCAATCGAAACCGTGGCCGACGCTCAGCGGCGCGCGAAGAGGAAGTTGCCCAAGGCTGTATACACCTCGCTCGTGGCCGGAAACGAGAGCGGCGCGACCATCAAGAGCAACGTGGAGGAGTTCAAACGGGTCGAGTTCCTGCCACGCGTCGGCGCTGCGGTGGCGCAAGAACGCGAGATGAGCACTTCGCTCCTCGGTCAGGACATCGACCTGCCGGTCGTGATCTCACCGGCCGGCGCCCAGGCCATCCACCCGGAGGGTGAGGTCGCGGTGGCCAGGGCAGCGGTGGCCGCCGGTACCGCGATCGGCCACAGCAACTTCGCACCGACCCGATTCGAGGACGTCGCAGCAGCCAATCCGAAATCGTTCGTCCAGCTCTACTGGTCCGGTTCCAAGGACGTGATCGCCGAACGGGTCGAACGATTCCGCCGAGCCGGCGCCAAGGGCATCATTCTCACCCTCGACAACGCCGGGGTCATCGCACGTGACTGGGGCACACCGGTCATCCCACAAAAAATCAACCTGCCGGCTCTGATCCAGTACTCACCCATGGGCATCGGCAACCCCACCTGGGTAATGCGATTCATCCGCAGCGGCAGGCTGCCGGACCTCGGCGTGCCGAACCTGCAGCACCCGGGCAAGCCGGTGCCATCGATGGTCGACGGGATGGTCGAGTGGCTGGGAACCCCGGTCCCGACCTGGCGTGACGTCGCCTGGCTGGCGGAACTGTGGGGAGGCCCGTTGATGGTCAAGGGCATCCTCAGCGCAGACGACGCCCGGCGAGCAGTCGACTCCGGCGCCACCGCCATCGGTGTCTCCAACCACGGCGGCAACAACCTGGACACCACTCCCTCACCGCTGCGCTTCCTGCCCGCCGTCGTGAAGGCGGTCGGCGACCGCGCCGAAATCACCTTCGACAGCGGCATCCGGCGCGGCGCAGACGTGGTGAAGGTTCTGGCGCTGGGCGCCAAGGCTGCGCTGATCGGACGATCGTGGTTCTTCGGCCTCGCTGCCGACGGCGAACGAGGTGTCCGCGAGGTCCTCGAGGCCTACCGGGTGAGCATCGACCGGACCCTGATCGGGCTGGGCAAGTCCTCAATCCACGAGCTCACACCCGACGACGTCATCGCACCCGAAGGCTACTTCCTGGACTTCGCGCCCGACGTGGAGATGGCCGCCGCCTGACCCCGCCCGGGTCACGGAAGGTCCCGGTCGGCACCTACTGGCGCCGGCCGGGATCGGGTGTGCTCCAAGGGGGCGACCGCTGGCATGATGACGACGGCCTGGTCAGGCTGCGCGTTCGTAAGGTCCGGTCATGGTTGACGAGATGTCCCCGGTGGCGCTCTACATCCAGCTCGCAGATCTCCTCGCCAAGCAGATCGAGGCGGGGAAGCTGAAGCCGCGTCAGCCTCTCCCGAGCGAGGCCACCCTCCAGCAGGAGTACGGCGTAGCTCGCGGAACGGTCCGCGCGGCGGTCCGTCTCCTCCGGGAACGGGGCCTGGTCGTGACGCTCCCGGCCCGGGGCACGTACGTCGCCGAGAAGCCGTAGCTCTCCGGGATCTACCCCCGCCTGGTGGCAGCCCCGGAGGCGCACGCCGAGCCGGCTGCACGCCCCTCCCGGGGAAACCCGAACGCCTTCTGGGAAGACTGGGAGAGACCGGCAATAGCTGGTGGCGGTGAGGTGGGTACAGGCGTGGTGGCCGCCGTGCGTGGGGATGTGGACGGGCGCGGGTTGCGGCATGTCGGGGTGTTCGGGTGCCCGGGGCGGGCGCGGATTGCGGCATGTCGGCGTATCCCGCCCTTCGGCCGGCGCAGGTTGCGGCATGTTGGGGTTTCCGGGCTGGTTGACACCGCGAGTTGCGGCATCCTGTGCGCGGCTGTGCGCAGAGGGCCGCGGGTTGCGGCATCCCGTGGGGCATCTCCCGGTAGTTCTGCGCCGTGCGGGGCGAGTGGTTACGGATTTTGAGGTCACGCTCGTACGCCTTGATGTGTAGCGCGTTGATCTTGGTCATGCCCGGAGAGTAAGGAGGCATTCACAGGCATGGCTAGACAGAAAGAAGCCCTCCACCTGCCGTTGCGGCTGGTAGAGGGCCATCTGCGCGCCCGAAGGGACTCGAACCCCTAACCTTCTGATCCGTAGTCAGATGATCTTACAGAGAGTGACGGAGTGTGGCTGCGTACCATCCCGCACCGGCCAGTCCGGCCACGTTCCCGCAGGTCTGGGAATTAATCGATACACGTCGATGGACTTCTATGGGTCCATCAAGGCGGGGAATCCCGGTAGGTCCCAGCGCGTCCGTGTCAGTTCCCCGACGTCCGAGCACCCACGGAGCACCCAGGAGCAGCGCCAACCCGCCGGCGCCCACCCCGCATCACTACCCGGGGTTACCGCCTGCGCCTTCCGACAGGCATCTGATCGACGGAGACGCGGAGTCGTCAGGCCGTCGGGTCCTCGTGCGGAGCGTCTTCTCGGCGGTGCCACCTCTGCCTGCCCGCTGGACCTGGTGTTCCAGCGCTTGGGCCGCTGACCCAGCGCGGGATCCAGGAATCTGGGTCGCGGCGGCTGAGGCCGCGCTCGGTGTGCCCGTACGCCTCACCTCGCGCGGCCTGACCGCCGGCCGAGAGGAAGGCCAGCTACGAGATGGACACCTGACTGCCACGGTTGCGGCGGACGACGACCGGAGTCTCGCTGTGCTTGGGCAGCGCTAACAGGTTGTACTGGCCCGGTTCCGGCACCCGAAGGGTCGCCCGGCCGCCGCCACCGCTGCGCGTCGGGCAGGTATTGGGTAGGCGAAACGTGAGCGCCGGCATGACCAGCACGCAGACGCCCTTGACCGGCTCACCAGTGCTCCGGTCGAAGACGCGGGTGGTGATCGCGGCAGCGACGGACGGTCCCTCTGACGGCGTCCACCGCCTGAGCCGCAGTCGGGGTAGCCGCCAAGCCACCAGCGACGAGCACCGTGCAGGTCAGCACGTCGGTCATCCCCGGCGTCCGAGCACCCACCGAGCACCCACGAGCCCATACCTCACCTCGACGCACGGGTTGAATCCCTCTGTTCCGCAGACTCGACCTCACCGGCGCATCTGTGCGAAAATCAAACATGTGTTCGATAGCGTGTCACGGATGTGAGGCTGCCCGGGTTTCCTGCAGCACGGTGAGTGGCGGGCTATCGTCGCAGGTGGTGATGGTTGCGATGGCTAGGCGCGCTGATGTCGGACTGACGTGGTCGCGGTGACGGCCGTTGTCAGTGCCGGCCCGGGCTGGCTGTCGGCCCGTCGTCTGATTCCGGGGGCGCTGGTCGCACGGAGAATGGCGTGTGGCTTCTCGCGACGTGATGTGGCCGCGCTGGTTAAGTTGTCCCCCCGGGAAGTCTTCCTCTATGAGGAAGGGCTACGCGCGCCGAGTCCGATTCAGATGGAGCGCCTAGCCGATGCGGTGGGTTGCCGTCCCGATGAGCTGATCGACATCGAGCTGGGGCGCGAGACCCTCGCCGACCTGCGGTTCGCGGTCGGGTTGAGGCTCATAGACGCAGCGGAACTGGTGGGGAGGTCCCGGGTCGTTCGGGACCTAGGCGTGTCGGCTGAGACGCTGTCCGCGCTTGAATGCGGTGAGTCGATCTCCGGGCAGGGCTGGGATGATCCTGTCGTTACCGGTCGGTTGCTGGCTTCGCTGGCAAAGATTTACGGGGTGCCGACTCGGATGGTCCTGGATGCGTGGATGCGGACGCGGCCAACGGAGCCTGCTCCGCTGGTGGAGGCACCTGGTCGTGGTGGTCCCTCTCGCTCGGCGGTCGCGGCTTGGGCTTCGCTGAATGAGCGGCAGCGTGTGTATCTGGGCGAGATCATGCGCGACGACCGAATGACGGCGACGGAGATGTGGATGCGTCGGCTCCAGCGGTTACCGGTGCCGAGGGCCTCAGAGTGGCGTCGACTGCCGCTGGCGCTGAAGGCGGCGCAAGCTCAGACGGGGTATACGCGCTTGCAGGAGCGGCTGCGGCGACGTGGAGTTCACGATCCGGGCACCGGTGGGACCGTGCACGCCCTTGCCCGCCGGGGTCTTGTCGTCGTGACCGAGGACGTCATCGATCATCCTGTTGCCGGCGAGGTGGTCCGGGTGCTGGTGGAGATCACCCGGCGCGGTCGAGCCGCAGCACGAGCAGGTCTGGACGAGCCGGCGGACGTCGACCATCAGCCGCACCTGTTGTCGGAGTGGCTTTGGGGTGTCCTGGTCCGCGTCGCAGCGGCCGAACCTGAGGGTTTGCCGGAAGATCGACTGGCGGGAAGATCGCTGTTCTTTCTTGGCGTCGGCTATCGCAACGCGGTCGGTGGTCCGCCGAGCCGAGGGTTGATCGAGTCGGTGCCGGTGCTTGCCGCGGGTGGGACGCATGTTGAGGAGTTTCGGTGGCGGTTGACCGACCTTGGCCGGCATCATGTCGTCTCGTTCGCTGACCTCTATCGCCATCGGTACCCACGGGTTGACTGTGCCGGGCTCGAAGGTCTCGTCGTCTAGTTTCTGACACTCATGTGGGTCGCCTCTGGGCCCGTTTTCTGTCGGGGGGTAGGTCTAGCATCGGCCCTCGTGACCAATGCTGTCAATGACGACGCCAGCACATTGGGTGATCTTCATGCTCGCTATCTCGTAACCAAGGCAGCCGTGCACGCCGCGAAGGCTTTGACCAGCCCTGGCTGGAGGCCGGAGCAGCGGCTGGAGACGTTGATGGAGTGCCACGGCAGTGTCCTGGCCGCGCGTGGGCCAGGGAACCCGCTTCCGTTTGGGGAGTTCCGCCAGGCGCTTTCCCGCGACCTCGCGGAGCTGCTTCCCGACGGGGTCGAGCCGGTCGAGCTCAGAGGACTGTCCGTCGTGGATCAGGACGGGCAGGTCACGGAGGACGCCTTCGATCTGGACTTCGAGCAGCGGATGCTGCTACACACGCTGCGCAAGCTCGACCGAGGCGTGAGCGTGTTAGGTGTGCGGGAACTGCGCGAAGAGGTCGAGCAAGAGACGGTGTACCTGGCGTTGAGCAAGCAGGGCCTCCAGGCGACCTACGAGAACGGGCGGGAGGATCTGATTCGGTACCCGTCCGGGCATACCGCCGAGCTGGCGGACCTGCGGTTGCCGCCGAGCGTAGTCGACTTCTACCAAGACATCCCGTACGGCTCGACTCACCAGGGCTGGTGGTATGCGTGCCCGATCTGCCGGTGGCCGATGCGGCTGGTACTGCGCAAGAGCGCCGGCGTACTGGCGGGCTCGGCCCGATGCTGGCACACCCCGCACGCGGAGATGGGCGCCTCATACCTGTTCCGCCCGACCAGCGACGGATCCGCTGCCGAATTGCTTCCCGAGCCACGTCCGGAACGGCCCGCCGGCCGCGAGGCGGTGTTGTTCCCCGACCTCGACGCGATACCTGAGCCGATGCCGGCGGACAAGCACAAGGCGCTGGTACGCGGTATCTGGCGGTACACCACGATCCCGGGGATCCCGGAGCTGGCCCTGCGCGACCAGCTGCACAAACGCGGTCTGGACGTGGACCTGTGGCCGTCCCTGGATGCCTACGACCTGCTGGTGACGATCCCCGGCAACGGCAAGTGCTTCAAGGTCGACGTCAAGGACTACACCTCGGCGACAACGCTCGCAAGCCTCATCCACGCGCAGGAAGGTGACCGCGGCGGCGCCGAATGGCTCGTGGTCCCGGACTACCGCGCCGGGCAGGTTCCCCTGCTGTCCGAGGTATGCCGGAAGTACGGCATGAAGGCGAGCACCGCATCGGCCTTCGCGGAGTCTGCCTGCAACCAGGCGGGGGTGAGGTGGGCATGAGCGATCCGACCGTGCAGACCAGCGTGGTGCACGCCGCACTGGCCCTGGCAGCACACTACTTTCCGCACCGTGTCCCCGGTGACGCCCGCGAGGCGGCCAACTTCGCCGACGCCGCGTTCCTGCTGTCCGGCAAGTACACGGCGTGGGACCGCTGGAACAGCCTTCCCCACGACGAGAAGCAACGGATCGCGCTAGTCGGCTCGGTCTCACCGGCCGACCTCGCAGAGCATCGTTCCTTCTCGATTGTCGCCCGCACCGTCCTCACCCCGCCGGATCCCGGCGGGGACGGTGAACAGGCACCCCTCGCGGCCTTCGAGCTCGCCGGCGACAACCCGTTCATGGCAGATGCCGCGTTCCCCCGGGTGGGCGGCAACCTGCTCGACTACGTCGATCGCCAGACCGCCAGATTCCGGCGCCCCAGCGCCCGCCCGAAACCACCCGAATTCGCGGGCCCCGGAACGTGGACCACCCCGACGATCTACGTCAAGGACGGCGGTCAGATCCACGGCCGGGTGCGCATCCCCCGCTACCCGCACTTCACCGAACCGTTCGCTCTCGACCAGCTGCCGCACGTCTCGACCCTCCCGTACACGCCTGAACTGCAAGTTCCCACCCAGGAGCTTCTGACACTGGCCGCTCAGATCGACGAACGACTCCCGCAGGACAAGCGGTTCCTGCACGCCACGCTCTCCGGATTGTTCGAGGTGTTGCAAACCACCGATGTCGTCTCGCCCCGCGAGGTCTTGACGCTGTCGGCCGGCGGCTTGGAGATCTTCCACGCTCCCACCGGCACCGGTAAGAGCGTCCTGGTTCGCGTCATGGCCAGCTGGTTCGCCCTGCGCAACCTGCGTCTGGCCATCGTGCAGCCCGACATCAAGTCCTGCCTGGCCATGACGTGGAACATCCGCGGGGACCTGGCCTATCTGCGGACGAAGCACGACTTGGACCACGCACCGACGTGCGCGCACCTGATGTCCTCGAGCCGCATGCAGGAGCGGGCTGTCAAGCACGCGTCGCTGATCGACGAGGACCCAGAGTCGACCGGCGACTGGGGGCTCCGCGGAGAACGCGACATCGACCCGCTTGCCTATGGCTGCGCGCAACGGGAATTCACTGAGGCCACCGGCGACTATCCGCCTGGCCGCGAACCCTGCCTCTCGCTCGGCCGGCAGGGCGTCGGGATGTCGGCCTGCCCATGGATTCCGACCTGTAGCAAATTCACCCCAGTCTACGAGGCGTGCGACGCCAACGTGGTCATCATGAACCACTTCCTCTTCCTGCAGGGCACCCTCAGGATTGGAGTGAATCTCGATGGTCGCCCGGTATACACGTTGACGGCGGCCGAGTTCGCACTGCGCACCTGCCACGCCGTGCTCATCGACGAGGTCGACCAGTTTCAATCGAGGGCCATCGAACGCTGCGCCAGCGACGTGAAACTTCACTCGCGCCGCCACTGGACCTCGGCCCCGCAGGGGATCGACACCGACGCGAAACGGCTGCCCGTCGACGACGAGAACACGCTCCTGCCGTCGGTGAGCCACGTCCGGCTCATGGCCGAGTTCCTGCTGCTGAGCATCTGCCGCAACGCACTGCAACTACACGTCGCCGAGGACCCGCGCGCCGAGGATCGCATCCCCGACCAGACCAGCAGCCGCTGGCACATGGCCCGCGGCCGCGACCGCACGCTCGCCACACTGTTGTGGCCTGATCTCGATCTCGGCGACGCCGGCATCCCCACCGACGTCGTCGAACGGATCAACGCGCTGATGCCCGAGCGCTACCAGCAGACCGACCGGCATGGGCGGGCAAGCGCCGCGCTCGAACCGGTCTGGGCGGACGTCCAACGGGGCCTGAGTGCGCTGGTAGGACCTCGCGGTGAAGCACTGCTTGACGCCGTCAAGCTCGAACTCCACGAGTTGCTCGGTGACTTGATCAAGGACGGGCATCGACGGGCTCAGATCATCAACCTGCTGGCAACCCGCGCGGTGATGATCGAACTCGACGAGGCACTGGCCGAGGTCCGCAAGACCGCGCAGCGCTTCCGTTCGTCCGGGCTGCGCTCCGCCCAGAAGATCATCGAACAGCTGCAGAACTCGGCCATCACCGCCGTGATGCCAATTGGCATGCTCGGCCGCTCCTTGACCGGCTACCGGGTCACGGGTCTCGACGACAAGGAGAGAAGCGCCGAACTGGTCGCCCAGACCATCGGCGGCGATCCGCACCTGTTCACCGCCGAGCTCGGCGGGATCGTCTCGCTGAGTCTCGCCGGGACACAACGGCCGGTCATGGGGCTGTCCGCGACGGCGTTCTTCCCACAAGCGGTCCGCGAGCACGTATACGCGCCGGTCCGCTGGTGGATGACCGACGCGCAAGCCCGCTCCATCCGCGCGCGGAAACGCCGTGTCGAGTACGGCAAAGGGCACGCGCTGTTCGGCGAACCGATCAAGGTCTCTGGTCTGCACCCCAGCCGTAAACGCGATGCCCTGATCGAACTCGGCGACCAGCTGTACGACCAGTACATCCGCAGGGAGTTGGAAAAAGCCGCCGTCAACGACCCCGACCGCGCCCACGTACTCGTCGTGGCCAACTCCTACGACCAGTGCGCCTGGCTCGCCCGCGGCATCTCCCAGTCCGGCCATTATCGGACCGGGCTGTGCGTGGCCGTACGCGCTGAGGACCGGCACAGCCTCAACCCGGACCTACCCCGGGAGAACCTCGCCGTCCGGCTGACCGGGGAAGAGTTCGAGACCTTCCCGACCCGGGGAAACATCCTGGTCGTTCCGCTGTCGCTGATCGCGCGTGGCCTCAACATCGTCAAGGGCATCCGCTCCGCAGTGCGCTCGGTCTACCTGTGCGTGCGGCCCCTAGCGCTGCTCAACGAGCCGTCCGAGATGTACGCCAGCATCAACGCGGCCGGTATGCGTGCCCTGCCCGTCGGCGGAAGCAGCGATCCCATCGCCGCACTCGCCGGCGCACGCGACGCCGCATGGGAGCGACTGAGGCTGCTGCTGCGCTCGGCCAACCAGTTCACCTCCATGCAGAAGTCCCTGCAAGAGGAAGTCGTCGCCGGCATGATCGTCGACCTCATCCAGCTCGCCGGACGGGCCCGCCGCGGGGGCACCGAAGCCGTCCTGCACATGGTCGACCACGCGTTCCACGAGGACACCTGGAGCGCCGACCTCGACACGATCCTGCGCCGCATCCACGCCAAATGGCCCCCCGAGGTACGGGCACAAATGAACGCCCTGTACGGAGAGGCGCTCAACGCCTTCCTGTCGTACGCCGGCATCGACCCCAACGAGTACCCTGTGACGGATTCTTTCCGAGAAGAGGACGCGTGACCGCACAACGCCGCGAGCCAGGACGCTATCTCGACACGCTCGCGTACCACTGCACCCCGGAGTTAGTCGGCGACGACGTCGTGTACCTGCGGCACCTGACCACCGAGACCCAGTCCCTGTGGAAAGACCTCGACCAAACCTGCCAGCAGCGGTACGGCAACGAATCGGCGCAGGCTCCGTACTCGATCGCCACCACCGTGCTCAGCGTGCTCACCGGCGGGTACGTCCACTTCGAGCCCGGCGGGCCCCAGCCCTTCCTGGCCTCTCGGGAACCGATCGACGAAAAGCTGTTGTGTCGGGTGTTCACCCTCACCCACGGCCTGGCCCAGGGTACGGCCATCCACGAAATCGACCTGCGACAGGCGCCGCAGGTAGCGCAGGCAATCGCCGAGACGCCGGAGATCCAGGTTCACCTCGCCGACCACATCCGGCGGCAGGCCGGTACCCAGCCGATCGCACCGAACTGGGTGTTCCGCACCATCACCTGGGGACTGGCGCAAAAGCTGGCAGGCGACTGGAAGGTTCGCGACGGCCTCACCATCCCGCTACGCGCGGACGTCACCGGCCAGGGCTGTTGCGTAGTCGCTTGAGGGCGGGTTGAGCTGGAAGTTTGGGTGGGATCGGGGTCCATGTAGGACGGGTGCGGCCCGTAGGTGATCATCGAGTTGCTGAGACACCATGATCCCGAGAAGG
>NZ_BMNB01000051.1 GCF_014646235.1 Micromonospora sonchi | reverse complement strand
GCCACCCTGCGTTCTTACCTGTCCACTGCCGCCAAGCACGGCATGGACGCCCTCGACGTGCTCAAGCAACTATTCACCACCGGGCCGTGGTTGCCCCAAACGGCTACCCCAAGCTGAATACGTACGTCGCGCCCTCATGGACCACCGCGCTACCTGTTTGTTCAAGACCACCCATACCCTGCGTTCTGCAGCACCAGTGCGCCTCTTCATCGTGGAGGTCCTGGTAAAGCAGGGGTGCGGCGAGCCGATGTCGACATAGGACAAAACTTCCGGCAAGGCATCGCTCGACAAGATCCTCAACCGGGAGCCTCGCTGTGCTGATCGCCCATTCACGATCGAGCTGCCCAGCCGCACCCTGAATCACCTGACCAGCCTGATCCGCGCCGAACGCACCCGACGCCGGTGGTGGGCGCCTCGATGCCGGCCGGCAGGCTCTGCTCGTACTGGCCCATCTCGCAACGGCGCCACCATCAACCGGCTGGCCTGTGGCTTCGCGGTCTGCGCCACGACGGCTTGCGGCGCTGGTGCGTCTGCTTCACCAGCTGGTACTCCATGGCACTAACGCTGTCCGTCAGTGGCCCGCTGCTCAAGAACTCGACGAGAGCCTGCGGCCGGGCGGCGCTGCGGCGGTCAGGCTGTGGCGGCGGCAAGGTCCTGTACGTGTGCGGCGGTTGAGTGACCTGGAGCGTCAACGCCAACTCGGGATAACGCCGGGCTGACCGCGTCCATGAAGCCGCCACCTTTGATGAGGTCTGCAGCGGGCTATCGCTTGATATTAACGCCGACGGCGTCCATGAACGTGAGCGGGTCGACCGCGTTGGCGGCGATCAGGGGTGGCGCGTTCCGGTGCACCTCGAAGTGCAGGTGGGGCCCGGAGGACCTTCCGGTACTGCCGACCCATGCGATGAGCTGGCCGGCCTGGACCTGGGTTCCTGCGGTGACGGCGAGGCGTACGGCGTGGCAGTACCGGGTGGCGATGCCGTTGCCGTGGTTGATGTTGACGATGAGCCCGCAGCCGGACAGGTTCGGGTGTCCTGGTCGGTCGCAGTAGGGGCTGTCGCATCCGGCGGAGAGGACGACGCCAGCCGTGGCAGCGTAGATCGGGGTGCCGGTGGCCGCGGCGAGGTCGATCCCGTTGTGCTCGGGTCGTGTCGGCGGCCGGAACTTGCTGACGAGCAGGTAGCTGTCGGCGGGCAGGGGCAGCCGCCATAGGCCGGTGCCACCGAACACGAGGGTGTACCTGTCGATGCGGGATCGCACCTGCTGCGGGTAGTCGTGCGTCTTGCCCGCAGGCGGTACGCCGCCAGCGTTCAGGATGCAGGTCCGGCCGCAGAAGTAGACAGCCCAGGCAAGGTCAACCGGGTCGCCGACGAGGCGCTTGCCGTCGATGTTGCGGGCCGCCCAGACCACGAGGTCGCACATCAGGCGTCCCATCGCATAGATGGCGTCTTCGGGGTCGCTGGGCGAGTTGCGGCCGTCGTTGTCGTAGTCGTCGCCCCAGGTAGCCCAGGTGCCGAGTTGGAACTGTGCGATGCCGATCGCGTCCCCGCCCCGCTCGGGTGGATTGTGGGCGAGCGCGTCGGCGTTCCAACTGCTCTCCAGGTCGACCTGTGCGGCGATCATCGGCGGGGTGATCTGTGGACAGATCGAGCCGGCGCGAACTACCCAGGGCGCGAGATGGCGGGCGTGTGCGGGGATGGCGTCGACGTTGAGCTGCCCGGCGTTGGACACCGCGGCCGCCCGCGAGGTTGTCGCGAGCAGAGTCGCGGCGCCGGAGGTGACGAAGGCGACCAGTCCTGCTCCGACGAGGAGCACACCCGCAAGCAGGAGCGCGAGCGCGCGTGTCGAGGTGTTGGCCTGCCCGTGCGTTTCGGTCATCGCAATCAGCCGACCTCGTACTCGCTGATGCGCCAGCCACCCATGGCCGGTCGAAGAACACACGTGACGGTGTGGCGTTCGATCGGGCCCCGCCATCCGTCGCGTCCCACTGGCCGTACCGCGACCAGCGCAGCAGCTTGCCGCTGGTCAGCGGTGTCCGACGGCAACGCGTCGCCGGCGTACGGGCCTACGCGGACCTTGATGTAGGCACGATGGCTGGTCCACTCCTGCCATAGCGGCGTGCGGCGCATTGGCCCTGAGGACGCCAACGCGGCGGCTGACGTGGCGTCCAGGTATGCCGTGGCCCGTTGATAGGCGTCGGCCGGATCGCGGTCGACGGTGGTGTCGAGGCGGTGCACGGCGGCCGCGAACGCGGCGCACACCGCTGACGGGTCGCGGTAGTCAACCGAAGGGTCGATGGCCAGGGAGGTCGGGGCTGAGGACTCCTGGTGCTGGGGTTGCGGCCCCGGCGTCGAACAGGCCCCGAGCATCGCGGTGAGCGCGACGGCGAGCAGGAAGTGAGAGCGAGGAGAACGGGTCATGCGGGCCAGGCTTGACTGCGTCGCTTTCCGGCAGCGCTGCGGTAGCGCCGTAGCGCCGCCGACGACCTCGGCGGCACCCGTAGCGCCTACCCGGATCCACGAACGTCTCCGGCGGCGGCCCAGCAATCGGGCCGCATCCCCATGTCGGAGGAGATCAGGATGATTCTCAAGCTCGTTGTCGCCAGCCATGCGGTGCTTGCCACGAAGGCGCCCGACCCGGCTCCGTCGGCACCGCCGGGTATGGATGCGATCGCCGCTGACTTCCTCGCCTGGGGGAAGTGGATTCTGTTGGTCGCCGGAGTCCTCGGGTTCATGATCTGCGCGGGGATGATGATCATCGGCCGGCGTAACCGGTCGCAAACGGCGGTGGACGGTGCCGCCGGCGTTCCGTGGGTCTTTGCCGGACTGGCGTTGACCAGCCTGGCCGCCGGAATCGCCGGGGTGGTGCTGTGATGGCGCGTCAACGCTTCCGGCACACGGCGCGGCGACGCTTCACCAGCCCGCTGGTCGCCATTGCCGCCGGGCTCGCGCTGCTTCTGCTGGCGGCGCTCATGGCGATGCACGGCGGCGAGGGATCTCAGCCCGAGCGGACCACACCCGACCAGCACCAAGTCACGGCTATGCCGAGCGCGGATCACACGTCCGGGTCGCCGCAGCAGACTGATGTCGAACTCCGGTGGCCGGCAGATCTGAGCTGGGTCACGGTGGCTGGGCTTGCGCTGCCCGTCTCTGTCACGGCCGGGCCGCGGAGTTTGCAGGACGGACGGGCTCGAGGGTTCGCCCAGACGCCGGCCGGCGCTGTCCTCGCGGGACTACATCTACTGGTCCGCACCAGCCCACAGGTGGGTCCACACGTCTGGGAGCCGACGCTGCGTCAGCAGGTCGTCGGGCCCGACGTCACCGCGTACGCCGATGCGGTAGCTCGTGGTTACGCCGTCGCCCGTGAGCAGCTGCAGGTTCCCTACGGCGATTCGCTTACCCCCATCTATGCCTCGATCGTCGGAATCCGGGTCGACACCTACCACCCTCACGCGGCCAGCATGCGTCTGCTCATCGAGGCACCGGACGGTGAGGGCAGCGTCGCCCGCGCCGCCACCGTCGTGCAGGTCTCCTGGTCTGGCGCGGACTGGCATCTGGTGGCCCCACCGCAGGGTGACTGGTCAACGGTGCGGACACTTGTCGGGCCCGTCCTCGTCCGCGGCTACGCGCCGCTGCCGAGCAGGTAGCGCCATGTGTGATGCCTGGGATCTCAAGTGCGAGATCAAGGAAGGCGTGACCGAGGCCGCCGGGGCGGTGGCCGACTCCATGATCGGTCAACTCGCCGAACAGGTCAGGGCGGCGCAGTCGAGCTTGATCACCTCGACGGTGACCTGGTGGCTGTCGCTGCCACCCGTCGATGTCGAGCGGGCATCGGCGGCGCAGGTGCTCCAGCGGTGGATGGTGCCGTTCGCCGTGCTGGTGTCGATCGGTGGCATCATGTGGCAGTCCCTGCTGATGATCATCAATCGGAAGGGAGAGCCGCTCGTCGCGGTCGTGAAAGGGTTGTTCACGACCGCCCTGTTCGGCGCGGTGAGCCTCACCGGAACGCAGATGCTGCTCACGGCATGTGAGGCGTACACCGAATGGGTCCTGACCTGGGGCATGGATTGCGCCCCAGAGCTCGGACAGGATCAGGTCTGCAAGACCGATGCTCTGGCCGAGCGGATGCAGCTCATTCTGCTTCCGCTCCCTCCTGGCGTTGGCAACATCCTGATCGTCGTCATGGGCCTCATCGTGCTCGTCGGAAGCATCGCGCAGGCGATGTTGCTGCTGTTCCGCAGCGGCGCCATCATCATCCTGGCCGGAGTGCTGCAACTCGCGGCCAGCGGCAGTTTCACCGCAGCCACGTCGAACTGGCTGCGACGGATACTCGGCTGGCTGCTCGCGTTGACCTTCTACGAGCCGTTCGCGGCCACGTCGTATGCGGTCGCGTTCATGCTCATCGGCGACCCGGCAACCCGGGACGTCTCGACCTGGTTCACCGGTGCCGGGATGCTCGGCCTGAGCCTCGTCGCACTCCCGGCCATGATGAAGTTCTTCAACTGGACCGTGGGTTCCGTTCAACAGTCCGGCAATTCAGCTGGCATGTTCGCCGCTGCCGGTGCCGCCGGTCTGCACGCGATCGCGTCACGCCGAGGCGCGGGTGGCATGACGGCGACCGACTACGCCCGCGAGATAGACCGCCGCAACCCGCCGCCTTCGAGCGGCAGCGGCGACAGCGGCTCCGGTCCTCCCCGACCGACGCCACCGACGTTCATCGGGCCGGCCCCCACCGCCAGCACCACCCCGTCGGCGGGCACCACGACGGCAACCACCGCGAGCACCACCGCCGGAACCGCGGCAACCGCGACCGCCACCAGTGGTACTGCGGCGGCGGGCGTATCTGCCGCCACCGGCCCCGCTGCGCCCGTCGTGGCTGGCGTCGTTGTCGGCGCCCAGGTCGCACGAACAGCAGCCAGATCGGCGTCGAGCACGGCCGCCCGTACGACGGAAGGCGGGTGACCGCGATGTCTGCTGATTCGCCCGCCACCGAGACCCGGACCTACGGCGGATGGCGTCGGGCCAGGGCTCTGGGCATGTTCGGGCTCGGCTTCGGCCAGACGATGGCGGTACTCGCGGCGCTGACCGTCTCGCTCATCACGGTGTCGGTGAGTCCTGCCGGCCTCCTGATGGTCGGGC
This sequence comes from Micromonospora sonchi, assembly GCF_014646235.1. Classification (GTDB taxonomy): domain Bacteria; phylum Actinomycetota; class Actinomycetes; order Mycobacteriales; family Micromonosporaceae; genus Micromonospora; species Micromonospora sonchi. The sequence goes on along the minus strand of NZ_BMNB01000051.1, from coordinate 18,856 downwards.
CGATCTGCCTGGTCATCATCGTGGGCAACGTCGCCCAGTGGGACGGTGTGTCGCTGGCGCAGGCGCTCGTGCAGCGGCTGCGCTGGGCCACGGGCGCCACACGTGGTCACACCAGCTACCGCGGTGGCGTGATGTCGGCCGAGGAACATGCCTGGCAGTTGCCGGGTGTGCTCGCGCCGACCGTGCTGTTGTCCGCCGAGGACGGCCACGGCGGCACCTATGGCGTGGTGTGGCACCGCCGGCTCGGCACCATGACGGTCACCTTGCGCTGCGCCGCCCAGTCCACGTGGCTTGCCGACTCGGAGGCCGCAACGGCGTGGGTGTCGAACTGGGGTGGTTGGCTGGCGGGCCTCGGTCACGTGCCGATCGTTCGCTGGGTCGCGGTCACGGTCGACACCGCGGCGGACTCGGGCACCCGGCTGGCCGACTACATCACGGGCCGGCTGGCCCCGGACGGCCCAGCGGCAGCGGTACGGGTGCTCGAGCAGCTCGTCGCCGCCGCGCCGCAGGCCGCCGCTGACGTGCAGACGAACGTGTCGATCACATTCGATCCGGCTGCGTCACCGGCCCGTCCCAGGTCCTTGCAGGAGTGCCTCACGGAGGTCGACCGGGCCTTGCCGGGCTTGCAGGATGGGCTGGCCGGGTGCGGGCTGACGGTTCTGGGCCGGGCGACCGCCACGCAGATCGCGGGGATCGTCCGACACAGCTTCGACCCGACCAGCCGGGGCGACGTGACGCGCCTGCTCAGCGCCGATCCGGAGGCGGCGGCGCAGTTGCTGGACTGGAACAATGCCGGCCCGGTCGCGGCGCAGGAGCACACCGACCGGTACGAGCACGACGGCGCGACCAGCGTGACCTGGGCGTGGCACGAGGCGCCGCGCCAGCCGGTCACCCACCACGTGCTCGCCCGACTTCTCGCTCCAGGCGACCACCCGAAACGGGTCACGCTGCTGTACCGCCCGATGACCGCCGCGCAAGCCGCAGGTGAGGTCGAGCGGCAGGTCAACGCGGCGCAGTTCCGGTCCGCGTACCGGCGGGCACGCAAGCTCGACCCGACCGCCCGGGACATCGCCGACCACGAGCAGGCCGCGCAAGCCGCGCGGGAGGAAGCACTCGGCGCCGGCGTCGGCCTGATCAGCCTGTGGGTGACGACCACCGTGCTTGACCCGGCTGATCTGGGTCGCGCCGTCGCCGAGGTGGAGAGCCGCGCGGAGACCTGCAAGGTACGGCTACGTCGCCTGTGGCGCTCCCAGGCCGCCGGATTCGCCGTCACCCTGCCGACCGGGATCTGCCCGCCGGTGCTGGCCCAGCAGTGGCCGCACTGACCCCTTCCAACTCCTCAGGAGCATCACCCATGACACGAATTGATCTCGACGTATCCGCGTTCGGTCCGCTGGCCCCGGCATGGGGTTGGCGTCGGCCGCACGCCGGCCGGGCCGTGCACGTCGCGGCTGGAGTTGAATACCAGGCCACGACCGTGCAGGCCGCCGGCCTGTACCCGTTCACCGCCGGATCCGGAGCTCCCCTGCTCGGGGTGCCGATCGGGCGGCATCAGCTCTGGGGCGAGTCCGTGCTGCTCGATCCGTTCGAGTGGCTCAACGCCGGCTTGACCACCAACACCGGCATCTTCGTGCTCGGGCAGCCGGGTGCCGGGAAATCCGCGTTAGCCAAGCGCCTGGTCACGGGGATGGCTGCCACCGGCGCCCAGGTCTTGATCCTCGGCGACACGAAGCCGGACTACACCCGGCTCGTCCGGCATCTCGGCGGACAGGTCATCTGCGTCGGTCGGGGGCTGGACCGGATCAACCCTCTCGACGCCGGTCCCCTCGGCACGGCGCTGTCCCGAATGACCGGCCCGGAGGCCGACCAGCTGCGTCTGGAGGTACGCGGACGGCGACTCACCCTGCTCATCGCGTTGTGCACGCTGGTGCGCGACGGCGGACGGGTCAGCAACACCGAGGAGGTCGTCCTTGGCCGCGTGATCGACCTGCTCGCCGAGCGGCGCAGCGGCGAGCCCGTGATCCCCGACGTGCTCGCGGTGCTCGACCAGGGACCGGACACGATCCGCGCCGCGACGCGGGCCACCTCGCTGGCCGACTACCGACGTCGGATCGACGATCTGGTCGCCACCCTACGGCTGTTGTGCGAAGGCACCCTCGCTGGCGTCTTCGACGCCGCCACCTCCACCCCCATCGACCTGTCCGCCCCCGCCGTCAGCATCGACATCTCCCGCGTCGCCGCAGCCGGCGACAAGCTGGTCGCCGCCGCGATGCTCTCGGCCTGGAGCTACGGGTACGCCGTCATCGACGCCGCAGCTGTCCTCGCCGACCAGGGCCTCGCGCCCCGGCGGCGGCACCTCGCCGTGATGGACGAGTTGTGGCGGGCGCTACGGGGTGCCCCGGGTCTGGTCGAGCCGGCCGACGCGCTCACCCGGCTGTCCCGCAACCTCGGCGTCGCGCAGATCATGCTCACGCATTCCCTGGACGACCTCGACGCGCTCGCCACGGACGAAGACCGGGCCAAGGGGCGAGGGATGGCCGAACGGTGCGCGATCAAGATTCTGGCCGCGTTGCCGAGCCGGGAGCTGGACCGCATCGGTCTGATGGTCCGTCTCTCCGGACCGGAACGCGACATGGTCGCCTGCTGGGCCGCCCCGGAAGCCCTGGTGCCCGGCGCCACCCACCCTGGTCGCGGGAAGTACCTGGTGAAAACCGGCGAGCGAGCCGGCATGCCGGTGGCGCTCCACCTGGTCGGCGATGAACGGTGGCTGTACGACACCGACATGGCGGTGCGGGCGGGTGCCCGATGAGCGGCATTCGCAGCCAGCAGCCGATTTACCCGCGCGGTAGCGCGGGCGGATACCCCCTAGCGCCATGGCTGATCCTGGGTGCCTGCGCCGCTGCCGCAGGGCTGACCTGGATGGCGTGGCTGGCAGGCCGGCTCGCCGCAGTCGCCGCCGGACGCCCGTGGGCAACAGGTCCAGACTTCGGCTGGGACTTCACGAGGCACCTGATCGACCGGGACTGGCAGCACCTGTGGCCCGGCGTACCGCCGCACCTGGTAGCGGCCACTTATGCGCTGCTGCTCGCCGGGACCGTCGTACCCAGTTGTTGGGGTTGGGCGTGGTGGCAGGCCCGCCGGCCGCGGGCCGGTGATCCGCTGCCGTCCTTGGCCCGCGCCCACGACGTCGACGAACTCATCGGCGCCACGGCCGTACGACGAGCACAGCGGCTGCGACCAAGCCTCGCCGGCAAGCCGAAGCAGGTGTCAGCCGTCGCAGTAGGTATCGCCCTCGGACGGCTCGTCACCGCCAACCGCCGGCACGGTCCGATCCTGCGGTCCAGTTGGGAGGACGTCATCCTCGCCGTGATGGCTCCCCGGGCGGGCAAGACGACCAGCCTCGCCGTACCCCCGATCCTGGACGCGCCGGGACCGGTGCTCGCCACCAGCAACCGCTCCGACCTCTGGGCCGCCACCGCGCGGGCCCGTCAGCGGGTCGGTCGGGTCTGGTCGTTCGACCCGCAGCGGGTCACCCGCCAGCCGCAGACGTTGTGGTGGGATCCGTTCGCCACGATCGACGGGATCGAGGATGCCGCGCGCCTGGCCGACCATTTCATCCAGGAGATCCGCGGCACCGGCAGCAGCGACCCGTTCTGGCCACTCGCCGCCGGGGACCTGCTCACCTGCCTGTTCCTGGCCGCCGCTACCTCCGGGGGCACCCTCGCCGACGTGCAGGCCTGGCTGTCCGACGCGACCAGCCGCGAACCGGTCACGCTGCTGCGGGCCGCCGGTTTTCCGCAGGCCGCGCGATCCCTCGCCGGCCGACAGGGCGGTGCCCCGGAAACCAGAGACGGCGTCTACGAGACCGCCCGCACCGCTGCCCGGTGCCTGTCCGATCCGGACATCATGGCCTGGGTCACCCCACCGACCGGCAGCATCGACCGCCTCGACGTCACCACGTTCCCCGCCTCCGCGGACACGCTCTATCTCCTGTCAAAGGAAGGCGCGGGGGCGGCGGCCCCGCTGGTCGCCGCGCTCACTGACGCGGTGCTACGCACGGCGGTCGTCCATGCTGAGGCTGCTGGTGGCCGCATCGACCCGCCGGTACTGGCGGTGCTCGACGAAGCCGCGAACATCTGCAAGATCAGCGATCTGCCGCAGCTCTACAGCCATCTCGGCGGCCGAGGGATCATCCCGATCACGATCATCCAGAACATCGCCCAAGGCCAAGGCGTGTGGGGCGAACGCGGCATGACCGCCTTGTGGAGCGCCGCCACGGTCAAGCTCGTCGGCGCCGGGCTCGACGACTCCCGGCACGCCGAGGACGTCTCCCGCCTCATCGGCGACCACGACGTCGCCACGACCTCGATCAACCGGGACGGCAACGGTCACACCAGCTACTCCACCAGCGCGCAACGGCGACGGATCCTCGACCCGGGCGACCTGCGCGCCCTCAAGCGCGGTCGGGCGATCCTCCTGGCCACCGGCGTCCGAGCCGCCATGGTCGAGCTGATGCCGTGGTACAGCGGCGACCACGCCGACACCATCAGTGCCGACACCACCGCCAGCGTCGAGGCCATCACCCGGACCGCCCAGGCCGATCTGGACGCCAGCAGGCAAGACGCCAGCCCGGACCGTCCGGTCCGCGATGACGGCAGGGAGGCGCTGTGACCAGCCGCCCGTCCCGGACACCGGCCGACCAGCAGTGGATCGAGGCCATGTTCGCCGACCTGCAACGCCAGATCGACCAACTGACCGGTGACCTCCTGGCTCTCACCAACCTGGTGCACGCTCACACCCTCGCTGCGCTGAACGGCGAACCGCACACCGGCGCACACCCCGACCAGCAGCCGGCGGCCGACGATGGCCGCTGAACAACGGACCCCTACGCCGGAACGCCTGTATGCGGTCAACGCCGCCGCAGCCCGGTTCTACGCCGACTGCCTACCCACCTCGCCAAAGGCCGCAAGCTACTTGACCAGTCACGGCATCAGCGCGGCACCGGACCCGACCGGACCATGGCAAGTGGGGTACGCGCCGGGACGCTGGACCGACCTGGCCACCCACCTGCAGGCGGCGGGATTCACCGCCGGCGAGGTCACCGCCGCCGGCCTGGGCTTCATCCACCGCCGCAGCAAACACCTGCTCGACCGTTTCCGTGACCGGATCATGTTCCCGATCACCGACGTACACAACCGAGTCGTGGGATTCACCGCCCGCGACCTGAGCGGCCGGGCCGAGGCCAGATGGATCAACACTCCGGAGACCGCCGTCTACCGCAAACGCTCGCTGCTGTACGGCCTCGGGCAGCAGCTCGCGCACCGGCCAGCCGGCACTGGCACACCGATGGTGTTCGTCGTCGAGGGCGCCGCCGACGTGCTCGCGATGCACCGCATGGCCACCGCGCGCGCCGCCGATCCCGAAGCTCAGCCGGTGTACGCGGTCTCCCCCTGCGGCACCAACCTCACCGACGAGCAGCTCGGTCTGCTCCAGCAGGCCCTGGCCGGAGCCCAACTGGTCCTGGCCTTCGACGGTGACGACGGCGGTCGCCGTGCCGCCGGACGTGCGTACCCGATCGCCGCCCGGTGGCCCGGCAAGGTCTCCGGCGTCCACCTTCCCCCGGGACAGGACCCGGCCGACATGCTCGTCTCCATGGACCCGATCTCGGCGATCAACGAGATCATCGGTGCCGTCCAGCCCCTGGCCCAGCTTCAGATGACGAACACCATCAGCCAGCTGTACGCCACCAGGCGGATCACCGACCCGGCCCGCTTCGCGGAAGACCGCATCACCGCCTACCGGGCCATCGCCGAACTGTTCGTGGACGCACCAGAGGCTACGAGGGCAATGGCCGAAGCCGCCGCCGAGCAGCTCGGCCTGGAATCCACCGACGTCGCCCGCGGCGTCATCGAGGCGTGGGAGGCCCGTACCCGCTCCCCCAGCGGCCTGGACCCTCCCCCAGCGCCCAAGCCGCCCGAGCCGCAGGCAGGACCCGGCTCATCATCCGATCCGCCAGCGGCGGATGCGCACTCTGCTGCGGACGCTGGCGAGCCCGCCCTCACGGTGTCCGCCATCGCTCGCAGTGCGGGCGGACAAGCCATCGTCACCACCGCCACATCCACCCGCCACGACCCGCGCAGCGGGATCACCGTCTGGGCACTCGCCGACGGGATCGGGCAACACCAGCAGGCAGCAGCCGCAGCAGAAATGGCTGCCGACATCGCTGCCACCGTCACTGCCCACTCGATGCCGGCCGCCGGGCTGCACGCCGCGCGGGCGGCAGTCAACGCCCTCTACGACGGAGTTCACCCCAGCCAGGCCGGTGACGCCTCTCTCCTGGTCGTCTCGGCGCATCCCGCCCCGGACAACCGTCTCGGCGTACGGTTCGAGATCGCATGGGCGGGCAACTGCCGCGCCTACACCATCAGCGCCGGCCGGCTCGTCCAGGTCACTGCCGATCACACCGCCGCCCGGCAGCGGCGCGACCACGGCGAACACGTCCAGCCAGGCAGCATCGCCGATGTCATCCTGACGTCCAGCGTCCGCTCGGGCGACATCAGCGTCTGCCCGCTCGATGACGGCCCTCTCCTGATCTGCACCAGAGCGCTACATCGCGCCGTCGCACCTGCAGTTCTGGAAGCGGAGCTCGCCGGGATGAGCGACGTCCACGCCAGCACCAACCGGTTGACCGGCAGCCTTGGACCGCAGAGCGGAGCGGCTGCCCTCATCCTCATCCATGCACGATCGGCTCCGCCATCGCGCGTCACCACAATCGGCGCCGCACACCGCCCAACGGTGGCCGCCACCGGGTCCGCCGCGGCCCTGGCCAGGACCTCGTTCACCAACGGGGCGGTTGCGAATCCGGGACCGCCTCCCGGCCTGCTGTCGTCGGGGCAGGAAATCCGGTCGGGCCCTCGGCACCGCTAGAACAGCCAGTTCGGGTGTTCCGGCCTATGTGACAAGCTGCTCGGCCAATACCCGGATGGGAGTCGTCGCGGGTGCGCTGATCGACCAGCTGAGCCGTGATGAAGAACCACACGAACCGCATGAACCACCAGCTCCGCTGGCGAGTCGAGGACCAGCGTGGAGGTGCCCGCCCCTGGCCCGGCCTGCCACCAGACGTACGGACCTCGTTCCTCTTGAAGGCAAAGTCGGTCAACTCCTGCACAGGTAGGTACGGCTGCAAGTGCACACCGGCGCCCAGTCCGGCCTGTGTTCGGCGACTCGCCGCCTGATATGGCGGTGATTCAAGTTGGTGACGTTGTGTGACGGATATTGCTGAGCCAACCGTTCGCTCGACGTGCGGAGCCGATGAGCGGATACAGCGGCGTGTCGCAACTAGCCAAAGATTGTCGCCGGGTTGTGATGTCGTGGTGACCATCTTCTCTGCAATCACCCGGACCGACCCGTCCCCGGCCGTGCACGGAGATGGGCGGTTTAAGTTCTTGGACCGCGTCTCGGGGGCGTACTGGGACCAGATTCGTGACCTGATCGAGGATTGGTTCAGCCGCCTGTGCCCGGACGCCCAAGCCGACGTCAGGGGCCGGCTGAGATCGAAGGACGACCGGCAGTTCAGCGGGGCGTTCTTCGAGTTGTACCTCCACGAGTGCCTGCTTCGGATGGGCTACACCGTGACGTGCCACCCGGTGCTGGAGGGGACAACTCGCCGGCCGGACTTCCTGGCTGAGAAGGACGGACGGTCGATTTACGTCGAAGCAAGGTCGGCGTCCGACAGCGACGTCGCTGTCGGCGCGGCGGCGCGGATCAACGCGGTGTACGAGTCGCTCAACAGATTGGACAGCCCCAACTTTTCGCTCTGGATCGAGGTCGTGAGGCAAGGCCTTGGTCCGCTCCGCGCCAAACCGCTGCGCGGCCGCCTGGAGAGATGGCTCAGCGGCCTGGACCCCGACAAAGTCAAGCTGGGCGGGCGCCGCGACGACCTCCCGTCCCACCTTTACGAGGAGCAGACCGAGGGCGACGACGTGGGCTGGATCATCGAATTCTGGGCCATCCCCAAGTCCTCCGAGGCGCGCGGAAGAGAAGGTGTCCGACCTCTGGGGATCTTCGGCGGTAACGCGGCGCGGGTAAACGACGAGGTCGGCATCCTCGGGGCGCTGAGCGACAAGGGCGCGGCCTACGGCCCGCTCGGCGCGCCGTTCATCGTGGCGGTCGCTTCGAGCAGCATGTCTTTGGACGACCACGACGTGTACAACGCCCTCTACGGCACCGAGATGTTGCAGATCACGACTGCGCCGGATGGGACCGAATCGCACGCCGTCGTCCGCGAAGCCAACGGCTACTGGTACGCAGGCGACAACTGGGACCACCGCCGGGTGTCGGCCGTGCTCGTCGTCAAACAGCTCCACCCTGCGTTCGTCGGCAACCAGCAGCACACGATCTGGGAGCACCCGGACCCGGAGCACGCTGTTGAAGCGCTGCCGATGTGGCGCCGGGCTATCCTCGGCGCCGACAGTCAGATGGAGTTCATCGACTCGCCGCGTGCTCAGACCGACTGGTTCGGCCTCGGCAACCCCTGGCCCAAAGGCGAGCCTTTCCCTCGTCAGGCCTAAGCAGCCGAGATGAGTACACCTGATCATGCCGAGTGCCGGGGTAAATGCCACTTGCCGCCGATGGCTGGATGACTCGTTTGATGCGGCCCGCGGCCGAGGCTATTGTCTGATTCGCGCCTGTCCGCGATTGAACCTTGAATCCGGTCCGCGCCGACGTACGCACGCACCGTCGCATACGGCGAGCTCACGCTCCGTCCCACGCACTCTGAATCGGCCTGGGGCCCCTTGACCATCGGTGATCTCGCGTTGTCCACCCGATGACTTCTCGACCGTCTCAGGAACGTAAGCGCATGCGGCGGCCGGGGTGAAGGGCATCAACACATCCAACCTTTCGGTCCAACGTCCCAAGCTCGCCACCCCGTGACTCGAAGACGTTACCGGCTTACGAGCCGTCTTGTCGCACCGTTGGCGCTCCCCGCCTGCCGTTCGACCGCCGCTCCTCGATGTCCGTCACAGCGTCAGCGAGGTGGCGGTGGACCCTCAAAGGGCGGCCCAGACGATGCAGCCCTTGGTTGAGGATGCTTCGGAGGTGCCGCTCGCCTACGACGATGTCGGCGTATCCCGCCGCGCACGACAGATAGATCATGTCGGTCAGGTCGTTCCGCCTCCACCGTGTGCCCTTGTTCAAGTGTCGGTCGTGGAGGACCTCACGGAATAGCCCGGTCGCCGGGGCATGGCGAAGGTCTGCGGCGAAATGGCGGAGGCACCAGTCGCGCAGTTGATCGACGGTGGCGCCGCAGGCGGCGGATTCGTACGCGATTTCGTCTGAGAGGTCGGCAAAGAGCCATGCATCGATCGCCTTGCGCTTCTGCTCTCGAGTCTTCGGTTCGCCATCGAGCCAGTCACTAAAATGCTGACTTTTTGCCACCCAGCCGGTGTCCGGGCCGTCTTCGGACCGATCCACGTCGAGAACGGCGTCGATGTGCCCGCACGCCTCGGTCAAGGCCTCCCACCGGAAGGCGACTTCGGGAGAAAAGTCCGACGGTGGGCTCGGTGGAGACCATCCGCGGTGAGGCGAGTACAACACGTTGGGCGCCAACGAGAAGACCGCATCGTCTGCCCGATCGTTCGGCAGGCCGTAGCGATCGATGAAGGCTGAGCGCAGCTCGTCGCGACGCACCTGCAACGGATCACGCACCTGCCAGCCGCGGCTGAGCTGCAACATGGTCAGGCCGAGCCGGTACCGCTTGTCGAAGTCGAACCGCGTGGCTGTTTCATGATGGTGTGCGGACGACGTGGGCATCACGATCTGTCGATCGTGAACGAGCTCAGTGAGCCTGTGCGCAGCGACTAGCTCCGTGGACGTCACCTTCTCCGGGTAGTGGAAAGCGTTGGCCACGGTGCTCCAGTGGTTCTGATCCAGATAGACCACCAGGCGGCCTGCGAGTTGGTCGCTGCCATCGAACCGAGGAACTTCGAACAGGACCTCCGCGCCGGTCGTCATGACCGCGAGCAGCCCGCGATGGTCGGGCGTGATCTGAATCTTCGATAATGCGGAGAGCTCCGGGCCACGTCGAAGGGCGAGGGGTACCCGCGCTTCCTTGCCGTCCGAGCGACTCAGGACGATCTCCGACGCTTCCAAGTCCATGGTCAGGAGGACGACATGAGGCTCGACATCTTGCGGCACTCAACTAGGGTGCAGGGGATACCATCATTAGTCCAATGATTTGTCCATAATGAGCCGTCTCCAACCTGCCTCGGGATCGGAGATCACGGGCTGTGCCGGCGGCGTGCTGAATGTACACATAAAACGTGGCTCCTGGTCAGAGACGGGTTGTCGAAGCTCACCGTCTTCCCAAGGAGCCTCGGTGACCTATCCTGGCACGATCACGCTGTCCGCGGCGTACCCGAATCGCCTGGCCAACCTGCTACGTACCCACCACCGGGCGGCGATTGGCAGCCGGTGGCGCAAGCTCTCGGCCGGTCAGCAGGCGCTGCTGGTCCGGGCCCACCTACGCAACGGCGACACCTACCCGCGAGTCCATCTGCATCATCTCGTGGCGTCCCGGGTGGTAGCTTGGCGGTGGTGTCTGCGCGGACGACTGGCAGGTCGGCGGCGAACCTGTCAGCTGTCGCCACGGATCCCGCGATGGCCGATCCGTTCGGGGACGTCGGGTCGTTCGACGACGGCGGGGACCTGGGCGACTACTCCGACAACGTGGCTCTGGTTCCGGGACTGAAGGCGTCGGGAACTTTCGCGGTGGGGTACGGCAAAGCCGGGAACTGAGACCACCATGACGGGAAGCGAAGCTCGCGCCTTCCCGGCACCCCGGAAGGCCGCGGTCGGTGCCGCCCACAACTGGGTGTCCCGGCCGGCTGGAGCCTTGTTCCGTGGGTTCAGCGGAACAGTTCGTCCATCCGTTCTGCCATTTGTATGGCTTTGGGCCATCCTACTCGTACGAATTGTTCGAGGAGAAGGCGTACTGCCGTGGTGCATTCTGGATCGCCGAGGACGAGTTCACGGTGGTTGGCCATGTAGGTGTTGATGAGCTTGATGACGGCGTCGACGCCGAGGGACTCGGCGAGGTACCCGTGATCCTCCGTGACCGCCTGCAGCGCCAGATGCAGGGCAGGCTTGGGTTGTGCATTGCTGAGATGCTCGACGGTCTCGACGATATGGTGGGTGACTGCCGGGTGTCGGACTTGGCCGATACCGTCTAGCAGCCGCAGTGCGAGCTTCGCGAAGACCGTAGGGTCGCCGAGCTCTTTGCGGCGCCCTTCCTGGCTCCCGAATGCGCCGCTGGCGAAGTACAGCTGTTGGGTGATCGCGTCCGCGACGGTTAATGCCTTGTCCAGATGCGTTACGTCGGTCCAGGCTAACGCGAGTGGCTTCACGGTGAGAGCTAGCAGGTCGAACGCTTTTTGCTGTGCGCTGCGGAGGGAGGGGTCAGCGGGATTGAGCAGGTCGCGCAGGTGGGCGGCGATCACGATCACTGTTTGGGTGTTGTCGACGGGACTCGCGAGCCACCGTCGCACCGTGGCGTCCGCAAAGGGTGTGCCGTACTCGATCGCGAGGATCGTCAGGCACTGGATCACCGACTCGGCGGGCGTGTCGTAAACCTCGGACCCGTCCTTGGGCGGGGCGATGAGGTGAGGCGAGCCGCGTAGGGCGGCTATCCGGGAAAGGATGCCGTCCACATCGGCGGGCCGGGTGTGTAGGTGTCTGGCCAGGGCGTGGACTAGCAGCGTCACGACATGGCCGTCCTGCTCGGTCGCGAGTCGGCTTTCCACCTGCGCGAGGAGGTCGTCCGGCTCGGTGTAGATCAGGCTGATGCCGGCGGTGCTGAGGTAGCGATGTATCCATGTGCTGCTGTCGAGATGGCTCAGCAGGTGTGCGCGTAGCTCGTCACCGTGGGCGCTTCGCCATTGCGGCCGTGCAAGCAGTACGCGGACGACAGTGAGGGCCTCGGTTTCCGGTGTGCTCGACCAGCTCGCATGGCGACTGCCGTTAGAAGCGGGCTGCCCCGTGTCGCCTTCAGGTTTAGGCAGGGCCGCCTCGACGTCTGCGAGGATCTGGCGGCCGACGGAGTTGTCTGGTAAAACCTCCGGCAAGCAAGCGATGTGGCAGGCGGCACGCATCCGCCGGTTCGCGGTATCCGCTGCCTCGAGCCTTGGCCACAGGGCCAGCAGCCGTCGGCCCGCGGCTTCACGCTCTGCTGCTTGGTTGGCTTGCTCAAGCGCCTCGTCAACGTCCTGGAGAAGCCGCGTGTACGGAGAGGACGCGGTGTCAGGCTCAACCTGCTCCGGCACGCCACTAAGTGACAGACTCAGAGGGGTCTGAGCTGGATCTGCGATGGTTCCGCTGGTGGCGAGAGCGTTCAACAGTGCCTCGCGCCGCTCATGGAGGCTGTGCCTCCGTCGTTCCGAATCGTCCGCTGCGGGTTCGGTCGCCTCGACGATGGCCCGCGTTAGTGCGTCACGGTCCGGTGCGGCGAGGTGCGGGGCAAGGCGGGCAGCAACGCGCGCGGCAGCCGGCCACGTCTCGCCGTGGGCGAAAAGCGATGGGTTGGACAATGCCGGCTGGAGTACGGTCGCGAGACCGGTTGATTCGCTCGTCTCGGCTCGATGAAGCAGGCGGTTCCACACCTCGGCCTGGGTGAGGCCATTGATGAGCAGATCGATTGCCTCGCCGCAGTCTGGTCCGAGCTCATCAAGGCGGTCCACGAGGGTGTCGGCCATTGAGGACAAGGACCCATGACCTCCTGCGTACTGAAGAGCGTCGCCGTATAGCACTGACGGCTTGTGGGCCGTCTCCGTCTCAATACCGCGGTATCGAGACGCGGAAAGTGGTTCAACGATCTGGATGAAGAGCCTGGTCGCCGTAGTGACGTCCGCTGCTGCCAGATCGGGGAACTTTCGGCCGACCTGGTATTGGACGCTCTCCAGGTCCTGCTGGCGATTGGATCTCAGGGGGAGTATCTGGCTGTTGAGCATATTCGTGGGCTGGGATCGGTCGTCCCGGAAGAGCCAGACGCTTGCGGCGAGATCGACAGCGAGGGTCGGGTCTTGGCGCGCTATCTGCGGTAGTACGTCGACCAGTGGGCGAACGGCTCGTACGCCCCATGCCCGCAGGGTGGGTTCGGCGATGACCGCTCGTATGGTGTCGGCGGTCGCAGCGGCGTCGAGGGTCGCCGCGGTGGCCAGCGCCCGTCCGCCGCGATCGGCAAGGTTCGCCCGTCGGGGATCGTTCACCTCGGTAAGGCCCACCCGAAAGACGGCGATGGCCGATTGGACCCAACAGCGGGCGGCCAGCGTGCCAGGGACCGGTGGTTGATCGTTTGTTGCGCGGCGGCTCAGCTGCGCCACCAGGAGTGCCAGGTCGGCGTCGTCGTTGTTCACGGCGTGGAGTGCGAGGCCCGCCAGCAGCTCTCCGAACGCGTCCAATGCCGCCGAGTTCGAGCCGGCGTCGGCAAGCCCGGCAGCGACCAGGAAGGCGAGTCCCCGTGCATCGTCGACGGTCCAAGTCGCGGCGTCGACACCAGCGATGCAGGCGGATTCCAGCGGCTCCAACTCGGCCGGATCGCGCATCTCGTGGGCGGCGACGGTCGCGGCCGCAGCTGCGGCCAGCATGTGGCCGGATCGTTGTGACGCTAGGCGCAAGGCGAGCCACCAGTAGCTTGTACGGGTCCGGTCGTCGTGCCATGCGATCGCTAGTCGGTAGTCGAGGCTAGGCCGCAGAACCATGGTCAAATCCGGGTCGGCGTCGAGCCTGTCGGCGAAACTATGCGCCGCGGTGACGTCGCCGAGCGCGACGATCGCTGCCGCGTAGTCGAACAGGACGGGGTGTGCGAACCCGACGGGCCGGCCCGCCGCCCACTGGCTGGCAGGACCTTCCCTGAGTACGCCGTCGCGGACCAGGTCATCAAGGACGGTCAGCAAAGCCGACTCGGTGAGCTGCGAGTCGTCGGCCTGTTGAGATCGGGCTGCGACCATCGAGTCGACGAGTGTGCGCACCACACGCTGCCGAATTCGTCCCCCGGGCCCGTCGGCGACGCGAAGTCGCCAAAAGCGAGTCAGCAGGTCTAGCCGGCTGCGGACCTGGGAAACGTCCATGTCGGCGCTGATTAGGTCGCCTGCCAGGTTGAGGTTGAATGGATTGGCCAGTAGTCCTTGTAGACGTTCGCTGGTCTGCTTGAACACCTTGTCGATCGATGGGCTGGCCGCTCGTACCTCTGCGATCTCCTCTGCCGTGAGGTCATCCACCTTCAGGTGTGCGACCCCGGCGAGTTCCGGGTCGATGTGTTCGGGATCGACCGGGTTCCCAGCAAACATCGTCCGCCAGCGGCTGCCGTGGCGAAGGTCGAACGATCGGATACTGGCAACGATCCGCCATCGGGATGATCGGAGACGCTCAGCGAGCTCGGGCAGCCAACTCGACGCGTCGACACCTCGGGTTTGATCAACGCCGTCGAGAAGCAGTAGCCCCGGATGCGATCCCGTCCAGCCAGCGAGCACCTCGTAAAGATCATGGTCCAAGTTGAGCTCGGCACGAGTCTGGCCGGCCGTGCCCCGCAACTGGCCGTGCGTCAGGTAGACGATGTCCCCCTGTTGGCACGCGCCGAACCGATGCAAGACGACCGACTTGCCGGCGCCGGGATCACCAGTGATCGCCACGTTCCCTTCGGATGCGTCAAGCAGCTTCGATGCGGCCCGGCTTACCTTGACGGGGCCGTCCGGCGTGGTGAGGGCAAGGTTTGTGGGCGGCGAATCGAGGTTGCCGGTCGTGATCTCTTGGAGCCGTTGGACATCGCGGCGCAGGCGCACAACTGGCGTGAGATAGATCTCCCGGTTCTCTAGTTCGTGGACCAGATCGACACGCCGAATCCATGAGCGCTCGACTGTGAGCTGCTGACCGATCAACTCCAGTTCGCGCCACAGCGCAGGTGCCTTGGCAGGATCGTCAAGAAGATCGCGAAGGTCCGGCAGAAGCGCACGTAGATCCACCCCATCTGGCCGTAAGTTCAAGGCCCGAACCGCGAGCGGACGCAGCAGTGACCGCACCACACCTTCGTCCGCGGCGTGACCGTGACGCTCAGACCACAGACGCTTCAAGTGCTCATGCAGAGTGTCCAGAGCTGCTCGTTCGTCC
Organism: Micromonospora sonchi; assembly: GCF_014646235.1. Lineage (GTDB taxonomy): Bacteria > Actinomycetota > Actinomycetes > Mycobacteriales > Micromonosporaceae > Micromonospora > Micromonospora sonchi. The sequence continues at coordinate 3,697 of NZ_BMNB01000051.1, read as the reverse complement.
GCTGTCGTGGCAGCCTCGGCCACGGGAACGGCCTCAGGCCAAGTACGCAGGCGGTCCACGAGCCGGGCCATCGCCCCGGCGATCGTCCGAGGCGCTTCCTCGTTGGTGAGAATCAGGACCCGATCAACCTGCGGCGTAAGACGTCGCAGATCATCCTCACGCGGCGGCCGGCTGGGAACACCCACCGCATCGATGGCCACCAGCTGTTCCAGCGCTGCCGACAGGTCGCTGTTCGTGTCGTCGCTACGCGCCAGCCGCTTCTTGGCCTGGACGCAAACCCAGCCGCCCGCGTCGGTCAGTGCGCCAACGTCGTCGACCGGCCGGCCCGTCTGTCCACCGACACCGACCACCAGCCGGCCAGATGCCCAATCCGGCAACGCGGTCTCGGCGAGCATGTGAGCCGCCAGCCACGCCGCACATCGGCCTTCGTGCTGGACACCGCCCGCTGTCCCAGCTCCGCCCGCCGACGCGCGTGTCAATCCACTACCTCCACTTCAACGGTCCTCTCGCACCGTCTGCGCAGCCTAGATCAGGCGTCCGACATTCCAGCCCAGCGGGCTTCTCCGGCTCATACTCGGACTTGGACACGGGTTCGACCACACCGCCCGAAGTCTCTGGCGCCGAAACGACGACAACCTGTGAAACCTAATCTGATCACCACAACGACGATCAGGCATGGGTCCGAGTGGTCCGGGCGGCGCTCCAGCGCTCTGGCCCCCCGGCCTGCGGTTGAGCAGGCCGAATGGGCCCGCGTTTCGGTCCGCGTTTGCTCCCACGTCTCGGAGAGGGCAAATCCGCCAAGAACCGCATGAAAATCGATACCCGAGCGGCCGGTCCAGGCCCCTGGGACATGGCCGAGCGTGCCCGACTGATCCGGCAGAAGGTGCCCGAGCTGGTTGCCGCCGGCGCGAGGGCGGTCCGTGAGGAGTGGTACGGCGACGATCTCGGGCACGTCGTCATGCATGACCCGGAGGGCAATGAGTTCTGCGTCGCTTGATGCCATGGTCAGTGAAGTGATCTCAACGACTTTGCGGTAGGTATTTGTACTCGAAATGGGTCAGGTGCAGGGCTGCGACGATGATGTCGCCGATTCGGCGTGGGCTGACGGTCGTATGGCGTAGCGTCTTCCAGCGTCCGATCAGGATCGCGAAGCCGCGTTCTCCTTGCCAGCGCAGACCGCGTAGCAGCCGGTTGTAGGCGCGGTTGTCGGCTGCGAGCCTGCGGCCGTCGGCAGGCTGCTTGACCGGTGTCTTGATGCCGTGGCCTGCGCTTTCGTAGCCGGAGTCGGCCAGGGTGGGCAGGTCGAGGTCAGCGGCGGCCCAGTTCAGGGCGGCGGTGATGCCCAGTTCGCGGGCACAGCTGGTGTCGTGCAGATGCCCGGGCATCGCCGCCGAAGTCCAGATCGGCAGCCCATCCGGGCGCATGACAGCTTGGATGTTCGCGCCGAAGTCGCGGTGTTTTCCGGAGAACCAGGCGTCGATCACCTCGCCCTTGACCGACACAGTGGTTTCGGCCAGTCGGTCGCAGTCGAACAGCTTCCCGTCCAGGATCACATGCGACCAGCCGTCGTCGGCGGCTCGACGCAGCGCGGTGTGCAGGTCGGCCGCTTGGGCGGCGAGCACCGCGATGCCCTCGTCGCGGTAGCGGTACGCGGTTGCCCGGGAGATGCCGAACCCGGCTGCCAACAAGGTCATGTCCTCGCCCTTGCGGAACCACACCAGCACCAACAACGCCTGGTAGAAGCAGGTCAAGGCGCGGGTACCCGAGCGCGTGCCCCGAGCCCGGCGCTCGGCGGCGAGGAGCCGGCCGAGGTAGCGCACAAGTTCCCTCGGAACGTCGACCATGGCACGATAGGCAATCACGTGGAGCCCTCTCGAAGACGTGTTTCTGTCGCAAGGACGTGTCTATCGATGGCTCCACGCCTGTTTCCACTGCCGTCCGACTCGGCACCTTCGTCCGTGTCGCACCAATCAACCCTTATGCGTTGCTGAGATCAACTCAGTACCGCGTCTCGGCATCCGGTCTGCCGCGATCTGGTCGCTACGGCCGGCTTATCGAGCGCCACCACGGCGGTTTCTCCTGCTACGTCGTGCGCTAGGTCGTGCCGGCTCGCGGTTGGTGCGTAGCGGCGCTGGTTGCCAGGACGGAATGTCGTCGCGGAGGCAGAAGGCCGGAGGCAGCGCGGTGCTTGTCGGGGCTAGATGGCCGCGTCTGACGAGTTCCTCGACGGTGCCCTGGTCGAGGATCTCGACTGGGCATGCCATGCATTCACCGGCTTGGCGGCATTCCGGCTCGGCCGCCAAGAGCCGCTGGATGTGGATGAAGGCGTCCTGAGGGAGATCAGCTTGGATGAGGTACCAGTGGCCGGTCTGGTCGCCTGGGTCGAGCAACGCGACAACACCGGGCTTCATGGGTCGGTACAAGCGGTCCCCGTCGTGCCGGATGGCGAAGACCTGATCAAGGAGGTCCACAGAGTCGCATGTGGGGTGGATAGTGGTGAGCCAGGCGGCGGCTTCGGTGGGGCTGCCAGGCCCCCACAGGTACTCGGTAGGTAGTCGGGTGTTCTCGTATCGACTGTTGAAGTAGTGGAGGTCGGGGTCCTCCAGGCGGGCTCCCGGGCCGAAAAAGGCGCGGACGATCACGCACTGTTCGATGTCGTCGAGACGAATCAAGCCGGCGGTGAGGTGATCGGCTGGAGCGAGGGTCATACTGCCGTTGGCGTTCCAGCCGATGAACAGCACGTCGCGCTCGGCCGGCGCGGGGTAGAGACGGCCGCCCGGCGTGGGTACTCCCCAAAGCTGGTTGATGAACTCGGCCAAGTCGCGCAACGTCATCGCGCAGTCGACCGGAGTAAGCAGGTGCGTCGACGAGGGGTGGGCGACGGAGTTGCGTAGCTTCGCGAGCAGTTGCTCGATGCCGCGATTGCGTTGCCCGCGGAGCAGTCCAGCAGCCCGTGCCCATGTGCGCAAGCCGTCGAGCATGCCGTTGAACTCGACGGTTGCCGGGCCGCCTCCCACACGCAGCCGGTAACCGCGGCCCGGGGAGTATCGCTTGGCCGCTTTGTATACGTCGTCGTACTCGCCGATGGTGATCGTATTCTCGCGGCCGTCGCGGTGCGCGAAGGTGCATGAGCCGTCGTGGAAGTCGATGAACCTGTCCCGCAGAGCCTGCTCGATGACTAGCAACGCGTGGTCGTTGACCAGGGTGTAGATCTCGTAGCACAGCACCCCGTACGCGCGGATGTTGCGCAGTCGTTCGAAGGCGTCACGTGTGCCCTGCGCCACGTCGTCGGCAAGGTCAATCTGGGCAACCGTTTCCTGATGGTAGGTGGCGGCGGACTCCGGGGCCAGCATGCGATCTAGGCCGAGACCCAGCGGGGTGAAACGCTGGCTACGTTCGTCGGTCTCGCGCAGCTGAGCCAGGGGAATGATCTGCATGTCGGCCTGGTCTACGAGTCGTCGATGGCATACGCCATGCCCGGACCTCATGCCGAGCCGAATAGGATATGGCAGCCGGAGCCCGACTGTCGCCCAATTTCCGCGGCCGCTCCTTAAGTTTCGGTGCACGGATCGTACGTATTCAGCTTGAGGTGAGTCGGCGGCCGGTGGTCCACTCTGGTTGATCGGCTGGCATGATCATGGTGTGTCGCCCGTCCCGCAGGTCCCGCCCTCGTACGAGGAGCTGTTGGCGATGCTGG
>NZ_BMNB01000050.1 GCF_014646235.1 Micromonospora sonchi | reverse complement strand
CAGCATCGCCAACAGCTCCTCGTACGAGGGCGGGACCTGCGGGACGGGCGACACACCATGATCATGCCAGCCGATCAACCAGAGTGGACCACCGGCCGCCGACTCACCTCAAGCTGAATACGTACGGCTCAGGAACCGGCCTGATGGGTGCCATCACCGCAGCGCGAAGAGGTCTTCGAGCCCTGGTGGTGGAAAAGGGCGCGTATTTCGGAGGCTCGACGGCAATGTCGGGCGGCGGCATGTGGATGCCGAACAACAAGGTGTTGCAGAATGCGGGCGTACAGGACACGAAGGATCGGGTACTGACCTACCTGGACACGCTCGTCGGGGACACCGCTCCGCGCGCACGCAGGAAAGCGTTCGTCGAGCACGCTCCCGAAGTTGTCGACGAGCTGCTCGCGGCCACTCCGCTGAAACTCGGCCACATGACCGAGTATGCGGACTACTTCGCGGACCTCGAAGGAGGGTCGGCGATCGGGCGGTCGGTCGAGTCGAAGCCGTTTGACATCAACACCCTCGGTGCTGAGGATGTCGCCCGTATCCGCACCAGCGGCGCCATCGCCGCGCCGGTACCGATGCCCATCACCTCCAAAGACTTCAGGTTGATGAATCTGATGGCCCGTCGACCCCTGCAGGCGTTCCCGACGATCTTCAAGCGGGTACTGCAAGGCGTCGGCGGCAAACTGTTCAAGAAGGAGATGGCCGCGGGTGGCCGAGCTCTCGGTGCGGGGCTGATCGCCGGCGCGCGTCGGGCAGGAGTGGACATCTGGCTGAACAGCCCGCTCAAGGAACTGGTCGTCGAGGGCGGGAGGGTGACGGGCGTCGTCGTGGAGAAGGATGGTGAGCGCGTACGGGTGGCGGCCAAGGGCGGCGTCATTCTCGCCATCGGAGGCTTCGACCACGCCGGGGAGAAGCGCCGTAAGCACCAGTCGCAGGCACTCACCGAAGACTGGAGCTTCGGCAACCCCGACAACACCGGCGACCTGTTCGCGATCGCCGAGCAGGTGGGCGCGGGCCTCGATCTCCTGGATCAGGCGTGGTGGTTCCCATCGATCTCGCCGCTGACACCTGAGGCTGATCCGATCTTCATGCTGTCGGAGCGGTCGCTACCGGGGTCGATGATCGTCGACTCCACCGGGCACCGGTTCTTCAACGAGGCCACCGACTACATGACGGCCGGCCGGGCCATGCTCGGCCTCGACGACGGCAAGGGCGACCACCTGCCGATCTGGTTGATCTTCGACCAGAGGCACCGGAACCGCTACCTGTTCGCCGGCTCGGTGATGCCGGGGATGCCGATGCCAAAGGTCTTCTACGAATCAGGTGTGGTGGTGAAGGCGGAGTCGATCGCCGAGCTGAGCCGCAAGGTCGGCGTGCCTGGGCTGGTCGACGGCGTTGCGCGCTTCAACGTGCTCGCGTCGCAGGGCCAGGACGACGACTTCAAGCGTGGCCTGGGGCACTACGACCGCTACTACGGTGACCCCACAAACACGCCGAACCCGAACCTGGGCACCATCACCAGGGCGCCCTTCTACGCGGTGAAGACGGTGCCGGCTGACCTGGGCACGTGTGGCGGCATCACCGCCGACGAATCGGGCCGCGCACTGCACGAGGACGGTTCGCCGATCGATGGGCTCTACGCGGTGGGCAACGCCGCCGCGAACGCCTTCGGCAAGTTCTATCCCGGGCCGGGTGCGACCCTCGGGCAGGGTTTGGTGTTCGCCTATCTGGCGGCCAAGCACGCTGGCGAGCGAGCACGGAGTTCGGAGCGGGCTCGGCCAGGTGCAGGGCCAGAAGCTTGAGAGCCTCCGCCAGTAGGTGACGGCGAGGACGTGGGGTAGTGGGACGGGCACGAAGTCGGTGATCATGGAGTTGTCCACGCTCTGTGATTACTGGCTTCGTGCCTGCCGTCGTTGATGTCAAGGACTGATGTGAGGTCGCGGCCACCCCTCGGCCCCGCTCGGGACAAGAGGTCGATCAGGTACCCGATGCTGCGGCTGATGGCCGGTCCGAGCTGCGCTCGGCGAGGTGTTTGAAGTTCAGCAGTTGCCGTCGGGCCATGACCAGGTCACCGACGCAGATCCCGACGGCGAGCCAGCGGTTCGTCCGCATGACAACCTTGAGCAGCAGGCGGGTCGTGTCGTTCTCCTGGGGCACCAGGACGTACGACAGGAAGGCACCCATGATCTCGGCGGTGAGCTGTGTGCCGGGCTCGACCGAGACGATCCGGCCCCGTTGCCGCCCACCGGCGGTGGTGAAGGCCTCCCCGACCCGGGGCTCGGGAAGGTTCGCCAACCGGCGCGGCGAGCGGCGTCCGAGGTTGTCGATCCAGTCGTAGGAGTACGGCGCCAGCCGCACCTGGGCGACCCACGGCCACACCGCTGCGGCCGGGGCGTCCACCCGCACCCCTCGCCACGCCCGCACGGTGGGTGAGGCGACGAGATCGTCGCAGGGGTAGGGGAGTACGGTCTCGCTCTCGGTCACGCCCCAGCGGTCACCGAGCATGCTCCGGCCTCCTCGGTCGTCCGAGCACCAGGGTGGTGCGCAGGTCGAGGAGGACGGTGCCGCCGAAGTCGTCGACCAGCCGGCTCAGCGCGGCCAGGCCACGTTGTTGCTGCTCCGGCGGCCGGGTGAGGTACGGACCGAAGGTGCGGATCAGGGCGAGGTACTGCTGCTTGTCCAGGGGCAGGGCGTGCCGGAACACCGCCTTGCGTACGTCGGTGAACTCGCCGTGGGTGAGGACGTCCTGGTGGAACCAGTCCGCGGGCCGTTCCCGGGCGCTCGGGTCGACGGCGCGCAGCGCGGCCTGGATCGCGGCGCCCTGCTCAGGGTCGGCGTAGGCGTAGCGGTGCCCGAAGATCGCCAGGGTGCCCTCCGGTGCGAGGGCTCGCCGGGCGCGGGCGTTGCGGGTGGCCGAATCGAGCCAGTGCCAGGCCATCGCGCAGGCCAGCAGGCCGACCCCGCCGACGGGCGGGGACCACTGTTCGAAGGTGGCGGCGTCGACGCGGGCGGCGGGGAAGCGGCTGGCCAGCCGGGCGGCCATCCGTGGGTCCGGCTCGACGCACGTCAGCGGTGCGCCGATGCGGGCGAGCACCTCGGTGCCCTTGCCCGTGCCGGCGCCGATCTCGACCACCGATGCCGGCGGGCCGCCGTGGTAGGCGACGATCGCGTCGGCGATGTCCGGCGGATAACCCGGCCGGGCGTTCTCGTACAGGTCGGCCACCTGTCCGAAGACCTTCATCGGTCACTCCTTTCCCGTGGCGGAGACGCAGGGGGTGGCGACATCTTCCGCCGTCGCCGCACCCGCCCGCAGCAGGTCGATGGCGGCCTGGCTGCCGTTGGTCAGATCGACGCCGAGCGCCTGCAACATCACCACGAGCGCGCCGAGCGCCAGCGTGCCGCGCAGTTGCTGCGCTCCGGCTCCGGAGAGGCGTTCGGCCTCGTGCAGAATGCCGCCGAGCAGGGCCCGGCAGCGCGCCGCGACCATCTCGTCGGCGCGTGCCACCGCGCAGGCCTGCAACCACAGGCCGGTGACGACGCCGTCGGCGATCATGGCCCGGAAGTCGGCGCGTATCGCCGGCAGCGGGTCCGCCGCGTGGCCGGCGGCGGCCTGCCGCATCGCCCGCAGGATGCGGGCCTCCAACTCGTCGAGACAGGCCAGGAAGAAGGCACGCTTACTGCCGAACAACCGGAAGACGTACGGCTGGGACACGCCCATCCGGTCGGCCACCTGCTGCACGGACGCGGTCGTCAGACCGTGGTCCGCGAACACCCGCATACCGATGTCGACCGCGTCCGCACGTCGCCGTGGGGCGGTACTGCGTTGGGTCACCACCACCGCAGCCTTGCACTAGTAAGCACTTACAAACAAGGCGCCGAACGTAGGACGCTTTCGTTTCCGCGGTGACGTGAACTCTCCGGCCACAGTGCCCGCCGCTCGCCGGGACGGGCCGGCGCGTACACCTGAACCGGTCGGGGCGGTGCGGCGTATCAGACGGCGACGGGCGTGGCGGCCGTACCGTTGGGGTACTGGATCCGGCATCGCCGAGGTGGGAGGACGCGGTGGCGGCAGGTGCGCGAGGGCGACGTCGGGGAAGGCTCGCCGGCCTGGCGGTGGCGTTGGTGGCGGCGGCCGCCTGCATGGTCGAGCCGGTCGAAGGCCCGGCGACCCCGACCGAGCCACGGCAGCCCGCGTCGCCGAGCGGCGAGGTGACCCGGGCCGACGGCACCGACACCGTCGAGGAGTTCCGGCAGGACATGACCGACGCCCAGCGGCTCGCGGAACGGTACTGGGCCGACCAGTTCGAATCGTCCGGGCAGTCCTTCCGCCCGATCCGGCGGGTCATCCCGTACCAACGCGACGGCGAGGTCTCCTGCGGTGGGCAGGAGGTGCCCCGCAACAACGCGGTCTACTGCACCGTCAGCGACTTCATCGCGTACGACATCAACTGGTCCTTCGGGGCGTTCCGGCAGATCGGCGACGCGTTCGTGTTCTACCTGCTCGGGCACGAGTACGCCCACGGCGTGCAGACCCGGCTCGGCATCCGCTACAACTTCACCATCCAGCAGGAGTTGCAGGCCGACTGCATGGCCGGGGCGTACCTCGGCGACTCGGTACGCGCCGGGCGGCTCACCCTCGACGACGGTGACCTCGAGGAGTTCAACGAGGGGCTGCTGGCCGTCGGCGACGACCCGGGCCAGCCGTGGTTCGCCGAGGGCTCGCACGGCACCCCGGAGCAGCGGGCCGAGGCGTTCTTCCGCGGCTACGAACGGTCGTTGTCGGCCTGCGGCCTGGGTTGACGGAGATCACTGCGGCCGGCACCCCCCGGCGTGGCCGCCGGCCGCAGTGGCAGGATCGCCGGTTCAGCCGAAGCCGAGGAGGAACCGGTGACCAGCCACCATCCCGCCGCAGTGCTCTTCGACATGGACGGCACCCTGGTCGACAGCGAACGGCTCTGGGACGTCGCGTTGGTCGAACTCGCGCAGACGTACGGCGGGACTCTCTCCACCGCCGCCCGCCGCGCGATCGTCGGCACCGCCATGGCCGAGTCGATGCGTATCCTGCACGACGACATCGGGCAGCCGCACCGCGATCCCGACGTCAGCGCGGCATGGGTCAACGCCCGGATCCTGGAGCTGTTCCGCGGCGGGTTGCGGTGGCGCCCGGGGGCGCTGGCCCTGCTCGGGGCGGTCCGGCAGGCGCGGATTCCGACCGCCCTGGTCACCTCCAGCGGCCGGGCACTGGTCGAGATCGCCCTGGACACTCTGGGCCGCGACAGCTTCGACGTGGTGGTCTGCGGCGACGAGGTCGACGCGGCCAAGCCGCACCCGGAGCCCTACCTCACGGCCGCGCGACTGCTCGGGGTGCCGATCGAACGGTGCGTCGCGATCGAGGACTCGCCGACCGGGGTGGCCAGCGCGGTCGCGGCCGGAGCGGCGGTGCTGGCCGTACCGGCGGAGGTGCCGCTCGCGCCCCGCGACGGCGTGCACCAGTTGGAGAGCCTGCTCGCCGTCGACCTGGACCTGCTGGCCGGGCTGCTGCGCCGCACCCCCGCGTGAGCGCCGCACCCCGCTTGCGCACCGCACCCCGCTTGCGCACCGCACCCCGCTTGCGCACTGCACGCGCCGTTGCCGGCGCAGGTGTTAAGAAGGGCCCCCTTTACCGCACCAGGCGTTAAAAGGGGGCCCTTCCTTGCACTTGCAGCTCAGTCGTGGGCGATGGCGCCCAGGACGTTGATGCGGGCGGCGCGGATGGCCGGCACGAGCGCGGCGATCACGCCGATCAGCGCGGCGAGGCCGAGGAAGACGCCCATCTGGCCCCAGGGCAGCACCAGCTTGTTGATTCCCTCGTCCCGCAGGGCCTCGACCACCGCGGCGCCGAGACCGGCGCCGACGACCACGCCGAGCAGCGCGCCGAACACCGAGATCACCACCGCCTCCACGGTGATCATCCCCATGGTCTGCGACCGGCGCAGACCGATGGCGCGCAGCAGGCCCAGCTCGCGGGTCCGCTCCAGCACCGACAGGGCCAGCGTGTTGACGATGCCGAGTACGGCGATCACGATGGCCAGCGCCAGCAGGATCCGGATCATCATGAGCAGGCTGTCGAGCTGGCCGGTCTGCTGCTCGATGAACGCGTCGAGGTTGGCCACCGACACCTCTGGGCTGTCGGCGAGCAGCGCCTCGATGCGCGGCTGCACGTCCGCCACCGGGGTGCCCGGGTCCAGTTGGATGAAGCCCTGGATCGGCTTCGGGACGGTGAAGTCGCGGGCGGCCTCGGTCGGCAGCACCATCGACACGCCGGCGAACAGCGGCGAGTCCTCGAAGATGCCGGTGACGGTGTAGGTCTGTGCCTCCCCACGGGCCAGCTGCACCGACACCGTCGAGCCGATCGACAACCCCTGTGCCTGCGCGGTGCCCGAGCTGACCAGCGTCTGGCCCGGGGCCAACCGGTCGATGTCACCGGCGGTGGGCTCCAAGCTGTAGACCTGGCGCATCGCGGCCGGGTCCGTCATAGCTCCCACAAAGAGGTGCTGGTCGCCGACCATCGCCATGTCGCCGTACTGGCCGTCGGCGATCCGGACCCCGGGGATCTTCTTCGCCTCCGCCAACACGGACGGGTCGAAGGACGGCGGGCGGGGGCCGGACTGCACCCCGGAGATCACCAGCTCGGCCTTGACCGTGTCCTGGGCCAGATCGCTGATGCTGCTCTTGGCCGAGTCGAGGATCACGGTGATGCCGGTGACCAGGGCGATGCCGACCATCAGCGCCGCCGCGGTGATCGCCGTCCGGCGCGGGTTGCGCCCGGAGTTGAGCCGGCCCAGCTTGCCCGGCACCCAGCCGGAGAAGACCGCGCCGAGCGCCGCCACCACCGGCTTGCTGATCAGCGGCGTCAGCAGGGCGACGCCGATGAACGCGAACAGCACGCCACCGAGGATGGTGGCCAGCGTGTTGCCACCCGCGTGCCCGCCCAGGCCGAGGAAGAGCAGGGTGGCGCCGGCCGCCGTCACCAACGCACCGGCGACGGTCACCTTGGTCAGCGGCCGGTCCGGCGTGGCCACGTCCTGCATCGCCGCGATCGGAGGGATCCGCGCGGCGCGCAGCGCCGGCAGCAGCGCCGCCAGGATGGTGATCACCAGGCCGACACCGAACGCGCCGATCACCGCCGACGCGGGTACGCCCACCCCGGCCAGGGTCATGCCACCGGCGACGGTGCTGAACAGGTACGCCAGCAGGGCACCGACCCCGATGCCGGCGGCCAGACCGAGCACCGAGGCGATCAGGCCGATCGCGATCGCCTCCAGCACCACCGAGCCGATGACCTGTTTGCCGCTGGCGCCGACGGCCCGCAGCAACGCCAACTCCCGGGTGCGCTGCGCCACGATGATCGAGAAGGTGTTCAGGATCAGGAACGTGCCGACCAGCAGCGCCACCGCGGCGAAGCCGAGCAGGATCCGGTTGAAGAAGGACAGCGCCTCCTTCAGCCCGGCGGCGGCGTCGGCGGAGAGCTGCGCACCGGTCCTGGCCACGTAGTCGTCGCCGACCGCGGCGGCCACCGCGTCGCGCAGCGACTCGTCGGAGACCCCCGACGCGGCGGTCACCACGATGTTGTTGAAGACGTCCGGTTCACCGAGCATCAGCCGCTGGGCGGCCGGCGTGGTGAACATGACCTCGTTGGCGCCGCCGATGGAGTCCCGGTCACCGCTGTAGCCGAAGACGCCGACGATGGTGAAGTCCTCCCGCGGCCCCAGGGTGAGCACGCCCACCCGATCGCCGACGGCGACCTTGCCGGCGGTCGCCAGGCCCTTGTTGATCACGATTTCGTCGTCGGCGCGGGGCTCCCGGCCCTCGCGCAGCTGCACCAGGTCGGACTCGCCGAGCCAGTTGCCGCCCAACTGCGGCGGCCCGAACGAGGTCACCACCTTGCCGTTGCTGCCGATCATCAGCGCCCCGTCGGCGGCAACCACACCGGTGGCCTCCGCCACCCCGGGCACCGCCCGCACCGTCTCCAGCGTGGCCGCCGGGAAGGGCGCCTGGACCTGCTCGCCCTCCATCTCGTTGACGGCGAGCTTCGGCTTCGCGGCCACGCTGACGTCGACGTCCTCGTACGCCTCGGCGAAGATCTGGTCGAAGGTGCGGCCGAGGGTGTCGGTGAGGACGAAGGCGCCGGAGACGAACATGACGCCGAGCACCACGGCCATGCCGGACAGGATCAGCCGGACCTTGCGGGCCAGCAGGCTCTTCAGTGTCGCCCGGAACATCAGCCGGCCACCTCGGCGGGAGTGTCCAGCTTCTTCATCGTGTCCAGCACCGTCTCGGCGGTCGGCTCGATCAGCTCGGAGACGATCTGCCCGTCGGCGAGGAAGACCACCCGGTCGGCGTACGCGGCCGCCGTCGGGTCGTGGGTCACCATGACGATCGTCTGGCCGTGCTCCCGCACCGAGTTACGCAGGAAGTTCAGCACCTCCGCGCCGGCCCGCGAGTCCAGGTTGCCGGTCGGCTCGTCCGCGAAGATCACCTCGGGGCGGGCCACCAGCGCCCGGGCGCACGCCACCCGCTGCTGCTGGCCACCGGAGAGCTGCGCCGGCCGGTGACCCAGCCGGTCCCGCAGCCCGACCGTGTCGATCACGATGTCGTACCAGGCCTGGTCCGGTTTGCGTCCGGCGATCGACAGCGGCAGCAGGATGTTCTCCTTGGCCGTCAACGTCGGCAGCAGGTTGAACTGCTGGAAGATGAAGCCGACCTTGTCGCGGCGCAGCTTCGTCAGGCCCGCGTCACCGAGACCGGTGACCGTGGTGTCGCCGACCTGCACCGTCCCGCGGGTGACCGTGTCCAACCCGGCCAGGCAGTGCATCAGCGTCGACTTGCCGGACCCGGACGGGCCCATGATCGCGGTGAACCGCCCGCGCTCGAACTCGGCGCTCACTCCCCGCAACGCGATGACCTGCGCCTCGCCGCTGCCGTACACCTTCCAAACATCGCTCGCTCGGGCTGCGGCCGATACCGGCTGGCCTGTCGTAGCGGTCACGTGTGAACCTTTCTATCGCTGTCGAATCGTGCCGCCCCCGTTGGTCCGGCACGAGTCCCATCATCTGTGCTGCCGGAGGCCGATCCGTCCGACTCCGGGCGGAGCCGAGGCGGATTTCCGGCTGCGGGTATCCCCCACGCGGAGTCAGGGTTGTCCCCGACCCCACGCCGGCCACGTCATCGGCCCACGAGGATCCTGGGCCCTCCCGTCACGGGAGAGTCAACCCCATCGCGTGGCTGGTCGTTACGGTAGGTGATGGAGGCAACGGCCAGCTCACGTGCCCGGACGCACCAGACCCGTCTCGTACGCCAACACCACGGCCTGTACCCGGTCCCGCAACCCGAGCTTGGTCAGCACATGCCCGACGTGGGTCTTGATCGTGGTCTCGCTCACCGTCAGTGCCCGCGCGATCTCGGCGTTGGACAGCCCCCGGGCGACCTGCACCAGCACCTCCCGCTCGCGGTCGGTCAGCGTGTTCAGCGCCTTCGGTGGCGACGCCGCCGGATCGGGCAGCGCGTCGGCGAACCGGTCCAGCAGCCGGCGCAGGATCCGCGGAGCCACCACCGCGTCGCCCCCGGCCACCGTGCGGATCGCCGTGACCAGGTCCTCGGCCGGCACGTCCTTGGCCAGGAATCCACTCGCCCCGGCCCGCAACGCGCCCACCACGTACTCGTCCAGGTCGAAGGTGGTCAGGATGAGCACCCGCACCGGCAGCCGCGCGTCGACGATGGCCCGGGTGGCGCTCACCCCGTCCATCCGGGGCATCCGGATGTCCATCAGCACCACGTCGGGCAGCAGCCGGCGGGACAACTCCACCGCCTCCACCCCGTCGCCGGCCTCGGCCACGATGTCCAGATCCGGCTCGGCGCCGAGCACCATCCGGAACCCGGTACGCAACAGCGGCTGGTCGTCGACGAGCAGGATGCGTACGGGCCGCGTCGGCGTCGTCGGGTCGGCCATCTGATCCTCCACGTCTCGCAAACCCGCTCACTCGACCAGCGGCTCGATCGGGATCCGCGCGTACACCCGGTAGCCGCCACCGGCTCGCGGACCGGTCCGCAGGACACCACCGTAAAGCCCGACCCGCTCCCGCATCCCGACCAGGCCGTGCCCGACCCGGTCGGTGTCGGGCAACGGACCCCGGCCGGTGTCGGTGACCTCCACCTCGACAGCATTGTCGGCGAAGCTGACCCGCACCTGCGCGGTGGCCGTGCCGGCGTGCTTGAGCGCGTTGGTCAACGCCTCCTGCACGATCCGGTACACGGTCAGCGCCTCGCCCTCCTCCAACGGGCCCGGCGTGCCCGCCACGGTCAGCGTCACCGGCAGCCCGGCCTCGCGCACCTGTTCGGCCAGCGCCTCGATGCCGGCGAGGCCCGGCTGCGGCGTCAGCTCGGCGGCCGGCTCGGCCTCGGTGCGCAGCACGTCCAACAGCCGGCGCAACTCCCGCAGGGTCGCCCGGCTGGTTTCCTCGATGGTGCCGATCGCCTCGTCGGCGGCGTCCGGGTCCCGCCGCAGCACCCGCCGCACGCCGGTGGCGAGGACCCCCATCACGCTGACATGGTGCGCCACCACGTCGTGTAGTTCCCGGGCGATGCGCCGCCGCTCGTCGGCGACCGCCTGCTCGGCCAGGGCACGCTGGTTGGCCTCGGCGACCCGGGCCCGCTCCCGCAGCGCCTGCGTCGAGGACCGCCGCGCGTGCACCGTACGACCCACCGAGAACGACACGATCCCCACCAGCAGGTTGTTCGCCACCAGGTAGGCCGAGCCGATCTGCGGCAGAAACTCGGGCTGCACCAGCGTGTTGGCCACCGCCACCGGCACCCACAGCAGCACCGCGGCCAGCAGCGCCGGACGCACCGGACGGTACGCGGCCATCGTGTAGGTGAGCGCGACGAAGGTGAAACTCTGCGTCGCCGGCGCCACCTGCAGCGTGACGGGCAGGACCAGGGTCGCCAGCGCGGCCAGCACGGCGGCCCACGGCGCCACCCGGCGCAGGACCACCGGCGCCGCGCAGAGCAGGCTCCAGACCAGGGCCGCCGGCAGTGGCTGGAGCCAGAACTCCCTCGGGGTCAACAGGGTGAACACGATCTCACCCAGCACCAGCCCGACGGCGAGCAGCACGTCACCGGCCAGCGGACGCCGGTGCAGCCACTCCCTCAGCTCCGTACCCACGTCACGACGCTAGCCGTCGCCAGCCGGGAAAGATCGTCTTGTGTGGTGAGTCGGGCCTCATCCCTGGGGAGGAGAGCTACTCGTCGGTGCCCGGCCGAGCCGGACGCGACCGCGCGTCGCGTGACGGGTCGGGCGCCGGCACCTGCTCCGGGAAGGGCGGCGGGGTGCCGCCGTAGCTGGGACAGTGCGCCTGGTGGCTGCACCAGTCGCAGAGCCGGCTCGGCCGGGGCCGGAAGTCCCGCGCGGCGGTCGCCTGCTCGATCGCCCGCCACAACGCCACCACTGTGCGCTCGAAGCGCACCAGCTCCTCGGCGTCCGGGGTGTAGTCGCACACCTCGGCGTCGCGCAGATAGAGCAGCCGCAGCACCCGGGGCACCACCCCCCGGGTCCGCCACAGCACCAGCGCGTAGAACTTCAGCTGGAACAACGCCCGGGACTCGAACGCCTCCCGGGGTGCCCCGCCGGTCTTGTAGTCCACCACCCGCAGCGCGCCGTCCGGGGCGACGTCGAGCCGATCGAGATAGCCCCGGATCAGCAACTCGTCGTCGACCACGGCCGAGATCAGGCTCTCCCGCTCGGCAGGCTCCAACCGGCGCGGATCCTCCACCGCGAAGTAGCCCTCCAGCAGTGCCGCCGCCGAGCGCAGGAACTCGGCCACGTCGACCGGGCCGCCCGCCTCGAACAGGCCGGCGAGCTCCGGCTGCTCGGTGACCAGCCGGTCCCACTGCGGGGCGACCAGGTCACCGGCCGACGTCGGGGTGCGCTCGGCCGGCGGCAGGTCGAACAGCCGCTCCAGCACGGCGTGCACCAGCGTGCCACGGACCTGCTCGACGGTGGGACGCTCGGGCAGGCGGTCGATGCTGCGAAACCGGTAGAGCAGCGGACAGGTCTTGAAATCCGCGGCCCGCGACGGTGACAGCGAAGCCCGCACCGTCGCCGGTAGCTGAGTCGGAGCCTGCCCAATGATCACCGGATCCGCCGTCATGCCCGGAAGACTAGGGCACCGGTATGACAGCACGACCGCCGCCGCACCGGTACGTGATCTCCCGCCGCGTAGCATCAGCCCGATGGAACGCAGCAGCCAACCGCGGCCGGCCCGCCATCCCGGCCTACGGGTCGGTCGGGTCTTCGGGGTGCCGTTGTACCTGAACGCCTCGATCCTGCTGCTCGCCCTGCTGATCATCGTGCTCTACGGCGAACTGGCCGGCCAGCGGCTCCAGCTCTCCCCGGCCGGCGGCTACCTGGTCGGCGCCGGCTTCGTCGTCTCGCTGCTCGGCTCGGTGCTGGCCCACGAACTCGGCCACGCCCTCACCGCCCGACACTTCGGCATCGGTGTGCGGGGGATCACCCTGGAACTGCTCGGCGGGTACACCGAGATGGACCGGGACGCGCCCTCGCCCCGGGTGGACCTGCTGGTCTCGCTGGCCGGTCCGGCGGTCTCCGCGGTGCTCGGCGTGGCCGCGGTCGCCGCGGTGCTGGCCCTGCCCGACCACACCGTGGCCGAGCAGTTCGCCTTCCAACTGGCGGCGAGCAACATCATCGTCGCGCTCTTCAACATCCTGCCCGGGCTGCCGCTGGACGGCGGCCGGGCGCTGCGCGCCGCGCTCTGGGCGCTCACCCGGGACCGGCACCGGGCCACCGAGGTGGCCGGCTGGGCGGGCCGGGTCCTCGCGGTCGGCACCGCGCTGGCGGTCGCCCTGCTCTACGCGATCGACGTGCTGAGCCTGCTGGCGCTGCCGCTGACGGCGCTGGTCGCGCTCACCCTCTGGCACGGCGCCGGGCAGTCGATCAGACTGTCCCGGATCAGCCGCCGGCTTCCGCTGGTCGACCTGGCCCGACTGGCCCGCCCGGCCCTCGCCGTGCCCACCGGCACCCCGCTGGCCGAGGCGCAGCGCCGGGGCGCGGAGGCGGAGGCGACCGTCAGGCACACCGTCGCGCTGCTGGTGACCGATTCCGCCGGCCGG
Organism: Micromonospora sonchi; assembly: GCF_014646235.1. Taxonomy (GTDB): domain Bacteria; phylum Actinomycetota; class Actinomycetes; order Mycobacteriales; family Micromonosporaceae; genus Micromonospora; species Micromonospora sonchi. The sequence continues at coordinate 14,882 of NZ_BMNB01000050.1, read as the reverse complement.
CCGGTGGCCGTGGTCGACCCGGCCGCCGCGACGGCCGTACCCCCGGCCCGGCGGCCCTGGCTCTCCGTCGACACGGTCGCCCGTTCCGTCGCCGACCTGCCGACGATCCCGGTGGCCACCAGCGGGGAACAGGTGCTGGAGACCGTGCAGGCTCACCCGGGCGCGCAGTACCTCGTGACGGCAGGCGAAGATGTGGTCGGCATCCTGCACATCGCGGATCTGGCGCAACTGCTCGAACCTCACCGGAAGATGAACACGTGACCGTGACCCACTCGACCCCGGCCGCCCCCGGCGCCGACGTGCCCGACGAGACACCGGAGCCGCCCGCCGTACGCCGTGGGCCGTTCCGGCCCGGCGACCGGGTGCAGCTGACCGACCCCAAGGGGCGGATGCACACGGTCACCCTCCAGGCGGGCAAGGCGTTCCACACCCACCGGGGCATCCTCGAGCACGACGCGCTGATCGGCCTGCCCGACGGCAGCGTGGTCACCACCTCCGGCGGCGGCACCGCGTTCCTGGCGCTGCGCCCGTTGCTCTCGGACTACGTGCTGTCCATGCCCCGCGGCGCCCAGGTGATCTACCCCAAGGACGCGGCGCAGATCGTCACCATGGGCGACATCTTCCCCGGCGCCAAGGTGCTGGAGGCCGGCGCCGGCTCCGGCGCGCTGAGCTGCTCGCTGCTGCGCGCGGTCGGCACCGGCGGCGAACTGCACTCCTACGAGCTGCGCGAGGACTTCGCCCAGATCGCCCGGCGCAACGTCGAGGCGTTCTTCAACGGCCCGCACCCGGCGTGGCGGCTGCACGTGGGCGACGTCGCCGAGTGCGCGGAGACCGGCTTCGACCGGATCATCCTGGACATGCTGACCCCGTGGGAGAACCTCGACATGGTCGAGCGCGCCCTGCTGCCCGGCGGCGTGTTCATCGGCTACGTGGCCACCACGCCACAGCTGTCCGAGCTGGTCGAGGCGTTGCGGGAGCGCGGCGGCTGGACCGAGCCGCGGGCCTGGGAGTCGCTGGTGCGGGACTGGCACGCCGAAGGGTTGGCCGTCCGGCCGGACCACCGGATGATCGCCCACACCGCCTTCCTCGTCTCCGCGCGTAAGCTCGCACCCGGGGTCACCGCCCCGCCGCGCCGGCGCAAGCCGAGCAAGGGCACCGAGGCGTACGCACAACGCCGGCAGGCGCTGCGCGAGGCGGAGGCGACCCGGCAGGCGACCGGCGACGGTGCGCAGGAGACGGAGAGGCCGTGACGGCGGAAGGGGACGGCTGGGCGTGAACGGGCTGATCCTTCAGGCGGGTCGATGGTGCTCGGGGGTCACCGCATGAGCCGTCCCGGTTTCGGCGGCGGTGAGCTGCCCGCGGTCTTTCCCGACTGGTCGCCCTACACCGATCTCGAATCGGCGGCGCGGGCTTACCTGCGAGATCCGGACGTCGCCCTGGAAGCGCTCGGTGGCGTGCTGCGCGGGGCGTCGGTGCTCGGCTTCACCCTGGAACGCTTCGTCAACGAGGTGAACGGGGTGTGGCAGGAGGTCGTCGTCTGCGACGGCAGCCGGCTGGTGCTCTGGCACGGCGAGGACGTGCCGGCGGCAGAGGGGCCGCCCGGCTCGATGACCTCGTCGCTACGGGTCGTGCCGGTCTCCTCGGTCACCGAGGTCGGCTGCCGCCGCCGGCTGTTCCGGCACGACAACGGCGAGATCCGGGTCGACAGCATCGACGTCTACCTGCTGCTGACCTCGCTGGACGAGACCCCGCCCGGCGAGGAGGCCGTCGGCGCGCCGCGGCACGACGCGTTGCGGTTCGGCAAGACCCTCGATGACGGTGGCCCCGGCCAGATCGCCCGGCTGGAAGAGTTCGCCCGGCTGGTCGCCTCGGTGGTCGGCCGCCCGCTGCTCTGAGCTTCCCCGGCGGTCCTGGGCTTCCCCGGCGGTTCTGAGTGATTGCCCGGTGGTTCTGAGTGATTCCCCGGCGGTCAGTCCTCGGCGTCCGGCCCGGCCACCTCGACGCCGTCGCTGCCCCGCACCACGTGGATGCAATCGCCCGGGCACTCCTTCGCCGAGTCGATCACCTCGAGGCGCAGGTGCTCCGGCACATCCACCCGTTGCCCCGGTGCCTGCCGCAGCTCGCCGTCGGGACCCTTGACGTACGCCAGGCCGTCGACGTCGAACTCGAAGACCTCCGGTGCGTACTGCACGCAGAGCCCGTCGCCCGTGCAGAGGTCCTGGTCCACCCAGACCTGCAGCTGATCGGTCGCGACCTCGGCCACCGGTGCACCCCCCATGTTCTCGCGTCCCACCCCCCGACGGTACCCGAATGCCGGTACCCGCCCGCCAACCCACCCTTGGCGATCAAGCTTCGGTGACGGGCGCGTTGCGGAGGACCGAATCGGGCTCATAGCGGCTAGTGTTAGGTCAGAACGTTCAAGCCCCCCGGGGAGGTGGGACGTGGCACGCAGCGACGACGCGGACTCGCGCGCCGCACGGTGGGAGAAGGAGGCCCACGATCTCTCCACGCAGGTCGCGTTCCTGCAAGAGGAACTCGCTCTGGTGCGGCGCAAGTTGACCGAAAGCCCCCGACACGTACGGCAGCTCGAGGAGCGCCTGGCCGCCACCCAGGCGCAGCTGGGACGGCTGACCGAGAACAACGAACGGCTCGTGAGCACCCTCAAGGAGGCTCGCGCGCAGATCGTGACGCTCAAAGAGGAGATCGACCGTCTCGCCCAGCCACCGAGTGGCTACGGCGTCTTCCTGGCCCGGCACGACGACGGCACCGTCGACGTCTTCACCGGCGGACGGAAGCTGCGCGTGGCCGTCTCACCCTCGCTCGACGCGGGTGAGCTCCGGCGCGGCCAGGAGGTCCTGCTCAACGACGCGCTCAACATCGTCGACGCGTTCGGCTACGAGCGGGTCGGCGAGGTGGTCATGCTCAAGGAAGTGCTGGCGGGCCCCGACGGCGCCCCGGGCGACCGGGCGCTGGTGGTCTCGCACTCCGACGAGGAACGGATCGTCCACCTGGCCGAGACCCTGATCGGCAGTGCGATCCGGGCCGGCGACTCGCTCATGATCGAACCGCGGTCGGCGTACGCGTACGAGCGGATCCCGAAGAGCGAGGTCGAGGAACTGGTCCTGGAGGAGGTGCCGGACGTCGACTACAGCGACATCGGCGGCCTCCACTCCCAGATCGAACAGATCCGGGACGCGGTGGAACTGCCGTTCCTGCACGCCGACCTGTTCCGGGAGCACCAGCTGCGCCCGCCCAAGGGGATCCTGCTCTACGGCCCGCCCGGTTGCGGCAAGACGCTGATCGCCAAGGCGGTCGCCAACTCGCTGGCGAAGAAGATCGCCGAGCGGCGGGGCGAGGACAGGCACACCAGCTTCTTCCTCAACATCAAAGGCCCCGAGCTGCTCAACAAATACGTCGGCGAGACCGAGCGGCACATCCGGCTGATCTTCCAGCGGGCCCGCGAGAAGGCCGGCGAGGGCACGCCCGTCATCGTCTTCTTCGACGAGATGGACTCCGTCTTCCGCACCCGTGGCTCCGGTGTCTCCTCCGATGTGGAGAACACCATCGTTCCGCAGCTGCTCAGCGAGATCGACGGCGTGGAAGGGCTGGAGAACGTCATCGTCATCGGCGCCTCCAACCGGGAAGACATGATCGACCCCGCGATCCTGCGTCCCGGCCGGCTCGACGTGAAGATCAAGATTGAGCGCCCGGACGCCGAGGCGGCCAAGGACATCTTCTCCAAGTACATCCTCTCCGGGCTGCCGCTGCACGCCGACGACCTGACCGAACACGGCGGCGACGCCCAGGCCACCGTCGCCGCCATGATCGACGCGGTGGTCCTGCGGATGTACTCGGAAACCGAGGAGAACCGCTTCCTGGAGGTCACCTACGCCAACGGTGACAAGGAAGTCCTCTACTTCAAGGACTTCAACTCCGGCGCGATGATCCAGAACATCGTCGACCGGGGCAAGAAGATGGCCATCAAGGAGTTCCTCACCTCCGGCCGCAAGGGGCTGCGCCTGCAGCACCTGCTCGACGCCTGCGTCGACGAGTTCCGCGAGAACGAGGACCTGCCGAACACCACCAACCCCGACGACTGGGCCCGCATCTCCGGCAAGAAGGGCGAGCGGATCGTCTACATCCGCACGCTCGTCTCCGGCGGCAAGGGCGCCGAGGCCGGACGCTCCATCGAGACCGCCAGCAACACCGGCCAGTACCTCTGACCCGACGCACCGAAAGGGCCCGTGACTCCACCCGTCACGGGCCCTTTCGCGTACGCGCCGAGCAGCCCCGCCGTCGACCGGGGCGCCCCCCGCCGGGCCCGCCACGCCCCCGTATGCCCGAGCGCCGACTACGCTCGACGTGACGGGGGACCGGTCGGGCGAAACGAAGCGGGTATGTCGATGAGCGTAAGACGGATCATGGGTACCGAGGTCGAGTACGGCGTCTCCGTGCCCGGTCAGGCCGGTGCCAACCCGATGGTCACCTCCTCCCAGGTGGTGAACGCCTACGGCGCCCGCCCGGAACTCAACCGGGGCGGCCGGGCCCGCTGGGACTACGAAGAGGAGTCACCGCTGCGCGACGCCCGGGGCTTCACCTACTCCGGCGCCGCGTACGACCCGGCCGAGGCACTCGCCGACGAGGACCTCGGTCTGGCCAACGTCATCCTCACCAACGGGGCGCGGCTCTACGTCGACCACGCCCACCCCGAGTACTCCACACCCGAGGTGACCAACCCGCGTGACCTCGTCCGCTGGGACAAGGCGGGGGAGCGGGTCATGGCGGAGGCGGCGCGGCGGGCCGCCACCATTCCCGGCACCACGCCGATCCACCTCTACAAGAACAACACCGACAACAAGGGCGCCAGCTACGGCGCGCACGAGAACTACCTGATGCGCCGGCAGACGCCCTTCGCCGACATCGTCGCGTACCTGACACCGTTCTTCGTGACCCGGCAGATCGTCTGCGGCGCCGGGCGGGTCGGCATCGGCCAGGACGGCGGCCAGAGCGGCTTCCAGATCTCCCAGCGCGCCGACTTCTTCGAGGTCGAGGTCGGCCTGGAGACCACCCTCAAGCGGCCGATCATCAACACCCGCGACGAACCGCACGCCGACGCGGACAAGTACCGCCGGCTGCACGTCATCATCGGCGACGCCAACCTCTCGGAGATCTCCACCTACCTCAAGGTGGGCACCACCGCGCTGATTCTCACCATGATCGAGGAGAAGGCGCTCGGTCCCGACCTCGGCATCGCCGACCCGGTCGGCGAGCTGCGCGCGGTCAGCCACGACCCGTCCCTGTCCCACCGGATGCGGCTGCGCGACGGCCGCCGACTGACCGCGCTGGACGTGCAGTGGGCGTACCTGGAGCGGGTGCGCGCCTTCGTCGAGGACCGCTACGGCAGCGACGTCGACGAGCAGACCACCGACGTGCTGGACCGGTGGGAGTCCGTGCTGGACCGGCTCGGGCGCGACCCCATGCTCTGCGCCGACGAGCTGGACTGGGTGGCCAAGCTGCGCCTGCTGGAGGGCTACCGGGACCGGGAGAAGCTCGGCTGGGGCTCGCACAAACTGCAGCTGGTCGACCTGCAGTACTCCGACGTACGACCGGAGAAGGGGCTCTACCACCGGTTGGTCTCCCGCGGGTCGATGAAGACGCTGCTGACCGACGAGGAGAGCCGCACGGCGATGACCGATCCGCCGGAGGACACCCGGGCCTACTTCCGGGGTCGCTGCCTGGCGCAGTACGCCTCCGAGGTGGTGGCCGCCAGTTGGGACTCGGTCATCTTCGACGTCGGGCGGGAGTCGCTGGTGCGGGTGCCGATGATGGAGCCGGAGCGCGGCACCAAGCGGCACGTCGGGGCGCTGTTCGATCGCTGCGAGAGCGCCAAGGACCTGCTGGAGACCCTGACCGGCGGCTGAGCGATCGATCGCCGGGTGGATGGATGTCGCCGCGCGCCGGCTTCCGTACCGGCGCGCGGCGGGCATTTCGTCGCTGCCGCGAGGTAAGTTCATCGCAGGGAGATCGTGGAGGAGGCAGCAGTGGCTACTCGTGACAGCGGCGGTCAGTCGCAGTCGGGCAAGTCCCGCCAGGGCGAAGAGGTCGAGGACGTCACCGTCGAGGCGAACCCGGAGGTCGCCGAGCGGCACGCCGAGATCACCGAGGATGTCGACGACCTGCTCGACGAGATCGACTCCGTCCTCGAGGAAAACGCCGAAGAGTTCGTTAGAGGCTATGTGCAAAAAGGGGGTGAATAGGGCATATCGAGGCAATTCGGACATGCCTCGGGCGCTCGATGACCGCGATGGGGTTCGCCGATGCCGAGACTGTGGCGAAACGAAGGCGCTAGAGGGCTTTCCGCGGAACCGCTCAGGGCGGGGTGGCTACGGCCGTTACTGCAAGCCTTGCCACAACGTGAAGGGCAAGGAGAGCAAGCTCCGGCTGCACGGTGGATTCCGCGAATACCACCTGCGGCGGCGGTACGGGATCGGGCAGACAGAGGTCGATGAGCTGCTGGCCGAGCAGGGTGGGGTCTGCGCGGTCTGCGGTGTCCCCGATCCGGAACATGTGGACCACGATCATCGCACCGGGTGGGTGCGCGGGATACTCTGCTTCAACTGCAACGGTGGTCTTGGCCAGTTCCGTGACAGTCCGACGAGGCTGGCCAGGGCCATCACGTACCTGAGAGGAACCACGTGGCAGCGGGTTTTGATCCATCCGGGCGTCTACCAGATGTGTTCACCAACGCGGGGACGTCCTCCTTCACCACGTTCCTGAGCAGGGTGGCCCCCGAGATGCTGCCCGGCCGCCGGGCGCTGCCCCCGGGCATGGCGGCCGACCTGGCTCCGCACGCCACCACGATCGTGGCCATCGCCGCCGCTGGCGGGGTCGTGATGGCCGGCGACCGGCGGGCCACCATGGGCAACCTGATCGCCCAGCGGGACATCGAGAAGGTGCACCCGGCCGACGCGTACTCGTTGGTGGGCATCGCCGGCACGGCCGGTGTCGGCATCGAGCTGATGCGGCTGTTCCAGGTGGAGCTGGAGCACTACGAGAAGATCGAGGGCGCGATGCTCTCGCTCGACGGTAAGGCCAACCGGCTCGCCTCGATGATCCGGGGCAACCTGGGCGCGGCGATGCAGGGGCTGGCCGTGATCCCGCTGTTCGCCGGCTTCGACCTGGCCGCGAAGGATCCGGCGCGGGCCGGTCGGATCTTCAGCTTCGACGTGACCGGCGGCCCGTACGAGGAGACCGGATACGACGCGATCGGTTCGGGCTCGCTGTTCGCCAAGTCGGCGCTGAAGAAGCGGTTCCGCACCGGGCTCTCGGTGGACGACGCGGTGCGGTTGGCGGTGGAGGCGCTCTACGACGCCGCCGACGACGACACCGCGACCGGTGGACCCGACCTGAGTCGACGGATCTTCCCGGTGGTGATGACCGCGACGGCGGAGGGGACGTACCGGCTGACCGACGCGGAGACGGCGGCGATCGGCGAAAGCGTGGTCGCCGGCCGCATGGAGAATCCGGGCGGCTGAGCCGCCCGCCCGTACTGACCCGCAGTTGCCCAGCACAGCGCCTGAAGGAGAGCCGCCGCCGTGGCCATGCAGTTCTACGCCTCGCCCGAACAGATCATGCGCGACCGTTCCGAGCTGGCCCGTAAGGGCATCGCCCGGGGACGCAGCGCGGTGGTCCTGAGCTACGCCGGCGGGGTCCTCTTCGTTGCGGAGAACCTTTCCAGCGCTCTGCACAAGGTCAGTGAGATCTACGACCGGATCGGGTTCGCCGCTGTCGGCCGGTACAACGAGTTCGAGAACCTGCGCCGGGCCGGGGTGCGGATGGCGGACCTCAATGGCCTGAGCTACGACCGGCGGGACGTCACCGGTCTGGGGTTGGCCAACGCGTACGCGCAGACTCTCGGCGCTATCTTCACTGAGCAGTCGAAGCCGTTCGAGGTGGAGATCTGTGTGGCCGAGGTGGGCGCCACACCCGAGGATGATTCCCTCTACCGGAACACCTACGACGGTTCGGTGACCGACGAGCCGGGCCGGATGGCGATGGGCGGCCAGGCCGAGGCCATCGCCGGAGTGCTCAAGTCCAATCACCGGTCGGACATGTCGCTCGGCGAGGCGGTGAAGGTGGCGGTGCAGGCGCTGGCCAGCGTCGGTGGCGAGGGTGGTGCCGCCCGGGCGATCGCGGCCAACCAGTTGGAGGTTGCGGTGCTGGACCGCAACCGGGTGGGGCGTACGTTCCGGCGGATCACCGGGGGGGCGCTGACCGCGCTGTTGGACGGCGACGCGGCGGGTGACGCCGCATCCGAGGCCGGCCGGGAGAAGACGCCGACCACGCCGACCGAGGAGGCGCACAAGCCGACCACCTCGGCGGGCTCGGCCGACCTGGAGGACAAGCCGGGCGACAAGTCCGGCGCCTGACGGCTCCCACTCAGCCCCGGGCCGCAGCGAACCAGCGGTGGCCCGGGGCTGTGCTGTGCCCGGCCCGGTCTGCGCGATCTTGCGCTTTTGGTCGCCGAAATGAGCCTTTTGCGGTTTTTACCCCGACGAAAAGTGCATGATCGGCGCGGCGCGGACTGGGGGAGGCAGGGTGGGGAGGGCGTCGGCCAGGGTGGTGTGCCAGTCCGGCAGGACGGGGAGGCCCGCTGCAGCCCAGCGGGCGTGGCCGAGGACGCTGTAGGCCGGCCGGGGGGCGGGACGGGGGAAGCGGTCGCTGGTGGTGGGCCGGATCCGGCCGGGGTCGAGCCCGTGCCGGGTGAACACCGCGCGGGCGAGCCCGTACCAGGTGGTCTCGCCGGAGCAGGTGCCGTGGTAGACACCGGGCGCGGCCCGTCCGGCCAGGGCGGCCTCGGCGAGCGCGACCAGGTGCCGGGCCAGCGCGTGGGACCAGGTGGGCTGGCCGCGTTGGTCGTCGACGACGTCGAGGAACTCGCGCCGGTCGGCCAGGTCGAGCATGTTGTTGACGAAGTTGCGGCCGTGGGCGCCGTAGAGCCAGGCGGTCCGCACGACGTACCCGCTGTCGGGTAGCAGCCGGGCGACGGCCCGCTCTCCGGCGAGTTTGCTGCGGCCGTACGCGTTGATCGGCGCGGTCGGTGCGTCTTCGGGGTAGGGGCTGCCGGCGTCGCCGGGGAAGACGTAGTCGGTGGAGATCTGGAGCAGCCGGGCGCCGTGGGTGGCGCAGGCCGCGGCGAGGTGCGCCACGGCGTCGCCGTTGGCCGTGGTGGCCGCCGTCTCGTGGCGTTCGGCGCCGTCGACGTCGGTCCACGCGGCGGCGTTGATCACCACCTGGTGGCCGGCCACGGCGGTGTGCGCGGCGGTGGGGTCGGTGATGTCGAGTTCGGCGCGGGTGGCGGCGGTGGCGGTGTGCTCCGGATGCCCGGCGAGTACCTCGACCAGGTCGCGTCCGAGCATTCCGGCGGCGCCGGTGACCAGCACCTTCATCGGGCCGGCACCGCCTTGAGCGGCTCCCACCAGGAGCGGTGGTCGCGGTACCAGCGGACCGTGTCGGCCAGGCCGGTGTCGAGGGGGATGCTGGGGACGTACCCCAGCTCGGTTTTGATCTTCGTGATGTCGAGCGAGTAGCGGCGGTCGTGGCCCTTGCGGTCGGCGACCGGGACGACCCGGTCCCAGCCGGCGCCGCACGCTTCGAGCAGCTGGGCGGTGAGCTCCTTGTTGGTCAGTTCGGTGCCGCCGCCGATGTGGTAGATCTCGCCGGCGCGGCCCCGTTGCTGCACCAGGGCGATGCCTCGGCAGTGGTCGTGCACGTGCAGCCAGTCCCGTACGTTGCCGCCGTCGCCGTAGAGCGGCACGGTGCCCCCGTCGAGCAGGTTGGTCACGAACAGCGGGACGACCTTTTCCGGGTACTGGTACGGCCCGTAGTTGTTGGAGCAGCGGGTCACCACGACGTCCAGGCCGTGGGTGCGGTGGAAGGCGAGGGCGAGCAGGTCGGATCCGGCCTTGGACGCCGAGTAGGGCGAGTTGGGTGCCAGCGGCCACTGCTCGGTCCAGGAGCCTTCGGCGATGGAGCCGTAGACCTCGTCGGTGGAGATGTGCACGAACCGGCGGACGCCGTGGCGCAGCGCGGCGTCGAGCAGGGTCTGGGTGCCGAGCACGTTGGTCGTGACGAACGGTGTGGCCCCGGCGATCGAGCGGTCGACGTGCGACTCGGCGGCGAAGTGCACGATCACGTCGTGCCCCGGCACCACCTCGTCGATCAGGTCGGGTTGCCGGATGTCGCCGTGGACGAACCGCAGCCGGGGGTCGTCGCGAACCGGGGCCAGGTTGGCCGGGTTGCCGGAGTAGGTGATCGCGTCGAGCACGGTCACCTGGGTGGGCGCCAGCAAGGACGCCTCCTCCGCGTCACGTGTGGACGCTCCCAGCAGCATCCGAACGTATTCAGAACCGATGAAGCCGGCGCCGCCGGTGACCAGGATCCTCACAGGACGTGGAGTCTACGCGAAACGACGTGGAGTAGCGTATCTGACACGTGACTCTTCGTGGTGCCCCTCGGTAGGCTCCTGGAGTGCGTGGAATCCTGCTGGCCGGCGGCACCGGATCGCGGCTGTGGCCGATCACCCGGGCCGTGTCGAAGCAACTGATGCCGGTCTTCGACAAGCCGATGATCTACTATCCGCTCTCCACCCTGGTGATGGCCGGGGTGAGCGAGATCCTGGTGATCACCACGCCGGAGGATCAGGGCCAGTTCCGGCGTCTGCTCGGCGACGGCGGTCAGTTCGGGCTGCGGTTGGAGTACGTCAGCCAGGCCCGGCCCGAGGGGATCGCGCAGGCGTTCGTGCTCGGCGCGGACTTCCTCGGCACCGAGGCGGTGGTGCTGATCCTCGGCGACAACATCTTCCACGGGGTGGGCCTGGGCCGGCAGTTGGCCGCGGCCGGTGACCCGGTGGGTGGGCGGATCTTCGCCTACCCGGTGGCGGACCCGCAGGCGTACGGCGTGGTGCACTTCGACGCCGACGGCCGGGTGTTGTCGATCGAGGAGAAGCCAGCCCGGCCCAGGTCCCGGTACGCGGTGCCGGGGTTGTACTTCTACGACAACCGGGTGGTGGAGATCGCCCGGGGGCTGGTGCCGAGCGCCCGCGGGGAGTTGGAGATCACCGCGGTGAACGAGGCGTACCGGCAGGCGGGCGAGTTGTCGGTGACGGTGCTGGATCGCGGCATCGCCTGGTTGGATACCGGGACTTTCACCTCCCTGGTGCAGGCCGCCGAGTTCGTCCGGGTGATCGAGGAACGGCAGGGTATGAAGATCGGCTGTGTCGAGGAGGTGGCCTGGCGGGCCGGGTTGATCGACGACGACCAGTTGCGGGCGCTGGCGGAGCCGTTGACCAGGAGCGGCTACGGCGACTACCTGCTCGACCTGCTGGCCACCGGCCGCGACGGGTCGACCGGGAACCTGGCGGGCTCGGTGGTCGGGCCGCGGAAGGAGGTCTGGTGAAGATCCGACCGTTGGGCATCGAGGGGGCCTGGGAGATCAGCCCGCGCCAGCACGGTGACCCGCGCGGCCTGTTCCTGGAGTGGTACCGCTTCGACCGGCTCGCCGAGGCGGTCGGTCATCCGCTGCGGCTGGCGCAGGCCAATCTCTCCGTCTCGGCGCGGGACGTGGTGCGGGGCATCCACTTCGCCGACGTGCCACCGGGGCAGGCGAAGTACGTCACCTGTGTGCGGGGCGCGGTGCTCGACGTGGTGGTCGACCTGCGGGTCGGCTCACCGACCTTCGGTCGCTGGGAGGGCGTACGCCTCGACGACGTGGACCGGCGCGCGGTCTACCTGGCCGAAGGACTCGGGCACGGCGTCTGCGCGTTGACCGGGGACGCCACCCTGAGCTACCTCTGCTCGGCCACGTACAACCCGTCCGGTGAGCGGGTGGTGCATCCGCTGGACGAGGACCTGGGCATCGAGTGGCCGCCGGTGGTGCCGCTGCTGTCCGCCCGGGACGCCGCCGCGTCGACGTTGGCGCAGTCGCTGGCCGCGGGGGTGCTGCCGGAGTACACCACGTGCCGCGACTACGCGGTGGGCCTGAGCGCCGCAGGCCATTCCAGGCTTGTCTGACCGGTACAGGTGCCGTGACAGTGACGAACAGGGCCTCGGTACGGCTAATGTCTCATCATGGAACGGCGAATCTTCGGTCTGGAGACCGAGTACGGCGTCACCTGCACCTACCGTGGGCAGCGGCGGCTGTCCCCTGACGAGGTCGCCCGGTATCTCTTCCGCCGGGTGGTGTCCTGGGGCCGGTCGAGCAATGTCTTTCTGCGCAACGGCGCGCGACTCTACCTGGACGTCGGCTCACACCCGGAGTACGCCACTCCGGAGTGCGACTCGGTGGTCGACCTGGTCGCCCATGACCGGGCCGGCGAGCGGATCCTGGAGGGGTTGCTGGTCGACGCGGAGAAGCGGCTGCACGACGAGGGCATCGCCGGCGAGATCTACCTGTTCAAGAACAACACCGACTCGGCCGGCAACTCGTACGGCTGCCACGAGAACTACCTGGTATCCCGGCACGGTGAGTTCGGCCGGCTGGCCGACGTGCTGATCCCGTTCCTGGTCACCCGCCAGTTGATCTGCGGCGCGGGCAAGGTGCTGCAGACTCCGCGCGGCGCGGTGTACTGCCTGTCCCAGCGGGCCGAGCACATCTGGGAGGGGGTCTCCTCGGCGACCACCCGCAGCCGCCCGATCATCAACACGCGGGACGAGCCGCACGCGGACGCCGAACGGTACCGCCGGCTGCACGTCATCGTCGGCGACTCCAACATGAACGAGGTCACCACGCTGCTGAAGGTCGGCACCGCCGACATCGTGCTGCGGATGATCGAGGCCGGGGTGGTGATGCGTGATCTCACCCTGGAGAACCCGATCCGGGCCATCCGGGAGGTGTCGCACGACATCACCGGCCGGCGCAAGGTGCGGCTGGCCTCGGGCAAGGAGATCAGCGCGCTGGAGATCCAGCAGGAGTACCTCGCCAAGGCGATCGAGTTCGTGGAGCGGCGCGGCGGCGACCAGACCGCCAAGCGGGTGGTCGAGCTGTGGGGCCGGGTGCTGCGGGCGGTGGAGACCGGCGACCTGGAGCCGGTGGCCCGGGAGATCGACTGGGTGACCAAGCTGCGGCTGATCGAGCGTTACCAGCGCAGGCACGATCTGCCGCTGTCGCATCCGCGGGTGGCGCAGATGGATCTGGCCTACCACGACGTGCGCCGGGGCCGCGGGCTCTACGCGCTGCTGGAACGGCGTGGCGACGTGGACCGGGTGGCCACCGACCCGGAGATCTTCGAGGCCAAGGAGACGCCGCCGCAGACCACCCGGGCGCGGCTGCGCGGCGAGTTCATCCGGCACGCGCAGGAGAAGCGGCGCGACTTCACCGTCGACTGGGTGCACCTGAAGCTCAACGACCAGGCGCAGCGCACCGTGTTGTGCAAGGACCCGTTCCGGGCGTACGACGAGCGGGTGGAGCGGCTGATCGCCAGCATGTGAGCGTTACCCGGCCCGTTCCGACCGGGCGGGCCGGGTAGGCTTGCCCGGCCATGATTCCTCAGCCACCCCATCGGCCCGGCCAGGGCACCGAGCGGCAGAACTGGCTCGAACGCCGCCGCGAGAAGATCCGCGCCGAGATCGAACGCAACCGGCGCGGCGAGTACACCGTTCCCACCTGGGTGCTGGCGCTGGCCCTCGCGCTGATCGTCGGCGCCTGGATCGCCCTGATCGTGCTCGCCTGAGCACAGTCCCGGTTCCTCCCGGCTGCGCAAGCTGGAAGTGGCCGCCGGTCCCGCCGGGCTGACACCGTCGGTCCGGAAGGTGATGACCGGAAGAGGGGTGCGGCATGGCGCACATCGATCTCGGACTCGACGAGCGGGCGTACCCGGGCATCAGAGGGCCGATGCGTTTTCGCCCGGAGACCGCCCGGCCGCTGAACGGGCTGGCGGAGGCGCTGCTGCGCGCGCCGCACCCGACGCTGAGCCCGGGCGAGCGGGAGCTGGTCGCAGCGTACGTCTCCGGGCTGAACGAATGCCGGTTCTGCTGCGCCTCGCACTCGGCCCTGGCGGCGGCCCAGTTGCCGTCCGGGATGGCCCTGGTGGAGCAGGTCTGTGCGGATCTGGCGACGGCTGAAATTGGTGAGAAGCTGCGAGCGCTGCTGCGCATCGCCGCGGCGGTGCAGCGCAGTGGCCGGGACGTCACGGCGGAGCTGGTCGCCGAGGCCCGCGCGGCGGGCGCGACCGACCTGGAGGTCCACGACGTGGTACTCATCGCCGCGGCGTTCTGCATGTTCAACCGGTACGTCGACGGCCTCGGCACGCTGGCGCCGGACGACCCGGCCAGCCACGAGATCGCCGCGAAGCGCATCGTCCAGCACGGCTACCGGAATGCGGGCCAGTGCTCCGCCCTTTAGGGCGGGGGTGAAGGCCCGCGCGGGAGGGCCGCCAAGGCCCGAGCGTGCTCTAGCCTGGACGGTTCTGCTGCTCGATGTACTGGCGCAGGACGGTCAGTGGTGCGCCACCGACGGAGCCCGCGAAGTACGAGGCCGACCACAGCTTGTTGGCTCGATAGTAGTGGCGCACCAGGTCGGGGAACTCCTGCCGCATCCTCCGTGAGGACACGCCCTTGAGGCTGTTGACCAGCTTCGACAGGGCGACCTTGGGCGGGAAGTTGACCAGCAGGTGCACGTGCTCGCCTTCGCCGTTGAACTCGACCAGTTCGGTCTCGAAGTCGGCGCACACCGTCCGCATGATCTCTTCCAGCCGCGTTAGTACGGCAGCCGCCGTTTGAGATTTCGCTGCTCGGAAGGGCTGGACGCGAGGCGGCCACCGCGTGATCGTCTGTGCGTTGTGGACACAACATCAGATCTTGCGGTGGCCGCGTGCCACAGCGTAG
>NZ_BMNB01000049.1 GCF_014646235.1 Micromonospora sonchi | reverse complement strand
CAGAAGCGAGCACGCAAACACGGCGAGCCGACATCGAACCGGCTACGTCGAACCTATGACCAGATCGCCAAGGTGCGCGCGAAAGTCAAGCGCCGCCGGGGTGACTGGCAGCATAAAACCACCACCTCCCTCGCGCAGCGGTACGGGATTGTGGTGGTGGAGGATCTGCGGATCCGCAACATGACCCGCAGCGCCAAAGGCACCGTCGAGCAGCCCGGCGCGAGGGTGCGTCAGAAGGCCGGCCTGAACCGGTCGATGCGCAACGAGGCACACAGCCGAACCATCGAGCTTCTGGCGTACAAGCTGACCGAACGAGGCGGACAGTTGTTGAAAGTCCCTGCAGCGGGCACGTCCCAGACATGCTCCGCGTGCGGGCATCGTGATCCGGCGTCCCGCAAGGGCGTCGTGTTCGCGTGCACGTCATGCCGGTGGGTCGGTCACGCCGACAGCAACGCCGCCCTGAACATTGTGAACGGGGCAGGGCTTGCCGTGTACGGACGTGGAGCCGAGGCCATCGGGTTCGGCTGTGAAGCGTCAACCACCCGGTGTGCGGCATGAACACCGCCGGGAACCTGCCCCCTCCAGGTGGCAGAGGAAGCCAATGCGAGAACCCGGCCACCGGTGCCCGGCGGCGGGGGCGGACTCGGCCTGGACGGTGGACCCCGTACCACGCGATCCGCCGGTCCTGGTCCAAGCTGCCGCCCGGCAGCACGGCCGTGGTGATCGGTGTCGGCGGGCTCGGGCACGTCGGTGTGCAGATTCTCAAGGCCACCACCGCCACCCGGGTGATCGCGGTGGACACCCGCGACGAGGCGCTGCGGCTCGCCGAGGAGTGCGGCGCCGACCTGGCGTTGCGCTCGGGCGAGGGCACCGTCGAGGAGATCAGGTCGGCCACCGGCGGTCGCGGCGCCGACGTCGTGCTGGACTTCGTCGGCGCCGACGCCACCCTGCGGCTCGGCGCCGCCGCCCGCCCCCTGGGCGACCTGACCATCGTCGGGATCGGCGGCGGCAGTCTGCCGGTCGGTTTCTTCTCCGTGCCGTACGAGGTGAGCATCCAGACCACGTACTGGGGCAGCCGGCCGGAGCTGATCGAGGTGCTCGAACTCGGCGCCCGGGGGCTGGTACGGCCGAAGACGACGACGTTCAAGCTGGACGACGCGATGCGGGCGTACCAGCAGATGCAGGACGGCACGCTGGAGGGCCGGGCCGTCATCGTGCCGTGAGCACCGGCCTACGCTGATCATGTGGTCGCCGCGCTGGAGCTCTACCTGGACACCGCCGCCACCCGACGGATCCGGGTGCTCTGGGACGCCCTCGAGGCCGAGGGGGTGCAGAGCATGCGCTCGCTGCTGGAGCAACGGCACCGACCGCACGTCTCGCTCGCGGTCGCGCCACGCCTCGACCCGGAGCAGGTCGCCACGGCCCTGGCCGGCACCACGGTGGCCGTGCCGTTGCGGCTGTCGTTCCAGTACGCGGGCCAGTTCGTCGGTCGGGTGCTCTGGCTGGGCCCGGTCCCCACACCCGAACTGCTGGCACACCACCGACGGGTGCATGCCCGGCTCGCGGCGGCCGGCGTCACGCTGGTCGAGCACTACCAGCCGGGGCGGTGGGTGCCGCACTGCACGCTGTCGATGCGGGTACCGGCCGCGCTGATGGCCGTCGCCGTACGCCGCTGCCTGGAGATCCTCCCCCTGGAGGCCACCGTCACCGCCGCCGCCCTCACCGACCACGCCCGCAACATCTCCCACCCCCTCCCTTAACTCCCCTCCCCTCCCCCCGCGCCTTGCCCCCGCGATCTTGCACTTTCGGTCGCCCATATGCCCGGCTTCAGGGCTTTTGTGGCGACGAAAAGTGCAAGATCGACGGCGGGGGACGGGGACGGGGACGGGGTGGGTGTCAGGAGGGGTCGGCGCGGCCGTGACGCCAGTAGCCCATGAAGGCCACGGCGCGGCGGTCCAGATTGCGCTCGTTCACCAGGTGGCGGCGAAGGGTGCGGATGACGCCCGCTTCTCCGGCCAGCCAGGCGTAGAGGGGCGCTGCCGGGAACGGGTCGGGCACCTCCCAGAGGAGTTCGCGGTCCACGTCGACGTCCTCGACCGGCACGCCGGCCGGACCGGCGACCGGCACGCCGGCCACGGCGGGCACCCGGCCGACCAGCAACTCGCCGGCCGCGGCGGTGACGGCGGGGACCAGCCGGGCGCCGTGCGGGTCGGTGCCGCGGGGCAACCAGGTCACCTCCACTCCGGGCGGGGCGGCCAGCGGCAGCACGTCGGCCGCCTCGGGCACCTCCAGCAACACCCGGCCCCGGGCGTGCAGCGGCAGCCGCGCGCAGATGCCACTGATCGCCGGCACGGCCGTCTCGTCCCCGGCCAGCAGCAGGCACCCGGTCGACGGGGGACGGAACTCGACGCCGCCGTGGTCACCGTCGTACGCCGCGTCCGGTCCCAGGATGGCGATCTCGTCGCCGGGGCGGACCCGCCGCGCCCACCGGGTCGCCGGCCCGCCGTCGCCGTGCAGCACCAGGTCGACGTCCACCTCGTTGAGCTGTGGCCGAACCGCGCGGGCGGTGTAGGTACGGATGGGATTGCGCCGGTGCTCGGGGAGCGCCCGCCAGCGCGCGTACCAGTCCGGGCCCTGCGGCAGGTACACCCCGCGTTGGCCGGGCAGCGGCAGGGCCAGCTTGATCCGCTGGTCGTAGCCGTTGTCGGCGAAGCGGTCCAGGTCCGCTCCGGTGAAGGTGACCCGGACGAACGACGGGCTGAGCCGGCGTACCGCGTGGACCTCGACGGTGAACAACCGCCAGGGCGCGGCGGGCAGGGTGCTGGTCATGGTGCCTTCCTGATCCGGACCGGTGCGCTACCGGGTTTGCGGGGCGGCGGCGCGGGAGCGCCACAGCAGCCAGACGAAGTACGGGGTGCCGATCAACGCGGTGACCAGGCCGGCGGGGACCTGCGCCGGGGCGATGACCGTGCGACCGAGGGTGTCGGCGAGGCTGACCAGGGCCGCGCCGAGCAGCGCGGCCACCGGCAGCACCCGGGCGTGGCGACCGCCGACCAGGGCGCGGGCGGCGTGCGGGGCGACCAGGCCGACGAAGCCGATCACGCCGACCGCGGCGACGGCGGTCGAGGTGAGCAGCGCCGCCGCGCCGAGCGCGAGCAGCCGGGTGCGCTCCAGCCGGACGCCGAGCACCCGCGGCGTGTCGTCGTCCAGCGTCATCAGGTCCAGTTCGCGGCGGGCGGCGGCGACCGCCGGGGTGAGGACCAGCAGCGCGATCGCCACCGGCAGCACCTGGGTGCCGGTGCGGCCGTAGGTGGAGCCGGAGAGCCAGGTCAACGCCTTGCCGGTGTTCCACGGGTCGAAGGCGACGATCAGGTAGGTGATCAGGGCCGTGCCGCCCTGCCAGGCGCCGAGGCCGATCAGGACCAACCGGTCGGAGTTGAGCCCGCCGCGCCAGGCCGCGCCGTAGACGAGGGCGAAGGCCAGCATGGCGCCGACTCCGGCCACCCCCGAGACGGCCCAGACGCCGGCCAGTGGCACGAACGTGAGCAGACCGACCGCGCCCAGTCCGGCGCCGGCGGTGATGCCGAGGATGCCGGGTTCGGCCAGCGGGTTGCGGCAGACCGCCTGCACGGTGGTGCCGGCGACCGCGAGCGCCGCGCCGGCCAGCACCGCCGCGGCCACCCGCGGCCACCGTTGGTCCAGCACGAAGGTGTACGCCGGCCCGGTGCTGCCGTTGATCCAGTTCACGATGTCGCCGAACAGCACCCAGGTGTCCCCGGTGAGCATGCCGAGCAGCACCGCGGCTGCGGCGATCGTGCCGGCGACGGCGACGACGGTGCGGTGGAACGCCGTCGAGCGGACCGCCGCGTGGCCACCGGGCGGGCGGCGGGTGGGGCCGGCGGCACGGTGCCGGCGGGCCAGCCAGATCAGGATCGCGGCGCCGAGCAGGGTGGTCACCACGCCGGTGGGGATGTCGACGCCGGCCTGGCCGCCCATGACGGCGCGCAGCAGCACGTCGGAACCGAGCACGATGATCACTCCGGCGATCCCGGACAGCGGCAGCAGGACCCGGTGCCGGTGTACCTCGGGCACCAGGGGGCCGAGCAGCCGGACGATCACCGGCGCGCACAGACCGACGAAGCCCACCGGCCCGGTGAGGGTGACCGCTGCGGCGGACAGCAGCACGGCGAGCACCGTGACGAGCAGCCTGGTACGTCGTACGTCGAGACCGAGCACGGTGGCGGTGTCGTCGCCGAGGGCGAGGATGTCGAGGCGGTGACCGAGCAGCATCAGCGCCACGAGGGCGGCACCGATCACCGGGGCGAGCTGGGTGAGCGCGACCAGGTCGGCCTGCACCAGCGAGCCGTTGCCCCAGGCGAACAGGCCGATGGTGGCCTGCTCGAAGAGCAGGAGCAGCAGCATGGTCACCGAACTGAGCGCCAGGGCGGTGGCCGAGCCGGCGAGGATCAGCCTGGTGGTGCCGGCTTGGCCGCCGGCCGACATCGTCATCACCAGGCCGGCCGCCGTGAGGCCGCCGCAGAAGGCGAGGCCGCCGGCGGGCAGCGCGGGCAGCGCGACGCCGAACGCGGCGACCGAGACGATGGCCAGGTGGGCGCCGGCGTTGACGGCGAGGGTGTCCGGCGAGGCGAGCGGGTTGCGGGCGATCGACTGCAGGGCGGCACCGGCGAAGCCGAGGGCGATGCCGATGGCCAGCCCGGCGAGCAGCCGGGGCACCCGGGAGGCGATCAGCACCCGGGCCGATTCGTCGTCGTCGCCGGTGAGCAGCCGCAGCAGGTCGAGCGCACCCACGCCGGAGGTGCCCTGGGTGAGGTGCACCGCGGCGACCAGCAGCGACAGCGCGGTGGCGGCGAGGAAGATCCCGGCCACCCGGGATGCGGAGGGGCGTCCGGCCGGAGCCGGCCGGACGGCCGGCTCCGGGCGCGGGGGCGCGATCGGCGCGGTCACCCCGCGTACGCGGTGACGAGCTGGTCGATGTACTGCTTGCCGGAGAGCGGCCCGCCGAAGGTCCAGATGCCGTCGGGCATCCGGTGCAGGTGGCCCTGTTTGACGAAGGGCAGCGAGGTCCAGATGGCGTTGCCGGCGAGGCCGTCGGCGAAGACGTCGGCGCCGTCCGAGGCGTTGTAGAAGAAGTGCAGGTCGGCGCTCTTGAGCCCGGTCAGTCCCTCGACGTCGGTCTGGCCCAGGCCCCACACCTCGTCGGTCTTGCCGGTCCAGGCGTTGGTGAGGCCGAGTTGGATGCCGATCTGGGAGACCAGTGCGCCCTGGCCGAACATCCGGATGCTGACCGTGCTGCCTTCCTTCCAGCCGTCGGCGATGGCGAACGGTCGGCCGGCCGCGCCGGCTTCGGCGATCTTCTTCCTGCCGTCGGCGATGGCGGCGTCGAAGTCGGCGAGCAGCCGTTGCGCCTCGGTGGTCCGGCCGATCGCCTCGGCGATCATGTTGAGATCGGCGCGCATCCGGCCGAGGTTGTCCGAGGCGTCGCTGCCCCTGGTGACGATCACCGGGACGTACTTCTCCAGCTGGGTCACCAGGTTGGCGCCGCGGCCGTCCTCCATGACCACCAGGTCGGGTTGGAGCGCCACGATCGAGTCGACGCTCGGCTCGCCCCGGGTGCCCACGTCCTTGACGTCGGGGGCGAGCACGGCGGCGGTCACCCAGGTGGCGTAGCCCTTGGTGTCGGCCACGCCGACCGGCATGACACCGAGGCTGACCAGCATCTCGGCCTCGCCCCACTCCAGGGCGACGACCTTGGTGGCGGGGTTGTCGAGCTTCACCTCCTTGCCGCGGCTGTCGGTCACGGTGACCGGCCCGCCGGCGGCGGGGGTGGCGGTCGTGGGTTCGGCGGTGTTCTCGGTGGTGCCGCAGGCCGCCAGCGTCAGCGCGGTGACGGCGGCGAGCAGAGTGGTGACACGGGTACGGGACATGAGGTTCTTTCTCGGATGTGGATGTTGACGGTTCTGGTGCTCAGAGCGCGACACGGGCCAGGTGCCGCCCCACGGGTCGGGTGGTCACCAGCCCGCTGAGCGGGTCGACGGCGACCTCGATCCGGATGCCGTAGGTCTCGGTCAGATCCGGCTCGGTGAAGACCTCGGCCGGGGTGCCGGTGGCACGGACCCGGCCGCCGTGCAGCAGGACCACCTCGTCGGCCACCGCGGCGGCCTGGTTGAGGTCGTGCAGCACGACGCCGACCGCGACGTCGTGCTCGTCGGCGAGGTCACGCATGAGGTCGAGGATCTCGACCTGGTAGCGCAGGTCGAGGAAGGTGGTTGGCTCGTCGAGCAGCAGCACCGGGGTGTCCTGGGCCAGGCAGGTGGCCAGCCAGACCCGTTGCAGCTCGCCGCCGGACAGTTCGTCCACCGGCCGGTCGGCCATCGCGGTGACCCCGGTGACCTCCATCGCGCGGGCCACGGCGGCCGGTCCGTCGGGGTCGTCGGCCCGCCAGCGACCCCGGTAGGGGTGTCGGCCGTAGCCGACCACGTCACGGACGGTGACTCCGCTGGGGACCGGTCGGCTCTGGGCGAGCAGGGTCACCCGGCGGGCGAACTCCTTGGCCGGCAGGCCGGCCGCGGCGGTGCCGTCGGCGAAGTGCACCGCGCCGCCGCCGATCGGATGCAGCCGGGCGAGCGCCCGCAGCAGGGTGGACTTGCCGCTGCCGTTCGGCCCGACGAGCGCGGTCACCGCGCCCGGTCGCAGGGCGATCGTCGCACCGTGCACCACCTGCGTGCCGTGGTAGCCCAGGCGGAGGTCGACTCCGCTCAGGCGCTGCTCGGCGCCGCCCGACGCCCCTCCGCTCACCATGGTGGTTAGGTTAACCTAACCTAACTTCATGTCAAGCGTGGGTTCCGAATCCTCCTCCCCGCCCCGGCGCGGTCGGCGCAGCGGCCGCCCGCCCGACGGCGTCCATACCGGAGCGGTGCGCCGGCTGACCGGCGCCGCCGCCGGCCGACGCCGCCGGTCAGGCGGCGGGAAACGGTACCGGGGTGGGAGGACAGACCGACGCGAGCAGCGGTAGCGTTGCGCGTCATCGCCGCCGGGCCGCCCGGTGTGGCGACTCGCGACCATACGGAGGATGAGGCATGTCCATCGGCGAGGAGCCGTTCGCAGCCCGCGACGACCTGGCTTTGCGGCCGAACTTCGAGGTCACCCTGCGCGGGTACGAAAGACGGCAGGTCGATCACTACGTCGAGCAGACGGAGGGCCGACTCGCCGCCCTCTCGTCCGAACGGGACCGGGCCGCGACGCAGGCACAGGAGATGGTCGGCAAGCTCCAGGCGTTGCAGGTCGAGGTGACCGACCTGCGCCAGCGGCCCGCGCAGTTGGACAAGGCGGCCTTCCAGGATGTGGGCCCGATGGTCGGCCAGATCCTGGACCTGGCGGAGAAGCAGGCCGCCAACATCGTGGAGAGCCACACGCAGCGGGCCAACAAACTCCAGGCGGAGGCGGAGAAGATGCTCGCCAACGCGCGGGAGCGGACCGTCAAGGCCCTCGCCGATCTCGAGGAGGAACTCGCCGGCCGGCGGGCCGAGCACGAGAAGACGTACGAGGAACTGCGGGCGGCGGCCGACGCCGAGCTGGTGCAGACCCGCGAACGCGCCGACCAGCTGCGCACCGAGGGGGAGGCCGCACACGAACGCGCCCAGCAGGAGGCGCAGCGGATCAGCGAGCAGTGCCGCCAACAGATCGAGCAGACCCGCGCGGCGGCCGAGGCGCTGACCACCTCCGCGCGTACCCAGATCCACCAGGAGATCCAGGCGGCCCGCTCGAAGAACCAGCAGGAGATGACCCAGTGGCGGACCACCGTCGAGGAGGAACTGGCGGAGCGGCGGGCCGCGGCCGAGGAGGACCTGACCGAGCAACGGGCGGCCGTCGAACGCGAGCTGGCCGCCCAGCGGTCCGCCGCGGAGCAGCGGGTCAGCTCGATGATCGCGGACGCTCAGCAGTACTCGGCGGAGATCCGTAAGCGCGCCGACGAACAGGCCGCCGAGGTACGCAAGCACAGCGACGAGCAGGCCGCAGCCGCCGAGGAGCAGCTGCACGCCGTACAGCTGGCCGTCGGCGAGCAGCAGGACATGCTGGCCCAGGTGCAGGAGCAGCTGGAAACCGCCCGGCAACAGCTCGACGAGTCGCGGCGCGACAAGGAGGACACGGACGCCGAGCTGGGCCGGTTGCGGCAGCAGCTGGCGGAGACCAGCCGGGACCTCGAGGCCGAGACCCGGCGGCTGGACGAGGTGCGCCGGGCCGTCGAGGCGGCCGAGCGGCACGCCAAGGAGACCCGGGCCCGGGTGCAACGGGAGGCCAAGCGCGTCGCCGATCTGGCTGCCGCCGCCGTCATGGCCGCCGCGGCCGGCGGTGGCGAGACCGCCGAGTACCCGATGGTGGCCGCACGCGCGGGTGAGCGTCCCACGGCCCGCACCGGCGGCGAAGCGGTGCCGCCGACCGGGAACCCGGCCGACGACGGCGGGGCCGCAGCCCCCGAGGCCACCGACGACGGTGCCGACCGGATCGCGCCGAGCCCGGACCGGGCCACGGCCGAGGGCGGCGGGGATCCGCAGGGCGGCACGCAGGACCGGTCCGGCCACCCCCCGCAGACCGGGTCCGCCGCGCGTCCGCTACCGGACCCGGTGGCTCGGGCGGCGGCGGCCGTCGCGGCGGGTAAGCCGGGGGGCATCGACTGGTTCGCCGGGCCCCCGGCGGCCACCGCGGAGGACGCCACCGACCGCCCGGCGACCGATGTGGAGCGCGCACCCGAGCCGGCGCCGCACTGACCTCCCGCGATTGCGCCACGGGCCAACCAGCCGGGCGCTGCACGCCTGAACGGCGGTCGACCGACCGCCGTCCGTGGCTCGCCGTACGCACGATGGTCACCCTTCGCGGGCGGTGCCAGAATCGCCACCATGCGACGAGCGCTCGTCGGCCGGGACGAACTGTTCGACCAGGCTTGGCGCTCCCTCAACGAGCCTGGGCCGGTGCTGCTGGAAGGCCCGGCCGGGATCGGCAAGACGGCGTTGTTACGGGTGCTGGTCGCCGAGGCGGCAGCGGCCGGCTGGCGCGTGTTGTCCTGCGCGCCGACCGAGTGCGAGGGCGACCTGCCCTTCGCCGCCCTCGCCGACCTGCTGCGCCCGTTGGCCGCGCTGACGGCGGACCTTCCGCGTCCGCAGCGCGTCGCGGCCGAGACGGTGCTGCTCACCCGCGAGGGCGACGAACCGGTCGACGAGCGGGTGATCGGCGCCGCCACCCGCTCGCTGCTGGAGGCGGTGCTCGCCATGGGCGGGTCGGTGCTGGTCGCCGTGGACGACGCGCCGTGGCTGGACCGGCCGAGCGAACGCGCCCTGCGGTTCGCGCTGCGGCGGATCGGTCCGAAGCTGGCCACGCTGGCCAGTTCCCGCACCGACAACGGGACGTCGCCGCGCGCCGCGCCCCTCGGGCTCGACGCCGGCGTCGGACGGCTGACCCGGCTGTGGCTGACCCCGCTCGGCGTGAACGCACTGCATCACGTCCTGCGGGAGCGGGTCGGGACCGCGCCGAACCGCCCGCTGCTGGCCCGGATCGCCCGGGAGGCCGGCGGCAACCCGCTGGTCGCCATCGAGGTGGCCCGCGCCGTGCAGCGCCTGCCGCACCCCCCGGAGCCGGCACAGGACCTACCGGTGGCCTCCTCCATGCACCAACTCCTCGGCGAGGTGCTCGCCGGACTGCCGGCCCGGTGCCGGGCTGCCGTACGGATGGCGGCCCTGCTCGGCGTACCCCTGCTCCGGGATCTGGCCGCGGCCGGGGTGTCCCCCGGCGCATTCGACGCGGCGGAGGAGGCGGGGTTGCTGGTCGTGACGCCGCTACGCGTCGAGTTCGCCCACCCGGTGTACGCGGCGGCGGTCCGCGCCGGCATTCCGCCCGGCGTCCGACGCGGCCTGCACCGCCGGCTCGCCGAGGTGGTGGCCGACCCCGACGAGCGGGTCCGGCACCTGGCCCTGTGCACCACCACAGCGGACCCGGTGGTGGCCGACGCGCTCGCCGCGGCCGCCGCCCGCCAGCATGCCCGGGGCGCGGCGGAGGCCGCCGCGAACCTGTACGAGGCGGCCGGTCGCCTCACCCCGACCGATGACCGCGTCGGCCACGGCGAACGGCTGTTGGCGGCGGCTCGCTGCCGGTTCGACTGCGGCGACCATCCCGGTGCCCGAACCGCCGCCGAGGCGGTGGCCGCCGCTTTCACCGGCGACGTGCGCGCCGAGGCGCTGCTGCTGCGCGCCGTGGTGGCGTGGAGCGCCGACGAGTCGGGCGGCACGGCGGTCGAGGCCGCCGGTCGGGCGCTGGCGGCGACCACGCCCGGTACTCCGCTCGCCGGCCGGATCCACGCCCACCTCGCGCTCTTCGTCGACCTGCCGGAACCGGCACGGGCGCACGCGGAGGCGGCCATCGCCCTGCTCACCGGCCCGGGTGGCGACCGCGGGCTCCTGGCGGCGGCGCTGCTGCAGCTGTTCTTCAACGAGGTACGGGCCGGCGAGCCACCCCGCACCGAGTTGCTCGACCGTGCCCTGGAGGTGGAGGGCCCGGAGCCGTCGTGGCTGGCCGGCACGATCCCGGCGATCTGGTGGAAGGCGGTCGACGAGCCGGCCCGGGCCCGCGCCCGGCTACAGGCGCTGTTGGACCGGGCGGCGGCCCGGGGAGACGAACCGTCGCAGTACGAGCTGCTCAAGCACCTCGGTGAGACCGAACTGCTGGCGGGGCACTGGTCGGCGGCCGAGCGGCACATCGCGGCGGCTCGGGACCTCGGTGAGCTGCTCGGCACCGAGCTGACCGCGGAGACCTGGCTGGCCGGGTCGCTCGACGCCCTGCGAGGCCGGCTCGACGCGGCGGCGCGGGTGGCCGAGGCCGGCATACGGCGGGGCGAGGAGCTCGACGACGACTGGTGCCGCCGCATCCACCTTCAGCTGGGTGCCTTCGTCGCGCTCTGCGTCGGGCGGATGGCCGAGGCGGCGGCCGGGTACGGCCGGCTCGCCGCGACGGTCGACCGGATGGGCCTGACCGAGCCGCTGGCGCAGCGCTTCGAGCCGGACTGGATCGAGGCCTGCGTCGGCGCGGGCCACCTGGCCACCGCCCGGGCCGCCCTGGAGCGGCTGGCGCAGCGACACCGACGTGTGCCACGGCCCTGGACGCTGTTGGGGCTGGCCCGCAGTCGGGCCCTGCTGGACAGCGCCGGGGGTGTCGACCCGTCGGCTGCCCTGGACGACCTCGCCGCCGCGCGCGCCGCGGTGGCACCGGACGTCCTGCCGCTGGATCGGGCCCGGTGCCTGCTGGTGGCGGGCGTGGTGCACCGCCGACTGCGCCGCAAGCGACCGGCCCGGGAGGCGCTGGAGGCCGCCGCCGCGGAGTTCGACGCCCTCGGTGCCACGGCGTTCGCCGAACGTGCCCGAGCCGAGGCCGCCCGGCTCGGCGGGCGGCCGCCCGCGCCGTCGGACCTCACCGCGACGGAGGAGCGGGTCGCCCGGCTCGCCGCGCAGGGACGGACCAGCCGGGCCATCGCCGACGAACTGTTCGTCAGCCCCAAGACCGTCGAGACGAACCTGTCCCGCGTCTACCGCAAGCTGGGCATCTCCCGTCGGGCCGAACTCGGCGCCGCGTTGGCCCGGGCCGGTCCGCCGGCAATGGCGAGGGAAACGCCGGATTCCTTCGCGGGCGGCCGGCCGTAGCGTCGAGACGTCACCTGCCGGCCGGTCGAGGCCGGGCGGAAGAAGGGAACAGAACACGTGCGGCGACTGATCCTGCCCGCGGTCTTCGCGACCGTCCTCGCGTTGACCGGATGCGACCGCAGCGAACCCCCGCCACCGGCCGCCGGCGCGGACGCCGACCTGTCCGCCGACGACGCCGGTCTCGAGCTGCCCGCCGACGACACCGAAGCGGCACCCCCGGCCTGCCCGTTCACCGCCGAGCAGGTCGCCGAGTTCGTCGGTCAGCCAATGGTCGACCAGGGCAACTGCAGCTTCGGCGACGGCGAGGGGGTCGCCCTGTTCACCGTGACGATGGCCTCCGGGCTGGCCGGCGAGAGCACCTACGACTATCAGCGCCAGCAGGCCGACCAGAGCTACCAGGACGTGACGGATCTCGGCGACGGCAAGGGCTACCTGGCCGTCAAGGAGCTCGGGGCCGAGGCGGTGGTGATCAACGACGCGGGCGCTTTCACGGTGACCCTGAGCAGCTTCCAGCGCCTCGGCGCCCAACCCGACGGCTACCAGCAGGCGTTGCGCCGGGTGCTCGACGGCCTGCCCAGCTGAGCCTCGGACGAGGGAGAACCGGTGAGATTCCTGACCCCCGCCCGGCTGGCGGTGTCGGCCGTCGCCGTCGCCGCCCTCGCCGCCTGCGGTGCCACGGCGCCCACCGCGGCGCCACCGGTGCCCGCCCCGGCGACCGAGGCCGGGCCGCCGACCGAGCCGGCCGACGCGCCTGAGCCGGTGGACGCGCCGCCGGTGGACGCCTGCGCGTTGGTCTCCCAGCAGGAGGCCGAGAAGCTGGCCGGCACCCGGTTGGCGGACGCGGTGCCGGGCGGCGAAAGCTGCTCCTACACCGGACCGGTCTCCGGGCCGTTGGCCCAGGTGGAGATCTACGTCGGGGACGGGGCGAAGAAGATCCTCGACATCGACCGCGACCTCGATCACGAATTCGAGACCCTGTCCGGCCTCGGGGACGAGGCGTATCTCGAGGACGGTGCCGTTTTCGTCCACGCCTCCGGGGTGTGGGTGGCCATCCGGCTGGTCCGCCTGGACGACCCGGCCGCGTACCGCGAGCCGCTGATGAAGCTGGCCCGGACGGTGGCCGGGCGGATCTGATCCGGTCACCGGCGATCCGGCTCGGCGGAGCGCTCCGCCGGGTCGGCGCCGACCCGGCGTGCGAACCGCTCCCGGATCCGGTCGCTGGCCTTCCGCTCGGAGCAACCGAGGGTACGCAGCAGATCGGTGGCGACGGTACGGATCTGCGCCACCACCACGTTGCCGGAGAAGCCGACCCCCTCGTGGTACGCCTCGGCGGCCCGGTCCATCCCCTTCAGGATCAGCTGCTCGGGCCGGCCCGTGTGGGGTCCGCCCTCCGCTTCCAACTGGATCAGTGCGAGGCCGTCGCCGAGGTCGTGCAGCGCGGCCGGCAACCCGCGCGGGATCGGCTCGCCGTCGTGGACCGCGGTGGCCGCCCGGCGCAGCATCTCCTGCGCGCCCCGGACGGCCAGGCTCAGGAAGGTCGCGCCGCGCTCGTAGCGCTCGTACTCGCCGCGCCGGTGCCAGCGCAGCGGGGAGACGGCCACCGCCTCGTGGGCGCCGGAGACGGCGTCGTTGAGCAGCTGCACCTGGGACTCCACGTCGGCCAGCGCGTCCCGGGCCCGGCCGGTCAGGTCCGCGTCGCCGCGGGCCATCCCGTCGGCGGCCTTGTGCAGCTGCTCCTGCGTGACCGCGAACAGCGGGCGGGCGGCCCGCTGGACGAGCCGCACCGGGTTGACCGGCAGCAGGGCCACCACCGCCACGGCGACCAGCCCGCCGATGGTGGCGTCGATGATCCGGGGCAGCTCGAGCCCGCGCTGCAGCGGCGCGAGCGTCGCGATGAGCACGGCGGTACCGCCGGCCTGGGTGACCACCTGTCCGCCCCGGCTCAGGCTCAGGGCGAGCAGGATGGACAGCGTGACCACGGTGGCGATCTGCCACGGACCGGTGCCGATGACCGCGATCAGGGCGTCGCCGGCCAGCAGTCCGGCCAGCACGCCGATCAGCAGTTCGAGGGTGCGGCGGGCCCGGCGGCCGATCGCGGCGGCGATGGTACCCACGGCGGCGGTGGGCGCGAAGACCGGCGACGGATGATGCAGCACCTCGTGCGCCACGACCCAGGCGAGCGCGGCCGCGACCCCGGCCTGGACGGCGAGGATGGCGTACAGCTCCAGGGTGCGTCGCCGTCTCCGCCAGTTGGCCCGGCTGCTGATCCCGCTGACAGTCCACGCGACCGCGCCCCGCACCCGCCCGGCCGCGCCCCGCACCTGCTCGGCCGCGACCTCGGCCTGCGCTCGGCCGGCCGCGTCCCGCACCCGTCCGCCGTCCCGGTCCTCCGCCGCTGTCACGCCGGGGACTACCCGCCCCGGCAGTGGTCAATCGCCACCCCCTTACATCACAGGGCATCGATTGACAAAGTTGTTGATCCCAACTTATGGTGCGAGCCGGCCGGACGTTTCCGGTGGTCCTCGCGGCGCCCGGTCAGCCACCCGTCGACACCATCACCACATGAGGAGCGTCATGGCCGGGCTGAGCGGCACACTACGAAGGACACGATGGCGATTCGGCCTGATCACCAGCGGCATCGCGGTGTTGCTGGCCGGGGTCGGGCTGATCAACGCGGGTGCCGCCCACGCGGCCGCCGGATGCCGGGTGGCATACTCCGCGCCCAGTCAGTGGCCGGGCGGGTTCACGGCCAACGTCGACGTCACCAACCTGGGCGACCCGCTGAACGGCTGGCGGCTGACCTGGACGTTCCCCTCCGGCCAGCGGGTGACCCAGGCGTGGAACGCCAACGTCACCCAGTCCGGCAACGACGTCACCGCCAGCAACGTCGGCTACAACGCCGCGCTCGGCACCAACCAGGCGGTGTCGTTCGGCTTCAACGGCTCCTGGTCCGGCGCCAACAACGCGCCGACCTCGTTCGCGCTCAACGGCGTCACCTGCACCGGCAGCGTCGGCCCCACCACCCCGCCGCCGAGCACCCCGCCGCCGAGCACCCCGCCGCCCAGCACCCCGCCGCCGACCACGCCGCCGCCGGCCGGCGACCCGATGGCCTACGTCGCCGCCATGCAGCCCGGCTGGAACCTCGGCAACACCTTCGACGCCGTCGGCGCCGACGAGACCGCCTGGGGCAACCCCCGGGTCACCCAGGCGCAACTGGACGCCATCCGGGCCCAGGGCTTCAACAGCATCCGGCTCCCGATCACCTGGAGCAACCACCACGGCCCGGCGCCCTCGTACACCATCGACGCGGCCTGGCTGAACCGGATCAAGGAGGTCGTCGGCTGGGCCCTGGACGACGGCTTCTACGTGATGATCAACCTGCATCACGATTCGTGGCAGTGGATCCACGAGATGCCGACGAACCGGACCGCGGTGCTCAACCGCTACAACGCGCTGTGGACCCAGATCGCCGCCGCGTTCCGGGACGCCGCACCGAAGCTGCACTTCGAGAGCGTCAACGAACCGCAGTTCGCCAACAGCTCCGGGGACGCCCAGAACGCTCAGCTGCTCCACGAGCTGAACGTCAACTTCCACCGGATCGTACGCGCCTCCGGCGGCAACAACGCCACCCGGATGCTGGTCCTGCCGACCCTGCACACCTCCGCCGACCAGGCCCGCGTCAACGAGCTGACCACGACGATCAACCAGCTCAACGACCGCAACCTGATCGCCACCGTGCACTTCTACGGCTACTGGCCGTTCAGCGTGAACGTCGCCGGCGGCACCCGCTTCGACGCCACCACCCAGCAGGACCTGGTCGACTCCTTCGACCGGGTCTACAACGCCTTCGTCACCCGGGGCATCCCGGTCGTCATCGGCGAGTACGGGCTGCTCGGTTTCGACCGGCACACCGGCACCATCGAGCAGGGCGAGAAGCTGAAGTTCTTCGAGTTCCTCGGCTACTACGCCCGCCACCGGCAGCTCACCACCCAACTGTGGGACAACGGCCAGCACTTCAACCGGACCACCTTCCAGTGGCGTGACGCGGAACTGTTCGCCCAGATCAAGTCGAGCTGGACGACCCGCTCCGGCACCGCCTCGTCCGACCAGGTGTACGTGCCGCGTACCGGCTCGGTCACCGCCAAGTCGCTGACCCTGAACCTCAACGGCACCACCTTCGCCGGGCTGCGCCAGGGCACCACGAACCTGACGCAGGGCACCGACTACACCGTCTCCGGCAACCAGCTCACCATCACCTCGAGCGCGCTGACCCGGCTGGTCGGCAGCCGGGCGTACGGCGTCAACGCCACCCTGCAGGCGCGCTTCTCCGCCGGCGTCCCCTGGCGGATCGACGTGATCACCTACGACCCGCCGCTGCTGTCGAACACGACGGGTTCGACCGCCTCCTTCGCCATTCCGACCCAGTTCCGGAGCGACCAGCTCGCCACCATGGAGGCGAGGTACGCCGACGGCAGCAACGCCGGCCCGCACGACTGGACCTCGTTCAAGGAGTTCGACGTCGCCTTCTCCCCCGACTACACCGGCAGTCGCATCACGCTGACCGAGACCTTCTTCGGTGAGGTCCGCGACGGCGCCCCGGTGACCCTCACGTTCCACTTCTGGAGTGGTACGCGGGTGACGTACCGCGTCACGAAGTCCGGTGGCAGCGTCACCGGCGTCACCGGCTGACCGCCGCAACGCCACCGGCCGCCCTCTCGGGTGGCCGGTGGCGGGCACCGGTCATCATTGGCTCATGATCCGATTCGTGCTGAACGTGCTGTGGCTCATCTTCGGCGGCGGGCTCATGCTGGCCATCGGCTACGGCATCGCCGCGCTGATCTGCTTCGTGCTCGTCGTCACCATCCCGTTCGGGGTCGCGTCGCTGCGGCTGGCGTCGTACTCGCTCTGGCCCTTCGGCCGCACCCTGGTGCCCAAGCCCGGCGTCGGCGTCGCCTCGGGCGTCGCCAACGTCATCTGGGTGCTCCTGGCCGGGTGGTGGCTCGCCCTGTCCCACATCGTCGCCGGTGTCGGCCTCTGCCTCACCATCATCGGCATCCCGTTCGGCGTGGCCAACTTCAAACTCGTCCCGGCCGCGATCTGGCCGCTCGGCCAGCAGGTCGTTCCCGCGCCGTAGACCCCGACCGGGACTGAGATCCGCCCGGGTGGGTATGCCCGCGCGGTGACGGAGTGCAGGCCCGAGGCGGGGTGCAGGCCCGAGACGGGGTGGGCGGCGTGCGCCGGTGAATCGTGGCAGCCGGCGCTGCGCCGCGCCGGCTCTGGTCGCTCGGCCGCCCGTACCCGCACCGGCGTGCCGGACCGCCCCGCCACCGGCCGGGTCGTGGTCGTCTCGGCCGACATCGGGGCCGGACACGACGCCGCGGCGGCCGAGTTGTCCCACCTGCTGACCGGCCATGGCCTGGCGGTGGACCGGCTGAACTTCCTGTCGCTGCTTCCCCGCCCGCTGGACACCGGCGTCCGGGAGACCTACCGGAGCATGCTGCGCTGGCTGCCCTGGTGTTACGAGGCGCTGTTCAGCGCGACCGCCCGCTCGACCCGCTCGATGGAGTTGCTCCGCGCCGCGCTGCGCCCGGCGGTCCGCCGCGTGCTGGGCCACCTGCCTGCGGACACCCGGGCCGTGGTGACGACCTTTCCCTTCGCCAATCAGCTCCTGGGGCCGATGCGGTCCGCCGGGCTGATCACCGCGCCACTGGTCACGTACGTGACGGACTTCGCCATCCACCCGAGCTGGATCTCGCCCGGCGTGGACCTGTACTGCGTCGTGCACGAGCTCTCACGCCAGCAGGCGGTGGCCGCGGGCGCGACGGCGGCGCGCGTGGTCCGTCCGCTGGTGAGCGCCCGCTTCGGCGCGCTGTCCGAGCTGAGCACCCAGGCCGCCCGGCAGCGTCTCGGGCTGCCCGAGCGGGCCCGGCTCGCGCTGATCGTCGCGGGTTCCTGGGGCATCGGGGAGGTGACCCGGACCGCGGCGGAGGTGCTGGCCACCGGTTGCGCGGAGCCCGTCGTGGTGTGCGGACGCAACGAGCGGCTGCACCGCCGGCTGCGCCGGTTTCCCGGGCACGTACTCGGCTGGGTCGACGACATGCCCACCCTGATGCGGGCGGCCGACGTCGTGGTGGAGAACGCCGGGGGCCTCACCTGTCAGGAGGCGCTCGCCTCGGGCCGGCCCACCATCACCTACCGACCCATTCCCGGGCACGGCCGGGCCAACGCCGCCATTCTTCGCCGCTCCGCGCTGACCAGCTACATCGCCTCCGCACAGCGGCTGGGGCCGGCGCTCACCGAGTTGCTGTCCCGCGCCGGGGACAGTGCCGCCGACACCGACGCCCGGATCGACATGGCCTCGGTCGTCGCCGAGGTCATGTCGCCGACGCGGGGCCGCCGGCGGCGTGAGCCGGGGCCGACATCAGAGCAGACGCCGATGCGCCAGCCACCGCAGGGCGACGTACCCGAACGGAGCGGGTAACCAGAAGGTCGCGAGCCGGTAGATCAGCACACCGGCCACGGCGGTGTCGACGGGCACGCCGTAGAGCAGCAACCCGGACACCAGGGCCGCCTCGGTGGCGCCCAGCCCACCGGGGGTGGGCGCGGCGGAGGCGACGCCCTCACCGACGACGGACACCAGGATCACCGGCGGCAGCAGCGCCAGGCTGATCGGCTCGCCGACCGCGAGCAGCCCGAAGTAGAGGCTGAGTCCGTAGGCCAGGGTCAGCGCCAGCGCCGCACCGACCAGCCGGGACAGCCGGTGCTGACGGGGCAGCGCCCGGAGGGCGTCGAGGCTCTGCCGGGCCACCGCCCGCCCCTGGCGCCGCAACCGGGGTACGGCGAGCAGCGCGGCGGCGACCAGCAGCACCACCAGGACGCCGAGCAGCAGCGGCAACGCCTTGCTGGTGGCGGCGTGTTCGAGCGTCCGGACGGGCTGGCGCGCGAAGGGCAGCAGCACCGGCAGCAGCAGCGCGACCGACACCACGCCGGCCGTCCGGGAGACCGCCACCGCGGTCGCCGACTCGGCGGTGCCGAACCCCTTCTGATGCAGGTAGCGCACGCTCAACGCGGCACCGCCGATGCTGCCGGGAGCCAGCCGGTTGGCGAAGGAGGCGGCCACCTGCACGACGGTGGTCTCCCCGAGCGGGATCCGGTTGGCGGCGGCCAGCCGCAGCACGAACGCGCTGAGCAGGTAGGTGGCCACCGAGCCGAGCAGGGTCGCCGCGAGGGCCGCCGGGTGCGCGTGCAGCATCAGGCGCAGCGCGGTGCGTACCTCACCAACCTGCGGCAGCAGGACGTACACCAGCAGGCCGAGCGCGACCAGCAGCAGGATGCCGCGCGGCGTGATCCGACCGACCCGGGCCAGCCGCCGCTCCCGCTCCGGGCAACGGCGCAGGATCTCGCCGCGCAGTTCCTGAAGCAGCGTGGGCGTCCGGCGCAGCGCGTCGTGGCCGGCCCGGGAGAGCACCGGCCGTTGCAGGTACGGCAGGCTGTCCGCGACCTGCGCGGCACCCAGCTGCGCCATCGCGACGTCGACCACGGCCGCCGGATCGACCCGGCCGGCGAGGGTGACCAGCAACTCGACGAGGTCCCGCGCCTGCTGGTCGGCGGGGGCCCCGTCGACGCCGAACCCGAGGTCGACCAGATGTGCGGTCCGGCCGGCGAGGAGGATGTTGGCCGCGCGCAGGTCCCGGTGCGCGATGCCGGCGCGGTGCAGCAGCGACACCTGCCGGCACACGTCCGCCACCGCCGCGAGTGGCAGCGGGCCGACGGTCGAGCGCAGCGGCGCGGCGTCGACGAACTCCTGCACCAGCACCGCGTCGCCACCGGGCAGGGTGGCGGTCGTGACGACCTCCGGCACCCGCACACCGGCCCGCTCCGCCAGCAGCGTCAGGTACGTCTCGTGTTCGCTCTGCTGCTTCGCGCTCAGGTACGGCGGCTCGTCGGCGACGTGCCGGAACCGCAGCCGCCGGTAGAGCTTGTACGCCCAGTCCGCGTCGCGCTGCTGCCCCCCGCTCAGTTTGACGAACAACTGCCGGCCGTCGGCGGTCAGCGCCCGCCAGGGCCACGAGCCGCGGGCGTCGCCGATCAGCGGCTCCAGTCGGGTCACGTCGAGCCCCCGGCGCCGCAGCGCCCGACGCAGGCTGGCGGCGGACCGTTCCGGACCGACCTCCCCGACCACCAACCGGGTCAGGCACACCGCGAGCCAGCCGACCAGGAACCCGCCGACGGCGTCCAGCGGAAGATGCGCGCCGACGTGCACCCGGGCCACGGCCACCACGACGATCACGGCCCACATCAGGCGCCGCCAGCGTGGGCCGCCCGCCCGGGCGGCCACCAGAGCCAGGGCGGTGGCGACCGCGACGTGCCCGGAGGGATACCCCAGCAAGCCGGTGATCGTGTCGTGCACGACCACGTCGGCCAGCAGGCCGGCCGGCCGCTGCCGGGCCACCGCGAGCTTGTTGACGACCGCCAGCCAGTACGCCAGGTTGCCGGCCAGCAGCAGGTCCCGCGCCACCGCGAACCGCCGCAGCAGGGCGGCGACGGCGACGGCGACGAACACCGCCAGGTACGAGCCGACCTGCATGACCGCGGCCAGCACCGGCGCCGCCCCGGACGGCAGGCGGTTGAGCAGGGTGAACAGGTCCCGCTCCCAGGCCGCGACCGGATGCTGGCGGATCAGCAGGCTCGCCGCGACCAGCAGGACGGCCGAGAGGGCCAGGTTGACCAGCAGCGCCGGCGACGGGCGATGCGTCCGGGCTACCACCACTCCTCGCCTCCACCGCCCGGTCGCCGGTCTCGCTCACGGGCCTCCTGCACGTCGAACCATACGGGTTCATCCGGCACGGTTCGGCGGTTTCCGCCGGACCGATCGCCGCCTCCGGATCGGCTCCGAGCGCCACAATCAGGAGGTGGAGCGGGTACTGGCAATGATCGCCGCGCTGCCGCCGGTGGTCGTACTGACCCTGGTGTTCCTCCTGCCCGCGTTGGAGTCCTCGACCCTGCTGGGCCTGGTGGTCCCCGGGGAGACCGCCGTCCTGGTCGGCGGGGTGGTGGCGCACGGCGGTGGGCTGCCGCTCTGGGCGGTGGTCGCCACGGCGACCGCCGGCGCGTGCCTCGGCGACCAGATCGGCTACCTGCTGGGCCGACGCTACGGGCCGGCGGTGCTGGGCCGGGCTCCCGCCGTGGCACGCCGGCACCTGGACCTGAACCGGGCCCGGCGCCTGGTCGCCCGTCGGGGCGCGACGGCGGTGCTGATCGGTCGATGGGTGGCGGTGCTGCGCACGATCGTCCCGATCGTCGCCGGCGCCAGCGGGATGCGTCGGGCCTCGTTCGGGTGGGCGAACCTGGCCGGCGGGCTGGTCTGGGCCGCGGGGGTGGCGCTGCTGGGCTACTTCGGCGCGGCCTCACTTCACTATCTCGAGCGGGAACTGGGCATCGGAACCCACGCGCTGCTCGCCGTGCTCGTGGTCGTCGTGCTGGTGTCGATCTGGCGCCGCCGTCACCACAGCCGACGGCAGCGTTGATCGATCGTGGCACGAGTACGGCCTGCTCATCTCTTCCACCCTGAGCTCCTGCTTGAGCAGGGTGCCGGAGGTCCTGTCGGTTACGTCCCGGGCGTCAGTGATCGGCCGCTGGCCTCCGCAGCCTGTTGATCGACTCCGTTTCGTCGGTACGGCGGTGTCTGATCGGTCGCAACACCGCCATTACGGCGAAACGGCGATCGGCGTTGATCAAGGCGGTTGCTGTCGTAGCCGCGGTCCAGGCGCGGTAGCTACACCGGCACCGGGTGCCGATCAACCGGGGCCACTGGCTCGCCCTGGCCCTGCCGCACCTGTCGCCGAGAGCTGCTGATCGAGTACGAAGGTGCTCCGGTGTCCCTGTCGATCTACATGGCCGCGCGTCTGGTGTCCGCGATGCAGGACCTGAGCTGGGCTTTGCTGACCGATCGCGCCGACGGGCCGCGCGGCCCGTCTCCGCTCGGTAGCGTCGAGAGCGCGGCGGCAGGCGCCGCCGCGAGGCTGCGGAGGGTGGGTGGGGGCACGGGTCGGGCCGCAGGGCCGCGCCGCGCGGTTCTGGGCCGGTGAGCTGCCCGAGGCGCTGGCCGCCGTCGGCGCTCCGGCCCAGGGGCTCACCGGCGAGCAGGCCGCGCGGTTGCTGCGCGAACGGGGCCCCAACCAGGTCTCCGTGGCCCGCCGCCGCGGCTGGCGGCTGCTGCTGACCCAGTTCACCAGCCCCATCATCGTGATCCTCATCGCCGCGACGGTGCTGTCGATGGCCGTCGGCGACCTGATCGACGGCACCATCATCCTGGCCATCGTCGCGGCCAGTGGCGGGCTGGGGTTCTGGCAGGAACGCAAGGCCGGGCGGGCCGTCGACGCGCTCCAGGCACGGGTCCGGGTGCACGTCGAGGTGATCCGCGACGGCCATCAGGTCTCCGTACCGGTCGAGGAGGTGACGGTCGGCGACCTGGTGGTGCTGCACGCCGGTGACGTGGTGCCCGCCGACTGCCGGGTCGTCGACGCCCGGCGGTTGCAGGTCGACCAGGCCGCCCTGACCGGGGAGTCGTTCCCGGCCGAGAAGACCTCGGACCCGGCGCCCGCCGACGCGGACCTGTCCGGGCGGACCAACGCGCTGTGGATGGGCACGCACGTGGTCAGCGGCACCGGCCGCGCGGTGGTCATGCAGACCGGCCGGGACACCACGTACGCCGAGGTGGCCGCCCGAATCGAGGCCCGGCCCTCGGCGACCGGCTTCCAGCGGGGGCTGACCCGCTTCGGGCTGCTGCTGGTCCGGATCATGGTGGTGCTGCTGGTCGGCATCGCGGTGGCCAACCTGCTGATGGGCCGGCCGGTCATCGACTCCCTGCTGTTCTCCCTGGCCCTCGCCGTCGGGCTGACTCCGCAGATGCTCCCGGCGATCGTCGCGGTCAGTCTCTCCGCCGGAGCCCGGGCGATGGCCGCACACCGGGTCATCGTCAAGCGCCTCGAGGCTATCGAGGACTTCGGCGCCATGACCGTGCTGCTGACCGACAAGACGGGGACGCTGACCGCCGGAAGCGTGACGCTGGCCTCCTGTCTCTCCGTCGACGGCGAACCCGATGCCGACACCGCCCGCCTGGCCCGGCTCAATGCCGGGCTGCAACAGGGCTTCAGCAACCCGCTGGACACCGCGATCATGGCCGGCCAGCCGCCCGCCGATCCGGCTCACCGGATCGCCGAGGTTCCGTACGATTTCAGCCGTCAGCGCCTGTCCCTGCTGTTCGACGACGGCGGCACCGCCACCCTGATCACCAAGGGTTCGCTCGCCGCCGTGCTGGACGTGTGCGCCACGGCCCGCACCGGCGACGGCGTCGTACCGCTCGACCAGGTCCGCGACCGGGTCCAACAGCGGTTCACCGAACTGAGCGACCGCGGGCAGCGGGTCCTCGGCCTGGCCGTCCGGGCGCTGCCCGGGGCGCGCACCGCCACCGCGGACGACGAGGCGGGGATGACCCTGGTCGGCCTGCTGGCCTTTCAGGACCCGGCCAAGCCCGACGCCGCCGAGGCGATCGACCGGCTCACCGCGATGGGGGTCTCCGTCCGGCTGATCACCGGCGACAACCGGCACGCCGCCGCACACGTCGCCGCGCAGGTCGGCCTCAGCGGCGAGCCGATGCTCGGCCCCGACATCGCCGCCTGCCCCGACGCGGAGCTGCCGGACCGGGTCGCTGACACCGAGGTGTTCGCCGAGGTCGACCCGGTGCAGAAGGAACGCGTGCTGACCGCGCTGCGCGCCCGGGGGGCCGTGGTCGGATTCATCGGCGACGGCATCAACGACTCCCCCGCCCTGCACGCCGCCGACGTCGGCATCTCCGTCGACACCGCCGCCGACGTGGCGAAGCAGGCGGCGGCGATCGTCCTGCTGGAGAAGGACCTCGACGTGGTCGCCGACGGCGTCCGTCTCGGCCGACAGACCTTCACCAACACGCTGAAGTACATCCGGGTCAACACCAGCGCGTCCTTCGGCAACGTGGTCAGCATGAGCGTCGCCACCCTGCTACTGCCCTTCCTGCCGCTGCTGCCCCGGCAGGTGCTGCTGCTGAACTTCCTCTCCGACATTCCCTACACCACGATCTCCACCGACCACACCGATTCCGAGCAGCTTCGCCGGCCGCGCACCGTCGACGTCCGGGCGATCCGCCGGTTCATGCTGGTCTACGGCGCCATCAGCATCGCCGTAGACCTTGCCGCGCTCGCCGTACTGCACTGGTGGTGGCGGACGTCCACCGACGTGTTCCGCGCCGCGTGGTTCATCCAGTTCACCGCGACCGAGATCATCGTGCTGATGGTGCTGCGTACCAACCGGTCCTTCCTGCGCAGCCGACCCTCGACGCCGCTGCTCGCCACCGGGGCGCTGCTGATCGCGGTCACCGTCGCCCTGCCGTTCAGCCCCCTGGCCGCGCCGCTCGGCCTCGGCCGGCCGCCACTAC
This sequence comes from Micromonospora sonchi, assembly GCF_014646235.1. Lineage (GTDB taxonomy): Bacteria > Actinomycetota > Actinomycetes > Mycobacteriales > Micromonosporaceae > Micromonospora > Micromonospora sonchi. Next base: position 4,089 of record NZ_BMNB01000049.1, on the reverse strand, counting down.
CCGTCCTGGCCACGTTGGCCGCGCTCACCCTCGCGTACGTCGTCGCCAACGAGCTGGTCAAGCGGTGGATCCCACCCGACCCGCTGACCGTCGAGCCGAAGCGCGGGTTCAGGTCGAGCAGCGGCACTACCCAGTGAGGTCGGTCAGATGAGGCTGGACCAGTAGTCCCAGAAGCGGACCAGGATGGCCAGCCCGATCACCACGTACCAGGTGACCAGGATGAAGCTGTGGTAGCCGGCGAGCCCGGCCAGCCGGGACGACGGCCGCCACCGCCGGAGGTTGTCCAGCGTGGTGTAGAGGAAGATCGCGATGGTGACGACCCAGACCACCATGCAGTACGGGCACAGCGCGCCGATGACGTACAGGCTCTGGTAGATCAGCCAGTGCACGAAGACCACGCCGAACGCGGCGCCGGCCTGGAGGCCGAGCCAGAACCAGCCGGGCAGGCGCACGCCGGCGAGCAGGAGCACCCCAAGGGTGGCGACCACCGCGAAGCCGGCGATGCCGATCAGCGGGTTGGGGATGCCGAAGGCGGCGGCCTGTGGGGTGGTCATCACCGAACCGCAGGACAGGATCGGATTGATGCTGCACGACGGCACGTAGTCCGGATCGGCCAGCAAGTTGATCTTCTCGACGGTGAGCGTGGCCGCGGCGAGCAGACCGATGCCGCCACCCACCGCGAGAACCCACGCGGTGACCCGGGCGAGGAAATCCGCCTGCGGCGCCAGGGTTGGTCGGAGATCGCTCGTCATGGGGTGGCCAACCTCTCCTCGCCGGTGCCGTCAATGTTGTCTCGACTTGCTGCCAGCTTCCTGAGAGCCCGCTGGACGACTGCTTATCGGCCCACCCGGCGGTCGCGTTCGGCCAGTTCGGCGAGCATCCGGTTGTAGGCGGCCAACTCGGGGTCCTCACGCCCTTCCGCCTCGGCGCGGTCGGCGGCCCGGTCCCGGCGGCGGGCCTCGCGTCGGTCGGCCTGGATCCACTGGACCATCAACGCTCCGAGGACGATCAGCGTGGGCAGTTCGCCGAAGGACCAGGCGATTCCTCCGGCGGCACGCTGGTCCTCCAGGGGCGTCGGCCCCCACGGCCGGGCCAGCGCCATCCACCAGTCAGGGGCCAGCAGGGTGGCCGACTGCATCAGGGCGACGCCGAGGAAGGCGTGCAGCACCATGCTGATCAGCACCAGGACCATTTTCAGCGGGTACGGCGCGCGACGCGGGGCCGGGTCGATACCGATGGCCGTCCAGAAGAAGAGGTACCCGACGCCGAGGAAGTGGAAGACCATGGCCAGGTGGGCTGCGTGCGAGCGCACCGCCAGCTCGTACAGGCCGGTGAAATAGAGCACGTACAGGCTGGCCACGTAGAGGGCGAGCGCCACGACCGGATTGGTCAACGCGCGGGACACCCGGGAATGCAGGGCCACCTGTAGCCATTCCCGGGGGCCCGGCCAGCGCGGGTCCGCCGAAGGGCGCAGTGCGCGCAGCGCGAGGGTGACCGGCCCGGCGAGGACGAGCAGGATCGGCGCGACCATCATCAGCAGCAGGTGCTGCATCATGTGCACGCTGAACAGCACCGGTCCGTAGCGGGCCAGGCCGCTGGAGGTGGCGATGATGATCACGGCGCAGCCGGCCAACCAGAGGACGGTACGCGTCGCCGGCCAGGCGTCTCCGCGACGACGCAGCCGCCACACTCCGGCGACGTAGCCCCCGGCTGCGGCCAGGGCGACGGCGATCAGCAGCGGCTCCGGCAGCCAGAGCCGGACTGCCGTCTCGATGCTCAGCGGTGGTGGCATGGGGAACCCGAGCAGCGCGAGGGCCGGGTCCAGCTCGGCGTCGCCGATCGGGGGCGGCGTCCGCGCCAGGGCCACGGCTGTTCCGATCGTCGCGCCGAACAACAGCGTCTCCACGACCGCGACCCGCAGGAACGGGCGACGCCGACCGGCGGCCAGGGCGGGGATCGCCCGGCGGCGGTGCAGCAGCCCGGCGACCGCGATCGCGGCCAGCGCGGCAATCTTGACCAACAGCATCTGCCCGTACCGGGTTCCGGTCAGATCGGCCAGGCTGGTCAGCCGTACGCCCGCCGACAGCACCCCGGATCCGGCGACCGCGACCAGGCAGGCCAGTGCCAGCGGCGAGAACCGGCGTACCGCGACGGCGAGGTCGGCCGTACCGCCCCGGGCGGTGACCGCCAGGGCGAGCAGGCCACCGGCCCAGAGAGTGACCGGCACCACGTGCAGCAGCATGCTCGACACGGCCAACTGGTGGTTGTTGGCCGAGGCGGCATGGCCGGTGAAGACCGGCGGCACCGTCGCCGCCAGCGCGGTGAGCAGGGCCACCAGCGCCCCCACCGGACGCAGGCTGCGCGCCGCGATCACCGCCGTGACCAGCGCGAGGGCGCCGCTGAGCGCCAACGACTGCCCCAGCGGCACGGTGAGGGCGAAGTTCAGCACCGCGCGCACCGACAACACCCGCGAGGCGGGCAACCCGAACAGGTCGACCAGGGTGTAGCCGACCGCGATCGTGGCGGCCACCGACCACAGGGCCGCGGCCAACGCGGCGGCCCGCAGCCGGCGGTAGCCCAGCGCGGAGAGCCGGCCTCCGTCGTCGCGCGGGGAGAGCACGACGACCGCCAGCAGCAGACCGACGGTGCACACCGCCCCGATCTGCATGCCGAGGCGGGCGGCCGGCAGCAGCCACGCCGTGACCCGGTCCGGCTCGGGAATCCCCGGCAGGGTCGGTGGGGTGCTGCCGCCGCCCCACCGCAGCAGCGCCGCCCCGATTCCCGCCGCCACCAGGATCGTGGCGACCGGTACCAGCACCGGACGGGGCGAGGTTCTGGCCCTGCTCGTCACCGTGACTCCCCGTGGGCCGCGGCCGGTACGGCGGCTGGCGGGACGCGGGTGGCCGGGGGTGAGGACACGGACAGGGCGGCACAGGGCGGGCGGTTCACGAACGACTCCCGGGTCGTGGACGGTTCGTCAGATAGTCGGCGGCCGGCCGCCGATAGTTCCGGGAGAAATGTCACCATTGGCTCCCGCCGCAGACACCCTCGGCGTCCTGCGGCTCCGCCTGAAGGGTGGCATGCTCGATGGCGAACCGGTCGTGCAGGACCCGCCGAGCGGCGGCCAGCACACCGGCGAGATCGGCGCCGGCGTCGAGAATGAGGTGCGCCGAGGCCACCTCCATCCCCGAGGTCAGGGTCCACACGTGCAGATCGTGCACGCCGGTCACGCCGTCGAGGGCGCACAGCCCGTCGCGGACCGCCGCGACGTTCACGTGCGGCGGCGCGGCCTGCACGAGGACCCGCAGGGCGGCCCGGCCCAGCTGATAGGTGCGGGGCAGGATGAACAGGCCCACGGCCACCGCGATGATCGGGTCGGCGTACCACCAGCCGGTCGCCGCGATCACCCCGGCGGCGGCGATCACGCCGACCGAGGCGACCAGGTCGCCGAGCACCTCCAGGTACGCGCCGCGCACGTTCAGGCTCTCCTGGGCGCCGCTGCGCAGCAGGAGGAACGCCACGACGTTGGCGATCAGGCCCGCCACCGCAACGGCCAACATCGGACCGGCCATCACCTGCGGCGGCTCGTCGAGCCGGCGTACCGCCTCCACCAGTACGTAGATGGCGACGCCGAACAGCAGCACCGCGTTGGCCAGCGCGGCGAGGACCTCCATCCGGTACAGGCCGAAGGTGTGCTGGCCGTCGCGGGACGCCCGGCTCGCCGCGGTGATCGCGGCGAGCGCCATGCCGATGCCGAGCACGTCGGTGAACATGTGCCCGGCGTCGGAGAGCAGCGCCAGCGAGCCGGTCCACCACGCCCCGACCGCCTCCACCACCATGAACACGGCCAGCACGGCGAAGGCTGCCCACAACCGGCCCCGGTGCTTCTCCCCCGCGCGCGACACCTGCCGCCCATGGTCGTGTCCGGCCCCCACCGCCCGCCCCTCCCCCTGTCAACCGCCCCCCAACATATGCTGACATTGCAATGAATGCAAATCCCTCCCCACCCCCACCCCCACCCCCTCTCCACGCGTTGATCATGAGGTTAGCGGCAGTTGAGGAGATCAACTTCGCCGCTAACCTCATGAT
>NZ_BMNB01000048.1 GCF_014646235.1 Micromonospora sonchi | reverse complement strand
ACATTCCCTGGAATCCCAACCGACTCGAGCAGCGGTTCGGCCGGATCCACCGCATCGGCCAGCGTCACACCTGCCATCTCTGGAATCTGGTCGCGGTTGACACTCGCGAGGGTGACGTGTTCGAGACCCTGCTCGCCAAGCTGGAAGTCCAACGAGAGGCCCTGGGCGACCAGGTCTTCGATGTGCTCGGCCAAGTCCTCACCGACGCCAGCCTCGGCCAACTGCTCTCTGGGGCGTTGAGGGGGACAGCCCACGGCGAGATCGAGTCGGCCCTCGACCGGGTGTCCAGCGGCCTGGAATCGGCCGTGCGGCAGCGCGCCGCCACGTCGAGCACCCTCACGCCAACGGAACTCACCGCACTACGCAAGGCCATGGAGCAGGCCAGGGCATCCAGCTTCCAGCCCGATGTCGTGCGTGACTTCACACTCCGCTCGTTCGCCACCTTCCACGGCGACATCACTCAACTTGCCTCGGTGTGGCGGGTCGCCCACGTACCCGAACGGCTGCGCGCCCGGTTCGGTTCTTCGCTCAAGACTCGCTACAACGCGGTCACGTTCGAGCGCTCCGAGGGTCCCATCATGAGGATCGAACCTCCGGAGCTCATCTCACCAGGGCATCCCCTGCTGGGTGCGCTAATCCAGGCCGTCGACCGGGAGCATGGGGACGCCCTGACGCAGGGGATCGTTCTCGAGGACGACCGCGAGAACGACGACTACACGGTGCTGACTCTCGTGACGCCTGACTCAGTTTCCACTCACAAGATCTACACTAATGGCACCAAGCACGCCGTGAACCTCGCGCTCTACACCGACCTCCAAGTGGGCCGACCCGGCGCGCCAGACGAGATCGCCGCGGCGAAGAAGGCGATCGCCGCTCTTGGGGCACCTCACACCGACGCGCGTATCGCCGCAGTCGCCCACGTGCGGGGCACAGCAGATCCGCGGACAGGTGAAGCCTGGCGCACGGCACGCCAACGACTGCACGATGAGTTGACCGCAGCCGGCGAGGCACCGGTCAATGCCCTGCCCGGGCAGGGCTGGGACTTAATGACCGGCGACGACGAGATCACCTTCTGGTCGGCGGTCCCCGCGTCGAGCCACGCCCAACGCCGACGCTCGGAGCAGCACGCAGCAGCGAACGTCGGCGCAGCCCACTACATTCTGCGCGGCATCCACACGTAGCGGTCGCGCTTGCTAGTACGGCAGCCGCCTTTCGGGATCATGGCTGGAGTTCGAGGTTGAGGCGGTGTGTGTAGTGGGATTGTCGGGCTCGGGCTTGGTGCCGGCGTCGCCAGTGTGACCAGTGCAAGCGATGGGTGAGGTCGCTGATCGGGTGGATGATGAAGGCGTTGATCAGTCGGCGGACCTCGTTGACCGTCAGCTTGATCAGCCCGGTGTCGGCCGGGTCCTGGTGGGCTTCGTCGGCGGCGCAGATCGCCAGGACCGCGAGGGCGGCCAGGGCGAGGGTGGTGAACCGGTGCCAGGAGTCCCAGCGGCGGACCTGGTGCTGGTCCAGGCCGACCTGGCTCTTGGCGGTCTGGGTTGGGTGGGCCGCGCGGCGAGGTGCCCGTGGGGTCCTTTTCCGCGCGGCCTCCCGCCGAACCGGACGTGCGAGTTTCCCCGCATCCGGCTCTCCAGTGATCTATGCCGTGAGTGTGGTGGGTTGGCCTGCGTGGATGTGGTCGTGGCAGGTGTCGCAGACGACAAGGGCTTTGCGTTTGCGTCGGGCCATGACGGCTGCCCATGCGGGCTGGGTGGGTCCGGGCGGGCCGAGTTCGGCGAGGGTGCGGACGTGGTGCACGTTCATGTGTCCGGTCTGCTCGCAGAGCTCGCACCGCCGTTTCAGCAGGCGGGTGATCAGCTCTTTTCGAGGGTGATGCAGCCCGTCTGGTTGGCGGTCGTCGATGACCGCTGTTTTCTGCCGCTGTAGAGGGATGCCGCCGAACCTGGCGACCAGTGGTTTCCTGCCTTCGCGGTGCAGGGTCGCCTCGAAGCAGACCCGTGGCCCGCTCGGCGTGATGATTTTGGCCTGGTGTTTGCGGGCCATCCTCGTCGGCGTCGAGTGGTGCTTGGAGGCCAGGGTCCGTAACAGCGAGGACAGCATGACCCACCGCAGCCGGTGAAGTCGTTGGACGTCTCCGGCGAGCAGGTAGTACTGGACGATGCCTCGATACTCAGCCCCGTAGGTCGCGACGATGGTGTAGTCGTCGCGGTTGATGATCGGGGTGCGGCGCGCGGGTTGGCCGCGCTGGAGGTATCGGGAGCATTTGGCCTGGATCACCGACCGGGGCACCCTCAGAGCCACCTGACCGTTGACGTTGCGTCGGCCACGGGTCAGCTTGCGGTCGTTGTGTTGGACGGTGACGTCGTAGCCGAGGAATCTCGCCGCCGCCGTCCGCGAGCCGGTGCACGACATCGTCCACTGCCACGCCGGCACGGCCGACGTGTACGTGCAGCACCGGAACGTCCAGTGCGGGCTCATGTTCGCGGCGCACATCGAGCGCCGGGACCGCACGCAGCGCCGCCTCCGCCACCGCCAGCTCCGCGATGCCCGGCTCCTCGTCCCGACCCGGCTCGGCGAGGTAACGCTCCACCGCCGCCAACAGGCCCATGACCTGCTCACGTCCCACCTTCATCGGCCGGCCGACGCCATGGCGTGGCGGGTCCGGGCGCCGGCCACGCGCGGGCGGACGCCAGGTCGCCGACCGCTCGTCCATGTCCTGGTGGTGCAGCGCCACCGCGGCGATCAGGTCAGCACGGCCGCACAGTAGTCCGGACGCCTGAGGGCCACGCAGGCCCTTGCCGCCACTGACCGCCACCAGGTCGGCCCCGGCGGCGAGGAATCCGGTGAGCCGGTCCACCGGCGGCACGTGCAGAGCACCGTCCACGATCACGGGCACTCCGTGCCGGTGTGCGATCTCGCAGGTGTCGGCGAGCGGCAACAGGTTGCCCGGCCGGCCGGGCCGGAACAGCACCGCGGCCGTGGCCGGCCCGATGGCCCGGTCGAGTTCATCGGCGTGACAGGAGCTGGGGTAACCCACGGGAACCAGCCTCGCCCCGACCGAGGTCACCGCGTTGTCGTACGGATCGAGGTGTGCCAACGCCACCACGACCTCATGCCGCATGCCGCATGCCGCATGCCGCTAGGGTCCGGCAACCGGTCGATCAGCCGCGGGTCGTCGCCGGCCATCGCGACCGCCGTGGCCAGGGCGAGGCCCCCCGCCGCACCGGTGGTGACGTAGGCCGCCGGCACGCCGAGCAGCTCGGCCAGGCGCCGACCGGCGGCAGCCTGCAGCCGGTCCATCCGCACGCTATGCGCGGTCGCCTCGGTCATCCCGGCCAGCACCTGCGGGTGCAACGGCAGCCCACCGAGCCGGGTCGCCGGGCCCACCCCGTTGACCAGCGGGCGAACGCCGATCGCCGTGTAGCGTTCAGTAGACACCGCCACTTTCCTTCGCGTCGTGGCCGTCACCGGCCGAGCACCGTGCCACCATTGACACCGAGCAGCTGGCCGGTGATGAAACCGGCGCCCGGCGAGGCCAGGAACCGGATCGTCTGCGCCACCTCGGCGCTGGTCCCGGCCCGCCCGAGCAGCGTCCGACCGACCCGTTCGGCGTGGAAGGACTCGTTCGCCCGCTCACCGAAGAACTCCGTGTCCGGGATGTAGCCGGGCAGCACCAGGTTCGCGGTGATCCCGTCCGAGCCGAGCTCGGCGGCCAGCCAGTAGACCCACGCGTGCAGCGCCGCCTTCGCACCGCCGTACGAGCCGCTGTAGCCGCTGCCCAGCTGGGCGCCGATGGAACTGATGCCGATCACCCGGCCGCCCGGCCGGGCCAACCGCGGGCGTAGCGCCTCCACCAGCAGTACGGCGGTGAGCACGTTGTTGTCGAAGTCGTGGCGCCACTCGTCGGCCACGTCCGCCAGTTCCCGCGGTCGGCCGGCCCGGGTGCTGCCGGCGGCGGCGATCACGACGTCCACCGTGCACCCGCCGAGCGCCGCGGCGACGGTCGCGGCCCCCTTCGGCGTGCTGAGGTCGGCCACCACCGGGCGCACGGCCGGGCCGAGACGGCCGGCCACCGATCGCAGATGGCCCTCGCGCCGGCCTGCGATCCACACCGTGTCGCCCTGCGCGGCGAACGCCTCGGCGGCGGCAAGCCCGATACCGGACCCGCCCCCGCCGACCACCACGGTCGCGCTCACCCGGCGCCCGCCGTCCGGTCGAGCACCACGATCCCGGACGCGACCGTCAGCACCGGTTCCAGGCGGATCCGGCCCCGGAAGTTGTTGCCGTGCCCGTCCCGCCAGTCGATTCCGTCCGGCATGTCGACGAGCCGGAACACCGCCACGTCCGCGGGCGCTCCGGCCCGCAGCGTCCCCACGCCGGTGTCGGCCAGGCCGGCGATCGCGGCCGGCGCCAGGGTCGCCCGGGCGAACGCCTGCGCCTCATTCATGCCGAGCGCGAGGAACCTCGACAGCACGTCCGGCAGGGTGCCGACCAGGGGCTGCGAGTACGCGTGCAGGTCGCTGCTGATGCTGTCCGGCAGCACGCCCTCGGCGAGCATCGCCCGGGCCACCCGCACGTCGAAGCCGGACATGCCGTGCCCCACGTCCAGCCGCACCCCGCGATCCCGGGCGGCCCGCACTGACGCGCGGAGCCGGCCACCGGCCACGATCTCGTTGCCGGCGAAGCCGGTGCAGCAGTGCGTGAGCACATCGCCGGCGCGCAGCGCGGCCATGATGTCGTCCACCGGGCACGGCGCCGGGCCCAGGTGCACCATGAGCGGCAGGCCCAGCTCATCGGCGACCCGGCGGGCCCGGGCCATCGCGACCGGGCCGTGCGGACCCCCGACGTCGTGCGAGGCGCGGATCTTCACCCCGATCACCAGGTCGCGGTGCCGACGGGCGGCCTCGACAGCCACCCGCTCGTCGCAGTACGCCAGGGTGGTCAGCTCGCCGGCCAGCCGGATGCTCGTGGTGCCGATGGAGGCGATGTTCAGCCACACCCGTACCCGGCTGCGTCGGCCCGCGACGCTGGTCATCCGGAACGCGTCGATGAGGTGGCCGCCGGCGCTGCCCGCGTCGACGAACGTCGTGACGCCGGACCCGGCGCCTATCGTGTCGGCGTCCACCCCGAGGTCCTGACCGGCGAACACGTGCGTATGCAGATCCACCAGGCCGGGCGTGACCAGCAGCCCGGTCACGTCGACGACCCGGGCCGGGCCGTCGACGTCCCCGGCCACGACGCGGTCGCCGGCCAGGTGCACCTCCCCCGGCCGGAACACCTCCGCCACCGGGTCCAGGACGAGGCCGCCCCGCAGGACCAGCCGCTCGCGCACACCCGCTGCGCCATCCATCGCGGTCACGGGATGAGCATGGTCTTGACGTGCCGGGACGGGCCCCGCATCAACTCGTCGAACACGTCCACCCCGGCCGACAGGTCGCGCAACTCCAGCCAGCGTTCGTCCACCGAGGCCGCCATCGGCACCGCGGCCCGGAACTCGTCGTCGCGATAGCAGAAGCTGCCGAGGATCCGCTTCTCCCCCCGGATCATCGCCCGGCAGTCCATGTCGGAAGACTCCTCGTGCAGGCCCAGCCAGACCGTGGCGCCGCCGGGACGCAGCAGCTCCAGCGAGTCCGCTCGGGTACGGGCCGTGCCCACGGTGTCGATGATGACGTCGTAGGAGCCGCCAAGCCGCGTCGAGACGGAGCGCGCCCCGGACGCGGCCGCCACGGCGGTCCGGTCGGCGCTGAGGTCGGCCACGTCCACCGCCGCGAACCCGCCAGCCCGCAGCACCAGCAGCATGGCCATGCCCATCATCCCGGCCCCGATGACGCCGATGTCGAGTGCGTCGGCCAGGTCTTCCGCGACCAGCCCGGCCGCGTGCACGGCGTTGGCCATCGGCTCGACGAACGCGCCGCGCACCGCGCTGACCCCGGCGGGCAGCGGATGGCAGTTGGCCCGCGGCACCGCCACATACTCGGCGAACCCGCCGTCGCGCTGAATGCCGAGCAGGACCCGCCGCTCGCAGACGTTCGTCCGGCCGCGCCGGCAGTCGCGGCACGCACCGCACGCGATCAGCGGGTTCACCGCGACGAGTGTGCCGTCGTCCGCCCGGTGGCCGGCGAACTCGTGCCCCATCACCAACGGGGGCTTGCGGAACGGGCTGCGGGTCGCAAAGCCTTCGACCTCCGAGCCGCAGACGCCGGCCGCCGCCACCCTGATCAGCACGTCACCGTCCGCTGGCGCCGGCATGTCGAGGTCGGCAACGACGAGTTCCAACTCGCTGCGGTACAGCAACGCCTTCATGCTGCCGACACCTCCTCAATGCGGGCGGCCGGCTCCAGCCGCCGCCCTGTCGTCGCGTCGAACCAACTGCAGCCGGTCAGGTTCACCTGGACCCGGCACGCGTCATCCACCTCCAGGTCCACCCGGCCGGGCACCTTGGCGTAGAACAGGTCGCGAAGCTCGGCGGGGGCGTTGGCGTCGTCCTGAATGCCCGCGCCGAGCCGCAGCCCGACGACGCTCTCCCCGCCGAGGCGCTCCACCACCACGACGCGGGCTGCCAGGCCCGGGCCGTCCCGGCTCACCGCGATCCGCTCGGCCCGCACGCCGAGCGACACCCTCGTGTCGTCGGGGACCGATGCCGGGACCGCCGGCAGTCCCTGGCCGTCGGCCAGCACGATGCGCTGTCCGGTGACGGTCACCGGGAACAGATTCATGGCCGGTGAGCCGATGAAGCGGGCCACGAAGGTGTTGGCCGGGCGGTCGTAGATCTCCTCCGGGGTACCGTGCTGCTGCACCACCCCGTCCTGCAATAGGATCACCCGGGTTCCCATGGTCATCGCCTCGACCTGGTCGTGGGTCACGTAGACGAAGCTCACGCCGACCCGCCGGTAGAGTGCGGTGATCTCCGTGCGCATCTGGGCCCGCAGCTTCGCGTCGAGATTGGACAGCGGCTCGTCGAGCAGGTAGACCGCCGGCTCGCGGACCAGGGCCCGGGCCAGGGCGACCCGCTGCCGCTGGCCGCCGGAGAGGGTGCGCGGCCGGCGGTCCAGGTAGGGGGTCAGCTCCATCGTCTCGGCGATCTCCGCTATCCGGTTGCTGATCGCCGGGTCGCGCATGGCCCGCCGGCGGGCGAACCAGCCGAGCACCGGGATGTGCTGCCACCACCGGAACCGGCTCATCAACAACGGGAAGGCGATATTGGCCCGGACCGTCTTGTGCGGGTACAGCGCGTACGACTGGAACACGAACGCGACGTTGCGCTCCTTCGGCTCCAGGTCGTTGACGCGCTTGCCGTCGAAGAGCAAGTCCCCCGACGTGATGTCGACCAGGCCGGCGATCATCCGGAGCATGGTGGACTTGCCGCAGCCGGACGGTCCGAGCAGCACCAGGAACTCGCGGTCGGGAATCTCGGCCGTGAACTCCTCGATGACTCGCGTGTCGCCGTAGGACTTACTGAGACCGGAAAAGGTCAAGGCTGGCATGGTTAACCCTTCACGGATCCCGCGGTGAGGCCGCTGATGATCCTGCGCTGCACCAGCAGGAAGAAGATGATCGCTGGCACGGTGAACACCAATGACGCGGAGAAGACGGTGGACAGCGGGGTGATGTACTCCCCGATGAACGACGACAGCCCCTTCGACGCGGGCCACTTCTCGGTGGAGCGGATGAAGGTGGACGCGAACAGGAACTCGTTCCACCCGTCGAAGAAGGTGATGACGGCGGCCGCCGCGATCGACGGCGTGACCAGCGGCAGGGTGACCTGCGCGAAGATCGCGAACCGTGGAGCGCCGTCGACCCGGGCGGCCTCCTCGACCTCGTACGGGATGCCGTCGACCGCCGACTTGATGATCCATACAGCCACCGGCATGGCGAACGCGGTGTTCGCCAGCACCAGCCCGAGCAGGCCGTTCATCAGTCCGAGGCTGACGAACAGGGCGTACAGCGGCACGATGAGCAGCGCCTCGGGCAGCATCTGGGTGGCGAACAGCGCGAAGGCCACCAGCCCGCGGCCGGCGAAGTGGCGGTACCGGGACAGGCCATACCCGGCCAGGACCGCGAGGGCGAGGCTGAAGAACGTGGTCCCCACCGCGATCACCGCGCTGTTGCCCAGCCAGCGCAGCAGCGGCACCCCACTGTCGAAGACCTCGAACAGGTTGCCCAGCCGGGACAGCTTGGGCCACAGGCTCTGTCCGACGAACCGCTCGTCGCCGGTGGTCAGCGCGGTGTTGAGCATCCAGTAGATCGGGAAGCCGGCGAAGACCACCAGCACCACGACAGCCAGCCAGCGTCCGACGCCGGCGCCGGTCCAACGCTTCATGACGCCTCCTTACGCGCGGACCGTCCATCAACGACGAAGTAGACGACGGTCACCACCAGCGACAGGCAGAGGCCGAGCATGCCGATCGCGGCCGCCCGACCTAGCTCGGAGTTCTGGAACGCCTCCCGGTAAACGTTGATGACCAGGGTGTTGGTGGAATCGACCGGCCCACCGCCGGTGAGCAGGAAGATGATCTCGAACCGGCGGATCGACCAGATCGTCATCAGCAGCGCCGCGACCCGCAGCGTCGGGGCGATGTGCGGCAGCACGATCTCCCTGACGATGGTGAGCCGCGCCGCGCCGTCGATTCGTCCCGACTCGCGCAGTTCGCTCGGCACGCTCTGCAACGCGGCCAGCACCACCAGCATGATGAACGGGAAGACCTTCCAGACGCTCACCAGCGTCACCGCAAGCAGGCCCCGGTCCGGGTCCAGCAGCCAACCCTGCTGCCCGATGCCGAGCGCCGCCAGCGACCGGTTCGCCACACCGTCCTCGACGTTGAAGATCCAGGTGTACACGAGCACCACCGCGATGGACGGCGCGGCCCATGGCATGGTGAGAACGGCGCGGGCCACCGCCCGTCCGCGGAACCGTTCGTTGATGGCGAACGCCGCCGCGGTGCCCAGCACCAGCGCGCCCACCACCGTCAGCGTGGTGTACAGCAGCGTGGTCACCACCGATGACAAGAACCGGTCCTCGGTGAGCAGGTTCCGGTAGTTGTCCGCACCGACGAACGTGCCGCCGTCCGGGTTGAGCAGTTTGGTGTCGGTGAAGCTCAACCAGACGCCGCGCAGCAGCGGGGTCGCCGTGAAGATCGCCAGGTAGACCGCGGCCGCGCCGACGAACAGGTACGGCGGTATCCGCCGCCGCACCTTGACCATCGTGCTCATACCACCTCCTCGTTACGCCGGGAATGTCGCGGGTTACGCGGGCGGCCGGGCCGTTCGGGGCACGGCCGCCCGTGTCAGTCACCTCATCGCGCGACTGCGGCGGCCTCCTGCGCAGCCTTGGCCAGGGCCTCCTCGGGCGGGAGGTCCTGCAGCAGCACCTTTTCGATCCAGGTCAGCACTATGTGACGGATCCGCGGTGTCTTCTCCTCGAAGCCCTCGATGACCGCGCCCTTGCTGTGCGACGCGTTCTCCCGGAACGCCGCCACCCACGGGTTCCTCTCCAGGTACTCCTGCGGCACGGTGGTGTCGACCGCCACGGTCGACGCGTTGCCGAGCACCTCGGACATCTCCTGCTGCTGCTCCTGAGCGACCAGCCAGCGCAGGAAGTCCTTGGCGAGTTCCTTGTTCTTGGCGTTCTTGTTGATGCCGAAGTAGATGCCCACGTGGCTGGTGTTCTGGGTCGGGAACGGCAGCTTCGAGGACAGGATCGACGTGGACGGCACCTTCTCGCTGATCACCGCGGTCGGCACACCGGTGGAGTCGATGAGCATGGCCAGCTGGCCCTGCTTGAACTTGGTGCGGAACGTCGACGCGTCATCCCCGACCGGGAACGAGCCGGAGTCGAAGATCTCCTTGTACGCCTTGACCGCCGCGATGTTCTCGGGCCGATCGATGGTGAGCTTGGTACCGTCGGACCAGCCGCCACCGAAGCCCCGGGGCCAGTTGTAGAAGTCGATCCACCACGGGTTCTCCTCCGCGATCCGGTGGCGCACCGCGAAGCCTGTGATGCCGGTCCGCTCCTTGATGGTCTTCGCCGCATTGACCAGCTCCTGGGGCGTGGTGGGCGGCTGCACGCCGGCCCGCTCCAGGATGTCCTTGTTCCACATGAACGCGTACGGCGCGATCTGGGCGGTGATGGCCATCTGGGTGCCGCGCCACTTGCCGCCCTCGTTGGTCGCGTTGAGCGGCGGCTTCATGTCCGCCGGGAACACGCCGTCCAGCGACTCCAGGGCTCCGGCCTCGGCCAGTTCGGGCAGGAACGTGTCCGGGATGGCGAGCACGTCCGGACCGCCGCCGGCGGCGATCTGCGACTTGATGGTGGTCTCGTAGTCCTGCCGGGTGATCTCCTGCTTGGTCAGGCTCGCCGCGCCGTTGTTCTTCTCGTACCCCTTGAAGAGCTCCCACATCTGGGCGCCGTAGCTGGGGGAGAGCAGGTCCCAGTGAGTGATCTCCAGGGTGCCGCCGTCGGCGGCCGTCTTTCCGTCCTCGCTCGGGTCGTCGCCGCCGCACGCGGCTATCAGGGCCAGCGCCGCCACCGAAGCGGTGAGCGCCAGGAAGCGTTTCGGTCGCACCATTCGTACCTACCTCAAAATATCCGTCGCCACTGGCCGGCAATACCTTCCACCAGTTGCGGTCGCCAGGCATTTGTGTTGTTGCGGGAACGGTCAACAGCACGAGGTCCATGAGGGCCCCGCGATCGGGTGGTATGACGGCGATGGACACCCAGTCCACATCCCGCCGCGAGTTGCGGATCTTGCTGGCACGACTGTAGAGGTCGGGGCCGGATATGAAAACCCCCGTTCACATCTCTGAACAAAATCGCGTCGCCGCAGGTCACAGTCCGGATATTCAGATCACAACGGCCACGAGGGCACGTGATCGGTGGGTCATGGGCGAGCCGCAGGCGCCCCGCACACCCACCCGACAGCCCCTCTGTTCCCGGGCCCGCCCCCCTCGACGGAAGCGACACGATCATCAATTCCCGCCGACATCGACCTTGCCGCACCCGCCGCGGTATGGCATCGTTCTGCCGACCGGCGGCGCCAAATTCCCGTCGGGCGGAATTGCACGGTGCGGATGGAATGGCGTGCGGTTGATGACGATTCTCCCGGAACCTCGACGTACGACCCACAGCGCGAATAGGGGTGGTACGGCCGGGGACGGCGCGGGGTCCATCAAGTCGGCCGAGCGGGTGCTGCGGATCCTCGACCTACTCGCCGGCCAGCCGGACGGCCTCGCCGCGCCGGAGATCCGCAGCGCGCTCGGGCTGCCCAAAAGCAGCCTGCACGGGCTGCTGCGCGTGCTCTGCGACCGCGGTTACGTCTTCATCGACGCTCGCGTGCGCCGCTACCGCATCGGGATCCGGGCATGGGAGGTCGGCCAGGCGTACTCCCGGATCCGCAACGTCGCCGTGCTCGTCGGCCCGGTGATGCGCGAGCTGCGGGACCAGCTCAACGAGACCGTCCAGTTGGCCGTCCTCGACGGACTGGACAACCTCTACCTTGCGAAGGTGGACTCCGAGCAGCCGCTGCGCCTGGTCTCCGGGGTCGGGCTGCGACTGCCCGCGCACACGACGGCGCTCGGCAAGGTGCTGCTCGCCGACCTCCCGACCGAGGAACTACGCCGGCGGCTGGCCGGCGTCACGCTGGCCCGGTTCAACAGCAGGACCATCGGCGACACGCCCCGGCTGCTGCGGGTGCTGGCCGAGGTTCGCCAGGCCGGCTACGCCGAGGACGACGGCGAATATACCGTCGGCCTGTTCTGCGTCGCCGTGCCGGTCCGCGACCCGGCGGGCACGGTCGTCGCCGCGCTGAGCTGCTCCATGCCATCGGCACGCGCAGGCGTCGGCCCCGAACGGGCTCCGAACTTCCTACCCGCGCTGCGTGCCTGCGCCACCCGGCTCGGCGCGCTGATGGCTCCGCTGCCCGACCCCCAGGACGGCCTGGCACTCGGCGGCTAACGCCGTCACCAGGGCCACCGGCCAGCGGCGTGCCGAGGCGAACCGGTCGGCGTCCACGACCGGCTCGTGGCCTCACCGCAGGTCCATGTGGACCCACGGCAGCTCACGGTCGCGGACGCCTCCCGGGACTGCTCGGCATCACCCGGGGCTCGGTCAGGCTGGAGCGATGAGGGTGTGCCGCATTTCGCCGAGTCCGCCGATCTCCGTCTCCAGCACGTCACCGGGAACGAGGTATCGCGGGGGCGTCCTGCCCATCCCGACGCCGGGCGGCGTACCAGTGAAGATCAGGTCGCCGGGAAAGAGGGTGCAGACCGCGGAGAGGTAGCTGACCAGCACGAGCACCGGGAAGACCATGTCCCGGGTGTGTCCGCGCTGCACGACCTCTCCGTTGATGGCAGACGTCAGTGACAGGTTGTCGCGGTCGCCGACCTGGTCGAGGGTGGTCAGACAGGGGCCCACCGGGCCGAATCCGGGGTGCGACTTGCCCAGGCTGAACTGGGGCGGATCGCCTCTCATCTGCAGCCCCCGATCGGAGATGTCCTGCCCGATGGTGAGACCGGCGACGAAGTCCCACCCATCGGCGGCGTCGACCGACCGTGCCGTACGACCGATCACCGCCACCAACTCGACCTCGAAGTCCACGGTGTCGCTGGGCACCACGACGTCCCCGCGTGGACCGGTGAGGCAGGACGCGAACTTGGTGAAGATCATCGGCTCGGCCGGCTGGATGAATCCCGACTCGATCGTATGATCCACATAGTTCAGACCGACCGCGAAGATCTGGCGTGGCCGGGGGACCACGGGCCCGAGTGCCCCCGCGTCCAGCGGCTCGCCGGCGGGCAGCGACGCGATGTCGGCCCAGGCCAGAAAGTCGTCCCAGACCGGATAGATCTCCTGCGGGTCCGGTCCGAACCGACCGTTACTCGCCGTTGCCACGTCGATGGCCCGATCGTCTCGGAGCACCGCCAGCCTTCCCTCGACGTTCGCCAGGCGCACGTCACATCTCCTCTGTTCGGATATCGCTGATCGGACGGTCGCCGCCATCTTGATCGCGGCGGAGACTCTGGGTGGGCAGGACCTGAACCGTCACCGCACCAGGATCGTCTTGACGGCATCCGCCGGGCCGTCGAGCAGAGCCATGAACCCCTCGACGCCCTCGTCCAGAGGACAGGTGGCCACGAAGTCGGGGCTCATGGTCTCGACAAGGCGCGTCGCCGCTTCGAAGTCCGTCTGGTCGTAGCAGAACGTGGCGAGGATGCGCTTCTCGTTACCGATCATCGCGAGGGAGTCGAGGTCGGCCTGCGCCTCGTGCAGGCCGGCCCAGAGTGCCGTCCCGCCCGGACGGATCTGCTCGACGCTGGCGGCCCGGGTCGCCGCCGAGCCGACGGAGTCGTAGATCGCGTCGAACTCCCCGGCGAGCGTCGCTCCGGCCACGGTCAGACCGAGACGCTCGGCCGAGGCGAGACGGGCGGCGGAGCGGTCGCAGATGACGACCTCCGGCACCCCCCGATGTCTGGCGAGGATACCCGCGGCCAGACCCACCATGCCGCAGCCGATGATGCCGATGCGCTGCGGCCAAGGGTCGTGGGCCTGTACGAGGCGGAGGGCGTGAGCGGCGTTGGCCATGGGTTCGGTCAGCGCCAGGGTAGTGAAGGGCACCTCGTCCCGTACCTCGACACAGTTCGCGGCGGGCACGGCCACCCGCTCGGCGAAGCCGCCGGCCCGGTGGATACCTATGATCTTGCGCACCCGGCACAGGTTGACCAGACCGCGGTGGCACATGTCGCAGTTGTGGCAGGACACCATCGGGTTGACCACGACCTTTTTGCCATCCTCGACGCGCACGCCGGCGAACTCGTGTCCCATGACGAGCGGAGGCACCCGGAACGGGTTCTGGGTGGCGAACCCCTCCAGCTCGGATCCACAGATGCCAGCGGCGCGGACGTCGACAATGACCTCACCCGGCTCCGCGACCGGTTCCGGGATGTCCTGGATGGCCATCGTCAGGGGCCTGGCGTAGACAAGTGCCTTCATCGCGTTTCATGCCTTTGATCTGTTGTCCGACGTGGACTCGCCGGGGTCGTTGTCGACCTGCGCCCTGCCGGGAAGTCCCCTCCCCTGCCGGCCACCCGAGTACAGCAGCGATCTCGAGTTTGTTCATATATGTGAACCAGAGCTCAGATCGGTGGACTCATTTACAGGCGCCTTGTCGATCTTCGTCAAGGCGCTCTCCCGTGCTACCCGTGGCATCGCCCTGAGACGTGTCGCGGGGCGCGGGGTGGTGGGTGGCAGCGGCGGGTGGCCTGCGCGGTCGGGAGCCGACGGGCGGCCGGGCCGGCCCAGCGACAACTGCCCTCCGCGATCAGCCCGTGGCCCGTTCCGGCGGCGGTACAATCCCCCGGCCACCCACGAAGCCAGGAGCTGTTCGGGATGCCTGAGACCGAGGACCTAGCACCTAGCGTCAAGTCGGCGCGGCGGGTGATGGACCTGCTCGACCTACTCGCGGGCCAGCCCGCTGGACTGACCTTTGTGGAGATTCGTGAGCATCTGGAACTGCCCAAGAGCAGTCTTCACCTGCTGCTGCGGACCATGACCGACCGCGGCTACATCGCGGCAGACGCCAGGAGCCGCAGGTTCCACCTCGGCGTGCGGGTGTGGGAGGTCGGCCAGGGCTTCGTCCGCGGCGCCGACCTGGCCATGGTGGCCCACGAATACCTCGTCGCCGCCAAGGAAGAACTCGGCGAAACCGTGCAGTTGGCCATCCTCGACGGGCTGGAGAACATCTACATCGCCAAGGTGGACGCCGAACACCCGCTTCAGCTCGTGTCGAAGGTCGGTCGGCGTCTCCCCGCCCATGCCACCGGCCTGGGCAAGGTGCTCCTGGCGTACGTCGACGAGGACGATCTGCTGGAGCGGCTGCGCCACGTCGAGCTGGAGCGGTTCACCGAGAAGACGGTCGTCGATCACGAGGAACTCTTCGGCGATCTCAAGGCGATCCGCCAGCAGGGCTACGGGCTGGACGACGGGGAGTTCACGGCCGGCGTCTACTGTATCGCCGTGCCCGTCCTCGACCACACCGGTCGGGTGGTCGCCGCCATGAGCTGCTCCGTCCCGAACGTACGGCTGTCGGCCAGCGAGGAGGGCACCCGCCAGGTCGCCCTGATCCTGCACCGTCACGCGGAACAGCTGTCGCGCCGCCTGGGCGGGTCCGGGCTGCCCCTTCCGGGCGCGTAGGTCACGGACCGGGCGACGACTCGCGTCGGTCGCGCCGGGACGCGGCTCTCGTCGGCCGCTCAGGGCCGCGGACGATCTCGAAGAACCCCTGCCAGAGGTGGGACATTCCGCGCTGCCGGCTTGACGATGCCGGCGTGCACTGCGATTCTGGTTCCCGAGTCTGAAACTACGTTCACATATATGAACTAGACAGAAGCCCGTGGATGACGACCGGAGGTCCCTTGTCGTGAACACTCGCCGCTGGCATTCCTTCGAGGTGAGACTGAATCCCGTGGCCCCGGTCGCGGACCGGCCGCGGGTCCGGCGCCTGACCACGGTGACGGCCGTCGGCCGTCCCGCCGGTACGGCGACACGATGATCACCCCCGAAAACCTCACCGCGCTCCTCGGGCCGATCCCCCGGGTGATGTTGTGCCAGACGCCCAGCGCGCTGGAGCCCTGGTCGCGGCTGGCCCAGCACTGGTGTCCCGGATCTCGCCTGTTCGCGAAGCGGGACGACCTCGTGGGACCCGGCATGGGGGGCAACAAGTCGCGTCAGCTCGAGTTCATCCTCGGCGCGGCTCTGGCGCAGGGTGCCGACACGATCATCCACGGCGGCGCGATCCAGTCCAACTACTGCCGGCAACTGTCCTCGGCGGCGGCGCTGCTGGGGCTGGAGTGCCACCTGGTGCTGAGCACCGCCTACGGCCAGCCGGCGAACCAGGGCAGTCATCTGCTCAGCCGCCTCTTCGGAGCCCGCATCACGACAACCGAGCTACCGCTTGGCAGCGAACACGAGCAGATCAAGCTGCGACTCCGCGACCAACTGCGGGCGCAGGGGCGCAATCCCTACCTCATCACGTACCCACAATCGGAGATCCTCGGATCCCTCGGATATGTGTCGGCGGCGGCGGAACTCGTCGGGCAGTTTCCCGGTGGCGAACCGCCAGACGTCCTCGTGACGGCGGCCGTCGGCGCCAGCTACGCCGGCCTGCTCCTCGGTCTGCGACTCATGGGGCAGTCGATTCCCGTCATCGGGATCGCTCCCCTGCGGGGCGAGTACGACGTCGTGAACGCCGTGCGGGAGGCCATCACGGAAGCGTCGGCGCTGCTCGATGTGAACCGACCTCGGGCGATCGACGCCGACATCGATATTCGGTACACCCAGGTCGGCGACGGGTACGCCTTGGCCACCCCGGCGGGCCTCAGCGCCCTGAACGACTGCGCGCGTCTGCAGGGCGTGCTGCTCGACCCGGTCTACACCGCGAAGGCCTGCGCCGCGGTCAGGGATCTTCTCCAGCCCGGGAAGACCCTGGTGTTCCTGCACACCGGCGGTGCCCCGGCCGTCTTCGCCTACGGCGAAGCGCTCGTCGGGAGCATGGGCGAGGCAGTGTTGGCCGCCAAGCCGTAACCGGACCATCGCCGACGCCCCGGTGGAGTTCACCGCCGTCGACCGGATCGACCCGTCACCAGGCCGGACCAGCCGAGCGCTGCCAGATTCCGACCCACACGAACCCGGAGCACCGTCATGACCTACTCCCTCTCGCCGCATACGAGCCGGGGTTATCGATTCCTGCCGGCGAACGGCCCGTACTCATGGGGAGTGACGGCGGAGCCCGGATACGAGATCCTCGGCCTCAGCTTCTCCGCTCCCCCCGCGGTCGAGGATGGTTCGTCCTGATCGACCGGGAACTGCGACGGCGAGGGCTGCCCCCGAACGCTCTGGTGGGCATGTCGCTGCGCTCGCCGGAGCCGTTCGGGTTCGGCGCGTTCGACGACTTCAACGACGTCTACCAGACACTACTTCGCGAGCGCGGGCTCCTCGAGGGCGCGATCAACCCGATCGCGCGCACCAACGTGGTTCCGGTCCACGCCGCGCCACGGCGGCCCGTGCTGGCCGGCGCCTTCATCCTGCGCCCCGCACAGGGTGCCGGCGGAACCGACTTCGTCGTCGCCGGCATCGGTGAGATCGACGGCGACCTGGACCCCCGGAACATCGTGGCGCGGGGTGACCTGTCTGAAGAGGGCCTCGGGCGTAAGGTCGGGTTCGTCCTGGCCGAGTTGCGGGCGCGCCTCGCAACCCTGGGACGTACGCACGACAACCCGACGGCGCTGAATGTCTACACCGCGTACGAGATCGCCGGACTGTCCGAGGCGTTGGCGGACAAGCTTCCCGCCGTCGGAAACCACGGATACGTCCGTTGGCTGGCCCGTCCCCCGGTGGTGGAGGTGGACTTCGAACTGGACTGCCACCGGGTCAACGGCTGGCGGGTGCTGTGAGTCCTGGCGTAGCGGCGAGCCAGCGCGGGTGCGTTTCGGCACTATGTGGCTCTGGCGATGATCTTGTGATCGGCTTGCTGTTATGCGGCGAGGAGGATCCGCTTACGGAGTAGGTCGAAGCTGGCTCGGCCGCGCATTTGCCTTTTGATCGTTTTGATGCGGATGACGTTGCCCTCGACCGGGCCTGAGCTCCAAGGCAGGGTGAGTCCGGCGGTGACGGCGTCGAGGTCACGGCGGAGGCCGGTGATCAGGGAGTGCAGGGCGGGCAGGTCGTCGGCCTCTACCCGCTGCATCCAGTCGAGCAGCCGCTCGCCGCGGCGTTTGCGCATCAGGTCGGCGAAGTCGCGCACGTGCGTGGCGGTGGCCTGCAGTTCTGG
The DNA here is from genome assembly GCF_014646235.1 of Micromonospora sonchi. Taxonomy (GTDB): domain Bacteria; phylum Actinomycetota; class Actinomycetes; order Mycobacteriales; family Micromonosporaceae; genus Micromonospora; species Micromonospora sonchi. Next base: position 13,381 of record NZ_BMNB01000048.1, on the reverse strand, counting down.
GCAGTAGGCCAGCGCGTCGGTGAGCTGGGCGCGCTGCTCGGGGGCGAGGCGCACGGGATCAGTCATGATCCATCGAGTGATGTGGCGGGGTTTCGGGATCGCCGGCCGCACCGGTGGCGGCGCCGCCGGCGTGGCTGACCGCAGCGGGTGCAGCCAGCGGCGCACGGTCTGCACGCTGCCGGTGTACCCCATCGCCTTCAGCTCTTGGTGCAGTGTGACGGCGTCGGTGACGCCGGCGGTGAACCGGGTGGCCAGGTGGGTGGTGAACCCGTCGAGCAGGCTGGCGCGGTTGACGGCTTTGACCAGCAGTTCGTCGATGCTGGTGGCGCGGGCGAAGCGGCGGACCGTCGAGCGGTCCAGGTCGAGTTGGCGGCTGATCGCCGACAGTGACGCGCCCTCGGCCAGCAGTTGCTGCACGGCGGCGTAGCGTTGACGGGTGCGGGCGACCAGGGATCGTTCGCGGCCGCAGACGTCGCGTATCCCGTCCGGCACGGTGTCCACGTCCGCCGCCGGTCCACTGCGGACGTCTTCTGGCTGTTCAGTGACCGGTGACACGGGCGCGGTGGCCTGCGCTGCGGCGGCCAGTCCGGCCCGCACGCAGGCGTGATGGGTGCGCACGGTCTTGTCGACCGCCTCGCCCATGTTGTGCCAGAGGTGCCACCTGTCGGCGACCTGCCTCGCCTCGGGCGCACCGGTACGGGCGCCCTCGGCGTACGCGCCGGCCCGATCCCGGCAGATGATCTCAATGCCGGGGTGCTCGCGTAGCCACTGCGCCAAGGGCTCGGCGTCGCGGCCAGGCAGTACGTCGACCGGACGGCGGGTGTGCATGTCCAGCAGCACGGTGCCGTAGACATGCCCCTTACGGAGGGCGAAGTCGTCCACGCCGAGCACGGTGATCCCACCGGCGGGCGGGGCCGGCGTGGCGCGCAGCAGGCTGAGTACCGCGAGTAGATGTCGATAACGACGTAACACCGATACCAGACGCCTTTGACAGGTCCCTTCAACGCGGTGATGTCCCAGGACCACACCTGACCCGGCCCGGTCGCGACCAACTCCGGCCGCACCCGCGGTGGGTGGGTCGCCAGCCGACGTCGTTCCCGGCTCTGCCCGGCCGCGCGGGCGATGCGATACATCGTGGACGTCGAGCAGTGGTAGCGGCCCGCGTCGAGTTCCCGGGCCCAGACCTGCGGGATCGCCAGGTCGGCGTAGGCCGGCGAGTTCAGCACCGCCAGCACCCGGTCGCGTTCGGCCGTGCTGAGCGCCTGCGGCGGCGGGGTCCGGGGCAGCCACGGCCCGTGCCGCGGTCCGACCGGCTTCGCCCGCCGGTAGTAGGTCGCCCGCGAGGTCCCCGTCAACGCGCACGCCCGCTGCACCGAGACATCCGCGTCGCGTAACTCGCCGAACACGACGGTCAGGATCTCCTCGGCGGACTGTCGTTGTCCGCGCTCTCGGAGAGTTCTTCCAAGAGCGCGTGCGCTTTTCCCATGATGTCCAACGCCATACGGGTCTTCTTCAGATCCGCCTGCAGCTTCTCGTTCTACCGACGCAGCCTCTCCAACTCGACCTGCTCCGCGGACTTCTTCACCCGCGACCCCGCCGCAGTACCGGAATCCGCGACCGGAGTCCCTACCTGGCCGAGTTGCCCGGCGTCACGGGCCCGCGTCCACTCGATGATGTGCGACGAGTACAAGCCTTCCCGGCGCAAGACCGCGCCTTTCTCCCCGTTCGGGGCATTCTCGTACTCGGCGACCATCGCGAGCTTGTACTCCGGGCTGAAAACCCGCCGCGACGGCTTCGGCGCCGGATCAGCCCCGCCGGACGCCGGCTGCTTGCCAGATGAAGTGGCCACGTACACAAGGATCTCCGATCCCCGCCCTCAGCAGGTCAGCACCCCACTCACACGGGGTGTCTCACACCATCTTGACCAAGAGGGTTCGGCATCGACCGGCAGTACCCCGAGTCGGACCGCGCACCGATGGTCGCCATCTTGAGTTCGACTGACCGAGGCTCCGTCTTTCGAGGTTGGCGGGCGCGCGTCCGCCATCGACAATGTTGATGCGGTGGCAGCATGCAGGGGTAGCCGAGCACGGCGAGCAGGGCCGAGAGGATCATGGCCCGCCGGACGGCAGACAGCGGGACGAGCTGCAGGACCGCGCCGAGCAGTTTGCTCAGCCCGCATCGCATGGGCAGCGCATCCATCAGTAGCGTCTCAGCGCGACCTGCGGCGTCGACGCCAGCTGATGGTCGCGGCGCAACTTGACCGCGCTGGCACAGTGCGAGGTCAGCTCTAGCGCCGGTCAGGCTGTGTCGGGTGATGACGACGGTCATGCTGCTCGTCGCCATGCGGTCCAAGCGAGCCTGTCCGACCAGGTGAGACAGAGCCCGCCGACTGAGACATCTCCGGCGTGCATGACGAGCGCATCGTGGCAGGTGGGCTGCGCGGCGGGCAGAAGGCGGTGAGGGCGGGCCTAATGGCCCCGCCCTCGACCGGTCTGACCATTAGGCGGCAGGGCGCAGCCAGCGGACGACCCTGTCGGTGTCTTCGGCTCGCGTGGTTTCCCAGCGTCGTTGCAAGGCGTTGACCAGGTTCGTGATCATCGGTTCGGTGACGTGGCTGTAGATGCCCCTTACGCCGGCGAGGCGGTGTCCGAGGCGGCGGGCTTGGGCGATTTCGGGGATGCCGTCTTCGATGAGCCAGGTCTTGTGGGTGTGGCGGAGGTCGTGGAAGTGCATGCCGGGCAGGATCGGTGGGATGGCTCTCTTGGGGTCGCCCGCCACGGCTGGGGTCCAGGCGCGGCGGTTGAAGTTGGAGCGGCGTTGGTGGTAGCCGCGGGCGCCGGGGAAGACGGTGTCGTGGGGGTGTTCGGCGAGGTGGGTGGCGAGGAGGTTGGTGAGGAAGCGGGGTAGGCGGATGTGGCGGACGGAGTCGTTGGTCTTGGGTGGGCCGAGGTACAGCTTGCCTTCGACTTCGTGGAGCGCGCCGACGTCGGGGTGGACGTAGATGCTGCTGGTGGCCAGGTCGAGGTTGTCTCGGTGCAGGCCGGCGAGTTCTCCCCATCGCATGCCGGTGTAGGCGGCGGTGAGGATCATCAGCCCGTCGGATGGGCGGGCTTGGCGGGCGACGATGGCGGCGACCTGTTCGGCGGTGGCGTGGGGTCGTTCGGCGCGGATGCCCTTGGGGATCCGGATGCCTCGGCAGGGGTTGAAGGGGATCCGGCGGTCTTCGACCGCTTCTTGGAGGATCATCGACAGGACCATGATCACGTCGGCGACGGTTCGGGGTGAGAGGCGCTTGCCGAGGGCGACGCTGAGGGTCTTGACGTGTTGGCGGCGGATGTCGACCAGGAGCAGCGGGCCGAGGGTGGGCAGGATGTGCAGCCGCAGGTGGCTGCGGTAGGCGGCCCAGGTGGCGGGCGATGCCTGGTGGGTCGACTCCCAGATCGGCACCCAGTCGCTGAGGGGGATGCGTCCGCCGCGGGGGTCGATGAAGGTGTCGCGGGCGACTTCCACGTCGATTTCCTTGGCGCGCAGGACAGCGTCGGCGCGCAGTTCGTGGGTGGAGTCGGTGGTGACGGTGCCGTCAGGCATACGGAGGCGGACGCGGTGTTTCGTGCCGCGCTTTTCCACCCAGGCCATGGTTATGTCTCCGATCGGTTCGTGTCCGTTGCGTCGGTGATGGACGCGTGACTTTCGGGGTTGGGCAAGTCGCTGGGGGTAGGTGGGGGTCGGCGGCGGCGGTGGGGCCGGCGTCCGGTGGCGGGTTCTGCGGCGGCGGTGATGATGGCGGCGAGGTCGGCGGTGGAGAAGCGCAGGTGTTTGCCGAGGAAGGTGCAGGGGATCTGGCGGCGTCCAGCGCGGCGGCGCAGCCAGGACTCCGACACGCGCAGTAGCACTGCGGCCTCGGCTGGGGTGTAGAGGCGCGGCTCCTCGTCGTCGCTGCCGCCGGTTCGGCGGGTGTGCGGGGGTGCGGCTGGCGGTGGCCGCCGTCGGGATCGGGGCGGGTTGGGGTGCATGGACGGCTCCTCGTTCGAGGTGGGTGATCGGGCCGGGGTGGGTGGCTCTTCGCGGGTAGGCGTATGGCTTGCCCGCGAAGAGCCACCAGTGGCTGGCAGGGTTCAGTGGTGGTGGCGCAGCAGGAGACGGAGAGCGGTCGCCGCTTGGGCGGGGACGACCCCGTTGCCGAGAACGCGGAGCGCGCCGGTGCGTGGTAGGTCGAGGGTGGGGTCGGTGACCCAGTGGGCGGGTAGGCCCATGAGCCATTCCACGAACGGCGGTGCGAGAACCGGTTTGCCGTGCTGGCCGGGTTGGGTGGGCGCGGGGACCGGTCGGCCGATCAGGAGTTCCCAGCGGGCGATGGCGGATGCGTAGATGCCCCAGGTGGCCTCGTCGGGTGTTCCGAGGCTGCTGTTGGTGAGGTGGGCGACGGTGGTGCGTAGGTCGAGGCCGCCGTCGCCGTGGTGGCTGGGGCCTCGCGCGTCGGAGGCGGGTGGCGTGGGGAGGCGGCGTGGTGGGATGCGTACGGCGGCGGAGGGCAGGGTGAGGTCGCCGTGGGAGCCTCGTTGTCCGGGGCAGCCTTTCTCCCCGTCGGTGGCCCGCGGGGTGGGCAGGAGTACTTGTGACAGTGGTGGCCGGAAGCCGGCGCCGGCGCGGCGGTCTGGGGTGCTGGTGTCGCTGGCGGGGGCGTCGGCAGTAGGTCGTGTCGGGTGCCGTGGGGTTCGATGACGTCGGGCAGTCCGTGCTGGTGTCCGGGTCCCTTGCCGTCACGGGCGCAGGGTGTGGGTAGGGTCGCCAGCCGCTCCCCTACGTCAGGCATGGGTGGCGATCTTCTTATCTGGACAGTTGTGAGTTCGCGGGTTGGGATGCTGCGGCAATGATCCTTTAACTTGGCCGGCGTGAGGGTTCGCAAGATCGTGGACGCGGCGGCCGGACAGCCGGGCGTGGAGCTGGTGGATGCGGCCAGCGTGCCGGTGCCGGACGTGGCGGGGTTTCTGCGGCTGTTGGTGGTGCGGGACTACTCGCCGAACACGGTGCGCGCCTACGCGCACGATCTGCAGAAGCTGTTCGTGTTCCTGCAGAGCCGCGGCTTGACGGTGCAGCAGTTTTCGCCGGCGCGGGCGGTGGAGTTCATCGTGTGGCTGCGTACGCAGTCATCGGCGCGCAAGGCCCAGCAGCTGGACCTGGCGTTGACCAGCGGCGGCGGTCGGCTGTTGGCGGCCAAGACGTGTAACCGGGTGTTGGCGGCAGTGTCGTCGTTCTATGAGTACTTGATCAGCGTGGAGCGGTACGGCGGTGCCGACAACCCGATCGTGACGGTCGCCGATCAGGCGGCGGCCCGAGTTCCGGGCCGGCCGCGTGCGCCGCTGATGACCTCGCGTCCGCAGCGGCCGGTGCGCCGGGCGTTGCGGGTCAAGACCGTCGAGGCGCTGCCCCGGCCGATGTCGGTTGAGACGTACGTGGCGCTGCTGGGTGTGTTGCGCACCCGTCGGGACCGGGCGTTGCTGGAGCTGATGTGGGAGGGCGGGCTGCGCCCGGGCGAGGCGCTGGGGCTGCGGCTGGAGGACATCTCCTACGGTCGCCGCCGGGTCGTGGTCCGCTATCGCACCGATCATCCGGCCGGGGTGCGGCAGAAGTCGCGCCGGGAACGCACGGTCGATCTGCTGGAGGGCCGCGCTCTGCCGGCGGTCAGCGATTACGTGATGCACGAACGGCCCGCCGACGCGGCCACCAGTTACGTGTTCCTGGTGGGCGGCAATGGTCAGCGCCGCTGTGAGCCGTTGAGCTACGACGGCCTGGTGCGCATGTTCGCCCGGGCTGCGGCCCGGGCGAAGGTCCGCGACGCCTGGCTGACACCACACGCGCTGCGCCATACCCATGCCACGCGCATGTTTGAAGGCGGCATGCGGGACCTGACCCTGATGGCCCGGCTCGGGCACGCCAGCCCGGACTCCACGAAGATCTACACCCGGGTCAGTGACCCCGACGTGGTCAGCGACTACCGGCGCGCGATCGGCGAGTCGGCGTCGTGACCGGAGCCGTCCTGCCGCTGCCGTCATCGCCTCGCCCACCCGCAGACAGCCGGGCGCGGCACTGTCCGCCCGAGGAGTACGCCGCGTTCGTCGAGGGCTGCCGTCGCTACAGCGCCGACCGCAAGATCCGGCTGCACCGCCGCCACGCGCGCTTCCTGCGCCAGTTCCCGCACCTGAACGACTGGTTCGACCAGCCGCTGCGGCAGCGGCTGGGCTGGCGCAACAAGACCACCCAGACCCACCGCCGCGGGCCGGGTCCCGACTTCGACGTCACCGCAGGCTGGATCAACTACAACGCCCGGGAGTACCTGGTCTACCTGTCGCTGACCGGGCGGCTGCGCCTCGACTGGGGCTGGCTGCTGGGCATCGGAGGGCTCAAGCCGTGGCCGATCGCCGACGCCCTCGGGCTGCCGCTGACCGCGCAGGTCGACCAGCTGCGCCGGCAGGCTGACGCACTCGGCCACGACCCCGACAGCAGTCAGTTCCGACTTCCGTGGACGATCATGCGTTTGGTCCTGCACCACGGTAATCCCGATCTGACCGCCATCACCGCCGACGACGTCGAGGACATGCGCGAGGCGGTGCGCAGCGTCGAGCAGATCCCCGGCATCACCGAAGTCCTGCTCCCGAAGCAGCTGGCGACGATCAAGAACAACTGGGGCACCAACGTGTTCCGCACCGGCATCGCGCTGTTCCACGCCGGGTTCACCGACCGGCTGCCGCGCCGGCTGTCCGTCCGGCCCCGCAAGTCGCTGAGCACCAAACCCCGCATCGCCGCGGTCATGGAGCGCTACCTCACCGAACGGGCACTGCTCGTGCGCCCCGCCACCATGCCCGGCAGCCGGCAAGGACTGCGGTGGCTGGGCACCTGGCTCGCCCAGCAACGCGCCGACGTCGACAGCCTCGCCCAGCTCACCCGCGCCGACCTGCTGGACTTCATGACCTGGCTCAACGCCCAACGCCAGGCCAAGCACCCCGACCGGCCCCTGGGCGACGCCTACCGGCGCAGCCTCATCTCCGAAGTCACCGTGTTCTTCCGCTACGGCGCCCACGCCGAATGGCCGGACATGCCCGCCCGGCCGGTCCTGACCCGCATGGACGTGCCCCGCACCGTCCAACGCGTCCCTCGCTACATCCCCGAGCACCAGCTTGAGCCGCTCATGGCCGCCATCCGCGCGCTGGACTGCCCGATGCAGCGCGCCGCCCTGCTGATCGCCAGGTGGAGCGGCGGGCGCCGCGGCGAGATCCGCCGGCTGCATCTGGACTGCCTCGACACCTACCCCGACGGCACCCCTCGGCTGCGGCTGGCTGCCGGCAAGGCGCTCAAGGAACGCACCGTGCCGATCCACCCGGAGGCGGCCGAGGCGATCGGCCGGGTCCTGGACCTGCGCGCCGGGCAGAACGACCGGGGCGTCTACGACAGCGACATCGGCAAGATGGTGCGCTACCTGTTCCTCAACAACGGCCGGCTCGCCGACGTCGAGTACCTGTTCGCCATACCGCTGGGCCGCATCTGCGACGAGCTGGGCATCCTCACCGCCGACGGCAAGCCCGCCATCCACCCCCACCGGTTCCGGCACACCCTGGGCACCCAGCTCGCCGAGAAAGGCGCCCGGACCCAGACCATCATGAAGATCCTCGGGCACCTCAGCGCCGGCATGTCCATGACCTACTCGCAGATCTCCGACCCGGTCGTGCTGGCCGATTATCAGGCCGTCCTGCAACCCGGCGCCACCATTGCCGGACCCCTCGCAGACACCCTGCGCCGCGGCGAACTGGACCAGATCGCCCTCGACTGGCTGCAGACCAACTTCTACAAGACCGAGCTGGAACTCGGCCGCTGCCTGCGCCTGCCCCAAGAAGGCCCGTGCGAGTGCGACATCTACCTGACCTGCCCCAAGTTCGTTACCACACCGCAGTACATCCCCCGGCTGCAGGAACGGCTGCGCACCGAGGAACAGCTCATCGCCGACGCCACCGAACGCGGCTGGGCCCGCGAGGTCGAACGACACCGTTGCACCGCCGACCGCATCCGCGGCCTCCTCGACGAACTCGGCCCCGCCGCAACAGCCAACTCATGAAACCGCGACGAGGCAGCTGCACACCAAGAGTGACGATCCGCGCAGAGGGCTCTGCGCGTTGTCAGCGGCATGAGCGGATGTTCAGAGGACCAGAAGCGACGGCCGATGTAATTCAACCCTGGCGGGTGCAATCACCTCGGCTCGGGCGAGCGCGCCGTTTGGATCCCGTCTTCTCGTCGTGTGCACTGCGGCCACTGGCGACCGCGCAGGCAAGGCGTACCGCCGGCTCATCCGACGGGCGATCCCACCGGCACCGGCACCGGCTCTGGCGCCAGCGCGGGGGCCGTTGCCTCCTGCCCCTCCACACGCAGCTGCGGGAGCTAGCGGTCGAGCCACCCCGGCAGCCACCAGTTCGCACGGCCGAGCAGCGCCATCGTCGCCGGGACGAGGATCATCCGCACCACGGTTGCGTCGAGCGCGATCGCGACCGCCAGCCCGAGCCCGATCATCTTGACGAACGGGTTCGGGTTGACCACGAAGGACAGGAAGACGGCCATCATGATCAGCGCGCCGCAGGTGATGACGCGTCCCGAGGCAGCCAGCCCGCGGGCGACGGACTCGACGTAGTCGCCGGTAGCCGCGTACGCCTCTCGGATGCGTGACAGGAGGAACCTCGTAGTCCATCGACAGTCCGAACAGCACGGCGAAGAAGATGGCCGGCAGCGGCGAGGCGATGAGGTAAGTGTCCTGCAGGCCGATCAGCCCGCCGACCCAGCCCCACTGGAACACCGCGACGACGACGCCGTAGGCCGCGCCGATGGACAGCGGGTTCATGACCGTCGACTTGAGCGCCACAGTGACCGAATGGAACACAACCATCAGCAGCAGGAACGAGGCCGCCAACACCGCGCTGAGCAGCAGCGGCAGCGTGTCGGCTAGCTGCGGCAGCCCCGGACGCGCCTACGTTGATCCAGTGCACCGAGGCCCGTTCACGCGCTGGCCGACGCCGTCCTCGCCGCCGTGCTGTTCGTGCTCACGCTGCTGCTCACCGACGGGGCGGGCGACTCCGTGGTGCTGCGCGACGTCGGCGCCGTCCCGCTCTGGCTCGTGCTGCTGCTCGCGGTCGCTGTTGCCGGAGCCGCTGTCAGCGACCCCGCACACCGGGCCTGCCTCGAGCGTCACACCCGGGCCTGGGCGGGGTCGCGGCCGGCGGTGGCTCGAATGGTCCGGGGCCAGGTCCATGCGGCGCGCAGGATGAAGGCCAGGAGCAGCAGCTCGAGTCCGATGGAGAGGCCGTAGAAGTAGAAGTAGGTCCAGGACTCGCCCTCCGCGTTGTACACCGAGACGGGAATGTAGAGCGTTGCCACGACGAGGTTGGTGGCGCGGTTGACACGGGCGGGGAGTGTCGTGGAGAGCAGGATCATGAGGATCGGGATGGCCACGAGCGTGAGCGCAAGGGCGACAAAGGTTGGGCCGGTGTCGAACTCATGAACGACGCCGACCAGGATGTCGTTGATGATGCCGGGCTTGTACAGGGCGAGGTAGTCGACGTAGATGTAGAGGAACATGAAGCTCGCCCAGGCTGCGGCGAGCTTCGCCTGGACCGGAATGTGCGCTTCCTGGAGCGCACCGGCTGGTCTGTCGGTTCTGGTCATCACGTCTCCTGTGTGCTGGCGTCAGCCGGGTCGGCTCACTCGATGTCTTAACCATGACCAGCGTTGACGGGCGCCACATCCGCTTGCGGGCTCGAGCGGTCCCGGCCGCAGGCGCGGGACATCGGCAGTACTTTCGGCTGATCCGCCCGAGCGGCGGCCCCCGTACGTTGTCCGGGAGGGGGAAGCATGCGTGCTGGGATCTTGGCTGAGCCTCGCCCCGCACGCCCGCCGGTGCGGGTCTGGCGGGACTGGGCGCTGTCCTCGGCTCTTGTCGCGATCTCGCTCGTCGAGGTACTGCTGCGCGACGACAGGGCATGGGCGCCGCTGCTGGTCGGTGTCAGCATCGTGGTCGCGGCGTGCCTACTGTGGCGACGCACGCGGCCGCTGGCCGCAGTCACCGTTGCCTTCGGAGCCGTTCTCGCGTTCGACATCGCGAGGATCGCGGTCATTGATACCACCGGTCTGCTCGGCATCGCAGGGCTGCTTGTGTTGCCCTACGCCCTGCTGCGCTGGGGAGCAGCTCGCGAGGCTGCCCTCGGACTCGGCATCATCCTCATCTGGCTACCCGTCACCCTCATCGCGGACCCGACCTCACCCGCGGAGAAGGTCGCCGGTTACGGCTTCTTCCTATTCTCGGCCGCGCTCGGCGCGGCAGTGCGCTACCGCACCAAAAGCCACGACCGCGACATCGAGCAGGTGCGGCTTCACCAGCGCAACGAACTCGCCCGCGAGCTGCACGACACGGTCGGCCACCGCGTCTTGGCCATCGCCGTCCAGGCACAGGCAGGTCGCGCGCTGTCCGCCGCAGATCCGAAGCGCGCGCTGGCTACCCTGGTCACCATTGAGGAAGAGGCGTCCCGGACGCTCAAGGAGATGCGAGCCCTTGTAGGCGTGCTGCGCGACGGAACGGACGCCGATCTCGCCCCCCGGCGAGGGGTGGTGGACGTCGAACGACTCGCTCGTCCCGGCGGCGAGGTGCTGGGCGTCCGCGTGCAGGTCTCCGGTGACGTCGAGGCCGTTGAGCCAGCAGTCAGCACCGCCCTCTACCTGATCGCCGCCGAGGCGGTCACCAACGCGACCCGCCACGCCTCCGGCGCCACCCACGTCACCGTCGACGTCACCGCATCCCGCAGCCAGGTGCACCTGCGAGTGCGCGATGACGGCGAGGCGAGTACGACCAGCTCCCCGCACGCCGGCTACGGGCTGCGCGGCATGGCCGAGCGGGCGAGCCTGCTCGGCGGCACCCTCCGGGCGGGACCTGGCCCGGACGGCGGCTGGAGCGTCGACGCCTCGCTGCCTCGGACAGCGCGCGCATCATGACCATCCGCGTGCTGGTCGCTGACGACCAGGACATCGTCAGGGCAGGGCTCTGCATGATCTTGGACGCCCAACCGGGCATCGCCGTCGTCGGCGAGGCCGCCGACGGCCGCCGGGCGATCGCCATGGCCCGTTCGCTGCGTCCCGATGTGTGCCTGCTGGACATCCGCATGCCCGAGGTCGACGGGATCGAAGCCACCCGCCAGCTCGCCGGGGCCGACGTCGCCGATCCTCTGGCCGTCGTCGTCATCACCACTTTCGACCTCGACGAGTACGTCTACGGCGCGCTGAAGGCAGGCGCCCGAGGCTTCCTCCTCAAGGACGCTGGCGCCGAGATGCTCACCCAGGCCATCCATGCCGCCGCCCGCGGCGACGCCCTGATCGCACCGAACATCACAGCGAGGCTCCTGTCCTCCTTCGCGAACAGCCGCTCGCGCTCGGTGCCAGCTGAGCCTGTCGAGCCGCTGACCGCTCGCGAGGAACAGGTCCTGCTGGCTGCCGCTCGCGGCCGGACCAACAGCGAGATCGGCGATGAGCTGTCCATCAGCCTCAGCACCGTCAAGACCCACATCGCCGCCCTGATGCGCAAGCTCAACGCCCGCAACCGCGTCGAGATCGTCATGTGGGCCTACGAGACACGCCGCGTCGGCACCTGATCGGCGCCCGCATACTCGAATCGCGGAAGCAGGAGCGCCGGGGGGCCGGATAAGAGGCCACGCAAATAGGTGAGTTTTATGGTCGGCGGGTGGGGCGGGTGTCCCATCGGTACAAGGTCCAGGCCTGCCGGATGAGGCTACGTGCGGTGATGATGGCGTCGGCGAGGTCGAGGTAGGCGTGGATCACGCTTTCCTTGCGTTCGTAGCAGCGTTGGAGCCGGTTGAAGGCGTTGTGCCAGGCGTTTGTACGCTCGACATGCCAGCGTTTGGTGGCCTGGACGGGGGCCTTGACGCCTTTGCGGGCGATCTCGCCGGTCAGGCCGCGTCCGGCGAGGAGGTCGCGGGTCGCGGCGGAGTCGTAGCCGGCGTCCAGGTGCACGGTGATGCCGTCGGGCAGTTGACCGAGGTCGTCGAGCCGGTCGAGGGTGGGTTCCAGCAGCGGGGAGTCGTGGCGGTTGGCGCCGGCCAGGACGCGCCCGAGGGGGATGCCGCGGGCCTCGATCATCAGTGAGCGTTTCATGCCTTGCTTGCCGCGGTCGACCGGAGACCTGCCGGCGATCTCGCCGCCGCCGGGTGCTTTGGTGATGCACCCGTCGATGGCGAGGTTGTCGAGCAGCAGGCCGACGATGCGGTCGTAGGCGTCGAGCGCGATTGCCTTGAGCTGGGCGAACACGCCGAGGTTGATCCATTCGTCGCGGCGGTTGCGGATCGTGGTGGCTGAGCAGGTCGAGTCGGCGACGGCCTCGTACGAGCAGCCGAACCGCAGCACCTGTAGAAGCTTGTCGAACACGATCCGGTCGGCGATGCGTCGGCGGTGGCAGCCCAACGGGTGGCTCGGATCGGTGGCGGGTCGTACGGGCAACAGCGCGGCGAACTGGTCCCACAAGGGGTCGCTCAGCCAAGATGGGACAGCGGGCACAGGCGTTCCAGTGATCACTAGGCGTAGGAACCTTCATGATCACTGATGCCTGTGCCCGTCTCCTACCCGCCCGATCCCCACCGACCTATTTGCGCGGCCTCTAACTGGACGTTTGTTTCACCTTCGTGCCGGTAGTGGTTGATTCGCGCCTCGATCTCGGTGCCACAAAATGCCCGACCCGACCCGGAAAGAACGCATCCCGCCGGGCTCAACCCCGACCGGAATCGGAGCATTTCACCCCTCGATCGTGTCTGATTCATCTTCGCCCAGAAATCGACGCACATGACGTCCGTCGAGGCGGCACCCGAACGCCGTACTTGTGCACCATGACCGCACGGCGAGCCTATCCGTCCGACCTGTCCGACGCCCGCTGGGCCTTGATCGCACCCCGCCTGACCGCCTGGCGGCAGGCCCGCACCGACGCCGGTGTCAGCGGACGCGCCCCCACCCACGACCTGCGCGACATCTTCAACGCCATCCTGTACGTCAACCGCACCGGCATCGCCTGGCGCTACCTGCCCCACGACTTCCCGCCGTATCGGACTGTCTACGGCTACTTCGCCGCCTGGAGCAAGGAAGGCATCTTCACCGAACTGAACTACCAGCTCACCGGCCTCGTGCGTGACCACCACGGCCGCACCATCGAACCCACGGCGTCCATCATGGACAGCCAGAGCGTGAAGACCTCCACCAACGTCCCACTGTCCACACAGGGCACCGATGCCGGGAAGAAGATCATCGGCCGTAAACGCGGCATCATCACCGACACCCTCGGTCTACTCCTCGC
>NZ_BMNB01000047.1 GCF_014646235.1 Micromonospora sonchi | reverse complement strand
CTTGCTCACCAGGAAGGTGCACCCAACTCTGCTGTGGATATGACTTCGACACTCACATCCTTGCAGGTCAGGTGCACCTTTCCTCTATCGCCCTCGATGAATCAATTTGCCCTCTGAACGGGGGAGGCTGATTGCTGAAGCAGGCAGCCGACCGGGCTCTCAGGGTCCAGATCACCCGCTGCGACGAGCGCTACCGCAGGCACACCGTCGATGGGTTCGTCGGCTCCCGGCTCATCCGAGGCTCCCATTGCTGGGCCGCCGAGCGCACCGACGACCAGCACCATGCCGAGGCCGATGGCTCCGAGCAGGCTTCGCTGTCGCTTCACAGTTGTCCCCTCCCGATGACAGTAGGACCGGCGGGATTACGGCACCCACTGCCGGCCAGAGCACTGGCGGTCAGAACCGCACCCATGCCGACTACACTGAGTAGCCTTCTGATTGAGTTCACGTTATCCCTCTCGGTTTGTTGATATGCGGCAGCGGTTTGCGTCAGGCGGCGGCGACCAGCCCTGCGTGGTCGTCCTGGCGTGTGGCGAACAGGCCGGCCGCGAGCCCACCGCAACCGGCAAGGAGCAGCAGCCCGGACAGGTACGTCGCCCACGGGCTGATGCCGCTGCCGACGAACTCCACCACGAGCCACACCCACAGCACCGGGCCGACCCATCGCGGGTGCACGCGGGAACGGAAGTGGGCGATCGACAGCAGCAGGATGCCTACGTCTTCGGCTTTCCCGTCCCCTACGGTTGACCCCCATGGACGTGTGGTGGCGCCGGACCGTCGCGGCTGGACCAGGTGGACCAACATCCGGCGCATCGGGTGACGTCGCCTTCACTCATTGCCCTGCGTTGGCCGGGATCGGGTGCGATGGTGCGGGACGATCGAGAGGCTTCCGCGTGGTCAAGGCACCGAACGCCACCGTGAGCAGGGCGAACATCGGGATGCCACTGAGCTGTTCGGGCGTGACGAAGTCGAGGAACAGGGCGATCGCGATGGCCACGCCGATCCAGACGGGGGCACGACCGGTTCGCCAGAGGACGATGCCGGTGCCGATCATCCCGATGACGGTCGCCAGCATCATCGGGATGAGCAGCCCCAGGAACACCGGACCCGCGAAGATCTGGTCCGCGACCTCGGCCATCTCGGTACGCGCAGTGGACGAGGCGAGCTCGGACATCACGGCGTTGACCGCGATCACCGCCGTGTGGAGCAACCACCCGACGGAGCCGAGGAACAGCAGCACGCTTGCCCGACGATGGCCACCACGGGCCACCTCGCCTCCCAGCAGCGCGAAGCCGACCGCGAGCAGGATCGCCGAGACAAACGTCAGCGCCGACGCTGCGAGGAACCGCCCCGAGTGTGCCTCGATCACCGCAAGGTTCTCGACCTGGGAGCCGACCAGCCGGGGCATGAGGACGACGCCGGCGAGCCCGAGGGCGGCACCGGTGGTGAGACAAATCGCCGGGCGAGACATGGAGTTGGACATCGAGACCTCTTTGAGAGCGGTGGAAGGAGACCTTCTGACCGTAGGAAGCTGCCCACGGCTCGCGCGTCGCCCTCACGGCGTCAGGGACGCGCCGACGGGAGCGGCCGCGTACCTCTCGCGACGTAGGCTCATCCACCCCGAAGGTGACGTGTTCCCGACCCCGCTGTCCTAGTACCGGGACCTGATTGCGAAGTACCTGGTGCCGAAGCTCGACCGGAAGCGCCTGGGCCAGCTGGGCGCGCGAGACGTTCGGCAATTCCTCGCCGCGCTCACGGCTGATGGCGTGGTCGAGCGGACGGCGCAGCTGGCACACGCGGTGCTGCGGGCGGCGCTGGAAGACGCCATGCGAGAGGAGATCATCCCGCGCAACGTGGCGAAGCTGGTGCGGGCACCCCGGGGCGGCGACCCGTACCACCCCCACGCGCCAATATCCTTGGCGGCAAGTTCGGCGCCGGCAGCGGCAGGGCCACGATCGGCCAGCCAGACGAGCGTTCCTCCAAGCAGGACCGCGGCGGCCAGCCCGGCAACGACACTCGAGCGACGTCGGGCGACGCTCGGGAACCTCCGAAGCTCCTGCTGATTCACCATGAGCCTTTCCTCGTGGTGCGCCGGCCGCTGATTCCCACCAGAGCCGTGGCCTGCCTACTGGCCGAATGTGTAGCGCAGGTTCGCGTTGATCAGTTCGTTGAGCCGCTTGCGCAGGTGTCCCAGCAGCGACGGGTCGGGCAATGGCTCGGCGAGCAGCAGCGTCCAGCGCAACTGCGTGCCTTCGCTCCCGTCGGGCACCAGGTCGAAACGCACCTGGGCATCCGGGCGCCTGGGCCACAGCGACGACCATACGACCAGGCGCGGGTGCTCGGCGTGCAGGATCTGCGGCGATTGCTCGTCGTCGAGCAGCCGCAGCCAGGGACGCGCCGGGTCGCGGTCGGGCTCGGTGAGCGCTTCGAAGACGACAGCCGGTGGGGGTGGTTGGCCGCGCATGCGGCTGCCAGCTTCGAGCACGCCTCAGCGTAAAGGCGAACAGCCCATCGTGCGCAGCGATGACGTCAGGCCGGCGGCGAGGGCAGCGCGGCGACCCGGGCCAGCACCGGCCGCCACGCCCCCTCCTCACCGTCCGGGCCGATCTCGACGCCTTCCAACCACACCCACTGCCCGCCGTACCACTGGCTGATGTCCGCTCGGACCCGGACCACCCGCAACCGCAACGCACGGACGCCCTGCCGGTGGTCGGACGGACCGAGCCGGACCACGTCGCCGGCAGCCACGGCGACCTGCGGCACCACCGGCACGCGCACCACCGCCGCCAGCACCGCCCCGACCGGGCACTCCCCCACGCACGGCAACCCGCTGCGGGCGGCCAGCGCCGCCTGCCGAGCCCGCAGGAGCAGCCGGTTGCGGATCTGCGCGGGCGACAGGTCAAATGCGTTCATCAGAATCCGCCCGTGAAACCCCTGGCTTCAGCCATGGGGAGGTGAGGGCGGTCAAGCCTTTCGCTGGTTTTCGACATAGCGTTTGACGACCTCCAAAGTTGCGCCGCCGACAGTGGCGACGAAATAGTTGTTGGTCCACAAGGTCGGCAGCCGGGATCGCAGGCTGGGGAACTCGGCGCGCAGTAGCCGCGACGAGCGGCCCTTGATCTGTTTGACGAGGCGGTGGATGCCGTACTGCGGGTCGCAAGTGACGAGCAGGTGCACGTGGTCGGGCATCGTTTCCAGCTCCACGATGGGCGCGTCTCGTTCGACGCAGACATCGCGGATGATCTTTTTGAGGCGGGTGTCGATGTCGCCGGTGAGGACCGGTCGCCGGTACTTGGGGCACCAGACGACGTGGTATGTGCAGCGGTACCACTCGTGGAGGAGACAGTGCGCTACACCTACCGGTTGCGCCCCGGCGCAACCGCGCAGGCCGCCCTGTCCGCCGAATGGGGTCGCTGCCGATGGCTGTGGAACGAAGCCGTCCACCAGCAGAAAGCCGGCCACAAGCCCACCTTCTGCAAGCTGTCCAAACTGCTCACCGAAGCCCGCGCCCGATCGACGTGGCTGCGCGAGGGCTCCCAGGTCGCCCAGCAGCAGACGCTGCGCACCTACGCTCTTGCCCTCCAACACGCATACAAGGTCAAAGGGCGCGGCCGACCGACGGTCAAGCGGTTGAAGAACACCCTGCCCAGCCTTGAGTACACCGTGCGCGGATTCACGATCCGCGACCGTCGGCTGCGCCTCGCAGGCGGCATCACGATCCCCGTGGTCTTGTCCCGGGAACTGCCGTCCGAGCCGACCAGTGTCCGCGTCTATCGCGACTCGCTGGGCCACTGGTACGCCTCGTTCGTGGTTCGACGCGAGACCCAGCCCGCCCCGGTCACCGACAAGGCGATCGGCGTGGACTGGGGTGTCACCGTCACCGCCACGACCACCGATGCGGCCTACGACCTGCCGCACCTCGGCCACCGCAGGCGGTGCGCCGCTGAACTGGCCCGCGTACAGCGCAGGATGAGCCGCCGTCGTCGCCCCCGAGGCAACCCGCCATCCAAGGGATACCTGCGGGCCAAGCGGCAGGTCGCGAAGCTGCACAAGAAAGCGACCCGGCAAAACACCCACGACGCCCGCCAGTGGGCACGGCGAGTCGTGACCGACCATGCGGTGATCGCCGTGGAGGACTTCAAGCCGAGTTTCCTGGCTCGGTCCACCATGGCGCGCAAGGCCGCCGACGCTGCGATCGGCGCAGCGAAGCGGGAACTGATCGAACGTGGCACGCGGGCGGGCCGGAAGGTGGTGTTGGTGCCGCCCGCCTATACCACGATGACCTGCTCGCAGTGCGGTACGAGAGCCAAGGAACGCCTGGGGTTGGGTGTGCGTACTTTCCGGTGCGGCGACTGCGGGTACACCGCTTGCCGCGACCGGAACGCCGCGAGGGCGATCCTCGCCACGGTAGAGCGCGACCGTGCTGGTGCCGACGACGTAAGACACGTGAACACCTCCCTCCGGGTTAGTGGTTGCGCGCGGTCCGAGCCAGAAATCCCCCGGCTTCCAGCCGTGGGGAAGCGTTAAGTCAGGTACGTCCGCAGGCAGCGCTCGATGATCGCCTCGGCCCAGGCCGCCTGGGGACATGTGCC
Source organism: Micromonospora sonchi (assembly GCF_014646235.1). GTDB lineage: Bacteria > Actinomycetota > Actinomycetes > Mycobacteriales > Micromonosporaceae > Micromonospora > Micromonospora sonchi. The sequence goes on along the minus strand of NZ_BMNB01000047.1, from coordinate 27,504 downwards.
GTCGTCGCGGCAGTCCAGGCAACTCGGGGTACGCGCATCCCCGGCCAGCCGCCGCCAGTGCACGTTGGCGATCCGGTTGGCCCGCTCAAGTTCCGCGGCCGTCAGGTCGAACGCGTCCTCCGCCTCGGCCTCATCGGGCTCGGCCGGCGCGACACCGCGCGGCGCCTCGTCGGCCGGCGTCGCGCACCTCCCCTGGTTCCGCTCACCGGCCCGACCCTCGTCGTAGCGGCCCGCACGCTGGTTCCGCGCCGCCGCCGACCGCTCCTCGGGCCGCTCGTAGACCACCGCGCCGTCGCACCGCGAGGTCACCCGCATCTCCGGTACGACGTGCTCCTCCGTCGCCCGCCGAAACCGCCCCGGCACATCCCCGTCCGGCACCACCTGCCCGACCAGGTCAAGCGCAACCTTCCCCGGCCGCAAGAACCACTTCCACCGCCTACCCATGGTCCGCCACGCCTCCCCGGGGACATGTGTTCAGTTCGCCTGCGCTTACCGTGAGTGCGTGGGTGAGCTTCGACTGGTGGCGAGTCAGGAGATGCTCGGCGTCTCCCGCACGCGCGCCTACCAGATCACCAACTCGAAGACGTTCCCCGATCCCGTGGCGGTCCTGTCCGTCGGCCGCATCTGGCGGACGGAGGACGTGGAACGGTGGATCAAAACCCACCGGCGGGATCGCCGGGACTCGGAGTAGCCCACACCGTCCGGCACGTGTCGGACCAGCCTGATGGCCGCTCGCTGCCGCAAAAACCACTTCCACCACCATCCGCACCCTCGCCATCGCTTCCCGGCCATGACGATCCGAGTCTAGAGCACCTGTAAAGCCTGTAAAGACAGGAAGGGGATCCTTTACATGATCCTTCAGGTCAGTGCTTCCCTGATCACATGCCGTACGCCCAGCCGCTCTGGCGCCAGATCAGGGAAGATCTGCGCGCCAAGATCCGGGTCGGCATCTACCCGCCCGGCAGCAAGCTCCCCTCCACCCGCCTGCTCGCCGAGGAGTACGACACGAGCCACATGACGGTACGGCGCGCACTGGACTCCATGATCGAGCTTGGTGAGCTGGTCGGTCGCATGGGCATCGGCGTCTTCGTCGCCGACACCTCCGAGCAGGATTCCTAGCCACCGCTGAAGAGGCACGTGCCGGCCATGCCGCCCTACGAGCCGCTGTGGCGACGGATCCGGCGGGAGATCCAAGCCAAGATCGCCGCGGGCATCCTCAAACCTGGCGACAAGCTGCCCACGACCAGGGAACTTGCCGATGAGTACGAGACGTCGGGCGTGACGGTCCGGAAGGCCGTCGAGCTGCTGATTGAGGCAGGCGTCTTGGAAGGCCGACAGGGTGTTGGCGTCTTCGTCGCCGACACCTCCGAGCAGGATTCCTAGCCACCGGTGAACGCGTACCTGCTGATCCTCGGCGGCCGTGACGCCATCTCGTGGGTGCTGCATGAGGAGCGCATGGCGTTCCCGGCGACACCGCGCGCGGAGGTGGCGGCGCTCGCCGCCGACGACCGGCTGTTCCTCTACGCCACCCGAGGTGCCTGGCGTAACCCCACCCGCGACCGTGGCCGGATCATCGGTACGGCGGTAGCCCGATCCGCCGTCCGGAAGCTGGACACCCCCGTCGAGATCGCCGGCCGCACCTTCGTCTCCGGCTGCGACCTGCGGATCGACGCCCTGGTGCCGTACCCGGGCGGGCTGGAGTTGCAGCCGCTCGTGGAGCAGTTGGCCGCCTTCCCCAAGCCGCAGACGTGGAGCATCTACCTGCGACGCGCGTTGCTGGCTCTCCCGGCTGAGGATGCACAGCGCATCGACGCACTCCTGACGCCCTTGACCACGTCGAGGACCCAGTCGCTCGGAACCTACAAGCCGCCGCCGGCAGCGAAGAACTAGCAACAGGCGGAACCGGCGCCCGCGTGCCTGCCGGGGCAACAGACCGGAGTACGCGGCGGCGCGGTAGGTCGTCATATCGCTGCCTTTCCACGTCGGACGGGAGGGGTGCGATTGGAACGCGGCGGCCGTCCGGGGGACATCGGCCAACCGCCGCGCTGTGACCATCCTGGAACGCTCCGCAGCGAGTTGGCAACGTTCCACAGCCGAATTTCGCGCTTATGCATTGACTTTCTCTGCCGTAACCGATAGGTGTTACGACGACAGGTCACGCAGTGTTGCGAGCCGGAACCAGGGAGTGTGCGAGTGGCCGAGGACATCGGATCGACCGTGCCGCGCCGGCAGCTCGGCCGGCTGCTGCGCCAGTTCCGCAACGAGGCCGGGGTGACGCTGGACGCCGCTGCCGAGGCACTGGAATACAGCCGACAGAAGATCTGGCGCCTCGAATGCGGCATGGGCTCGGTCCGGGTGCTCGACGTCAAGGCGATGTGCGAGCTGTACGGGGTGTCGCCGGAGATGACCGAGGCGATGCGCGGCCTGGCCGTCGAGACGAAGTCGAAGGGCTGGTGGCACGCCTACGGCGACGCCGTGCCGAGCTGGTTCGAGCTGTACGTCGGCCTCGAATCCGCCGCCGCGCATCTGCGCCGCTACGACGAGTCAGTGATCCCCGGCCTGTTCCAGACCCGTGAATACGCTCAAGCGATCTACCTCCTCGACCGCACCCAGGCCAGCGAAGAGGACCGGGAGCGAGCCGTGGAGGTCCGGCTGCAGCGGCAATCCCTGCTGACGCGGCGGCTTCCGGCCGCTCCGAAGGTGGCCCAGGTGCTGTCCGAGGCGGTGCTCCGCCGCGCCGTGGGCGATGTTCGAGTCATGATGGCTCAACTCGACCACCTCATCCGACTGTCGGACCTGCCGAACGTTTCCCTCCGGGTGCTTCCGCTGGCGGCAGGCCCTCAGCCTGGTGCTGTCGCCGGCTCCTTCGTCATCCTCGACTTCCCGCCCACAAAGGGCGGCCGAGCAGCTCCGGAACCCTCCGTGGTCTACAGCGAGTCCCTGACCGGCGCGCTCTATCTCGACAAGACGGACGAGCTACAGGCATACGCTGCGGTGTGGAAGGGCTTGGATGCGCGGGCGCTCGGTGAGGCAGAATCGAAGGACATGTTCAAGCAGACCATCGGGGAGATGCGGCATGACTGACCTGACCGGCGCCGTCTGGCGCAAGAGCACCCGCAGCGGCGGCAACGGCGGCGACTGCGTCGAGGTCGCCACCAACCTCCCCGGCATCGTCGCCGTCCGTGACTCGAAGGACCAGGATGGTCCCGCACTCATCCTCGCCCGGCTCGCATGGCCGGCCTTCATCGATAGCATCAAAGGCTTGGAACACCGAACGGAAGAGAGCGACTAGCTCGATGCCTCATCCACTCTTGCAATAGAGGCTTAACATCAACTCGACTCCGAGCTGCAAGCATCGACACGGAGTAAAGTGCCGCGTTGACGGCGATGCTCTCCAGAACCTTACGCAGATCGGACTCAATTTTCCCCATTCCCGCCAGGGTATGGATTTTAGGTCCACGCTGCTCGTTCAAGTACTTCACGACCTCTTCCGCAACCCTATCCATCGACAGAATGACTCCAACGTCGCCGCCGTAGCGCTGAACTCGACTGCTAAACGGATAAGCATCGCCTAGACCGAACTCCCTGTCCTTCAGCTCGAAGAAGACGGTGACGCCGTTGATACTCGCCACGATGTCAAGCTCGTCCTCTCCTGCGGTGGCACCCCAGGCTATCTGGCCCATCTCAACTCCGGCTGTGAGCAGTAGATGGGTGATCCAGAGGGTCATCCAATGACTTCCCTCTGTCAGCTCTTTTGCGCGCGGAGCCGGGGCATAGATTTCTTGAACGTGCTCGTCTGAGAATGCCCGGCCACAGTTCGAGCAGCGAAACTTGACGCCCTCGATTTCTTCTTTAGACTGCGCTGTGCAGAGGGTTTATGAATCCTTCCGACAAACAACCAGGAATTCCTTATTGACTAGCCCGCGAACAAGAAGAGGTTCAACCGTTTCTGCACTAATATCCTGTCGCGCATCGACCGAACGCGCCTTCCCGATTTGGATTAGTCGTTGCAGGAAAAGGCGTTGCTCCGGGCGCACGAGGAGCGTCGCATCCTCCATGTCGTCCATCGAAAGAGCGGCCGGCTTCGTCTTCAGCTCGTTCCTATTGCGAATCGAGCGAGGCGAGACAAGGTTTCGTGGTCCGTAATGAACGGAATTTTGCCTCAACCAGTCCTGAGTCAGTGGCAACCACTCGAAGGACATCCCACGGAGACGTCGCCCATCCAAGGCGGCCTTAGCCGCCCTTCCCAACTCTTCGGCGAATTCAGGAAGCTTTGTATCCTTTTCGTGGCCACGAACTTCGCCGATCGCTAGGCGAGACTTCATAGGCTGGACGATTATGGCTGACCCGTCCAGGAAAAAGAGTTCGCCAAGCATGGGGGTGTCCGGCGAGTGAGTAGCGCGAGGGCCTCCCAATACGGCTAGCAGCAAATTGCTCTCCTGGCTAGTGCGTGACTTGGCGCCCGTGAGACGCAGCAATTCCCGGCCCGCAGAGCGAAGGACCGGCTGATAGGCATCGTTCTTGGCCAGCTGCCGAATCACCGAATCAATCTCTGCCTGTGTTCGCATAACCGCCGAGGCGGTTAACCCATCGAAGATGTACACAAACCCTCCTGCAAAATGCTGTCTATCTGCTCAATAGACCGCTCGTCCTCGGCCCGATGTACCGCAGCGAGTCTCCCTTTATGCGTCGGGTGACCACTCCTCGGCGAAGGTCTCGGTCTGCTGCAGCACCCGCCGGATGGCGTCCTCGGCGGCGTCGGGCGGGTAGCCGTGGACGGCGAGCAGGCGTTTGATGGTGGAGCGGAGCTTGGCGCGTACGTCGTCGCGGGAGGTCCAGTCGACGGTGATGGACCGGCGGACGGACGCGACCAGGTCACGGGCGATGGCGGCGAGTTGCCCCTCCCCCATCTCGGCCACGGCCGACTCGTTCGTGGCGACCGCGTCGTAAAAGGCCAGCTCGTCGTCGGTGAGCGCCGGGCTGAAGTGCTTACCTCGGTCGGCCTCCGCGCTGACTTCCTTCGCCATGGCCACCAGCTCGGCGATGATCTCGGCGGAGGTCAGGTTCTGGTTGGTGTAGCGGCGCATCAGCTCGATCAGCCGGGCGGAGAACGCCTCCTGCCGCACGATGTTGTGCCGGGTGACCTTCCGCATGGTCTGCTCGATGGCCCGTCGCAGCGCCTCGATGGCCAGGTTCGGTGTCTTGGAGGCGCGGAGCTTCTCCAGGTACGCCTCGTCCAGGTGGGACAGGTCGGGCCGGTCGATGCCGGCGGCGGCGTAGATGTCGGTGATTCCGCCCGCCTCGATGACGCCGGCGGTTAGTTCTCGCAGGTAGAGTGCCACCTCGGCGGGAATGGGCAGCCCTCGGGAGCGGCGGTTCTCCACGTCGTACTTGGCCATCCAGACCCGCACGGCTTGGAAGAACGCGATGTCGTCGCGAAGGTCGTTGATGTCGCCGCTGCTGGCGCAGAGCGCGTAGAGCCGGTCGAGGCTGGCGGCGGCCTGCCGGAAGCGTTCGGCGAGGGTCGGTTCGCCCGGCTCGGGCTGGTTCTCCGGGAGGCTCGGATCGCGCAGGTGATCGATGGTGCCGAGGACAGCGTTGGTGAAGGCGTTCTTGACGCCGGAGGTCAGCACGCCGCGCCAGTCGTACCCGGCCAGGATCGTGCCACACAGGACGTTGTGCAGGTCCCGGATGCGGGCGACGGCCTCGTCGGTGTCCCGGCCGACCGGCTTGTTGTCCTGGTCGCTCTTGGTGTATTCGGCCAGTGCCTCGTGCAGGCTCTGGGTAATCGGGGCGTAGCCGACCAGCAGGCCGTCCTGCTTGCCGCGGAAGGTGCGGTTGACCCGGGCGAGCGCCTGCATCAGCGCCGCGCCGCGCATCGGCTTGTCGAGGTAGAGCGTGTGCAGCGGCGGGGAGTCGAAGCCGGTGAGCAGCATGGACTGGACGATGATGAGTTCCAGCTCGTCATCGGGGTCCTTCGCCCGCTTACGGATGGCCTTGGTCTGCGAGGGCCGCCGGACGTGTTTGCGGATGTGCGGCTCGTCGTCCGGGCCGCCGGTGTAAACGACCTTGATCTTGCCGAGTTCGTCGGCGTCGGAGTGCCAGCCCTCGGGGAGCCGCGCGATCATCTCGTCGTAGAGGCGGGCGCAGATGTCGCGCGTCGCACACACGATCATGCCTTTGCCCGGCCCGCCGATGTATTTTCGCATCTGCTCGGATCGGGCCTGCCAGTGCTCGACCAGATCGGCGGCTAGGGCCTTGACCCGGTCAGGGGCGCCGTAGACGGCGTTCATCACCGCGACCGTGCGTTGGATGCGGGCCTTCTCGGCGTCGTCCAGCCCGGCGGTCAACGTGTCCGCCCGCTCGTCGATCGTTTCCGGGTCGATGTCGGCCGGCAGGTCGACGGGGATGAGCCGGCTTTCGTGGTAGACGCGGACCGTCGCGCCGTCCTCGACGGCCCGGGTCAGGTCGTAGATGTCGATGTAGTCGCCGAACACCGCCCGGGTGTCGCGGTCCGCTTCGGAGATGGGCGTGCCGGTGAAGGCGATCAGCGTGGCGTGCGGCAGTGCGTCGCGCAGGTGCCGTGCGTAGCCGTCGAGGCTGTCGTAGTGGCTGCGGTGCGCCTCGTCGACGATCACGATGATGTTGCGCCGGTCCGACAGCAGCGGATGGTTGCGGCCCGCGTCCCGCTCGTCGCGGGTACGCCCGAACTTCTGCAACGTCGTGAAGATGATGCCGCCGGTACGCCGGTTGGTCAGCTCGTTGCGCAGGCTCTCCCGGGTGACCGCCGGCTCCGGCCGCTCCGGCAGCAGCTCACTGGCAGCGAACGACTCCAGGAGCTGCTCGTCCAGGTCGGTCCGATCGGTGATCACCACGATGGTCGGGTTACCCATGCTCGGGTGGGTGGCGATCTGGTGGGCGTAGAACTCCATCTCCATCGACTTGCCGGAGCCCTGCGTGTGCCAGACGACGCCGGCCTTGCCGTCGCTGCGGGTCGCCTCGATGGTCTTGCGGACGGCCTTCTCCACCGCGAAGTACTGATGCGGCTTGGCGATCCGCTTGACCGGCCCTCCCCCAATCTCGGCGAAGGCGACGTAGCCGTGCAGCAGCTCCAGGAATCGGCGCGGGGTGAACAGGCCGTAGAGCGCCAGGTTCAGCGCCAGGTCCTCGTCGCTCTTCGGCGGCTGCGGCACCGGCTCGCCCACGTCGTCGACATTCCACGGCGCGAAGTGCTCGAACGGGGTGAAGGCGGTGCCGTAGCGCGCGGTGATCCCGTCCGAGACGACGCAGACAACGTTGGCCCGGAAGGCCAGCGGCAGCTCCTCGACGTAGGTGCCGACCTGGCGGTGGGCACCCCGCAGATCGGCGTACGCGTCGCCGGCCCTCTTCAACTCGACCAGCCCGACCGGCAGCCCGTTGAGGTAGCAGACGACGTCGAACCGTCGCTTGTGGTCGCCCTCAGTCACCATCACCTGGTTAGCGACCAGGTAGTCGTTGGCCGCCTCGTCCCGGAAGTCGACCAGCCGGACGGTCGGGTTGTGCTCGGCTCCGTGCTGGTCCGTGTAGGTCAACCGGACGCCCTTGACCATTAGCTCGTGCAGCCGCCGGTTCTCGGCCAGGGCGTCACGCGATCGGGGGCTCAGCACCTGGGCAACCGCCTCGTCGACCTGCGGGGGTGGAAGCTGCGCATTGAGCCGCGCGACGGCGTCGCGCAATCGACTGGTCAGAATCAGCTCGGCCCACGACTCGCGTTTCCCGGTCCCAGGCGCGATCGACGATCCCGGGACAAACTCCCATCCCAACTCTACCAACGCATCGAGCGCGAGGGCCTCCCACTGCGCCTCTGTCATGTCGCGAAGGCAGTTGGACCACTTAGTCATGTCGCATCCTCCACGGCTTTTTCGGCGTCCCGCACGCGGATGGTCCCCGACATCAATCCCGGCAACAATGCATCGCGCAATTCTGCGACACTTTGTGATTGCAGGAGCAGAGATTGCTTCAGCGCGAATAACGGCTTGATTCTTTGCTCGAACTGCGTGGCTTGCTCGACCGGCGGCACAGGAACCGTGAGTGCCAACGCAGTGGCCCGATTAAGACCTGGAACAGCAGAATCCGAGTTCATGGACGAAAGGCCAAGATTCTTGAGAGCAAAAAAGGCGAACTCCAAAGGGACGCCCGAGCGTCGCATCTCCACATAGAAGGTGGTGTCGATCGGGAAAAAGTCACCCTGCTCCCAGTAGACCGCACCAACCGTACCCTTGCGGCCTATCACGATTCCGGGGCCTTCGATCAGCGCTTCATCATGGCGTCCACCGATGCCACCGCTTCCATACACCGGAACACTTCCGGGGCGACGCTGGGCAGCAGGGAGCGACCTCCCGTATTTCAAGTCCATCAAGTCGCCAAGCGCTGATACTTCCTTAGTCGAGGAAGCAATCCTCTTATATTCCGCCTCGGCCAGCTCGGCAGCCGTGGCGCTGATCCGTTCGTTTACCGTGATCTTTTGCGATAGAAGGAAGTACAGGTCTCCAATCGCTCGTTGAACGGCTGGCTCCGGAACCGGGATCATGAGCTTTCCGAAGTCACCCTTCTTGAAATGCGGAATGAGCGTCCCGACATGCAGATTGGCGATTTGGTCCTGAACCACTTCCGAGCGAAGCGCAGCAAATAGGTACAATGGGTATACGAGTTCAGCGTTTGCGCGCACAGCCACCATGTCTTGGGCGATGCAAAAACCAACAGGATCAGGGGCTATATTTACTCTACCCGGCGAGCCCTTACAAACAAAGATGATGTCACCTGGTTTCGGGTGCCCTCGAAACCATGTGGCATACGTCTCCTCGGAGACGTATCGAAGCTTCTCAAGCTTTGGGTAGAGCGTGTCGTTCGTGACGCAATTCGTGGCAATTAGCGGGAAGCCGCTACCTGCCGTAGGGCATGTCCGACCGCGGTTGTCTACGACTGCGGACAACAGGTCGGCAAACGGGATCAACTTAGCGAAGGACATCGGTTCTTTCCAATCCTTCGCGTACTGCCTGCTCAAGGCGGCTTGACTCGTCGAAGTGGGCGAACAACTCCCTCGTCAGGCGGGCGATCTTGCCATCGATCGGTTCGTCGTCCAAGCTTTCGACCTCGCCCGTCCCGACGTAGCGACCCGGGGTGAGCACGTAGTCGTGCTTGCGGATCTTGTCCAGCGTGGCCGAGTAGCAGAAGCCGGGCTCGTCCTCATACTTCCGGTCCTCAGCTCGGGCCGACGCGGTGCCGCGCCAGGCGTGGTACGCCCCGGCGATCTTGGCGATGTCCTCGTCGGTCAGGGTGCGCTCGGTGCGGTCGACCATCGTGCCCATCTTGCTGGCGTTGATGAAGAGCACCTCGCCGCGCCGGTCGGCTAGCCGCTTCGCCCCCTGCGGTCCCTTGTCCTTGGCGAAGAACCACAGGCAGGCCGGGATCTGGGTGGTGCGGAAGAGCTGTGGCGGCAGCGCCACCATGCAGGAGACCAGGTCGGCCTCGACCATCGCCGCCCGGATCTCGCCCTCGCCCGACTGCTTCGATGACATCGAGCCGTTGGCGAGCACCACGCCCGCCGTGCCCCGCTCGGCGAGCTTCGCGAGGATGTGTTGCAGCCAGGCGAAGTTGGCGTTGCTGGCCGGCGGAACGCCGTAGCGCCAGCGCGGGTCTTCGACGCTGCGCGCCCAGTCCGACATGTTGAACGGCGGGTTGGCCAGGACGAAGTCGGCCCGCAGGTCGGGGTGTTTGTCGCCGTGGAAGGTGTCCTCCCAGCGCGGGCCGAGGTTGCCGGTGATGCCGTGGATGGCGAGGTTCATCTTCGCCAGCCGCCAGGTGCGTTCGTTGGACTCCTGGCCGTAGACGGCGATGTCGTCGCGCCGGCCCCGGTGGTTGAGCACGAACTTTTCGGCCTGGACGAACATGCCGCCCGACCCGCAGCACGGGTCGTAGACCCGCCCGGAGTACGGCTCCAGCATCTCGACCAGCAGCTTGACCACGCTGCGCGGGGTGTAGAACTCACCGCCCCGCTTGCCCTCGGCTCGGGCGAACTTCTCCAGGAAGTACTCGTACACCTCGCCGAGCACGTCGCGGGCGGGCCGGTCGCCGTGGCCGGTGAACCGGGCGTCGCTGATCAGGTCGACCAACTCGCCCAGCCGGCGCTGGTCGACGTTGTCCCGGTTGAAGATCTTCGGCAGCACGCCCTGCAACGCCGGGTTGGACTTCATGATGACGTCCATGGCGTTGTCGAGCAGCAGCCCGATCTCGCCGCCCTTGGCCCGCTCCGCAAGGTGGGTCCAGCGGGCCTCCTCCGGCACCCAGAAGACACCGTGGCCGGCGTACTCGTCGATGTCGTCGAGGAAGGCGTCCAGCCGGGCCTCGGGGATGCCCTGGTCGAGCACCTCCTGCTTGATCTGGTCGCGGCGCTCCTCGAACGAGTCGGAGACGTACTTGAGGAAGACCAGGCCCAGGACGAAGTCCTTGTACTGCGCGGCGTCCATCGAGCCGCGGAGCTTGTCGGCGGCCTTCCAGAGGGTGTCGCGTAGGTCGGCCATGGTCGGCATGCCGGGCAGTGCGTTCTGCCCGGCCGCCCTCTTCCTGGGGGGCATGGTGCTCCTCGTATCCGTTCCTGCGGTGCGGTCAGTCTTGCTGGTCACGCTCGGGTGGTCCAACCAGCGGCGGGCCGTGCGTGATGGTCAGGGTGCCTTCGGTGAGCCCGGCCACCGCCCGGCGACCGATCTCGTCGAGCAGGGCAAGCTCACGGCGGGCAAGGTTACGACGCTCCTCCGTCGCTGCGAGCAGCGCGTCGAGCCGCGCCACGTCGGCGGGTGGAAGTAGGGGAAGTTGCAGGTCGGCCAGCCGGGTCGCGGCGCGCACCGCGCCGGCTGGCCGCTGCGTGGGTACGGCGTTGAGCAGGGCCTCCAGCACGCGCGGCGTGAACCGCTCCCGCCCGTCCGGCAGGACGCGCAGGATGCGTGTCGGATAGTCGACAACTGAGGTGCCTTCGGCATCGTGGTGCGCCCGCAGCCAGGGCGTCATCGTCACCAGCACGTCGCCGGGCTCGGTGAGTCGGGCGCGCGGATAGCGCTGGGCGAAGACGGCACGGTCGATCCGTCGGGAGCCGACCTGGGTGGCCCCGCCCAGCTCCGGCGGCCCGATCACCGGGTAGTGGCCGTCGCCGCTGACGTCGCCGCCGGCGATCCGACTGCCGTTGAGCAGAACGAGGTGACCGTCCCGGACGAACGCGCCGATGGAGCGGGTGGGTGCCCGCTGGACGCCGTCCTGCGCGGCCAGGCAGGTGCGGAGCTGCGGGCGGGGTCCGGCCAGCCGGTTGAGGTCCACCTCCAGCTCGGTCAGCTCGGCGACGGTCCTCCGGCCGTCGCTGACCATCTCACGCAGGGTGGCCGGCCGACGGGCGGTCAGTGGGCGTCGGGGCACGGTCAGGTCCGCGATCCGCACCTGGCTGGCGTACGCCCGCAGGTGCTGCTCCGGGCGGTGTCCTTCCCGGCGCCAGGTCGCGACGTCGAGGATCAGTTCGTCGGCCACCCGGTCGGTGAGCGGCCGGTCGGAGACGTCCGCCAGCAGCACCCGCCCCTGCCACTCGGGTGCCTCCTCGTTCCGAAGCACCCACAGGGCGGTCTGGTAGCCCGGCCGGAAGGGCACCATGCCACCGGGAAGCTGCACGACCGCCTCGACTCGGCCCGTGGTCAACAGCTCGTTCCGGGAACGGGCCGCCGGCCGGTAGGGCGGCAGCGCGCCGACGAGCAGCTCGGCGGGGCCGAACACCACCGCGGTCTGCCCCGGCGTGAGCGCTTTGGTCACCTCGGCCAGCTCGGGGAACGGGTTGAGGTCGGTGCGCGCCTCGGCCGGTTGGTAGGGCAGCTGGATGAACAGCACATCGGCTGGGGATGCGGCTGCCGGTCGGGCTGTGGCGATGTCGAGCTGCCAGCTGCCTCGGGAGACGCCGTGCACGACGAGCCGGCGGCGGGCCAGGCGGGCCAGCAGCGGGTCGGCCTCGGCGGCGAACATGACCGGGTTGTGCTCGCGTAGCACCTGGCGGGCCGCCATGAGCAGGTCGCCAGCGCCGGCACGCGGGTCGGCCACCTGGACGAACCCGTGCAGGTCGGCGTGCTCGCGTACGCCGGAGAGCCCGACCATGAGGCGGGCCAACTGCGGGAGGATCGCCGCCTCGTAGAGCTGCGGCACGGCGAACCGGTTGCGGGCGGCGAGCACCCGCTCGTATGCCTGCGCGGTGCCCCACGCGGCCTCGATCAGCTCGTCGACCACCTCGGTCAACCAGGCCGCCTCGGCGGGCAGCGCCTCAATCTCCGATCGCAGCAGCTCGTCGTCCCAGTCCGCCTCGGTGGCTCGCTCGCGAAGCGCCTCCATCACCTGCCGGTCGGTGTAGCCGTCGGGACGCAGTGGCTCGTCGTCGAGATGGTGCAGGCAGATCAGGGCGGTGATGGCGGGCACCAACTGCTGAGAGGTAAGAGCACGGCGCCGGCCGACGCCCGTCGACGAGGCGGCCCGCAGCGCCACGCCGGAGAGCAGGTGAAGCCGAAGGTCGGGCTCGATGGACCGGCGCTCGGCGCGGCCCGTGTCGACCAGCCAGTCGACGACCTCACGCGCCTTGAAGAGTGGCCGCCCACGGTCGTCTTCAGCCGGGGCGGGGAAGGTCGGGTAGCGGCGACGCCAGGTGGTGACCACGGGACGTCGCACCCCGGACAGATCGGCGATCTCGGGCAGCGAGATGAGATCTGCAACGGCCATGGGCACCTCCTCGTCCCGCTCGGTGTTGGGCGATGGGTCGACAGTAGACCGGTTGCCGCGTCCCCGACAGTCGTCCTTTTGGTAACCCTGGTTACCAACGTTCGGATGCTCATCAGCTGGCGCTTGGTCGATGACCGCTGCTGTGATTCAGCGGCATCAACGAACCGCTTCCGATCGGAAGCCGCGCCATCCCCCTCAGAAAAATGGAGCTTCCCCATGCGCAAGATCACCACGTTCGCCCTGTTCGCCACCGCTCTCGTCGCGCTCGGCTGCGGCGCCGGCGCCACCGACGAGGCCGGCAGTTCCGGCGGCGACGCCGCCGAGGACAAGCCCGCCAAGACCGCGAAGATCGGCCAGGCGGCCCGGGACGGGAAGTTCGAGTTCACGGTCAAGTCGGCCAAGTGTGGCGTCAGCAAGGTCGGCAGCGACCTGCTCGGCGCCAAGGCCCAGGGCCAGTTCTGCCTGATCACGGTCAACGTCAAGAACATCGGCAAGGAGCCGCAGACGCTGATCGACAGCAGCCAGAAGGCGTACGCCGCCGACGGCACCGAGTACTCCACCGACTCGGCGGCCGCGATCTACGCCAACAAGGACCAGCAGACCCTGTTCAACGAGATCAACCCCGGCAACCAGGTGACCGGCGTCCTCGTCTTCGACATCCCGAAGAAGGTCAAGCTCACCAAGCTCGAGCTGCACGACTCGCCGTTCTCCGGCGGCGTCGAAGTCGCCCTGAGCTGACCCCGCGTGTCGAGGGCGGGTCCCGCGAAGCCCGCCCTCGATTCCCAGCACCGCTGCCCGACCGCCAGCACAAATCTCTACGCGAGGAGATCGAGATGCGCAGTGCGACCAAGCGGATCCCGCCCACCTTCACCACCCGCCCGCCGGGCCGCAAGGACCGCCGCCGGCCTGACCCGGCACAGCTCACCCTCTTCGACAGTCCGCTCCCGCCGGGCCCGCCCGGCACCTACCCCACCACCCTCTACCGCCTTCGGGTCGCTGCGGACCCGGAGGGTCTGCGGAAGGCACTCAACGTCCGCTATCTGGCCGACCGGGGCTTCGAGCCGGTGCCGCGACAGGTTGCCGGCTCGCCGGCGCTGCTGGTGCACGGCACGGTCCCCCGCCTACGCGCGGAATGGTGCGACATCCTGGCCGGGCTCACCGGCGAGGATGTCGACCTCGGTCACAGCAGCGGCGGCGGGGCTCTGCTGTTGGCCGTCGACGGGCGCGCGTACGCCCTGACCTACGGGACCCTGGGCCGTCACATGGTCGACCAGGAGGTGTTCGACCGGACGTTCGGCGTGTCGTTCGCCGTCCGCGCGCTCATGCCGAGCGACATCCGGCAGGTCCGCCGCCGGGTCGTCGGCGCCGCCGGGCGGGTCGACCGCAGCATCGTCCCCACTGGCCAGCCCATCTGGAAGTACGGCATCGACAAGTGGGGTGAAATCGTCGGGCAGGTGTGCGGCTGTACCGACAACTCCCGGCTGACGGTCTGCCGGCGCAGTGGCAAGCCGGCCCGGGTCGACGGCGGCGAAGCCCTGCACATCCATCTCTGCGTCGAGCCCGAGGGGCTCCTCGCGGATCTGCGGGAAATCGAGCGGGTCTGCCAGGAGGAGTCGCCCCTGGCCGATCTGGAGTTCATCACGCAGATCCGCCCGGTCCTGACGTCCGACCCGCGTATGCCGGATCTGACCAGAGCCCTCGATGAGCGGTTGGGACTTGCCGATCCGCCTGCGCTCGGCGTGGCGGTGCCCGGCGATCTCGTCAGCGACATCGAACGTGTCCGGTCGTACCGGATTCAGGTCCCCAAGTCCGGCCTGCGCCCGACCCTGGCTGCGGAGCTGGACCTGCCCGCCATCCTCGCCCACACCAACGGGGCGCTGGATGACGATCGGTGGAGCGGACTGCGCAACGGGACCGTCACGCTCTTCGCCGACGCTCGCGGTACAGAGGAGATGGCGTCGACCCGGGCTTTCCGCTGGCTCACGGCGGAGGTGGCCGTCGGCACCAGCCACCTGCTGCTTCATGAGGGCGAGTGGTACGAGATCGGCGACCGGCACCGCGACTTCCTGCGCCAGGAGATCGACGAGATCCTGGCCCGGCCGTCCGCCATCACGCTGCCGCCCTGGACGGCGGACCTTGCAGACGAGGACGCCTACAACCGGGCGGCCGCCCGCCGTGACCCCAGCCTCGTGCTGCTGGACAAGAAGCTGCTGCGAACGACACAACATCGTCACGGGATCGAGGCGTGTGACCTGCTCGGGCCGGGCGGCGAACTGATTCACGTCAAGCGCGCAAAGAGCAGCTCCCCGCTCAGCCACCTCTTCGCCCAGGGCATCGTCTCCTACGAGGCGCTGCGCTACCAGCAGGACGCGCGCGCCAAGTTCCTCGACGCGGTGCGGCGGCAGCCCAACGGGCGTGACCTCGGCCAGGACTTCCGGCCCACCAAAGTCGTCTACGCCATCGCACTCGGTACCGGCCGGACGGTCACCGGCAACTCGCTCTTCACCTTCGCTCAGGTGGCGCTCTATCAGGCGATGAAGACGCTGCGCAACGAGGGCGTGGAGGTCAGCGTCATCGGCATTCCGCCCACCTGCTCGGACCGCCCTTCCTAGTTCCTGTTCACAGAGGAGTCCCCCATGACCGAGCCTTCCCAGCTCATGCCGCCCGACCAGCCGGAGGTGGTCCCGAACATCGACGCCGGGCCTGTTCCGGACTCCATGCCGACCACACGACGACACACGTACCTGATCGCCGCTGCCGGGGTAGCCGTCCTCATCGCCGCCATCGGGATCAGCCTCCTTCTCTCCGGTGCCGGACACGACGAGCCGGGCGCGGAGCAGCCCACCCGCACGGCGATCGAGGCCGCCCACGCGAGGTGCGGCCCCAGTGGGACCGAATATGCGCGGGTAGGTGATGGAGGCCGGACCCTCACGCTCAACAGCCACGGCAAGAAAAGCTCCGGCCTCGCGTATGCGCAGCTTGAGTGCTACTGGACCATGCTGGAGATGCCGGACTCCGTACGCGCCGAGGTCGAGGCGACCAGGGCGCTGGACGGCCGGCGGTCCGGGGAGTGGGACGGCATCCGGGTCTCCTGGAGCTACCACCCCGACAGCGGCGTCCAGATGGTTTTCACGCTCGCGGACTGATCAGCACCTCAATTCCCCCTCCCCGATCCCAGGAGGCCCTTGTGCGTCCCGATGAGTTTCCCTCCGGCCTGCCCACCCGTCGGTGGTTCGGTCCGTCGCTGGTCACCGCCGCGCTGGCGGCCATCGTGCTGACCGGCTGCGACGACGGCCGGGCCGTCGCCGAGGCCGAGGCCGAGGCCGAGCCGATGAACTCGGTCAGTCCGTCAGTCTCGGCGAGCCCGTCCCCGACCCCGTCCCCGACCCCACCCGCCGACCGTGACGGCGACGGGCTGCCGGACAGCACCGATCCGTACCCCGACAACCCGAAGAACATTCCCCAACAGGAGCCGTTCACGATCAGCTGTTACCTGGACGACGAGTTCGACAGCAGCGAGACGTTCACCATCGCTGCGGGGAAGGGCGGCCTGCCGGACTTCACCGATGTCTGGGCCGCCGAGCCGGTGTCCTGTGAGGTGGACGAGACGCTCTACCCGGTCGGCGCCGCCGAGAAGGCCGCCTACAAGACCTCGAAGTACGACGACGAGGACATCTCCACTCTCTACCGGATCTGCGCCGAGGTCGACCCGGACGACGTCTACGCCGAGCCCGGGTTCTCGGCCAGCAAGGGCCAGATCTCGGAGATCAACGGGGCCTTGACCCTCTGCCCCAAGCATCCGTACGCGAAGAAGTGGCGCGAGGCGGCCAAGCGCGGCCATCGCGATGTCGAACTGGAGGCCCAGGGCCGGCTCTTCGGACCGGGCACCTTCCGGGTCGGCAAGGAGATCAAGCCCGGCACGTACGTCACCCACGACGTGGACGGCTGCTACTGGGAGCGGCAGAATCGCTCCGGCAACATCATCGACAACTACTTCACCAACAGCGCTCGGCGGGTGCAGGTCACCATCCGTTCCTCCGACTACGCCTTCAGCTCCCAGCGGTGCGGCGATTGGCGGCCGGTGAGCTGACGCCGCTGATCGCACCAGCGGCGCGACGCGACGGCGCAACTCGACGGCGCAACTCGACGGCGCAACTCGACAGCGCAGAGACCAGCTTCCAGCGCGCCCAGTCTGATCCGTTTGCGCTCTCAGCTCGACAGCGTCAGGCCAGCAGTCATCCGCCCCGCGCGGCCGATCTTCCCACCCCCACCGCTCGAACTCAGGAGGCTTCATGCGTCCCCACCCGGGCGACGAGGACGCCGTCGCGGACCAGAGCATGACCCGCCGGTACGTGCAGACCAGGCTGGCCGACCTGCCGACGGGGCCGGAGGACACCGACGCCCGACTGCGCGGACTGCTGGAAATCTACGAGGAACTGAACGCCGACGGCCATCCCGAACCGTTGACGCTGCTGGCCGGGGTGCTGGGCATCCCCGTCGAGATCCTGGTCCTGCACCTACGCGCCGCCGGACGCCAGTGAGCGCGACACAGCCCCGGCCCTTGGCCGCGCGGCATCGACGGTGACGAGCCCGAGGCGGTCACTTACCGGTCATCTCGGCCCGAGACCTCTCGCGCCAGGGCAGGGTAGTCGCGCAGAATCCGCTCGATCTGTTCCCGATCATCCAGAGTCAGTAAGCGTCGCTCTCGCACATACCGCTGCTGCGCCGCCAGCAGCCCGGCAAGCTCGGTTGCTTCCCCGGCCCGACCCAGGCGACTGCTGTAGGCCGCGATCACCGTACCGATCACCGCCCTGGCCAACTCAAAGTCGGCGGCCTGCTGCTCGCTCCAGTTCCCCAGCGCGTCAGGCCAACCTCCGTCGCCCGCCTGCTCACCCTTCACCATCCGCACTCCTCCCGACGTGACGCAAGAGCAGCCGCAGCCTGAACGAGAATGCCCAGTGCGTCGAGGTTACTCTGACGCCGCACACGGTCGGCATTTCGCGCCGGTCTGCCCGCAACGCTGCCGGTGGGTACCTCCGATCTCGTGTTTCGGAACTGGTTGGACGCCGCGGACGTGCGTGGCGCACAGTCGGACAATGAAGAGCTCCATCAACGTACGTCATCGCTCGATGGACGAGATCATGGAAGGACTGCACCTCGTACGGCGGTCCCCACGGGGTGTCGGCACCCTGGCGTTGGCCGTACGCCGGCCGGCCGTCGACGCCCGCGAGGTGCTGTCCCTGGCCGAACTGGACCCTGACGTCGGGCTGGTCGGCGACACCTGGAGTCAACGACCCAGCTCACGTACGGCCGACCGGTCCCCGCACCCCGACATGCAGCTGAACGTCATCAACGCCCGCTTCGTCGAACTGATCGCCGGCCCCGACCGTGACGCCTGGGCGCTTGCCGGGGATCAGCTCTACGTCGATCTGGACCTGAGCATCGACGCCCTGCCAGCCGGTTCACGCCTGGCGATCGGCGACCGGGCCGTCATCGAAGTGACCGACCAGCCACACAACGGCTGCGCCAAGTTCGCCGCCCGCTTCGGACGCGACGCCCACAAGATCGTCTGGACGGAGGAAGGCCAGCGACTACGGCTGCGCGGCCTCAACGCCCGAGTGCTCATCGGCGCGACAATCGGGACAGGCAACACCATCCGGCAGCTTCCCGCCGTCCCCGGCCCGCCAGCCAACGAGGCCCTCACGACGTGACGGGCCTTCTCCTTCGGTGATGCTGTCTTCAACGGCAGCGCTGCCAGCCCGGTCCTCACCTGTGTTGCGGTCCCCTTTGCTCTGCTTCAACCCACGCAACGGTTTGCCGCCGAACCCGTTGCGTGGGTTGAAGCAGAGCAAAGGAAGCAGTGGAAGGAGGCAGGGCCCGCTCACCCGTACGCCGATCTTGGAAGTCGTACCCCCTGCGGCAGGATGTCCGCCATGACGACGCACCACCCGACCATCCGGCGCCTGGTCTACGGCCACGCGCAGCTGCACGACTGCCTCGCGTTCGCCGACGCCAACAACGCCGCCGGGGAGGCTGCGGAGATCAGGGCGCTGGCCGCCGCCCGCACCTGGGGAGAAGCCCGCCATGTCCAGATGACCCACCTGTGGAACCCCGCCGGCCCGGACTACTACGAGCCGGAGGACGACTGCGCCGACGACAAGCCCTTCGACATCAACGAGCTGGACACGGTCATCGAGGGCAACTGGCCCCGGATGGTCACCGAGCGCGCGTTCGGGCTACTCCCCAAGGACCTCCAGAACCGGTTCGGCAAGCGCCACTGCACCGCACACAACGGTGACTATCTCGAGATCCCGACCGACCACGAGCGCGAGCTGGTGGCGGCGCTGCGCGAGCGCGGCTACGAGCTCAGCCGCGACGACGAACTCATCAACGTGCTCGACGGCCGCCGATGAGTTCGGGGCCGTGGTCGGGCCCCAATCGACTTCGAGAATAGGTACGCCAACGACAAGCTCGACGGCGGCGCACCATCACGCGCGCACAGTGTTTCCGTGTCTCGGGTTCACCGGCGGCGCTTGTTCAGGCTCGGAAGGCCGCCGGACACGGTCCTCACGGTGCCGTCCGGGTTGCTTCGGCCCGGCTTTTGCAGGGCCTCGGTGACCCGCCGGCCTGCCAGGTCGGAGGCACTCAGGTTGACCACGACCCGGTCCGCCGACCGCCAGCTCCGCAGGCGGGTCAACGCCTGCTCGCGGTCGGCGATGCCGGTCAACGCACGGATCGCCGGCATCGCTCTGGCCGGGTCAGCGAGCAGGAGCTGGGCGACGTCGGCCGGGCTCAGCTTGCGCGGCATAGTGTTGCCCACCGGAACGAGGGAGGCGTGAATCTTTCCGTTCTGGAGCCACAGCCACACCGACCGCTTGCCATCGCCGGCCCGCATCACGGGGGTTGTTGACGCGGAAGCCGCTGGCTGCGGCAGGGTTTTCTGGGTCGGACCGTCAGCGGCGGGTGCCGCCGCCGGCTTGGCCGCCCGGTGGGCTCGCAGAGCGGCCGGCGGTTGCGACCGTCGCCGCGACTGTGCCGGTACGTCGGCGGGCGGGCGGGGCGAGGCGTCTCCTTGTTGCGGCGGCTCAGCTGATGCCCCTTGCCGTCCCCGCACGAACCAGCCGGCGAGCTCCCACTGCTCAGGCGTGAACCGGCCCGGGATGACCTCGGTCAGGTGCGGTGCCGACGGATCCTGCACGGTGATCTGCGCGCGCCGCTTCGCATGGTCAGCGACGGTGAGCGACTCGATGTGTACGACCCTGGCCGCCGGTATCCGCCGGACGTCCGCCTTCAGCCACGGCAGCCACCGTCCACGCCGGACGACGAGCTGCCCGTCCTCGAACCAGGCGTCCCACCGGGCCATACCGATCACCTCCCGTACTGCGCACGTTAGCGGCCTGATGATCACTACCGCACTCGTCGTTCGGGCAGTTGGGGTGAATCCTGATCCACGCGTTCCGACCGCTGCCACCGAAGGCGCGCTGCTCCTGTCGACCTGACAGCACAAACGAATCAAACGATCGGCGGCTCGTCGTGGAAGTGAGGCCCCATCGGCGTGATAGCACCAACGGTTCAGCTCGACAGGCTCCACACGAGGCATAGCCGGGCTTGCCAATGGTCAGCTCCCAGGCCAGCCGAGAGCGGTGATCTCGGGTCGGCTCTTCATCGCGCGGCCCCAGCCGGTGGCGTTCTTGCGCGGCAGAACGTCGATGACCTCGTCGAGGGTGCGCGGCGCCGGGCCGAGCGAGTCGAGCACCGCCTTGGTCAGCGGATGCTTGCGCAGCAGTTCGCCGAGTTGCTTCGGCTTGCCCAGGCAGTCCTCGCCGAGCACCAACTCGGCGACCTCGGCCATCATCTCCGCCGGATCCCGGCCGTCGACGGCGGCGAGTTGCTCGGGGCTGGGCAGCGGCAGGCTGAAATCCTGACCGGTCATGAACTCGCCGGGCTCGTAGCGCTCCTCCCCCACCAGCGAGTCCGCGTCGAACGCGATGCCGAAGACCTGCTCGGCGACTTCCCGGATGGCGGTCGGGCCGTCCCGGCCGTCGCCCTCGCCGAGGGTGGCGGAGGTGGCCACCGGGCAGATCGGGCCCAGCGGGCGGTCCGGCTCGGCCAGGCCGAGCGCGGCGGCCAGCCGGCGCAGCAGCATGGCCACGTCGGTGCCCTGCGCGCCGTCGTAGCTGTGGAACTCGTCGAGCACCACGTACGCCGGCTCGGCGTCCTCCCAGAGCGGCAGGTCGTCGGCGCGCTGGAGCAGCAGGTCCAGCATCTTGTAGTTGGTGATACTCGGTCTTGCCGGAGCCGGTGCCGGTGGTGATCAGGGTCGGCTCGGCGGCCTTCCCCTTGCTCGACAGGCGGGCGAACGCCTTCGCCTGGTGCCGGTAGGGGGTGAAATCGGCCGGGGCCCAGTCCAGGCAGGCCCGCCAGTCCCCCTCCGCCGGGCGAAACGGGGTGCGGATCCGCAGGTACGGCCCGCGAAAGATGCCCTGCTCCGGGTGGGAGAGAAACCCTCCAAACCCTGGCGTACGCCTTCCTCGGTCAGCCCGAAGGTGGTGGTCAGGTATTGCGTGAGGGTCCGGCGCAGGGTGTCGGCGGCGATGGTCGGCCTCATGAGCGCATCACCCGCGGCATGCTACGTCAATATCCACTGTGGTTGACCGGCCGATCAGCCACAGTGGAGCTTTGGTCAGATAGACGACACCTGACCGGGATCCCCCGGTCGCCTCGCCACCGCCCGCAACCTAGGCAGCGACAAGGCCAACCCGCCCGTTCTGTATTGATCTGCGCAAATGATTAAAGCGTGTTGCGTCGACCGATCCTGGCCAGCAACCTATTCATGGCCGATCGCCGAGCAGAAGGAGCGCCACCGTGACCCTCACCAACTCCCCGACCCGTACGGAGTGACGATGCGACGCAAGCTGCTGAGTGTGCTCACCGCGCTGGCGCTCGCCGCCGGTGGCGTGGTGGCGGTGCCGGCGAAGCCGGCCAGTGCTGCCATTGACTGGGCGACCATTGCTGCGGTCTACGGGTACGTGCAGAAGGCCTACGGGTACTGGAAAGCCCTGCAGGGCTTCCTCAATTCCGGCGGCAGCAGCGGCTTGTCCCTGGAGCAGGCGACCCACATGATCATCAGCGAAATCCAGGCGTCCCGCAACGAGATCGTCACCCACATGACCTCCATCGCGACCGCGGACGTGCGTGCCTGCACCATCCATCATGTCATCGAGTTCGCCGACATCGAGAGGTTCAACAACCAGATTCTGCAGCAGTGGGCGCAGGACGCAACGTCATGCGTCACCCGAATCTCCACCGTCTACACCTCTCTGCCGGCCAACAGCTACGCCGCGTGGAACGACCTCGGTGCAGCGTTGGGCGTTGTCGGACCGATCGCCCTCATCGCCCGGACGCGGGCAGGTTTCGGCACAGACGGCCTGACCGACCTACTCGTGCAGGCGTTTCAGCGGGTAGCGGCGACATTCCCCGTGAACTGCGCAGTCACACCAGACGGCTACAACTACCCCGATGAGCAGTGGCCAAGCTACCCGATCTACATATTCACCAGCTATCAATGCTATTCCGCCGGTGCCCACCAGATCCCCGGCGCCGGAGCCAGCTCGGGGGGAGGCGCCTGGTGGCAGCAACACGTCTACCTCGATCAGAACTGCCGATGCGCCTCCTCGCATCCGGACTACACCAACATCGGGGGCCAGAACCTGATCGCGGCGACCGAGGCGAGAACCGCCCGGGGAATCGCTCTGGACGCGCTGGAGAAACTGCGACGCCCGTAACCGCCGACACCCGGAGCAGAGTGTGATGGCGTCGCGGTGGAACGCCGGGTGAACGAGGGCGGGGTGACCGACGCCGAGTCGGCCGCCCCGCCCGAGGCGGCGCGTCGACGCAGGCCGCTGACGACCTGGGCGCCGCTTCGCTTGCTAGGTGCCGCGATGGGCTCGTAGCGTCAATCGTGACTGTCGCCGAAGGTCACACCGCCGTGGATGTCGCGTGCCTGCACCATCCACCCGCTGACATCACCGGACACGGTGTTCGTGACGTCTCCGTGGCCAGCTCCGACGATGGCCTGGACCGCTGCGAAGCGTGCACGGAACTCGGCACCGAAGGCGGCATCACGGCGGGTCTCCTGTTCCAGAAGTGCCGCGAGTCGATGAACAGCGTCGGTGCCGGGTCGGCGCAGGGCGACTTCGACCGTCTCCCGTGATGCCATCTCCCGTCCGAACCGGTGCCGAAGGAACTCGGCCAGCCCGGTCACGGCGGACCGGGCGCCCTCGGCGAGATTGGTGGTCGCCCAGGCGACCAGTGTGGTCGCTGCCGTGAGCATGAGCGGATCGTCCATACCGCGCTCCCAGGTTCGCCACGATGCTCGTAGTCAGACAAGACCGAATGTAATTCGGAGCTTTGAATGTTACTTTAAGTGCCCATATCGGTACGCCCTCCCCAAAGGAGGTCAGCATGAGCGCGCATCGGTGGGAGGCGGACTCGTCCGCCCAGCTCAGCCGCCGTTGGGGCAAGTCGTCACACGAGCTGGGCAATACGTCCGGCGACGGCAGCTGTCCCGATATCTGGGAGCTGAGCAACGGTGACGTCGCGGTCATCGGGCAGGACCTCACCGACAGCTACCGAGATCGACTGCCCGAAGGGGTCTCCATCGACCCCGGCGAGCGACTTATCATCATCCCTCGATCGACCATGCTCGCCGCAAAGGTGGACATCCCTGATGCATGAACTCCTTGACGGAGATTCCGGCGAGCTGCTGGCCCTCGACGACTACTGGGCCGACTTCGACCAGCGATTCTGGAAGACCGTCCCGCCCGGCTTCTGGAAGCTCGAACGGCAACAAACGTTCAAGGAGCCCACTGACGAGGGCTGGCAGGCGTTCGCCGCTGGCCGGTGGGACGAGTCGCTGCGGATTCTCGACGCCCGACGCCCCGAGTTCAACGACTACTACCGGCGCATCGCCGACAGCGGGTTCGCCACCCGCCGGGTGCGGGTGGTGCAGGAACCGTTGACTCCGTACCTGCAATGGGAGCTGCACGTGCTGCGGCTCCGCCACGAGTACGGCGGCCTGACTCGAGTGGTGGGGCCCGAAGGCATCGCCGCCGGGGAGATCGACGGCCCGCTGCCGGAGATCTACACCCTCGGCACCGACGTGATGTACGAGGCGATCTACGACGCCGCCGGGGTGCTCGAAGCGGCCCGACGGTGGCGAAATCCGCGTGTGGTGGCGCGTTGCCAGGAGTTCATCGAGTCCCTCTACATCGACGGTGAGCCGCTGGACGAGTACTTTGCGCGAGCGGTGGCGCCGCTGGAGCCTCCGCGCCCGGACTGAGTCATGACCGACCAGGGCGCGGACAGACAACCACCAGAACGACCGGAGCACGTCAACCGGTCAGCGTTGTCCGGCCCCGCCGATCTTGTGCAGGCCCGCGACGTGTACGGCGGGGTGCACTTCCACTCCGCGGACTCCTCGCCGACGCACCCGCCGCCCCGCCAGTTGCCCGGCGACGTGCGCGGCTTCGTCAACCGGGTCGATGAACTGCGTTCGCTGGACCGGCTTCTCACCGACGAGGCTGTCCGGGCCACCCTCGTCGTCATCTGCGGCACCGCTGGCGTGGGCAAGACGGCGCTGGCGCTGCGCTGGGCGCACGCCGTACGCCAGCACTTCCCGGACGGCCAGCTCTACGCGAACCTCCGCGGCTACGACCCGGGCCAGCCCAGCCGGCCGGAACAGGTGCTCGACCGATTCCTGCGGGCGCTCGGCTTACCTCCGTCCGCTATACCGGCCGATCCTGAGGACCGCGAGGCGCTGTACCGCTCCCGGCTCGCCGACCGGCGCATCCTGGTGGTCCTCGACAACGCTGCCACCGCCCGCCAGGTGCGCCCACTGCTGCCGGGTACGAACGGCTGCCTGGTGATCGTCACCAGCCGCACCATGCTCTCCGGTCTGGTCAGCCGCGACGGCGGCCGACGCCTCGCACTGCGAATGCTGTCCGAGGACGACGCGGTGACGTTGCTGCACGAGGTGACCACCGGATACCGCGCCGACGACGAAGCGGGCGAGTTGGCCGAGTTGGCCCGGCTGTGCGCGAGGCTGCCGTTGGCGCTGCGGATCGCCGCGGAACGGGCGGCGAGCCGGCCGTTCATGCCGCTGGCCGAGTTGATTCAGGATCTGCGCGACGAGTCGGCCCTGTGGGATGCCCTCACCACTGACGACGGTGAGGAGGCCGACGCCGTACGCAGCGTCTTTGCGTGGTCCTACCGCGCCCTGAACGCCTCGGCCGCCCGGCTGTTCCGGCTGCTCGGTCTGCATCCCGGCCCGGAGTTCAGCGCGCCGGCCGTGGCTGCGCTCGCCGGCCTGCCGGTGTCGGGCATCCGGCAGCCACTCGACGCCCTGGTGGGCGCGCATCTGCTGGAGCAGAGCGCACCCGGCCGCTACCAGTTGCATGACCTGCTGCGCGCGTACGCGATGGACCAGGTCAGGCACCTGGAGAGCGACGAGAACCGCCGGACGGCGCTGGTGCGAGTGCTCACCTGGTATCTGCACACGGCAGACGCAGCGCTGGGCCGCAGTCTTTCCTTCTACCGAACGGTGCCGCTGGACCGGCCGACCGACGTCACGCCGCTGGCCTTCGAGACGGCGTCGACCGCTGACGCGTGGTTCACCGCCGAGCAGGACAACCTCGTCGCCGCCACCCGCGCTGCGGCCGACGCCGGGCTCCCGGCGATCGCCTGGCGCCTGGCGGTCCTGCTGCGCAGCGTCTTCATGCACCGCAACGCCTTCGACGCGTGGTTCGCCACCGCGCGGGCCGGCCTGGCCGCCGCCCGGCCGTTGCAGGACCGGCGTGCTGAGGCAGAGGCGCTGGAGAGCCTCGGCAAGGCCCACTTCCAGACCCGCCAGTTGACCGAGGCGGAGGAGCACCACCGGGCTGCGTTGGCGATCCGGCGAGAGATCGGCGACGAGCACGGCACAGCGGTGTCGATCAACGCGCTGGGATTGCTGGCGTTACGGCACCGCCGGCTCGCCGACGCCCTGACCCGGTTCGGCAAAAGCCTCGACATCTTCACCCGGCGCGGCGACCTGCGATGGCAGGCCCTGCTGCTGAGCAATCTCGCCGAGACCCGGTACGAGCTGGGCGACCTCACCGACGCGGTGACGCTGCTGGAACAGGCGCTGACGGTGCAGCGGGAGATCGACGACCGCGGGCAGGAGGGAAACTCCCTGTTCTTCCTCAGCATGGCCCTGCGCGAAAGCGGGCACACCGACGAGGCGCGGGCCGCGATCGAAGCGGCCCTCGCCATCGCCGAGCACGGCAGCCCGGTGTGGCTGGCGCACTGGCTGGTCGAGCACGCGCGGGTGCTGCGCGTCCTGGGCCGGCCCACCGAGGCGCTGGAAGCAGTGCACCGCGCGGCGACGATTCAGCGCCAACTGGGTGACCGCAGCCGGGAGGCGATGGCGTTGGACGGGGCCGGCGAGGCGTACCGGGATCTGGGGCAGCCAGAGCAGGCAATCGCCTTCCACCTGCGGGCGGCGGCGGTCCATCGCGATCTCGGCGACGACTGGCAGCTCGCCCTGACGCTGGACCACCTCGCCACGGCGTTGATCGACGCCGGACGTCGTGAGGAGGCACACCGCTGGTGGGGCGAGGCAATCGAGCGGCTGGCCGGGTTTCCCGACCGACGGGCGGTAAGGCTCCGCCACCACATCGAGTCAGACCTTCGGGACGTCGCCAACTGACGACGAAGGCACACGGACTCCTCGCCGGATTGACACCTTCACACCCAACAATGACGCTGGATGTCCGCGCCCAGGCGCTGAGTAAGCACCGGGAGTCGCCGTGCACATCGAAACCCTCGTACGTTCCCTCGGCCGTGAAACGACACTCGCGGTCGAGTCCTCCGACCAACTCGTCGCCAACGTGCGCAAATGCGTCGAACAAGGGAGGAGAAGGCGCGGAGCATACCTGCCCGGCAAGTCTCTTACCCCGGTGGCACTCGGCAAGCCGTTCCGAACCAGCGCAGCCAAGGTGCTGCACGAGTTGGGCGTGGCCACCACGTTCCTGGATGTGGCTCCGCTGGCGCAGGTTGCCCGGCACTGGGCGCACGTCCGTTACTGCGCGACGCTGACCGAGCGCCCCTGCGCATCGACTTGGTCTTCTTCGTCAACGGGCTTCAGGTGGCCACCGTCGAGTTGAAGACTGACTTCACCCAGTCTCTCGATGAGGCGATCAACCAGTACCGCAAAGTCCGGCATCCGCTGACCAACGGGCGTCCGGAGCCGCTGTTGTCGTTCGGGCATCGGGCGCTGGCGCACTTCGCGGTATCCAACGACCTGGCCGGGCTCCCTGGTCCTGGACGGTTACTCGCCAGGTGGACGAATGTTGGGATCGGATTGAACCATAACGGTCGATCAACTGGTGCTCTGCGAGCACGTGACTACGGTATGTTCCACCTTGTGAGCGGGGGCGGCCAGCAGGTGACAGAAGTGCGGGTCGAGCCGGAGGTCAGGGCTATTGCGTAGTCGGGTTACTCCTGGTTACGGCATCGATGAGTTCTGTAGATCGTCGGTTGGCGCGTCGGGTAGCTCGGGCGAGGTTGGGTTCGCCATTGCTGCGGTGGTAGCCGATGGAGGTGTTACGGAGTGTGGCGAAGACGGCGGGCCCGTTGCCGGTCCGGGCCTGGTGGGCGTCTTCACGTAGCGTCACGTCGCGGACGTAGTGC
>NZ_BMNB01000046.1 GCF_014646235.1 Micromonospora sonchi | reverse complement strand
CGGCCCCGGGTCGGCCGCCCGGGTCGACGGGACCGGTGCGAGCGGACGCGCTGCCGCCGGGCCGGCCGACGGCAGTCGAGTCGCCGGACCGGCCGAGGATGGCGGGGCCGGTGTGCCGACGCGGCCGGGCCGGGAGCGCGGCGCTGGCGGCGACCAGGGCGGTGCCGGCGAGGGTACCCAGCGGCAGCGCGCGATCGGCGCCGTGGACCTCGCGGCGGGACAGGGCGGTGACGGTCCAGGTGTGCGCGGCGACGGTCAGCGCCGCCGGCAGCGCTCGCGCCGGGCGGCCGGCGGAAGCGCCGAGCAGCACGTCCAATCCCCGGCAGGCGGCCATCACGGCCGGACCGGCGGCGGTGTTCTTGGCCGCCAGGTCGTACCCCCAGATGGCCGTGGCGAGCGGCAGCGCCACGGCGGCGGCCCGCCGGCCGCCGGCGGCGGCGTCGAGCCCGACGCCCGCGGCGGTGAGGCCGGCGGCGAGGCCGACCGCGAGGCCGGGGCTGACCCGGCCGCTGGGGATCGGCCGCTGCGGGCGTTCGACGGCGTCCAGCCGCCGGTCGGCCCAGTCGTTGGCGGCCATGCCGGCCCAGTACAGCAGCACCGACGAGGCGGCCAGTGCCGGCGTACGCGGGCCCAGCGCGCCGGCCGCGGCGGCACCGGCCACCACGTCACCGGGCACCGAGAGCGCGGCCGGGGCCCGGACCAGCTCGACCAGGTCAGCCACGCGGGTCATCGGCACCTCCGGTGTGCAGCCGCCGGGTGAACGCGCGCAGCCGGGTCCACTGCTCGGCCAGCGAGTGGGTGCCGTCGCCGAGCGGGTCCTTGAAGAAGAACGCGAGGTCGGTCAGCGGGCCGGTGTGGCCGGCGGCGTGCGCGGCGGCGGTGAGCCGGGCCAGGTCGAGCACGAGCGGAGCGGCCAGCGCCGAATCGCAGCCGTGCCAGGTGAACTCCAGGCGCATCCCGGTGCCGAGGAAGCCGGCGAAGGTGATCAGATCCCAGGCGGTCTTGAAGTCGCCCAGGTCCTCGACGTAATCGATGCGGGTGTCGCCCTGCGGCAGGTAGCCGAGGGTCTCGTCGAGCACCCGCTGCTTGCTGCGCACCTTGGCGGCGTTGGCCGCCGGGTCGGCGAGCGTGACACCGTCGCCGCCACCGAGCAGGTTGATCCCGGACCAGGACCGCACGGCGAGGTGACGCATCGCGAACATCGGGGCGAGCACCGACTTGAGCAGGGTCTCCCCGGTCTTGCCATCGTGCCCGGCGTACGGCACCCGGTGGGCGTCGGCCAGTGCGGCCAGGGCCGGCAACCGCAGGCCGGTGGAGGGGGTGAAGTCGACGTACGCGCAGCCCGCCGTCACCGCCGCGTACGCGTACAGCGAACTGGGGGGCAGCACCTCGTCGGGGCCGGCGAGGGCGGCGTGCAGCGCGTCCGGGTCGGCGTGCGCGGGGTGCGGACGGCAGGCCGGCTCGGTGGCCGCCACGTTGACCACCACGACGCGGGCCAGCCGGTGCCGATCCCGGAACTCGGTGAGGTCGCGGACCAACGCGGCGGCCCGATCGGCCTGGTTGCCGCCGCTCGCCGCCGTTCGCACCTCCCGCTCGACGGCGGCCAACTCCTCGGACAGCGCGGCGACCAGACGGGCCGGCAGCACGCCGGCCTCGGCAAGCGCCTCGGCGCGCTTGGCCAGTGGGGTGGCGACCACGTCGTGCCCGCCGAAGACCAGGTCGGCGAAGGCCGGCAGCGCCGGACCGCGCACCTCGGGCAGTTCGGTGACGCACCCGGTCGGCCCGGCCATCCCGGCCCGCAGGGCAAGAGCCCCCACGATGCTGGTGGTCGCGACCGATCCGCGCGCCCCCACCAGCCAGACACCCGTACGCATGGCACTCCTTCCCGGTCGGGGAATCTAGCCATCGAATTACATGAATATCACAGAATAGTTTCGAAAGATACCCTTTGTGCGGATGCGCCCCGTCCGCCGGCCGCCCAGGGCTTGAGGCTCACCGGTCGGCGGCGAGGTCGGCGGCGACGCCGCCGCACCGGCGCCCCGAGCGGGCCCGGTCGGACGGGGCTGGCAGGCAGGGGCAGTCGGCGTCTCGCCCCTGCCTGCTCCGCATCCGGCCGATCGCGACCTGCGCGCCCGGCCGGACGACTCGTCGAAGGTGGACCGCCATCACGGCGGCTGACTGTGTGCGGCCCGAGGGCCGCCGGGCGGCGGTCCTCCGGTGTGGCCGGGGAATCCCGGTCCGGCCACACCGGAGGAACCGCTCGTGCCACCGGTGGCACGACCTCCGGCCCCGACCCGTACCCGGCCGCGGGGCGCAACCGCGGCCGGCCCTCGCCGGCCGGCGCCGGAGGTGGCTCAGGCGGAGACCGTCGCCAACGCCGGCTCCACCTCGGTCCACGAGGACCCCAGTTCGGCCGACCGGACCACCGCGTCCAGCACCAACTGCACCTGCAACGCCTCGACGAAGGACGGCGTCGGGTCGGCCCCGGTCGCCACCGCCTCGATGAAGTCGCGCATCTGGTGGGTGAAGGAGTGCTCGTACCCGATGATGTGCCCCGGCGGCCACCAGGCCGACAGGTACGGGTGCTCGGCCTCGGTCACCAGGATCCGGTTGAAGCCCTGCTCGGCGGCGGGTCGCGTCGCGTCGTGGAACTCCAGCTCGTTGAGCCGCTCCAGGTCGAAGGCGACGCTGCCCAGCGACCCGTTGATCTCGACCCGGAGGGCGTTCTTGCGCCCGGTGGCGAACCGGGTCGCCTCGTAGGTGGCCAGGGACCCGCCCTCCAGCCGGGCCACGAAGATCGCCGCGTCGTCGACGGTGACCGGACCGGTGGCGGCGCTGCCCCCGTCGGTCTGCGCCGCCAGCCCGCTCGACTCGCTCGGCAACGGCCGCTCCTTGACGAACGTCTCGGTCACCGCGCTGACGCCGGTGATCCGCTGGCCGGTGACGTACTGGGTGAGATCGATGATGTGCGCACCGATGTCACCCAGCGCGCCGGAGCCGGACACCTCCTTGCGGAGCCGCCAGACCAGGGGGAACAGCGGGTCCACGATCCAGTCCTGCAGGTAACTGGCCCGGACGTGCCGGATCTCGCCGAGCCGACCGTCGGCGACCAGCTGGCGCATCAGCGCCACCGCGGGTACCCGCCGATAGTTGAAGCCGCACATGGACCGTGCCCCGCCGGCGCGGGCGGTGGCCGCCGCGGCGGTCATCTCCCGAGCCTCGGCGACGGTGTTGGCCAGCGGCTTCTCGCACAGTACGTGCTTGCCGGCGGCCAACGCGGCCAGGGCGATCTCGGCGTGGCTGTCACCCGGTGTGCAGATGTCGACCACGTCGATGTCCGGCCGGGCCACCAGCTCCCGCCAGTCCGTGGTGTGCTCCTCCCAGCCGAGCCGGTCGGCGGCCTCCGCCACCTTCTCCGGATCCCGGCCGCAGACGAGCTTCATCCGGGCCCGCGCCGGCAGGTCGTACACCCGGTTCACGGTGCGCCACGCCTGCGAGTGCGCGGCGCCCATGAACGCGTAGCCGACCATGCCGACCCGCAGTTCGTTGTCGTTCGTGGACAAGGTGGGTCTCCCCCCGGTTGTGTCAGAACCCGAGCTTCAGGTAGTCGCTCGCGTTCTCCTTCGTGATCGTTTCGGAGGCCAGGACGATCTCCTTGGGCACCTGGAGTTCCACCAGGTCGGACATGCCCCGACCCTGGCCGATCAGTCGGGCCAGGGAGATGGCCGAGGAGGCCATCGACGGGCTGTAGGTGACCGTGGCCTTGAGCACCGTGTTGTCGGCCTTGATGTCCTCCATCGCCTTCTTCGAGCCGGCGCCGCCGACCATGAAGAACTCGTTGCGGTTGGCCTGGTTGAACGCGGCCAGCACGCCGATGCCCTGGTCGTCGTCGTGGTTCCAGATCGCGTCGATCTTCGGCAGGGCCTGCAGCAGCTGGCTCGCCTCCTGCTGCCCGGAGTCGACGGTGAACCGGGCCGCCCGGCGGTTGGCCACCTTCAGGCCGTGCTGGGCCAGGGTGTCGTTGAAGCCCTTCGTCCGCTCCTGGGTCAGCTCGAGCTCGTCCATCCCGGCGATCTCGGCGATCACCGGGTTGCTCACGCCCTTGGCCTTGAGCTGCTCGACGATGAAGGTGGCCGCGGCGACGCCCATGCCGTAGTTGTCGCCCTTGATCTGCAACCGGTACGCCTTGGCGTCCGGGAAGGCGCGGTCCAGGTTGACCACCGGGATGCCGGCCTGCATCGCCTCCAGGCCGAACGAGTTGAGCTCCTTGCCGTCGTGCGGCAGCAGCACGATCACATCGGGCTTCTGGGAGATCAGCGTGGACAGCGCCGCCCGCTGGGCCGCCGCGTCCGCGCCCGCCTCCACCGTCTTGAACTCCACGTCGGAGTACGCGGCGGCCTGCGCCTTGGCGTTGTTGGTGATCGCCGCGATCCAGCCGTGGTCGGCGGCCGGCGCGGAGAAGCCGATCGTCACCTGCTTGCCGGGCTCGGCGTTGCCACCGCCGTCGGCCGCCTTGGTCTGCGCCTCGGTCGGCGTCTGCTTCTCGTTGCTGGTGCAGCCGGCGAGCAGTACGCCGGCGCCGACGGCCGCCCCGCCGAAGAGCAGCCGGCGACGACTGTGCTGGGTCATGACGACCTCCTGGTTATGGGTGGTGGAGAGGAATTCGGGTGTGCGAGGCCCGGCCACCGTCGGTTTCTCGGGTGGCCTGGTGGTAACGGTGTTCAGCTGGTGGTCAGCCGGTTGCGGCGGAAGAACTGGGAGAGACTGCCGAACTGGATCTGCTGGATCAGGACGGCGGCGACGATGATGCCGCCCTTGACCATGTTCTGGGCCTCGGTGGAGAGGCCGTTGATCGCGAAGAGGTTGGTGATGGTGGCGAAGATGATCACACCGAGCAGGGAGCCGATGATGGTGCCCCGCCCGCCGCTGAGCAGCGTGCCACCGATGATCACGGCGGCGATCGCGTCCAGCTCGTAGAGGTTCGCCATCGCCGCCTGGGCCGAGGTGGCCTGGGCGGTGAGCATGATGGCGGCGATGCCGCAGCAGAGCCCGGAGAGCACGTAGAGCAGCAGGGTGTGCCGCCTTACGTCGATGCCGGCCAGCCGGGCCGCCTCCGGGTTCCCGCCGACGGCGACCGTACGCCGGCCGAAGGTGGTGCGGTTGAGCAGCACCCACCCGGCGGCGACGACAGCGGCCAGGATGTAGACCAGCAGCGGGATGCCGAGCAGGTTGGTGGTGGCGATGCCGTTGATGGTGTTGTTCTGCGAGATCTGGGTCTGCTTGTCGGAGATCTCGGCGGCCAGTCCGCGGGCGGCCACCAGCATGGCCAGCGTGGCGATGAACGGCACCAGTCGCCCGTACGCGATGAGGGCGCCGTTGACCAGGCCGACCCCCATCCCGACCACGATCGCGGTGAAGATCATGCCGCCGGCGCCGAAGCTCTGGGTGGCGATCGTGGTGCACCAGACCCCGGCCAACGCGACGATCGCCCCGACCGAGAGGTCGATGCCGCCGCCGATGATCACGAAGGTCATCCCGACGGTGACCACGCCGACCACCGAAGCGAGCTTGAGGATGCTGAGCATGTTGGCCCAGACCCAGTCCGGATTGGAGTAGAGATCGGAGCGGGTGGCCGCACCGATCACGAAGAGCACGACCAGCACCCCGATCAGGGCGAGGTTACGGCGCGCACCCTCGCCGCCGTCCCCGTGCCACCAGGAGAGCCGGCCGGCGCTGCCCGGGGTGGCGGCCGGCTTCCCGGCCGCCCCGGTCTCGGCCGGATCCACCGGCGGCGACTGCGCCGGCAACTGGGTCGTGGTGAAAGGGCCATCACTCATGCCGTCACCTCCAGGGACCCCGCCATGACGAGGTCGAGCACGGTGTCTTCGTCAAGTTCGGCGGCCGGGGCGGCGCGGACGACCCGCCCCTCCCGCATCACCAGCACCCGGTCGGCCAGGCCGAGCACCTCGGGCACCTCGCTGGAGACCAGCAACACCCCGACGCCCTCGGCGGCGAGCTGCCGGATCACCTGGTAGAGCTCGGCCCGGGCACCGACATCCACGCCCCGGGTGGGTTCGTCGAGCAGCAGCAGCTTCGTGTCGCCGAGCAGCCAGCGCCCGACCACCACCTTCTGCTGGTTGCCGCCGGAGAGGGTCCGCACCGCCCGGCGGACGTCGCGGGGTCGCATCTCCAGGCTCTCGGCGACCCGGTCCGCCTCGGCCTGCTCCCGCGCGGTGTCGGTGAACCCGAATCGGGCGTAGCGGCCGAAGGTGGCCAGCGTGACGTTGCGGTAGATCGGCTCGCCGAGCAGCAGCGCCTGGCTCTTGCGCTCCTCGGGCGCCATGCCCAGGCCGGCCTTCACCGCTGCGCCGACGCTGCCCGGCCGCAGCGCCCTGCCGGCCATCCGCACGGTGCCGGACTCGGCCCGACGCGCACCGTAGATGGTCTCCATCAGCTCGGAGCGGCCGGACCCGACCAGCCCGGCGATGCCGACGATCTCCCCGGCCCGGACGGTGAGCGAGACGTCGGCGAACTCGCCGGCCCGGGTCAACCCCTCCACCTGGAGCAGTTCCTCGCCGACCTCGCTGTCGTCGGCACGGTCCGGGAAGACGTACTCGATGGTCCGGCCGGTCATCCGGGAGACCAGATCCCGGGTCGGGGTGTCGCGGGCGGACAGGTTCGCCGCGGTGGTCCGGCCGTCCTTGAGTACGGTCACCCGGTCGCCGATCTCGCGGATCTCCTCCAGCCGGTGGGAGATGTAGATGACGGCGATGCCCTGCGCGGTCAGCTCCCGGATGATCCGGAAGAGGTTCTCCACCTCGTCGTGCGCGAGCACCGCGCTCGGCTCGTCCATGATGATCAGCCGGGCCTCGTGGGAGAGCGCGCGGGCCATGCTGACCACCTGCTTGCCGGCTGCGGGCAGCGCCCGGACCATCCGGTTGGGCGGGATCTCGGCGTGACCGAGCCGGCCGAGGATCTGCCGGGTGTGCCGGGCCATCTGGCCCCGACGGATGAAGCCGAAGCCGCGCGGCTCGTGGCCGAGGAAGGCGTTCTCCGCCACCGAGAGATCCTCGACCAGGTCGAGTTCCTGGTAGATGGTGGCGATCCCGGCGCGCATGGCGGCCTGCGGGTTGGCGAAGGTGACCTGCTCACCGCGCCACTCGACCAGCCCCGAGTCGGGCCGGTGCACCCCGGCGAGCACCTTGATCAGCGTGGACTTGCCGGCACCGTTCTGCCCGAGCAGGCAGTGCACCTCGCCGGCGCGTACCTCCAACTGCACGCCGTCGAGGGCGCGTACGCCGGGGAAGGTCTTCACCACGTCGGTCAGGCGCAGAACCACCTCGCCCGCGACGGCGTCGGCGGGCGCCTCGACCAGTGGAGCACTTTCGGGCTGCTCGCTCATGACGCTCCTCCACTCCGGTGACTCACTCGCGCAGGCCCGTTCATGCCGCCTCGCCGAAGGCCAGGTCGCTGGCGAGCACGGCGGCGCCGGCCACACCGGCACGCGGCCCGAGCTCGGAGAGCACGACCGGGAGGTTGCCGGTGGCCAGCGGCAGCGAGCGGCGGTAGACGACGCTGCGAATCTCCGCGAGCAGGATGTGCCCGAGCTGGGCGAGCCCACCGCCGATGACGATCATTGACGGGTTGGTGAAGCTGACCAGCCCGGCCAGGACGCTGCCGACCCGGCGCCCGCCCTCGCGGATGAGCTGGATGCAGGTCACGTCTCCCTCACCGGCGCCGGCGGACACGTCGAGGGCGGTGACCGTGCCCTGTGCGGCCAGCCGTTCGGCGAGCGCCGGCGAGGTGCCGGAGCGTGCCGCGGCCATGGCCTCCTTGGCCAGCGCCGCGCCGCTGAACAGCGCCTCGAGGCAGCCGGCGTTGCCGCACGAGCAGATCGGCCCGTGCGGGTCGACCTGAATGTGGCCGATGTCGCCGGCGCAACCGTCGGTGCCCCGGTAGACCTCGCCGCTGAGGTAGATGCCGCACCCGATGCCGGTGCCGATCTTCACGAACAGGAAGTCGTTGACCGAGTGCGCCACCCCGCCGTGTCGCTCGCCGATGGCCATGATGTTCACGTCGTTGTCGACCACCGCCGGGCAGCCGTGCTCCCGGGTGACCAGCTCACGGACGGGAAAGCGGTCCCAGCCGGGCATGATCGGCGGGGACACCGGCACCCCGTCACGGAAGCTGACCGGGCCGGGAACACCGATGCCGACCGCGTCGAGCCGCTCGTACACCCCGTCGGTCCGGGCCTTGTACAGCAACTCGTTGACCCGTTGCAGGATGGCCTTGGGGCCGGACCTGATGTCGGCCGCCTCCGCGTACGCGGCGATCGGCTCCAGCCGCCCGTTGACGACCTCGACATCGATGGAGCTGGCGC
The DNA here is from genome assembly GCF_014646235.1 of Micromonospora sonchi. GTDB lineage: Bacteria > Actinomycetota > Actinomycetes > Mycobacteriales > Micromonosporaceae > Micromonospora > Micromonospora sonchi. The sequence continues at coordinate 25,522 of NZ_BMNB01000046.1, read as the reverse complement.
CCAGGTCGACGGCCGCGAAGCGCAGTTGCGGGCGCAGCTCGACCAGGGTGGAGCGACGTCCGCCCCGGGATGCCGCTTTGCCCGCCTCGGCCACGTAGCCGAGCGCGACCAGCCGCTCCAACTCGGCGAGCAACCGGGGACGGGGCATCTCCAGCCGGTCGGCGAGCTCGGCCCGGGACAACGCACCCTCGTCGCGCAGCAGCCGCAGCAGCCGGACGTGCAGGGGGTCGGCGGTGTGCACCGGCTCACCTCCCACCGGGCTCGTTCACATCGACGTGCTGTCGATGCGTGGTGTCCGACACAGTAGGAGGCTTCGACGCGCGCTGTCCAGGCCTTAGAGCGAATCGACGCCAACTTTTGCTAGATCCAGCAAAAGCTAGCGACGAGATGCTCCGAGCCGGCCAGCCCGCCGCCCTGCCGGGCCTGACTGGTGGCGGCACCCCCGGCGATCGAGCCCACCCGCCCGGACATTTGATCGACCTCGATCGGTCGGGATGGGGACCAAGCTGGCGCGAATTCGGCGGGAAATGCGCCGACCGCCGTTCCCAGGCGCGGATTCTAGCCGGATACAGAAGGCGCCCCTTCCATCGATCTTTTGCGAGGAGACCGGGGCGCGGCGGCCGGGTGCGGCGCCGGTCGACCGGCTGCGGACCGGCCCGGCGCGACGACCAGTCACCCGCCCACCCGGACCGCTCGTCGGTGACTGGATCTTCACTATCGCAACACAGAGCGTGATTTTGTATACCCAGAGTAATCACAGTGACAAGTTCTTACTTCACCGGAAAGGCCCGCCAGATGGCCACCAATGCCGAAAAACGGACACGCTGCCCACGCCCGCCGGGAAGCCTGAGCGGGAACCAATCGGCACGTCCACGCCGATCGCGAAACGGATTCTGAAACATTCGCCCGGGCGCGTGACTGAAACAAAATGAAAGTCACTCAGGGAAACGATGATCGACAATGTTCCCAACCCGGAGCCAATTCGCGTATCGTCCCCCATCGTGTCGGCTATCCGATTCACCGAAGATTCCGGACCCGAGCCGAACCGCCCCCGCGCCTCAGTGGCGGAAATCGATCGGGACACCGCGACGACGCCCCCGCGCCGCGACCGTCCGGCGACACCGGACGCCGGCGTCGACCGGCAGCCGGCACCGGTGGTGGATCCCCGCGAACTGACCGCCCGGTTCGAGGAGGAGAAGCCCGGCCGGCGGCTGTCCGGACCGGTCGCCGTCGTCCTGACCGCCGCGACGCTGGCGATCGCCCTGCTCGCGCTCTGGCAGGTGTTCCGGCCACTCGCCCAGGGCAGCAAGTACTACCTGATCTACTTCCTGGCCGGCGTACTCCCGCTGGTCTTCCTCGCCTACCCGGCCGACCTGCGGCTACCCCGCCGCCTGCGCCGGCCCCACCGCGACGACGCCGGGTCGAACGGCCAGATCGAGCCGGACCCGTCCGGGCCGAGCCGCCTCGACTGGGTCCTGGCCGCTGCCGCGCTGGCCGGCTGCCTCTACCCGGTGCTGCCGGTCACCCTGTTCGGCGGTGGCGGCGGCTACGACGCCTTCCTCGACCGGCAGGGGCTGCTCGTCGGCCTGGACGTGGCGATGGGCACCGTCCTGCTGCTCCTGCTGCTGGAGGCCTGCCGCCGCACCACCGGCTGGATCCTGCCCGCGGTCTGCGTGCTCTTCCTCGGGTACGGCTACTACGGGGGTCTGCTCCCCCAGTCCTGGGCGGTGGCCCACGCCGGGCTGGACTTCGGGCAGCTGGTGGACGCGTTCTACAACTCCGACAGCGGGTTCTACGGCACCCCGCTGGACGTGGCGGCCACGTACATCGTGCTCTTCACCATCTACGGGGCGGTGCTCGACCTCTCCGGCGCGGGTCGCTTCTTCGTGGAGCTGTCCGCTGCGGCGTTCCGGCGTTCCCGCACCGCCGCCGGCCGGACTGCGGTGGCCTCCGGCTTCCTGCTCGGCACCGTCTCCGGGTCGGGAGCGGCGACGACGGTCAGCATCGGCGCAGTCACCTGGCCGATCCTGCGTCGCGCCGGCTATCCGGCGGAACGGGCCGGTGGGATGCTCGCCGCGGCCGGCGTGGGGGCGATCCTCTCGCCGCCGACGCTGGGTGCGGCGGCCTTCATCATCGCCGAGTACCTCGGCGTGTCCTACCTGCGGGTGCTCGGCTGGGCGATGGTGCCGACCGTGCTCTACTACCTCGGCATCGTGCTCTCGGTGGAGATCGACGCGCGGCGCTCCGGCGTACGGCCGGCGGCCCTGGAGGCCGGCTCCGCCTGGCGGCTGCTGGCCCGCTCCGGGTACCACTTCGCCTCGCTGCTCGCCATCGTCGGGCTGCTCGTCGTCGGCGTGTCGGCCACCCGCGCCGTGGTGCTGGCCACCCTGCTCGCGATCGTCCTGTCCATCCTGGACCGGCGGCACCGGCTCACCCCGGCCCGACTGGTCGCCGCGCTCTCCGCCGGCGTACGCGGCGTCCTCGCGGTCACCGTGGTCTGCGCGGCGGCAGGCATCATCACCGCCACCACCACGAAGACCGGCCTCGGCCCGCAGGCCGCCGCGCTGCTGGTCAACGCCGCCGGCACGGCCAGTTCCGACCCGGCCGTGGTGCTCGCGCTCACCGCCCTGCTCGCCGCCGTCGCGCTCAGCCTGCTCGGCCTGGCCGTGCCGGTCACCGCGTCCTTCGTGATCGGTTGGGTGATCATCGGGCCGGCCCTGCTCGGCCTCGGCGTCGCGACCCCGGCCGCGGCGATGTTCGTCTTCTACTTCGCGGTCCTGTCCGAGGTGTCGCCGCCGACCGCGCTGGCCGCGGTCGCCGCCGCCGCGGTGACCGGCGGCCGGGTGGTGCCGACGATGTGGCACACCCTGCGGTACGCGCTGCCGGCGTACCTCATCCCGCTGGCCTTCGTGGTCACACCGACCGGACTCGGCCTGCTCGGCATCGGCGGCCCGCAGCGGATCGTCGTCGCCACCATGGTCACCGCGCTCGGCGTGGCGGTGCTGGCCGTCGCCGCCGGCGGCTGGCTGCCCGGCGTCGGCCCGGCGGGGGTGCCGGAACGCGTGCTCGGCGTGGTCGCCGGGCTGGCCCTGCTCTGGCTGCAACCCGTGCCCGTCGCGATCGGCACCGTGCTGGCCGGCGTCATGGCGGTGGGCGTGCTCGTACGACGCGGATCCGCCGGGCCCACCGGCGGGACGCGAGCCGGATCACCGGCACTACTCAGAAAGGAGCAAGTGTGAGACGGATCAACGTGCGGTTCGCGGCAGGGCTGGGAGCACTCGCCCTCGTCGCGACCGGGGCCGCTGGCTGCGGGGGTCGTCAGGGCGCCGCCGCCACGGACGACACCGCGAGCGCCGTCACCTGCGAGGTGGCCGAGAACACCCGGGTGGGCATCGCCACCGGCAACGCCACCGGTGTCTACTACGTGGTCGGCAACGCCCTGGCCAGTCAGCTCGCGGACAGCACCGGCGGCCGGCTGACCGGCACCGCGGCCGAGACCGGCGCCTCGGTCCAGAACATCGAACAGCTCGTCGGCGGCCAGTACGACGTGGCCTTCTCCCTCTTCGACACCGCCGTCAACGCGGTGCAGGGCAAGGGCAGCTTCGCCGCACCGCAACCGGTCGAGGCCCTGGCCCGGATCTACGACAACTACACCCAGGTGGTCGTCCGGGCCGACTCCGGCATCAACTCGGTGGCCGACATGAAGGGCAAGAAGATCTCCACCGGCTCCCCGAAGTCCGGCACCGAGGTCATCGCCAACCGTCTGCTGGAGGCCGCCGGTCTCGACCCGGCCGCCGACATCGCGGCCCAGCGGCTCGACCTGACCAAGACCGTCGAGGGCCTCAAGGACGGCACCCTGGACGGCTTCTTCTGGTCCGGTGGTCTGCCCACCGGCGGGCTCACCGACCTGTTCACCACCGCCGGCAACAAGGTCAAGTTCATCGACATCACCCCGCTGCTGCCCAAGATGAGCGAGCTGAACCCGGCGTACCAGGCCGGCACGATCGGCAAGGACGTCTACGCCACCTCCGCGGACACCCCGACCATCGTGGTCCCGAACGTGCTGCTCGTCCGCAAGGACCTCGACGCCAACGTGGCCTGCGCGATCACCCGGACGGTGTTCCAACGCAAGGACGCGCTGGCCCAGGCAAACCCCGCTGCCAACGGCATCGCCCTGGACAGCGCCCGCAAGACCGACCCGGTCGGCCTGCACCGGGGCGCGGTCAAGGCCTTGCAGGACCTCGGCGCGAGCTGACCAAAGGTGACCGGACCGGGTGGTGACGCCCGGTCCGGTCGCCCCGACCTCGGGAGAAACCCCGTGCCGTTGCCCACTCTGGCCCGCGTACGCCGGCACAACCGTCCATCCGGGCACACCGACCGGCTGTGGTCGGTGCGTACCCAGCTACTCGCGCCGATCCTGGTCGCCACCGCCGGTCTGGTCGTGCTGGGCGCGATCCAGACCGGCAACGCGCTCTCCGCCTCCGTCGACGCGCAACGCGCCCGGATCCTGGCCGGCACCGCCACCGCCACCGTGTCCCTGGTCCACGAACTGGAACGGGAACTCGGCGAGACCGCCGCTCTGCGGCTGCGCGGCGGGACCTCCGGCCGGCCGCTGGTCGATGCCCAGCGGCGGCGGGTGGACCAGGCCGCCGAACGCTACCGCGCCGCCAGCGCCGACGCCCGCACCGCCGCACCCGACCTGGGCCGGGCGCTGGACGGCGTGACCGAACACCTCAACCAGCTCGACAAGGCGCGGGGTGCCGCGCTGCGCACCGACACCGCCGACGGCGTCTTCGCGGCCCTGGCGGAGTCGCTGCTGGTCGTCGCCGACGCGCTGCCCGCCCAGCTGCGCGACCCCGAGCTGGCCAACCGGGCCCGCGAGGTGGCCGCGGTCGCCGCCCAGGAACATCTGGCCTCGCTGGAACGCGACCTGCTTCGGACCATCTTCGTCCGGGGCAGCCTGGTCGAGGGCGAACTCGTCCGACTCGGCCGGCTGCGCGGCGCACAGGAACAGCGGCAGGCCGAGTTCTCCCGGATCGCCGGGGATGACGCGGCGGCCGCGTTCACCCGCCTGAACGCCGGCACCGACGTCTCCACCGCTCGGCGGATACGCGACAGCGCGTTGAACGCCGAGGCCGAACCGGCCGCGCTCGCCACCGATGCCGACGCCTGGTACGTGGCCCAGAGCGGGGCCATCCGTCGGCTCAACCTGCTGGGCCGGGAACTCTCCGAGGAACTCGACCGCCGCGCCGTCACGCTGGCCGCCGAGGCCCGCCAGCGGGCACTGGTCACCGGCGGGTCCACCGGCGCGCTGGCGCTGGCCTCGCTGGCCGCCGCCGCCCTGCTGGCGGTGCGCACCAGCCGCCGGCTGCGCCGGCTGCGGGTGGCCGCGCTCACCATGGCGCACCGGGAACTGCCCGAGCGGATCACCGCGATCTCGGCCGGCGACGCCGGCCGGGCGGAGGGACCGGCGTCGCAGCTCGCCGCGGGAATCAGCCGCGGACGGGACGAGATCGCCCAGGTGGCCGAGGCGTTCGACACCGTCAACCGGGCCGCGCTACGGCTCGCCGGCGAGCAGGCCGAGCTGCGGATGGACGTGACCCGGATGGTCGAGGCGCTGGCCCGCCGGATCCGGACGCTGATCACCCGGCAGCTGCGGCTGCTCGACGAGTTCGAGCAGGATGAGACTGATCCGGACGCCCTGGCCCGGCTCTTCGCGCTCGACCACCTCGCCGCCCGGATGCGGCGCAACGGAGAGAACCTGCTGGTCCTCGCCGGCGGTGAACTCGGCCGTTCGCACGAGGGACCACGCCTGCTGGCCGACGTCGTACGCGGTGCCGCCTCCGAGATCGAGGAGTACGCCCGGGTCGAGATCGACGTGCCCTTCGTGGCGGTGCACGGGTCGGCGGTGGGCAACCTGGTCCACCTGCTGGCCGAGCTGCTGGAGAACGCGACCGCGTACTCGCCGCCGCAGGCCCCGGTGCACGTGGACGGACGGCGTACCGTCGACGGCTTGACGCTGCGCGTGCACGACCAGGGCATCGGCGTACGCGACCGCCGGCTCGCCGAGATCAACGAACGGCTGCGGGCACCCGCCATGCTCTCCAGCGCGGCGGCCGGCAGCATGGGCCTGCACGTGGTGGCGCACCTGGCCGCCCGGCACGGCATCCTGGTACGGCTGCACAGCACCGGCGCGGGCATGGTGGCCCAGGTGGACGTGCCGGAGGCGTTGCTCACCCGGGCCGAGGAGGTCAACGGTCGACCCACGGTCGGCCCACGCTCCGCCCCGTCGGCCGCCGGCGCCTGGTTCCGGCCGCGAGTCGGCGAGGCCGTTGCGGCACCGCCCAGGATGGACCTGGTGACCGCGTCGCCGGAGCGGTTCAGCGCCCATCAGGCTCCGACGATGACCCTTCCGGTGGTGCGTAACGGCGCCGCCGCGACCGCCACCTGGTCCGCGCCGACCCCGGACCGCCCGCCGGCGACCTGGACCGCGCCGAGCGCCTCGGCGGCGAACGGGCCAGCGAACGGGACCGGGACCTGGCCGGCGGCGGACGGTGACCAGCCGGCGTGGACGCCCGGCGGCCGGCAGTCCGGGGCGACCACCACGGGCGGCCTGCCCCGGCGGATACGCGGCGGCGGGTTGCAGGCCGAACTGCACGACCCGCCGACGCAGCAGGCCACCAGTGACCTGCTCGACCCCGAGGTGGTACGGGCCCGGTTGTCCGCCCTCTCCGCCGGGGTCGCCTCCGCGATGCGACGTAACCAGACGAAACCTCCCGGGAGAACTCAATGATGACCAATGTCAGCCCCGGCCTCGACTGGCTTCTGGCGAACTTCGCCGAGCAGGTCCCGGACGTGTCGCACGCCCTCGCCGTCTCCGGAGACGGCCTGCGGCTGGCTGCCTCGCCCCGGCTCTCCACCGACCAGGCGGACCAGCTCGCCGCAGTGATCAGCGGTCTGGCCAGCCTGACCGTCGGCGCCGCCCGACTGATGTCCGCCGGTCGGGTCCGGCAGCAGATCGTCGACATGGACGGCGGCGTACTGCTGGTGATGGCGGTCGGCGACCGGGCCCTGCTCGGGGTGCTGGCCGCCTCCGGCTGTGACCTGGGCCAGATCGGCTACGAGACGGCCACGCTGGTCCAGCGGGTCGCCGAGGCCCTGGAACCGGCGGTACGCGCATGAGCGAGCGTCAGCGAGCGAATCATCAGCGCAGCGCCCTGGTGCCTCGCGGCGGCCCGCAGCGCCAGCGGAGGGCCGTCACGAGCCGGCGATTTGGGATGGTGGCGATGCTGCTGGCGGTCGTGCTGGTCGCCGCTTGCGGCACTGAGCAGACCCCGCAACCACGGCCGTGGCACGACGGGCGGATCTTCCTGGCCACCGGCAACACCACCGGGGTCTACTACCAGCTCGGCGGCGGATACGCCGACGTCATCAGCCGCCACCTGTCCGGTTACGAGGCCCGCGCCGAGCCGACCGGCGCCTCGGGAGAGAACATCACCCGGCTGGTCGAGGGCGACATGGAGATCGCCTTCAGCCTGGCCGACACGGCGGCGGACGCCACCGCCGGACGCGGTGCCTTCGCCGGACGGCCCCAGCCGGTGCGGGCCCTGGCCCGGGTCTACAGCAACTACACGCACGTGATCGTCCGGGTGGACGCCCAGATCACCGACCTGGCGGCGCTGCGCGGCAAGCGGGTCTCCACCGGCTCACCGAAGTCCGGTACCGACGTGATCGCCGGCCGGTTGCTCACCGCCGCCGGACTCGACCCGGACCGGGACGTACGCCGGGCCCGGTTGTCGCTGCCGGAAACGGTGGCCCGGATGCGGGCCGGCAAGCTGGACGCGATGTTCTTCTCCGGCGGGTTGCCCACCCCGGGCATCGCCGATCTGCTCAACGGCGCAGGGGACCGGTTCGCCCTGCTGCCGGTCGCCGATCTGCTCGAGCCGCTCAGCGCGGCGCACGGGTCGGTCTACACCACCGCCGAGCTGCCCCGCAAGGCCTACGACACGCCCGAGGGCACCCCGACCGTGACGGTGGCCAACATGATCCTGGTCAGCGCGGACATGCCCGACCAGCTGGCGTACGACCTGACCCGTCTGCTCTTCACGTACCAGGCCGACCTGGCCGCCGCCCACCCCGAGGCCCGCAACTTCAACCGCCAGTCCGCCGCCACCACCGACCCGATCCCCCTGCACCCCGGCGCCGCCCGCTACTACCAGGGCAACTGACCCCGCGTTTCGCCCCGCGTTGATCAAGAGGTTTGCGTCACGACCCGCCCCGATTCCCGGCGCAAACCTCTTGATCACCTTGCCCTGCACGGTCCGTGGCGGAACTGGCCGGGCGGGGCGACCACCTAGCGGTAGAGCAGGCGGCTCATCCGGCGCGACGCGATCAGCAGGCCGGCCGCCAGCACCACGAGCAGGTAGAGCACGTCGAGCAGCCAGTCCCAGCCCGCCGTACCGACGGTCACCCCGCGGATCAGGTGCACCGCCCGGTAGAGCGGGGTCACCTCGACCAGCCAGCGCAGCACCACCGGGTACGCCTCGGCGGGCACGAAGGTGCCGGAGAACAGGAACAGGACGAACTGCGCCGAGCCCATCAGGTCGAAGTCCTGCCAGCTGCGCATGAACGTGGAGATCGCCAGGCCGAACGCGCCGAACGCGAAGCCGACCAGCACCGCCGCCGGGAACGCGGCGAGGGCGCGGGCCGGGGCGGTCAGGTCCATCCCGACCATCACCACCAGGAATGCGCCCGAGTAGGCGGTGCCCCGCAGCATCGCCCAGGCCAGCTCGCCGAGGGCGATCTCGAACGGCTGCACCGGGGTGGCGATCACCCCGTCGTACAGCTTCATGTACTTCATCTTGCCGAAGAAGTTGAAGGTGGTCTCCGAGAGCGCGCCGCTCATCGCCGACGAGGCGAGCATCGCCGGGGCGACGAAGGCCGCGTACGTGACGACCTCGCCGCCGGCCAGCGTCAGGTCGCCGACCAGCGCGCCCACCCCGACACCGATCGACAGCAGGTAGAGCAGCGGCTCGACGAAGCCGGAGACGAGCAGCAGCCAGTACACCGGCTTCAGCGCCGCGATGTTGCGCTCGGTGACCGACGCGGACCGACGCGACGCTGCGGAGACGCCGACCAGCCGGGGCAGCACCAGGTTGACCATGACACCCCTCCTAGACGACGAGTTTGCGGGCGAAGGCGCGGCGCGCGAGCAGCCAGCCCGCAGCCGCCCAGACGGCGAGGTAGCACAGGTGGCCGGCGACCGACCACTGCGGCGCGACCCCGAGCACCGCCGCCCGGCACAGGTCGACGGCGTGCCAGAGCGGCGTCGCGTACGCGACCCAGCGCAGCACCAGCGGCAGCGACTCGACCGGGAAGAACACCCCGGCGAACAGGGTCATCGGGATCACCGCGAACCGGGACAGCATCGCGAGCCAGCTGTCCGTGTCCACCACCGCCGCGTACGCGAAGCCGGGCGCCGCCACGGCCAGGGTGAGCAGCGCCGCCACCGGCAACGCCAGCACCGCCCACGGCGACCGCAGCGCCCCCAGCACGCCGGTCACCAGGAGAAAGGCCACGATCGAGGTCAGCACCCGGAACAGCACGAACGCCAGGTGGCCGGCGACGATGTCGTTCACCCGCAACGGCGCCGAGCGCTGCGCGAAGTAGATCTTCGTCCACTGGAGGTTGCCGAACACCGGCCACGTCGACTCGCCGACCGCCACCTGCAACGCCGTCGACGCGAGCAGACCCCCGACGATCCACTCCAGGTAGGAGACGCCACCGACCCCCCGATCGATGTACGCCCCGACGCCCACCCCGAACCCGAGCACGGCCAGCGTGGGCAGCAGGAAGGACGAGAAGACCCCGGCCCGCCAGGTGCGCCGATAACCGATCAGGTGGTACTCGAACACCGCCAGCGCCGGCACCCGCGGTAGGGACGGCCGAGCCTGCTCCCGCGTCAGTTGTGTCACGCCACTCCCCCGTCCACCCGGCCTTCCTACCGCACCGGTACGACAGCCTCGGTCACCCTACGGCGCAGGCGAAGGAAGGGCCCCTTATTAACGCCTGCGGTAGAGAAAGGGACCCTTATTAACACCGGCGCCGAGCGGCCTCGATACAACACCGCGGTGGTGCGGTCGGCGCGGCGCTACCGCCGCTCGGAGGTACGCGCGACGAACGCACGCCAGGCCGCCGGCCCGAAAGCCAGCACCGGCCCGGCAGGGTCCTTCGAGTCGCGTACGGCCACCAGGTCGGGGAGGTTGTCGGCAACCTCAACGCAGGCGCCGCCGCTGCCGTTGCTGCGGGTGCTCTTGCGCCACCGGACGCCGGTCAAATCCATGTCTCCGCCACTTCCGTCATCAGGTCGAGGGACTGCTGTTGCGATAGTGCCTCACCCCGGATCGACTCCCAAACCTTTCCTGACCTGGGCCCGCGCCCGGTGAGCGGACCGTCGGTCACCGGCACCCGCCGCCGGCTCATAAGCCTCAGCCGACCATGGTCCCGGCCGGCGCGCGGTCAGCCGGCCGCGGTGGTGGGGACGGGGAGCATGTTGCGCTCGGCGAAGACCTTCTTGGCGACGAGGGTGGCGTTGACCGCCCGCGGCACGCCGCAGTAGACCACCGATTGCAGCAGTGCTTCGACGATTTCGCCGGGGGTCAGGCCGGCGTTGAGCGCACCGTTGACGTGTACCTCCAGCTGGGCATCGGCACCACCGAGGCCGGTGAGTATGCCGAGGGTCAGGAGTTCCCGGTCGCGGCGCGCCAGTTGGGGCCGGACGTAGAGGTCACCGTACGACCAGGCGACCGACCGGTAGCTCAGCTCGGGTGAGACGTCGGCAAGGGTGTCGAGAAGTCGCTGCCCAGCCCCGCCGGCGGCCTGCCGGAGCGCTTCCAGGCCACGCTCGTACTGTTCGTCACTGTTCATGGTCATGCCCTACCTGTGAGCGGTCGTCCTGTTGGCCCTGGGGCAGCGGCGCATACCCGCGGTTGTGCCGGACAAACGACTCATCTTCGGCGTGCGTTTTCGGGCCGGCGGAGCCCCGCGCCTTGCTCAGTCGACGAGGGTGCGGCCGGTGAGGTGCAGGAAGACGTCCTCCAGGCTGCTGCGTCGGACCAGCACGTTGACCGGCTCCAGGCCGAGCGCGGCGACCTCGGCCACCGCCGCGTCGCCATCGGGCACGTAGACCAGGATCCGGTCGGGCAGCACCTCGACCCGCTCGCCCACGCCGTCCAGTTTGCCGGCGAACGCTTCCTGCGACTCGGCGGCGAACCGCAGCTCGACCACCTCGCGGGTGGAGTGCCGCTCGATGAGCGCGCGCGGTGATCCCTCGGCGACGATCCGCCCACCGTCCATCACGACCAGCCGGTCACAGAGCTGCTCGGCCTCGTCCATGTAGTGCGTGGTGAGCACCAGCGTGACGCCCTGCTGCTTGAGCCGGAACAGTCGTTCCCACACCAGGTGCCGCGCCTGCGGGTCGAGGCCGGTGGTCGGCTCGTCGAGCAGGACGATGTCCGGCTCGTTGACCAGCGCGCGGGCGATGGTGAGCCGGCGCTTCATGCCACCGGAGAGCGGCTCGACCTTGCTGTCCGCCCGCTCGCTGAGCTGCACGAAGTCGAGCAGCTCGGTGGCGCGTGCCCGGGCCACCCGGCGGGGGATGCCGAAATAGCGGGCGTACGTCGTCAGGTTTTCCCGGACGGTCAACTCCGGGTCGAGGTTGTCGAGCTGGGGGCAGACGCCGAGGCGGGCCCGGATGGCGGGGCCGTCCCGCACCGGATCCATGCCGAGGATGCGCAGCTCCCCGGAGCTGGGCGGCGAGATGCAGCCGACCATCCGCATGGTGGACGACTTGCCGGCGCCGTTGGGCCCGAGGAAGCCGAACGCCTCACCGGCGCGCACCTGCACGTCGATGCCGTCGACGGCGGTGAAGTCGCCGAACCGCTTCACCAGCCCCCGGGCCTGGATGAGTGGTGGTGCCATGGTCACTCCCCGACCCTAGACACCCGGTCCGACACTCCAAACCGAGTTTCCCGCCGAGCCCCGCTCGCCAGGCCTCGCCCGCCGAGGCCCGTCAGGCCCCGGCGGGCCTTTGCCGGCTCAACGGCCGGCGATCGGGGCCTCACTCATCCGATGGCGACGTCGCGACGCGCGACGCGGCGACGAGCCGGTCGGTCTCCGCGACAACGTCCGGATCGTCGACCGGGGTCCCCGGGTCGTAGCGGACCATCCATGTCAGACCGTCCACCCCGGGCACCCGCCGCCCGACGATCCGGCCGGCGCCGCCGGGCAGGGCGTGGTGCTGGGTGTACGCCACGGACTTGGTGACCCGGGCCCGCACCTGGTGCGGCAGCTCGCCCGGATCCAGCAGCAGGTAGCGCTCCGCCGGACAATCGGCGACCACCAGGTAGCCGTCGCGCTCGGCGACCCGCTCACCCGGGGTGACGGTCAGCTCCCGGCCCGACCAGACGGCCTTGACGATGTCGTGCCAGCCGATCCGGTGGCCGCGCCCGGGCAGCCAGAGCCCGAGGTTGGTGGCGACCAGCACCCCATCGCCCTCGCCGACGGCCGCCCAGGACAGCACCCGTTCGTCGCGTTGGAGCGGCGGCCGGTCGGCCGGCGACAGCTTCGGCCGGCGACGGAACAGTCCCATGTTTCTACAATCCTCCCGCCGCCTGCTCCCGCAGGGCCCGAGCGTGCTGCTCCAGCGACAGCAGCTCACCGAAGGTGGCGAAATACTCGTCCTTGTCGCTGACCGGGTTGATCCGCTGGATCCGCGACTTCAGCTCGCGGATCCGGGCCGTCACCGACCCCCACTGGAGGCGGGCCATGGTGACCGAGACGTAGCGCGGGTCGGGCTCGCCGTCGATCCGCAGCGGCTCCACCGCCAGCTCGCCGACCAGGGCCTGGGCCGCGAGGTCTTCGCAGGCGTCGCGGACCGACTCGATCCACACCGCGCCGCCGGTGGCCGCCGCGGCCCCGCCGGCCGCCCCGATCGCCGCCCGGACGGCCACGTGCACCGGGTGCCGGTAGTCGGACGCCTCGACCGCGTCGAACATCGGGCCGGCCAGCACCGGTTCCTGGAGGGCCAGCTTGAGCGCTTCCCGCTCGACCATCGACTGCGGGCTGTCCACCGCCGGCTCGCTGCGAGCGGCCCGCGCCGGCCCGTTCGCCGATCGTCCCGAGGCGGCGGCCAGCACCGCCCGCTGCACCGGCTCGATCTCCATGCCGAGATCGCCGGCGAGCTTGCGTACGTACTCGGGGCGTTTCTCCTGGTCCTTGAGCTTGGCGACCAGCGGCGCGGCCCGCCGCATCGCCTCGACCCGGCCGTCGACGGTGTCCAGGTCGAAGCGGCTGATCACGTGCCGCAGCGCGAAGTCGACGAGCGGTTCGCGGCGCGCAACCAGATCGCGGACGGCGAGGTCACCCTTTGCCAGGCGCAGTTCGCACGGGTCCATGTTGTCGGGGCTGACCGCGATGAAGGTACGCCCGACGAAGCGCTGGTCGTCCTCGAAGGCGCGCAGCGCGGCCTTCTGTCCGGCGGCGTCCCCGTCGAAGGTGAAGATGATCTCGCCCGCGACCGCGTCGGTGTCCAGCAGCAGCCGGCGCAGTACGCCGATGTGGTCGGCGCCGAACGCGGTGCCGCAGGTCGCCACGGCGGTCGGTACGCCGGCCAGGTGGCAGGCCATCACGTCGGTGTAGCCCTCGACCACCACCACCCGGCCCTGCTTGGCGATCTCCCGCTTGGCCTGGTCGATGCCGTAGAGCACGTGCGACTTCTTGTAGATCGGCGTCTCGGGGGTGTTGAGGTACTTCGGGCCGTCATCGTCGTCGAACAGCTTGCGGGCACCGAAGCCGATCACGTCGCCGGTCAGGTCGCGGATCGGCCAGAGCAGCCGGCGCCGGAACCGGTCGATCAGGCTGCCCGAGCGGGCCGGCCGGGACAGCCCGGCGGTCACCAGCTCGTCGTGGCTGAACCCGCGCTGCCGCAGGTGTCGGGTGAGCGGATCCCAGCCCTCGGGGGCGAACCCGCAGCCGTACCGCTCGGCGGCGGCCCGGTCGAAGCCCCGCTCGGCGAGGAACTCCCGGGCGGTACGCGCGCCGGCCGTGGTCAGCTGGGCGGTGTAGAACTCCACGGCGGCGGCGTGCGCGGCGACCAACCGCTGCTTCTGCCCCTGCTGGGGGCGGCTGCGGCCGGTGGCCCGGTCGTCCTCGACGTAGCGCAGCTGCAACCCGGCCCGGTCGGCGAGCCGCTCCACCGCCTCGACGAAGCTCAGGTGCTCGGCGTCCATCAGGAACTTGATGGCGTCGCCACCTTCACCGCAGCCGAAGCAGTACCAGACGTTGCGGACGGGCGAGACGTTGAACGACGGGCTCTTCTCGTCGTGGAAGGGGCAGAGCCCCTTGAGGTTGCCGGCGCCGGCCGACTTGAGCGTCACCGTGTCAGAGATGATCTCGGCGATGGAGGTGCGCTCCCGGACCAGCGCGATGTCCTCGTCCCGGATTCGCCCCGCCATACCGTCACCCCCTCCGCATACATCCTGCCTCCCCGCTCACGCGGGTAAGGAAGGGCCCCCTGTTAACGCCTGCGGTAGAGGAAGGGCCCCTTATTAACAGCATGGTGCGGGCCGACCGGCGCCGCGTACGGCATCGGCACGTACGGAATGGGGGGCGTCAGCGCGGGCGGCGGCGTAGGTAGCGACGGACCGGGGGTGGGTCCTCCTCTTGGTACGACCGGGCGGCGCGTACCGCTTCGGCCAGGCCGTGCCGGCGGGTGCGCGCCGGCACGGCCAACAGCGGATCCTGGGCCATGTCCCTGACCAGCCCGGCGGCCAGACCGAGCATCACCACCACGAACGGCAACGCGATCATGATGGTGGCCTGTTGGAGGGCGCCGAGGCCGCCGGCGAGCAGCAGCACCGCGGCGACGGCACCGATCAGGATGCCCCAGCTGACCACCAGCATCCGGTGCGGTCGCAACGCGCCCCGGGAGGACAGCGAGCCGAGCACCAGCGAGGCGGAATCGGCGCTGGTGACGAAGTAGAGGGCGACGAGCACGATGGCGACCACGCTGGTCAGCGCTGCCAGCGGCAACGCTTCCAGCAGCCCGAACAGCGCCTGCTCGCTGCCGACCTCGGCGTCCGCCACCAGGTCACGGAGCCCGGTCGCCTGTACCCGCAGCGCGCTGCCACCCATGATCGCGAACCACACGGCGCTGGCGCCGCTGGGCACCAGCAGCACGCCGATCAGGAACTGCCGGACGGTACGACCACGGGAGATCCGCGCGATGAAGGTGCCGACGAACGGCGCCCAGGAGATCCACCACGCCCAGTAGAAGATCGTCCAGTGACCGAGCCAGGCGGGATCGGAGAAGGCGCCGGTCCGGGTGGACATGACGACCAGGTTGCTCAGGTAGTCGCCGATCGAGGCGGGCAGCACCTCGAGCGTGTAGATGGTCGGGCCGACCACGAAGACGAAGATCATCAGCACCACGGCCAGCACCACGTTGGTGGTGGAGAGCCACTTGATGCCGCGGTGCAGCCCGGAGAAGGCGGAGATCACGAAGGCCAGGGTGAGCGCCCCGATCACCACCAGTTCCACCGCGATGCTGTTCGGTACGCCGACGACCAGGTCCAGCCCGGCGGCGACCTGGAGAGCGCCGAGGCCGAGGCTGGTGGCCGTGCCGAAGACGGTGGCGAAGATGGCCAACAGGTCGATCACCTGGCCGGCGACGCCGTCCGCGTGGTCGCCCAGCAACGGCCGGAACGCCGCGGAGAGGCGGTTCTGTCTACCCCGCCGGAACGTCGAGTACGCCAGCGCCACCGCCACCACCGCGTAGATCCCCCACGGGTGCAGGGTCCAGTGGAACAGCGTGTACTGCATCGCCGCCGCGGCGGCCGCGCCGGTCTGCGGCGCGACACCGGTCGCCGGTGGCGGCGTGGCGTAGTGCTGGATGGGCTCGGCGACGGCGAAGAAGACCAGACCGATGCCCATGCCGGCGCTGAACATCATGGCGGTCCAGGCCAGCGTGGTGAACTCGGGTTCGTCGTCGTCGCGGCCGAGCCGGATCCGGCCGAACCGGGACAGCGCCAGCACCACCGCCAGCACCAGGAAGGCGTTGGCCGCCACCACGAAGAACCAACCGAAGGTGCTCATCACCCAGGTGAGGCCGGACTCGCCGACACCGGCCAACGAGTCGCGCGCCAGCACCCCCCAGAGCACCACGGCGAGCACTCCGCCGACACCCAGTCCAAGCACCACCGGGTCGGATCTGTCGTTCTTCTCGTCGACCTGCTCGCCCATGGCCCACCCCCGACCATCCTCCTTCCCCGACCCCACCCCCACCCGCTGTTCCGACAAATACCCCACCCCACCCTCGCCCCCACCCACCCCCTGCCCCTGCCCTGCGATCTTGCACTTTTGGTCGCCATTACGCGGCTTATGCCCCAGATTGTGCCGACGGAAAGTGCAAGATCGCGGAGCGCATGGTGGGCGTGGGGTGCGAGGGGCGGGGAGGGGGGAGGGGCGGGGGGGGGAAGGGCGGGGGGAGGGAGGGGGCGGGGGGAGAGATCAGGGGTCAGGGGCGGGGGGTGGACTCGTCGGCCTCGACCTGGCGGTTCCAGTCGGGCTTGCTGGCCCGCCAGCCCTCGTCGTCCAGGCCCAGACGCCAGTAGCCCGAGATGGAGAGCCACTCGCGCGGCACGCCCCGGTCGATTCGCAGCAGCCGGCGCAACTGGCGGACGAATCCCGCCTCGCCGTGCACGAAGGCGTGCACGGTGCCGGGCGGGAAGTCGAGCGCACGTACGGCCGCCACCAGCGCCTCGCCCACCGGGCGCCCGCCGCGGTGCAGCCAGGTCAGGCGTACCGCGCCGGGACTGGGCAGCGGCTGCTCGTCGACCGGTCCCTCCACCTCGACGAAGACGTGCGCGGGCGCGTCGACCGGCAACCGCGCCAGCGACGCGGCGATCGCCGGCAACGCGCTCTCGTCGCCGACCAGCAGGTGCCAGTCGGCCTCCGGGCTCGGCGCGTACGCCCCGCCGGGCCCGGTGAAGAGGACCTCGTCGCCGGGTCGCAACCCGGCGGCCCACGGCCCGGCCAGCCCTTCCTCGCCGTGGTGCACCACGTCGACGGTCATCTCGCCGGCCGTCGCGTCCCAGGCCCGCACGGTGTACGCGCGCAGCCGCGGCCAGTGCTCGCGCGGCAGGTCACGGCGGATCGCGGCGAGATCCAGCGGGCGCGGATAGTCGACCCCGTCGACCGGAAATATGATCTTGATGTAGTGGTCGGTGAACTTCCCGACCGGCAGGTCGGCCAACTCCTCCCCACCGAGCACCAGCCGGACCAGATGCGCGGTGGGTCGCTCGGTGCGCAGCACGCGGGCGGAGGTGATGGTGACTGTCTTCGGGCGCTCCGTCATCTGGCCAGGCTAGCCTCAACCAACCAGGCGGGTGTGCCAGGTCATCGCGGCCGGATCGGTCAGCGAGGCCACCTGGTCGACCACCACCCGCAACCGGGCGGCGTCGTCCGGGGCGGCGCGCCACAGCGGGACGAAGACCGGGTCGAACGCCTCCGGCGCCCGCTCGGCCAGCACCCCGACCAGGTCGGTGAGGATTTCCCGCTGGCGTTCGTAGCGTCCCTGCGCGTCGGCGCGGCGCATCACGTACCGCAGGGCGATGCCCTTGAGCAGCGCGCACCGGGCGCGCAGCGGCCGGGGCACGACGAGGTCGGCCGCGTAGCGCCGATGCGGCCCGGGGCCGAACCGGGCCGTGGTGGCGGTGACGGCGGTCGTCACGAAACGTCCGGTCAGCACGCTGGTGGTGGTCTTGAGCGCGGCCTGGGCGCGGTGGCTGCCGTCGTAGGTGGCCAGCGGAGCGAGCACCGGATCGGCGAGCAGGTCCACCAGGGCCGCGCCGAGATAATCGGGCGACTCGATCGAGTAGACGGCGGCGACGTCGGCGCAGAGGGCGGCCCGCTCGTCGGCGTCGGCGAGCAGCGGCTCCAGCGTCAGGTACCCGCCGTGGATGGCGTCCTCCACGTCGTGCACCGAGTACGCCACGTCATCGGCCCAGTCCATCACCTGCGCCTCCAGGCAGCACCGGTCGCCAACGGGTGCACCCTGCCGGAGCCAGGCGAAGACGGGCAGGTCGTCGGCGTACACCCCGAACTTGCGCCGGCCCGGCCGACGGGGCCACGGGTACTTGGCGACCGCGTCCAGCGAGGCACGGGTGAGGTTCAGGCCGACGGACCCGCCGTCCGGGCCGTACACCTTGGCCTCGAGGCGGGTCAGTACGCGCAGCGTCTGCGCGTTGCCCTCGAACCCGCCGCAGGTGGCCGCGACCGCGTCCAACGCAGCCTCGCCGTTGTGCCCGAACGGCGGATGCCCGAGGTCGTGCGCCAGCCCGGCGGTGTCCACCACGTCGGGGTCGCAGCCCAGCCGCGCGCCCATTTCCCGGGCGATCTGGGCCACCTCCAGTGAGTGGGTCAGCCGGGTACGCAGGAAGTCGTCGGTGCCCGCCAGGTGCACCTGGGTCTTCGCGGCGAGCCGGCGGAAGCCCGCCGAGTGCAGCACCCTGGCCCGGTCCCGTTCGTACTGCGACCGGCCGTGGCCGGCGTCCTTGACCGGCTCGACCACCCGCCGGGCCGCGTCAGTGGTCAATCCCCACGCTGCCGCAGCACGCAGAACTCGTTGCCCTCCGGGTCGGCGAGCACCGTCCAGTCGGCGCCGTCCTGGCCCACGTCGACGTGCCGGGCGCCCATGTCGACCAGCCGTTCCACCTCGGCCTCCCGGTCGGCCGGGCGCAGGTCGAGGTGCAGCCGGTTTTTGCCCTCCTTGGCGCCGTTCACCGGCACGAAGACGATGCCGGGCAGCCGGTCGGCGGACTGGCGGATCTCCACCTCGTCCGGCCGCTCGGTGATCACCTGGTAGCCGAGCGCCTCGGCCCACCAGCGAGCCAACCGGCCGGGATCCCGGGCATCGACCGTCAGGCTCTGCCAGACGCTGGTCATGCCGGCACCGCCGTCCGGACAACGGCGGGAGTCTGCTTCGACAGCTCGGTACGCGCTCTCATCCGGCCACCCCTTCGTGGAAGACGGTCCTCGGGCGAGATCAGGCTACGCCCGGCCGGGCCGGACGGCGCGTCGACGACCTGCGCCCGACGGGTCCGCATCCACCGATCAGACGAGAGTTGTCGACCGATCGCCGACGGTCACGGGATCGCGGGAATTGTCGCTGGCGGGTAACGTCGCCATCGCGCAACGTCACCTGTTGAGGCGGAGACACGACCGGCGGGAGAGACACGCTCGTGAACGCGGAAACGATGATGGGCACCGAGTTACGAGGGCTGCGCCGACGCCGCCCCGAAGTCGCCGGCGCGGTCCTCGCCGGCACGGACGGCCTGCTGATCTCCACCGACCTGCCCGCCACGGACGCCACCCACCTGGCCGCGCTGGCGGCGGCCAGCTTCGGCCTCGGCCACCGGATGGCGGCCACCGTCCGGCAGGGCGAGTTCCACGAGTCGGTGGTCCACACCACGACCGGCTGCGTGGTCACCTACCCGGCCGGCCAGGACGCCCTGCTGACCCTGGTCGCCGCCCCCGGGGCCGACCTGGCGGCGCTGCGCGAGGAGGCGCGGGCCGTGGCCGACCGGGCCGGCCCGATGCTCGCCGCCCGGCGGCCTCCCGCGCCGGCGCTTCACCCGCCGGACCCGCACGCCCCACTGGCCGTGCGCACCCCGATGGCCACCCTGCCGGGCCAACGCCCGCGCCGGGACCCGCACATCACCTGGCGCCGGCCGCCGATCTGAGCCGCTCCGCCGGCCGCCGATCTGGGTGTCCCTCCCGCCCGGTGCGGAGACCGAGCGGGAGAGGTTCTCGTTCAGCGACTGTCCGAGCCGGCCGTCACCACCGCGGCCCGCCCCGCCTCGAGCCGGGCCACCGGCACCCGGAACGGCGAGCACGAGACGTAGTCCAGCCCGATCGAGTGGAAGAAGTGCACCGAGTCCGGGTCGCCACCGTGCTCGCCGCAGACGCCGAGCTTGAGCCCGGGGCGGGCGGCTCGGCCCTCCTCCGCCGCGATGCGCACCAGCCGGCCGATCCCGTCGGCGTCGATCGACTCGAACGGTGAGATGCCGAAGATGCCCAGCTCCAGGTAGCGCCAGAAGAAGGCGCCCTCCACGTCGTCCCGGGAGAAGCCCCAGCCCATCTGGGTCAGGTCGTTGGTGCCGAAGGAGAAGAACTCCGCCGCCTCGGCGATCTGGCCGGCGGTCAGCGCCGCCCGGGGCACCTCGATCATCGTGCCGATCAGCACCTCGACGTCGCTGCCGCCGGCCACCTCGGCGATGATCTTCTCGGCCTCGGCGCGTACCGTCTCCAACTCCTGGACCGCGCCGACCAGCGGGACCATGATCTCCGGGCGGGGGTGCACCCCCTGCCGGGCGCACTCCACCGCGGCCTCCGTGATCGCCCGGACCTGCATCGCGAAGAGACCGGGGATGACCAGACCGAGGCGTACGCCGCGCAGCCCCAGCATCGGGTTCTCCTCGTGCATCCGGCGCACCGCGGCGAGCAGCGCCTCCTCCGTGGCCACGTCCTCGCCGCGCTCCTGGGCGACCGCGACATCGACGGCGAGCTGCTCCAGCGGGGGCAGGAACTCGTGCAGCGGCGGGTCGATCAGCCGTACGGTGACCGGTTGCCCGTCCATCTCCCGGAAGATCTCCACGAAGTCCGCGCGCTGCAGCGGCAGCAGCGCGGCCAGCGCGTCGTTCCGCTCGGTCGCGTCGCGGGCCAGGATCAGCCGTTCGACCAGCTCACGCCGGTCGCCGAGGAACATGTGCTCGGTCCGGCACAGCCCGATGCCCTCCGCCCCGAAGCGCCGGGCCCGCGCGGCGTCCGCGGCGGTGTCGGCGTTGGTGCGTACCGCCAGCCGCCGCCGCGTTTCGGCGTGCGACATGATCCGGTGTACGGCCCGCACCAGCGGGTCGTCGATCGTCTCGGGATCGAGCTCGCCCTCGAAGTAGCGCACCACCTCCGACGGCATGACCGGCACCTCGCCGAGGTAGACCTTGCCGGTGGTGCCGTCGATGGAGACCACGTCGCCCTCGTGCACGGTGTGCCCGGCGACGGTGAACCTGCGCTGCGGCACGGTGATGTCCAGCTCGTCGGCACCGGACACGCAGGTCTTGCCCATCCCGCGGGCCACCACCGCGGCGTGGCTGGTCTTGCCGCCCCGGGAGGTGAGGATGCCCTGGGCTGCGATCATGCCGTTCAGGTCGTCCGGGTTGGTCTCCCGACGGACCAGGATGACGTTTTCGCCCTGGCCGGCCAGCTCGACCGCGCGGGCCGAGGTGAACACCACCTTGCCGACCGCCGCCCCGGGCGAGGCACCGACGCCGGCGGCGACCGGCTGGAACTCGTGGTCGAGCTGGAAGCGCGGGAACATCAGCTGCGCGAGCTGGGCGCCGTTGACCCGGTGCAGCGCCTCGTCGAGGTCGATCAGGCCCTCGTCGATGAGCTGGCCGGCGATGACGAACGCGGCGGCGGCGGTGCGCTTGCCGACCCGGGTCTGCAACATCCACAACTTGCCGCGCTCGATGGTGAACTCGATGTCGCACAGGTCCAGGTAGTGCCGCTCCAGCCGGGCCATGTAGTCGAGCAGTTCGTCGTAGGAGGCCTTGTCGATCCGCTCCAACTCCTGTAGCGGCACCGTGTTGCGGATCCCGGCGACCACGTCCTCGCCCTGTGCGTTGGCCAGGTAGTCGCCGTAGATGCCCTGGGCGCCGCTGGCCGGGTCGCGGGTGAAGGCGACCCCGGTGCCGGAGTCCGGGCCGAGGTTGCCGAAGACCATCGCCACCACGTTCACGGCGGTGCCGAGGTCGGCCGGGATCCGCTCCTGCCGGCGGTAGACCACCGCCCGCTCGGCGTTCCACGACTCGAAGACCGCCCGGATGGCCAGGTCGAGCTGCTCGCGCGGGTCCTGCGGGAACTCCCGCCCGGTGTGCTCGCTGAAGATCTTCTTGTACGCGTCGACCAGCCCCCGCAGGTCGGCCGCGTCCAGATCGAGGTCGTTGGTGGTGCCCTTGGTGCGCTTGGCCTCGTCGAGCGCGTGCTCGAACGCCTCGCCCGGCACCTCGCAGACGGTCTTGCCGAACATCTGGATCAGCCGTCGGTACGAATCCCAGGCGAACCGGTCGGCCCCGCCGGAGGCGGCCGAATCGGCTGCGCCGCCGGAGGCCTGTCGGGCGAGTCCTTCCACGCTGCGGTCATTGAGGCCGACATTCAGGACGGTCTCCATCATGCCGGGCATGGAGAACTTCGCCCCGGAGCGCACGGAGACCAGCAGCGGGTCGGCCGGATCGCCGAGGCGGCGGCCCATCGCCTGTTCCAGCGCCGTCAGGTGCGCGGCGACCTGGTCGGCCAGTCCGGCCGGTTCCTCGCCGGTGGCCAGGTACGCCTTGCACGCCTCGGTGGTGATGGTGAAGCCGGGCGGAACCGGCAGGCCGAGGTTGGTCATCTCGGCCAGGTTGGCACCCTTGCCACCGAGGAGGTCCTTGAGGTCCCTGTTGCCCTCGGCGAAGTCGTAGACGTACTTGTGTGCTGCCACCCAAAGCCTCCCACGCGCCCGGATTTACACTTAACGAAGGTTCAGTTCATTGATTCCCCGGAGCCCTCCGGCAAAATCCGGCGAACGATGCGGATCGGTGGGCGAAGGCTAAGCGAACTCTGATCGCCGCGGGAACCATTCGGTGACGATGGGCACAGCAACGCCCACCATCCGTGTCCGCGGCCTTTCCTGGGAACGATTCCATGCGCACCATCACGCAACCGCCGTCCTCCCGTACCCTTGGCGCCACGCAGCGTCACCGCCGCGCCTTTGCCATTACCGCCGCGAATACACCCCTCGGAGCCACGTCGTGTCCTCGCCGTCCAACACCGCCCCGGAGTCGCGTCCCCCGTCCGGTCCGGCCGACGCCGCCCTGCCGGCGCGGGCGCGTACCGCCGCCGAGCTGGCCGGGACGGCGGAGCGGGAGGCCGCGACGCGGCTCGCCCCGCCGGCGCCGGTCCGACTGGGCGATGTGGTGCCCGCCCCCGAACGGGTCACGCCGGACCCGACCGCCGACCACCTGCTCCGGGCCGACGCGGTGATCCGGGTCAGCGCCGATGCGGCCGCGCTGGCCGTCGGCGAGCAGCTCGCCGCGCTGCTGCGCCCGGCCACCGGCTACCCGCTGCCGGTCACCGACACCGCCGCGCCGTCGGCGGCCGGCGGCATCGCCCTCGACCTGGCCGGCGACGCCGATCTCGGACCCGAGGGCTACCGGCTCGACATCGCCGCCGACGGGGTACGCGTCCTCGCCCGCACCGCCGCAGGCCTCCACCACGGGGTGCAGACGCTGCGACAGCTCCTCCCGCCCGCGATCGAGAGCCCGATCCCGGTCGCCGCGCACTGGGCGCTGCCCGGCGGGTCGATCGTCGACCGGCCGCGCTATCCGTACCGGGGCGCGATGCTCGACGTGGCCCGACACTTCTTCGGCGTGCCCGACGTGCTGCGGGTCATCGACCACCTGGCCCGCTACAAACTCAACCACCTGCACCTGCACCTCACCGACGACCAGGGCTGGCGGATCGCGGTCGACTCCTGGCCGAGGCTGGCCACCGTCGGCGGCGCCGGTGCGGTGGGCGACGATCCCGGCGGGCACTACACCCGGGCCGACTACCGACGGATCGTGGCGTACGCGGCGGCCCGGCACATCACCGTGGTGCCGGAGGTCGACCTGCCCGGCCATACCAACGCCGCACTGGTCGCGTACCCGGAGCTGGCACCCGACCGGGTCGCCCCGCCGCCGTACACCGGCACCGAGGTCGGGTTCAGCTACGTCGACCCGACCAGCGATCGGACATACGACTTCGTCGCCGACGTGCTCGGCGAACTGGCCGCGCTCACCCCCGGTCCGTGGCTGCACATCGGCGGCGACGAGGCGTTCAAGGTGCCCGCCGAGGAGTACGCCCGCTTCGTCGAGCGGGTGCAGCGGATCGTCGGCGGGCTGGGCCGCAACGTGATCGGTTGGCACCAGATCGCCCCGGCCGCCCACGCCGACGGTCGTCTCCTGCAGTGGTGGGGCACCAACGGCGACGACCCGGTCACCGCCGAGGCGGTACGCCGTGGCGCCAAGCTGATCCTCTCCCCCGCGAACCACGCCTACCTGGACATGAAGTACGCCCCGGACACCCCGATCGGGCACGACTGGGCCGGTCTGATCGACGTGCGCCGGGCGTACGACTGGGATCCGGCCACCCACCTGACCGACGTGCCGGCCGACGCGGTGCTCGGCGTCGAGGCGCCGCTGTGGACCGAGTCGGTGACCACCCGCGCGGAGATCGAGTTCATGCTGCTCCCCCGGCTGCCGGCCATCGCCGAGCTGGGCTGGTCAGCCCCGGCCACGCACGACTGGAGCGCGTTCCGCGAGCGTCTGGCCGGACACGGCGTTCGGTGGGCGGCGGCCGGGATCACCTTCCACCGCTGCCCCGGGGTGCCCTGGCCGGCGCAGCCGAGCATTCCGGCACCGCGACGGGGGCCGCAGGAGCGGGCCGCGACCCGATCCGCCCAGGACTGACCGTCGGCGGATCACCCGCCTCCGGCAGGGCCGAAACGGACACGGTCCACATCCCGCCCCTGTCGAGCTGATAGCGCAGACGGCTCGCTGCCGGCCAGTCTGGCTCGCTGCCGGCCCGCCTGGAGAGCCTCGCCCAAGTCGGCTGCTGTGCTGTGACTGCACAAACGGCTCAGCTCGACAGGAACGCGACCGAAGCTTCGTCAGCCGCCGTGGCCAGGGTGGGCGGCCCCGGACCGGGCGGGGGAGCTGACTCGATGGGAGCATCCCCCTTGCGGGCGATGTCCGAATGAGGTGGGGCCGGCGGGCCCGATGTCCGGTATCACCCCGGGTGACCGGTGGTCCGGGTCACCGTCGGCGCGGAATCATGCCGGGCCCCGGGTCGTTGGACATGGCGTAACCGCGACGCCTCCCAGCGCCGCACCGCGATGCCTCACCGGCGCCGCACCGCGACGCCCCACCGGCGCCGCACCGCGACGCCCCACCGGCACCGCGACCGGGTCGGCCGGAATGCACCCCCGCCGCCCGGCGTTACATCTCTCCCGGACGTCGTGACCCGGTCCCCCTACGTGGATCTCCGACGACCGGCACCCGATCTTCTTTCCCCATTTCGCGCGGCCCAGCCGCATCCCCCTTTGCGGCGCGGACCGCGTACCCCCGAATGGAAGGTGAGACCCATCATGCGTACCACCATCCTGCGTAAGACCGCCCTGACCATCGCCGCTGCCGCCGCCACCGCCGGTGGCATCGCCGGCCCCGCCATCACCGCCCACGCCGCCCCGGCCACCACCACCGCCCAGGTGCAGGCCGACCGCAAGACCGGCGGCGAACGCCAACTCCCCGTGCGCTACCAGGCCCAGGAAACCTTCTACTACTGCGGCCCCGCCGCCGCCAGCAACGCCCTCTCCGTCCAGGGCAAGCAC
>NZ_BMNB01000045.1 GCF_014646235.1 Micromonospora sonchi | reverse complement strand
CCGCCACTGACCTGCCCGAACTCCACCGCCTCGCCACCACGATCCAGACCTGGTGGCCCGAAATCCTCGCGTTCCTGCATACCGGCATCACCAACGCCGGCTCAGAAGGCACCAACCGCGTCATCAAAACCGTCGCCCGCAACGCCTACGGCTTCCGCAACCCCGAAAACCAGCGCCTCCGCACCCGCACGGCCACAACCCGCCGCCACCGCGGACACCTCAACCCCGCTTAATTTCGAAGAGCCGTAATGCCGCGGATGAAGGTGGCGACATCGCCCAGCATCGTGGTGGCTACCGTCGTGCTCACGACAGCATCGCCTTCAGCTCTGACATGCCCTGCTGGATTTCGGATTCGAGGCGTTCCAGGTCGGCCAGGATCTCCAGCGGTGGGCGGTGTTCTACCTCTTCGTGGACGACTTCCTTGTAGCGGTTCAGGCTGAGGTCGTAGTCCTGCTCGGCGATGTCGGCCTTGGGGACGCAGAAGCTCTGCTCGGTGCGTGCCCGCTGCAACTCGTCGCCGTCGCGGCGGGACCAGCGGGCCAGCGCGTCCGGCAGGTTGTTCTTGGCGTGCTCGTCCTCGGTGAGGGGCACCGAGGGAGCCGGGCCGAGCTTCTCCGCCGGCAGCAGGGGAGTGCGCTTGTCGTCCAGGCTCCAGCCGTCGGCCGTCACCTCGTAGAACCAGACGTTGTCTGTGCCGCCGCTGTCGGTCTTGGTGAAGAGCAGGATGGCGGTCGACACCCCGGAGTACGGCTTGAAGGCACCGCTGGGGAGTTTCACCACGCCGTCGAGCTTCTGTTCCTCGACCAGGATGCGGCGCAGCTCCTTGTGGGCCTTGGTGGAGCCGAACAGCACCCCGTCGGGCACGATGACCGCCGCCCGGCCGCCGGGCTTGAGCAGCCGCAGGAAGAGCGCGAGGAACAGCAGCTCGGTCTTCTTGGTCTTGACGACTCGTTGGAGGTCCTTCGAGGTGCTCTCGTAGTCGAGGCTGCCGGCGAAGGGTGGGTTGGCGAGGATCAGGGAGTACTTCTCGGACTCGTTGCTGACGGCCTCGGCGAGGGAGTCGCGGTAGCGGATGTCCGGGTTCTCGACGCCGTGCAGCAGCATGTTCATGCTGCCGATGCGCAGCATGGTGCCGTCGAAGTCGAAGCCGTGGAACATGCTCTCGTGGAAGTGTTTCCGCTGGGCGGCGTCGTGCAGGGCGTCCGGGTAGTGGTCGCGGACGTACTCTCCGGCTTCGACCAGGAAGCCCGCGGTGCCGCAGGCGGGGTCGCAGATCTCGTCGGTCGGCGTCGGCCGGGTCATCTCGACCATGAGCTGGATGATGTGCCGCGAGGTGCGGAACTGGCCGTTGTGGCCGGCGGTGGCGATCTTGCCGAGCATGTACTCGTACAGGTCGCCCTTGGTGTCCCGGTCCTCCATCGGGATGCCGTCGAGCATGTCGACCACCCGGGACAGCAGCGCCGCGTTCGGGATGGTGAACCGGGCGTCGCGCATGTGGTGCGAGTACGTCGACCCGTCGCCGCCGAGCGTACGCAGGAACGGGAAGACCCGCTCGCCGACAATCTCGAACATCTCGGCCGGCGCGGCGTCCTTGAAGCGCGACCAGCGCAGATCGTCGTACTTGCGCCACTGGTCGTCGCAGCCCTCCGGGAAGATCCGCCGCGCCATCGGCTTGCCGGTGCGCGCGGCCTTGCGCTCCTCCAGGTGTGCAGGTCGTCCAGGCGTTTGATGAACAGCAGGTAGGTGATCTGCTCGATCACCTCCAGCGGGTTGGAGATCCCGCCCGACCAGAAGGCGTCCCAGATGCGGTCGATCCTGCTCTTCAGCTCACCGGTTATCACGTAGCTCGGTCCCCATAGCGTCGGCCGTGTTCAGTTGACCATCGCAGGGTAGTCCGGCCGGCGGGATAGCCGGCACAGGGCGACGGGCCGAGTCGCCCGCCGTTCGTCGGATGCGGACCGAAGCGAGTAAGCGATCGAAGACTTGCTGCGGGTCAGATCGCTGTGCGGGCGGTCACTCATTCACGGTTGGGTAGGTTTTCGTCGGTGGCGGAGTCGAGGTCACGGCGGAAGCGCTCCGCATCGAGCACGGGTGCGGTGGCGAACGCGGCCATCACTTCGGTGCGCGGTACGAAGATGCGCGGCCGCTGTGGAATCGGCTTTTGGCTCGGTGTGCCGTCGTGGGTGATGGCTGGCCCCTAACTCTGGTTCGATGTGTGGCGAGTCGCTGTCGGCGCCGCCGGTGCGGCCTCGATGATGATCGGGCGGGCGCCGAGGCACTGCGGGGAGAAGTGCGCCACCACATAGTCCCAGGTCTCCTTCGCCTCACCGAAGGTGAAGGTCGGCTCGCCCTGCAGGTAGATGTTCAGCAGCCCACGCGGGATCGACCATCCGCGCCACCAACTGTTGGTCTTCGGCGAGTACATGATCCGGTCCACCCCGTCGGTGTGGCAGAGGCCGAAGTAGTGACCGAGTTCGTGGATCGGCACGTACTTCCAGATCGCGTCCGGGAGGTTGTCGACGAACGTGGCGCCGGAGGCGTTCTTGCCGTCCAGCCCACAGCGACTGGAGTGCAGGTTGCTCGCCAGGCCGCGCAGCGTGTTGGTGTAGCGGAACACTCCGACGACGACCGGGTGGCAGAGGTCGGCGGTGGCGCCGGCCGGAGCCGTGGTCTTGTCCCGTCGGCCGATCACGTCCTTGAAAAAGTTGACCTGGGCCGTGGGGGAGCCGGTGTGCACGATGTGGCCGGCCTCGGTCACCTCGCGGCGCTCCTGGTCGAAGTCGAGCATCAGCGCCAGCTCGCGGCCCTTCTCGGCGGCGGTCGACACCTTCGTGTCCAGGACGCCGTCACGCATCGGCAGCACGATGAACTTCGGCCCCCGTGCACCGCGCGAATCGAGGTAGGTGTCCAGTTCGTCGGCGGAGATCGGGTTGTCGAACTCGCCGCCGCCACCGCCGCCCACCACCGTCTCCTTCTTCAGCGTCTTGTAGCGCTTGCGGTTCCAGAACCCCTGGGGGAACTCGAAGCCGCACAGCTCGTGCAGGTTGATCGCGCCCTGCTCGTGCAGCACCACCAGGTTGGGCACGTCCGGCTCGCGCGGCGACGGGGTTTCCGAGTCGAGGATCGTCCGGTACGCGGTCCCGTGCAGGCGCAGCCCGAACGCGCCGTGGTCGAGGCGGATCGACGCCTTGATCTCGGCCAGCGTGTCGCCGTCGTACTTCGCCTCCAGCAGACCCCGCACGTAGCGGCGCAGCCGCTCCCGGTTGATCTCCTCGATGATGTAGTCGATCGTGTCGCCGAGCAGCGCGATACGCAGCAGCCGCAGTGCGCCGAGCACCAGGCCGAGCCCGATCCGGAGCAGGCCGTCGAGGATCCGCCGCCAGTCGAGCGTGACGATGCCCACGACCACGTCCCAGAGCCCGGCCACGATCTCGACGACCGCCTCGACGACGACGGCGGCGATCTTGCAGACCGTACGCACCACCCACTTGCCGACGGTGACGACCACCCAGCGGACGACCTTCACCAGGATGGTGACCAGCCAGCAGAGCCAGCGCCGTGGGTCGTACCAGGGCCGCTTCTTGCAGCGCTGCTCCTGCCGTTCCTCCCACTCCTCGACGGGCTTGGAGACCTTCTCCTCGATCCATTCGGTGATTTCGGTACAGACGAGGGCCATGACATCCCCCTTCCGGGAGTCAAGCGGCGGAGCGAAGGGCGCGCAGCAGCGCGAGCAGGCGCCGACGACTCGACGCCAGGCCGAGGAGCTTGCCGGCGACAGCCGCCCCGAGACACCCGAGTACGGCACCGGCGAGGGACCGGCCGCTGCCGGGCCAGATCAGGACGGAACCGACCACGGCGGCGGTGAGCGCCGCGAGCCCCCAGGCGCAGCCGCAGTCGTTGAACAGGCGACGCAGCGTCGCTGCTGTTCGCTCACGTTCGGTAAGGGCTAGCCCGGGCAGCGTGATGGTTACCCGGTCGAGATGGGGGCGCTGAAGCCACGAGACCAGCGCCTCCGCCCGATCGAGATCCGCGTGATCGGCGATCTCGATGTGCACGGCGTGTCACCTTTCAGTGAACGGATCCACTGTCGGACGCCATTCGTCGGCCCGTCAAGCAGCCGGTCAGCTACCCGACTGGATTCGCCTTCCAGGTCAGGTGGTGCCGGGAGGCTGGCCGTGCCACCGGGCGCGGTAGGCGGCCTCGCTGGCCTCGTGGGCGATGCGTTCCTCGAAGACCGCCGCGCGCAGCGCGTGCCGGGCCTCGGACATCAGCACCACCTCGGCGGTGACCATGCCGACGCAGATCGCCGTCAGCAGGCCGAGGGCGGCCAGCCCGGGCAGCAGCATGGCCGGCGGGATGGCGACCGCGAGCACGCCCAGCGTGCCGAGCCGCAGCCAGGACAGCGTGTGCAGGGTACGCAGCTGAAACAGCATGTTTCCGGCCAGGAAGCAGATCACCCCGCCGAACAGCAGCGGCACGTCCGGCCCGTGCGCCGGCTTGGCGATCGGTACGCCCGGCTCGGCGATGTCGTGCACGATGCCCTCGGCACCCAGGGCGAAGAGCATGATCCCGACGATCATCGGCAGGAAGAGGTAGGCGTACGCGTCGCGGGCCATCAGCACCCGGGGCTGGCCCAGGGTGGCGTGCAGGGCGACCCGGGCGGCCGGACCGATCACGTCGTAGTGCGCCCACCACAGCGCGGCGACGAAGACGATGCCGAACACCGCCGCGGCCACTCCCGGCAAGGTCGGCGGCTGCACGATGAGGTTGCTGCCCAGGCCGACCGAGATCACCGACTCGCCCAGCGCGATGATCAGGATCAGGTCGTACCGTTCGGTCCAGTGCTCCGCCGAGGTCACCTGCCAGCCCCAGGTCCTGGCGAGCAGCCCGGTGCCGTACTGCAGGAGCACCACGGTCACCCAGAGCGCGTCCCGGATCAGCATGTCCATGCTGGTGCCGGGCAGGAACGCGGGCACCAGCGCGGCGGCGAGCAGCAGGACGGTGCTCAGCGTCAACTCCGGGGCGTACCGGAGCAGTTGCCGACGTTCCACCGGGTTGTCCCGGACGACGTGCAGGAACAGGACCAGCTGCACCGCGCGGATGACCAGGTAGCTGACCGCCACCACGACCGGCCCCGCGATGCCGCCCTGCGAGTCCCCGAAGGCGCGCGGCAGGGCGAGCGCGAAGCAGAACAGCGCGGCCATCCCGACGACCATCAGCACCGGTACGAAACCCTCGCCGATCCGGACCCGGGTGGCGATCACCGTGTGCACCACCCAGCACCACCAGAGCACGGCGAGCACGAGCAGGGCGTGCAACAGCCCCCGGCCGCTGATGTCGGTCGCGGTGGCCCGGCTTATGTTGAAGAACGAGAAGACGAAGACCAGATCGAAGAAGATCTCGAACTTGTCGACCCGGGCACCCGGCGCCACCCCGACGGCCGGCCCCAGCCGCCCGCGCCAGCCCCTGTCGCCCACCGCCTGAGTTTGTCAAGGCCGACCGGGCATCGGACCTGTTTCGCCGCACCGCCCAAGCGCCAGCCCGCAGCTCAACCCCCACCGTGCCGCCCACCCACCCCCGAGCAGGTGGCCCTTCATGCGCCGAGACGTGCCGAGGAGGCCGCGATCTTGCACTTTCCGTCGGGTCGAAAGCCGCATACCTGGGCAATTCAACGACCAAAAGTGCAAGATCGCCGGGGTGGGGCGGGCCGGGGCGGGCCGGGGCGGGCCGGGGCGGGCCGGGGCGGGGGCGTGAGGGGGATGGCGTGAGGGGGCGCCCCGGTTACGGGGCGCCCCCTCACGTCGGGTGGGGTGGGGTGGGTTGGGTTAGAGGCCCAGGTCGGCCTCGAAGTTGCCGGCCTCCAGCCGCTCCTTGACCGCGGCCAGGAAGCGGGCGGCGTCGGCGCCGTCGATCAGCCGGTGGTCGTACGACATGGCCAGGTAGACCATCTGGCGTACGGCGATCACCTCGCCCAGTTCCGGATCGTTGACCACGACCGGGCGCTTGACCACCGCGCCCGTGCCGAGCATCGCCGACTGCGGCGACGGCACGATCGGGGTGTCGAACAGCGCACCACGGCTGCCGGTGTTGGTCAGCGTGAAGGTCGCGCCGGCGATCTCGTCCGGGCTGATCTTGTTGGTCCGGGTGCGTTCCGCGAGGTCGGCGACCCGCTTGGCGATCCCGGCCAGGTTCAGGTCGCCGGCGTTGTGGATGACCGGCACCAGCAGCCCGCGCTCGGTGTCCACCGCGATGCCGAGGTTCTCGGCGTCCGGGTAGGTGATCGTGCCGGCGTCGAGGTCCATCCGGGCCTGGACGATCGGATACGTCTGAAGGGCCTCGATGGCCGCGACGGCGAAGAACGGCAGGAACGACAGCTTGACGCCGTGCCGCTGCTGGAACGAATCCTTGGCCCGCGCCCGCAGCTTGGCGACCCTGGTGACGTCCACCTCGACCACCGTGGTGAGCTGTGCCGTCTCCTGTAGCGACTGGTGCATCCGCTTGGCGATGGCGGCGCGGATCCGGGGCAGCTTCTCGGTGGTGCCGCGCTTGGCGCTCGGCTGCGGCTTGACGGCCGGCTGGGCCGGTGCGGCCGCGGCCGGCTGGGCCGGCGCCGGTGCGGCCTTGGCAGCGCGGGCCTTCTCCGCCGCGTCCAACACGTCCTGCTTGCGGATCCGGCCGCCGACACCGGTGCCGTTGAGCGAGGCCAGGTCCACGCCGTGCTCAGCGGCCAGCTTGCGGACCAGCGGGGTCACGTACCCGGCGACCTCGCCGTTGCGGCTCGGGGCGGCGGCGCGCTGCGGCGTCGGGGCCGGCGGCGTCGCGGCCCGCTCGGCCTTGGCCGGCTCCCGCGCGGTCTCGGCCTCCGCGGCCGGCTCGTTGTACGACAGGCCCGGCGTCGGCTCGGCCACCTGCGGCTCGGGCGTCGGCTCGGGCTTGGCCTGCGGCTCGGGCTTGGCCTCCGCCTGCGGCTGTGCCGGGGCCGGGGCCGGGGCCGGGGCGGCCCCGGCGGCACCGATCACGGCCAGGGTGGCGCCGACGTCGGCGGTCTCGTCCTCGGCGACCTTGATCTCCAGGAGTGTGCCGGCGACCGGCGAGGGGATCTCGGTGTCGACCTTGTCGGTGGAGATCTCCAGCAGCGGCTCGTCCACCTCGACGGTGTCGCCGACCTGCTTGAGCCAGCGGGTGACCGTACCCTCGGTGACGCTCTCGCCGAGCGCCGGAAGCTGCACCGGGGTGCCCTCGCCCGACGGTGCCGGGGCGGCCTGGGCCGGCTGCTCGGCCGGCTCCTGGACGGCCGGCTGCTCCGCCTCGGCCTGCGGCTCCTCGGCCGCCTCGGCGGCCTGCTCGGCGGGGGCCTCCTGCTGCTGCGCAGCGCCCGCACCACCGGCGGATTCGCCCTCGCCGGAGATCACCGCCAGCTCGCTGCCGACCTCGGCCGTCTCGTCCTCGCCCACCACGATCCGGGTCAGCACGCCGGCTGCGGGGGACGGGATCTCGGTGTCGACCTTGTCCGTGGACACCTCGAGCAGCGGCTCGTCGACCTCGACGGTGTCACCCTCCTGCTTGAGCCAGCGCGTGACGGTGCCCTCGGTGACGCTCTCGCCGAGCCGGGGCATGGTGACCGATACCGGCATGTTCTCCAGACTCCTTCGTTTCCCTGGTGGGAGGATCATCGCCCGTCGCCGGACGCCGCGGATACGTCGTGGTCAGCCGTGCGCGTGCAGCGGCTTGCCGGCGAGGGCCAGGTGTGCCTCGCCCAGGGCCTCGTTCTGCGTCGGGTGGGCGTGCACGAGCTGTGCCACCTCGCCCGGGTACGCCTCCCAGTTGTAGATCAGCTGCGCCTCGCCGACCAGCTCGCCGACCCGGGCGCCGACCATGTGCACGCCGACCACCGGTCCGTCGTCCACCCGGACCAGCTTCACGAAGCCGGCCGTCTTGAGGATCTGGCTCTTGCCGTTGCCGCCGAGGTTGTAGTTGTAGGTCTTGACCTTGTCGGCACCGTACTGCTCCTTGGCCTTCGCCTCGGTGAGGCCGACCGAGGCCAGCTCGGGGTCGCAGTAGGTGACGCGCGGGATGCCCGCCTCGTCGATCACCGCCGGGTTCTGGCCGGCGATCTCCTCGGCGACGAAGATGCCCTGCTGGAAGCCGCGGTGGGCGAGCTGGAGGCCGGGCACGATGTCGCCGACCGCGTAGACGTTGGGCACGCTGGTGCGCAGCCGCTCGTCGGTCAGCACGTAGCCGCGGTCCATCTTGACGCCCTGCTGCTCGTACCCGAGATCGGCGGTGTTCGGGCCCCGGCCGACCGCGACCAGCAGCACCTCGGCCTCGACGGTCTCGCCGCCGGCGATGGTCACCTTGACCCCGCTGTCGGTCTTCTCGACCTGCTCGAACGGCTTGCCGACCTTGAAGTTGATCTTCCGCTTGCGGAACGCGCGCTCCAGCGCCTTCGAGGACTCCTCGTCCTCGGCGGCGACCAGCCGGGGCAGCGCCTCGATGATCGTCACGTCCACCCCGAAGGACTTCCACACGCTGGCGAACTCGACGCCGATCACGCCGCCGCCGAGCACGATCGCCGAGCTGGGGACCCGGTCCAGGACCAGGGCGTGGTCGCTGGTGATCACCCGCTCGCCGTCGACCTCCAGGCCGGGCAGGCTCTTGGCGTACGACCCGGAGGCCAGCACGACGTTGCGCCCGGTGTACCGCTTGCCGTCCACCTCGACCGCGTTCGGCGCGACCAGCCGGCCGTGCCCCTCGATGATGGTGATCGACTTGTTGCTCTTGAGCATGCCCTGGAGGCCCTTGTAGAGCCGGGAGACCACGCCGTCCTTGTACGAGTTGACCGCCGCGATGTCGATGCCCACCAGCTCGGCCTTGACGCCGAACTGCGCCGCATCCCGGGTCTGGTCGGCGACCTCGGCGGCGTGCAGCAGCGCCTTGGTCGGGATGCAGCCGTTGTGCAGGCAGGTGCCGCCGAGCTTGCTCTTCTCGACCAGCGCGACGGTCAGGCCCAGCTGGACGGCGCGCAGGGCGGTCGCGTAGCCGCCGCTACCACCTCCGAGGATGACGATGTCGAAGGTTGCGTCGTTCGGCTCGCTCACGTCCAACTCCCAGGTCGCTTCGCTGCATCGGGGGTCACGGCGGGGTAACAGGGATACACCCCACCTCGGCCATCTTGTCACCACCGTGTCGAACCCGCGTACCGAGGTGCCCAATGACACGTTGTCGCCACGTACTCTTGGCACCGAATCCTTTTCGACCTTGACCGCACACCGAGTCCGTCCTTGCGTTCGGACGACCGTACGGGAAGGTTGGAAAGGGTTCGCTGCCTTCGATGACCAACGGGTGGGGAGACGGCTCAGTGGGACTGTTCCGGCGACGCAAGCGGGCACGCACGGCTGACGCCGACCGTACGGTCAATCGCGCCGACGTGGAGCATCTTGAGAATTTTGTCCGCAGCCGCAAGGGGGTCGAGGCGTACATCGAGCCCCGGACCACCGTCACCGAGACCACCGTCATCCTGATCGCCGACGACGGGGAATGGACCCGGCGTCGCATCGACGGGCCGGACGGCGCGCGGCGCTTCGCGTACCGGCTGAGCATTCCGGTCTACGACGTGGCGCTGATGGGCTATCCGCAGCGCATGCGCGACTACAACGAGCGCCGCAAGCGCCGCCCCGAGCTGTACTGACCGACGGGCGCGCCCCCTGACCGAGTGTTAAGAAGGGCCCCTTGTACAACGCCAGGCGTTAACAAGGGGCCCTTCCTTACACCTCAGCCGTTGGTGGCGATGTCGTCGATCAGGTGCAGCAGGGTGCGGACCGGTACGCCGGTGCCGCCCTTGGTCCAGTAGCCGGTCGCCTCGCCCGAGTGGTACGACGGGCCGGCGATGTCGATGTGCGCCCAGGCGACGTCGTCGGTGACGAACTCGCGCAGGAAAACCCCGCCCTGGAGCATGTGACCGGCCCGGTCCATGCCGGCGTTGACCTGGGAGATGTCGGCGACCTCGGAGTCCATGCCCTTGCGTACGTCGTCCGGCATCGGCATCGGCCAGGCCGGCTCGCCGACCGCGTCGCCGGCCTGGTGGACCCGCTCGCACAGCTCGGCGGCACCCATCACCCCGGAGACCCGCTTGCCGAGAGCGACCACCTGCCCGCCGGTGAGGGTGGAGGTCTCGATCAGGTAGTCACACCCGTCCTCGCAGGCCCGGGCCATCGCGTCGGCGAGGATCATCCGGCCCTCGGCGTCGGTGTTGAGCACCTCGACCTTCTTGCCGTTGTACATGGTGATCACGTCGCCCGGTCGGTACGAGCTGCCCGACGGCATGTTCTCCGCCATCGGCACGTACGCGGTCACCGTCACCGCCGGCTTCAGCTCGGCCACCGCCAGCATGGTGGCGGCCACCGCCGCCGCACCGGCCATGTCGGACTTCATCTCCCACATGCCCTGCGCCGGCTTGATCGAGACACCGCCGGTGTCGAAGGTGATGCCCTTGCCGACCAGCGCCACCCGCTTACCGGTGCCGCCACCGTCGGGCGTCCAGGTCAGCTTCACCATCCGGGGCGGGGCCTCCGAGCCCTGCCCGACCGCGATGATGCCGCCGTAGCCGCCCTCACGCAGCGCGACCTCGTCGAGCACCTCGACGCCGAGCCCCGCGGCCCGGGCCGCCTCGGCGACCGCGTCGGCGAAGGCCGGCGGGCGCAGCTCGTTCGGGGCGATGTTGACCCAGTCCCGGGTGCGCCGCACCGCGGCGGCCACGGTCTGCGCCCGGGAGATCTCGGCCTGCGCCCCGGCGTCGGTGGCATCCGGCACGGCGACCAGCACCTCGGTCACCGGCTCGCGTCGGCTCGGCTGGGGCCGGGTCTTGTATCCGGCGAAGCGGTAACCGCCCAGCAGCGCCCCCTCGGCGACCGCCCGCAGCGCGTCGGCGGCGTCGGCGTCGTCGGGCAGCGGCAGCGCGAGCGCCACCCGGGGCGCACCGGCCAGGGCCCGTACGGCCGCCCCCGCGGCCCGCCGCAGCGTCTCCGGCGCGGGCGCCGCGCCGCTGGGCTCCGCGCCCAGGCCGACCGCGGCGATCACCGGGGCGGTGACCGTACCCAGGGTCGCCAACTTGATCACCTCGCCCGGACCCCCGGTGGCGCCGAGCAGCGCCAGCGTCTCGGTCAGCTTGCCGTCGAAGGCGGCGGCGATGCTCTCCGCGCCGGTGGCGAGCAGCAGGGTGCCGGCGAGACCGCTGGTGGCGTCCGACTCGCCGGTCGTGCTGTGTACGCCGATCACGACCGCGTCGACAGCGAGTTCGGCGGGGTCGGTGTCGACCAGGCTCAGGGTGGTGCTGGGCGATGTCACGGAAGTTGCTCCCGGGCGGGCCGGGCCGGTCGCGTCGTGGCGTACCGGCGGTGAGTTTCCCCGGCGGTTGATTTGTCCACCGGGCGTTGGTGCTGGCCCGCCGGCAGATCCGGTGGGGCCCCGCCGATGCTAACCAGCCTCGCCCGCCCCGGTAAGTTCCACCCATGGCTGACGTGACCACCGATGCCGCCGCGACCCGGCCGCGTCGTTCTCCGCTGAGCGGGCGGCACGCCGCGCTCGGCGCCAAGCTCGCTCCGTTCGGCGGCTGGGAGATGCCGCTGGAGTACGCCGGCGGCGGGGTGCTGCGGGAACACGCCGCGGTGCGCAGCGACGTCGGCGTGTTCGACGTGTCGCACCTGGGCAAGGCTCGGGTGACCGGCCCCGGTGCGGCGCGGTTCGTCAACGCCTGCCTCAGCAACGACCTGGACCGGATCGGGCCGGGCCGGGCGCAGTACACCCTCTGCTGCGACGACGCCACCGGCGGGGTGGTGGACGACCTGATCGCCTACCGGTACGCCGACGACCACGTCTTCCTCATCCCGAACGCCGCGAACAGCGCCGAGGTGGTGCGCCGGCTGTGCGCCGCCGCGCCGCCGCAGGTCACGGTCACCGACGAGCACGACGCGTACGCCGTCCTCGCGGTGCAGGGGCCACGGTCGGCGGAGCTGCTGGGCGCGTTGGGCCTGCCCACGGAACTGGGGTACATGAGCTTCTCGCCGGCCACCCTGCACGGGGTCGAGTTGACCGTGTGCCGCACCGGTTACACCGGTGAGCTGGGCTACGAACTGGTCGTGCCCGCCGGCGACGCGGTCGGAGTCTGGGACGCGCTGTTCGCCGCCGAGCCGGCGCCACGGGCCTGCGGGCTGGCCGCCCGGGACACGCTGCGCACCGAGATGGGCTACCCGCTGCACGGGCAGGACCTGTCGCTCGAGATCACTCCGGTGCAGGCCCGCGTGGGCTGGGCGGTGGGCTGGGACAAGCCGGCGTTCTGGGGCCGGGACGCGCTGCTCGCGGAGAAGGCCGCCGGTCCGGCGCGTACGCTGCGCGGCCTGGAGATCGTCGGCCGGGGCATCCCGCGCCCCGGCATGGCGGTGTTCCACGGCGACACCCCGGTCGGCGTGATCACCAGCGGCACCTTCAGCCCGACGAAGAAGCAGGGCATCGCCCTGGCGCTGATCGACACCACCCCCGCCCTTCCCGACGGCGCGGAGCTGCACGTCGACATCCGCGCCCGCCGTACCCCCGCCCGCCTTACCCGCCCACCCTTCATCCAACCCTCCGTCCGCTGACGTCCGCTGATCCAGTTGATCATGAGGTTGGCGGCAGTTGGAGAGATCGACTTCGCCGTCAACCTCATGATCAACGAGGGGGTGAGGGTCAGGGGGTGGGTGGGGTACCGGCGTCCAGGACGGCCTGGGTCCAGCCGCCCTCGGTGACGCCGGTGGCGTCGAGGACGGCCCAGTCGACCACCTCGGTGGCCTCCACCACGACGGGGGAGCCGATGCGTACGGCGGGGTCGGTGTTGGCGTCACTGGCGCTGACGCCGACGATCTGCTCCGGCGAGTCCCAGGAGGTCACCCCGGCCCAGACGTACTCGGGGCCGTCGTCGCCCGGCAACCCGTACTTGATCACCAGTTGGGTCTCCGGCAGCAGGTGCCCGCCGCGGAACCGGGCGCGGATGTCACCGAGCCCGGCCCGGGCGGTGGCGATCGCCCGGCTCATCGCATCGCCCGGGCGCGCGTAGCGCACGTCGGGCTGGATCCCGGAGAAGAGGGTGGCGCAGGCGGCGGCGAAGTAGCGCCCGGCCGGGCCGGGATGCCCGGCGGGCGGGCGCAGGCTGAGGAACGAGTCGGCCTCCGGGTCGGTGGCCGGGTCCAGCTCCAGCCGCAGCAGCACCGGCGGGGTCGCGCCGTGCTGCTCCGGATTGCCGTACGCCACCGCGATGTCGTGGCCGGTCACCGTGGCCAGCACCGGCAACTGCACGAAGGCCGGCACCTCGTCGCCGGCCAACCCGTCGGTCCAGTCCCGCAGCAGCCGCCGGGCGGCACCGGTCATCACCGCGCCCCAGGCGCGGGTGAGGTGGTCCGGCACGCCCTGGGTCTGCAACTCCAGCAGGCCGAAACGGCGCAACCCCTTGGTGGTGAACCAGAGGCCGTCGGCGCCCGAGGAGTACGGCACCAGGACCCAGTCGACGAGTCGGACCCGGCCCTGCGCGTTGGGCAGGGAACGCAGTGCCGCGCCCGGG
The DNA here is from genome assembly GCF_014646235.1 of Micromonospora sonchi. GTDB lineage: Bacteria > Actinomycetota > Actinomycetes > Mycobacteriales > Micromonosporaceae > Micromonospora > Micromonospora sonchi. The sequence goes on along the minus strand of NZ_BMNB01000045.1, from coordinate 24,311 downwards.
TCCAGGAACTGCAACCCGAAGACGTCGACCACGTCGCTGTCCATCGTTTCGGCGACCGCCGCGGCCACCGCCCGGGCCGCCCACTCGTGCGCCGGTGGCCAGCCCGGCCGGTACTCGGCCTGCACCACCACCAGGTGGCTGGCGGCGGCCAGCCGGTCCAGCTGCGCTGCCCCGGCGCCGAACGCGGTGAGCAGGTCGGGCGGCAGTTCGGGGAACTCGCCGATCGGGAGGACGTCGACGCTCATCAGCGGACTGTCCAGCATCTGCCGGGCCAGCCCGTGCACCGGCTCGGCCAGCCGGCCGGCCAGCCCGCGTACCGCCGACCGGGCGCTGACCGCCGGCAGCCCCGCCGTCGGCACCAGGTAGGTCGCGCTGAGCGACTCCGGGACCGGAACGGGCAGGAAGTCGTCGGTGATGAGCATGGCGTCCCCTGGGTGCCGCGGGCGGTGCTGTCGTGGGAGAACGCTACCCGCCGCCGATCCCCCGGATCAGTCGGACAGCAGCAGTCCCAGGTAGACGAGCGTGGTGACCACCTCGACGATGGCGCCGAGCACGTCGCCGGTGATCCCGCCGAGTCGGCGTACCGCATGGCGCAGCAGCCCGGCCGCGACGGCGAGCGCGACCAGCACGGCCAGCGGCCCCTGCCAGGGGCGGCCCGGCACCGCCGCGACCGCCAGCAGCACCACGGCGACCGCCCCGGTGGCCAGCGCCACCGGGCCGACGGTGCCGGCCACCAGCGCACCGAGCCCTTCCGGTCGGGCCGGCGGTACGCCCCGCCGGCAGGCCAGCGTCACCCCGAGGCGACCGGCCGCGGTGGCCGTGACGACCGCGGCGAGCGCCGCCGGCCGGGACCGGTCGGCCAGCTCGGCCAGCGCCGCGGCCTGCACCAGCAGGACGAGCACCAGCGCGACCACGCCGAACGGCCCGACGTCCGGCCGCTTCATGATCTCCAACGCGGCCGGGCCCCGCCGGTACGAGCCGAGCGCGTCCACGGTGTCGGCCAGCCCGTCGAGGTGCAACCCGCGGGTGAGCAGGGCCCCCACGGCGACGGTGATCCCGGCGGCGACGAGCGGGGTGGTGAGCGTGTCGAACAGCAGCAGCACACCGGCCAGCGGCAGCCCGAGCAGCGCGCCCACCGCCGGGGCGAACGCCATCGCGGCACCGGCCGTGGCCCGGTCGATCCGACCGGCGCGTACCGGTGCCACGGTGAAGGTGGTCAGCGCGAGCCGCGCCCCGGCACCGAGCCGGGACTCAGCCGGCACGCGAGCCGGTGGGATCCGCCGACCGGGCCGGTTCGGGTTCGGTGGTCGTCGGCCCCGGCCCCTCGGGCTCGGGCTCGCGGAAGTCGGGCTCGGTGTCCTCGTCGGTCTCGTCCGGCCCGGCCTCCTCCTCCTGCGGTCCGGCGTCGGTCTCGTCCGGCCGTGCGTCGTCCCCGTTCGGTCCGGCGTCGGTCTCGTCCGGCCGTGCCTCGTCGTCGGGCGGCTCCGGGCGGGTCGGCAGCGCGGCGGCCAACGCCAGCACCGACCGCAGCAGCGGCAGCACGGTCAGCGCGTTCGCCCCCTCGCCCAGGTCGAGCCGCAGCTCGGTCAGGGGGGCCAGGCCGAGCACGTCGGCGGCCAACTGGACTGCGGGATGCCCGCCGTGGTCGGCCAGCAGGCACCAGTGTCGGGCCTGGCCGGCCAGGTCCCGGCTGACCAGCGCGGCCGCCACGCCGACCGGCCCGTCCAGCAGGACCGGCGTGCGGCGTGCGGTCGCGCCGAGCAGGATGCCGGTGGCGACGGCGATGTCCCCACCGCCGAGCTGGGCGAGCACTTCCTTGGCGTCGCGCGAGGAGTGGCGGGCGCGGTGCAGCCCGTCCCGGACCGCCGCGCAGCGCGCCATCCAGGCCGCGTCGTCGATCTCGCCGCCGGCGGTGACCACCCGGGCGAGCACCGCGGGCGGCTCGGCCCCGGCGGTCGCCGCGAGCACGGCAGCCGCCGCGGCCTCGGTGCCGGCGCCGCACGCCGCCAGGACCAGCAGCTGTACGCCGACGTCGGCGGCCTCCTCGGCCAGCCGCCAGCCGTGGCGCAGCGCCGACTCGACCTCCTCGGCGGTGAGCGCGGGACCGTCCTCGATGGGCGCGGCGGTGGGGGCGTCGACCACCTGGAGGCCGGCACCGTTCTCGGCGGCCAGCCGGGCGAGCACACCCTCACCAGCGCCGGCCTGACGGGCCCGCCGGGCCGATTCGCCGGGTCGGCTGCCGGCGGCGACGCCACCGGAGTGGTCGCCGTGCAGCAGCAGTACGCGTACCGACCGCCAGGCCGCCGGAATCGGAGTGCCCTGGGTGGCGGCGGCGAACGAGACCACCTGCTCCAGGACACCGAGTCCGGTGCCCGGCACGTCGAGTGTGGCCAGCCGGTCCACGGCCTGCGGCCCGGCGTACTCGTCCGGCATGGGCAGCTCCATGCCGGGCTCGATGACCAGCCCGGTGGCGGCCACCGGCAGGGTGGTGGGTGCGGTGCTGCCGGTGTGGGCGGCGGGGCCGCTCTGCGCGGGCACCGTAGTCCGGGGCTGGCCGGCGGCGGCCGGGAGCGCGCCGGCCGGCTTCAGCCGGCACGGCTGGCCGGCGACCACCAGGATCACCGCGTCGCAGGCGTCCGCCACGGCCCGGTTGACCGCGCCGAGCGCGTCGGTGAACGCCCGACCCAGTGGTGTGGTCGGCACCAGGGACAGCCCGACCTCGGGACTGACCAGCACCAGCCGTGCCGGGCAGGCCCGGACGGCGGCGGCCAGTTCGGCGATCGTGGCGGTGTCGTCGGCCGGCTGATGCGCCGGGTCCAGCAGCACGGTCACCCAGTTGCCGAGGTCGTCGACGAGTAGCGTCTCCTCCGGCCGGGCGGTGGCGATCACGTCGGCCAGCCGGCGGGGGTCGTCGGCGGTCTCCTCGGTGCGCCAGGACGCGGGCCGGCGGGCGCGGTGCGTGGCGATCCGGGCCGACCACTCCGCGTCGTCGTCCGCGCCGGCCGCGGTGGCCACGTACCGGACCGAGGTCGCGTCGGCGACCAGGGACTCGGCGAACTCCGACTTGCCGGAGCGGATGCCGCCCAGCACCAGGACCCGGTTCCACCCGTCTAGGGACATGCCCGTACCTTACGGCCAGGCCGGCGCCGGGGGCAGCATAGGTACGCCGTTGGCGCCGCGGCCGTCCCGGCACCGCTTCACCGACCTTCGGGGGCCTCGTACAGGTAGTCGTTGGGGTTGACGTCCGCCGGCTTCGGGTCCTCCTGCCAGGTGCCCTCACCGGGGCGGGCCTGCAGCGCGTCGATCAGTTCCTCCCGGTCCATCTCCCGGGCACCCTCGATGCCGCCGTGTACCGCGATGTCGCGCAGCTCCGTGGTGTCCATCTTCGGGATCGGTGTCGTCATCCTCGCCTCCGGTGCCGCATCGGGTCGGTCTCCACCGACACATACCCGGCGGCGCGACGGTCAGTCGCAGTGCTCGAACGGGCTGCTGTAGCTGGCCCCACCGGCCGAGCCGCCCCACTTCACGCAGGTCGCGGCGGCGTTGGCCCGGACCGGCCCGGCGTAGTACTGGTACGAGCCGCTGTCGGTGGACCGGGCCCGGCCCCGCACCTCCAGGAAGGCCATCACCGGGGTGGCCGTGCCGACCGCGGTCTCCTTGAGCGTCACCACGCAGTTCGACCCGGTCCCGGCGTGGTAGAGCAGGTGGACCTTGCCCTGCCGGCGGCCACCGGCGGTCAGCGTCGCCGTGTTGATCACCCGGTATCCGCTGCCGCACGCCTGCGCGGCGGTGTAGGGGTTCGGTTTCTCGCCACCGCCGGCGGTCGCTGTGGCGCTCGGCCGGGGCCGGGGTGAGGAGGCAGGACTCGACGCCGCAGTGGGCGCCGTGACGCTGCTGCGCTCCGGCGACGGCGAGGTCGCCGACGGCCGCGTCGCGCTGGGCGACGACGTCGGGCTCTGCCGGCCGCCGTCGCCACCCGTGCCGGCGCGCCGGGAGGCGACCACCAGCGGGTCGCCGGCCAGCGCGGGCGTGGTGGCCGGCGTCGTGGTGTCGTCGGGTGGCGGCAGCGACACCACGACCAGCGCCACGCCCGCCGCGATGACCGTCACGACGCCCGCCGCGACGGTCACCAGGGTCGACCGCCGTAGCCGTCTGGGTCGCTTCCGGCCGGCCGTGGGCATGCTGTCCGGCGCGGTCGCCCCGCCCCCGGCGGCACCCGGCGCCGCGACGGCGACCCGGCTTCCCACTCCGGCGGCGGCTCCGGCTCCGGCGGCGGCGGCTCCGGCTCCGGCGGCGGCCTCGGCGAAGTCCGCCGCGCTGCGGTGCCGGTCGCCCGGCTGCTTCGCGATGGCTCGGAGGACCACCGCGGCGACCGGCACCGGGACGTCCGGCGGCAGCGGTGGCGGTTGATCCCGCTGGTGCCGCAGCGCCACGTCCAACGGGTTGTCCCCGACGAACGGGGGACGCCCGGCGAGGCAGAGGTACGCCACGGCGCCGAGCGAGTAGATGTCGCTCGCCCCGGAGATCGGCTGGCCGGTGGCCTGCTCGGGGGACATGAACGAGGCGGTGCCGAGCACCGTGTGGGCGGCGGTGATCCCCGCCGTCGCGCCCGAGCGGGCGATGCCGAAGTCGACCAACACCGCCCGGCCGTCCGGCTTGACCAGCAGGTTGCCCGGCTTCACGTCGCGGTGCACGATGCCGGCGAGGTGCGCGGCGTGCAACGCCTCGGCGGTCTGCGCCACCACGGACATGGTGGTGACCGGGTCGAGCCGGCCCAACCGTCGCACCCGGGCGCTCAGCGGCTCGCCCTCCACGTACTCCATCACCAGGTAGTCGACCTGGCTGCCGTCGGCGAGCGTGGCCTGGCCGACGTCGTGCACCGCGACCACCCCGGGGTGCCGCAGCGCCGCCAGCATCCGCGCCTCGGCCCGGAACCGCCTGGTGAACTCCGGATCGGCGCTCAGTGCCGGCAACAGCACCTTGACCGCGACCTCCCGGCCCAGCAGGAGATCCGTGCCCCGCCAGACCGCGCCCATCCCGCCGGTCGCCACCCGTTCGCCCAGCCGGTACCGCTCGCTGAGCACGACCCCTTGAGTCAGCACCGGGCCACGGTACCGGCCGTCGGCCGGCCCTCGGCCGCCGGCCGGGCGGCCGACTACGCTGGCGGGGGTTCGTCCAATGGGACATCAGCGGCGAGGGGAGACGCGCACATGTCGTGGAGCTGGCGGTACGAGGGCGCGAACGGCGAGCCGGTCGACGGGCCGACCGAGTCGTTCGGCAGCCAGGCGGACGCCGAGTCCTGGATCGGCCAGACCTGGCGGGAGCTCGCGGCATCCGGCGTCACCTCGGTAGTGCTCGTCGAGGACGATCGGGTGGATTACCGGATGAGCCTGCTGCCCGCGGCGGAGTGATGACCTCCCGGGACGCCGAACCTTCGGTGCTCGGGGTGCCCCGGGCGGCGTTGCGGCCCAGCCCGGTCTTTCTCGCCCTGGTCGCGCTGCTGGCCACCAGCGCCGTGCTGACCTGGCACGGGATCGGCAACGTCCGGCTCGCGGTCTTCGGGTTCGTCGTCTCCGGCTGGTTGGTCTCGCTCTGCCTGCACGAGTACGCCCACGCCGTGGTGGCCTACCGGGCCGGCGACCGGAGCGTGGCCCATCGCGGCTACCTGACCCTCAACCCGCTGAAGTACAGCCACCCGCTGCTGTCCATCGCGCTGCCGGTGGCGGTGGTGCTGCTCGGCGGCATCGGCCTGCCCGGCGGCGCGGTCTGGGTGGACCGGCACGCGATTCCCGGGCGGCTGCGGCACACCCTGGTCAGCCTCGCCGGCCCGGCCACCAACGTGCTGTTCGCCCTGGTGCTGGTGGCGGTGCTGCGGCTCGGTTCGCCCGGCGGCGGGCCGGTGGAGTTCTGGGCCGCCGTGGCCCTGCTCGCCTTCCTCCAGATCACCGCCAGCGTGCTCAACCTGCTGCCGGTGCCCGGTCTGGACGGCGGCAACATGATCCAGCCGTGGCTGAACCCGCAGTGGCGCCGGATGTACGACCTGTTCGCGCCGTACGGCTTCATCCTGCTCTTCGCGTTGCTCTGGAACCCGCGCATCGGTGGCTGGTTCTTCGACGCGGTCTTCGCGATCGGCGGCCTCCTCGGCCTGCCGCCGTGGCTCTACGTCACCGGCCTGGAGCTGATCCGCTTCTGGCAGGGCTGACCCGGCGCCGAGCCGCCCGGTCAAGCGGGGCCCCCTGTACAACGCGAGGCGTTGACAGGGGGCCCTTCCTTACCCGTCGGCCGGTTCAGGGACGCTCGGCGGGGGACTCGGTACGCGCCGGATCCCGCTCGGTCACCGGGTCGACGATCTCGTCGATCGCCTTCAGCAGGTCGGCGTCGAGCTTGACGCCGGCCGCCTTGACGTTGTCCTGCACCTGCTGAGGGCGGGTCGCCCCGACGATGGCCGAGGAGACGTTCGGGTTCTGCAGCACCCAGGCGATGGCCAGCTGGGCCATGCTCAGCCCGGCCTGGTCGGCCAGCGGCTTGAGCTGCTGGACCCGGGTCAGCACGTCGTCGGTCAGCCACTTGGCGATGAAACCCGCGCCGGACTTCTCGTCGGTGGCCCGGGAGCCGGCCGGTGGCGGCTGGCCGGGCAGGTACTTGCCGGAGAGCACACCCTGCGCCATCGGCGACCAGACGATCTGGCCGATGCCCAGCTCCTCGCTGGTGGGGATGACCTCGCTTTCGATGACCCGCCAGAGCATCGAGTACTGCGGCTGGCTGGAGACCAGCGGGATGCGCAGCTCCCGGGCGAGGGCGTGGGCCTCGCGGATCTGCGACGCCTTCCACTCGGAGACGCCGATGTAGTGCGCCTTGCCGGAGTGCACGACGTCGGCGAACGCCTCCATCGTCTCCTCCAGCGGCGTGCTGTAGTCGTACCGGTGGGCCTGGTACAGGTCCACGTAGTCGGTCCGCAGCCGGCGCAGCGAGCCGTTGATCGACTCCATGATGTGCTTGCGGGACAGGCCCCGGTCGTTGCGGCCCGGCCCGGTCGGCCAGTACACCTTGGTGAAGATCTCCAGGCCCTCGCGCCGTTCCTGCTCCAGCGCCCGGCCGAGCACCTCCTCGGCGCGGGTGCCGGCGTAGGTGTCGGCGGTGTCGAAGGTGGTGATACCGGCGTCCAGGGCGGCTCGGACACAGGCGAGCGCCGCCTCCTCCTCGACCTGTGAACCGTGGGTGATCCAGTTGCCGTACGAGATCTCGCTGACGATCAGGCCGGAACGGCCAAGGTGTCGGAATTCCATGCCCTGACCCTAGCCCGCTGTCGGCCTGAGCCGCCGGTCAGACCGGCTCGCATCCGGGGCGGATCCGGTGCCGGGCCCTCGGGTCAGAGCACCGGGCTGGCGTCCGTGAGCAGCGCCTCGATCTCCGCGACGACCTCGTTCGGATGATGGAACACCGGATCGATCAGCGGCCCTCCCCGCCGGTCGAGCGCACCCCAGCGGCCACCGCCGTTGGTCGCCAGGAAGGCCACCGGGTGGATGAGCAGCGCCGGGTGCGCCGGTGCGACGATGACCTGACCGGTGCGGTCCACCACGCCCTTGCGGCCGGCCACGTCGACCACGGCCAGTCCCTCGTCGGTGAAGCCGTCGACGTACCGGCCGTCGGCGAGCGCGGTGTGGAAACCGTGGTAGCGGGTGGGCACCACGACCTGACCGGTGCGGTCGACGGCACCCCAGCCCTCGCGGCGTACCGCCGCCACGCCTTTGTGGAACGGCCGCACGTCGGCGAAGCCGGGTGGTACGACGACCTCCCCGCCGGTGTCGACGGCCAGCCAACCGCTCTCGTCCCGTACCACCCAGGCCAGGCCGTCGGAGAAGGGTCGGACCGCGAGGTAGGTCGGCTCGATGACGGTCTCGCCGGTCAGGCCGATCAACGACCAGCGGTCCGTCTGCGGGCCACGCACCCAGGCCAGGCCGTCGGAGAACGGCTGTGCCTCGGCGTACCGCGCCGGCACGACCATGTCGCCCTCGCTGTCCGCGTAACCCCAGAGCCCCTGGCCGCCGTCGCGCGCCGGGACCGGGTCGCGGTCCCGCTCCAACACCTCGTCCCAACCACGTGGGTACGGCCCGAAGCCACTCTCGGCGGCGCGGGCGGCGATCGCGTCCAGTCCGATCCGGACCCGGGCCAACAGTTCCGGGTCGCCCTCGCCGCGCAGGTCGAGAGCCCGCTCGAAGTGGTGGCACGCCTCGATCAACCGCCCCTGGTCGTAGCAGCAGCGGGCGGCGTGTTCGTGCAGGGCGGCGCGCAGTCGATCGGGTAGCTCGGCCGAGTTCGCCTCCGCGAACAGCCGGTCGGCCTCGGCGAACTCCCCGCGCCAGCGCAGCACGTGCGCCAACCGTGCCTGGGCCAGGGCCGCGCGGCGCAGCTCTCCGGTCGCCTCGGCGTAGGTCAACGCCATCCGGCCGTCGTCCAACGCGTCGTCGAAGTCGCCGAGGACTCGTGAGACCACCGCCCGCAGGCTCAACAGCCGGGCCCGGGACCGGTTGTCGAGGGCCGAGTCGAGTTTGTCGGTCAACCGTTCCCGGACCGTACGCAGTTCCTCCGGGTCGTCCGCGACCTCGCGCAGCGTCGTCGGGTCGAGCCGCCAGCGGTAGTTCGCCAACACCTGCTCGGGGTCGACCGGCGGCTCGGGTGCCACGGCCACCTCCGCCGCCGTCTCGCCGTCCGCAGCGGACACCGGTGGCGCGGAGACCGGGGTTGCCGCCGGTGCGGCAGCAGGCGAGGCAGCGATCGGTGGCGCGGAGACCGGCGCCGCTGGTGGCGCGGAGGCCGGCACCGCAGAGGCCGGTGGCGCGGGTGGTGCCGGTGGTGCGGAGATCGGTGGCGCGGGTGGTGCGGAGATCGGTGGTGCGGGTGGTGCGGAGATCGGTGGTGCAAGTGGGGGCGGGGGCGCGGAGATCGGTGAGGTAGCGGTCGGCGCAGTGGCGGGTGGCGGCGTCGGTGGTGCGGAGAACGGTGCGACCACCGGTGGCGCGGGTGGTTCTCCGGCCGATGGCGCCGGTGGAGCGGGCGGCGCGGAGGTCGGTGGCGTGGAGAACGGTGGCGCGGAGGTGGGCGGTGCCGGCGGCGGCATCTGTGGCGCCCATGCGGATGGCGCGTCGGTGTGCTCGGCGGCGGGTGGAGCGGAAGTCGGGTAGGCGGGTGGCGCGAAGAGCGAACCGGCCGCGGCGGGAGAGACCGGCGTGGCCGGGGCGGCCGGCGTCGGCGTCGGCGCGGCACTGTCATCGGGCCGGAACGGCCGGGTGTCCGCCGGTCCGGACGGCGGCTGGGCCGGGTCGGGAGCGGGCGACCCGAACCATGCCTGCGGGCCGTCGGAGGGTGCCCGGAGCGGCGAGTGCTCGTTCGGCGCGGGCGGTGGTGGGACGTACCGGGTCGGCTTTCGGGCGGCCGGAGCGGCGGGAGTGTCCATCCCTTCGCCCGGAGGTGCCGAGCTGCGGGACGCGGCCCCGGGAGCCGCTGGCGCGGAAACCGGTCGGTGCGCGGGTGGCGCGGAAACCGGTGGGCGGGCCGGTGGCGCGGAGACGGGTTGTGCCGTGGTGGGGCCTGCGGCGGGTGGCGCGGCGGCGACCGACGGCGCCACTGGCGGCGGGGTGGCCACGACCGGCTGGTCGAGCAGGGGCGCGGGACGGACCTGGTGCTCGTGCAGCGGGGCTGGGCGTACCTCGTGCTGGTGCAGGGGTGCCGGCCGTACCGTCTCCCCGGCCGGTGCGGGCTCCCCGGCAGAGGCCGCCGGTCGGCGCGGGCCAACCGGATCGTGGCCGGCATGTGCGGCGGGTCGTCGGTCCAGGTCCGGCCGGGGGCCGTGGGTCCATTCCCTGCCGGCGGTCGGGGTGTCGGGCCGATCCCGGCGGGTCGCGTCCGGTCGGTCGCGCTCCGCTGCCGGGGAGACCGGCTGGACCCGTCCGGCGGGGGAGACGGGTGGGGCGTACTCCGCTGCCGGGGAGACCGGCCGGGCCCGTCCGGCGGGGGAGACGGGTGGGGCGTACTCCGCTGCGGGGGAGACCGGAAGGTCGGGCACCACCGACAGGTGCGGTCGATCGGGCTGAGGTGGCTCGCGGTCGGGCGCGGGAGAGACGGGTCGGTCGAGGTCGGGCCGCTGCGCGGCCGGTCGGTCGGGCGCGAACCGTTCGGGGTCCGGTGCGTCGGGCCGGAGATCGTCGCGCCGGGGTCGGTCGGGCGGGGGCGCGGCGGGCCGCTGGTACTCGCGGTGGTTCCGGCCGGTGTCCGGCCGCAGCGGTCCCGGCTCGGGCCAGGGCAGGCTGCCACCCGGCGACCCGGCGAACGCCTGTGGCTCCCGTGCCGTCGGCTCGGGCCGGGCGTGCCCGGGCGACCGGTCGGGGTCTCGCCACTCGTCGCGCGGCTCGCGACCCGGCGCGTCGTCGACGTAACCGTCCGGGTACGGGGCGCTGTCCGGGTCCCCGACGCTGAACTCCGCCCGGTACCCGTCCACCCGGAGGCCATCGTCGTACGCGGGCTCGCCGGGGTGGCTGCTCCACTGATAGCGGGGGCGCTGCTGGGCGCCGTCGCCGGGATTCCCGCGGCTCGCGGTCTCGGCCGATCGTTGCGGGGCGGCGGGCCGACGCCGTTGCTCGCTCGGCTCCGGCAGCCAACCGGGCTCCGGCCGGCCGGTCTCGCCCGGCCGGCCGGGCGAGACCGGCGTGCCACGGTACCGGTGCTGGTCGCGGTCGGTCGGTTCGGATCGGCGCGGCCACTGGGCGTGGCGGTCGGGCTCGCGCTGGTCTCGCCGGTCGGCGTCGCGGCGGAGGTAGCCCTCGGCTTCACGATGGCCGGGCCGTTGCGAGTAGCGGTCGGGCTCGCGTCGGTCGGTGTCGCGTTGCGGGTAGCGGTCGGGCTCGCGTCGGTCGCGGCGAGGCGGCGCACCGTTCGTCGCACCCGCCGAGCTGACGTCGGACCAGGTGACTCCGTCGCGCCCACGGGGCGGCTCGGTCTGCGGGAAGTGCCGACCGTCGGGGCGCTCCGGCCGTGCGGCGGGGTACGACCGGTCGTGCGGGCGGGCACCGTTCGACCCCTCGTGACGTCGCTGTTCGGGTACCTCGTGCCGGCCCGGCCAGCCGTCCGGCTCGTCGGCCCAGGACCGGCCCACGTACGTGCCGTCGGGTCTGGTCGGCGCGAGCGGTGGCACCTCGGCCCGGCCGACGGCGCTCGCCCGGCCCCGTGCCGGCGGCGGCTGATGGTGGTCGATGCCGATGTCGCCCGGGTAACGCTGGCCCGGGAACTGTGGCTGCCATTCGCTCGTCGGCTCGCCGACCCAGGACGGCTCGCTGGGATCGTGCCACCGGTCGGCGTAGCCGCGACTCATCCGGCGGACCTGTCGGTGCGGTCGCGAGGCCGATGCTCGGCGCGGCAGGTGGCGGCGGGCCGCCCGCTCACGGCCGCGCCCCGGTGGTCGGCTCGCGTCCGCTCGCTCACGGCGATGTCACCTCGTCGGAAATGGTCGCGCTGGGCGCCTCCGGGAACCGGTGAGGTCGCTCGTTCCGGTACCGGATGGCTGCGGAAGGAGGGTAGCGGCGTGGACTCGCTCACCGCCACTGCGGCGCGGTGCCGTAGCCAAACGTTATCCTATTGATCCGGACATTTGCTTCCTTGTCGGAATCGGACTTCTGACGGTATCCGGCCCTGGTCAGCCTGCGGTTGCCGGATCCGCCGCGCACCTCGATGATGCCGCGACTCGCGCCGCCCGCCGGCCGGGGTGTCACGGGTGTTCCATGATCAGTACGGCGAAGGTGCCCGGTTCGAGGGCCTGGTAACGGTGCGGCGCGTCGCCGGGGAAGGTCGCGTAGTCGCCAGGCCCGAGTTCCACCTGCTCGTGCTCCGGTCCGCACCGTAGCCGGCCGGAGCCCACCACGATGTGCTCGACACTCCGCGGGGTGTGCGGTTCGGCGGTGCGGACCCCGTCCGGCTCCAGTTCGATCAGGTAGACGTCGCGGCGCGCGTGTGCGGTGCCGGCGGTCAGGAGCGTGCCGGTGAAGTCGGCGTGCTCGGACCGGATTTGCGGCCCGTCGCCGGCCCGGATCACGCGCACGCCGGACGTCGGTGGCTCGACCAACCGGCTGAACGGCACGTCGAGTGCCGCGCCCAACGCCCACAGTGTCTCCACGCTCGGGTTGCCCACCCCCGACTCGAGTTGGGACAGGGTGGATTTGGCGATCCCGGCGCGGCGGGCGAGTTCGGTCAGCGACAGGCCGACCCGTTGCCGTTCGTGGCGCAGGGCGGCGGCGATGGTGGCCAGCGGGGGAGAGGGCTGTGTGGGCATTGGTTCGCTCCGACGTCCAGTTTGTTCGATTTGACGAACGACAGGGGGCGTGTTCATTATGCTGAACCATGCGTACACCAGAACGAACGCCGGGGGTGCTGCGCGACGTCGCCGCCATTGGCGCGGCGATGGCGGCCGTCGGTGCCTCGTTCGGCGCCATGGCGGTCGCCGCCGGGCTGCCCGGCTGGGCGGCCGTCGCCATGTCCATGCTGGTCTACGCCGGGGGCGCGCAGTTCATGGCGATCGGGCTGATGTCCGCCGGCAATCCCGTGGCCGCCGTCCTCGCCGGGCTGCTGATCAACGCCCGGCACCTGCCGTTCGGTCTGGCTCTCGGCGACGCGATCGGGCACCGGCTGCGGCACCGGCTGCTCGGCAGCCACCTGATGACCGACGAGGCGACCGCCTTTACGCTGGCCCGTCCGGCCGGTGCCGTCCGGCGGCGGGCCTTCTGGCTCGCCGGCGTCCTGCTCTTTCTGGCCTGGAACGGCGGCACCCTGCTCGGCGTGCTGGTCGGTGGGGTGGCCGGCGACCCGGCCGCGTTCGGGGTGGACGCCGCGTTTCCGGCCGGGCTGATCGCCCTGCTGCTGCCCTCGCTGCGGGACCGGGACACCCGGCGGGCCGCGCTGGGTGGCGCGGTGGTGGCGGTGCTGACCACGCCGCTGTTGCCAGCCGGCCTGCCGGTGCTGCTCGCCCTGGTGGGCCCGGGGCTGCTGGCCGTACGCCGACTGACGCGGCGGCACCCGGCGCCGGCCGATGACGTCGACGGGCCGGTGGCCGGCGCGCCGGCGGAGGGGACCCGGGCGGTGCCGGCCGGAGCAGTGCCGGCCGGAGCAGGGCCGGGTCGAGCAGTGCCGGCCGGAGGCGAGGAGGAGCGATGCTGATCGCGGTGATCGTGGCGTTGGCCGTCGGGACGTACGCCTTCCGGGTCGCCGGGGTGTTGCTGCGGGACCGGCTCGACCTGCCGGCCTGGGCGCGGCAGTTGCTGCCGGTCGGTGCGGCGACGCTGCTGGCGGCGCTGGCGGCGACCGCGGCGTTGACCGAGGTCGGCTGGTTCGCCGGCTGGGCCCGGCCGGCCGGCGTCCTGGTGGGAGTGCTGCTGGCCTGGCGGCGGGCGCCGTTCGCGATCGTGGTCGTCGCCGCCGCCGGCACCGCGGCGCTGCTGCGTCTGCTCGGCGTGCCCTGAGCGGTCAGACCCGGTCGCCGATGGCGCTGCTCAGACCTGGTCGCCGATGGCGCTGGTCAGACCTGGTCGCCGATGGCGACGCGGGGTTCCGGGGTACGCAGCTTGCGGAAGGTGATCGCCCGCATGATGGCGTAGAGGTACAGCGACCCCATCCGCTGGGTGGTCTGCGGGAAGCGGGCCATGACCAGCTTCTTGATCTTCCGGGAAATGAGCACGGAGTCGATCACCACGCCCACGGCCAGCGCGCCCCACAGCAGATTGGAGGCCAGCCGGATCGCCTCGGGCATCATCTGGTTCGAGCCGATCAGCACGACCAGCGCGCCGCCGAAGAACCAGGTGCCGACGGTACGCCGGGAGTCGACCACGTTGCGCGCCAGCACCCGCTCCGGGCCCCGGTCGCGGGGGCCGCCCTCGCGCCGGAACTCGGCCGCCGCCTCGGCGCGGCGTTCCCGCCGCAGCGCCTTGGCCTCCTCCTTGGTCAGCGGCTTGGTCGCGCCAGCCGGCCGACGGCCGGTGGCGGGCCGCTTCGGCGTCTGGCGCCCCTTGCCCGGGGTGTAGCCACGGGGACGCGCGTCCTCCTCCGCCGGGGTTACCGGTTCGGTGGCGGGGTCGGCGAGGTCAGCGGACTTACGGCGAAACAGCGACAGCACGCGGCAAGGGTAGCCAACGTCGCGTGCCCGGTGCACATCGCGGGTGCACCGGACACGGGCGGGTGGGTCGGTGGGTGACCGGGATCAGGGCCGCTCGACGTGCGCGCCGAGGTCCGCGAGCTTGGCCTCGAAGTCCTCGTAGCCCCGGTTGATCAGGTCGACGCCGTACACCCGGGAGGTGCCCTCGGCGGCCAGCGCGGCGATCAGGTGGCTGAATCCGGCCCGCAGGTCCGGGATGACCAGGTCGGCGGCGTGCAGTTTGCTCGGCCCGGCTATCACCGCCGAATGCTTGAAGTTGCGCCGGCCGAAGCGGCACGGGGTGCCACCCAGGCAGTCCCGGTAGACCTGGATGTTGGCGCCCATGGAGTTGAGCGCCTCGGTGTAGCCCAGCCGCTGCTCGTAGACGGTCTCGTGGACGATCGACAGGCCGCGGGCCTGGGTCAGCGCGACGACCAGCGGCTGCTGCCAGTCGGTCATGAAGCCCGGGTGCACGTCCGTTTCCAGGGCCACCGCGTTCAGCTCGCCGCCCGGGTGCCAGAACCGGATGCCGCCCTCCTGGCCGGGGTGGCCCAGCTTCGGCGGCCGGGCGTCGGTCACCTCGTACTCGCCGCCGACCGAGCGGAAGACGTTGAGGAAGGTCATCATGTCGGCCTGCTCGGCACCCAGCACCTCGACGTGACCACGGGTGGCCAGCGCCGCCGCCGCCCAGCTCGCCGCCTCGATCCGGTCCGGGATCGGCCGATGCGTGTAGCCGTGCAGCTTCGGCACGCCCTGAATCTCGATCACCCGGTCGGTGTGCACCTTGATGATCGCGCCCATCTTCTGCAGGATGCAGATCAGGTCGATGATCTCCGGCTCCACGGCGGCGTTGCGCAACTCGGTGACGCCCTCGGCCATCACCGCGGTGAGCAGCACCTGCTCGGTCGCGCCCACGCTGGGGTAGGGCAGCGCGAACTTGGTGCCGCGCAGGCCGTTCGGCGCGGACAGGTGCAGCCCCTCGGGCGTCTTGTCCACCGTGGCGCCGAACTCCCGCAGGGCCTGCAGGTGGAAGTCGATCGGCCGCGGACCGATGTGACAGCCGCCCAGGTCGGGTATGAAGGCGTGCCCGAGACGGTGCAGCAACGGACCGCAGAACAGGATCGGGATCCGGCTGGAGCCGGCGTGCACGTTGATCTGGTCGGTGCTGGCGCTCTCCACGTTCGCCGGGTCGAAGACCAGTTCGCCGTCGTCGTCGCCGTCGGTGACCTTGACGCCGTGCAGCCCGAGCAGGCCCCGGACCACCTCCACGTCACGGATCTTCGGTACGTCGAACAACCGGCTCGGGCTGTCGCCGAGGAGTGCGGCGACCATCGCCTTGGAGACCAGGTTCTTCGCGCCGCGCACGCGGATCCGCCCTTGCAGCGGGGTGCCTCCGTGTACGACCAGGACGTCGTCGGTCAACGCAACCTCCAGCGCGTGCGTGCTGCCGTTTCGATGTGGGGACACCACGGGTCGCTACCCGCGAACCGGTCGTGGGCAAACGTCGGCCCGTGTGTTGTCGCCCGGGCAGCATAGCCCTCCGTGACGAGTTTGGATCCGGTCACACCGTTGGGGAGGGCATCAATCGGTGATCCGGCACTTTCTCGTACCTTCCGCATTACCGAGGGTGATCGTCTGGCCGTTCAGGAACCGGGCAGCGCCAGCATCTGGTCCAGCGCGACCCGGGCCTGGTGCGCGGTGTCGGCGTCGACGGTGATCTGGTTGACCACCCGGCCGGCGACCAGTTCCTCCAGCGCCCACACCAGATGCGGCAGGTCGATGCGGTTCATCGTCGAGCAGTAGCAGACCGCCCGGTCGAGGAACATGATCTGCTTGTCCGGGTGGGCCAGTGCGAGCCGGCGAACCAGGTTCAACTCGGTGCCGACCGCCCACGCGGAACCGGCGGGCGCCGCCTCGATGGTCCGGATGATGTACTCGGTCGAGCCCACCAGGTCGGCGGCCTTGACCACCTCGTGGCGGCACTCCGGGTGCACCAGCACGTTGACCCCGGGCACCCGCTCGCGGACGTCGTTCACGCTGTCGAGGGTGAACCGGCCGTGCACCGAACAGTGCCCACGCCAGAGGATCATGCGCGCGTCGCGCAGCTGTTCCGAGGTGAGCCCGCCGCCCGGCTTGTGCGGGTCGTAGAGCACACAGTCGTCCAGGGAGAAGCCCATCTCCAGCACCGCCGTGTTGCGACCCAGGTGCTGGTCGGGCAGGAAGAGCACCTTCTCGCCCTGCTCGTATGCCCATTCCAGGGCCCGCTTGGCGTTGGAGGAGGTGCAGACCACGCCGCCGTGCCGGCCGACGAAGCCCTTGATGTCCGCCGAGGAGTTCATGTAGGTGACCGGGGTCGTCCGCTCGGCCACACCCACGTCGGTGAGGACGTCCCAGGCGTTCTCGACCTGTGGCAGCGCGGCCATGTCCGCCATCGAGCAGCCGGCCGCCAGGTCGGGCAGGACGACGCGCTGCGCGTCCGAGGTGAGGATGTCCGCGCTCTCGGCCATGAAGTGCACGCCGCAGAAGACGATGTACTCCGCGTCCGGCCGGGCGGCGGCCTCGCGGGCCAGCTTGAACGAGTCGCCGGTCACGTCGGCGAACTGGATCACCTCGTCGCGCTGGTAGTGATGGCCGAGCACGAAGACCTTGTCGCCGAGCGCGGCCTTGGCCGCCGCCGCCCGGGCCACCAGGTCGGGATCACTCGGCGCCGGCAGATCGCCCGGACACTCCACGCCACGTTCGGTGGCGGGATCGCTGCCACGGCCGAGGAGCAGCAGCGCGGTGGCGGTGTTGGAGGGTTCAACCCAGGTCGACGACGTCACGCGCTCCATGGTCCCACAGCGAAACCGGTGCGCAGCCCCCACCGGTGTGGGCTGCCACACTGCCAGGCATGCGCGTACTGCTCTGCCCGGACAAGTTCGCCGGCACGCTGCCGGCCCCCCAGGTGGCCGCCGCCGTGGCCGACGGTTGGCGGGAGGTCGCCCCCGGAGACGACCTGCTGATCAGACCTCTGGCCGACGGCGGGCCCGGTTTCCTCGACGTGCTCGCCGAAGCGCTGCCCGGTCGGCGGGTGCCGGTGCCGACGGTCGATCCGCTGGGCCGCCCGGCCGCCGGTGAGATGCTGCTCACCGACGACGGGGCGACCGCCTGGCTGGAGAGCGCGCAGGCGTGCGGACTGCACCTGCTCGCCGCCGCCGAGCGCGATCCGTTGGCCGCCACGTCGTACGGGCTGGGGCTGTTGGTCGCCGCCGCGGTCGAGGCGGGCGTCCGTACGGTGATCGTCGGGTTGGGTGGTTCGGCGACCAACGACGGTGGCGCGGGGATGCTCACCGCGCTGGGCGCCGTGCCGCTGGACGGCACCGGCATGGCCCTGCCGTACGGCGGCGCCGCGCTGACCGCCGTGGCCACGCTCGACGGCGTCCCCCGGCTGCGCTCCGCACGGCTGATCGCCGCCACCGACGTGGACAACCCGCTGCTCGGGCTGCACGGGGCGAGCAACGTCTTCGGACCGCAGAAGGGCGCCGACCGCGCCGACGTGCTGCTGCTCGACGCCGCGCTGCAACGCTGGGCCGAGGTGCTGGAGCGGGACCTGCCCGGCTGCCCCGGCGGGCTGGGCGAGCTGCCCGGCGGGGGCGCGGCCGGCGGCATCGGCGCGGCGCTGCTGGCCCTCGGTGGGCGGTGCGAGTCCGGGATCGGGCTGGTCAGCCGAGCTGTCCGGCTGGACGCCGCGCTCGACGAGGTCGACCTGGTGATCACCGGGGAGGGCAGGTTCGACCACCAGTCGCTACGCGGCAAGGTGGTCGCCGGAGTGGCCGGCGCCGCCCGCGACCGGGGCGTACCCTGCGTCGTGCTCGCCGGGCAGGTGAGCACGGGTCGGCGCGAGGCGGCGGCGGTCGGGGTGACCGACGCGTACAGTCTGGTGGAGCACTTCGGCGGTGAGGAACGCGGCGGCCTGGCCGCGGCCCTGGACCGCCCGGCCGAGGGGCTACGGGCGCTCGGCGCCCGACTGGCCCGGCAGTGGAGCCGCTGACCGCATCCCGGCGGCCTACAATCGGTATCTGGACCACTTGTGGGAATCGCTGACCGGCGGCTGACGTTGGCCAGGAAAGACCACACCCGAACGCGCGCAGGGAGAATTCCACGTGACCACGCCAGCGCAGACCGAGTCGACCGAGGCCAAGGCCCCCACGTCCGTCGTCCTCACCGACGTCGCGGCGCAGAAGGTCAAGGCCCTGATCGAGCAGGAGGGCCGCGACGACCTGCGGCTCCGGGTCGCCGTGCAGCCGGGTGGCTGCTCCGGCCTGCGGTACCAACTCTTCTTCGACGAGCGTTCGCTCGACGGTGACGTCGTCACCGACTACGACGGCGTCGAGGTCGTCGTCGACCGGATGAGCGCCCCGTACCTTTCCGGCGCCACCATCGACTTCGCCGACCGGATCGACGCCCAGGGCTTCACCATCGACAACCCCAACGCGGGCAACTCCTGCGCCTGCGGCGACTCCTTCAACTGACTCGATCTCCCCGACGGCGGGGCAGCCCTGCGGGCTGCCCCGCCGTCGGCCTCCCTGCCCGGTCGCGGCGCCGGTAGGCTGACCGCGCTCTGCTTCCGACCTCGAGGGTTGCCATGAAGATCGCCGTGACCGGCTCGATCGCCACCGACCACCTGATGAGCTTCCCGGGCCGGTTCGCCGACCAGCTCATCGCCGACCAGCTGCACAAGGTGTCCCTCTCCTTCCTGGTGGACGACCTGGTGCTGCGCCGGGGCGGGGTGGCGGCGAACATCGCGTTCGGCATGGGGCAGCTCGGCCTGCGCCCGGTGCTGCTCGGCGCCGTCGGTGCCGACTTCGCCGACTACCGTTCCTGGCTGGAGCGGCACGGGGTGGACTGCGACTCGGTGCACGTCAGTGAGGTGGCGCACACCGCACGTTTCGTCTGCACCACGGATACCGAGATGTGCCAGATCGCCTCCTTCTACGCCGGTGCGATGAGCGAGGCCCGCAACATCGAGCTGCAGCCGGTCGCCCAGCGTCTCGGCGGGCTGGACCTGGTGCTGGTCGGCGCCAACGACCCGGAGGCGATGCTGCGGCACTCCGCCGAGTGTCGTGAGCGCGGCTACCCGTTCGCCGCCGACCCGTCCCAGCAGCTCGCCCGCATGCCGGGCGAGGAGGTGGTGGCGCTGATCGAGGGCGCGGACTACCTGATGACCAACGACTACGAGAAGTCGCTGCTCCAGCAGAAGGCCGGGCTCAGTGACGACCAGCTGCTGGACCTGGTCCGGGTCCGGGTCACCACGCTGGGCAAGCACGGGGTGGAGATCGCCGGGCGGGACATCGACCCGATCCACGTACCGATCGCCCGCCAGACCCAGGCGGTCGACCCCACCGGCGTCGGCGACGGCTTCCGGGCCGGGTTCTTCACCGCGCTGTCCTGGGGGGTCGGGCTGGAACGGGCCGCCCAGGTCGGCTCCCTGCTCGCCACCCTGGTGCTGGAGACCGTCGGCACCCAGGAGTACGACGTGCGCCGCGACCTGTTCGTCAAGCGCCTCGCCGAGTCCTACGGCGACCAGGCCGCCGACGACATCCGCCCGCACATCCTCCCCTGACTACCCGTGCGAGCCAGCACTTCGCATGCCAAAATCCGGCATGACGATTCGCCGCGCCGTGCCCGATATCACCACCGGCGATCCGGCCGCGAGCAGCGGCTTCTACCAGCTTTTGGGCTTCCGTGAGGAGATGAACCTGGGCTGGGTGGTCAACCTGGTCTCACCGTCCAACCCCACCGCCCAGGTCATCCTCATCACCAAAGATGCAGCGGCCCCCGTAAACCCGGATCTCAGCGTGGAGGTCGATGACGTCGACGCCGCCTACGAGGCGGTACGCGCGACGGGCGCAGAGATCGTGCACCCGATCACCGACGAGCAGTGGGGCGTCCGGCGCTTCTTCGTCCGCGACCCGGATGGCAAGGTGGTCAACGTCGTCAGCCACCACTGAACCGGCAGAAGGACCAAGGGCTACCGGTCCCGACAAGCCTCTCGAATCTGGGCGAACTGGTGAGGCGACGGCATGGAACTGTCGGCCATCATGGGACCGGCCGCGCGCGGGTGAGGTCGGTGGTCAGCGGGTGAGGCGGGTGGTCGGGGTAACTGCGGTGATGAAGGTCGACCACTGGCGACGCGAGAAGGTGAGCACGGGGCCGGAACGGTCCTTGCTGTCCCGCACCGCCACCACGTCGGGCAGGATCGCGCACTCGACACAGTCGCCGTTGTTGGTGCTGCGGCTGCTGGTGAACCAGTGGGCGGCGGAGAGGTCGGGGGTGGACACGCTCGCCTCCGGGGCTAGGCCGCGCCGGCCAACCCCCTGATCAACGCGCGCGACTCGGCGGGCGAGAGGGCGACCTGGCGCAGGTTGTCGGCCACCATTCTATAGGTCCGCACGCCGTCCGGATCCTGCACGTACATCGCCCCGTCGAGGACCTCGGTGTAGGCGATCGGCTGGACGTGGGCGAAGTCCAGCAGGACGAACTTGCCGATCGCGCCTGCCGCGTGCGGACCGTCCTCGGGGCGGAGCACCTGCACGGTCACGTTCGGCAGCTCCGACATCGCCGCCAGGTGGGCGAGCTGGGCGCGTCGGGTCTCGTCACCGTTGACCCGCAGCCGCAGCGCCGCCTCGCCGATGACCGCGTGCAGCGTCAGCGGCTCCTCGTCGGTCAACCGCTGCGCCCTTGCCTGCCGGAACGACACGAAGCGCTCGGCGTGGTCCGGCCGGACGAAGCCGGTGCCGAGAGTCAGGGCCTGGGCGTAGCTCTCGGTCTGGAGCAGGCCCGGGATCACCATCGACTCGAAGACGAACGCGCCGTCAGCGAGACCTTCCAGGCCGACGTACGCCTCTTCTCTCGCTCCGGTCGTCAGCTGCGACTGCTCTGGGTGGATGAGGCGTTGCGTTGTTAATAGGGGGCCCCGCCTATGCACGAGGCGTTAATAAGGGGCCCTTCCTTTCACCGTGCCCGGCGGATGTGGTGGGCGGGGCCGGTGGTGCCGAGGAAATCGTGGCCGCGCATGCGGCACCAGGCGGGGATGTCGACCGCGGCCGCCGGGTCGTCGGCGAGCACCCGGAGCACCGCGCCGACCGGCAGCTCGGGCAGCCGGCGGGCCAGCGCGATCACCGGCAGCGGGCACCGCTGACCGAGGCAGTCGAGGACCTCGTCGGGCTCGCCGGCGACCGGGCCCTCCGGGGCGGTCACAGGCCCACCACCCCGGCTTGGGCGCGCAGGTCGGCGATGATGCCGGGCAACTCGGCGAGGAAGCGTTCCACGTCGGCCTCGGTGGTGCCGCGGTGCAGCGAGACGCGTACGTTGCCGTGCGAGAGCACCCCCATCGCCTCCAGCACGTGCGAGGGGCGCAGCGTGGACGAGGTGCAGGACGAGCCGGACGAGACCGCGAAGCCGCGCCGGTCCAGCGCGTGCAGCAGCGCCTCGCCGTCGACGTAGAGGCAGGAGAAGGTGACCAGGTGCGGCAGTCGCCGCTCGGGATCGCCGACCACCTCCACGTCCGGCACCTCGGCCGCCACCCGGGCCCGGATCCGGTCCACCAGCGGCGCCAGCCGGGCGGCCTCCGCCGCCGCGTCGGCCGCCGCCGCGCGCAGACTCGCCGCCGCCGCCACCACGGCCGGCAGGTTCACCGTGCCCGGCACCCGGCCCGCCTCGCGCTCGTCGGCCGGCCAGGGCGACTCCCAGCGGGTGCCCTTGCGGACCACCAGCAGCCCGACGCCGGGCGGGCCGCCCCACTTGCGGGCGCTGGCGGTCAGCACCGACCAGCCCGCCGGCACCGGCATCCGAGCCACCGTCTGGGCGGCGTCGACGTACAGCGGCACCCCCGCGTCGGCGCAGGCCGCCGCCGCGGCCTCGACCGGCTGGACGGTGCCCACCTCGTGGCTGGCCGCGATCAACGCGGCCAGCGCCACTCCGGGCCCGGCCACCGCCCGTGACCAGGCGTCGAGGTCCAACCGGCCGAGGCGGTCGACCGGCACCTCGCTCGCCGCGCCGCCGCCCGCCACGTGCCGCTCGGCGGCGTGCAGCACGGCCGAGTGCTCGATCGCCGAGTGCACCAGCACCGTGCCGGCCCGCCGCCGTCCGGCCAGGCCGCCGAGCACGGCGGAATGCGCCGCGGTGGTGCCGTTGGCGGTGAAGGAGAGCTCGTCGGGGCGTACGCCGAGGGTGTCTGCCGCGGCCTCGCGCGCGGCGTCGAGCAACTGGCGGGCGCGCCGGGCGGACGCGTAGAGCCGGTCGGGGTCGGCCCAACCGTCGTCGAGTGCGGCGAGTAACGCCTGCCGCGCGACCGGGTGCAGCGGGGCGGCGGTGGCGGCGTCCAGGTAAACGGGGGAAGGGATCACGTCTTAGCACGCTATCGCCTCCGCCGATGCCGGATACCCCGTCGGGTGCTGACTCTGACCCCAACCGGGTCCAGCCCGTCATGGTCGAGTAATCTGCGACCGTCGGTGACGCCTTTGCCGCTGGTGCGGTGGCTCCGCTCGGCGGAGCCGACCAGATCGAGGAAGACACCGCGGCGCGCTAGGGAGGCAGGACCAGGTGGTCGCAGAGAGTTCGGAAGTACGGCCGACGGCCGTACGGCGCAGCGCATCCCCAGGAGCCGGTGCGCGGCGGGGGCGTCGCGTCGGACGTCTCGCCGGGCTCGGCTTCGGTGGGGCGGCGCTGCTGGTCCTGCTCACGGGCTGTGACGTCGGCGCGGCGTTCGGCGGTTTCGGCTGGCCGCAGGGGGGCATCACCCCGGAGGCCCGGCGGATGTACGACCTGTGGATCGCCTCGTGCATCGCGGCGCTCGTGGTCGGTCTGCTGGTCTGGGGCCTGATCTTCTGGTGCATCGTGCGCTACCGCAAGCGTGGCAACGAGCTGCCGGTGCAGACCCGCTACAACCTGCCGATGGAGTTCCTGTACACCATCGCGCCGGTGCTGATCGTCGCCGTGCTCTTCTACTACACCGCGGTCGTGCAGACCGACGTGGTGAAGACCACCAGCAACCCCGACGTCACCGTCGAGGTGGTCGCGTTCAAGTGGAACTGGCAGTTCAACTACCGCGACGGCCAGGGCGAGGACGCCAACACCACCGCGTCGGTGCTGGGCACCAGCGAGGTCATCCCGATCCTGGTGCTGCCGACCGACCGGTCCATCCGGTTCGAGGAGACCAGCAAGGACGTCGTCCACTCGTTCTGGGTGCCGGAGATGCTGTTCAAGCGGGACGTCATGCCGGGCAACATCCGCAACGTCTTCGAGGTCTCCCGGCTGGAGGGCGAGGGGGCGTACGTGGGCCGTTGCGCCGAGCTCTGCGGCAGCTACCACGCCTTCATGAACTTCGAGCTGCGGGTGGTCTCGCCGGAGAAGTTCGACCGGTTCCTCGCGGCCAAGCAGGACGGGGCCTCGACCCAGGATGCGCTGACCGCCGTCGGCGAGGAGCCGTACGCGGTGAAGACGCGGCCGTTCGAGACGCGGCGTACCGAGCACAACTTCAACCAGGGCAGCGCTGCGGTCGGCGCGGGAAGCTGAGGCAACGGGCATGAAGACCGAGTGGCGTATTTTCCTGAGCATCGCCGCGTTCCTGCTCTTCACGGCCGTCCTCTACGGCGCTTGGACCTACGGCGAGGCGGGTGCTGGTCGCATCGAGTGGATCGGCACCGTGGCCCTGCTGTTGTCGGCCACGCTCTGCACGATGTGCGGCGGCTTCTTCTGGTTCGTGGCGCGTCGGATCGACCTGCGCCCGGAGGACCGCCCGGACGGTGAGATCGCCGACGGCGCGGGTGAGGTCGGCTTCTTCAGCCCGGGCAGCTACTGGCCGATGGGCCTGGCGCTGTCCGCCACGATCGGCGGCTTCGGCCTGGTGTACTGGCAGCTCTGGCTGCTCGGCCTGGGCGCGATAGCGGTGATCTTCGCCGCCTGCGGCCTGCTGTTCGAGTACTACTCCGGCACCCGCCGCACCGCCGAACACTGACCCCGTTACGCGGGAAGCCCGCCTCCCCAGGGGAGGCGGGCTTCCCGCTTTCATCCCCCGGGCCGCGTTGATCATGAGGTTAGCGGCAGTTCAGGAGATCGACATCGCCGCTAACCTCATGATCAACGCGCTTCAGGGCGGGTG
>NZ_BMNB01000044.1 GCF_014646235.1 Micromonospora sonchi | reverse complement strand
CCCCCTCGCGTTGATCATGAGGTTAGCGGCAGTTGAGGAGATCAACTTCGCCGCTAACCTCATGATCAACGGGGTGGGGGTGGGGGTGGGGGTGGGCGGGGTGGGGGTGGCGGGTGGGGTGGGTGGGGGTGGGGTGGGGGGTGGTGGGGGCGGCGGTTTGCGCGGAGGGCGTTCAGGATTACGTGGGGGCGGGCCAGTGAGCTTGGGTGCGCCCGCATGGAGACGACGTCGTTGAAGCGGCGGGCGGTGGTCACGTCCGTGACGGTTGCCGCGACGATCTGCCGGCTGATCCAACTGGAGAACCGGTAGCCGCGCGGGTAGGGACCCTCGACGTGCGGCAGCGCCAGGTCGGCGGAGGTCGACAGGGACCAGGCGGCGTCGACCACCACCTGCTGGAGGGCGAGGAACTCGCGCGCGGGCCGCGCCAGGTCCGGCCCCGACCGCAGGTAGGTCGACAGGCAGGCCGCGTGCAGAGCCGCCGCCGTGACCCCCTGCCCGTACACCGGGTTGAACGACGCGACCGCGTCGCCGACCGGGACCAACCCGGCGGGGAAGCGGTTCAGCGCGTGGAAGTCACGCCGCCGGCTGTCGGCGTGGTGGTAGGTCCGGACCTCGCCGAGCATCTCGCACCCGGCGACCTCACCGAACTCCGGCGGGAACTGCTCCCGCAGCCGTCGGACGAAGTCCTCGGCGGTGTGCCCGGGACGGTGGTTCGCGTAACCGGCCATCATCACCATCCAACGACCTTCCTCGATGGCGAAGAAGGCGGCGCCGGCGACGTCCGACGAGAGCCGGGGACTGTTCAACGCCAGGACCACGGTGTGCTCCGGGTTCCCGGCCGGGCGGCGGAACAGCGCCGTCGCGTAGTTCAGGTGCACGGTCATCCGCCGCATCGCGGGCCGCTGCCAGCCGGCCTGCTCCAGCCAGTCGGAGAGCCGGCTCGACCGGCCCATCGCGTCCACCACGAGGTCCGCGTTCTCGACGCCGGGCGCCCCACCGACGTCGTACCGGACCCCGGTGGTCGCCGCACCGTCGAACACGAGACCCGTGGCGCGGGCGGTGACGGTCTTGACGTTGGGCAACCGAAGCACGTGCTGGCGGATCAGGCCCTCCAGCAGCGGACGGCTGCCGGCCAGACTGTCGGCGTCGTCCGGCACCGTCACCTTCAGCCGGCCGTCGAGGTAGTTGCGTCGCGCCGCCGGGGGTGCCTCGATCGCGCCCTGAGCCAGGGCCCGCTCACGGAAGCCGGGAAACAGGTGCTCCAGCTGGAGGAAACCACCAGGCAGCAGCGCGTGCAGCTGCGTCCCCTGGGGTACGCCGGGCCGCTGCCCGGTCACCCGCAGGTCGTCGCGGTCGATCATCACGACGGACTCCGCGTGATCGGACAGCACCCGGGCAGCCAGCAACCCCGCGATGCTGCCACCCATCACGACGGCCTTGCCCAACATCGGCGACGGCTGGGCGGGGTACCGCACCGCGTTCAGCGCGGCGAAGACCCGGGCCGGGGCAAGGGACATTATGCTCTCCAAAGGGGTGCGAGGTGGGGTCGCCCCTGCCTCTGCCTGCTGCGGGACCGGGCAGAGACAGGCGGGCGGGACCGGGTGGTCGGCATGACGCTCAACGAGCGTTGCACAGGCAGGGCACGCAACTTCGCGCACCCATGGTGTCCGCGTCACGACAGTCCGTGAGATGGCCGGGCCGCAGTCGGTGGCGGGACAAGCCCGGTCGCAGGTGTCGCTACCATCGCCCGATGCAGTTGCGCGGCACGATCGACCCCGACCGCCCGCTCCTCGTCCTGGCACTCGCGGAGGAGGCCGCCCGCCTCGATCCGCGTCTCCCGGTGCTGCTCACCGGCATGGGGAAGGTCAACGCCACGGCCGCCGTCGCGGCGGTGCTGGCCCGCGGCGCGCTGCCGGCGGTGGTGGTCAATCTCGGCACGGCCGGTGCGCTGCACCCTGACTGGACGGGTACCCACGAGGTGGGCAGCGTCATCCAACACGACCTGGACACCGAGTTCATCCGTCGGCTGACCGGGCAGACCGTCGGGGCGCCGCTGACCCTGGCCGACACCGGCCCGGTGCTCGCCACCGGCGACCAGTTCATCGCCGACGACGAGGCCCGCGACGCGCTGGCCGCACGCGCCCAACTGGTGGACATGGAGGGCTACGCCGTGGCCTCGACGGCACGCCGGTTCGGCGTACCGGTCCGCCTGGTCAAACAGGTCAGTGACGGGGCCGGCACCGGAGCCGGCCGTACCTGGCAGGAGTCGGTGGACGACTGCGCGCGGCTGCTCGCCGAGTGGGTCGCCGACCAATTCTGACGATGGGGTGCGCGAGAACGCCCCGCCGGCTTTCATTCAGTGAAAACGCGTCTCCCCGACGGCGGCTCCCCACGGGATGATCCGGCCACAACGTCGTTCACCACCGGGAGGTTCGATCGCATGCCCTTCGCACGTGATCAGTGGTACGTGGCGGCCTACGGCAGCGAGGTCGGGCGGGAACTGCTCGCCCGTACGGTGCTGGGTGAGCCGCTGGTCCTCTACCGCACCGAGGCCGGGGAGGCGGTGGCGCTCGCGGACCGCTGCGTACACCGGCGGTACCCGCTGTCGGAGAGCCGGCTCGACGGCGACAGCATCGTCTGCGGCTACCACGGCTTCACCTACGACCAGACGGGCACCTGCGTCTTCGTGCCGGGTCAGCAGCGCATCCCGCGTACCGCCCGGGTGGCCGCGTATCCGGTGGTGGAGCAGGATTCCTTCATCTGGGTGTGGATCGGTGACCGGGAGCGGGCCGACCCCACCACCATCCCCCGCGCGCCGTGGCTGGCCGATCCGGCGTACACGGTGGTGCGCGGGATGGCGCCGCTCAACGCGCGCTACCAACTGCTGGTGGACAACCTCATGGACCTGTCCCACGAGACCTACCTGCACGGTGGCTACATCGGCACGCCGGAGGTGGCGAACACGCCGATCACCACCGAGGTGGACGACGAGAAGGGCATCGTCTACGTCAGCCGGCACATGGACGACGCGGAGTGCCCGCCGTTCTACGCGCGCTCCACCGGGATCCAGGGCCGGATCACCCGGTGGCAGGACATCGAGTTCCACCCGCCCTGCCTCTACCTGCTGCACAGCCGGATCGCGCCGCAGGGCGTCTATCCGCCGGCGGAGGGTCCGGACAGCGACGCCTTCCACGCCGAGATCGTGTACGCCATCACCCCGTCGACCGAGAACACCACCTACGACTTCTGGGCCGTGGCGCGTGACTTCGCGATCGATGACGAGTCGGTCAGCGAGTACCTCTACCAGAGCAACCACACCGTGGTCATGCAGGACGTGACCGCGTTGAACCTCCTGGAGCAGGTGATCGCCTCCGAGCCGGACAAGTACCAGGAACTCAGCATCAACATCGACACCGGTGGTCTGGCCGCCCGGCGCCTGCTGGCCCGGATGATCGGGTCGGGGACGGTGGGAGCGCCACAGTGAACCGCCGCATGCTCACCGGCGACCGGGTCTACCGGATCCACTGGATGCCGGGCACCGACATCCTGCGCGGGGTCTGCCACTGCGGCGCGGAACGCGTCGCCGAGGAGCCGGTCGAGTTGTGGGAGTGGTTGCTCGCTCACCCGCAGGGCCACCAGGCCCCGGCCGCGCCGACCCCGACGCCGCAGCGGCAGGCGGTGTCGGCGTGACCGGGGACAGCCCGGCCGGAATGGACCTCGTGGTGATCGGCCGGGAGCAGGTGGCGGCCGAGGTCGTCGCGATCACCCTGGGCCGCCCCGACGGCGGCGACCTGCCAGCGTGGGCCCCAGGCGCGCACGTCGACCTGGAGTTGGGTCCCGGCCTGGTGCGCCAGTACTCCCTCTGCGGTGACCCGGCGGAGCGCGCCACACTGCGGATCGCGGTCCAGCGGGAGTCGGACGGGCGCGGCGGTTCCCGGTTCGTGCACGACCGGCTCACCACCGGCGCGACCGTCCGGGTGCGCGGGCCGCGCAACAACTTCCGGCTGGTCACGGCAGAGCGCTACCTCTTCATCGCCGGTGGCATCGGGATCACCCCGCTGCGGCCCATGGTCGCCGCCGCCGACGCCGCCGGTGCCGACTGGCGGCTGGTGTACGGGGGACGCAGCCGCGCCAGCATGGCCTTCGCCGAGGCCCTGCGCGACAAGTACGGCGACCGGGTGAGCCTGTACCCGCAGGACGAGACCGGGCTGCTCGATCTGGCCGGGTTACTGGGTCGGCCCGATACCGGTCTCGTCTACTGCTGCGGCCCGGAGGCACTGATCAGCGCGGTGGAGGAGCGCTGCCGCGGCTGGCCACCCGGCTGCCTGCACGTGGAGCGCTTCGCGCCGACGGAGGCCACCGGTGGCGAGGAGACGACGATCGAGGTCGAGCTGAGGCTCTCCGGGCGGACGGTGACCGTACCCCCGGGCACGCCGATCCTCGACGCGGTGGAGAAGGCCGGTGTGCAGGTGCTCTCCTCCTGCCGGGAGGGCACCTGCGGCACCTGCGAGACCACCGTGCTCGCCGGCGAGCCGGAGCACCGCGACAGCCTGCTCACCGAGGAGGAACGGGCCGCGGGCGACACCATGATGATCTGTGTCTCCCGGGCCCGGACGCCCCGGCTGGTCCTGGAGCTGTGACCGATCGGCGCGGGTGGGGATGATGGCGGGGTGGGCACGCAACCGGGTCGGTCGGTCACCAGCAAGGTGCTGGCGCTGCTCGACGCGTTCTCCCCCGCCAGCCCGACGCTGACCCTGAGCGAGCTGGCCCGGCGGGCCGAGCTGCCGCTGCCCACCGCGCACCGGCGGGTGGCGGAGCTGGTCGCGTGGGGAGCGCTGGAACGCGGCGACGACGGGCGGTACCGCATCGGCCTGCGGCTGTGGGAGGTGGGTTCGCTCGCCCCGAGGGGTCTGGGGCTGCGCGAGCTGGCCCTGCCGATCATGGAAGACCTGTACGAGGTGACCCACGAGAACGTCCAGCTCGCCGTCCGGCAGAATTTCGAACTCGTCTTCATCGAACGGATCGCCGGGCGGCGCGCGGTACCCGTGCTCACCCGGGTCGGCGGCCGCTTCGCGCTGCACGCCACCGGAGTGGGGCTCGTCCTGCTCGCCTACGCGCCGACCGAGGTGCAGGAGCAGGTGCTGGCCGCGCCGCTGGAGCGGTACACCGCGCTGACCATCACCGACCCGGTACGGCTGCGCCGCCGTCTCGCCGAGGTGCGTCGCGCCGGGTACGCGATCAGCGACCGCCAGGTCACGATGGACGCCCTCTCGATCGCCGCACCGATCCGCGACCCGGATGGTGTGGTGGCGGCGATCTCGCTGGTCGTCGCCCATGACCGGGCGGACCCGGTGGCCCTGGCACCGTTGGTCCAGGCGGCCGGCCGGGTGCTCTCCCGGGCGCTCGGCGCGTACCGGCAACCATCGGGTCGGGTGCCGTTACGGTCTCGTCACGAGAGGCAGTAGATTCATCCGGGTGCCCGCCGTCCGTCATGCACGTCCGCTGACCGCTCGCCCCTGGCCGCTGGTGATCGGCACCGGGTCATGCTGGTCGTGAACGAGGACGACCCGCTCACACCGGCGGACCGCTCGGCGGCGGTCGGGCGGGCCCGGGCGCAGCGGCTGCTGGTGACCCTGCTCGGCGACTACGGACACCCGGGGCGGTCGCCGCTGCCGTCCGGCGGGCTGGTCGCGGTGCTGGCCGAGTTCGACATCGCGCCCGCCAACGCCCGCGCCACGCTCAGCCGGCTGACCCAACGCGGCATGCTCGAACGGACCAAGGAGGGCCGGCGCACCAGCTACCTGCTGACCGAGTCGGCGTCGCACATCCTCCGGCGCGGCGCCCGGCGCATCTTCGCCACCACCGACAAGAACGCCTGGGACGGCTGCTGGACGCTGATCGCGTTCACGTTGCCGCTCGACGACGCCAACCAGCGCCGGCTGTTGCGGGCCCGGCTGCGCTGGCTGACGTTCTGGCCGCTGTACGACGCCACCTGGGTCACTCCGCACGACCGGTACGACGAGGTTCGCGAGCAGCTGAGCGAGCTCGGGGTCAACGACGCGGTGGTGCTCCGCTCCACCGACCTCGACCTGCTGCCGAGCGGCCGGGCCCGGCTCGAGGCCGCCTGGCGGATCGACGAGCTGGCCGCCGACTACGAGGCGTTCCTGCAGCGGTACCACGACCTGGCCGAGAGGGCCGCCGCCGGTGCGGTGGCACCGGCGCAGGCGCTCGTCCGGCGTACCGAGCTGGTCAACGACTGGCGTGCCCTGGTGGGCGACGATCCCGACCTGCCGGTCACCTTCCTGCCGGCCACCTTCCCCCGTGCCCGGGCGCGGGCGATGTTCCTGCGTACCTGCGCGGCGCTGGCCCAGTCGGCGCAGGCCCGCTTCGAGGAGCTCGTCCAGACTCCCGACCGGCCCTGAGCGCGGTTCACCGCTGCCCGCCCGAACGGCGGTCGATCTCCCGCCTGGCGCAGATACATTGCAAAATCGTTGACGCTTGATCGGATTTCGCATTATGTTCCCCCTGCGCCTGTGACCACAGGACGTCCAGCCGCACGCTCTCGGCTGAAAGGGGCCCGCCATGCACCCGTATCGATTCAGAGGGCTGACACCGCGACGATCCTTGAAGGTCGCACTCACCACGTTCGTCGCCACCGCACTGATCGGCGGCTCGGCGGCGCTGGCCATGGCCGCACCGCCGATCAACGCAGGTGTCGACCGTACGTTCGATGTGGAGGTCGTCTCCACCCGCGCGGACATGATCAGTGGCGGCGACGCGTTGGTCCGCATCGGCGTGCCGCGCAACGTCCCGCCGCACCAGGTGAAGGTCCACCTCGACGGCCGTGACCTCACCCGTCAGTTCCGCCCGGTCGGTGACGGTCGCACGCTGCTCGGTCTCGTCGACGACCTGGCGCTGGGCGACAACACACTCGAGATCCGGTCCAACGGGCTCGGGCACGGCCGTCCCCAGGCCGACGTCACGCTGGTGAATCACCCCGCCGAGGGCCCGGTCCTCTCCGGCCCGCACATCCCGCTCTTCTGCACCGCCTCGGGCAACCCCTGGAACCTCGGGCCGGTCGACGAGAACTGCCACGTCGCGGCGCCGCGCGTGACGTACCAGTACCGCACCACCACCGGCGGCTTCGCCGCCCTGCCCGACGGCCCCCGACCCGGCAACCTGGCCACCACCACCACGAGCGACGGCCGGACCGTCCCGTACATCGTGCGGATCGAGCGCGGCACCATCAACCGGGCGGTCTACGAGATCGCGCTGCTGCACGAGCCGGGCACTCAGGTCCCCGATCCGTGGACGGCCACCCCGGGCTGGAACAACCGGCTGGTCTACACCTTCGGCGGCGCCTGCGGCATCGGATACACCCAGGCCACGAGCACCGGCGGGGTCATGGACCACACCCTGCTCAGCCGCGGCTACGCGCTGGCCAGCTCGACGTTCAACGTCTTCGCCAACAACTGCAACGACGTCACGTCCGCCGAGACCGCGATGATGGTCAAGGAGCACTTCACGGAGACGTACGGCGTCCCCGACTTCACCATGGGTTGGGGCGGTTCGGCCGGCACGATGCAGCAGTTGCTGATCTCCAACGCCTACCCCGGCATCCTCGACGGCGTCATCGGCCAGATCGGCTACCCCGACGAGCGCTCCACCACGATCAGCGGCCACGAGTGCCGGTTCATCAGCCAGGCCGCCTCCGCCGCCGGGCTGTCGACCGCCCAGCGCACCGCGGTCGGCGGCTTCGGCAGCCCGAACACCTGCGACGGCTACCAGTTCTTCGACAGCGTCGACTGGCCCACCAGCTGCCCGAACCACGTCCCGGCGGCGTTGCGGTACCACCCGGTCAACAACCCGACCGGCATCCGTTGCGCCATGGCGGACTTCATCTCGAACGTGTACGGCGTGGACCCGGCCACCGGCTCCGGCCGGCCGATCATCCCGGACACCGTCGGCGTGCAGTACGGCCTGCAGACCCTTGAGTCGCAGGTGCTCACCCCCGAGCAGTTCGTCCGGCTCAACGAGGGCATCGGCGGCCTCGACGTCGAGGGCAACCGTACGCCGCAGCGCACCTCGGCGAACATCGACGCGATCAGGGTGGCGTACGAGACCGGCCGGATCAACCAGTTCGACGGTGGCCTGCGGTGGACGCCGATCATCGAGACCCGCGGCTACACCGACCCCTCCGGCGACTTCCACGACCGCTTCCGGTCCTGGACCATGCGGGAGCGGATCATCGCGGCCAACGGCAACGCCGACAACCACATCAGCATCACCGCCGCGTCGGGTGCCGCCGCCACGACGGCCCAGAACGAGGCGCTGGCGAGCATGGACGCCTGGCTGACCGCCCGGGCCGCGCTGGCAGCGGCTCGTCCCCAGCTGGACGACGTGGCGCTGACCCGGCTGTCCCGTCCCGAGGGGATGGCCGACGGTTGCATCGCGGCCAACGGGGACCGGATCGTGGAGGAGCTGACCCTGGATCCGGCCGCGCGGTGCAACCAGCTCTTCCCGTACCACCGCAACCCGCGCGTGATCGCCGGCGGGCCGACCAGCTCCGCCGTGCTCAAGTGCCAGCTTCAGCCCCTGAACCGCTCGGCGTACAAAGTGATCTTCACCGACGAGCAGTGGCAGCGCCTGCGGGCGGTCTTCCCCGGCGGCGTCTGTGACTGGTCGAAGCCCGGTGTCGGCCAGGTGCCGCTGGCGAACACCTGGATCCGCTGGGCCGCCGACGGCCCGGGGGCTCCAGCGGAGCTGCCCGTGACGGTGACCGCGCAGGCGCGCTGCGTCGCCGGCAAGGCGTACGTCGCGGTGCAGGCCCGTAACGACCACGGTGCGTCGGTGGACATCGTCCTGGAGACCGCGTACGGCGAGCGGTCGGTGGCGAGCGTGGCTCCGGGTGCGAACGCCTTCCAGCAGTTTGCCACCCGTACGGCCGCGGTCGGGGCCGGTTCGGCGACCGTACGCGCCAGCGGTTCGATCGGTGGCCGGGACGTGACGAGCGTCTTCACCGCCGACTACTCCGGCCTCAACTGCGCCGGCTGATCTGCCCTGTGCCCGTGACCGGGTGGCGCCACGGCGGCGCCGCCCGGTCACGGCGTCAGTCGGGGAAGGCCAGCAGCCGCAGCAGTTCGGCCAGGCGTTCGTGGTCCTCGGGCGTCACGGTGGCGAGCAGGCCCAACTCCACGGCGCGGGCGGACTCCTGGGCTTGGGCGAACAGGTCCCGACCGGCGTCGGTGGCGACGAGGACGTTGGCCCGCCGGTCGGCGGGGTCGGTCCGGCGCTCGATGAGCTGACGCTTCTCCAGCCCGTCGACGAGGGCGACGACCTGGCTCGGATCCAGGCGGAGAAACTCGGCGAGCTCGCGCTGGGTGGGGCGGGCGTCGTCGGCGGCGAGCGCGAGCACAGAATAGGAGCGCGCCTTCAGTCCGTGCTGCGCGAGGACGGCGTTCGCCGCCGCGAGCGTCAGCGCGTTGGCGCGGGCGAGCAGAAAGATCAGGTCCCCACCGAGCACACTGTCCCGCAGGCTCTCCTGCCCCGTCTGCCGGGTCTTCTCCCTACGGGACATGGCGATGATGGTAGCAAGCTTCACAAATAATTGACATTTTCAACGATTCATGCTCAGATCGGCGGGACACGAAGGAGTTTTAATGTCTCTGGACGGCAAGGTCGCCATCGTCACCGGGTCCGGGCGGGGCCTCGGCCTCGCGTACGCGCAGGAGCTCGCCCGACGGGGCGCGTCCGTCGTGGTGAACGACGTCGATGCGCAGACCGCGGCCGACGCCGTCGCGGCGATCCAGGCGATCGGCGGGCAGGCCGTCGCGGTGGTCGCCCCGGTCGGTCCGACCGAGACCGCGAAGCAGCTGGTCAGCGCGGCGGTCGAGAGCTTCGGGCGGCTCGACATCCTGGTCACCAACGCCGGTGTCCTGCGCGACACCGTGCTGTGGAAGATGAGTGACGACGACTTCGACACCGTCATCAACGTGCACCTGCGCGGCACCTTCACCACCGTCCGGGAAGCGGTGCTGCACATGCGGGCGGCCGGCGAGGGCGGGCGGATCATCTGCATCGGCTCCCCCACCGGCCAGCGCGGCAACTTCGGCCAGACCAACTACGCGGCGGCCAAGGCCGGCATCGTCGGCATGGTGCGCACCTGGGCGCTCGAGCTCAAGCGCGCCGGCATCACCGCCAACACCGTCGTGCCCGTCGCCGCGACCGCCATGACCGCGACGGTCCCCTACTTCGCCGCCGCCATGCAGGCCGAGGCGAAGGGCGAGCCGATGCCGGCGTTCTTCCGGCACGATCTCGGCTTCGGCACCGCCGACGACGTGGCCGGGCTCATCGCGTTCCTCGGCTCCGACGCGGCCGCCGCAGTGACCGGCCAGGTGATCGGAGTGGGCGGCGACCGCCTCCAGGTCTGGACCCACCCGGAGGCGGCACTGACCGCCTACCACGAGGGTGGCTGGAGCTACGACGCGCTCGTCGAGGCGTGGCCGACGCAGTTCGCCGGCGCGCTGCAGAGCGTCGGCGAGCGCTTCCCGGAGCTGCCCGAGGAGTTCAAGACCGCCGCCTCCTGACCCACGGACGAAGGTTTCCCGAGCATGTACCAGCCCGCCATCGACCTCGCCGCCCTGACGGCGATCGACATGCACGTGCACATCGAGGTCGACGACCACGGCCACCAGTCGCTGCCCGACGACCTCGTGGCGGCCGCGTCGAAGTACTTCAAGACCGACGGGCCGCGTCCGGCGATCGAGGCGGTCGCGCAGTACTACCGGGAGCGCCGGATGGCGGCGGTCGTCTTCACCGTGGACGCGCGCACCCAACTGGCGCACCCGCCGCTGTCCAGCGTCGAGCTCGCCCGCGCCGCGGCCGAGCACGCCGACGTCCTCATCCCCTTCGGGTCGGTCGACCCGCGTACCGGAGCGGCGGCGGTCGAACTCGCCGCCCGCCTGATCCAGGACGAAGGGGTACGCGGCTTCAAGTTCCATCCCACGGTGCAGGGGTTCGACCCGAGCCGTGAGGAGTACGCGCCGCTGTGGGAGGTGCTCCAGGCCGCGGGCGTGCCGGCGCTGTTCCACACCGGGCAGACCGGCATCGGCGCCGGGATGCCCGGGGGTTACGGCTTCCGGCTCGGGCTGTCGAACCCGATGCTGCTCGATCCCATCGCGGCGGAGTTCCCACAGCTGCAGATCATCATGGCGCACCCCTCCGTGCCCTGGCAGGACGAGGCGCTGTCGGTGGCGACGCACAAGCACAACACCTGGATCGACCTGTCCGGCTGGAGCCCGAAGTACTTCCCCGCCTCGCTGGTGCGCTACGCCAACTCGATGCTGAAGCACCGGGTCCTCTTCGGCACGGACTTCCCGTTGCTCACTCCCGACCGCTGGCTGCGCGACGTGGAGACCACCGACCTCAAGCCCGAGGTGCTCCCGGGCATCCTGAAGGACAACGCCGCCCGGCTACTGGGGCTGGCGGACGCGGCCGCATCCGATTGACGACAACGGGAGGAAGCCCATGACGACCACCATCACCTACGACCAGCTCACCGACCTCGCGGGGACCGACCTCGGCCACACCGAGTACCGGACGGTCACCCAGGACCAGGTGAACCTGTTCGCCGACGCCACCGACGACCACCAGTGGATCCACGTCGACCCCGAGCGGGCGAAGGACGGCCCGTTCGGCGCGCCGATCGCCCACGGCTTCCTCACCCTCTCCCTGGCCGTGCCCTTCTGGACGGAGCTGCTCGAGGTCAAGGGCGTGTCGACGAAGGTGAACTACGGCCTCGACAAGGTGCGCTTCCCGGCCCCCGTCACGGTCGGGTCGCGGGTACGCATGCAGGCCACCGTCGCCGAGGTGGTCGAGGTGCGCGGCGGCTACCAGATCACGGTCGACCAGACCATCGAGATCGAGGGTGGCGCCAAGCCCGCCGTCGTCGCGCGCGGCCTGTACCGCTTCTACGCCTGAGGGCGCCTTCGCCGCTGGCACCCCCGTCGCCACCAGCAGGAGATCGATGATGCACCACCCCGGAATCGGCGCCTGGATGGCCAAGCGCCGGCTGAAGTCGGCCGACAAGACCGCGCTCGTCCACGGCGAGTCGACCGTGACGTACGGACAGTTGGCCGACGGCGCGGATCGCGTCTCGGCGCTGCTGCGGCAGCACGGCGTGGGCAAGGGTGACGCGGTCGCCTATCTGGGCGAGAACAGCCCCGAGTTCCTGCAGGTGATGTTCGGGGCCGTGCAGCTGGGTGCCGTCTTCGTCCCGGTCAACACCCGGCTCGCGCCGCCCGAGATCGCCCACGTGCTGACCGACTCCGCCGCGCGGCTACTGATCCACGATCCCGAGTTCGGCGAGCGCGTGGCCGACGCGGTGGGTCCGGCCGCCGCGACGGCGCAGGTCATCGTCACCGGGGAGGGCACGGCGCACCGCCCGGGGCTCGACCAGTTGCTGCGTACGGCGATCGTGCAGCGCCTCGACGTCGCGCTCTCCCCCGACGACCCCGCGGCGATCGTCTACACCTCCGGCACCACGGGCAAGGCCAAGGGTGCCGTGCTGACCCACGGCAACCTCACCTGGGTCGCGCTGAACTGCATCGTCGACTACGACGTCGTCTCGACCGACGTCGCGCTCATGATCTCGCCGCTGTTCCACGTCGCCTCGCTGGGTATGGGTGCACTTCCGATCATCCTCAAGGGCGCCACCATGGTGCTGGAGAAGGGGTTCGAGCCGGGGCGGGCGCTGGCCCAGATCCAGCGGCACGGGGTCACCATGCTCAGTGGCGTGCCGACCACGTACCAGCTCATGGCCGACCACCCGGACTGGGCCACCACCGATCTCTCCACGTTGACCAAGCTCACCTGCGGCGGCTCGGCGGTGCCCGTACGCATCCTCAACGCGTACGAGGAGCGGGGTCTGTCGTTCTCGCAGGGCTACGGCATGACGGAGGCCGCACCGAGCGCGACGGCGCTGCCGCCCGCGATGACCCGCCGCAAGCAGGGCAGCGTGGGCCTGCCGCACTTCTTCACCGAGGTACGGATCGCCGACTCCACCGGCGCGGCGGCGCCGGCCGGCACCATCGGCGAGATCGAGATCGCCGGGCCGAACATCTTCCCGGGTTACCACGGACTGCCGGCGGAGACGGCGGCCGCGTTCACGGCGGACGGCTGGTACCGCTCGGGGGACCTCGGCTACCTCGACGCCGACGGCTACCTCTACATCTCCGGCCGCCTCAAGGACATGATCATTTCGGGCGGGGAGAACATCTATCCCCCGGAGGTCGAGCGCCTGCTCAACGAAGTGGACGGGGTGACCGGGGCGGCGGTCATCGGCGTTCCCGACGCGCGTTGGGGCGAGGTGCCGTGGGCGATCCTGACCGTACGGGAGGGTGCCGCCGTCGACACCGACACCGTACGGGAGTTCCTCGACGGCAGGATCGCCCGCTACAAGCTGCCGAAGAACGTCGTCATCGTGGACGAGCTGCCGCGGACCGCGTCGGGGAAGGTGCGCAAGACCGATCTCCGAGCCCGGTTCGGCGCCTAGGCGCTCGCCGGAACTGGCTCGACGGGCAGCATTACTCATCGACAACGGTTGATGCGCGGACCCATGGGTGCAATACTCGTGGAAGCGCTCCCACCCACCACCCGTCATGAGCGCTGAACGGAGGATCCACCGTGCGTACACCCGAGCTCCGCCAGCAGTCCGGCCGTCGATCCCGGTCGGCCGTCCGCCGTCCCGTCCGAGCGCTCGTGCTGCTCTTCGCCCTGATGGCCGGCATGGTGACCTGGACCGGCGCCGCCCAGGCCCACGGCACCATCGTCAACCCGGCGTCGCGCGCCTACCAGTGCTGGAAGACCTGGGGCAGCAACCACATGAGCCCCACCATGCAGCAGCAGGACCCCATGTGTTACCGGGCGTTCCAGGCCAACCCCGACACCATGTGGAACTGGATGAGCGCCCTACGCGACGGCCTTGGCGGGCAGTTCCAGGCCCGCACCCCGGACGGACAGCTGTGCAGCAACGCCCTGTCCCGGAACGACACGCTGAACCAGGCCGGGGCATGGAAGACGACCAACGTCAGCCGCAACTTCACCGTCCAGCTGTACGACCAGGCCAGCCACGGTGCCGACTACTTCCGGGTCTACGTCAGCAAGCAGGGGTACAACCCCACCACCCAGAAGCTCGGGTGGGGAAACCTCGACTTCATCACGCAGACCGGGCGGTACGCCCCGTCGCAGAACATCTCGTTCAACGTCTCGACCTCCGGCTACACCGGACACCACATTCTCTTCGTCATCTGGCAGGCCTCGCACCTGGACCAGGCCTACATGTGGTGCAGTGACGTGAACTTCGTCTGATCGGCAGCAGCACTCCGGCCCAGGGCGTTGGCGTCCTGGGCCGGAGCGCTGCCGTGCTCGGCCGACCAGCACCGACGTCCGCTGGTGGTCTGTCAGCGACTCATGAAACGCGGCCTGGCCCCACCGCGCGTGACCTGCGCGGTGAACTCGGCGGCGGATTCCTGGGCCAACTGCTCGTGCATTCGCCGGTAGACCTCCGCCGACCGCGTGGCGGGCCATTGCTCGTCCATGAACTCACGCGGCAGGCGCGGATCGGCGCGCAGCAGCTTGAGCCAGTCCGCCACCAGCATCGTCCGCACGGTCAGCGCGCTCGGCGCCAGCGACGCCGCGGCCGGGTCGTCCCAGACCTCGATGAAGGCGAGGTGTTCGCGCCGGATCGCCTCGATGTCCCAGGCCGCCCGGACGCTCTCGCCGATCGCGAACCCGGGCAGCTCGCGCGCGTGGAAGGCGACGACCGCGTGGGAGGAGAGGTCCTGACGCAACGGTCCCAGCGACCCGGCGAGGTCGACCTCGCCCGGCGCCAGCCACAGGCCGTCGCGGATCGGCGCGAAGCCCTCCCAGGTCAGGGTCGAACGCAACCGGTGACGAAGCATCCGCTGGTTCTCCGGGATCGAGAAGGTGACCAGCGTCCATCCCGTCCCCTGCGGGTCGAAGGGCCGCGGCCCGCGCACCCGGTGCGTCGCCTCGCGCAGCACCGCCGTTCCGTGCTCGGTCAGCGAGAACAGGATCTCCCGGCCGCTCCTGCTGCGCGCGAGCATGCCGCTGTGCACGAGCCGGTCGAGGGTCGCCCGGGTCGCCGGCGCGGCGACGCCGGCGCCCTCGAGCACGCCGATCAGCGTGCTCGCCCGAATCGGTCCGACGGGGGCATCCACCACGTGCTCACCGAAGAATGCGAGCAACAGTTGCTTCGGCTGACGCCTACGCACAGCCCTTCCTCTCGGCGAGTCCGTCGTGGAGACGATCAGTGCGCCGGCTGCGCAGCGACCGCGTCCCCACGCTTGGCACGCTGGATCTGGTCGTAGACGTGGGTCCGCAGCTCAGTGAAACGAGGCAGGGCACGGGTGGTGATCTGGTCCCGCTCCGAAGGCAGGTCGATCGCGAGGTCCTCCTGCACCCAGGTCGGCGACTTCGACAACACCAGGACACGTTCTCCCAGGTAGACCGATTCGTCGATGTCGTGGGTGACGAAGAGGATGGACATGTTGCGGGTCGCGTGCAGCTCCCGCACGAGATCCTCCAGATCCGCACGGGTCTGGGCGTCCACCGCGGCGAACGGCTCGTCCATGATCATGATCTCGGGTTGGTACGCGATGGCCCGCGCGATCGCCACCCGCTGCTGCATACCGCCGGAGAGCTGCCACGGATGGCTGCGTGCCGCGTGCCCCAGACCCACCGCTTCCAGGGCATCGGTGACGAGCTTCTCCCGATCGGCGCGGGAGAGCTTCTTGTGGCGCAGCGGAAGTTCGACGTTTCCACGGACCGTCAACCAGGGGTAGAGGCTGCGGCCGTACTCCTGGAACACCACGGCCATGGCGGGGCTCGGCCCGGTCACCGGCGAACCGTCCATCTCGACCAGACCGCTGGTGGGGCGCAGCAGACCGGCGAGGCATTTCAGCAGGGTGGTCTTGCCGCAGCCCGAGGGGCCGACGATGCAGACGAGCTCACCGGCGTGCATGGTGAAGTTGATGTCGCCGATGGCCTCGACGGGTCCGTTGGTGGATTCGTAGACCTTTCGCAGGTGCTCCACCCGCAGCAGAGTGCTCCGATCAGGCACGGGAAACCTCCCTGAGTCCGTGGTACCAGCGCAGCACGCGCCGTTCGACGAGGCCGAAAGCTACGGCGAGAAAGACACCGACGAGACCGAGCAGGAGAACGCCGCTCCACATCTCAGCGATGAGGTAGTTCCGTTGGAAGTAGGCGATCCGGTAGCCGAGGCCGGAGGACGAGGCGAACATCTCCGAGATCACCATCAGGATGAGGGCGACCGAGAGTCCTTGCCGGACCCCGGCCATGATCCGCGGGCTCGCCGCCGGGAGCACCAGGAACCGGAGCCGCTCCCACCAGGTCAACTGGAAGGAGTTGGCGGTCTCGGTCATGACGCTGTCGGTGGCCCGCACGCCCTCGATGGTGTTCAACAGGATCGGCCAGACCGCGCCGGAGACGATGACGACGACCTTCATCGTGTCGGTGATGCCGACCAGCAGCATCACCACGGGGATCAGCACCGGCGGCGGGATGGCGCGGAAGAACTCCAGCAACGGCTCGAGGAGTTCGCGCAGCCAGCGGACCAGGCCGATGACCGTGCCGACGGCGACGCCGACGACGATCGACGCCAGGATACCGAGGCCGAGCCGGTACAGGCTCGGCAGCACGTCCTCGACGAACGCGGGGCCGATCCAGGTGTCCACGAAGGCTTTGAAGATCGTGAGCGGGTCGGGGAAGAACCGGTTCGTCGACCTGGTCGCCGCGATGGCCCAGATCACCAGGAGCAGGAACGGCAACCCGAGGGCGTAGAGGAAACTTGCGACGATGCGGGACCCGACTCCAGGCCCCCGCCGGGTCATGGTGATGCTGCTGGTGTGCGCGGTCACAGGACCTCCTCCCCGCGGACGGACTGGTGCCACGACAGCGAGCGGCGCTCGATGAAGCGGAAGACGATGTTCACCAGCAGCCCGAGCAGGCCGGTGACCACCACGAAGGCGTACAGGCCGACACTGTCACCGGCCGATCGGGAAAGCTCGATCATGCGCCCGAGACCGGGATTGCCGATCACCATCTCCGCGGTGATGGCGAGGATCAGGGCCACCGCCGCGGCGAGCCGGAGGCCCGTCATGACGTACGGCAGCGCGGTCGGCATCACCAGGTGCGACAGCCGCTCGCGGCGGGTGAGACCGAAGCTTCGGGCGGTGTCGCGGGCGACCGCGTCGATGTCCGCCACGCCGTAGATCACCTGCACGAACACCTGCCAGAACGACGCGTAGATGATGATCACCAGGGCGGCCTGCCGCTGGATGCCGAACATCAGCACGGCGAGGGGGATGAGGGCGACCGACGGGATCGGCCGCAGGAACTCGACCATCGTGTGGGTCGCGCGCCGAAGGAACGGCACCAGGCCGATGACCGTGCCCAGGACGACCGCGGCGAGCGTCGCCACCGCCAGGCCGATCCCCCAGGCCGCGAGGGTGGATCCCAGCCGACGCCAGAAGGCGAGGTCGCTGGTCTCCTCGGACAGCCGAACGGCAACGTCCGTCACGTACGGCAGGTACTGCGAGTTGATCAGGCCCAGCGTCGGGATCAGCTGCCAGACAACGAGGAAACCGGCAAGACCGACGACGCCCAGCAGCGCTTTGCGCGCCCCGCGCAGGCGCCGGGTGGATGGCAGAGGCAAGTTCACTCCCATGGTCGATCAGTGGCGACGCCCTCCCCGGCCGGCGAGACCGGGGAGGGCGTAGGAAGTACCGGCTACCGCTGCTGGACGAGGCGGTCGAGGTTGGGCTGCTTGTCGAGCACCTTGTACTTCTGCGCGAGCTCGGCGAGCGTCTGCAGGCTGGCCCGGTCAAGGTCCCAGCTGAAGGTCGGCAGCTTCACCGAGTCCGCCACCGGCTCCGGGAGCTTCAGGTTGTCCTTGATCGCCTGGCGGACGGCCGTCTCGTTGGCGGAGTCCTCCGCCCAGGTGAGCGTCTCCTTCATGGCCGCCGTGAAGTCGTCGACCAGCTTGGCGTCGGACTCCGCCTTCTTCGTCGTGGTGAACGTGGTGAGGGTGGTGAGGCCGGGAACGACCGCCTGGTACGGCGCGACGATGAAGGTGTCGCCGCGGCCCTTCAGCTGCGTGACGAAGGGTTCCGGCACCCATGCGGCGTCGATGTTGCCCGCCTCGAGCTGGGCCGGCGCGTCGGGGAAGGCGACCTCGACGAACTTGATCGTGGACGGGTCACCGCCGTCCTTCTCCACCGCGGCCATGATCGTCACGTCGCCGGCCGCGCCCAGGCTGTTGACCGACACCCGCTTGCCCGCCAGCTCGGCGGGCCGCTTGATGCCGGACTTCGCCGACGCCACGACGGCGTTGATGTCGTCGCCCTCGGCGTACGAGGAGGCGTAGTTGCCAATCATCACGACGCCGAGGTCCTGCAGGTCGGCCCGGAACGGACCGAACGGCTGACCGATGGCGAAGTCGATGTCGCCGTTGATCAGAGCGGGGATGGCCTGCGCGCCACCCTGGGCGGGCAGCACCTCGACCTGGAGTCCGTGCTTGGCGAAGAGGCCCGCCTTGATGCCGCCCCACAGCGCGGCGGTCTCGGTGATGGGCAGTGCCGCCACCCGAACCTTGCGCAGCTCGCCGTCCTTCTGATCGGACGAGGACGCATCGGAATCAGTACATCCAGTGAGGGCGATCGCGGTGGCGGCGATCAGCCCGAGAGCCATGACCTTCTTCATTGACTAGGCCCTTCCTGGGGCAGAGGGGGGTCGGTGCGTCGAACCGGCGGATGCCTCGGATCTGCAGTGGGGTGTGGGGCACGCCGCTGTGTCGTTGGTCATGGTTCGTCACGAAGAGCGAGATGTCAAGAAATTCTGACGCCCGTCATGGATCAGTTGAATAACGCTGGTCGGCCGGATGATGGTGGACATCGTGGACCGCCAGCATCGGGACGTCGGACGGGCGCCGTCGAATCCGAGCAACCCTATCGAATGACTTTGATCCCGGCGCGACCGCGTCCCCGTGCGGGAGCCCACCACGATCAGGCCGTCCGCCCGGCGGGAGGGAGGGTGGTGGCGGCGTCGGTTCCGACGCCGCCACCATGGTCACCGCCCAGTCTCAGCTGCTCGCGTCGTACGACGCCTCGATCTGCTCGGTCACCGGATCGTCATCCTGCTTCCCGGTGATCCTGATGCTCACGGTGCCGGCAGGTACCGTGGCGGTCCGACTGTTGAACGACTGGTAGGCGGACCTGCCGGGGGCGACGTCCGCCACCGTACGTGAGCCGTACGCCGTGACCAGCTCGATGGTGAGCGGCACGGTGTCGGTGTTGCGGACGGTGACGCTGACGTAGGCGGTGCCGCCGATCCGCTGGGTACGCGCCTCGGCCTCGACCTTCCACGCGGGCTCCGGCGCGAGTTCCCGGCGTGCCTGGGCGGCGCGCGAGACGACCCGGTCCTTCTCCGCCGCGGTGAGGACGCCGGCCTGGACGAACGCCTCCGCGACCTCGGCGACCGTCGACACGAACTGGCCGTGGTTGGCGAAGGGCGCCCGGTCCCAGACCAGATCGAGGAAGGACGGTCCGTCGGTGCCGGGCGAGGGGATCCCGCT
Organism: Micromonospora sonchi; assembly: GCF_014646235.1. Lineage (GTDB taxonomy): Bacteria > Actinomycetota > Actinomycetes > Mycobacteriales > Micromonosporaceae > Micromonospora > Micromonospora sonchi. The sequence continues at coordinate 18,344 of NZ_BMNB01000044.1, read as the reverse complement.
CACGGGTACGTCGTAGTTCGGCAGGCCGTCGTTGCGCTTGTGGTTGGGCACCCCGGTGTCGATCGAGCCGAACACGATCGTCGGCTCCACCCGACGGAAGTACGACGAGGCGGCCTGGGTGTCGCCGATGTAGTACGGCCGCAGGTTGAAGCCGTGCGTGGTGAAGAGCCGGTCACCCGCCGCTGTGGTGCTCGCGTGGGTGATCGCCGCGCGGGCGTAGTCGCCGTCCAGCTTGAGGTGGCGGTACAGCGAGAGCTCGCGGTATTTGTCGTTACCCGGGTTGCCCAGGATCTGGAGGAGGACGGGGCCCCAGAAGATCGCCTGGGTGTCGGGGCGGTCCGACGCCCGTTCGATCCAGATGCTGAACGGCATCCGGATGTCGATCGTGTCGCCCGACTGCCAGTCGCGGCTCAGCGTCACGTAGCTCCCCGGCTTGGCGTCGAGCTGCTGCGCGGCACCGTTGATCGTGACGAAGAAGCCCTTACGCACCCAGCCCGGAACCCGGAGTTTGATGTCGAGCGGGCCGCTGCCGCGCACGGTCAGCCTGGTGCTGTCCTGTCGTGGGTACTCGGTCTCCTGGACGACGGTGAGGTCCTTCTCCGCCCAGGTGAGGGTGGACGAGGCGTACAGGTTGACCCAGAGGGTGCTGCCGTCGGCCGACTTGAAGTAGATGGTCTCCTGGTACTTCGTGTGGTTCTCGACACCGGTGCCGCCGCAGCAGGTGCCGGTGTTGCCGTAGCTGCGGCTCGTGCCCGGGGTCAGCGGCTGGAAGTAGGTGACCTGCGGGTTGCTGACGGTCGTGGTGTCGGCCCGCGAACCGGCGATCTGGTTGATCAGGCCCCGCTCGTAGTAGTCCAGGTACGCGGCGTCGTGCTCGTGGAGGAACAGGTTCCGGGCCAGCTTGATCAGGTTGTACGTGGTGCAGGTTTCCGCGCCGCCCTGGGCGATCGCGTTGGCGATGTTGCCCCGGTTCTGGAACAGCTCGATGTTGTTGTTGGAACCGGGGTAGTTGCCGCCGGTGCCACCGTTGGCGAACATGCGGTGCGGGACGACCATCCCGAAGAAGTTCTTGGCGGCCTGGAAGTACTCGGTGTCCCCGCTGTGCTCGTAGACGCGCAGGTAGCCGACGAACTGCGGCACGTGCGAGTTGGCGTGCAGCCGTTCCGGCCGGCGACGACCGGGACGGGTCTGCGGCGTCGTGACGAGGATGTCGCGGTTCTCAACGCAGGCGTCGAAGAGCGACTCCCGGTTGTCGAAGAGCTTCGCAGTTTCCAGGTGCTTCGCGTCGCCGGTGAGCGCGTAGATCTCGGGGAAGACCTCGTTCGCTCCTCCGGTCTCACCGGCGATGTAGAGGTCCCACATGTAGTTCAGGTTGTCCCGGGTGATCGGGCCCGGGTACGCGGGATGGTTCTTGTCCCCGATGGTCAGCGCGAGGTGGGCCCAGCTGGCCATCTTGGTGACGACGTCGAGGGCCTTGGCGTTGTCGGTGTGGTAGTACGCGTCGAGCAGGCCACGCATGATCTTGTGCTGGGTGTACCACGGCGCCCAGGTGTTGGTGGTGGCGTTGCTGCCGTAGACGGCCCAGCGCGGCGGGCCGAGCCGCAGCACCGCGTCCTCCGGGATCGCGCCCAGGTAGCCCGGGTGGGTCGGCGTCCACAGGGCACCGCCGCCGCTCTGGGTCGGCACGATGCCGCCGTCGCGCCCGTTGGGCGAGGCGTCCCGGATGGTGGTGCCGCCCTCCTCCTCGAAGCGGTACCAGGCGATCGATCCGCCGCCGGTGCTTCCGGCCGGGGAGTCCAGCAGCGACCGCACCTCCTGCTGGCTGAGCGCCCGGTCGAAGATGTGGAACTCGTCGACGGTCGCGTTGAGCATCGGGTCGCCGTACTGCGACCGCCCGATCCACCGGTTGCCCGGGTTGCCGAGGTTGGCCGGGCTCAGCGTCATGTTCGTGTTCCGCCCGGCCTGCTCACCGTTGACGTACAGGGTGCCGGTGTTCTGGGCGAGCGTCACGGCCAGGTGCACCCACTGGTTGGTGGGCAGCGCCGCCGAGCCGTTGATCTGCTGCTCCCCGCCGCTGCCGCTGACCGTGATCGCGAACCTCGGCGCGTTGCCGGTGACGCCGGCGCGCGGCGTCAGGAACATGTTGACCGTGGCGTTCTGACCGAAGTCGAACAGCCGGCTCCAGTTCTGGGCGGCGGCGAGGTTCACCCAGGTGGCGATGGTGAAGTCGGTGAGCTGGCTGATCGCCTCCTGCGGCAGGGTCACGTGCTCCGCCCGGCTCGGGCCGTTGAGACGCAGTCCGCTGCCGAACCGGCCCGGGACCCGGTCGATCTCCGGCTCCTCCGGCTCCTCTTCCTCCGGGTCGCCGCCGCCCATCCGCGCGGTGATCGCGGCCTGGCAGGCGGCGAGTTCGTCGACCATCCAGTCGAGCTTGTTCTTGAAGATCGGCTCGCCGTGGTCGGCGTAGCCCTGCGCCAGGGCCGTCATGAAGTGCCCGGCCCAGTGACCGCTGAGCAGTCCGCCGTCCTCCCACCCCCCGGGGGTGGTCACGCCCGGCGGGTTCGGCCGGCCGGCCTGGTTGTTGAACAGCACGAGGAAACGCCGCTCGTCGAGCTGCCGAAGGTAGCTCTTCATGCGGTCGCGCTTCTCCTGGAGCAGCCCGTCGCCCAGCGTCACGTCGCGCAGGGGGAAGGGCCGGACCGGGGCGGTGCCGCCGGGGCCGGGTTCGGGCGGGGCCACGCCGAGCCCGGCGGCTCCGGCAGGTGCTCCGTCGACCGGTGCGGCGTGGGCCGTTGCCGGCAGCGCGCCGGCGGCGGCCACCGCGGCCACCCCGATGGCTGAGGCCTGGAGAACGTGACGTCGAGTGACGGGAGGGGTATCGGGTACGGCCACTTGGATCGATCCTTCCGGGAGGTGGAGGGTCCTTGCGAGCACGATGGATGTGAGCGCTAACCCTAGGCAGGAGTGGCGGCACTCTTCAAGGAAAACTCTCTCGTTGACAGCCTCCGGGAAAGCTGCATATGTTAGCGCTCACTATCTATTGGCCCGGTATTCCCAGGAGGCGGCGTGACCGCTGGGTTCGGCGGATCGGAGTTGTGGGATCCGGCCGTTCGCCGCGATCCGCACCGCTTCTACGACCGGGTACGGGACGCCGGCGAGCCGGTGCTCCAGATTCATCCCACGGGCGAACGATGGTGGGTGATCGCCGGCCACGCCGACGTGCTGGCCGGACTGCGACACCCGGCGATCGGGCACGAGATCGGCCGACACTGCCCCGCCGCCCGGCCGGCCGCCCCGGACGAGCTGTCCGAAGTGGCGAGACTCGAGGCCCGCCAGCTCATCAACCTCGATCCGCCCGACCACACCCGACTGCGCGGGCTGGTCAGCGGCGGCTTCACCGCGCGGGCCGTGGCCCGGCTCGAACCCTGGATCAGCGACCTCGCCGACCGACTGGTCGCCCGTGCCCGCTGGCAGGGCAGCATCGACGGCGTCGCCGACCTCGCCGACCCGGTGCCGGTCAACGTCATCGCCGAGTTGGTCGGCGTGCCGGAGCCGGACCGGCCACGCTTCCGCGCCTGGTCAGCGGCGATCGTCTCGGCCAGCGTCGACGGCCCGGCGGCGGTCACGGAGTTCGGGGCGTACCTCGACAGGTTGGCGGCCCGACGCCGCGCGGATCCGGCCGACGACCTGATGTCGCAACTGGTGGCCGTCGCGGATCGAGGTGACCGGCTCGACCGCGACGAGTTGGTGGCGCTGGTGCAGTTGCTGCTCATCGCCGGCCAGGAGACCACCGTCGACCTGATCGTCAACGGCCTCCGTCTCCTGCTCAGCCACCCCGAACAATGGCAGGCGCTGCGGGACGATCCGTCGTTGGCGCCGGCGGTGGTCGAGGAGACGCTCAGGTACCGGGGGCCGGTCGAGGTCGTGCCACCGCGATACGCCTTCGAGGACATCGAGATCGCCGGCGGCCGGATCCCCGCGTACGACCGGGTGGGCCTGTCGTTGTGGGGCGCCAACCGGGACCCGGCGGTGTTCGACCGGCCGCACGAGTTCGACATCCACCGCACCGACGGTCGTCACCACATCGCTTTCGGGCACGGGATCCACTTCTGCCTCGGCGCGCACCTGGCCCGGCTGGAGAGCCGGATCATGTTCGACCGGATCGCCCGGCACCTTCCCGACCTGCGCCTCGCGGTGGATCCCGCCGAGTTGGACGATTTCCGACTGCACCACACCGGCCTCCCGCTGCTGGTGTGACCCGAGGAGGTGACCGGGCTGCGGTCAGCGCAGCCGCCGAGCCGGGAACCGGGCCGGCGGCTCGGCGATCGCGTCCTGGGCCGCGATCAGCTGGATCTCCCGGGTCCCCGCCGCCAGGGTCGCCTCAAGGACGGTGAAGACGGTGGCGACGGTGCGTTCCAGGGCCGCCGCGGGCGAGCCCGTGGTCGACAGATGCGCCAGATACAGCGCGGCGGTGACGTCGCCGCCGCCGTTCGGGTTGATCGGCAGCAGCGGCGTGGTCACCGCCCAGGCGCCCTCGTCCGAGACGGCGACCACCTCCAGCAACCCCGCCGGCAGGTCGCCGTGCAGCACGCTGGTCACCAGGACGTGCCGTGGCCCGGTCGCGCGTACCACGTCGACCGCCGCCAGCAACTCCGGCAACGTCCGGGTGGTGCGGCCGGCGAGAAAGTCCAGCTCGAAGTGGTTGGGGGTGATGATGTCCGCGCGCGGAACAACGACATCCCGCAGGTACTCCGGGATGCCGGGCCGGACGAACATGCCCCGGCCGACGTCACCCATCACCGGGTCGCAGCAGTAGACAGCCTCCGGGTTCGCGGTCTTGACCAGGGTCACCGCGTCGAGGATCACCGCACCCATCGCCGGATCGCCCTGGTAGCCCGAGAGCACCGCGTCGGCGTCGCCGAGGACCCCCCGGTCCGCGATGCCCGCGATCACCTCGGCCACGTCGGCGGGCGCCAGCAGCGGGCCGCGCCACGCGCCGTATCCGGTGTGGTTGGAGAAGTGCACGGTCAGCACCGGCCAGACCTCGTGCCCGAGCCGCTGCAGGGGGAAGACCGCCGCCGAGTTGCCGACGTAGCCGTAGGCGACCGACGACTGGATGGACAGGAATCTCACCGGATCATCATGGCGGTTGTCGCCGCCACCAGCCGCACCGCCCACCGTCAACAGGGCTCGCGCGGCGCGGGCGAAGGCCGGTTCGGGTACGAGTGGTGGCCGGGACACCGAGGGTGTCCCGACCACCGAGCGCGTCGGCTCAGAAGAGCCAGGTCGGCAGCTCAGGCTCCGCGCGCAGCGGAACCATCTCCGGGGCGGGGCCGTCCGGCGGGCCGGCGGTCCGGCCGCGGGCGTGGTCGGCCGTGGTGCCCGGCGGCGGCGCGGCGGCGCACCGCGTGCCCTCCGCCGGCACGACGAGGTCGATCAGGTACCGGTCGATCGCTTCGTCGGCACAGGCCACCCGGCCGTACACGATGTGTCCCCAACCCTCGTACGTCAGCAGTCCGGCGTGCGCTCCGAACTGCTCGGCGGCCCCCAGCGCCCAGTTGTAGCCGGTCGCCGGGTCGTGCAGCGAGTTGGCGAAGAGCAGCTTCGCCTCGTTGGTCGGGGTGATCCGACGCTGCGGGTTGTTCGCCGGGGTCGGCCAGCCCAGGCAGATCGCGCCCACCGCCGCCCGCGGCGGGTCCGGCAGGTCCGGCGCCGCCCGCTGTGCGTCGGCGGCGATCGAACGCCACTCGGCGAAGTCGCGGGCCTTGAGGTTCCAGTCCTGGCAGAGGACCGCCTGGTACGCGAAGGGTACGACCGTCGGCTCGTTCCCGGCCGACCGGTGGGCCGCGGCGGCGGGCGTGGTCGACGGGCGGCCGGCGTCGAGCCGCTCCAACTCGCTGGCGATGGCGAGCCAGTAGGGCTGGTAGTTCAGGTTGCCCAGCACGAAGTTGACCAGATCCGGCTGGGTGATCTTGTAGCTCGGGTCGTCCGGGTCCGGCAGCTCGCCGCGCTGGGCGCGCTCCAGCAGTCGCCGCCAGAACTGCCGGATGTCGCGTCCGTGCAGGGCGCACTCGGAGAGCCGGGCGCAGCCGGCGACGAACTCGTCGAACGAGTCCTGTCCGGTGGCCGCCTGGGTGACGGCGAAGCCCCGAGCGTCCTGACTGTGGTCCATCGTGCTGTCCGCGACGAGGGCGCGCACCCGGTTCGGATAGCGCTCCGCGTACTGCTGGGCCATCAGCGTGCCGTACGACATGCCGAAGAAGGTCAGCTTGTCGTCGCCGACCGCCGCCCGAATGGCATCGATGTCACGGATCACCTGAAGTGTGTCCACGTGATCGAAGACCGGCCCGCTGTGGGTGCGGCAGTCGTCGGCCAGCGCCCGGCTCGCGGTGACCATGTCGTTGAAGGCGGTGGCCGAACTGATCGGCCCGGCAGGCAGTTCCAGGATTTTGTCGAGCGAGCACCTGACCGGTGCGCTGCGGGCGACGCCGCGTGGGTCGAATCCGAGAATGTCGAAGTGCCGACGGAGGTCGTCGCTGTACCCGGCCCACAGCGCCGCGTCGACGCCCGAACCGCCCGGCCCGCCCGGGTTGACCACCAGCGACCCGCGCCGCGCGTTCGGGTCGGTGGCCGGCCGCTTGGCCAGCGCCAGGTCGATGGTCGGCCCGTCCGGGTCGGCCCAGTCGACCGGTACCTCCAGCGTGCCGCACAGGGCGCTGGCGTCCTGCTCACAGGGGGCCCACTGCACGGCCCCGACCGGGGCCGCCGAAGCGGGCGGCGGGGCGAGCGGTATCAACGTCAGACCCGCCACCGCACCGACAAACAATTGCCGGATCAGTTTTCTGCGCATGCTCCCTCTCCCAGGTAGTCACCCGGCAACCGCCGGACGGGAGCGACGTTAGCGAATTGGACGAACGCGCGGGGTTACCTGATTGTGTCGCCGAGAAAGCCGATGTTAAAACGCTGGGAATTGACCGGCAGAACAACCGGCAGAACCTCCTGCAGCTCCTTTCTGCCGATTCTGCGAAATGGTGAGGTCAATGGTCTCCGGGGGAAATCTGAGCGAGGCTCCGTCGCACCGGGACACCGAATCCGACGGACAACTGTCAAGATGGCCGACATCACAGGAATCGGCGGCAAGTTCGTCGCGGCCGCCACCCTGCCCAGTGGCGGACGGCACGCGCATGGCTACTCCAAGTAGCGTCCCTGCTGATGCTTCTCTCCCATCAGGAGGCACACTCATGATCAACTCACCACATCGAACACTGGCGGCCGGGGTAGCGGTCGCCGTCACCACCACCGGCGGCGTACCCGGCGTACCGGCCGATGCCGCCCACCTCAGCGCCGACGGCCGGTACGCCGCCTTCCGCAGCGCCGCGCCCGACCTGGTGCCCGGCGGCAGCGGGACGAGCCAGGCGTACCTGCGGGACCTGACCCGCAGGACCACCGAACTGATCAGCGTGACCCACGACGGCAGCCCCAGCAACGGAGGGTCCACGCCGGCCGGGGTGAGCGCGAACGGCCGGTACGTGCTCTTCGTGTCGGAGGCCACCAACCTGCTGCCCAGCCCGCCGCACTACGGCGTTCCCCGGCTCAGCCCCGACGGGCAGTTCGTCCTGATGAACGAGCTCCCGCACCGGCCGCCCGGCGAGTGGCGATGGGAGTCCCGGCTGCGGAACCACGCCGACCCCTTCAACAGCTTGGTGATCGGCGTCTCGCTCGACGGTGGCACGCCGAACGACAGCATCCACGGTGTCGGGGCCAGCACCGGCGGCCGGTACGTCCTCTTCCACTCCCTGGCCAGCGACCTCGTCCCCGGTGACACCAACCAGGTCGACGACGTCTTCGTCCGCGACCGTCGAGCCGGCACCACGGTGCGGGCGAGCGTGGCCACCGGCGGCGCCCAGGGCAACGCCGACTCCGACTCCGCGCTGATCAGCGGGCAGGGCCGGTTCGTCGTCTTCGGTTCCGCCGCCAGCAACCTGGTGCCGGGCGACTCCAACGGCACCGGGGACGTGTTCGTCCGGGACCTGCGGGCCGGCACCACGGTCCGGGTCAGCGTGGGCTGACCCGGACGGACGCCCAGTTGTAGGCCACCCGAGCCGCCCCGGCATGGGCCAGCACCGCCCGTTCCTGCACCGGCGTGAGATCCAACGCGAACCTGTACGCCTGAACCGTCTTCACACCAGGCTCTCCTGCGCGGACAGCACGGCTTCCACCCTGTCGGTCAAGCTCTGCCCTCTGCTCGGCCGACGACACACAGGCGTACACCACGGTCTGGCCCGCGACCGGAGCCGAACTGGCTAGTGCATCTCCGACCATGATGAGCCGCCCGAGGCGATATGTGGGAAACAGGAAGCTTCCCAGCCGCGTCCTGCCGCCGCCCAGTCACACACGCGACGCCCTGGGACGCGGCCCACTCCTTCAAATTCACCCCGACCACCTTGCACCCCACAGAGCGCTAAACAACGCTGACACGCCAGCAGCAGGCAACCCCGGGCCCGGCACGACGACTCGGCGGTCAGGTCCGCGCCTACCGGCGCACCGCCGGAGCCGACCAAATACCACGCGGTGTAGGACATGGCCGCCGCGTGCACGTCCGGCCGGGCGCAGAAGGCGAAGGCCGAGTCGTATGGCACGTTCAGCCACTTGTGGCCGTCGCAGGCCCACGAATCCGCCAGTTCCCGACAGGTCAGGCGGTGGCCGAGGCCCGGTTGCCGCCCGCGCGCTTGGCCGCGTACATGGCGCTGTCGGAGTGGGTGAGGGCCTCTTCGAGCGAGTACGCCCGGCCACTGGCGACCCCGACGCTGGCCTTCACCGGCCAGGCCGTCAGGCCGGCGATGGCGTGCACCATCCGCTGGGCCACCTCCGTGGCGGCCACGGTGTCGGCGCCGGGCAGGATGGCGACGAACTCGTCGCCACCCAACCGAGCCACCAGATCGCCCGTGCGGACGTTGCTGGTGAGCAGCTGCGCGACGGCGCGCAGCACCTCGTCGCCGGTGGCGTGCCCCAGCGAGTCGTTGATGTGCTTGAACCGGTCGATGTCCACGGTCAGCACCGCCACCGGTTGCTCGGCGGCGGCGCCGGACGCGGCCAGGGTCCGCAGGAACGTGTCGAGGCCGCGCCGGTTGGCCACCCCGGTGAGCGGGTCGGTCCGCGCCGCCCGCTCGGCCTGCTCGTGCTGCCAGCGCAGGACGTCGTACGACTGCATCGTCATCGCCGTGTGCAGCCAGCGCTGCCGCTGGCGCCACAGCAGTTCGGCGAGCGCGTCCCCGTAGGTGAGCCCGGGTACGGCGTCGGACGAATCGTTCGCCACGAGCAGCACCGCGTGCGTACGGTGCAGGGCCGCCGAGATCAGCCAGTCCGTGTCGGGGGCCAGGGAGGCGACGGCGTCCTGGATGACGCGTAGCGCCTCGTCCGGCCGCCCCGAGCGGCGCAACGCGACGGCGTGGAAGGGCCGGCACAGCAGCAGCTCCTGGTGCTGTTCCTTCAGCCCGTACGCCTTCAACAGCGCGATGTACCGGGGAATGTCGGCCGCCGCACCCGCTGGGTCCTGACGGTCGGCGCGCGAGCACGCCGCGTACAGCAGCGCCGACAGCCGCCACACCTGCGCCCTCGGTCCGGACGCCTCCGCCGCCGCCCGCACCGCGTACTCCTCGGCGACCGTGGTGAGCTTCTCCGCCTCGGCGACCTGGCCGATCTGGTACAGCTCCAGCGCCCATATCAGGTTGAGTTCCGCCAGATTGCACAGCCACATCGCGCGGTTGCCGTTGTCCGGGTACGACGCTCGGCAGGCCGCCTCGTACGCGGCCTGGAACTGCGGCACGGCCAGCTCGTAGAGGCGCAACTGGGCGTAGCCGATGGCGATCCCGGTGTGGGCGTTACCCCTGATCACCGGGTCCGGCTCGTCGGCGAGCAGGGCGGTCTCCGCGCTGACCAGATCCCGGAGCACCGCCTCGATGTCGTACTCGACGATGTCCTGGTCGCCGAGACGCAGCCGACGGGTCGCCCGCAGCGACAGCGCGCAGGAACGCCAGCCGGCACTGCCCTCACGATCCGCGGCGGTCAGCATCAGACCGGCGGCGGCGATGGCCGCGGGCAGGTCACCCAACCGGGTCAACGCCACGACGCGCGCGAAGTGCATCGCCGCCGGGCCGTCCGGGATTTCTCCGGTGGGGTCGCGAAGCGCCGCCTCGGCGACCGCCAGCACCCGGGCGGCAGCACCGGCCTGAGCCTCCTCGACGAGGTTCATGGCCCGGAGGGTCAGATCATCCACGCGGTCCTCCGCGCCGCCCTGGAATGGAAAACAGTCCGATGCTACGGCACGGCGTCCCGCTTCGGGCAGCCGTCGTCAGTGCCCCTCCGAGCCGGCGGTCACGGTCCCCGGAGCGCCGACCACCCTGTCCAATACCAGATAGCAATCATCTGGCTACGGACAGCTGCCTTCGCGCAAGGAAGTTCCTCCCGTTCAGCGAGTCCGGCCGTTCAGTGAGTCCGGCAACGTGCAGCGACCGGCCGATCAGCCGGAGGCACCCTCATCCGGCATCCGCACAGGACGCCGCAACTCGTGCTCTGCGCACGAGATGCCGCAACTCGCGGCCTCAGCGAGCCCGGATACCCCGACATACCGCAACTCGGGCCGCTCACCGGACCGGATACCGCGACATACCGCAACTCGCGCCCACCCGATCGGCCCGAACACCCCGACATGCCGCACACCTCCAACCACTCCATCCGTGCGCCGCTGAACGACAACTGGCTGATCACCGACGAGGTACCGATCGCCTCCGCGGTCTGGCACCCCTGCGGCGAAAAGCGCAACCTCAACACGGAACTGCGGCTCAGTCGGGGCAGCTCGACCGGCACCAGCCTTCCTGACGATGGATTCCACCGACGGCAGCATCACGACCAGGTACCACCTGGTCTGGGCCGCCTGCCCGTAACCGCTGAGTAGATCTTGGTGCGAAGGGCCCTCCCCGTGGAGGCAGGCACTTCGCACGAAGATCCATGCTCAGGATCGTGTGTACTCGGCCAGGTGGCGGGCGGTGAGGGTGGTGGGGGTTGCGACCAGGTCGGCGGGGGTGCCTTCGAAGACGATCCGGCCGCCGTCGTGCCCGGCGCCGGGGCCGAGGTCGATGATCCAGTCGGCGTGCGCCATGACCGCCTGGTGATGCTCGATGACGATGACCGACCTGCCGGAGTCGACGAGCCGGTCGAGCAGACCGAGCAGCTGCTCGACGTCGGCGAGGTGCAGGCCGGTGGTCGGCTCGTCGAGGACGTAGATGCCGCCCTTGTCGGTCAGATGGGTGGCCAGTCTGAGCCGTTGCCGCTCGCCGCCGGAGAGCGTGGTGAGCGGCTGGCCGAGGGTGACGTAGCCGAGCCCGACGTCGGCGAGCCGGGTGAGGATGGCATGGGCGGCCGGTATGCGTGCCTCGCCGGCACCGAAGAACTCCTCGGCCTCGGTCACCGGCATCGCCAGCACCTCGCTGATGTCCCGGCCGCCGAACGTGTACTCCAGCACCTCGGCCTGGAACCGCTTCCCCTCGCACTGCTCACAGACGGTGGCGACACCGGCCATCATCGCCAGGTCGGTGTAGATGACACCGGCGCCGTTGCAGGTCGGGCAGGCTCCCTCGGAGTTGGCGCTGAACAATGCCGGCTTCACGCCGTTGGCCTTCGCGAAGGCCTTGCGGATCGGGTCGAGGAGTCCGGTGTACGTCGCCGGGTTGCTCCGGCGCGAGCCGCGGATCGCCCCCTGGTCGATCGAGATCACGCCGTCCCGCCCCGAGACCGAGCCGTGGATCAGGGAACTCTTGCCCGAGCCGGCCACCCCGGTGACCACGACCAGTACGCCGAGCGGAATGTCGACGTCGACGTCGCGCAGGTTGTGGGTGCCGGCGCCGCGTACCTCCAGCACCCCGGACGGGACACGCACCTTCTCCTTGAGGGTGGCCCGGTCGTCGAGGTGGCGACCGGTGAGCGTGCCGCTGGTCCGCAGCCCGTCCACGGTGCCCTCGAAGCAGATGCTGCCGCCCGCCGTGCCGGCGCCGGGGCCCAGGTCGACCACGTGGTCGGCGATCGTGATCATCTCCGGCTTGTGCTCCACCACGAGCACGGTGTTGCCCTTGTCCCGCAGCCGCAGCAGCAGGTTGTTCATGCGCTGGATGTCGTGCGGGTGCAGCCCGATCGTCGGCTCGTCGAAGACGTAGGTGACGTCGGTCAGCGACGAGGAGAGATGCCGGATCATCTTGGTGCGCTGCGCCTCGCCGCCGGACAGCGTGCCCGACGGCCGGTCGAGGCTGAGGTAGCCGAGCCCGATCTCGACGAACGAGTCGAGGGTCTCCCCCAGCGCCGCCAGCAACGGCGCCACCGATGGTTCCTTCAGCGCCCGCACCCAGTCGGCGAGGTCGCTGATCTGCATCGCGCAGCAGTCGGCGATGTTGCTCCCCTTGATCTTCGACGACCGGGCCGCCTCGCTGAGCCGGGTGCCGTCACATTCGGGGCAGGTGGTGAAGACGACCGCCCGGTCCACGAACGCACGGATGTGCGGCTGCATCGCCTCGCGGTCCTTGGACAGGAACGACTTCTGGATCGTCGGGATCAGTCCCGCGTACGTCAGGTTGATCCCCTCGACCTTGATCTTGGTCGGCTCCTTGTGGAGCAGGTCGTCCAGCTCACGCTTGGTGAACTTGCGGATCGGCTTGTCCGGATCGAAGTACCCGCAGCCCCGGAAGATGCGGCCGTACCAGCCCTCCATGCTGTAACCGGGGATCGTGATCGCACCCTCGTTGAGCGACTTGCGGTCGTCGTAGAGCGCGGAGAGGTCGAAGTCGTTCACCCGGCCCATGCCCTCGCAGCGCGGGCACATGCCGCCGGTGATGGTGAAGCTCCGCCGCTCCTTCGTCGTGCGCCCGCCGCGCTCGACGGTGACGGCGCCGGCGCCGCTGATCGAGGCCACGTTGAACGAGTACGCCTGGGGCGAGCCGATGTGCGGCTGCCCGAGCCGGCTGAACAGGATCCGCAGCATCGCGTTGGCGTCGGTGACGGTGCCGACCGTCGAGCGGACGTTGGCGCCCATCCGCTCCTGGTCGACGATGATCGCCGTGGTCAGCCCGTCGAGAAGGTCGACCTCGGGCCGGGCCAACGCCGGCATGAAGCCCTGGAGGAAGGCGCTGTACGTCTCGTTGATCATCCGCTGTGACTCGGCGGCGATGGTGCCGAACACCAGCGAACTCTTGCCCGAGCCGGAGACGCCGGTGAACACCGTGAGCCGCCGCTTCGGGATCTCGACGCTGACGTCCTTGAGGTTGTTCTCCCGCGCGCCCCGCACCCGGATCAGATCGTGGCTGTCGGCGATGTGCGGCGCGGGCGGCCGGGTGTCCGTCATGCTCTTCCTGTCTCTGTCCGGGTGGTCGGGCGGCACGAGAACCACGTCACCTCAGCGCAGCTCCTGAATACGGACCATGTTGCCAGCGGCGTCGCGGACGGCGCAGTCCCGCACCCCGTACGGCTGCTCGATCGGCTCCTGGACGACCTCGGCCCCGCTGGCCTGGAGCCGCTCGAAGGCGCCGTCGAGATCCTTGGTGGCCAGCACGATCATGCCGTAGGTGCCCTTGGCCATCATCTCCGCGATCACGCGACGCTCGTCGTCGGTGACGCCGGGATCGGCGGCCGGCGGGTGCAGGACGATGGACGTGCCCGGCTGGTTGGCGGGGCCGACCGTGATCCAGCGCATCCCTGCGTATCCGACGTCGTTGCGAACCTCGAAGCCGAGGATGTCGCGGTAGAAGGCCAGGGCCGCGTCCGGGTCGTTGTGCGGCAGGAAGCTGTGACGAATGCTGAGGTCCATGACGGTCAGGCTAGTAGCGGGCTCGTGGCCTGGGCTTCTCGATTCCTGATCGGTCTGGTCACCTGTTTCGTCACGCACGACGGCAGGCCCGCCGTCGCCCGGGTCACCTGGCGCCGGTAGGCGCTGGGCGGCACACCGACCAACTCGGTGAAGCGGGTGCTGAAGGTGCCCAACGAGGCGCAACCGACCGCGAAACAGACCTCGGTGACGCTGAGGTCGCCGCGACGCAGCAAGGCCATCGCCCGCTCGATGCGCCGGGTCATCAGATAGGCGTACGGCGACTCGCCGTAGGCGAGCCGGAACTGGCGGCTGAGATGGCCCGCCGACATGTTCGCGTCGCGGGCGATCGCCTCGACGTTCAGCGGCCGCGCGTACTCCCGATCGATCCGGTCGCGGACCCGGCGCAGCCGCGCGAGGTCGTGCAACTGCGGGGCGGGGCCGGGTCTGCTGGTCATTCGCCCAATAATGCCACCCGGCGCGGTGACCAGCGACGAGGTTCCACCGCCCTCCCGGTGGCGTCAGTCGTCGGCGGGCAGGATTCGTCGCAGCTTCGGTGCGGCCGGCCGGGGGCGCCACTCGCGGGGGTAGCCCAGCGACACCTCCTCGAACCGCACCCCGTCGTACCAGGTCGTACGGGGGATGTGCAGGTGGCCGTAGACCACGGCGGCGGCACGGAACCGGGTGTGCCAGTCCGCCGTCCGAACCGTGCCGCACCACTGGGCGAACTCCGGGTAGCGCAGCACCCGGGTCGGCTCCTGCACCAGCGGCCAGTGGTTGATCAGCACGGTGGGCAGCTCCGGCGGGACCTCGTCGAGTCGGGCGGCGGTCTGCGCCACGCGCGCGTGGCACCAGGCCTCCCGGCTCGGGTACGGGTCCGGATGCAGCAGCAGCTCGTCGGTGCAGATCACACCACTCTGCCTGGCCAGGGCCATCGCCTCGGCCTGCGTCGTCGCACCGGGCGGCAGGAACGTGTAGTCGTAGAGCAGAAAGAGCGGGGCCACCACGACCGGTCCGCCGGGGCCGTGCCACACCGGGTACGGGTCCTCCGGCGTGACCACGCCCAGCCCGCGCGCGAGGTCGACCAGGCGTCGGTACCGGGCCTCACCGCGCAGCGGGTCGCGATCCGGTCGCGACCACAACTCGTGGTTGCCCGGCACCCAGAGCACGGTGTGGAACCGCCCCGCGAGCAGCTCCAGCGTCCAGGCCACCAGCTCCTCGGTCTCGGCCACGTCTCCGGCCACGATGAGCCAGTCCCGATCGGACGACGGCCGCAGGCCGGTCACGAACTCGCGGTTCTCGGCGTACCGGACGTGCAGGTCACTGATCGCGTACAGGTGGCCCGGTCGGCTCTCCACGCGGCGACCGTACCCCACCGCGGCAGCCACGAGCCGTCGGCGGACCACCACCAACCCGCCTGGCGCCGGTCGTTCCGGACGAAGAGGTCGTCGGTTCGAATCCGGCCACCCCGACCAGAGGTAACAGCAGGTCAAGGCCCCTCAACTGAGGGGCCTTGATTCGTTCCTGACGATCATTGTTCCGACGGAGGCGGTGAGAAGGCAGCAAACGATGCGAGGACCCTAGGGTCCCGCTGCACCGACCGCCGGCCAGCTCGTGACTTCGGGTACGGTTTGAGCGTCACATGCCTGGACACCGCCTCCGCCACCCGTAGGACGCGGACGACACCCGCCTCCAGGTCGACAGCATCCCAGCGGAGACCAGCACACTCACCCCAGTGCGATAGGCGCACAAGCAGGGTTGCGGAGCAGCGGTCAGGCCCCCGAGTCCGGTGTGAACGGTGTCAGGCAGAACGGATGGCCGGCCGGATCGAGCAGTACCCGCCACCGCGGGTCGGGCTGCTCCGGCAGCGTGGCCCCGAGCGCTACCGCCCGCTCCTCAGCCACCCGGAGATCGTCGGCGGTGAAGTCGAGGTGCACGATCGCCGTTCCCGGCCAGACCGGGGGGACGTAACAGGCGACCTGTTGTGCTACCAGCACAGCCCCGTGCACCTCGATTCCGACACTGGACTCCTTCGCCCACAACTGGCGGCCTCCAAGCAGTGCCCGGTAGAAGTCGGCAAGCCGCTGCGGGTCGGGACAGTCCAGCGAGATGGCCACCAGCTTCACCGGGCGGAACTCGGTCACAGTGGCACCCTACGGCCTTTGTCTCGCATGTCTGTCCCGCATATGCCGGTCCTCGGACATCGGGGATCTGCCCGAGATCAGTGCGCGTAGGCATCGCAGATCAGTTGGCGGACGCGTGTCGCACATCAGCCGACGGAGGACACGGCCGGCTGCCGGCCGGTGTGGGAGGAGTTTCTGCATGTCTATTAAGGCAGCCCTTGACGGGCCGCACGCGCCGCCGCCTGGGCGCGCGCCAGCCGCTGCCGCTGTCGCTCTGCGGCCGTCACGCCTGATGCCCGGCGGCTGGCGCGGACAGTGGGAAGCCCGGTGGGCCGCCGCAGAACGACAGGCCGTTGACGGTGGTGTGGTGGGCCGGCAGCCGGCCGGGCCGCGCGGCCACGAGCCCGCGCGGCGTAGGGAAGTCACGCCGGCCGCGTCGGCGAGCTGGCGGCGGTCGCGGGGTTGCGGTTACTGCGCCTCCGGCGGGGGCGCAACGACTCCAGGATGGCCGGGACTCCGTCGGCGGGTCGCGGTCCGTGGGTGGTTGCGCAGGGCCATCCCGCCAGCCGACGACCCGGGCGAGCCGAGCAGACCACCGCCCGGCCCGCCAGCGTCCGTACGAGCCGTCAAGGTCCGCTTGACGTGGCGGGCCGGGCGGCGGCCCGCTCCCCAGACGGGCGGGTCGGCGGCAGACGGGATGGCGAAGATGATGTTAGATGTACAGACCGTTGTCTAATCTCCGCCTAGCATTTATGAGAGACGTGAATGAACCGACTTCGTTACTGGAGAGGGCGGCTTGCAGGCAGGATATCTCGACACCGCAAAGTGATCCTGCGAATAGTTGCATATGCAGCCGTCTGCACAGGTGTCGCTTTTGTTGTATTTATCATCATAGGCCCTCTTGCGCGTGTCGTGGGCGGGGGCGCGGTTGAATCACTTGTCGGCAAGGATCGCGCTGATGCGATAAACAGCGTCAGGCAGACCCTCTTGCAAACCGCCGCTGGAATTGTTGCGCTCATAGCTCTAGTCGTAACCGTGAGCACCTACCGCTTGTCCCGGCGAGGCCAACTGACCGACAGGTATTTAAAGGTTGTTGCACTGCTTGCAAGTGACAGAATGCATGAGCGAATCGGAGGCGTATTTGCGGCGGAGCAAATTATGGTGGAATCCGAGAAGGACCACCAAACGATCGTTGAGGTTCTTTCTTCTTTTGTTCGCGAATGGCCTGGTCACGACGAATATCCGGATAATCGGGAGTTGCCAGAGTTCTGGGGCCTGGCCGGTCGGAGAAAGTGTGACGTCAAGCTACCGGCTGATGTGCAGGCAGCGTTGACAGTGCTCGGGAGGAGGCCGGAGAGGACTGAACCCCGTCGACTGAATTTGGGCAGTGCCGACCTGCGAAATGCAGACCTGAGAGGCGCTAACCTGCGAAGCGCTTCTCTTGTTCGCACGATGTTAGATGATGCAGATCTGTTCGGTGCTGATCTGACCCGGGCTAACCTGCATGACGCCAGCCTTGCGTACGCAGATCTCCGAACCGGTACTCTTCATCATGCCTACATGGCTGGCTGCACTCTTAGGGGTGCGTGGCTACCTCCCGACATGCGCAGTATTTATCTAGTCGGTTCAGATTGCTCGGGGGCGAATTTTGGTAACCATCTAGAGGGTGCGCAGATTAACGATTGCTGCCTAGACCGTGCCTACCTGCTCGGGTGTAATCTGACGGGAGTGGGCTTTGCGACGGTTGATGCGCGAAATGCGTTCTTTGCGCTCGGACGAACCACTGATGCCAATGACATGCCTGCTATCGGGATGACTCCGTCTCAACTAGAGCGTGTAGCCATCAACGCTTCTACTGTTCTTCCGTACTACCTTGACCCCTCATCTGTTGGGATCCTTGTCGAGGAGGAAGGGCCGCTTGATTGGGAGTTGTTGGATCCATTCCTGAGGCAAGTCCGTGACTGGGAGGCAGCGGCAGCCGAACGCCACGAGGGCGAATCTTGAGGATCGGCGACCAACGTTGACAGCTATACGAGCCCTGCCACGGCTGCCTCAGACGGCGGCGCACGGACGAACGCCCGAGCTCGCGGACGGGTGCAGATGCCACTGCCCCGCCTGTGGGCATGACTGGCGGGAGCACATCCCACCGGAGCCGTGCAGCGAGTGCCAGTACGAGATCGAGCATGAGGAGCCGGAAGCTCCGTCCGTCCCATGTACCGCGACGGCCCCACCGCCTCCCGTTCGTTGACCTCGATCCGTCAGAGGGTTTTGCTCCCTGCCTGACCGTTTCGGCTTGACCGTTTTGTCCGCTGGTGGTGGGTGCGGGAGCGCCACGTGTCGCTGTGGACGCGCGAGGTCTCCGTGCCCTCGAGGAG
>NZ_BMNB01000043.1 GCF_014646235.1 Micromonospora sonchi | reverse complement strand
TTCCGAACCCGGAAGCTAAGCCCTCCAGCGCCGATGGTACTGCACTCGGGAGGGTGTGGGAGAGTAGGACACCGCCGGACATTCTTCCGTTTAGGGCCACCCCATCTGGGGTGGCCCTAAACGCGTTCCTCCTCATTCTCCTGGGCCCGCCGGACCGCCGCCTCATCAGGCGGTCAGTCCTTTCGCCCGGGGACCACGACGCCGGACTCGTACCCGAGCACGACGGCCTGCGTCCGGTCTCGGAGTCCGAGCTTGGCGAGCACCCTGCTCACATGCGTTTTCACGGTCGCCGGGCTGATGAACAGATGGGTCCCGATCTCGTCGTTGGTGCGGCCACGGGCCAAGTGCCAGAAGATCTCCCGCTCCCGTTCCGTGAGCGAACTGATCGCTGCCAGCGACTCGGCCGAGGGGGCGGTGAAGCGCTCGACAAGGCGTCGTACGAGCTCCGGCGCGAGGACGGAGTCTCCCCTCGCGGCGACCCTGATCGCGTGGATCAGGTCGAGAGGGTCGACGTCCTTGAGCAGGAAGCCGCTCGCCCCTGCCCGCATCGCAGCGAACACCAGCTCGTCCTCGCCGAACGTCGTGAGTACGAGCACGCGGGTCGTGGACCCGCCCTCGACGATGCGTCGAGTCGCCTCGATGCCGTCGAGCTCGGGCATGCGGATGTCCATGAGGATGACGTCGGGGTGCTCACGGTCGACGACAGTCACCGCCTGAAATCCGTTGACTGCCTCGCCCACGACCTCGATGCCGGGCTCGGAGTCGAGGATCAGCCGCAGCCCGGTGACGATGAGGGACTGGTCGTCGGCAATCACCACTCGCACGGGCCTGCCGCTCCCAGAGCCCGATTCTGCTTGTCCGCCAGTTCCGTGGCTCATGGGGCCACCTTGATCGGCACTGCGGCTTCGAGGCGGAAGCGGCCCGGCGGCCGCGTCGTCCGCAACCACCCACCACACGAACGCGCCCGCTCTTCCATCCCGATGAGGCCGAATCCTAGATCATGCGAGCCCTGCTCGCGGCGGTCACTCGCCCCAGCGTCGTCCACCCGGTTGTCGATGACGATGTGCACGAGGCCGGCCTTCGACTCGAGCCGAACCCGCACGTCTCCCGACCCGTGACGGACGGCGTTCGTCAGGGACTCCTGGACGATGCGGTACGCGGCCAGATCCTCGGCGGGGCCGAGAGCTGGCAGTGGGTCGTCCACGTCCAGACGAACGTCCAGTCCGGCCGAGGTGAGTTCGTCGACGAGGCCGGCGGCGTCCACCAGGCGCGGTGTCGGTCCCGTGCCGAGGGCGCCGGGTTCCTCGCGGAACAGCGCGACGAGAGTCCGCAACTCGTCCATGGCCTCCTTGCCTGTCGACCGCGCGGCTCGGAGGGCCAGACGTGCCCGCGTCGGGTCGCGGGTGAACGCGTGGTCCGCGGCGCCCAACTGCATCACCATGACGGCGAGCGAGTGGCCGAGCACGTCGTGCAGATCCCGAGCGATCTCGGTACGGTTCGAGGCGATTGCCTCGCGGGTGTGCCGCTCGCGTTCGCTGATGAGCCGAAGATTTTCCACAACGACCTGATCGCGGCGTTCGAGACTGGCGCGGACGGCATACCCTGCGGCCCATGGCGCCCCCACGATAATGGTCGTGAGCAGCAGGCTCGGCACGTCCGTCGGATCGTTGATGAGCACGCCAACCCACGTGAAGGCGAGCGCCAGAGCAAGGCCGGCGAGTTGCTCCCATCGATGGCCGTGCCTCGCGACGGAGTAGACGGTGAGGACCAGGGCCAGGATCGTGGCATAGCCCTCACTCGTGACGTCGTGCCCCAGGCCCTCGCTCACGAGCAGGACGCCCCAACCGAGTACCACGGCAGGGAGCGGGTGGCTCCGGCGCGCCGCGACCGGAAGGGCCACGCACGCAACTCCCACCAGCGCCACCCACCCGCTTCTCTGCAGGCCAACCTGGAGGGCGCCGAGCGCAAGGAGGCCGAGTGCCAGCGCCACGTCCTGGCCGACGGCGTGTCGGTCCGCTCTCACGATCGCAAGGCTAGGACAGCGGGATGCGGAAACACGTCGGCTGCGCGGCGGATTGGCGTACGTCGCGAGAGGTATGCGGCCGCTCCCGTCGGCCCGTCCCTGACGCCGTGCGGGCGACGCGCGAGCCGTGGGCAGCTTCCTACGGTCGGAAGGTCTCCTTCCACCGCTCTCACGGAGGTCTCGATGTCCAACTCCATGTCTCGCCCGGCGATCTGTCTCACCACCGGTGCCGCCCTCGGGCTCGCCGGCGTCGTCCTCATGCCCCGGCTGGTCGGCTCCCAGGTCGAGAACCTCGGGGTGATCGAGGCACACTCGGGGCGGTTCCTCGCAGCGTCGGCGCTGACGTTTGTCTCGGCGATCCTGCTCGCGGTCGGCTTCGCGCTGCTGGGAGGCGAGGTGGCCCGTGGTGGCCATCGTCGGGCAAGCGTGCTGCTGTTCCTCGGCTCCGTCGGATGGTTGCTCCACACGGCGGTGATCGCGGTCAACGCCGTGATGTCCGAGCTCGCCTCGTCCACTGCGCGTACCGAGATGGCCGAGGTCGCGGACCAGATCTTCGCGGGTCCGGTGTTCCTGGGGCTGCTCATACCGATGATGCTGGCGACCGTCATCGGGATGATCGGCACCGGCATCGTCCTCTGGCGAACCGGTCGTGCCCCCGTCTGGATCGGCGTGGCCATCGCGATCGCACTGTTCCTCGACTTCGTCACGCCCGAACAGCTCAGTGGCATCCCGATGTTCGCCCTGCTCACGGTGGCGTTCGGTGCTTTGGCCGCGCGGAAGGGCGACCGCCTTTCGTAACCGCCGGCTCTCCGACGGGCGACGTGCGCGGGGGGTGCTGCGTGCGTACGGGAGGGGGGGACGGCCCCGCCGGCGGGAAGCCGGCGGGGCCGTGGGGAAGCTGGTGTGGCGTCAGGAAGGTTGCTGCTTGGCGCAGATGAAGCGGGGCTCCGCCTGGTAGGTCCAGGTGAACTTCTCCCGCTTGACGACCTTGCCGTCCTTCTTGATGACCCGGAAGGCGTCCTGGGTGAAGCCGAGGCTGCCGTTGGCGGGGATGCACCTCGGCCCCGGCTCGAGGTAGACGGTCTTCGGCGAGGTGATGTTCCGCCGTGGGCCGTACTCGGTCTTGACGCTGTCCCAGATCTTCGTGCTCCAGATGGACACGGTGATCGAGTTGCCGGTGTACGAGGTGTCGATCAGGACGCCGTACTCGGTGTTGTTGCGGAACTTGAAGTCGAGGTTGGGCCAGAAGATCGTCGACTCGATGACCGCCGGGTAGCGGCTGAAGTAGTACGAGTGCGGCTTGTGCTCGACGTCCTCCAGGCCGGCGTAGTAGGTCGCGTTGAACAGCGTGGTGGTGAACTGGGACGTGCCGCCACCGACGCCGGGCACCAGTTTGCCGTCGAGGATGACGGGCGCGTCGCGGTAGCCCTGCGAGTAGCCGCGTTCCCCGGTGTGCCCGTTGAGCGAGAACGTCTCGCCGGGCAGCACCACCGTGCCGTCCACGTCCTTGGCGATCGTCACGATGTTCTGGCTGCGGGGCGACCCGAGACCGCCGGTGAAGTTGGTGGTGAAGGAGGAGACTCTCTCCTTGATGCCCAGGGAGCCGAGTTTCTCCGCGGTGAGCTTCGGCTGGACCGGCTTGAGCTCAGCGGAGATCGTCCGGTCCGTGCTGCGGGGCAGGACCTCCAGCAGGTTGTCGCCGAGCTTGCTGGTGTCCACCCGCTGTCCGGCGCGCCCGTCGGTCACCTTCGGCTTGCCGCCGGAGATGACCATCGTCGCGTCCTTCGGCGCCACCTCGACCGCGTCCACACTGTTCCCGAGCGCGGCCCACAGTCGCTTCACGTCCACGCTGGGGGTGAGCTTGCCGGCCTTGTCGGCCTTGAAGCGGAGGCCCTTCGCGATGGCCTGTGGCGGAATGTTCACCGAACCGCGGTCGGTGGTCAGCTTGACCGGCGCCGCCACGGCCGGCTCGGCCAGCTCGGCGACCATGCGGTCGACCTCCTCGGCCGAGGTGGCCGGATGGTGCTCCACCAGCGGCACGGTCACCGGCTGCCCGCTCAGCCAGCCCGCCTTGACCACCTCGGCGGAGTGCTCTGCGTCGACGTCGAGGCTCGGCTTGGGGTAGCGCACCTTCGGTTTGGTCCCGGAGAAGGTGATGGCGGGCATCGTCATCTTCTGGCCCTGCTTGCCGACGAGCTTCGTCAGCTCGGCGGTCAACTTCGGCACGTCGACCGAGACCACCGGCTCGACCTCGCGCGAGCCGACCAGGCGGTCCATCGCGTGGGCGTCGGCCGCCGCCGCGGCGGCCACGGTCGCGTCCACGTCGACGGTGAGCCCCACGTCGACCGGGTTGATCTCGGCGGTCCGCTCCCCGACGCGTACCTGGATGGGAGCGGCGAGCTCGGCTGCGCGGCGGTCGAGCTGCGCACGCAGCTCCCGCGCCGCGTCCGTCCTGCTGCGCCCACCCAGCTCGGTGCCGAGCACGGTGGTGCCGCGCGGCACGTCACCGGCGTACGCCCAGACGGCGACCGCACCGACCGAGGCGAGCACGCCGGTGGCCACCCCGGTGGCGAGCAGGATCCGGAACCGGCTGGATCGCTTACGTTCACCCTGTGGAGCGGCCGGCGCGGGTTGTACCGGTTCCTCGACGGGCGGCCAGCTGACCGCCGCCACCTGAACGGTGGGCCGATCGTCGGCAGCGGGCGGATGTTTTTCGCCGTACAGCGTCACAACAACTACCTCTTAGGGGCATGCGGAGCTGGGACCCCACTCCGGGAGAGATCTACGGTAACGAACGCCGAGCCTCGCTGGGAGGCGGTGCACCACCACGTGGCATGTTCGCTGGCCGCAGTCGCGCTGGAGCGTCTATGCGATGACACTCAGTGATGCTCGCGCGCTAACCGTGCGCACCCGTTACGAAATCGTGATTGATCAATGCGTTAGTTACGGAGGGTGAGTCGAGGCGGGCGGGCGCAGTCCTTTGAGGCTTTGACGACGAATTTTGCGTGACGCTGAGTAGCTGACAGTCGAGGATCCTTCGCCCCCGGGTTACTGCACGGTAATCCGCCTCTTGTGACCCACGTCGCAGAGGTGCACCATCATGCTCGTTCGTTACCCGGCGGTAACGGGGTGGCCCTGGTGTGCCCGTCGCCGCCACTTCCGCCAGAGCGCCGCGCGAGTTCACCGAGGAGGAACAAGTGCAGCAACCATTCGACCGGCCGGGGCGTACCCGGTGGCGGCGCTTCGCCGCCCTGATGGTGCCCGCGACCGCGGTCGCGGGCGCGATCGTCTTCGGCATGGCCAACGGCGCGATCGCCGCTTCGTTCGCGGTCTCCGGTCAGACCTTCAAGGTCTCCGCCACCGAACTGCGCGGCGAAGGATTCGTCCAGTACGGCGGCCTCGCCGAGGAGACGGACGGCAAGGCCCATCCGGTGGCGGTCTCCGGCATCCGCAAGGCGGAGCTCGACAACCTGTGCCAGTCGGTCAAGGTGCCCGGGGCCGACATCGTGCTCACCATTCGAGCCGGTGGCAACGGCAAACCGGCCAGGGCAAGCGGACTGATGATCGACATGGACTCGCTGGAGGGCGACGCGGAGTTCAAGAACATCAACATCGGCCAGGACGCCAGCACCCTCGACGCGGGTCCGAAGGGCGCGGTTGGTGCCCGAGGAGCCTTCGGCCAGCAGGCTGACACGGTGACCATCAAGAACCTCCGGCAGGTCGCGCGTTCAACGCACGCGGGCACGTTCACGCTGACCGGGCTACGCCTGGCGGTCAACCTCGGCGCCGCCGCCAAGGAATGCTTCTGAGTCGACTCCGGGCCGCTGTCCGCGGCTCTCGTCCGCAAGCTCGGTTGCAGGAGGGTACGTGACAACCGTCGATCAACGACCCCGACGCGGCCGGGCCGACGAGGCGCGGCAGCGGTTCCGCCGCTGGCGGCGGAGCAGGCCGTTCTGGGGCGGCCTACTCACCGCAGTCG
This sequence comes from Micromonospora sonchi, assembly GCF_014646235.1. Classification (GTDB taxonomy): domain Bacteria; phylum Actinomycetota; class Actinomycetes; order Mycobacteriales; family Micromonosporaceae; genus Micromonospora; species Micromonospora sonchi. Next base: position 32,527 of record NZ_BMNB01000043.1, on the reverse strand, counting down.
CCGGTGTGGAGATATTCGGGACCACCCAGATGTCGCTCGGCGGGCTCTCCTTCCAGATGGGACCGACCGGCTTTCTCTCCTGGCTGATCCCCACCATCCTGGTCGCCTGCGGCATGCTGATGTGGTTCAGCCCGCAGCAGCGGATCTTCTACGCCGTGGTCGCCGTGGTCACCGCGCTGTTCTCCCTGATCGGGGTGAACCTGGGCGGGTTCTTCGTCGGCCTGCTGCTCGGCATGGTGGGCAGTGGCCTCGGCTTCGCGTGGGTGCCGGACGACCGGCCCGCCGCCGACCAGCCGCCGGCGTCCGGCCGCCGTGCGAACCGGCTCTTTGCGGTGGCCCTGCCGTTCGTCGCGCTGACCGTGATCGTCGCCACCGCTGGACCGCTGCCGGTCCGGGCGACGCCAGCGGTTGGTGTACCCGCCGGGCCATCCTGCCCGACCCGATCGCCGTCGGTGCCGACCAGTCCTGACAGCACGGGTGGCCCGGCACCGGGCAGCCAGAGCGCCTCCCCGCCCGCCGGGGACGAATCTGGCGACCGGGGCCGCGACGGCGGCATCGTCACCAATCTCCTCGACGGCATCGGCCGGCTGTTCGACGAGGACGACGCGGACGACGGGCCCGAGGCGGCCCCGACGCCGAGCGACACGGCGGCACCCGCCCCCGAAGGCACGGCGGCACCCGCCCCCGAGGGCACGGCGGCACCCGCCCCCGGCGATACGGCGACACCTGTCCCGAGCCCCACCGGTGGCCGACCGACCCCGCCCAGCCGCCCGTGCCCGGTCCCGACCTCGACCCCCGACGACGAGACGCCGCCCGAGCCCGGTCAGCCACTGCCCAGGATCGCCGCCGAGCCCGGTCAGCCGCTCGTCGCGGTGACCCCGTCGAAACTGACCGGCTCCAAGGTGAGGATGACGGCGCTGCGGTTCGAGGGAATCGTCGATCTGCAGACCTCGGAAGGGACGCTGCGTACGCTCAAGTTCCGGATGGAACGCGCGGTCACCGACGACTTTCTGCTGCGCTCCCCGGGGCCGTCCGGGCAGACCCTGCGGTTCGTCACCGACCGGCTGACCGTAGGCGGCGACGTCAGCTTCTACGCCACCCGGTTCGTCGGGCGGCTGCTCGGCATCAAGATCACACTGACGCCGGACCTGCCGCTGCCCGACGGCATCCCGATCACCTCACCCATCCCGATCACCTTCACCGAGCCGGTGATGGACCTGGCCTTCGTCACCTGCGACACGCTGACCGCCAGGCCCACCCTCCGGGTCGACCTGGCCTAGCGCCCTGTCGCAGTCTCGACCGGAAGCGGATGGTCGAGTGGCCGTCATGTCACACCGACATGATTATGTCTCTGTGACATGACGGCTTCGATGGGTAGTGCTTCCGTGGCCGGGTAGCTGCAGGGGCCGACGTTCCGGGCGGATCAGAGACGGGCGGATCAGAGACGGGCGAGTGCCCGGCGCAGCGGGTCGAGGCCCAGGGCACCCAGGTCGAGCGCCTGCCGGTGGAACTCCCGCAGGTCGAAGTCGGCGCCCTTGCGGGCCTTGGCGTCCTCCCGGGCCTGGAGCCAGATCCGTTCGCCCACCTTGTACGACGGGGCCTGACCCGGCCAGCCCAGGTAGCGGTTCAGTTCGAAGCGCAGCATCTCGTCCGGCACCCGGCAGTGCGCCCGCAGGAACTCCCAACCCAGCTCCGGCGTCCAGCGCTCGCCCGGGTGGAAGTCGAACGGATTGTCCTTCGGGATCTCCAGCTCCAGGTGCATGCCGATGTCGACGATCACCCGGGCGGCCCGGAACGCCTGCGCGTCCAGCATGCCGAGCCTGTTTCCCGGGTCCGCCAGGTAACCCAGCTCGTCCATCAGCCGCTCGGCGTAGAGCGCCCAGCCCTCACCGTGCCCGGAGACCCAGCAGAGCAGCCGCTGCCAACGATTGAGCAGTTCGGCCCGGACCACGGTCTGCCCGACCTGGAGGTGATGCCCGGGAACCCCCTCGTGGTAGACGGTGGTCACCTCCCGCCAGGTGGAGAAGTCGGTGAGACCCTGCGGCACCGCCCACCACATCCGGCCGGGCCGGGCGAAGTCCTCGCTGGGGCCGGTGTAGTAGATGGCGCCGTCGCTGGTCGGCGCGATCATGCATTCGACCCGTCGGACCTGCTCCGGGATGTCGAAGTGCGTGCCGTGCAGGTCGCTGATCGCCTGGTCGGCGAGGGCCTGCATCCAGTCGCGGAAGGCCTCCTTGCCCCGGATGGTGCGGGCCGGGTCGGCGTCCAGCGCCGCGACCGCCTCGTCGATGGTGGCGCCGGGGCCGACGATCTCCGCCGACACCGTGCGCATGTCGGCCTCCAGCCGGGCCAGCTCGGCGAAGCCCCAGGCGTACGTCTCGTCGAGGTCGATCCGGGCGCCGAGGAAGTACTGCGACGCCAGCTCGTAGCGGTCCCGTCCGGCGGCCTGCTTCTCCCGACCGTGCGGGGCCAGCTCGCTGCGGAGGAACTGCCCGAACTCGGCGGTCGCCGCGGTGGCCGCCGCCGCACCCCGGCGCAGCTCCGCGCCGAGGGCACCGTCGACGCCCAGCCGCTCGACCAGCCCGTGGAACATGTTGTCGCCGTCCGGATCCACCCAGGCGTCGCACTGCTTGGCCACCTCGAGCAGCTGCGTCCGGGAGCTGACCCGCCCGGTCGCCGCCGCCTCGCGCAGCGTGGTCTTGTAACCCTCCATCGCACCGGCGAAGAGGTTCAGCCGGGCGGCGATGTTGGCCTGTGCCTGCTCGCCCTCGGTGGGCATCAGGTCGAAGACCATCCGGGTGTGGTGCAGGCCGCTGGTGATGACGTTGACCTCGCTGGTCGTCTCGCCAGCTTCGTACCGGGCGAGGTCGAGACCCAGCCGCTCCTGCATCGCCTCCCGGGCGGTGCGCTCCGCCTCCGTCTCCGGCTCCGTGGCGTCGAGGTCGGCCAGCGTGCGTCGGGTCAGCTCGATCTGCGCCGCGTAACCCTCGGGCGACAGGTCGTCCAGCTGGTCGTCGTAGCCGGAGATGCCGACGTACGTGGCACCGATCGGGCTCAGTGCCGCCCAGTCGGCCACGTAGCGGTTCGCGATGTCGTCGATTCGTCCCACCCTGCGAACCCTACGCGAGGCGGCCGGGCCGATGTGGTCAGCGCGCTCAGGGCAGCAGGCGCCCTGCCAATGTAGGTGGTTTCTGTGGCCTGCGACACGGTGGCCGAATACCGCGCGACGATGTCGTGCCCCAGGAGCAGAGTGTCAGGGGTGACAGTGGACTTCACCCCTGACCGCCCGGCCCTGCGGGGTTGGCTGCCCGGCTTCATCGCCCTGGCCGCCATCTGGGGCTCCAGCTTTTTGTTCATCAAGGTGGGCGTGGCGGAGCTGCATCCGCTGCACCTCACCCTCTACCGGGTCGCCGCCGGCGCGCTGACCCTGCTCGTGGTGCTCGCCGTGCTGCGTGACCGGCTGCCCCGGGAGCCGCGGGTGTGGGCCCACCTCGCCGTGATCGCCGCGTTCGGGGTGGCCATGCCGTTCACCCTCTTCGGTTACGGCGAGCAGCGGGTCGAGTCGATGCTGGCCGGCATCTGGAACGCCACCACGCCGCTGGTCGTGCTGCCGCTGGCGGTGCTGGTCTTCCGCACCGAGCGGCTGACCGTACGCGCTGCGATCGGGCTGCTGCTCGGTTTCCTCGGCGTGCTGGTGGTGCTCGGCGTCTGGCAGGGCGTCGGCGGGGCCCACTTCGTCGGCCAGCTGATGTGCCTCGCGGCGGCGTCCTGCTACGGCGTCGCGATTCCGTACCAGAAGAAGTTCATTGCCGGCAGCAAGCTGTCCGGGCTGTCCCTGTCGGCCGCCCAACTGGTGGTTGCGGCGGTCCAACTCGCCATCGTGGCGCCGCTGGTGGCCGGAGCGCCGCCGGTGCCGACCGATCTGTCAGCGCGGGTGCTCGCGGCCGTGCTGGCGCTGGGCGCGGTCGGCACCGGGCTGGCCTTCGTGATCAATCTGCGCAACATCCGGATCGTCGGCGCGACCACCGCTGCCACGGTGACGTACCTGATTCCGGTCTTCGCGGTGCTGATCGGCGTCGTGGTGCTGGGCGAGCGGCTCACCTGGCACCAGCCGGTCGGCGCGCTGATCGTGCTGCTCGGCGTGGCCGTGTCGCAGGGACTGCTCGGGCCCCGCCGACCTCCCGCTCCGACTGCCACGCCACCCCCGAAGACCCCCCGCCCCGAGCCCGCCGCCCGCTGACCCGCAAATCAGCGGCGGGTCCAGGCGATCAGGTCCTCGGCGGTCCAGGTGTTGATCACCCGGTCGGCGGGGACCCCGCACCGGGCCGCCCGTTCGCAGCCGAAGCGCTGCCAGTCGAGCTGCCCGGGGGCGTGCGCGTCGGTGTTGATGGCGAACCGGCAGCCGGCCTCCAACGCCCGACGGATCAGCCGCTTCGGCGGGTCCTGTCGCTCCGGGCGTGAGTTGATCTCCACGGCGGTGTCGTGCTCGACGCAGGCGGCGAAGACCGCGTCGGCGTCGAAGTCGCTCTCCGCTCGGGTCCGCGCGCGGTGGCCGCGGTCGCCCGGGCCGGTCACCCCGGCCGGCCGGGACGAGACCATCCGGCCGGTGCAGTGGCCGAGGATGTCCAGGTGCGGGTTGGCGATCGCGGTCAGCATGCGCCGGGTCATCCTGGCCCGGTCGTCGTTGAGGCCGCTGTGCACCGATCCGACCACCACGTCCAGCCGGGCCAGCAGCTCCTCCTCCTGGTCGAGGGAGCCGTCGGCGAGGATGTCCACCTCGATGCCGGTGAGGATCCGGAACCCCTCCGGCAGCGCCTCGTTGAGCCGTGCCACGTGATCGAGTTGCTGGCGGAGCCGGCCGGCGGTGAGCCCACGGGCCACCTTGAGCCGGGGCGAGTGGTCGGTCAGCACCAGGTACTCGTGGCCCAGCTCGACGGCGGCCAACGCCATCTCCTCGATTGGTGACCCGCCGTCGGACCAGTCCGAGTGGGTGTGGCAGTCGCCGCGCAGGGCGGTACGTAGCTTGGTGGCCTCGGCGTCCAGGTCGCTGCCCTCGGTGGCGAGCAGCCGGCGCAAATAGACCGGTTCCTCTCCGGCCAGCGACTCGGCCACGCAGCGGGAGGTGACGTCGCCGACCCCGGCCAGTTCGGTGAGCTTGCCGGCGCGGGCCCGCTCGGCCACCTCCTTCGTCGGCAGCGCGGCCAGTGCGTTGGCCGCCGACCGGAAGGCCCGCACCCGGTAGGTGGCCTCGTTCGCCCGCTCCAGCAGGAAGGCGATCCGGCGCAGGTCGGCGATGGGGTCACGGCTCATGTTGCAACAAACTACGCGCCCGCGCCGCCGGTCTGGGGGGAACGACCGGCGGCGCGGGGTGGTGCCGGGAACGGATCAGCTGTACGGCAGCCGGACGACCGAGCGGTCGCCGACACCGAGGGTGCTGGGGTTGTTGCCGATGGCGGACCAGACCTCCACCCGCACGGTGCCGCCGCGCAGGTTACCGAGGGCACCGGTGCTGGAGTGCAGCCCGGCCGCCTGCGTGTAGTGCTCCCAGCCCGGCACGGGATCGGTGGCGAAGTAGCGGTACGTCTCCACCCGCTCCCAGGACCCGTCGCCGGTCAGGTCGTACGAGATGCGGGCCTGCACCCCGTTACCCACCGCCGTGCCGGCGTCCAGGAACAGATCGAACGCGGTCTGCCCGCCGGTGTGGTTCAGGTTCAGCCCGGTCGCGGTGAACACCACCGGGCTGCGCGGCGTGCCGTCGTGGTTGGCGCCGCCGGCGCTGGTCACGGTGGTGGTGCCGGCGGTGCCGGCCGCACCCAGTCCGCCGCCCGCCAGCAGATGGCGCACCGGCGAGCTGGACGGCGGGTCGGTGGGCGTGGGAGTTGGCGTGGGCGTGGGGGTTGGCGTGGGTGTCGGAGTCGGAGGTACGCCCCCGCCGCCGCTGCCGCCGCTCCAGGTGTGCGCACCACTGGTGGCCGTACGTCCCGGTGCCACGGCCAGCTGCGTCCCGTCGGAGAAGCGTACGGTCAGCGGGGTGCCGGAGACGTTGTTGGCCACGTACGTGCGGGCGCCGTTGCGGTTGAAAACTGCGGCCAGCGGGTGGTCGGCGGTGACTCCGGTGTCGACCCGGCCCAGCGCGGCCAGGTTGCGGACCCAGTGGAAGGTGTGTGCCCGGCTCTCGCCCTCCTCCGGGGTGTAACCCGGGTTGGCGCGCAGCTTGGCCAGCGCGGCGTCGGCGTCGCCGAGGGCCAGGTGTTGCCAGTGGATGTCCTGCCACACCGTCGGCTCACCGCCGTTGTTGCGCACCAGTTCGGCGTACTTCAGGGAGTTGTCGTTCGGGTGGTGGCCCAGGTAGAGGTGCCCGCCGGTGACCGGCAGCAGGTTGATGCCCTGGATCATCTCCGGTTCGGCGCTGAACCAGGTGGCGTACGCTCCGCCGTCACCCCAGACCATGCCCACGTTGTTGTGCCCGAACGCGGCGGGGAAGTTCTCGTCGTCGACGTCGAACCAGTACTCGTGGATCGCCGCCGCCTGGGTGGTGTAGATGAAGATGCCGGCGTCCCGGACGGCGGTGTTCCCGGTGGCCTGGCCCCACTGGATGAGGGCGTTGGCGAAGTTCATACCCTCCGACGAGGACTCCTGGTTGTTGCCGCTGGCGAACGCGCCGTGTCCGGAGGCCCAGTCGTGCCCGGCGTAGATGTCGAAGTCGCGCAGGTACGGGAAGCGGGTGTCGGCCCGGTCGTAGTTGTTGGCGTCCCGGATGAGCAGGTCGATCATGCCGCCGTACTGGTCCTGGCGGGCCCAGGCCGGGTCGAAGCGGGCCAGCGTCGCGGCGGCGGCGATGTAGTAGCCGTAGTGGAAGTGGTGGTCGTTGAGCTCCTGGTCGGAGCCGTACGAGGCGGGGTAGCCGATCAGGGTGCCCCACCGCTGGTCGTAGTAGAAGAGGCGCTCGGTCTCGCCAGGTGAGGCGGTGAGCCAGTCGGTGAGCGTGGAGCGGATGGCGTTGAGCGCCGTGGTCCGGGTCTCGGTGTCGCCGACCTGGTCGGCGATCTCGGCGATCCGGGCCGCCCGGCCGAGCCCCTTGCCGGTCCAGTAGGTGTCCCCGCCGCGCTGGTCCATCGGGTTGCCCCGCACCGCGGCGAGGTGTTGCCGCAGCGTGGTCAGGTCGGCGCCAGCGCCGGTGGCGACCGCGGGCACCTCGGGCAGTACGCCGTGGAACCGCATCGAGGTGCGGAACTCGGCGACTCCGGTGAGCACCTTCATCCGGCCCCGGGCCGACGGGTAGGTCTGGGTGATCGGGGTGGCCCCGGTCAGCGACTTCCACTGGTGCGGGTAGAGGCTGACCACGGTGCGCGTCTCGGTGCCCTCACGTGGCGTGGTGGTGAAGGTGTACCGGGTCTCCACCCGGCTGGTCGCCGCGTTGTAGCTGTAGCCGACGCGGGTGCCGGTGACGTGGGCGTGCGCGTGCTGACGGTACGTGGTGGCGAGCTGGGCGCGGGCCGTGCCGTCGGTGGTGGCCGGTAGCAGGGCGACCGAGAAGTAGCCGCGCCCGGCGAGGTTGGAGCTGATCCGGCCGCCGCTGACGGTCCAGGTCGCTCCCGTCGGCGCGTACGCCACGTAGTCGTGGCCCCGGACGGTGAAGCCGATGGTGGTGCCGCTGTGGGACCAGACCGTCGGGCTGCCGCCGGTCACGTTGATCACCGCGTCACCACCGCTGCTGCGGAAGTACGTGAACGGCAGGCCGTGGCCGATGGTGGCGCGCAGGGTGCGCGATCCGTCGCTCCAGTACGGCGTGACCGTCCAGTCCGTCCAGTCGTCCACCAGGACGTTCGGGGCGCCCAACCCGGCCACCCCGACCCGGATGTCCTCCACGTAGGGGTACTTGAACTCGCCGACGCCGGTTGCGGTGCCGGTGATGGTGGGGGTGGAGGTGGCCGAGAAACCGAGCCCGTCGGTGACCGGCTGGTAGGAGACCGGGTGTGCGTGCAACGGCTCGCTGAACGAGCAGTTGAGGCGCTTCCAGAGCAGTGCGGACCACCAGTCGTTGGTGGGGACGGGCCCGGGCGGCGCGGCGGCGGTGGCGTACTGCCGGGGGTTGGTGGCGATGTTTCCGCAGCCACCGGGGAGCGGGCCGACCGGGGTGGTGGTGTAACTGCCGGCGCCGACGGGCGCGGCCTGCGCGGCCGAGGTGATGGTGACGGCGAGCCCGCCGCCGAGGACGAGGGCCGCGGCGGCGGTGGCGGCCAGGAGTCGATGGTGGGTGCGGTGTGGGATGGGAGGTCTCATCTTTCCTCCATCGCGCGCCGGTCCAACCGGATCGGCGGGGGCGTTTCGTCGACATTGTGAGGTTAGTCGGTAAGAGAGCGCTCTCTCGGTGTTACGCGGACGGTAGTTCACCGGCCAGACCGCCGTCAATGTGTCGCAGTGATGAAATGCGGATGACGCCGGACGAGGGCAGGCGGGTCAGCGCGCCCGAGGCTTCTCCGGGCAGCCGTGCCGGCGATGCCAGGCGGCGACCTCGGTGGCCGGCTCGCGGTTGCCGCCCTTGCGCCAGGAATCGAGGTACGGCGCCGGCCAGACCACGCCCCGGCGGATCCACCAGCCGTCCTCGCCCAGGCACGGTGGCGAGATGCCGAAGTGCAGGTGGCAGACGTTGTTGGCGTTGCCGGTCCGGCCCACGGTGCCGAGCCGCTGACCCGCCCGCACGCGCACCCCGGGGTCGATGCCCTCGGCCACCTCGGTCAGGTGCGAGCCGTAGTAGCGCACGCCGTCGTCACCGAGCACCGACACCGACAGGCCGCCGTTGTGCGGGCCCTGGGGGCCCCGCTTGTCGTACCGGTCCCGGCGGCTGACCTCGCCGATCGTGCCGTCGGTGACCGCGACGACCGGTTCACCGCAGTCGGCGAAGATGTCCGTCCCCGGGTACGCGGAGTGGGTCGGGTGGTAGGCCACCTTCGTCGCGCGTACCGGAAAGACGTGCGGCAGCCCGGCGCGGGGCCGGGTGGCGGTCGGCGCCGGCTGGTCGGCGTTCTCCGGCCCGGGGCTGCTCGCGGTGAAGTCGGGCGCGGCCGACGTGCTGGTCGCGGGCGTCGGTTCGGCCCAGTTCGGTGCGCCGCCGGCACCGCAGCCGGCGGCGGCGAGCAGCGGCACGAGCAGCAGCACCGCGTACGCGGTGCGGCGTCCGATCGTCAGCGGGACCACCCGGCCATCCTGGCAGAGTCGGTACGGTGAGCAGTACCGTCCAGCGCAGGCAGGAGTGGACCGGAATGAAGCCCTACAGCCCGTCCGGCCTCTTTCCGTCCGGGCGACCCCCGCGCCCCACCTACCGCGAACCGCACCAGGTCAGCGGTGCCGGCGTCGCCGCAGGGGCGACCGCGACCCTCGCCTGGCTGGTGCTCTTCGGCCTGCTCGGTCGCAGTCTTGCCGGATATGCCTGGTGGACCCTGCTCGCCGGTGGCCTGGCCTGGCTGGCGGCCCTGGTGCTGGCCCGTTTCGGCGACCGGGGGGTGGCCGCCGGCATCGCGATCGTCACCGCCGGAGGCTGGAGCGTCGCCGCCGCCGCGGTGGCAACCCGCTGGGCGGCCAGTGGTGACTGGCCCCTCTGGTGACGCTACCGGTGGCGACTTCGCTGCGTCGTCGTGCGGGTACCGAACCCGTCTTGACTCGGTCGCCGCGACTCGGCACTCTCCCGGTATGGCCTGGACCACTTCGCGGCTCGATCCCGATCGCAGCCGACGCCGCCTCCAGCTCCTGGCGCAGTTGGCGGACGCCCGCGCGGTACGCGAACGTGAACGGCCGCGACGCGCGCGAACCGAGCGGCTGCGCCAACTGATCGCCACCCGTCGCCGCCTCGCGGGCTGACGGCACCAGCACTTTCCCCACCAATGACCGCCCCTTCGGGGCGTTGACCGGCCGTCTGCCGACCCGACCGGCTAACGTGCTCGCGTAACGGGCCGGTGTGAGTCGGTCCCGAGGCAATTTGGGGGGACCCGTGTCGTACTTCGCTGCGGCCGTCGTACGTGAGAAGGGCGGCTGGTCGGCCGCCGAGTTGAACCTGCGGGGTGCCACCGACGTCGACGAGGTGGCCGAACGGCTGCGCGACGTCGCTCCCGACGCCGACGTGTCCCTGCTGTTCGTCGAAGCGGACGACACCTATCTGGTCATCCTGCGTCTGACCGAGGGGGAGGACCTGCGGGTCTTCGGCTCGGATTCGGCGTTCGCGGAGGAGTCCCGGCTGGGCGCCCTGCTGATCGACGACCTCAAAACGCCGGTCACCGGGCTGGACGACACCGAGGAGCCGCGTCCGGCCGTCTCCGCTGGTGACGACGAGACCGAACAGCCCGCCGCCGACCCGGAGGCGGACCCGGTCGGCGAGGCGGACCTCCTGGCCGACCTGGGCATATCCGCGCAGCGCCTGCTCGCCCTCTGCGCCCACGAGGGGATGATGCCGGCCGACGTCACCGTCGAGGTGTGCCAGGTGCTGGGCTGCGTCGACGACGTCGAGGAACTGCGTGAGGTCTGAACCGGCCGACGCGACCGATCCGGCGCTGGAGACGGTCCGGCCCGGTCAGCCCACGCCGGGCTCGGTCGGCCGGGTGGGGCCGGGGGCGCACGAGGGGCTGGCCGACCCGACCGGCACCGGCCGGCGGCAGCGGCACGAACTCTGGATGCGCCGCGCCCTGGAGGTGGCCGTCACCGGCCCGACCCGGCCCGACGCGGCTGTGGGGGACGACGACGTACCGGTCGGCGCGGTGCTCTACGGCCCGGACGGCACCGAGCTGGCGATCGGCCGCAACGAACGCGAGCTGACCGGCGACCCGACCGCGCACGCCGAGGTGCTGGCGCTGCGCCGCGCCGCGCAACGGTCGGGCCGCTGGCGGCTGGACGGCTGCACCCTGGTGGTCACCCTGGAGCCGTGCACCATGTGCGCCGGCGCCCTGGTGCTGGCCCGGGTGTCGACCGTGGTCTTCGGCGCCTGGGAACCGAAGACCGGCGCGGCGGGCTCGCTCTGGGACGTGCTGCGCGACCGCCGGCTCAACCACCGACCGGAGGTGTACGGCGGCGTCCTGGAGACCGAGACCGCCGCCGTCCTACGCGCCTTCTTCCGCTGAAGCCCGATCGCCGGCGGTGCCTTCGTGGTGCCGGCGGGTCAGGCGGTACGGAGCAACGTGCCGGCCACCGCTCGGGCCGTGTCCGTCCACGGGGCCGGCCGCAGGGTCGCCGGGTCGAGCCGGACGACCGCCCGGGTGCCTTCCGCGTACACGGTGGCGTCGTCGAGCGAATGGAACCGGAAGGCGTACGCGGCGCTGCTGGTGCCGAAGTGCTCCAGCCAGAAGTGCACGGCGACCGGCCCGGTGCCGGTGATCGGTGCCCGGTAGGTGATGGTGAACTCGCGGACCGCGTGGAAGACGTCGGGCGTGGTGGCGCCGCCGTTCCGGTAGGCCACCCCCCGCTCCGACCAGTACGCGGTCAGCGCCCGCTCCAGCAGCACCGCATACCGCGCGTTGTGCAGGATGCCCATGGCGTCGAGATCGTCGAAGTGGACCGTGCTGTGTTCGACGTGGCCGTACTCGACGGCGGCGGGTTCGGCGAGGGCGTGAGTCATGACGGGCCTTCCGGTAGCAGGTTCGGGTCGGGGCAGAGCACCCGCAGTCGATGCAGCACGGCGTTACGGGCGTGCCGGTAGGTGGTTTCCGGGTCCAGGATCCGGGAGCGCATCGCGGCGGCGATCCCGAACGAGTCGATCTCGTACGCCAGTTGCGCCGCGTCCGTCCCGGCGGGCAGCTCACCGAGCTCGACCGCCTGCCGGACGAGCAGTTCCAGGAAACCGGCCCAGTCGGCGAAGACCTCGACGAGGCGGTCCCGGACTGCGCCGGGGCGGGCGTTGAACTCGAACTCGGTGGTGGCGAAGAAGCAGCCACCGGGCAGCACCTGGGTGGCGTAGAAGTCGATCCGGGCCTCGTGCAGCGCCCGGATCCGGCGTACGCCTCGGGGCGCGCGCAGCGCCGGGCCGATGATCAGCTCCTGCCACTGCGCGACGGCGCGGTCGATGGTGGCGAGCTGGAGCGCCTCCTTGGAGCGCCAGTGGGCGAAGAGGCCGGACTTGCTCACGCCGAGGGAATCGGCGAGGTGACTGAGGGAGAGCCCGTCGAGGCCCGCGCTGGAGGCCAGGCTGACGGCGGCGTCCAGCACGGCGGTGCGGGTGCGCTCACCCCGGGCGAGCCGGCCGTCGACGGTCATGCGAGGGACTCTACTAAAGAAGACCGACCGGTCGTATTTATTTCCGGGTGATGATCGTCACCGCTCCTGACATGCAGCATCCCGCCACCGATGCGCGGTGGCGGGACGCTGTGGTGCCTCAGGCGACGATGGTGTCCAGGGCGATCTCGACCATCTGGCCGAAGGTCTGCTCCCGCTCCTGGGAGGTGGTCTTCTCGCCGGTCTTGATGTGGTCGCTGACCGTCAGCAGGGTCAGCGCGCGGGCCTTGAACCGGGCGGCGATGGTGTAGAGCGCGGCCGACTCCATCTCCACCGCCAGCACGCCGTAGTCGGCCAGCCGGTCGTAGAGGTCCGGCCGGTCGGTGTAGAAGGCGTCCGCGGCCAGGATCGGCCCGACCCGCATCGCGATGCCGCGCCGCTCGGCCACCTCGACCGAGGTACGCAGCAGCCCGAAATCGGCGACCGGGGCGTAGTCGATCAGCCCGTCGAAGCGGAACCGGTTCATGTTCGAGTCGGTGGACGACCCGATCGCCGCGATCACGTCCCGCAGCTGGAGATCCTCGGTGAGCGCGCCGCACGAACCGACCCGGATCAGCGACGTCACGCCGTACTCGTTGACCAGCTCGTGCGCGTAGATCGAGGCCGACGGCATGCCCATCCCGGAGCCCTGCACGGAGACCTCGACCCCGTTCCAACGGCCGGTGAAGCCCAGCATCCCCCGGACCGTCGAGTAGCAGGTCGCGCCCTCAAGGAAGGTCTCCGCGATCCACTTGGCCCGCAGGGGGTCACCCGGCATCAGGACCCGCTCGGCGATCTCGCCCGGCTTCGCGCCGATGTGCGTACTCATGACCCAGATCCTGCCAGGCCGACCGGGCAGGCACCGGTTCGGCGTCGGGGCGGGTGGTCCTGTACCCTACTCGGCGGTGGCGTGTCCGAGTGGCCTAAGGAGCACGCCTCGAAAGCGTGTGAGGGTTTACGCCCTCCGAGGGTTCAAATCCCTCCGCCACCGCTCGCTGAACAGGCGCAGCGCCCGGCAGTCCGTGAGGACATTCCGGGCGCTGCGTCGTTCCGATCTCACTTCTGGTCTCAGCCTCGGCCTTGGCCGGCTCATTCATGATCGCCGGTCGACACCGCGGCTCCGCTCAGCCCCGAACAGTTGCTCCAGCCGCTGAACGGCTCGATGCCGGATGATCGTCTCGGGCACCTGGCTGGCGTGCGGGGAGCGGTGGTCGTCAGGATGCTGATTTCACAGTGACATGAATATGTCAGGGTGACATGACGCCTGTTCGGGATGTGCCTCTGGCCGGGCGACACGTGTTGTTTCTCTGCGAGCCCCGGGGCGCTCAGGGACCAAGATCTGCGGCGTTCAGCAGGGAGAGTGGCCGTCGAGGAAGAGGCGGCGGGCCCAGGTGGCGTAGCCGGCGATGATTTTGCGGACCTGCTGGCCGTCGTGGAGGAAGAGGTACGCGCGGTCGCCGTCGCGGGCGAGCAGGCCGTCGAGACGGTACGTCCCATGTGGAGCGCGAAGGGTGCGCACCTTCGGATACCTCGTCTTGACCTCGGCGATCGGGGTGCCGGCGGTGACGCCCTCCGGGGTGTGGACCGGGTCGCCGGCCCAGAGCAGCACCAGCCGACCGTCGATGAAGATCGGGCTGATCATGTCGTGCCCGGCCAGGGTGGGGCCGCAGGCGTCGACGTCCGTACGCAGGATGCCGCGCCGGGTCAGCTCGCTCTCGGTGGCACCGAATTCCACGTCGGCGACACCGTCGAGGCCGATCACGGTGACCGACGCGACGGGCTCGTGCACGCCGATGGTGTCCGGTGACATGGGTCCGCTGCCCGATGCCGAGGCAGCCAGAAGTAGTACGGCAATGAAGCCGAATTGTCGCAATCTCATCTAATCCCCCACCTCCCAACGTGACGGGGGCGGAGAGGTTATTGCTGGTCCTCCCACTCGTCGGCCAACTCGTCCCAGTAGTCGGCGCTCAGCCCACGCCGCCCGTGCGCGAGCCAGCCGGCGGTGCTCCGCTCGATGTGCAGACCCACCTCGGCGAAGGGATCGATCCACCGGCCCGGCTCGGCGCCCAACTCGACCAGGGCGGCGTTGATCGGCCACTCCGCACGCGGCCCGTCGAAGACTGCGTCGAAGCGCGGCCCCCAGGCCGGCAGCCCGCCCAACCAGACCATCGCCGCCTGGTGTCCGACGCCGCCGGCGAACTCCGCCTCGACGTACGCCACCGGCCCGCCCCGGGACCAGCGCGCCAGCACCTCGGTCAGCGCCGGGGAGAGAGTGAGCGCGAAGGGCTGCTCGGGGCCGGGTTCGTCGGGCGTGTAGTCGGGCGGGGCCCCGGTCAGCTCCTCCACCAGCTGTGGGGTCACCGGCAGCAGGGCGAAATCCTGCCGCAGCTCGCCGAGCACGGCGTGGTCCAGCTCGCGGGTCTCCTCGCGGAGCAGTTCGGCGTCCGCGACGACCGCGCTGAGTTCGTAGCTCACCCGATGTCCACAGCCTGTGGATAGCACATGTGTACGACGGCGGTCAGCGCTCGGCGGGCAGCCCGTCGACGAACGCCCGCCAGGCGGCCGGGGTGAACGCCAGCACCGGTCCGCCCCGGTCCTTCGAGTCGCGTACGCCGACCACGCCGGGCAGGTTGCCGGCGACCTCGACGCAGGCGCCGCCGTTGCCGCTGCTCCGGCTGCTCTTGCGCCACCGGGCACCGGCCAACTCCGGGGTGCCATTCACTGCCATGACTCCGCTACCTCCCTGATCAGGTCGACCGACTGCCAGTGGGAGAGGGTCTCGCCGCGCACGTTCTCCCATGCGGCCAGTATCGCCGCGATGTCGGCCTGTTCGCTAACCACTTGGCCCTGCAACTGGTTGTCCAGGTAGCCGGCAATGCGGTGATCTGCTGCGGTGGCAATGATGAATGGCCCGTTCAGTCCGGCGTATTCGCCCACCGTGGACGGCACCACGTGCACCCGGATGTGCGGCTCGGTGCAGGCGTCGGCGAGCGTCAGCAACTGCTCGCGCATGACGGCTGGGCCGCCGACCGGGCGGCGGAGCACCGCCTCGTCCAGCACTGCGGTGAGCCGCGGCGGCTCCTCCCGGTGCAGAATCAGTTGGCGCGAAATCCGGTGAGCGACCAGCCGTTCCACCTCACTGCGGGGAATCAGGCCACCGCCCGCGAGGACTGCGCGGGCGTAGGCCTCGGTCTGGAGCAGACCGGGTAGGACAGTCGATTCGAACCAGCGCAACGTGGTCGCCTCGCGTTCGATCTCCTGCCAGGGGCGGAACCAGACCAGCGCCCGACGTCGCGAAATGTCCGGCCAAATGTCCGAGACGTTCTTCTGTAGCGCGTCTGCCGCCGTGAGCCGGTGTCGGGCGTGTGGGATCCGATCCTCCAGCAGCCACCGGCTGACCGTCTTCGGGTCGACGCCGACGTGTTCCGCAAGCGACTCGATGGTGTGCCCGGTGTCCCGCAGAGCCACCCGCAGCGCGTCGTTCATGGGTCCTCCCATCGGACGTCTCAAATATCTGGGCACCATATAGCTACGCCATGTAGTTGTCTCGTCACCTGCGCGAAGTTGGTGCATAGACGGCGTGGCCGGTGGAGGTTCTTCCCCTGACCCGGCGGTCACGTACGTCGGGGGCCGCCGTCGGGACGGCAGCCACGGCGGCCCCCATCCACCACATGAAGCACTGTCGAGCTGACAGCACAGACGACTCGGTCGGCTCGGCGGGCGAACGGATCGAGGTTTACCTGTGTCGCATCAAGCTGCGCGCCCCGAGCGGGACGGAACAGTTGGACCGCGCGAATCCGGGTGCCGGTGTGGTGGCGTGATCGTGCCGGGCGACGAGTATGTGCTGACCCGTGCGGCGTCGCCGCAGTTCGCCAAGCCGATCACGGTGCGGGTGATCCGCGAACGGACCGACCGGCGCACCTACCACGGCTGGACCTGGATCGAGGTCTATCAGCTCGACGGGCGCGGCGACGCGACAGAGCGCCGAGAGCTGTTCGTGATGCCGGCCGGCCTGGTCCCCGCACGCCCAACTCCGCCGACGGCCGCCGTACGCACGCGTCGGGTTCCGGGCCGATGAGTCGACGGGGCCGGGAGCATCCGCCGTCGCGTCCGACGTGGCGCTGCCGGGACTGCGGGATCGCGTGGCCGTGCGGCGCGGCCAAGTTGCGGCTGCTCGGGCAGTACCGGGAGGACCGGCCCGGCCTGCTGATCCATCTCGCGGCGCTGCACGAGGAGGCCGCCGCGCAACTCGGTGACGTCCTGTCTCCGGTCGGGCTGTTCGACCGCTTCGTGTCCTGGGCGCGTGTCCGGAGGTGAGGAGGTTGTCCGCGTACCGCCGAAGGAGCCGGACCGGGCACCCAGCGGAAGTGGGGGACGGGGGCCGCTCGGCGTCGCCGGCAGCCCCCGTCCCGGTGAAGCTCAGCTCGCCGCGACCGTTGGTTGCGGTGGTTGCTCGCCGGGTCGGGCGACGAGCACCGTGGCGACGGCGGCCACGAGCCCGGCGATGCTCAGCCCGAGGACCAGCCAGGACGGGCCGAAGGGGTAGTACTCGCCTGGGGTGAAGGCACTGCGGTGCCGGTGCCGGTGCCGGTGTCGGCGCGGGTAGGCGAGCCCGTCAACCGTTCATGGTCAGACCCTTCGGGGTGACACTGCTCCTGCGGCCGAGAGCAGTGCTGGCGCGACCCGCGCGGTACGCGCTGCGGTCCTGTCGGTCGACGCCGGCAGGACCGCAGGGCGGCCGGTCAGTAGTAGCGCATCGAGGACGCGACGTCGTTCCAGCCGAGGATGCCGAGATCGGGGTAGAGGCCCGGAGCCTCGGCGCCGTTGCCGATGCTGTTGTAGAGCCACAGCTGCTGGCCCTTGAGCTCGATGTGCTCGAACAGGATGGTGTAGGGGATGTGCGGGATGTTGCCGTCGAGGTAGGCGACGTTGGTGTCTACCGAGGACACCTTGTCGCTGATATTGCTGCACGCCCACAAAATGCAGAAGACGCTGCGGAAGTCGCGCTGCGTGCCCCAGTCGACCCGGAAGTCCCACTTCGCGCCCCGATACTGCGAGTGCTCGAAGAGGTGGACGTAGCCGGCGACATCTCCCCAGTAGCCCTTCGTGGCCATCACCCCGACGTCGCCGTTCGGCTTCGGCCCCTCCGTGAGAGTCGGCCCCTCCGTGCGAGTCGGCGCCGACAGGGTGCGCGATGCCGCGTCGGTCCTGGGGAAGCGCCGCTGCACGTCGGCGACGTACTCGTTGGCGGCCTCGGCCCGGCGGAAGACCTGAAGTTCATCGTCCCGAAAAGTGTCCGGCGACACCACGTACCGCAGCGGTTCGGCGGCATGGCGGGTCAGGTCGCGCGGTTCGACCTTGCGGCCGTCGAGCCGTACGGGCAGCTGCGGCGGCTGGATCTTGGCCTTCGGCACGGGCGGTTTGGTCGCAGCGGCGGCCATGGCGCGCTTCGCCGACGCCATCTCACCCGCCCCGAGGATCGCCCCGGCGGCCAGGCCCGCCGCGATGCCACCGAACGCTCTTCTTGTCGTCACCATGTCCCCTAACGTGGTTGGAAGGTTGTGGGAATTGTGCTGGCGTGAAATGCCGGAGACAGGAGTTCTGTCGGACGGGCGACTGTCCGGAAGTGAACATCCCTAGCGTTGTCGCGGATGGCGAGCATCTGCTGGTAAGCAAGGGTTTCAGGGGCTTTGGGCGATGGCTCTCCCTGCCAGCACGTGACCGATGAGGTGCGGGAGTCAGGCGACGGGCGGCCAGACAGCACGGAACAGGGCAGGTGAGACGGCAACTGAGACGAGAGCGACCGTAGAGACGACTCAGGGCCGGTCCCACGGGACCGGCCCTGTCGTTTTTCAGCTCAGACGAGCGGAGGATACGAGATTCGAACTCGTGAGGGTGTGAACCCAACACGCTTTCCAAGCGTGCGCCCTAGGCCTCTAGGCGAATCCTCCGCGAGCCAGGATACAGGGTGTCGCCGCCACGCCCACCCCGCCACCCCCTGAAGATCGACGACGGGTCGGGTAGGCTGGGGGCACCTCCCGTGCGGCGGTATCTCGTGAACCTCCCCAGGGCCGGAAGGCAGCAAGGATAAGCGAGCTCTGCCGGGTGCACGGGGGGCCTTTCTGTCTCGGGCGCGAGACGCCTCCACCTCACCCGTCGTGGCCGGTCGACGCCGGCCTCAGGTGTTAACAGGGGGCCCTTCCTCTACCGGAGGCGTTAATAAGGTGCCCTTCCTTACACCTGTGCCAGCGGGGTGGGTGGTCAGGTGGGCGTGGGCGGGGCGAGAATGGCGCGGTCGAGAGGAGGCGGGACGTCGTGGCATTGGCGCTCTACCGCAAGTACCGGCCGCGTACCTTCGCCGAGATCATCGGGCAGGAGCACGTCACCGAGCCGCTGTCGCAGGCGCTGCGCAGCGGGCGGCTCAACCACGCGTACCTTTTCTCCGGCCCGCGCGGCTGCGGCAAGACCTCCAGCGCCCGCATCCTGGCCCGCTCGCTCAACTGCGAGCACGGTCCCACCCCGGAGCCCTGCGGCACCTGTGACTCGTGCCGCTCGTTGTCTGGTGACGGGGCCGGCTCGATCGACGTCATCGAGATCGATGCGGCCAGTCACGGTGGCGTGGATGACGCCCGCGAACTGCGCGAGAAGGCGTTCTTCGCGCCGGCCAACAGTCGCTTCAAGATCTACGTCATCGACGAGGCGCACATGGTCTCGTCGGCCGGCTTCAACGCCCTGCTCAAGCTGGTCGAAGAGCCCCCGGAGTACGTCAAGTTCATCTTCGCCACCACCGAGCCGGAGAAGGTCCTCGGCACCATCAAGTCGCGGACCCACCACTACCCGTTCCGGCTGATCCCGCCGAAGGTGCTCCGCCCCTATCTCGAGCAGCTCTGCCAGGCCGAGGGGGTGCAGGTCGAGCCGGCGGTCTTCCCCCTCGTCGTGCGGGCCGGCGGGGGCAGCGCCCGGGACAGCCTCTCCGTACTCGACCAGCTCATCGCCGG
The DNA here is from genome assembly GCF_014646235.1 of Micromonospora sonchi. Taxonomy (GTDB): domain Bacteria; phylum Actinomycetota; class Actinomycetes; order Mycobacteriales; family Micromonosporaceae; genus Micromonospora; species Micromonospora sonchi. The sequence continues at coordinate 13,295 of NZ_BMNB01000043.1, read as the reverse complement.
TGCCGGCCCGGACGGCGTGACCTACGCCCGGGCGGCCGCGCTGCTCGGCGTCACCGACTCGGCGCTGATCGACGAGATGTGCGACGCCCTGGCCGCCGGAGACGGCGCCGCCGCGTACGCCACCGTCGACCGGGTCGCCGAGGCCGGGCATGACCCCCGCCGGTTCGCCTCCGACCTGCTGGAACGCCTGCGCGACCTGATCGTGCTCCAGCAGGTGCCGGACGCCGCCGCCAAGGGCCTGATCGACGGGCCGGCCGACCAGATCGAGCGGATGACCGGCCAGGCCGAACGCCTCGGGCCGGGCACCCTGTCCCGCTGCGCCGACATCGTGCACGACGGCCTGGTGGAGATGCGCGGCACCACCGCACCCCGGCTGCTGCTGGAGTTGATCTGCGCCCGCATGCTGCTGCCCGGCGTCGACGACTCCACCGGCGGCCTGCTCCAGCGCCTCGAACGCATGGAACGCCGGCTCACCCTCACCGGCACCGACGCGCCGCCGGCCGCCGCCGACTCCGCGCCGCCCATCGCCGCCCCGGCGGTACGCACCCAGCCTCCCGCCCCGCCCGCGGCTGCCGCCGCGAACACGGTCCGGACCGCCGGCGAGCCGGCGGCTCCCGATGCCCAGTCCGGGGCGGCTGCCGCGCGAGCCGCCGCCGCGAGCGCCGGTGGCCGAGGTGCGGCCAGCGCCGATGCCCAGTCCGGGGCGGCTGCCGCGCGAGCCGCCGCCGCGAGCGCCGGTGGCCGAGGTGCGGCCAGCGCCGATGCCCAGTCCGGGGCGGCTGCCGTGAGTGCCGGTGGCCCGACCGGGGGGCAGACCTCACGCCGTCCGGTGCCCCCGTCGGCCGTCATGCCCGATCCGGCCACTCCCGAGCCGCCCCGGCCGGGCGCGGTGAGACCCGCCGCGCTCGACGCCCCCGCGGTGCGCCGAATCTGGCCTGAGGTGGTCGGCAAGGTCGGCCGCAAGAGCAAGAAGGTCGCCGCCTGGGCCCGCGAGGCCACGGTGCGCGAGGTCGACGGCCAGACGCTGGTACTCAGTTTCCGCTACCCGTTCCACGCGCAGGCCCTCTCGAACGAACCCGACCTGCTGATCGAGTCGCTCTACGAGGAATTGGGCGAACGCTGGCAGATCCGGTGCGAGGTGGCCGGGGAACGTGGTGGGGTGCCGTCCGGTAGCCCCGGCGCCGGGCCGGGACCCGCCTCGGCAGCGTCCCGGCCGGTGCCCGCAGCCCCCACCGGTGGGCGTTCCGGCACCGCGACCAGGCAGCCCGGCGGCCCGTCCGGAACGGAACGGAGTACCGGTGCGGGGGACAGGTCCCCGGCGGCACCCGCTGCCGGTGGCGCCGGGTTGGCGGAGGACAACGAGGGTTGGCCGGAGGCGGCTCGGCCGGGTGGCGCCGGGTTGGCGGAGGACAACGAGGGTTGGCCGGAGGCGGCTCGGCCGGGTGGTGCTGGGTCGACGGAGAGCGGTGAGGGTTGGCCGGAGGCGGCTCGGCCCGGTGGTGCTGGGTCGACGGAGAACGCAGAGAGCTGGCCGGAGCCGGCTCGGCCCGGTGGTGCCGGGTCGGCTGCGGCCGGTGACGCGACGGGCGGTCAGTCTGCTGCGGCTCGTCCGGGTGGCACCGCGCCGAAATCGCCGACGTCGGCCGCTGTACCCCCGGGGACCGGCGTCCAGCGGGCTGGTGGTGCTCCGTCCTCGGCGGGCGCGAGCGCTCCGCAGGTTGCCGGGTCGGCGTCCGGCGCGTCGCGGCAGGGCGCGGCGACCAACGGCAACGGCGGCACCGCAGGCGCGCCGGTGAGCAGCGCGATCGCGGCGGCCCGAGCAGCGGCGGCGGGTCGGGGTGCGCGTACCGGCCAGGGAGCCCGCCGGACGGCCGACGTCGATTTCGCCGGCGAGCCGCCGTACGATCCGGACTTCGACGGCCCGGTGCGCGGCGGTGCGGGAAGCCCCGGCGGCGCGGCACCGGCGGTCACCCCGACCTACGAGGGCTTCGACCCCGGTGACGAGCCACTGGACGAGGTCATCGACGAGAAGACGGCCCGCGAGTCGAGCGAGGAGCAGGCGGTACGCCTCCTCCGCGAAGCCTTCGCCAGCACCGAAAAGATCAGCGACTGAGTGAGCCCGGCATAGGGCGGTAGCGACGAGGCGAGTCCTGGCTCGTGCAGCGACCGGCCGACCAGCCTGAGGGGTTCTTGCCCGGCCTCGTCGCACAGGACGCCGCAACTCGTGGTCTGCGCACGCGATGCCGCAACTCGCGGCCTCAGCGCGCCTGGACACCCCGACATGCCGCAACTCGTGCCGTGCACCGGACGGGACACCCCGACATGCCGCAACTCGTGCCGCGCACCGGACGGGACACCCCGACATGCCGCAACTCGCGCCCACTCGACGGGCCCGAACACCCCGACATGCCGCATCCCGCCCCGCCCACCACCCCAGGCACAGCATCACCAGGCCTGGAAACCAACCTCGCCTTGCGCAGGTCTCTCCAACCCGTTCCCTCACCCCGGATCACCCTGTTGATCATGAGGTTGACGGCAATGGTTGATCTCCACACTGCCGTCAACCTCATGATCAACGCTGACAGTGGCGGTCGCGGGAGGGACGGGCGGGTGGGGGTGCTGGTGGCGGTGGGATACGGGCGTGGCGATCACCCCGCGGCTTGGCGGGCATAGGGATATCGCCTCTTTTCGCCCCTCCTCGAGCCCCACGCCACCCGCCGGTCGATCAGACCGGTGGACCAGACCACCTTGCCCCGATCTGTCCCGCCCTCTTCGGGGATCTTGGACCGGAATGGCCCCTCTGAGGGCCGAAAGTGTCCAGGATTGCCTACTCAAGCAATAGATCGGACGGCATTGCGCCGACCGGTTTTCCCGCCTGCGAGGCGTTCGCAAAGGCGCGATCTTGCACTTCTGGTCGGGGCGAAAGATGCCTACTCGGGCAATTCGGCGACCAGAAGTGCAAGATCGTCGGCGGGGTCGGCGGGGTCGGCGGGGTCGGCGGGGTCGGCGGGGTCGGCGGGGTCGGCGGGGTCGGCGGGGTCGGCGGGGTCGGCGGGGTCGGCGGGGTCGGCGGGGTCGGCGGGGTCGGCGGGGTGGGCGGGGTGGGCGGGGTGGGCGCGGTGGGGCGGTTGGGGTTGGGGTGGGAGGACGGTGAATGGGGTGGGGCGGGGAGGTGAGGTGGGGCCAGGCGGTGGGGGCGTTAGGGTGGGCGGGGTTACGTAGACGGAGCGAGGGAGCCATCGTGCGGCCTGGTGGACAGCCGAACATGCAGCAGATGCTGAAGCAGGCGCAGAAGATGCAGCAGCAGATCGCCAAGGCGCAGGCCGAGTTGGCCGAGGCCGAGGTGAGCGGCACCGCCGGTGGTGGTCTGGTAACCGCGACGGTCTCCGGCGCTGGCGAGGTCAAGAGCATCAAGATCGATCCGAAGGCGGTCGACCCGGACGACGTGGAGACCCTGGAGGACCTGGTCGTCGCGGCCCTGCACAACGCCACCGAGGCGGCCCGTGAGCTGACCGAGCAGAAGATGGGCCCGGTCGCGGGTGGGATGGGCGGCCTCGGCCTGCCCGGGTTCTGAGCCGGCAGATGTACGAGGGTGCCATTCAGGACCTGATCGACGAGTTGGGTCGGCTGCCGGGGGTGGGTCCCAAGAGCGCCCAGCGGATCGCCTTTCATGTGCTCTCCGCCGACCCGGCCGACGTGAACCGGTTGGCCGGGGCGTTGCGGAAGGTCAAGGAGCTGGTGCGCTTCTGCACGAGCTGCTACAACGTCGCCGAGTCCGACCAGTGCCGGATCTGCCGCGACCCGCGCCGCACCGAAGAGGTGATCTGCGTGGTCGAGGAGCCGAAGGACGTGGTCGCGGTCGAGCGGACCGGTGAGTTCCGCGGGCGCTACCACGTGCTCGGCGGGGCGATCAACCCGCTGGAGGGCGTCGGGCCGGACAACCTGCGCATCCGGGAGTTGCTGGCCCGCCTCGGCGGCGGCGCGGTCCGCGAGCTGATCCTGGCCACCGACCCGAACACCGAGGGCGAGGCGACCGCCACCTATCTCGCGCTGATGGTGAAGCCGATGGGGATCGCCGTCACCCGGCTGGCCAGCGGGCTGCCGGTCGGCGGCGACCTGGAGTACGCCGACGAGATCACTCTGGGCCGGGCCTTCGAGGGTCGTCGGGCCGTCTAGCGGCGGGGTCCTCGACGCACCTGCCGGACAACCGTGCCTGTCGTCGCCCGTGTGACAGGCACGTGATGAGCGGCTTGGCGCATGTAACAGAATGATATCGATTGGTAGGGGCCATTAGTCCGCTTTGCCCGTCCGCCTGTGGGTCCGTGTCACATGGCTCGGTCGGTTAGGACACGATCCGGTACCAAGAGGATTGTGTACCGTTTCCGGCCGGTCCTAACGGGAGCTAAGGTCACCGCCATCGGTGACCCTGTCACCACGTTGTCCGTACCCCATAGGACGAGGTGAAGCACCATGCGTGCATCCAGGCCGAAGGTCGCTATCGCGGCCGTGGCGGCCGCGGCCCTCGCGGTAGCAGGCTGTGCCGAGAGCGACCGCGAAGGATCCGGCGGTAGTAGCAAGGACACCCTTGTCTTCGGCGTTGCCGGAGACCCGAAGGTGCTCGACCCCAGCTTCGCCAGCGACGGCGAGTCGCTGCGCGTGGCCCGTCAGGTGTTCGAGACCCTGGTCCGCCCGGAAGAGGGTGGCACCAAGGTCAGCCCCGGCCTCGCCGAGACCTGGCAGCCGGACGCCGCGGGCACGACCTGGACGTTCAAGCTGCGTTCCGGCGTGAAGTTCCACGACGGCACGGACTTCAACGCCGAGGCCGTCTGCGCCAACTTCGACCGCTGGTACAACGCCAAGGGCCTCATGCAGAGCCCGGACGTGACCGCGTACTGGCAGGACGTCATGGGTGGCTTCGCCGCCAATGAGGACGACACCCTCCCGCCGAGCCTCTTCAAGTCCTGCACCGCCACCGACGCCACCACCGTCGCCCTGGCCTTCACCCGGGTTTCCAGCAAGATCCCGGCCGCCCTGATGCTGCCGTCCTTCTCCATCCACAGCCCGAAGGCGCTTGAGGAGCACGACGCCAGCAACGTCTCGGGTAGCGCGGACGACATCAAGTACCCCGTGTACGCGACCGAGCACCCGACCGGCACCGGTCCGTTCAAGTTCAAGTCCTGGGACGTCCCCAACAAGACGTTGACCCTGGAGCGGAACGAGGACTACTGGGGCGAGAAGGCCAAGCTGAAGAGCCTGATCTTCAAGACCATCTCGGACGAGAACGCCCGCAAGCAGGAGCTGCGCTCCGGCGGCATCCAGGGCTACGACCTGGTCGGCCCGGCCGACGTAGAGCCGCTGAAGGGCGAGGGCTTCAACGTCCTGACCCGCCCGGCCTTCAACATCCTCTACCTGGCCATCAACCAGAAGGGGAACCCGAAGCTGGCCGACCTGAAGGTCCGGCAGGCGATCGCCCACGCGATCAACCGTCAGGCCCTGGTCGACTCGAAGCTGCCCCCGGGCGCCCAGGTCGCGGTGAACTTCTTCCCCGACACCGTCGAGGGCTGGAACGGCGACGTCACCAAGTACGAGTACGACGTCGACAAGGCCAAGGCGCTGCTGGCAGAGGCGGGTGCGTCGGACCTGACCCTGCGGTTCCACTACCCGACCGAGGTCACCCGGCCGTACATGCCGAACCCGAAGGACCTGTTCGAGCTGCTCTCGGCGGACCTCCAGGCGGCCGGCATCAAGATCGAGGCGATCCCGCTGAAGTGGAGCCCGGACTTCCTCAACGCCACCACCTCCGGTAACAAGCACGACCTGCACTTCCTCGGCTGGACCGGCGACTACGGCGACGGCTACAACTTCATCGGTACCTTCTTCGACCGGCAGAAGGACGAGTGGGGCTTCAACAACCCCGCGCTGTTCGAGAAGTTCAAGCAGGCGGACACCACCCTGGACCCGGCGGCCCGGGTGGCGCTCTACAAGGAGCTGAACGCCGACATCATGAACTTCCTGCCCGGTGTGCCGGTCTCGCACTCGCCGCCGGCCATCGTGTTCGGCAAGGACGTGACCGGGGTCAAGGCGAGCCCGCTCACCGACGAGCGGTTCTCGACCGCCCAGTTCAAGTCCTGACCTGACGCACTGACCGCGGGCGGGCGCTGTTACCCACAGCGTCCGCCCGCGATCCCCTGCACACCCTCGAGGCCGCCGTGATCCGGTTCATCGTCAGACGTCTGCTCCAGTTGATACCCACGCTGTTCGGGCTCTCCCTCCTGTTGTTCATCTGGCTCCGCCGGCTGCCCGGTGGCCCCGAGACCGCCATCCTCGGCGAGCGGGGTACGCCCGAGATGCGCGCCGCGATCCGCCACAACCTCGGCCTCGACGAGCCGATCCTGATCCAGTACGGCCGGTTTCTCCGGCGGTTGATCCGGCTCGACCTGGGTACGTCCATCGCGACCAAGCGCGAGGTGACCACCGAGTTCCTCCAGCGCTTCCCCGGCACCGTCGAGCTGACCGTCACCGCGATGGTGATCGCGATCGGCATCGGCATTCCGCTGGGTTACCTGGCCGCCCGCCGTCGTGGCCGGCTGCTGGATCACCTCTCGGTCGGCGGCTCGCTGATCGGCATCTGCATCCCGGTCTTCTTCCTGGCGTACATCCTCAAGGCGATCTTCTCGGAGAACCTGGGCTGGTTCCCCTCCAGCGGCCGGCAGGACCCGACCATCGGCGCCACTCGGATCACCAACTTCTTCGTGCTGGACGGGCTGATGACCCGGGAGTGGGACGCCGCCGCCGACGCGCTCTGGCATCTCGTGCTGCCCGGCCTGGCGCTGGCGAGCATCCCGCTGGCGATCATCGTACGGATCACCCGGGCCAGCGTGCTGGAGGTGCTGAACGAGGACTTCGTCCGTACCGCCGAGGCCAAGGGCCTGACCGAGAACGTGATCCGCCGCCGGCACGTGCTGCGTAACGCGATGCTGCCGGTGGCGACCTCGATCGGTCTGCTCACCGGCGGTCTGCTCTCCGGTGCGGTGCTCACCGAAACCGTCTTCGCGTTCAGCGGAATCGGCGCCTTCATCGCCGAGTCCATCAGCCAGCGCGACTACCCGGTCCTGATGGGCTTCATCATGATCATCGCGGTGGTCTACGTGCTGGTGAACCTGATCGTGGACCTCTCCTACAGCCTGATCGACCCGAGGGTGAGGGTCCGATGACGATCATCAGCGGGAAGAAGCGCGAGAAGATCGACCGCCTTGCCGAACTCGCCGCCCGCGAGGAGGAGCGTGGCGTCAGCCTCTGGCAGGACGCCTTCCGCCGGCTCCGGCGCAACCCCGCGGCCATCGTCGGCGCGGTCATCCTGACCATCTTCGTGCTGGTCGCCATCGTCGGACCGGTCTTCGTGCCGTACGGCCCGACGGACACGATGGGCATCCGCGAAGGTGTCGTCCGGGTCGGACAGGGCCTGATCCCCGGGCACTCCGCCGAACACTGGCTCGGCTACGACCACCAGGGCCGGGACGTCTTCAGTCGCATGATCGTCGGAGCCCGGCAGACTCTGCTGGTCGGCGTGGTGGCCACCCTGATCGGTCTGGCCGTCGGCGCCCTGATCGGTGGCGTCGCCGGTGCCGCCGCTGGCCTCGGTGGCCGGTGGGGCCGCTGGGTGGACACCACCCTGATGCGGATCATCGACATGTTGCTGGCGATGCCCAGCCTGCTGCTCGCGGTCAGCATCGCCGCGCTGCTCGGGCCGAGCCTGACCACCGTGATGATCGCGGTCGGGATGGTCTCGGTGCCGGTCTTCGCCCGGCTGCTGCGCGGCTCGATGATCGCCCAGTCCAACAGCGACTACGTGCTGGCGGCCACCTCGCTCGGGGTCCGCAAGTCGAAGATCGCGCTGGCCCACGTGCTACCGAACTCGCTCGCCCCGGTCATCGTGCAGGCCACGCTGACGCTGGCCACCGCGATCATCGAGGCCGCCGCGCTGTCGTACCTCGGTCTCGGCAATCCCGACTCGGCCGTACCCGAGTGGGGCGTGATGCTGGCCGACGCGCAGCCGTGGCTGGGCATCCGGCCCGCGTTGGCCATCTACCCGGCGGTCGCGATCATCATCACCGCGCTGGGCTTCACGCTGCTCGGCGAGGCGATGCGCGAGGCCCTCGACCCGAAGCTGCGGAAGTAGGTACCCCGCTATGTGTGAAGCGCGAGGAGTGAGCTTGCGAGCCCCACAGCCGCGAACGGAGGGTCGGTAATGGCACTACTCGAAGTGGACGACCTCTCCGTCACCTTCGCTCGACGCGGTCAGCGTGCCGTGCACGCCGTCGACGGGGTCTCGTTCTCGGTGGACGCCGGCGAGGTGGTCGGCCTGGTCGGCGAGTCCGGCTGCGGCAAGTCGGTGACCTCACTGGCCATCATGGGACTGCTGCCGAGACAGCCCGGCCTGCGGGTTGGTGGCAAGGCGGTCTTCGACGGCACCGACCTGCTCCAGCTCGACGATCGCTCGCGGCGGGGCATCCGGGGCCGGGACATCGCGATGGTCTTCCAGGACCCGCTGTCGTCGCTCAACCCGGTCGTCCCGATCGGCCTTCAGGTGACCGAGGTGCTGACCCGGCACCGGGGCATGAAGGGTGACGCGGCGGCGAAGGAGGCGGCCCGGCTGCTCGACCGGGTCGGCATCCCGGACCCGAAGCGCCGGCTCAAGGAGTACCCGCACCAGCTTTCCGGCGGGATGCGCCAGCGTGCTCTGATCGCCATGGCGGTGGCCTGCCAGCCCCGGCTGCTGATCGCCGACGAACCCACCACGGCGCTGGACGTCACCATCCAGGCACAGATCCTGGAACTGCTGAAGGACCTGGTCCGCGACTCCGGAACCGCGCTGGTGATGATCACGCACGATCTGGGCGTGGTGGCCGGCATGTGCGACTCGATCAACGTGCTGTACGGCGGCCGGGTGGTGGAGACCGCGCGGCGGCGCCCGCTGTTCCGCGAACCGAGGCACCCGTACACCGTGGGGTTGCTCGGCTCGGTGCCGCGCCTGGACGTGGGGCGCGGCGAGCCGCTCAACCCCATCCCCGGCTCGGTGCGGGACCTGCTGCCCTGGCCGGACGGCTGCGCCTTCGCGCCGCGCTGTACCCGCCGGGTGGACGCCTGCGTGGGCGAGCCGCCGCAGCTGGTGCTCGCCCACGACGGCCGCAGCTACCGCTGCGTCAACCCGGCCCCGGTGCCCGCGCCGCGCGAGGAGGAGAAGCGATGAGCGAGCGGAGCGAGCGAATCATTAGGCTCAGCGCGTATGTGCCTCATGACGGCACGCAGCGAAGCGGAGTGCCGGCATGAGCGACAGCGACATCCTCGTAGAGGTACGGGACCTGAAGGTGCACTTCCCGATCAAGCGGGGAGTGCTGTTCGACCGCACGGTCGGCCACGTCAAGGCGGTCGACGGGGTGGACCTGAGCATCGCGCGTGGCAAGACGTACGGCCTGGTCGGCGAGTCGGGTTGCGGCAAGTCCACCCTGGGGCGGGCGTTGCTCCAGCTCACCCCACCCACCACCGGCGAGGTGAGCTTCGACGGCGTCGAGCTGACCACGCTGCCGCCGGGCAAGCTGCGCGCGATGCGCAAGCGGATGCAGATGATCTTCCAGGACCCGATGTCCAGCCTCGACCCGAGGCAGAACGTCGAGTCGATCCTCACCGAGGGTCTGCAGACGCACGGCATCGGCGGCAACCGGGACGAGCGCCGGAAGATCATCGCCGAGACGCTGGACAAGGTGGGTCTGCCCCGATGGGCGCTATCCCGCTATCCGCACGAGTTCTCCGGTGGTCAGCGGCAGCGCATCGGCATCGCCCGCGCGCTGGTGCTGGGGCCGGAGCTGATCGTCGCCGACGAACCGGTCTCCGCCCTGGACGTGTCGATCCAGGCCCAGGTGATCAATCTGCTCGACGAACTCCAGGACAGCCTCGGACTGACCTACCTGGTGATCGCGCACGACCTCGCGGTGGTCCGGCACATCTCGGACACCGTCGGCGTGATGTACCTGGGTGGGCTGGTCGAGGAGGCGCCGAGCGACCGCCTCTACCGTGAGCCGCTGCATCCGTACACCCGGGCGTTGATGTCGGCGGTGCCGGTACCGGACCCGGACGTGGAGGACCATCGGGAGCGGATCCTCCTTGCCGGAGACCTGCCCTCGCCGGCCAACCCGCCGTCGGGCTGCCGTTTCCACACCCGGTGCCCGTGGGCGCAGCCGACCCGCTGCGCCGACGAGCGGCCGGCGCTGCGCGAGGTCGGCGGCAGCCGGGTCGCCTGCCACTGGGCCGAGCAGATCGCCAGCGGCGAGCTGCGCCCGCACAAGGTGAGCGCGGAGATCGTCCGTCCGGAGGGCGAGGGCGAGGAACCCGGCGTCGTCTCCGCCCCCAGCGAACCCGGCTCCTTCGTGTAGGAGAGGGCACGCAGGGAAGATGCTCAGCCCTCGGGACGGTTCAGCAGGCCCACCGCGACGGTGTGGACCGCGTCCAGTCCGGCGGGATCACTCAGCGGCGCCCTGCCGCCGGTGACCACGTACCACTCGTCGGCGTCCTTGTACTGCACGCGGAGCGTGACCTGCCCGTCGGCGAATTCGGTGCGCAGCGTCAGCTCGCCGGTGACCACGCCGACCTCGTCGGTCATCACCCCGCCCGGCCCCGGCACGATGTCGGTGGTCCGGCTCTGCGGACCGGTGGCACCCCCGGCGTCGGCCGTCATCCCGGCACCCGGCACCTCCACCTCGTCGGCGGCGGCACCGTCCGCGATCATCCCGGCCGTGGCTGGGCCGGGTGGGCCGCCGGTCGCCGCCGCGGCCTCCCCGCCGGCGTCCGGCGCCTGCTCGGGCGCCGGTGTGCCGTCAGATCCGGTTACGGCTTGCTCTCCCATGTGCAGCCCTCCAACATGTCGGTCAGCGCGGACTTCTCGGCGCTGGTCACCGTCAGCTGCCAGTGATGCTTCACTGCCACCCAGTCGCCGGCATACTGGCACCAGTATGAGCGGTTCGGTGGTTTCCACTGGGACGGATCCTGGTCACCCTTTGACCGATTGGAGGAGGCGGAAACCGCGAAGAGTTGCGGCCGGTCCAGGTCGTTGGCGAAGTCACCACGCTTCGAGTCGTCCCACTCGTCGGCGCCCGAGCGCCAGGCGTTGGCGAGCGGAACCATGTGGTCGATATCCACGCTGGAGGGGTCAGTGAAGCTGCGTCCGTCGTAGACGCTCTCCCACCGGCCACCCACCACGTTGCAGCCGGAGTGCTTGATGTCCTTGCCATCCTGCTCCAACACGGTGTCCCGCACGTCGCAGTTCTTGCCGGTCTTGCGCCAGTGCGGGAACCGACTACGGCTGTAGCCGCGCATCGATCCGGCTTCGGCTACGGTGAGCTGAGAGAGCATCTGGGTGGCGGAGCCGCCATCGCCGCTGGGCGACGCCTCCGGCTCCTCCTCCAAGGGGACGCAACCGGCCACGCCGAGGGCCAGCGCCGCGACAACCGCGAGCGCCCCCAGGGCGCGGGGTCCTGATCTGGTACGCACAGATGACACCTCTCCAGCTTGCGGGCTTGCGGCGATCCCGCACAGTACCCGGGCGAGGTTTTGGCGTTTCGTGGTGTCTGGCACATGGTGCACGGCAGATTGGAAACCATGTCCGAACGAGATTCCGCTGTCCGGATGGGAACCGCCGCCGGGCGTGGCACACTGGCCGCCGCCGTACTCGCCTCCGGCATGGTCTTCCTGGACAGCACCGTGGTCAACGTGGCGCTGCCCCGGCTCGGTGCCGAGCTCGGCGCCTCCGTCGCGGGCCTACAGTGGACGGTCAACGGCTACCTGCTCACGCTCGCGGCGTTCGTGTTGCTCGGCGGGGCGCTCGGCGACCGCTTCGGCCGACGGCGCATCTTCCTGATCGGAGTCGTCTGGTTCACGGTCGCCTCGGTGCTCTGCGGGCTGGCCCTGCGTACCGACTGGTTGGTGGCCGCGCGATTCCTCCAGGGTGCCGGCGGGGCCCTGCTGACCCCGGGCTCGCTGTCGCTGCTGCAATCCACCTTCCATCCCGACGACCGGGCGAAGGCGATCGGGGCCTGGTCGGGCCTGTCCGGGGTCTCCACCGCGCTCGGCCCGTTCGTCGGCGGCTGGCTGATCGACGCGCTCTCCTGGCGGTGGATCTTCTTTCTGAACGTGCCGCTGGCCGGGCTCGTGCTGCTGGCCGCCGCGCGTTGGGTGCCGGAGAGCCGGGACGAGAGCGCGACCCGTACCCAGGGACCGGGCCGACGGGCGCGCCGCTTCGACGTGGCCGGCGCGCTGCTCGGGGCGGTCGCGCTGGCCGGTGTCACGTACGCCCTGGTCGACGCGCCCGGCCGGGGCCTGACATCGCCGCCGATAGCGGTCGCGGTCGTGGTCGCGGTGTTGGCCGCGGTGCTGTTCGTGGTCGTCGAGCGGCGCCGGGGCGAGACCGCGATGCTGCCCACCGAACTGTTCGGCAGTCGACTGTTCTCGGTGCTGAACGTCTTCACCGTGCTGGTCTACGCCGCGCTCGGCGGGTTCACCTTCTTCTTCGCCGTCTATCTCCAGAACGTGGTCGGCTGGTCGGCCTTCCGAACCGGGCTGGCCCTGCTACCGATGACCCTGCTGCTGCTGGTCGGCTCGCCCGGCGCCGGTGCGCTGTCGGCGAAGATCGGGCCACGGCTGCTGCTGACCGTCGGGCCCGTGCTGGCCGCCGCCGGTCTGCTGATGCTGCGCGAGGTCGGGCCGGGTGCGTCGTACTGGCGTCAGGTGCTGCCCGGTGTGGCACTGTTCGGCGCCGGGCTGACCATGGTGGTGGCGCCACTGACCGCCTCCGTGCTGGCCGCCGTCGCCGACCGCTTCGCCGGGGTGGCGAGCGGCTTCAACAACGCCGCCTCCCGGGTCGGTGGCCTGCTGGCGGTGGCCGCCCTGCCGCTGCTGGTCGGGCTCTCCGGCACCGGGTACGAGCAACGCGGCGAACTGAGCACCGCCTACCGTGGTGCCCTGCTCTGGTGCGCCGGTCTGCTGCTGGGTGGCGCGGCGATCGCCGCCCTGCTCGTCCACCGCCCGGCGCGCCGGCCACCACCGGCCTGACCCCGCGAATCGATCCCCGCCGCCGGTGCCGGTAGCTGATAGGAAGGGCCCCTTTTTAACAGCTCGCTGTTATTGATGGGTAACCCAAATGTCCCGTGGTCATCCGGCGGCGTAGCGGACTTCTGGTTTGCCGAACAGGCTCCGGATGAGGTGGGGCTGGTTCTGTCGCCGGCGTAGGTGGGTGCGGGCCTGGG
>NZ_BMNB01000042.1 GCF_014646235.1 Micromonospora sonchi | reverse complement strand
GGGCCCACATCCACTGGGCCATGATCGACAACATGAGTCGACGCCTCACCCACGAAACCACCCCGTCCTGGCGAGACGATCAACCCGAAACAGACACACCACAACACACATGATCGAGATGCCCTCTAAGAAGGGGCCCCTCCTATACACGAGGCGTTAAGAAGGGGCCCCTCCTTACACCTCAGAGGGTGCGGGCGAGGCGGTCGGCGAGGATCCGGGCGAACCGCGACGGGTCGGCCAGGTCGCCGCCCTCGGCGAGCAGCGCCGTGCCGTAGAGCAGCTCGGCGGTCTCCGCCAGGGAACTGTCGGCCGCGCCCTGCTCGTGCGCCTTGCGCAGGCCGGTGACCAGCGGATGGGTCGGGTTCAGCTCCAGGATGCGCTTGACCTTCGGCACCTCGTGACCCATCGCCCGGTACATCTTCTCCAGCGTCGGGGTGATGTCCTGCGCGTCGCCGACCACGCACGCCGGCGACGTGGTCAGTCGCGACGACAGGCGTACCTCCTTGACCGAGTCGGCCAGCACCCCGCCCATCCAGCCGAGCAGGTCGGCGTACTCGGCGCGCTGCCGCTCCCGCTCGGACTCGGCCTCCTTGCGCTCCTCCTCGGTGTCCAGGTCGACCTGGCCCTTGGCCACCGAACGCAGGGCCCTGCCGTCGTAGCTGCCCACCCGTTCGACCCACACCTCGTCGACCGGGTCGGTGAGCAGCAGCACCTCGTAGCCCTTGGCCCGGAACGCCTCCATGTGCGGGGAGTTCTCGATGGTGGCGCGGTTCTCGCCGGTGGCGTAGTAGATGTCGCTCTGGCCGTCCTTCATCCGGCCGACGTACCCGGCGAGGTCGGTCAGCTCGGCTTCGTCGTGGGTGGAGACCACCGACAGGATCTCCAGCAGGACGTCCTGGTTGTCGCTGTCGTCGATCAGGCCTTCCTTGACCGCGGCGCCGAACTCGGTCCAGAAGGTGCGGTACCGCTCCGGCTGCGCGGTCTTGAGCTCCTTGACGGTCGCCAGGACCTTCTTCACCAGCCGGCGGCGTACCGCCCGGATCTGCCGGTCCTGCTGGAGGATCTCCCGGGAGATGTTCAGCGACAGATCGTGGGCGTCCACCACACCCTTGACGAAGCGCAGGTAGTTGGGCATCAGCGCGTCGCAGTCGTCCATGATGAACACGCGCTTGACGTAGAGCTGCACGCCGCGACGCCCCTGCGGGGAGAACAGATCCAGCGGGGCGTGCGACGGGATGAACAGCAGCGCCTCGTACTCGAAGGTTCCCTCGCCGCGCATGTGGATGGTTTCGAGGGGATCGGACCAATCGTGGCTGACGTGCTTGTAGAACTCGTGGTACTCGGCCGGCTCGACCTCGCCGCGCGGGCGGGCCCAGAGCGCCTTCATCGAGTTGATTGTCACCGTCTCGGTGGTCGCCTCGGCGCCGTCGGACCCGGGACGCTCCACGGCCATCCGGATCGGATGGGCGATGAAGTCGGAGTACCGCTTGACGATCTCGCGGATCGTCCACTCGGCGGTGTAGTCGTGCAGGTTGTCCTCGGCGTCGGCGGGCTTGAGGTGCAAAGTCACCGCCGTACCCTGGGGCGCGTCCTCGATCGGGGTCACGGTGTAGGTGCCCGCGCCGTCGGACTCCCAGCGGGTGCCGCCGTCCTCACCAGCCCGCCGAGTGATCAGCTCGACCTGGTCGGCGACCATGAACGCGGCGTAGAAACCAACGCCGAACTGGCCGATCAGCTCCTGCGACGTCCCGGCGTCCTTGGCCTCGCGCAGTTGTCGCAGCAGCTCGGCGGTGCCGGACTTGGCGATCGTGCCGATGACGGAGACGACCTCGTCGCGGGTCATTCCGATCCCGTTGTCCCGCACGGTGAGGGTACGGGCGTCCCGGTCGACCTCGATGGCGATGTGCAGGTCGTCGGTGTCGACGGCGAGTTCCTTGTCGAGCATCGCCGTCAGGCGCAGCTTGTCCAGCGCGTCCGAGGCGTTCGAAATCAACTCGCGGAGGAAGACGTCCTTGTTCGAGTAGATCGAGTGGACCATCAGCTGAAGTAGTTGGCGTGCCTCAGCCTGAAATTCCAACGTCTCGGTCCGGTCGTTCACACCAGGTCCCCTCTCTCCCCGTCAGTCATGACGATGCAGGAGAAGGATACGATCCGTCGCCGGCCGGGTGCGTCGGGTGGCCCACCTGTTGTGCCGGGGCGTACCGCAGTCGCCATCGCGCACCGCACCGGCCCGCCCCGACGCGGGGGCGGGCCGGTGGTGGCGGGGGTCAGCGGCGCCGGCGGCCGTACGCCCCGGCGACCAGCGAGACGCCGATCGCGGCGAAGGCCACCTGGATGAACAACTCGATCCAGTCGATGCCGGCGGTCTCGTCCACTCCGAGCAGTGCGGCGACCAGCGTGCCGAGGATGGCGGCCACGATACCGATCAGGATGGTCAGCAGGATCGGGATGCGCTGCCGTCCGGGCACGACCAGCCGGCCGAGCGCCCCGATGACCAGACCGATGACGATGGCGGTGAAGAAGCCGGTGATTTCCATGAGAGCCGTCCCTCCGAGCGTTTGCGTCGGCACACCTGATGCCCAGATCGGTGGGGCCGGCAAACCCGGTCCCCGACCGGAGGTTCCCTCCGCTCAACGAGGGCTGATCAGTGCCGCATAGTCGGTCATGGTAAGCGGCCCCGGCGACAGGGACAGGTCCGCCCGGGGGACGCTCAGCACGGCGCCGTCGCGCAGGAAGAGCACTCCCGTGACGTCGGTGCGGGCGGTGAGCGTACAGACGATCTGCCCGTACGCGATGGGTTCGTCGATGCGGCCGGTCTCCGCGTCGGCCGTCGCGAGCGTGACCCGCGCCTGGCCGTCGACGAGTTCCACCACGGCGTGGCTGAACGCGCCCGGCAGGGCACTGGTCAGGCCGTCGTCGCGCTCGGCGGAGGTCGGCCCGGCGAGCAGGTTCCCCAACTGCGCCTCGACCGTGGGCACCTGGTCGACCCGGCGGATCGCCAGGATCAGCCGGTCGTCACGGGAGAAGTAGAGCAACTCGGTCACCGCCCCGGTCTCGGCCACCGTCGGTGTGGCGGTCGCCTGGTACGGGAACGGGCCGGGCGGAGGGGTCACCGCCCGGGGCAGGTCCTCGGCCGGCACCCCGCACGAGGCGACCAGGCCGAGCAGGCCGACAGCCAGCGCCGTGGCCAGCCTGCGGCGCGCACCGACCGGCGAAGCGGCGTTCGGAGGGCCGATCCGGGTCATGCGAGGCTCCCCGGCAGGGTGACCCGGAACCGGGCCCCGCCCCCGGGGCGGTCGCTGGCCGAGGCCACGCCACCGTGCGCGGCGGCATGCTGGGCCACCAGCGCGAGCCCGAGACCGCTGCCGTCGCCCCCACCGCGGTGATGGGCCGCCCGACCGCGGACGAAACGATCGAAGATCGCCTCCCGGTCCTCCACCGGCACCCCCGGCCCCTCGTCGTCCACCTCGATCACCCCGGCGTCGCCCGCCCGGAGCAGCCGCACGGCGACCGGGCCGGCACCGTAGCGTTCGGCGTTGTCCAGCAGGTTCGCCAACACCTGCGCGACCCGTCGCCGGTCCACCTGCCAGGTTGCCGGCGTGTCCGCCGCCAGGTGCACCATCGACTCCGGCAGGTCCCGGTCGCGGCAGGCCCGCCGGGCCAGTTCGGTCAGCTCGACCGGTTCCCGGTGCACCGGCTGGTCGCCGCGGGCCAGATCCAGCAGGTCGTTGACCAGTTGCTGAAATCGATCGATCTCGTCGGCCACCAGCCGGGCCGCGGTCGCGGTCCGCTCGTCCTGGTTCTCCCGCCGACGGGCCAGCACGCTCGCCGCCGCGGCGAGCGTCTGCAGGGGCGAGCGCAGCTCGTGGCTGACGTCGGCGGCGAAGCGCCGGTCCCGGTCGATGCGCTGGGCCAACTCGTCGACCATCCGGTTGAAGGACGTGGACAGGCGGGTCAGGTCCGGGTCGGTGTCCGGGGTGAGGCGGGTGGTGAAGTCACCGGCGGCGATCCGCTCGGCGGCGTCGGCGACGGCGGTCAGCGGACGCAGCCCGTGCCGGGTGGCGTACCAGCCGAGCGCCGCTCCCGACCCGGCCACCATGATCGCTACCGCGGTCAGCGCCAGCGCCAGCACCTGGAAGGTCTGCTCCAGCTCCCGCAGCGAGGCGATCTCGTAGAAGAACGCCGACTCCGACAGCGGCACGCCGACCAGCATGTACGGCTGGTCGTCGAGCCGGATCCGCTGCACCGCCGGCTCCCCCGCCATGACCAGTTCGTTCAGCCGCACCGGGATGGCGTCGGTGACTCCGGTGCCGGCGACACGCCCGTACCATTCGCCGTTGAGCAGCATCAGCGCCCGCCGGCTGGTGCCGGTGTCCAGCGTCCGCAGGGCCTCGGCGGCATCCGGGTTCTCGACGTCCAGGCCGGCGCGGACCACCGCCGCGTCGTAGTATGCCGCCCGCAGCACGGTGCGCTCCCGCTCGTCGAGCAGCGTACGGCGGGTCAGCTCGTACGACACCAGGGCCATCGAGGCCGACAGCAGCAGGGCCCCCACGGCGAACGCGGTGGTGACCCGGGCACGCAGTCCGAGGCGTCTCATCGCTGGAGTTTGTAGCCGAGCCCGCGCAGTGTCACCAGATGCCGGGGATTGGCCGGATCGGTCTCGATCTTCTGGCGCAGCCGGCCCACGTGCACGTCCACCAGGCGCTCGTCGCCGGTGTCGTACCCCCAGACCCGGCTGAGCAACTGCTGGCGGGAGAGCACCCGCCCGGCGTGCTCGGCCAGCTCGCAGAGCAGCCGGAACTCGGTGCGGGTGAGCGCGACCGGCTCGCCCGCCCGGCGTACCTCGCCGGCCTCGGGGCTGACCTCCAGGTCCCCGAAGGAGAACACCGGAACCTCCGCCTCCACCGTGGTCACCGTGCGGGCCCGCCGGCGCAGGGCCCGCAACCGGGCCGTCAGCTCCTTTATCGCCACCGGCTTGACCACGTAGTCGTCGGCGCCGGCCTCCAGGGCCGCGACGATGTCGTGGGTGTCGTCGCGGGCACTGACCACCACGATGGGTACGTCGTCGTCGCGGCGCAACTGGCGGATGGCCTCGAAGCCGTCGATGCCGGGCAGCATCAGGTCGACCAGCACGTAGTCGGCGGACTCCCGGCGCTGCGAGCGCAGGCCCTCCTCGGCGGTCGCCGCGCCACGCGCCTCGTAACCTTCGTCCTCCAGGGCGAGCAGTAACGCCAACCGGATCCGGTCGTCGTCCTCGATCACCAGTACCGCTGTCATACCGGAATCATCCCCAAGGCCGTGCGGACCAGCCAATCACGGCCGGACTGCGGGCGTTTTGTCATGCAACTGTCATACGTCCGCGTGGTGCCCGCCACTCCGGGTCGGCAGGGTGGGAACCGACCTCGGGGACGGCAGGAAAGGAGGCCACCGACGTGACCAACCCACGCCGCGCCGAGTGCACCGTGCCGCTCGTCGAGGTGGCCATCACCGAGTTCGAGCTGGCCTGCCTGCCCGAGACGGGGGCGGTGTTCGACCGGTTGCTCGCCCTGCATCCGGCGCGAGTGGTGATCGATCTGTCCGGCTGCCGGCACATCGACGCCGCCGCGATCGGGCTGCTGCTCGACGTGCACCGCCAGATGGTGCGCACCGGCGGCGTGCTGGCGCTGCGTGATCCCAACCCGCGAATCGCCCGCATCCTCCAGGCCGCCCGGTTGGATCAGATCCTGCCGGTGCACACCGACAACGCCGCGCCACCGACCCCGGGCACCGGGGCGCTGGCGCCGGCGGCCGGCGACCCGGAGCTTCCGGGCACCGCGCCGCGCCGGTCCGCGTACGGCCACGCGGCCGTCACCGTACGCACCTGATCCGCCCCGCCCGTCCGCACGAGGAGCAGCATGACCATCGCCGGGATCGCCGCGGCCCTCGCCGTCGGCCTCGCCGTCGGCCTCGCCGTCGGTGCGCTCGGCCGCCTCGTCGTCCCCGGCCGGCCGAGCGTGCCGCTGTGGCTGACCATGACCATCGGCGGCGTCGCCGCGCTGCTCGGCGCCATCAGCGCCTGGCTGGCCGGAGTCCGCGGGCTCAGCCTGCTGGGCCTGATCGTCCAGGCCGGCCTCGCCGCGGTCGGCGTGGTCATCGTGGTCGCCACCGCCGGCAAGGAACGCTCCGACTCCCGCTGACCGCCCGCACGGCGACGGCACCCTCCGCCGGACGCCCCGAGTCCGTGACCCGGCCGTGACGGCCGCGGCACCGGAGAGGAAGCAGGATGACCGTCGTACCGGACGACAACCTGATGACCCTGATCTGCGACGCGTGCGGCGAGACCACCACCGACACGGCACGCGTGCTGCCCGACGCCGAGGTCGTCTGGACGCTCGTCTCCGACCACGGTTGGAGCGGCTCCCCGTTCGCCACCGGCCCGCACCGGTGCCCGCGGTGCAGCACCCTGCCACCGGGCACGAACCCGCTCGACGACCGTGCCGGCGGGCCGGGCGCCGACGTCGAACCCGTCGGCGACGTGCAGGTGCTCGTCGACAAGGACGGCCTCGACCCGCAGGCCGACGACGCGCTGCGTACCGCGTTGCGCGAAGCGGTCGAGGTGAGCGGGACGGTCGTGGTGGATCTGGCCGCGGTCCGCGTCATCGACTCGATCGGGCTGGGCCTGCTGGTCCGCGCCCACCGTGAGGTACGCGAGCGCGACGCTCGGCTCTGCCTGGCCGCGCCGTCGCGGTTCATCCGCACGGTGCTGCACACGATGCGGCTCGACGGGATCTTCCCGATCTTCGACACCCTGGACGACGCCCTGACCCAGCTCGACGCGGCCGGGGAGGGTGCCGAGGTGACGCGGGTCGACGTCACGCCGGCCGAGGCCGTGCGCCACCGGGTCGGCGCGCACAAGAGCTCCGGCACCCCCCGCCGCCGCAATCCGCGCATCTCCGTCTGAGTCACCTCACCGGGCCGGACCGGGCCCGGCCGAGATGTTAAAAGGGGCCCCCTCCTATACACGAGGCGTTAACAGGGGCCCTTCCTTTCACTTCGGCAGTGTTGAACTTTCGAGGGCGGCGGGCCGTACCTGTGGGGGAAGGAGGTCGCCCATGAAGCGCCTTACTCCGTTGCTGACCCTCCTGTCGGGGGTGGTGACGGCTGCCGTGCTGTTCACGATGAGTGCGCAGGCATCCCCGCCGAGCACCCAACCTGCGGCCAGCAGCGGTCCACCGGCCGCCGCGCCGGCTGCCGAGCCTGAGCCCGAGGGCGAGGCCGGCGCGGACGTGGCGGAACCGGATGACGCCCCCGCCCGACCGCCCGGAACGGCGCCGCCGACCGAGCCGGACGCGTCATCGGCCGGCACCGAGGTCGCCTCGGTCGAACAGAACTGGATCGGCCAACTGGAGAACGGCGCCGTCATCGCGATCACCGTCAAGAACGGCAAGGCCGAGGCGTACGTCTGCGACGGCCGCAGCATGGAGGTGTGGCTCTCCGGCACGGTGCGGGACGGGAAGATCGAGCTGACCGGCAAGGACGCGAAGCTCAGCGGCATCATCCGCGGCGACAGCGCCAGCGGCGAGATGATCGTGGGCGTACGCCGCTGGAAGTTCACCGCCTGGCCCGAGGAGAGGTTGACGGACGAGCCGAACGTCAAGTCCGGCTCGGTCACCAGCCCGGCGATCTACCGCGCGACCGACGATGTCCGCAAGGCCGGCATCGACGGCGGCTGGATCTTCCTGCCCGATGGCACTCAGATCGGCATCGTCACCTGGAACGGCAAACTGATCCCGGCGCCGCCGCTTGATCCCGCCTTCTACAGCACCCTGGTCAACGGAGTCACCCTCACCGCCGAGCCGGTCGTCCCCGGGGCACGGTGATGGCCGAACACCGCATGGGCAGCGTACGCACGGTGCCGCGCCGAGCGCCCGAGCCCGCCGTCGAGGTGCTGCGCGACTTCGGCAGTCCCCCGCCGAGCGCCCAGCGGCGGCGCCCCTCGCTGCTGGTTCCGGTGCTGGTGGGTGCGGGGGTCACGGTGGCCCTGGGCGTCTACGGCCGCACCCACACCCCGACCGGCATCGCGGTGAACGTGGCCGGCTTCTCCTCGCCGTTGACGGTGAAGGTGTGGTTGGGCAGCGGGGCGGCATTCTTCGCCGTCATCCAGTTGCTCAGTGCACTGTCCATGTGGGGCCGGCTCGGCGGGTTCTCCCCGTCCTGGGCCGGTTCCGCGCACCGCTGGTCGGGCCGGGTCGCGTTCCTGCTCACCGTTCCGGTCGCCGTGCACTGCCTGTACGCGCTCGGCTTCGCCGACTACGACACCCGTACGCTGGCGCACTCCCTGCTGGGGTGCTTCTTCTTCGGGGCGTTCACCACCAAGATGTTGGCCCTGCCCAAGCGTGGCCTCGCCGGCTGGGTACTGCCGGTGATCGGTGGTGCCGTCTTCGTCGCCCTGATCGGTGTCTTCCTGACCTCGTCGGTCTGGTACTTCACCACGTTCGGCTTCCAACTCTGACCCCGGAAAGGCATCCCAGATGAAGCACGAGCAGGCCGGCTGCTGCCGGTCGCGACGGGCCCTGCTGGCCGCCACCGGCGCGGTGGGCGTGGCCGGGCTGACCGGCTGCGCGACGTACGGCCAGCCGGCGGCGGCCCCGGCACCGCCGGCCAGCGCGGACTCGTCGGGCAGTGCGGGCCCGTCGGGCAGCGCCATCCCCGACGACGGGGACGCCGGTGCCCCGGCGCTGGCCACCCTGGCGGACATCCCGGTCGGCGGTGGTCAGATCTTCGCCGACGCGGGCGTGGTGGTCACCCAACCCACGGCCGGTGCCATCAAGGCGTACTCCGCGACCTGTACGCACCAGGGCTGCACGGTCACCTCGGTCGCCGACGGCGTGATCACCTGCGCCTGCCACAACAGCGTGTTCGACATCGCGGACGGATCGGTACGCAGCGGACCGGCGGGTGCTCCGCTGCCGGCCGCGAACGTCACGGTCGACGGGGACGCCATCCGGCTGGCCTGACCCGGCCGCCCGCGGGAAGCGAACGCGGTAGACGCGGCCCACCCAGGCCCGGGCCGCGCGGGGCCGTCCGGGGTGCCTCCCACCTCCGGGCGGCCCCTGCCCGTCACCACCTCCACCCCGTCGATCTTGCACTCCTGGTCGACGATACGCCCCTTTTGACAGCATTCACCCCGACGAAAAGTGCAAGATCGGCGAGAGTGGTGGGCGGGTCAGCCCCCGTTGACGGGGTGGAACTGCTGGACGGAGTGGCGGGCGCGCGCCGCGCGGTTGGTGACCGGGCCGACGGCGTCGAACATGACCCGTCCCAAGGCCGCGTGTGCCCGTACGGCCGGATGCGTGCCGCCGTAGTTGTCCAGGTCACCGAGGGTGTCGGCGAAGAACGCGTAGGTCAGCGCCGGCGCGCCGGTCGCGTCGAAGACGATGCCGGCCTCGTGCCGGGCGGCGCCCCGCGAGTCGTAGTCCGCGCCGTACTTGGTGGCGACCCGACTGCGTTCCGCCGAGGACATGTCGCGGCGGACACCGTCGTGGTAGCCGTTGATCCAGCGCAGGATGCCGAGGAGGAAGTCGCTGGACCGGGCCGACAGCAGGGTCTTGTTGGCCAGCCGCCAGAGCAGGTCGTGGGTCTCCCGCGCGGTGGTGACGCCGAGAAAGAACCGGTTCGGGTTGGCCACCGGCTCCACTCTGGTGTGCGTGAAACCCTTGGCCGCGAGAATCTGGTTGATCTCCAGCGCCGGCACCACCCGGCCGCACATCCGCACCGCCGTGTTGTCGGAAACCAGCAGCAACGCGGTGAGGAAGTTCGCCACCGTGACCTCGTCGCCCCAGACGGTCTGCAGGAAGTAGATCCCGCTGCCACCGAGGATGATGTCGGCGGTCAGGTCCAGACGCTGGTCGAGCCGCAGCTCCCCCCGGTCGATCTTGTCCATCACCGCGATGGCGACCGCGACCTTCTGCACGCTGTACCCGTGCGTCACCCGGTCGGCATCGTCCGCCACCACGGTCCGCAGTGCACCGGCGGCGCCGACCATGGCAACATGCGAGTGCCACACACCGCCCGCCCGCGTCTTCTCCCGCTGATACGTACGCCGGATCAGATCCTCCGCGGTACCGGCACCGATCTCAGGTGCCGGTGCGCCCGGCGCCGCGCTGGCGCCACGCGGGGCCGCCACCAGTGCCGCCGTCGCCGCCCCGATGCCGATGGCGGCCCGCCGACTCATCTGCTTGGGCATTGCCAGTCCCCCTGACTATCGTCTCCGACCGGCGAACGCCGGCACCGGACACACGCTGCCATACCAGTCCATCCCGCGCCGGAGCGGGAGGGTCCGAACTGGACCGACAATGGTCAGCGGCCCAGTCCGCTGTGCGCCGCCGCAGCTCAGCGGCGGATCAGTGCGAAGACACCCCAGCCCAGGTACTCGCGCTGGTAACGGACATGGCGCACCGGGTCCTCGGTCAGCTCCCGCCGCAGCTCGTCGGCGAGCGGGTCGTCCCGGTTCGCGTCCAGCCAACGGCGCAGGTTGAGCCAGTGCGCCGCCGCGTAACGGTCCCAGCTGTCCTGGTCGGCCAGCACCATTTCCACCAGGTCCCAACCCTGCTCGCCGAAGAGGCCGACCAGGCCCGGAAGATCCTGGAAGTCGTCCCGGCTCGCGGCCTGGCAGCCCTCGACGGTCGCCTGGTCGGGCGGATCGATCCGCCAGTACGGCTCACCCACCAGCGCCATACCGCCTGGACGCAGCCGCCGAGCCAGGATCTCCAGGGTGCCGGCAACGCCGTTGCCGATCCAGGTGGCGCCGACGCAGGCCGCCAGGTCGACCGGCTCTTCGGGCAGGTACGACGCGGCGTCACCGTGCACGAACCGGACCCGCTCGGCCACGCCCAGCTCGGCAGCCCGCTCGCGGGCGGCGGCGGTGAAATCGGTGCTGATGTCGACGCCGGTGCCGACCACCCCGTGGTCGCGGGCCCAGGTGCAGAGCAGTTCACCCTTGCCGCTGCACAGGTCGAGTATCGACGTGCCCGGCGCGAGTTTCAGCGCCCGGCCCAGGGTGGCCAGCTTGCCGGCGTCGAACGGGTTGAGGATGCGTAGGTCACCTTCGCGGATGACGAAACTTCGAGGTAGATCCATGAGTCCCGCAGGGTAACCGTCCGCCCCGCCCTCGCCAACGGGTTAATCGACCCAGGCCCTGGACCGGGGTGAGGCTGGTCATAACGGGTGGACCCGGCCCCGTCACCTGCTGCTAGCCTCGGCGGCAGGTCATGAGCGCCAGCGCCAAGCCCCGGCTCGCTGGCCGGCAACCCTCGTCCGCGCAGGGGTGCCCCGGGTGAGGACCAGGCATCGGAGCAGGCTCCGGTGCAAGCGTGGCCTGGTTTCCCAGGTCATCACGACCTGGAGGAGAGCCGTGCCGCATCGCAGTCGTACCCTTCCTGTCGTCCCCGGTCCGAACCTGACCCGGCGCCGGCACGTCGACATGATGCGGGTGTGCAGCGCCGCGTGTAGCTGATCGCGCCGATCGCCGCCGCGTGTGGCTGATCGATCCCTGACCTTCCTGATCCGTTCCAGCGGTCCGTCCTGCGACGGACCGTCGGTGTGGCACGTCCGTGCCCGCCGTAGCTCAACCAGGAGACACCTGTGCGAATCCTTCCTGTCCTGACCCGGGCCGCCGCCGTCGGCGTCGCCGCCATCGTGGGCGCCGCCACCCTCACCGCCTGCGGCTCGGACTCCGGCGGCAGCACCGCCGACAACCCGTACGACCTGCTCCAGCCCGGGGTGCTGCGGGCCGGCACCCTCACCGACGCCCCGCCGAACGTGTACCTGAAGGACGGCAGGTTCACCGGGTTCGACAACGACCTGCTGGTCGCCGCCGCCGACCGGCTCGGGCTGAAGGTGGAGTTCGTCGGCACCGACTTCTCCGCGTTGCTGTCCCAGGTGAACACCCGCAAGTTCGACGTCGGCAGCTCCTCGATCACCATCACCGAGGCGCGGAAGAAGACCGTCGACTTCGGCAACGGCTACGACTTCGGCTACTTCGGCCTGAACGTGCCCGCCGCCTCCTCGCTGAGCGGCTTCGACCAGCTGTCCGGCAAGCGGGTGGTGGTCGTGCAGGGCACCGTCCAGGACGACTACGCCACCAACAAGGGCCTCGACCCGGTGCGGGTCCCCGACTACAACGGCGCGATCAACCAACTGAAGGCCGGCACCGCCGACGCCTGGATCGCCCCCGCCGAGATCGGTGAGAAGACCGCCGCCGACAGCGGCGGCAAGATCAAGGTGGCGGCGACGGAACTCAGCCCGGCCCCGACGGCGTACGCCTTCGCCAAGGGCAACGACGCGCTGCGCGAGGCGCTGAACAAGGCCCTCGACGAGGTGATCGCCGACGGTACCTGGACCCGGCTGCTGGAGCAGTACTACCCGGGCCGGCCGATCCCGGCCGAGTTCACCCCGGGCAGCGGCAACGTGACCCCGCCCTCGGCGTCGGCCGGCTCGGTGGCCCCGTCGGCGTCAGCCGCTTCCTGAGGTAGGGCGACGAGCGAGCCGGGCGGAGGTTGACCGTGGATCCATTGCGCACCCTGTGGGAGACGTTCTTCGACTGGGAGTCCATGCGCGAGGCGCTACCCGAGATGCTCACCGTCGGATTGCCGAACACGCTGATCCTGGCGGTCACCGCCGCCCTGCTCGGCTCGGCGCTGGGCATCGTGCTGGCCGTGGCGGGCATCTCGCGTACCCGATGGTTGCGCTGGCCGGCACGGATCTACACCGACGTGTTCCGCGGCCTGCCGGCGGCGGCGACGATCCTGCTGATCGGCGTCGGCCTGGCCCCGCTCGGCATGCAGGTGTGGGGGCCCAACCCGTACCCGCTGGGCATCCTGGCGCTGTCGCTGATCGCGTCGGCGTACATCGGGGAGATCTTCCGGTCGGGAATCCAGTCGGTGGAGGCCACCCAACTGGAGGCGGCCCGCGCGCTGGGCTTCTCCTGGGGCGAGGCGATGCGGATGGTGATCATCCCGCAGGGCATCCGCCGGATCCTGCCGGCCTGGGTGAACCAGCTGATCGCCCTGATCAAGGACTCCAGCCTGGTCTACTTCCTCGGCCTGCTGGCCAGCCAGCGGGAGCTGTTCCGGATCGGGCAGGACTACGCGGCCAACACCGGCAACCAGTCCGCGCTGCTGCTGGCCGGGCTCTTCTACCTGGCACTGACCGTGCCGCTGACGCACGTGGTCAACTGGATCGACGGGCGGCTGCGGCACGGACGGCCGGCGACCGGGCCGGCCGGCGACGACCCCGACGACCTGGACCTGGCGCTGCCCGGCGCCGCCGGAGGCAACCAACGATGAGCAGATCGGTCAGTCTCAGCCTGCGCGACGTACACCTGGCCTTCGGACGCCACCAGGTGTTGCGCGGCGTCGACCTGGACGTGGCCCGGGGCGCCACCACCTGCGTGATCGGTCCGTCCGGGTCGGGCAAGTCGACCCTGCTGCGTACGGTCAACCGGCTGCTCGAACCGGACCGTGGCGATGTGCTGCTGGACGGGCGCAGCGTGCTGCGCGACGACCCGGACGCCCTGCGGCAGCGGATCGGCATGGTGTTCCAGCAGTTCAACCTCTTCCCGCACATGAGCGTGCTGCGCAACATCACCCTCGCGCTGCGGCGGATCCGCAAGCTCGGCGAGGACGAGGCGGTGGCGGTCGCCCGCGAACACCTGGACCGGGTCGGTCTGGCCGCGAAGGCCGACGCCCGGCCGGCGCACCTGTCCGGCGGGCAGCAGCAGCGCGTCGCCATCGCCCGCGCGCTGGCCATGCAGCCGCAGGTGATGCTCTTCGACGAAGCCACCTCGGCGCTGGACCCGGAACTGGTCAAGGGTGTACTGGCGCTGATCGCGGACCTCTCCGCGCAGGGCATGACCATGGTGGTGGTGACCCACGAGATGGGCTTCGCCCGGGAGGTCGCCGACACCGTCGCCTTCATGGACGCCGGGGTGGTGCTGGAGGCCGACGAGCCGGCAGCCATCTTCGAGTCGGCCCGGCACCCTCGCCTGCGCCGATTCCTCTCCCAGGTGCTGTGAAGCCGCGCTGGACCGGATATCGGAGGCAGCGCCCGTCGGGCAACCTCGGGTGGCACCGCCGCAAGCGGGATCGGCGGGAGCGGGCACGGCATCCATGGCAGGAAGCCTGCGGCACCCGACGACCGCCCGCCGCCCCTGTGGACACCCACCGCTCCCTGTGCACAACCCCCACACCCAGCCCCGAATGTGCTATGAGGGGTCGTTGATCGTCTGCAGTTGAGTGACTCTCATCGCGGCGTGTCGAGCCACTGAACTGCAGACGATCAAGAGCCGCTAGCTGGGGGTGTCGCGGCGGCGGAAGGTGATCAGGCCGGCGGCGATCAGGGCGACGGCTACGGCGGCGAGGGTGATCAGCGGCAGCACCGTGAGGTCGGCGGCGGGCACCGAGGGGATGTGCGTGTACGGCGACAGGTTCAGCGCGGCCTGCGGCAGGTCGAGTATCGCGCCCAACTGCCCGAGCAGCAGGAACACGATCAGCACCGTCCAGCTCAGCGCGACCGACCAGCGCGGCAACGCGCCGAACAGGACGGCCACCACCCCGGCGACCACCAGCAGGGCCGGCATCCGCAGCAGCGCCGCCCCGCCCAGCTCGGCGACCCGCCCGACCGGGTCGCCGACGGCCAGCCCGTAGCCGAGACCGGTGGTGACCCCGGCCAGCAGCATCAGCGCCAACGCGCCCAGCACGGCGCCGAGCACCTGCGTACCGAGCCATCGAGTGCGGCTGACCGGCGTGGCGAGCAGCGCCTCCAGCACGCCATCGGACTCGTCGTTGCGGGTACGCAGCAGGGCCTGCACCACGTACGCCCCGATGGTCAGCGCGAACAGCCCGAGCATCGCGGCCAGGTACGCGTCGACCAGCTCCGATCCACCGCCGAGCAGGGCGATCGCCTCGGCCGCCTGCGGGTTGTCGGCGATCATGGCGTCGACCTCGTGCCCGGCCACGCCCATGCTGAGACCGAGCACCGCCACCGCGACGGCCCAGCCGGCCAGCGCGCCACGGTGCAGCCGCCAGGTCAGCCCCACCGGGCTGAGCAGCCCGGTGGCGGCCCGCGCCGGCCCGCGCCGCGCGGCGAACAGACCGGCGCCGACGTCGCGGCGTTCGGCCAGCGCGAAGGCCAGGGCGACCCCGGTGACGAGCAGGGCGACCGGCAGCGCGAGGACCCACCAGCGTTCCCCGCCGAAGGCCCGCAACTGGGTGCCCCAGCCCAGCGGGGAGAGCCAGGTCGGCCAGGCGCTGTCCAGCCGGACTCCGCCGGCCTCACGTTCGCCGAGCACGTCGCCGGCGGCCCGCAGCAGGAACGCGGCCCCCACCGTGGCGGCGGCGAGGGCGTTGCCGCCCCGGGAGGTGACGGTGAGTTGGGCGGTGACGGCGGCGACGCCGGTGAAGGCGACACCGACCCCGCCGATCGCAGCGGCGGCGGCCGTCGAGCCGGCCACCGGCAGCCCGGCGCCGACGAACGCCGCCGCGAGCAGCCCGGCGGCCAGCACATTGGCGCCGACCACGACCACCAGGGCGGCGGTGAGCAGGGCGTACCGGCCGACAGCGGAGGCACCGAGCAGTTCGGCCCGCCCGGTCTCCTCGTTCTGCCGGGTGTGCCGGATCACGGCGAAGGTGCTGAGCAGCGCGGCGAGCAGGGCCAGGGTGAGGTACGTCTCGGTGACCACCACGGCACCGAGGTCGACGCCGGCGACCGGGCCGTTGAACGCGCGGGCCACCACGCT
This sequence comes from Micromonospora sonchi, assembly GCF_014646235.1. Taxonomy (GTDB): domain Bacteria; phylum Actinomycetota; class Actinomycetes; order Mycobacteriales; family Micromonosporaceae; genus Micromonospora; species Micromonospora sonchi. Next base: position 24,099 of record NZ_BMNB01000042.1, on the reverse strand, counting down.
GGTCACGGCGGTCTCGGCGTACCCGAGGCGGGTCCGCTCGTTCGGGTAGAGGCCGGCGACGCTCTCGGCGAGGGCGTACCCGATCAGGGGCGTGCCGAGCACCCAGATCGCCAGCCGGATCCGGTCCCGGCGCAACGCGAGCCGGGCCAGCCGGAACGTGCCGGTGAAGCCGCTCATCGGGTGCCGCCGACGGATGCGGACCGGCCGTTGGCGGTGTCGCCGTAGTGCCGCAGGAACAACTCCTCCAGGGTGGGCGGTGCGCTGGTCAGCGCCCGGACCTCGAACCGGACCAGGTGACCGAGGAGGGCGTCGAGGTGGTCGGGTTCGACCTCCAACCGGACCCGGCCGTCGATCGGTCGGACCTCGTGCACCCCGGGCAGGGCCTCCAGGCCGGTCAGCGGGCGTACGGTCTCGACGGTCACCGTGGTGCGGGCGAGGTGACGCAGTTCGGTGAGGGTGCCGGCCTCCACCACGCGGCCCTCGCGGATGATGCTGACCCGGTCGCAGAGGGCCTCGACCTCGGCGAGCACATGGCTGGAGAGCAGTACGCTCGCACCGGCCCCGGTGAGTTCGCGGACCTCCTCCTGGAACACCGCCTCCATCAGCGGGTCCAGCCCTGAGGTGGGCTCGTCCAGGACGTACAGCTCGACGTCGGAGGCGAAGGCGGCGACGATCGCCACCTTCTGCCGGTTGCCCTTGGAGTAGGTGCGGCACTTCTTCGTCGGGTCCAGGTCGAAGCGGTCCAGCAACTCGTCCCGGCGGCGATGGTCCAGCCCGCCGCGCAGCGCGCCGAACAGGTCGATCGCCTCGCCGCCGGAGAGGTTGGGCCAGAGGTTGACGTCGCCCGGCACGTACGCCAGCCGTCGGTGCAGCGCGACCGCGTCGCGCCACGGGTCGCCGCCGAGCAGCCGCACCTGCCCGGAGTCGCGGCGCAGCAGACCGAGCAGGATCCGGATGGTGGTCGACTTGCCGGAGCCGTTGGGTCCCAGGAAGCCGTGCACCTCCCCCGGTTCCACCCGCAGGTCGAGACCGTCGAGCGCGCGTACACCGCCGAAGGTCTTGACGAGGTTCTCGATGGAGATCACTGACATGGGTGCCTCCCGTCGTGCCGGTATCGATCCCACTGTACTTACCGAAGGTAAGGCTCCGACACCGGCATCCCTATCCGACGGTCAGTAGCCGCTACGCTGAGGGGCATGACCTGGGTGGAGACCGACGGCACGCGAAGCCGCATCCTGCGCGCCGCGCTCGACCTCTTCGCCGTTCAGGGCTACCAGCGCACCTCGCTGCGTCAGATCGCCGAGCGACTCCAGTTGACCAAAGCCGCGATCCTCTACCACTTCCCCAGCAAGGGGCACCTGCTCACCGCCCTGGCCGAACCCATGGTCCGCGACCTGGAGACGCTGGTGGAGACCGCCTGCGCACTGTCACTTGAGCAAGCGAGGTGGACGCTGCTGGAGGGCTGGGTGGACACCATGCTCGAACATCGTGGCCCGCTCGGCATGCTCTTCCACGACCTCGCGCTGGTCGAGCGGGGCAGCACGTACCACCGGCTGGTGCGGATCGCGATGCGAGCCAACGAGATCGTCGCCGGCCCGGACGCGGACCGCCGCGAACGGGTCCGCGCCGTGCAGGCGATCGCCATGTGCAGCGACCCGGTGGTGTTCCTGATGGACGTACCCGCGCCGGTGCTGCGCGTCGACATGCTCGACGGCGTCCGCCGCCTGCTGGGTGGCGGCCAACCCGGCACCGCCCGCCCACCCGACACCCCCGACCCAACCGATGTGGCAACCGGCGAGCAGGTATCGGCCGATGCGCCCACCCATGCCCGGGCCGCCATCCCGCTATCGGCACCCACCGGTCGACGGCGGCCCGGACGTCCACCGGCGATGACCTCCGAGCAGGTGCGCGCCGCCCGCCGGATGCACGCGGCCGGCACTCATTCGGCCGACGAGATCGCCGCCGAGTTCGGCGTGTCCCGGGCGACCGTCTACCGCTATCTCGACTCAACACAGGATACTGAGACGGTTCTGAGATAGTTCTGAGACAGTCAGGCGGTGTTAATAGGGGGCCCTTCCTCTACACCAGGCGTTAAAAGGGGGCCCCTCCTTGCGGGGGGTCAGTTGATGTCGACCCAGTCGAGGGTGCGCTGGACCGCCTTGCGCCAGCCGGCGTAGCCGGCCGCGCGCTGCTGCGGCGACCAGGTCGGCTGCCAGCGCCGGCTCTCGTTCCAGTTCTGGCGCAGTTCGTCGGTGTCGGCCCAGAAGCCGACGGCCAGGCCGGCGGCGTACGCCGCGCCGAGGGCGGTGGTCTCGGCGACGACCGGCCGGCTGACCGGCACACCGAGGATGTCCGCCTGCAACTGCATGCACAGGTCGTTGACGGTTACGCCGCCGTCGACCTTGAGGCACTCCAGGGGTACGCCGGAGTCCTGCGCCATCGCCTCGGCCACGTCCCGGCTCTGGTAGCAGATCGCCTCCAGGGTGGCCCGGGCGATGTGGGCGTCGGTGTTGTAGCGGGACAGCCCGACGATGGCCCCTCGGGCGTCGGAGCGCCAGTACGGGGCGAACAGGCCGGAGAAGGCAGGCACGAAGTAGACCCCGCCGTTGTCGTCGACCTGGCGGGCGAGGTGCTCGCTCTGCCCCGCGCTGCTGATGATTTTCAGCTGGTCGCGTAGCCACTGCACCGCCGAGCCGGTGACGGCGATGGAGCCCTCCAGCGCGTAGACCGGCGCCGCGTCGGCGAACTGGTAGCAGACGGTGGTGAGCAGGCCGGCCTTCGACCGGACGATGTCGGTGCCGGTGTTGAGCAGCATGAAGTTGCCCGTACCGTAGGTGTTCTTCGCCTCGCCCGGCGCGAAGCAGACCTGACCGACGGTGGCGGCCTGCTGGTCACCCAGATCGCCGGTGATCCGGACCGGCCCGCCGAACGGGCCGTTCGGCAGGGTGCTGCCGTAGCCGTGCGGGTCGGAGGAGGCGACGATGCGCGGCAGCATGGCGCGGGGAATGTCGAAGAAGGACAGCAGTTCGTCGTCCCAGTCCAGGGTTTCCAGGTTCATCAGCATGGTGCGGCTGGCGTTGGTGGGGTCGGTGACGTGCGCGCCGCCGTCGGTGCCGCCGGTGAGGTGCCACAGCAACCAGGTGTCGGTGTTGCCGAAGACGGCCTCGCCGCGTTCGGCCGCCGCCCGGACACCCTCGACGTTCTCCAGGATCCACTGGATCTTGCCGGCGGAGAAGTAGGTGGCCGGCGGCAGACCGGCCTTGCGCCGGATGACGTCACCCCGGCCGTCGCGCTCCAGCGCGGCGGCGATCCGGTCGGTACGGGTGTCCTGCCAGACGATGGCGTTGTAGTACGGCCGGCCGGTGCGCCGGTTCCACACCACGGTGGTCTCCCGCTGGTTGGTGATGCCGAGGGCGGCCAGGTCGGACGCGGCCAGGTTGTGCGTGTTCAGGGCCGTCCGCACGACCGTCTGGGTCCGCTCCCAGATCTCCACCGGGTTGTGCTCCACCCAGCCGGCGCGCGGCAGAATCTGCTGGTGTTCGAGCTGATGGCGGCCGACCTCGCTACCGCTGTGGTCGAAGATCATGAATCGGGTGCTGGTGGTGCCCTGGTCCACGGCGCCGACGAAATCGGTCATGCATGGTCCCCTTGTCGTCCTGGGTCGTCGCGCCCCGCCGCCTGCCGGTGGCCGCTGCGGGCGCTTTGCTCTGCTTCAACCCGCGCAATGTTTCTCGCCGGAATCCGTTGCGTGGGTTGAAGCAGAGCAAAGCATGGCCGGGGAACAGTGGCCACCGCAGCGCCGCGACGCCGACACAGGGGCGGGGGCGCCGGCCGGCACTCCGCGTCCCTGCCACCGCGTTGCCGGAAGCCGGAAGGTGGTCGCGCGATTGTGCTGCCCGATGCACTCCGGGATACTCGTCGGGTGTCTGAAGAGCAGCCCTCGGCAGCCGGGGCACCACCCGCCGCCGCATCCCCTCCCGAGCAGAAGGCGAGCGATCCGGAGCAGGCGGAAGAATCCCCATGGTGGAAGAATGCAGCCATAGTCGTACCGGCAATCATCGGGATCATCGGCGTCGTGGTTTCCGCATATCTTGCACTCAATCCTCGGGCCGCACCAGAAGTGGACAACGCAACGCTCTGCCGGCAGAAGCATCCGGATGCGAAAGAAGTGCCGGTCGAGGTCGAGGCGCGGTCGCCGAGCCGGTTTTCGGGTTGCGTATGGCCGCCGGTGCTAGGAGCAGATCCGGACGGCTACTGGACCGTTCAGGTGCAAGATTTCGAAATACCCGGGAGTTACGCTGCCCAAAAATTCACCGCAATACAGGTCTTCTCGACCTCGTGCTTCGCCCTGACGCTCGACTATCGCTTTTTCTCACAAGGAACGGCCGCCCATTCCCGATTCACGGTGGACACCGTGCAGACGGTTTCAGGTTACGACGGCGAGGTCGTGAATCTGTACGCCGAAGTCCCAAATCCGCCCCACGAAGTCCTGCAAGCTCAGGACACGCATCTGATCGTCCTGATCAATTCTAGATACACGCTGCATCGGGTCAGGTGCACGGATTCCGGCGGCGATGGATGATCGAGATCGACGTCGCTGTCGTCGGGGCCGGCTTCGGCGGCCTGGGCGCGGCCATCCAGTTGCAGCGGGCCGGCTTCACCGACTTTCTCGTCTTCGAGCGGGGTGACGACGTCGGGGGCACCTGGCGGGACAACACCTACCCCGGTTGCGCCTGCGACGTGCCGTCGCACCTGTACTCGTTCTCGTTCGCCCCCAACCCGAACTGGTCGGACACCTTCTCCGGGCAGCAGGAGATCTGGGACTACCTGCGCGGCTGCGTGGACCGCTTCGGCGTACGCCCGAGGTTGCGGCTGCGCCATGAGCTGCGCCGGGCCGACTGGGACTCGCGGCGCGGACGCTGGCGGCTGGACACCTCCGGCGGCGCGTACCTTGCCCGGGTGCTGATCTGCGCCACCGGGCCACTCAGCGAGCCGGCCATGCCGGACTTGCCCGGCCTCGACGGCTTCGCCGGCACCGTCTTTCACTCCGCCCGTTGGCGGCACGACCACGACCTGACCGGTCGCCGGATCGCGGTGATCGGCACCGGCGCGTCCGCCGTGCAGTTCGTACCCCGCATCCAGCCGGTCGTGGCGCGGCTGGCCCTGTTCCAGCGCACCCCGGCTTGGTTGATGTCGCGCCGGTCGCGCCCGATCACCCGGCTGGAGCAGTCCCTGTTCCGTCGGGTGCCCGCCACGCAGCGCGCCGCCCGGGCCGGGGTCCACCTGGCGCGCGAGGCGATGGCCGTCGGCTTCCTCCACCCCACGGTGAACCGGGTTGCCGCCCGACGTTCCCTGCGCAAGCTGCGACGCGAGGTCGCCGATCCGGGCCTACGCGCCACCCTCACCCCCGACTACACCATGGGCTGCAAGCGGGTGCTCATCTCCGACGACTACTGGCCGGCCCTGACCCGGGGCAACGTCGACGTGGTCAGCGCCGGCATCAGCCGGGTCACCGCCGACGGGCTGGTCACCGCCGACGGCGTGCACCACCCGGCGGACACGATCATCCTCGGCACCGGTTTCCGCGTCACCGACCCGCCCGTCGCCTCCCGCATCCACGGTCGGGGCGGGCGCAGCCTCGCCGAGGCGTGGACGCCGAGCATGCGGGCGTACCGGGGCACCAGCGTCGCCGGCTTCCCCAACCTGTTCTTCCTGCTCGGCCCGAACACCGGCCTCGGACACACCTCGGTGGTGCTGATGCTCGAGGCTCAGCTGCGCCTGATCCTCGCCGCCCTGCGTCACCAGCGGGCCACCGGCGTACCCGCCATCGAACCCACCGTCGAGGCGCAGCGGCGCTGGACCGAGCGGGTCGACCGGCGGATGCGCGGCACCGTCTGGCAGACCGGCTGCGCGAGTTGGTACCTCGACGCCAGCGGCCGCAACACCACGATCTGGCCGGGGTACGCCACCGGCTACCGGTGGCGGCTGCGCCGCTTCCGCCCCGCCGACCACCAGCCCGTCGAGATCGGCGGCGCAGACCGGAACCTGGAGCGCTTTGATGCGGTATGACCTTCGCGGCAGGACCATCCTGATCACCGGTGCTGCCCGCGGCATCGGCGCCGCCCTGGCCCGGGCCGCCGCCGCCCGCGGCGCCCGGGTCGCCCTGGTCGGCCTGGAGCCGGCGCTGCTGCGCGAGGTGGCGCGGGATGTGGACGGGCACTGGTACGAGTGCGACGTCACCGACCAGGCGGGGCTCCAGGACGCCGTCAGCTCCACCGTGCAGCGGTACGGCGGCGTCGACGTGGTGGTGGCCAACGCCGGCGTCGCCAATCTCGGCACGGTCGCGAGCGGGCCGGTGGACGCACTGGTACGCACCATCGACGTGAACCTGTCCGGCGTGATCCGTACGGTCAGCGCGGCGCTGCCACACGTGCTGGCCGCCCAGGGTCACGTGCTGATCGTCTCGTCGGCGGCGGCCTTCGCCGCGATGCCGGGCATGGCCGCGTACGCCGCGTCGAAGGCCGGGGTGGAGCAGTTCGGCAACGTGCTGCGGCTGGAGAACCGCCGGCGCGGGCTGACCGTCGGCACCGCCCACCCGATCTGGATCGACACCGACCTGGTCCGGGACATCCGCGAGGCCTTCCCGTCGTTCCGGGCGGCGCAGCGCAGGTTGCCTTGGCCGCTGTCCGCCGTGGTCAGCGTCGAGCGCTGCGCCGACGCGCTGCTGCACGGCATCGAACGTCGCCGCCGCAAGGTCTACGTGCCCCGCTCGCTCGCCCTCGTCCAGGCGCTGCGGCCGGTGGTGCTCAGCGGGCTGTCCGACGCGCTGATCACCCGGTTCGGGGGCGGTGAGCTGGCCGAACAGATGGCCGACGAGGTCCGTCGGCTAGGCCGGGCCTTCGGCCGCACCTCGGTCGGGGACCGGCACTGAGCGCCCGGCCCGCCGGCTCAGTCCGGGCGGAACAGGCAGAATTCGGGTGCCCGCCGGGTCGGTGGCCGGACGCGAGGATACTTGCCCTGCAGCAATGTTCGCGGTCGCCGTACGACGACGTAATCTGCCATCATGAGCAACCTCGGTCGGCCGGACGCCACTGGCCCGGGTGGTCCGTCTCCGGGCGATGGCGAGGCGACCTCCCTTTTGTCACTTTCGTTCACCGCCGAGACGGTGACCACGGTGCGGCACCTGCTCGCCGCGCGGATCGCCGCGGCGGGCCTCACCGGGGACGTGGCCGAGGATCTCGTCCTGGCCATCCACGAGTTGGTCACCAACGCCGTGCTGCACGGCGGCGGCCACGGGCGGCTCGACCTGTTCCGGCACGCTGACCGACTCGTCTGCGAGGTGATCGACCACGGCCACGGCGGCGATCTGACGGTGAACCTCCCGGCGGCGAACACCCCGGGTGGGCGCGGACTCTGGCTGGCCCACCACCTGACCGGGGCGTTGACCCTCACCCGCCGGCCCGATGGCGTGACCGCCACGGTCGTCGCCAACCTGGACCCGGAGCGGGCCGCACCGCCCGGCGTGATCACCACCCAGGGGCTGCCGGACACCGTCACCAGCGGGCTGCCACTCGGCTGGATCGGATCTGATGGACGCCCCGGCGATGACGGTAGGCTGCCGCACCGGTAAGCCGGGTGCGGCAGCCCGCGCCAAGGTCAGCCGGTCTGCTTCTGCTGGCAGGGCACGCAGAACCGGGCGTGCGGAAGGATCTCCAGGCGTTCCCGGGCGATCGTCGTACCGCACTTCTCGCAGCTGCCGTAGTTGCCGGCGGCCAGCCGCCGCAACGCACCCGTGATCTGCTCCAGGCTCTGCCGGGTCGCCACGATCAGGGCGGCGTTGGTGTGCGCCTCCGCCGGATCTCCGGTATCGGCCGTCAGCTGGGTCAGCCGGGCCGTCTGCGTCTCGTGTTCCTGAGTCAGCGTCAACTCGAGTTGGGTGAGCCATGTCTGGTCGTTCATGTCGGATTCCCTTTCTTCCGGAATAGAAAAAAGGGCCGAAGCTTGAGCTTCGCCCTTGGCCGTCCTGATCAATGAACGGGTTCCGGAGGGCTCCGGCCGGCGGGGCTCGGCTGGCCATGACCAGTCCGAGCGGGGATCCGCCAATCCACCGCGCCCGGGGCAGCCGGCACCGACGCCACCGTGACGGCGACGTGGTCCAGCAGGGCAACGGGATACATCGGTCAACCATAGCCCGCAACCCGGGGCGGGCCAATGGAGTATCCGCGATCGGACAGGCCGCCGACCGGGGCGGCCAGCGCCGGGCCGCCGACGGGTAGCGTGCAGCGGCATGACCCCGGTGGCGTACTCGCACTGCTCGTACTGTGGCACGGTTTATCCGGCGGAGGCGGGCTGGCCCCGGCTCTGCGTGGCCTGCGGCGAGACGGTCTGGCGCAATCCGCTGCCCGTCGCGGTGGCGCTGCTGCCGGTGCTCACCCCCTCCGGGCTCGGCGTGGTCGTGGTCCGCCGCGACATCGAACCCGCCCGCGGGCTGCTCGCGCTTCCCGGCGGCTTCATCGAGTACGGCGAGCAGTGGCGGGACGCGCTGGTCCGCGAACTGCAGGAGGAGACGGGGCTGCTGGCCGATCCGGCCGGCGCGGAACTGGTCGCGGTGCACAGCGCACCGGCCGGCGGCACCATGATGATCTTCGGGGAGCTGCCGGTACGCCCGATCGAGGAGCTACCGCCGTCGGCGCCCACGGCGGAGGCCACCGAGTGGCTGGTGCTGACCGAGCCCACCGAGCTGGCCTTCACCACCCACACCCAGGTGCTGGCCGACTTCTTCGCCCGCCGGACGAGCTGACCGGATCAAGGGGCGACCGGCACCAGGCCGGCGCAGCGCGGATCCGGCACGCCGACCGGCCGGCGCGGCATCATCCAGTCCAGGGCGGTGTCCTCCACCGGCCAGCCCGCCACCGTCACCCGGCTGGCCGGCATCCGGCTCGCGTTCGGGCACAGCACCTGAGCCCGAACCTCGTCATTGAGCAGGAAACGGACCTCCCCGGAGTGCTCCAGCACGATGGTCATCCGGTCCGTCACCGTCACCGCCTCGCCCAGGACCACCTCCCGGGTGACCGGTGCGCCGACCTCGACGGCCACCGCGGGCAGCAGCGGCACCCGCAGGAAGACCGCTCCGGCGAGCACCGGCACCAGCGCGCCGACCACGTAGACGAGCGTGCGGGTCAACGCCGGCGCGGCCCGCGCCGGCACCGGCCCGGTCAGCACCAGCGCGCCGGCCGGCGGAAGCGCCAGCAGCGCGGCGGTGGCCAGTTCGTCGTGCCGCAGGGCCGCCCAGATGGCCGGGCCCAACCAGGCGTAGCAGGCCGCGGCCACCAGCACCGGCAGGATCAGACCGGTGGTGACCAGCACCCGCGGCCGGTCCGGAAACCGGTTGCGGATGCGCAGGGCGACCAGCCACACCAGCAGCATCACCAGGGCCGGCAGGAACCGCAGCTGCCAGGTGAGGGCGGCCAGCGTGGCCGTCACCACCAGCACCCAGCTCGGCGTACGCGAGCTGGCGTACGCCACCAACGACCGGTCCGGATCGAACCGGTCAGGCGCGCTGACCTGCAACAGCTCGCCGAGCACCGCGAGCACCAGCAGCACCAGCGGCACCGCCCAGACCAGGGCGATGAGCAGGGCGCTGAGCAGCCCCAGCGGGCTGACGTACTGCACGAGCAGCAGCATCGTCGACATGTCCTGCCGGCTGAGCCGCCACAGCCGCAGCACCAGCAGCAGCACCGGGAAGGCGGGCAGCAGGGTCAACAGCCACTGCTGCGCCTGCCGCGCACCCGAGCGACGCCGGTTGGCGAGGCCGGCCGCGGTCGGTGCGGGTACGGCAGCGCGAACCTCTCCCACGGCCACTGCCGCACCTCCACCCTGTCCTCCGGCCCGGGCTCCGGCTGCCGGTCCACCGCGACCTGCTGCGGGTTGTTGGCAGGCTGCTCGGACCTGAGGTACCGGTCGAAGGCCGCCCGCCACCGTTCCCCGTCGGGACCGGTCGCCGACTCCTGCAGGGAGAGGTTGACCAGGTCACGCATCGCGGGGTTCGGGCTGGTGTTGACACCCCACAGCTCCGAGTTGTCGTCGCCGATGTCCCAGTGCCGCAGCTCCTGCACGCGTTTCAGCTTGGTCATCGGCGGCAGTTCGCCGGGCGGGCGCGGGCCCACGAAGCCGGCCAGGATCGCCGCGTCGGTGGTGACCGCGTCGACCGTGCCGTCGTACAGTTCCTGGACGCACTCGCTGATCCGGTTGCGGCCGCGCGCCTGCGCCCCCAGCTCGGTCAGATTCCGCTCCGAGGTCGACGTGGCGATGGTGCAGACCTTCCGCCCGGCGAGGTCACGCAGGCCGGTCACCGGACGGTCGTCCGACGCCCGCGTGATCACCGACTGCTCGGTCTCCAGGTACGGCGCGGAGAAGTTCACGCCCTGCTGCCGACGCAGCTCAGTGATGCTGTACGAGGCGACGACCAGGTCGACGGTGACGAAGCGACCGTCGGGGGCGCGGGCCTGCCGGCGGGCGCGATCCTCGCTCTCGATGGGCAGGAACTCCACCCGCGGCGCGTCGAAGCCCAGGTCGTCGGCGATCATGTAGGCGATCTCGATGTCGAAGCCCTCGAACGCGCCGTTCTCCAGTTGCTGCGACACCCCTGGCTGGTCGTCCTTGACCCCGATGAGCAGGGTCTGCTTGCCGGTCAGCCCGGCCCGCTCCCGCAACTGCTCGCGGCTCGGCGGGCCGGCCGCGGCGACCACCCGGATCACCACGACGACCACCACCACGAGCAGCACGAGCAGGGCGGCGAGGCGCAGCCGCCGGGCCCGGGAGGTGCCGGCCCGCCCCGGGGGCGGACCAGCGGCCGGTTCGCCGTACTCGCTCATCGCCACCCCCGTCTGCCGCCCACCGCGAGAGCCTCCATTGTGGCTGAGCGCGACCCGTAGCTGACACTCTGTGACGCAAGCGTGACCGGCCCGGCGGGGCCAGGCCGCTACCGGCGGGCACGGCCGAGGACGCTCATCACGAGCAGCGACGTGACCACCATCAGCACGGCGCTCGCCGCCGCCATGAGCTGGAATCCGTGGGTGAACGCCTCCCGGGCGGTGCCGAGCAGTTGGTCGCCGAGCCCTTCGGAAAGGCGACCGCTGGCCACCATCGCGGCGTTGAGGTTGTCCCGCGCGGCGGCCGCCGCGACGTCGGGGACGCCGGCGGGGACATCCACCGCCATGTCCTGCCGGTAGACCGCGGTGATGACGCTGCCCAGGATCGCGATGCCGAACGCCCCGCCGAGTTGTGGCGCCGTCGAGGAGATCGCCGCCGCCGCGCCGGCCCGCTGCGCAGGGGCGGCCCCGACGACCATGTCGGTGGCGAGGGCCATCATCGGCCCCAGACCGGCGGACACGACGATGGTCCCGGCCACCAGGGTGGCCAGCCCACCGACTTCCACCTGGGTGAGCACGCCGTATCCGACGGCGGCGACGGCCAGCCCCACCGCGGTGACCAACGCGGGACGGACCGTGCGGGCGATCCGCGGGGCCAGCGTGGATCCGACGATCACCCCGGCAGCGGACGGCGCGGTCCACATGCCCGCCGCGAGCGGCGACAAACCGTGCACCAGTTGCAGGTACTGCGCGACGGCGTAGTTGGATCCCCACAGGACGAAGATGCCGACCGCCAGTGTCGCCGCGGCGACACTGAACTCCCGGTTGACGAACAGCCGAAGGTCGATGAACGGATCGGCCTTGCCGCGCTGTCGCCACCCGAACACGACTGCGCAGGCCAGGCCCACCGCGACGGCAGCCAGCGAGGTCACGTGGGCACCCTCGGCGGCGATCCGCTTGAGCCCGTGGACCACCGGCAGCACCGCGGCCAGTGAGAGCAGGGCACTGACGATGTCCAGCCGGCCGGCGGCCGGGTCGCGGCGCTCGGGCAGCAGCCTCGGTCCGACCACCAACAGCAGCATCATCATCGGCACCCCGAGCAGGAACACTGAGCCCCACCAGAACCGCTCCAGCAGCCAACCACCGATCAGGGGGCCGATCGCGGTGCCGCCCGAGACGCTGGCGACGACGATCCCGATCGCCACCGCACGCTGGCGCGGCTGCCTGAACATGGCCGTCACCAGGGAGAGCGTGGCCGGCATCAGGGTCGAGCCGGCGACTCCCATCACCGCCCGGGCACCGATCAGCAGCTCGACCGTCGGGGCGTAGGCCGCGCCGATCGAGGCGACACCGTATCCGGCGGCCCCGATCAGCAGCAGGCGCCGGCGACCGATCCGGTCACCCCACACGCCCATGGTGATGAGGGATCCGGCGAGCAGGAACGCGTACACGTCGACGATCCACAACAGCTGCGTACTGCTCGCCGTCAGATCCGTGCCGATCGTGGGCAGCGCCAGGTGCGTCACGGTCAGTTCGAGGGATGCGAGCAGGGCCGGAAGGGCGAGCACCGCGAGACCGATCCACTCCCGCCGCCCGGCCACCCGCTCCAGCCGCACACCGGCCAGTTGTTTCGTCATGGGCCCGAGCGTGCAACCTCGACTATGGTCGAGGTCAAGTCATAGCATCTCGACATGACCAAGCCACCCTTCGATGCCAAGGAACTCACCGTCGGGCAACTCTCGGCACGCTCCGGCGTCGCCGTGACCGCGCTGCACTTCTACGAGGCGAAGGGGCTCATCAGCAGCCGCCGGACCACCGGGAACCAGCGTCGATACCCGCGCGACACCCTGCGCAGGGTCGCCCTCATCCGGGTCGCGCAACGGGTCGGGATACCGCTGCGGCTGGTCGCCGAGACCCTGGCAGCGCTCCCGGAGGGTCGCACCCCGACCCGAGACGACTGGGCCCGTCTGTCGGCAAGTTGGCGTGCCGACCTCGACACCCGCATCGACCAGCTGACCCGCCTCCGCGACGACCTTTCCGACTGCATCGGCTGCGGCTGTCTCTCCATCAACACCTGCGCCCTGCGTAACCCCGATGACCGGCTCGGGGACGATGGCAGCGGCCCACGCCGCCTGCTGACCGGCCGGCGCCCGGCGGAGGTCACCGCCGTCGACGATCGCGCCCGCAACCCCACCGATCGGAGCACCCGATGAGCAACGACACTTCCGACCAGCCAGCGGTCACCGTCTACACCCGGCCCGGCTGTCCGTACTGCTTCCTCCTGCGCCGGAAGCTGCGGCGGCGCAAGGTCACGTTCACCGAGGTGGACATCTGGCAGGACCCGGCCGCAGCGGCAGCCGTCCGGGCCGTCGCCGACGGCAACGAGACCGTACCCACCGTCCACGTCGCCGGACAGTGGCTGGTCAATCCGCCCGCCGCACGTGTGGCAGAACTCGCCCGGCGCACCGCTGATCCCTAAGGGCGGGCACGCTCCGGCCCCGACCCGCCGTCGGCCCGGCGCGCCAGGCGGCAGGTCGGATGGTGCCGTGGGCGGCAGGGTCAGTCGGCGAGCAGGTCGGCGTGGGCCGCGCGTAGCCGGGCCAGCGCCGGATCGCTGCCCGGGGCAAAGCGCCGATCCAGCTCGGCCCACAGCTCGGCGAGCGCCGCGGTCACCGCGCGCAGCTCGGCGGCGTGACGGCGGGCGCTCTGCTCACGCTGGGCCTCCAGGCGCCGGGACCAGCCGGCGGTGACCTCGGTGAGACGGTCGGCGTCGGCGCGGGCCTGGGCGGCGGTGCGGACCACACCGGCCGGCACGATCGCGGCGACCGGCCGCGGATCACCGTCGCGGGTGACCACGGTGACGGTGTCGGTCAGCTCCGCCATCGCGACGAGCTGACTCAGTCGGGTGCGCGCCTCGCGCAGGGGCAGCGAGCGCGGCGGGACGTTTCGCGGGGTGAGGGCGGGGACGGCCATGAATACATCCTGAGTACCGGGTACGACACTTTCCGCAACCGGTCGTGGCCCGAGCAGTGCCGCTCGGGCCACCGTGGCTGCCGGTCAGGCCGGCGAGTGGTAGGCCAGCACGCCCCGGTTCACCGCGCCGATCGCCTGCCGGGCGGTGGCCCGCAACTCGGTCGAGGCGCCGCCCGAGTCGGCCACCTGGCCGAGCAGGTCCACCACCTGCCGGGCCCACCGGACGAAGTCGCCGGCCGGCATCTCGCCGTCGAACTCGTGCCCGCTGGCCAGCACCTTCGCCAACGCCTCGCCCCGGGCCCAGCGGTAGACCGGCCAGGCGAAGCCCAGGTCCGGCTCGCGGGTGACGGCCAAACCCCGGGACGCCTCGTCGGCCTCGATCTCACTCCACAGCTTCAGCGTCGCGTCGACCGCCTCGGCGACCGCGCCGCGCGGCAGCGACGCCCGCTCGTCGACGTCGCGGCGGGCCTCGAAGACCACCACGGAGACGGCGGAGGCCAACTCGGCCGGGGACAGGCCGTCCCAGACGCCCCGGCGCAGGCACTCCGCCACGAGCAGGTCGGCCTCGGTCCAGATCCGCCCGAGCATCCGGCCGGCGTCGGTCACCGCGCCCTCGGTGGTGAGATAGCCGCGGGCGGTCAGCAGCGCGACGATCCGGTCGAAGGTACGCGCCAGCGACCCCGTCCGGCCCGCCACCCGCTCGCGCAGTTCCTCGGTGTCCCGCTCCAGCCGGCGGCGCCGCTCCGCCCACCGGGCGTGCTCCTCCCGCTCCGGGCAGGCATGGCACGGGTGCCGCCGCAGCTCGGCCCGGAGCTGGGTGATCTGGTCGTCCTCCCCCGACCGCCGGCCCCGGGAGCCCCGGCGGCTGTGCCGGTCCAGGCCGGTGCCGCTGACCTGCGCCGCCAGGTCTCGTCGGGCCGCCGGGTTACGGGGGTTGAAGTGCTTCGGCACCCGGATGCGGGCCAGCACCTCCGCCGGGGCGGTGAAGTCGGCGGGACTGACCCGCCCGGCCCACCGGTCCTGGGTCAACACCAACGGACGGGGCTCGCTGAAGCCACCGGCCGCCGGGTCGAGCACCACGGCCAAGCCGGCCCGCCGCCCGGACGGAACCCGGATGACGTCACCCACGCGCAGCCGCTCCAGCGACGCCACCGCCGCGGCCCGGCGCTGGCTCTGCCCCTGCCGGGCCAGCGCCCGCTCCCGGTCGGCGATGGCCACCCGCAGCGCGAAGTACTCGTCGAAGTCACCGTGGTGGCAGGCCGCCTCCACCCCGTACGCCTCGAGGGTCTCGGTGTTGCGCTGCACCTGCCGGGCCAGGCCGACCACCGACCGGTCCGCCTGGAACTGCGCGAACGACGACTCCAGCAACGCCCGGGCCGGCTCCGCGCCCACGCTGCCGACCAGGTTCACCGCCATGTTGTACGAGGGCCGGAAGCTGGACCGCAGCGGGTACGTGCGGGTGGAGGCGAGACCGGCCACGTGCCGCGGATCGGTCTCCGGGGACCACACCACCACGGCGTGCCCCTCGACGTCGATGCCCCGGCGCCCGGCCCGCCCGGTGAGTTGGGTGTACTCCCCCGGCGTCAGGTCGACGTGCGCCTCGCCGTTGTACTTGACCAGGCGTTCCAGCACCACGCAGCGGGCCGGCATGTTGATGCCCAGGGCGAGGGTCTCGGTGGCGAAGACCGCCTTGACCAGCCCGCGGACGAACAGCTCCTCGACGACCTCCTTGAAGGCCGGCAGCATCCCGGCGTGGTGCGCGGCCAGCCCGCGCTCCAGCCCGTCGAGCCACTCCCAGTAGCCCAGCACCGACAGGTCCTCACCCGGGATGGCCGTCACCCGGGACTCCACCACCCGACGGATCTCCGTACGTTCCTCGGGCGAGGTCAGCCGCAGCCCGGCCGCCAGGCACTGCTGCACCGCCGCGTCGCAGCCGGCCCGACTGAAGATGAACAGGATCGCCGGCAGCAGCCCCTCGCGGTCCAGCCGGGCGACGATGTCCGGCCGCGACGGCCCGCGCCAGCGTGGCCCCCGGCGCCCGCCCCAGCCGGCGGCGCGCCCCTCCCCCAGATCGAGGCGGCGCATCGTCTCCCGGGTGTAGCGCAGCAACTCCGGGTGCACGTCGTGCTTGCGGGCGGCGTCGGCGTCGTGGAACAGGTCGAACATCCGCTTGCCGACCAGCATGTGCTGCCACAGCGGCACCGGCCGGTGCTCGCTGACCACCACCGTGGTCTCGCCGCGCACCGTGATCAGCCAGTCCGCGAACTCCTCCGCGTTGGACACCGTCGCCGACAGCGACACCAGCGTCACCGAGGCGGGCAGGTGGATGATGACCTCCTCCCACACTCCGCCCCGGAACCGGTCGGCCAGGTAGTGCACCTCGTCCATCACCACGTACGCCAGGCCCTCGAGGGTGGCCGAGCCGGCGTAGAGCATGTTGCGCAGCACCTCGGTGGTCATCACCACCACCGGGGCGTCGCCGTTGATGGCGTTGTCGCCGGTCAGCAGCCCCACCTGGTCGGCGCCGTAGCGGTCGACCAGGTCGTGGTACTTCTGGTTCGACAACGCCTTGATCGGGGTGGTGTAGAAGCACTTGCGGCGGGCGCCGTCGGCCGGCGCCGGCCGCCCGGGGGCACCGCGCAGCGCCAGGTGTACGGCGAACTCGCCGACCACGGTCTTGCCGGCACCGGTCGGGGCGCACACCAGCACGCCGCTGCCCCGCTCCAGGGCCTGGCACGCCTCCCGCTGGAAGTCGTCGAGGTCGAACCCCACATCGGAGGTGAATTCTTCCAGCGCCGGAAACTGTGCGACCTGGGCGGCCCGGCGGCGCGCCGCGGCATACCGCTCGGCGGGGCTCGACATGCCACCAAGATTAGTGCGTGCCGTCGGCGGCCACCCGGCAAGGCCGTCCGCCAAGGCGACCGGAGCGGGTCGGTAGGGTGCACGACGTGCCGGATCATGCCGAACCGACCGACGCAGTACGCGGCGCCGCCCAGCCGGGCCCGTCCCGCCGGCCCGTGCAGGCGGTGCTGCTCGACTTCCACGGCACGCTCGCCCAGGTGGAGGAGCCCCGCGACTGGGTGCTGGCCGCCGCGGCGACGTGCGGCGTACAACTGGACCGGGTCCGGGCCACCGCGCTGGCCGACCGGCTGCTCACCGCCGGCCGGGCCGGTGGGCCGTTGCCCGCCCGGGTGCCGCCCGGGCTGGCCGAGTTGTGGGCCGACCGGGACCTCTACGAGCACGCCCACCGGGGCGCGTACACCGGGCTGGCCGCGACGATCGACGCCGGTATCGACGGCTTCGCCGAGGCGCTCTACGAGCGGGTGCTGGTGCCGGCGGGATGGATGCCCTACCCGGACACGAAGCCCACCCTGACCGCGCTGCGCCAGGCCGGAGTGCGGGTGGCCGTGGTCAGCAACATCGGCTTCGACATCCGGCCGTTCTTCGACGCCTGGGGCATGGCCGACCTGGTGGACGCCTTCGTCCTGTCATACGAGGTGGGCCGCTGCAAGCCGGACCCGGCGATCTTCTGGCGGGCCTGCGGCATGCTCGGCGTCGACCCGGAGCAGACGCTGATGGTCGGCGACACCCCCGCCGACGCCGGTGCCGTGGCGGCCGGCTGCGCCGCCCTGATCCTGCCCGCCGCCTCCCCGGGCCGTCCCAACGGCCTCGGCTCCATCCTCGACCTGACCCATCCCTGACCCCAAGCCCCAAACCCCACCCTTCTCCCGCTCGCGATCTTGCACTTTTGGTCGCCGGTACGGGCGGTTCGCGGCTTACGCCCCGACGAGAACTGCAAGATCGGCGGGCGAGAGGGCGGGCAGGGGCAGGGGCGGGGTCAGCGGAGGAGGTGGAGGGCGGCGGGGGTGGCGGTGATGGTCACCGGGAGGGTGAGGGAGCGTTCGCCGTCGGCGTAGGTGGTGATACCAGCGGCGGCGACGGTCACGGTGCGGGCGCGGTAGGTGCGCACCAGCGGGTGGGTGACGTGGGTGCCGGCGTAGATGCGCGGCTTGACCCGGATCAGCGTGCGCCGGTCGAACCGGCCGCCGACCACCACGTCGAGCAGCCCGTCGGTCGGGTCCGCGTCCGGGCAGATCCGCATGCCGCCGCCGTAGCTGGCGCAGTTGCCAACCGCCACCAGCACCGCGTCGACCTCGAGCCGCTCGCCGTCGAGGGTGAGAATGTACCGGCGCGGGCGCAGCCGGGCCAGCTCCGCCAGGATCGCCAGGTCGTAGCGGCGGGGGCCACGTGGCCAGCGCATCCGGTTGGCCCGCTCGTTGACGATGGCGTCGAAGCCGGCCGCGAGCACCGCCCCGTACCAACGGGCCGTGCCGTCGGCGCCGGTCATCCGGGCCAGGTCGACCGGCCGGCTACGTCCCTGCCGCAGCGCCGCCGCGATGACCTCCACCGCCGCCCGTGGCTCAGCCGGGAAGCCGGTCTCCACGGCGAAGTCGTTGCCGGTGCCGGCCGGGACCGGCCCGAACGGAACGTTGGTGCTGGCGACCGCCTGCATCGCCCGGTGCACCGTACCGTCGCCGCCCACCGCGATCAGCGCGCCGGCGCCCTCGGCGACGGCGGCGCGGCAGGCCGCCTCCGCCTCGTCCGCGCTGCCCGCGGTCAGCAGCCGCACCGGCCGCCCGGCGCTCGAGAGCCGCTCCAGCAGGTCCGGCAGCAGTCCCCGGTGCCGGCCGCGCCCGGCGGTCGGGTTGGCCAGCACGGCGACGGGTCCGTCGGCCGGCACACCAGCGGAGAGATGATCGTCTGCGGTCACGGCGAGCACGCTACCCGCCGGCCCGCCGGCCCTGTCCAGTTGGCGGAAGGATGAATTTCCGCGCGCGTGGGGCTGCCGTACCGGCGAACGCCGCCCTCGGCGGGGCGGCGTTCGGCACAGTCGGGACCGGTCAGGTCACGTCGTCGTAGCGACGCTCGATCGGTTTGGGAGCCGGCACCGGTTCCGGGGCGTCGATCAGGCCGGCGCTGTCGACCGGCTGCCCCGCCTTCACCGGCTCCCGGTCGAACTCCAGCGGGGAGGCCGTGTCGTCGTCGATGCCGGCGTAGATCTCCTTGCCGCGTCCCTTGCGCTTGTCGTTGAGGAACGCCACCCCGACCGCGATGAAGTAGAGCAGGCACAGGCAGAGCGCCAGCAGCGTCATGCCGAACGGGCCCGGGTCCGGGGTGGCCACCGCCGCGAACGCGAAACAGATGAAGACCACGACCCGCCACCAGCTGAGCAGCCGCCGGGCGCTCACCACCCCGGTGAAGTTGAGCATCAGCAGGGTGAGCGGAAACTCGAACGCCACCCCGAACAGCAGGATCATGGTGGTGACGAAGGAGATGTAGCGGGTGACCTCGAGCTGCGAGTCGGTGCCGGTGACCCCGGCGTCCAGCAGGAACGCCAGACCCTTGTCCACGACGAAGAAGGCGAGCACCGCGCCGGCCGCGAACAGGGGCGCCGCGATCGCGACGAAGACGTACGCCCACTTGCGCTCGCTGCGGTGCAGCCCGGGGGCGATGAACGCCCACAGCTGGTAGAGCCAGACCGGGGCGCCGAGGATCAACCCGATCCAGAGCGCCAGCTTGAGCTTGAGGATGAAGCCGTCGGCGGGAGCGAGCATCAGGAACTTCTGGCACTCGCCGTCGACCATCATGCCGGGCAGTCGGCAGTACGGCTGACTCAGCAGGTCGAACGCCGGCTGGGCGAACAGGAATCCGCCGATCAGCCCGACCACGATCGCCAGCGACGCCCGGAACAACCGGGTGCGCAGCTCGCGGAAGTGCTCGACGAGCGTCATCGAGCCGTCGGCGGCCCGCTCGAAGTTGCTTGAAGCACGCTTACGGAGACCGAAGGCCACGGTGGTCGGGCCCCTCGCTCAGTTGTCGCGGACGCGCTGCACCGGGTCGACGACCGGCTGCTGCACCGTGCCCTGGTACGGCTGCTGCTGCGCCTGCTGCGGCGGGAGAGGCTGGTAGCCGGACTGCGCGTCCGCCTTCTCGGCGAGGTCGCGGTCGTCGTCGGCCAGGCTCTTGGTCTCGGCCTTGATGATGCGCAGCGAGCGGCCCAGGGAACGCGCCGCGTCGGGGAGCCGTTTCGCGCCGAAGAGCAGGATCAGCACGACCACGAGTACGGCGATGTGCCAGGGCCTGAGGGCACCCATGTGAAGCTCCAGTCGGTTGTGCCAACGGGGTGTTCCGCAGCCCATCGTACGTGTGCCCAGGGCCGTTGCCACCCGCCGGAACCGTGGTGGCCGGTACCGGTGGGTGAAGTCTTGACCAATCGCGCGCGTCCCGTCAACCGGTCTGGTGGATCTTCATGGCCGAAACCGGACCGCATCGCCTGGTCAGCCGGCGGTCGCCGGCCCGACCGAGCCGGCAGTCAGCCGCCGCGCCGGGCGCGGATCAGGGTGAGCTGCTGCTCGGTGGTCGCCAGCCGGCCCTGCAATCCTTCGGCCTGCTGCTGGAGGCTCTCCGCGGCCGCGCGCAGCGCGGCCGCCTCGTCGGCCCGTCGGTGCAGCCCGAGCACCGCCCGGCGCAGCTGGGGCAGCCGCGCCAGCACGGGTCGGACCGCCAGCACGAGCACGACCAACGGCACCAGCACCAGCGCGAGCACGATCCACTTCAGCACGGCCGCCAGCCTACTGCCTGAGCGTGGCGGCCGCCGGGTCCACGCCGGTCGGCTCCGGCGTCGCGTACGCGTCGAGCGCCGCCGCCGCCGCGTCCCGGACCTGGTCGGCCAGCTCCGCCGGGGCGACGACGGTGACGTCCGGGCCGAGACCGAGCACGAACCGCCGAGCCCAGTTGAGATCCGTGACCCGCAGCGAGACCAGCCACCGCTCGCCGTCGGACTCCACCTGCTCACAGGGGTAGTACTCGGTGATCCAGCGCTCGCCCCGGCCGATCCGCAGCGTGATCAACGGCAGGTCCGACGAGGGCCGGAACACCCCCTCGCTCAGGTCCTGCGGGCGGGCCTGCGGCGGCACCACGGCCGGCTCGTCCAACTCGGTGACGGCGTCGATCCGGTCGGCCCGGAACAGCCGCACCGCCTCGGCCCGTCGGCACCACGCCTCCACGTACGTCCGGCCGCCGACCAACAGCACCCGCAGCGGATCGATCACCCGCTCGGTGGTCTCGTCCCGGGCCACCGTGTAGTAGGTGATCCGCAACGCCCGACCACCCTCCACCGCGGCGCGCAACTGCTCCACCCGGCCGGCGTCGCCCGGCAGCCGCACCTCCACCGGCGCGGCGACCAGGTCACCGGCCGCGTCCTCGATTTTCGCGAGGGCCCGCTCGACGGCCTCCCGGTTCGCCACGCCCGGCGCCTCGGCCAACATCCGCAACGCTACCGCCAGGGCGAGCGCCTCGTCCGGGGTGAGCCGCAGCGGCCGGTCGATGCCGGCGTCGTAGGTGATGGTCACCCGGTCGCCGTCGAAGGCCATGTCGATCAGGTCACCCGGGCCGTAGCCGGGCAGCCCGCACACCCACAACAACTCCAGGTCCTCGCGCAGCTGCCGCTCGGTGACGCCCAGGTCGCCGGCCGCCTCGGCGATCTCGATCCCCGGTCGGGCGAGCAGGTACGGCACCAGGTTGAGCAGCCGGGCCAGCCGGTCGGCGGAGGTACGCGACTGCGCCCTCATCGGACCGCCGCCAGGGCGTCGTGCCGGGTGGCGATCTCCTTGAGCCGTTGGATGACCGCCTCGCGTACCTCTGGTGGGTCGAGCACCCGCACGTCGGGGCCGTAACCCACGAGATGCCGGGCGAGGGAGCAGGCGTCGGCGTACGGCAGGACGAGCCGATCCGCCTCCGGCCGGGCGGTGACCTCCACCGCCCAGCGGCGCAGCCCGGCGGCCCGTCCCGGAGCGACCAGCACGGTCGCCCGGCCGGCGCGCTCGACCGGGCCGGACCAGCGGGCCACATGGCTGATCAGGTCGACTCCGACCGGCGGCTGGTAACCGCCGGCCGCGCCGGTGACCCGGACCGGGCCGACCACCCGGGACAGCCGGAAGCAGCGGGTGGAGTCGCGGTCCAGGTCGTGGCCGACCACGTACCACCGGCCCCGCCAGCAGACCACACCCCACGGTTGCAGCCGGCGCCCGTCGGGCGCGTCCCGGTCCGGCACCCGGTAGTCGAAGCGCACCTCACGCCGGTCGCGGGCGGCAGCGGTCAGCGGCGCGAACGCCGGGTCGACCGTGACCATCGGCTCCAGGCCGAGCGTGGCCTGCGGATCCACGTCCACCCCGGCGGCGCGCAGCTTCGCCAGCCCGGAGGACGCGGCGGCGGCGAGCCCGGCGTGCTGCCACAGCCGCGCGGCGATGCCGACCGCGGCGGCCTCGTCCGGCTTGAGCGGGATGTCGGGTAGCGCGTACTCCCGGCGGGCGATCCGGTAGCCGGGCTCGACGTCGAAGGCGCTCGCCGTCCCCGTCTCCAGCGGCACGCCGAGTTCCCGCAGCTCCGCCTTGTCCCGTTCGAACTTGCGCTGGAACGCCTCGTGCTCACGGGCGTCGTCCGGGTCGTGCTCGTAACCGGGCACGGTCGCGGCGATCTGCGCGGCGGTCAGGAACCGCCGCGTGGACAGCAGGCAGATCACCAGGTTGACCAGGCGTTCGGTGCGACTGCGCGACACCCCGTAGACGCTAGCAGCCGCGCCATCCCCCACACGCACCCGCGCCGGCCCTCCAACCCACGCCCCCATCCAACCCCGCCGATCTTGCACTTTCGGTCGCCGAAATGCCCTCTCTGATCGTTTTTGTGCCGACAAAAGTGCAAGATCGGCGAGGGTGACCGGGGGCGGCACGGCACCCGGCGCGGCACCCCGGTGGGGTGGGGGGCTAGCGTGGCGGGTCGTGGTGCGATGGCGGGTGGGGACGGTGGCGGGACTGCGGCGGCGATGGGCCGGGGCGGTCGAACTGGACGTCGAAGTCGCCGGGGGCGGCACGATGCGGGCCCTGGCATATCCGGAACTGGTCGGCGAGCCCGAAGCCGGCGACCGGGTGCTGCTCAACGTCGGCGCGCTGCTGATGGGTCTGGGCACCGGCGGGTACGCGCTGGTCGTCGCGCTGCCCGACCGGCTGCCGCCGGATCCGCCGCAGACCCTCGACTCCCGCGACGCCGGTCACCTGGTCAAGGCCCGCTACACCCCGCTACAGCCGATCCTGCTCGGCGTCGACGAGCCGGCCTCGCCGCACCACCAGGCACTGGCCGCCGCCGAAGACCTCGCCGGCCTGCCGGTGGTGACCGCCGACCTGCACTCGGCGCTGCCGGCGATCCTGGCCGGGATCCTCGCCGACGCCCCGCACGCCCGGGTGGCGTACCTGCTCACCGACGGTGGGGCGCTGCCCGCCTGGTTCTCCCGCACCCTGGCCGGCCTACGCGACGAACTGGCCGGCACGATCAGCGTCGGGCAGGCGTTCGGCGGCGACCTGGAAGCCTCCACGCTGCACAGCGGCCTGCTCGCGGCCCGGCACGTGCTGCACGCCGACGTGGCGGTGGTGGCGCAAGGCCCCGGCAACCTCGGCACCGGCACCCGCTGGGGCTTCTCCGGGGTGGCCGTCGGCGAGGCGGTCAACGCCGTCGCCACGCTGGGTGGGCGGCCGGTCGGCTCGCTGCGGATCTCCGCCGCCGACCCGCGCCCGCGGCACCGGGGCGTGTCGCACCACAGCCTGACCGCGTACGGCCGGGTGGCGCTGGCCCGCGCGGAGCTGGTGGTGCCCGACGGCCTGGACCCGGCGCTGGCCGCCGACGTCGACGCCGCGCTGGCACCGCTGGCCGGACGGCACGCCGTGCTCCGGGTGGACACCGCCGGCCTGGACGCGGCGCTGCGCCGCAGCCCGGTGCCGCTGTCGACGATGGGCCGCGGGCTGGACGCCGACCACGCCTACTTCCTGGCCGCCGCCGCGGCCGGCCGGCACGCCGCGAGCCTGCTGGCCTGAGCCACTGCGGCGGTCCGGTGAGCCGGACCCGTCGTCACCACCGGTTCGGCGCGAGACGGGACAGCGGGCACCGGCGGCGGCCGCTCCTCGGACGGCACGCGCAGGCGCAGCGGGCTGGCGGCTCGTCGAGGCTCAGGCCCCTTGACGTTCTCCCCGCCCTGAAGGGCGGGGATTCCCTCCGCGCTGCGCGCAGAACGGCGCGCACCGCCCGGGCGGATTCCTGCTTCACGGCGCGGTGCCGGCACGGGTGCCGGTCTTACCTGCGCTCCACAGGCGTTTGGGCTCTCGGCGCGTCCCGCCGCGAGCACGTTGACGGCCGCGTTGATGTCCCG
>NZ_BMNB01000041.1 GCF_014646235.1 Micromonospora sonchi | reverse complement strand
TCGGACAGATCAGTGCGATACGGACGGCGAGGGGTCGTCATACATCGATCATTCCGACCCCTGCCGCCCGATCCCAGCACCACACCAACCAGCGTGTACTAGATCAAACCCAACCGAGATGCCCTCTTAACGCCCACAGCGATATTCGCCGCCCGCTGTCCGGTACGCCAGGTCAGCGCCGCGGCCGCGAGGCAGCCGGCGGCGGCGAGGAGGAGAGGTGGCCGTGCGCCCAGCAGCACGGCGGCCGAACCGAGCGGGGTCGCCACCGCTATCGGCCCGAACATGACCGTGTTGGCGCTCGCGGCGACCCGGCCGAGCAACGCGTCGGGACTGTGCGTCTGCACGGCGGTGGTGGCCGCGACGAGGGCCCACGGCAGCCCGACGCCGGCCACGACCGACGTGGCCACCACCGCCGGCCACCAGGGCAGGCAACGGCCCAGGCAGCTCAGGCCGAACAGCACCGTGCCGGCGACGGCCACGGCCGTCGGGCGGTACCGGGCGATCAGCCGGCCGACGACCAGCCCGCCAGCCACCGAGCCGACGCCCTGGGCGCTGACCAGTACGCCGAGGAACGTGACCGGCAGGCCGAGGAGTTCGGTGACGACGGCGTACCCGGCGGCGGTGGCGAAGCCGGACATGCCGATCGCCACGGCGGCCAGGCACACCGGTAGCCGGATCGCCGGCGACCCGAACAGCACCGCGATGCCGGCCCGCACACTCCGGGAACGCGGCGCGGCAGGGGGCAGCGTGTCGAGCAAGCGCGGCGTGGCAGAGGGTGGCGTGTCGAGCAAGCGCGGCGCGGCGGGGGGTGGCGTGCCGGTCAGGCGCAGCGCGGCGTAGAGGGCGGCGGACAGGGCCGGCAGTCCGGCGGCGAGCAGCGCGACCAACGGGCCGCCCTGCCAGGCGTACAGGCCGGCGCCGGCCAGCGGGGCCACCAGCTTGGCACCCTCCTGGGCGCTGGAACGCCAGCCGTTGACATCGCCGAGTTCGGCGGGGGGCAGCGCGGCGGGCAGCAGGGCGCTCTCCCCGGCGTCGATCAGGACGTACGCCACGCCGTAGACGGTGGACACGACGTAGAGGAGCCACACCTGGCCGGGCCCGTGGACCGCCAGCAGGGTGGGCAGGGCGACCGCCAGGGTGAGGTTGGCGGCGACGACGACCAGGCGTCGGGGCAGCCGGTCGACGAGGCCGCCGAGCCACGGGCCGGCGAGGGCCGGGGCGTACACACAGATGCCGGCGAGCGCGGCCAGGCTGGGGGAGCCGGTGAGGTCGAAGATCCAGAGGCCGGTGACCAGGGCCATGGCACTGCCGCCGAAGCCGGAGAGCAGCGACACCGCCACGAAGAGGACCGCGTTGCGCCGCACGAGCCGCTCCCAGGGGTTGAGTCGAGGTGACTCACAGCCTGGCCATTGAGTTGCATCGAGGCAAGGCTGGGTGGCAACTGTCAATGAGACGTTGACAAGGCGGCGGTGAGATCCCGGGCGAGGACGCGTACCGGCCGAGGTAGCGCCGGTGCGGACCGGGTGAGGTCGGCGGCGACGTGCCGGGCCAGGTCGTACAGGCCGCCCGGCTCGGCCGCCAGCGCGAGCGAGGCGGTACGCCGGGTCAGCGCGGCTCGGGGGAAGCGGGCGTCCCAGTGGCGGTCCGCCTCGATCCAGCGTCCCAGGCCGGCGAGGTGCCTCCGCAGGGCGGCGACCTCGCTCGGCAGGTGCCGGTCGGCCGCTGCCCGACGGGCCTGCCGCGCGGCGGCCAGCCGCTGGCGGCGTTGCTCGGCGGCCTGCCGGCTGCTCAGCCCGAGGGCCTCGGCGACCTGGGCCCAGGTCGCGCCGCCCTGTCGGACCCGGTCGATGAGGTCGAGTTCGGTGTCGTCGAGCCGCTCGCGGGCCGACGGGACCGCGGCGAGCCGGGTGAGATCGACGTCCAGGTCGGCTTGGCCGCAGTCGACGCAGGGGTGCTCGGTCAGGTACTCCACGGCGCGGTGGTCCAGCGGATCACGCATCTGTCAACGCTACATTGACAACCGTTGAGGCGTGGGTAGGGTGTCAGGCAGCCGCCGACTCGTGGCCCCAGCGGTCGGGTGCCCAGTTGGGCAGCGCGGTGGGGGCGGGCCAGCCGCTGTGCTGCGAGTTCTCCGGCGTCTCCGCCTCGTCGGCCGGGCCACCCTGGGCCAGGCTGAGCGCACGCTGGGCCTGCTGCCACGGCTCGCAGGGCCACTCCTGACCGGCGCAGATCAGGTGGACGCAGCCGCCGTCCCCGTTCGGTGCGTGGGCGTCGGCGACATCCAGGGCGAGCCGCCACAGCAGCGGATCGCTGACCTCGTCCGGACGGTCGGTGACGTGGCTTGGTCGGTCGGCGTTGTCGGACACGCGTGATCCCCCCTCGTTTCGAGCCTCAGGCTCCTGTCTCCAGTCTGCCCGCAGGTCAAACGCAGGTAGCGGGCCGTTTGACCAGAGGTGTGCGGGCTCACCTGCCCAGCGCTCGGAATGATTGACAGATCACCATCCCTGGGCGAAAGATGTTCGCAACCTGATCACTCCTATGTGCCGGGTGGGCGACGCTGGGTAATCGGCGATGCGGGCGGCGTCGACGCCGGGCGTGCCCTCCTGGCTGGTGAACGGAGCGCAGGACAGCCGAGGCGAGGCACGCGAACCCCCATATCCCTGCCGCGCGCCGAGAAGAGGGGCCACAAGCCTCATGTCCGTTTCCCGCACAGGTGCCCGGTGGCGCCACCGACTACCCGTGTCCGCCGCAGTGGCCACCGGCGCCGCCGTACTGCTGCTGGCCAGCCCGCCGGCGGTGGCCGTCGTGCCGCAGGCCGCCGCACCCGCACCCGCCGCCGACTTCGTCACCCCCGACCTCGGCCGGCTCGCCGACGAGCAGGCCAACGTCATCGAGGTCCTGCTGGCCGACAACGACGAGATGGACGCGCTGGTGGCCACCGGTGTCGATCTCGATCACCACGTCGACCGGACCGAGGACGGGATCGTCGTGCACGCCGTGGTGACCGGTAACGAGGTCGCTACCCTGACCGCCGCCGGCTTCACCTTTGGGAGGGTCCTGCACACCCCGGCCGACTCCAGGGCCCGGATCGCCGAGCGTGAGGCGACCATCGCCGAGCACCTGGCCGACAACCAGGAGTTCAACGCCGAGGCGGGAGGGGCAGCCCGCGCGGCCGTCTCCGATGTGAAGATCATCCGTGCCGACTACTACACCAACGGCACCAGCCAGGTGCTGTCGGTGGAGGCGAAGTGGGCGCAGGGACAGAACGCCAGCACCGCGCTCACCGTGCAGCGGGACAGCGGGCCGGGCACCGAGATGGGTTCCGGCGGTACGCAGAGCATCACCCGCTTCGTCGACGCCGGGGTCTACATGTACCACCGGGGCGCGGCGAACGTGACCAGCCGGCCGGAGTACGTGCAGATCACCAGCCCCACCGGTGACGTCGCCGTGGCCAAGGTGAAGGAGTGGCTGCCGATCTCGGGCGACTCCCCCGAGGGACCGGGCTACCAGAAGGACTTCGTCACCAGCTACCTGACCCCCACCGAGCTGTACGCCCGGATCAAGACGCTGGCCGCGCAGTACCCGAACCTCGCCGAGATCGTCGAGTTGCCGTACCAGACCAACGGCTACCGGCGTAAGGCGCAGGCTGTGCTCGGCACCGCCAACGCCAGCCGCATCGGCGTCGACTCACTGGCCTGGGGCCACGAGGGCGGCAACAACGTCTCGGTGGAACTGGCCAACCCCGGCGCCGCCGACTCGCCCCTGACGGTGACCGTCACCGGCAACGACGTGCGGGTCAGCCTGGCCACCAACGCCTCCGGCGCGGTGACCAGCACCGCCGCCGAGGTCGCCGCCGCGCTCAACGCGCAGGCGGGCACCCTGCTGAACGCGTACACCTATCGGGGCAACGCGGGCACCGGCGTGGTCGCGCCGGCCACCCGGACCATGCTGTCGGACGGCCTCTCCGCGCCGGCGTCGGTTTCCCGCGAGCCGCACACGGTGTACGCCATCCGGATCGGCAAGCAGCGCGACGGT
Source organism: Micromonospora sonchi (assembly GCF_014646235.1). GTDB lineage: Bacteria > Actinomycetota > Actinomycetes > Mycobacteriales > Micromonosporaceae > Micromonospora > Micromonospora sonchi. The sequence goes on along the minus strand of NZ_BMNB01000041.1, from coordinate 41,850 downwards.
TCGAAGATCGGCGTGCTGGCCTACGCGCAGGAACACGCGCGGGAGTGGGTCCCGCCGCTGGTCACCGTCGAGACCGCGGAGCGGCTGCTGCGTAACTACGCCAGTGACGCGAACACCCGCGAGCTGGTGGACAACCTGGACATCTGGATCGCCCCGTCGGTCAACCCGGACGGCGGGCACTACTCGTTCTACGACTACAACTCGCAGCGTCGGAACATGACCAACCACTGCCCGACGACGGGGAACGCCGACTTCCTCGCCCGCAACTCGTGGGGTGTCGACAACAACCGCAACTACACCGAGTACAGCCTCTTCGACGGCTACTCCGGCGCCTCGGCCAGTTGCACCAGCGACACGTACGCGGGGCCCAGCGAGCTGTCCGAGCCGGAGAACAAGAACGTCGACTGGCTGGCCGCCCGGGGGAACATCAAGTTCTCGATGAACCTGCACTCCTCGGGCAACTACTTCATGTGGTCGCCCGGCTCGTACGCGACCCCGGGCCGGATCTCCGCGCCGCGGCCGACGCTGGCCGAGGAGTCGCTGTTCTGGGGTGCCTCGTCGCGGATCCTCACCGCCATCAAGCGGCACCGCAACCTGGCGGTCACCCCGGCGCGTACCGGCCCGATCGCCGACGTGCTCTACTCGGCGGCCGGCAACTCCGGCGACATGCTCTGGTACAGGTACGGCATCTACGCCTGGAACTTCGAGGTCGGCACGTCCTTCCAGCCGGCCTGGGCCTCGGGGCACGAGGAGACGCTGGAGTTCTCCAACGGCCTGGTCGAGATGCTGCGGGTGGCCCGCGACTTCGACACCGACGAGGCGGCGCCGACCAGCTCGGTGAACGTCGAGGGGAGCGCCACGGCCGGCATGGTCGACGTGACCTTCGAAACCAGCGAACCGGCGGCGGTCTTCTACACCGTCGACGGCACCCGCCCGACGTACGAGTCGACCCTCTACGGTTCGGCGGGCGTCCGGGAGGGCGGGGAGACGCTGACCGTCCCGGCCGGCACGACCCTGCACTGGTTCGCGGTGGACGCGGCGGGCAACGTGGAGAACGGCTACCAGCCCGACGGCAGCGGCGACAACCACCACAAGAAGAAGGTGTACGACCCGAAGGAGCTGCCGCTGACGACCACCGTGCAGGTGCGGTGCGTGGCGGGTAAGGCGTACGTCGGGGTGCAGGCGTTCAACGACCACGACGCGGCCGTGACCATCGCCCTGGAGAGCGCGTACGGCAGCAGGTCCTTCGCCGACGTCGCGCCGGGTGCGAACGCCTTCCAGCAGTTCAACACCCGAGCGACCGCAATCTCGGCCGGCTCAGCGACCATCCGCGCCACCGGGTCGCTCAACGGCGAGACGGTGACGACCGTGCTGACCAAGGAACACGCGGGCATCAACTGCGCCGACCCCCGTCCAGCCCACTGACTGCCAGCACAACGGAGAATCGCATGAACACATGGAATCGTAAGCGGCTTCTCGCGGCGGGTGCCGCGGGTGCCATGCTTGCCGGGGTGGTGGCGGTGGCTTCGCCAGCGCTGGCCGAGCCCGGCGACAACGCCGACGTGGCGGTGACGGTCGACATCGAGGAAATCAGGGAACCGGGTGTGCTGGCGCTGTCGATCGCGGGTGACTCGGTGACGTTGACCGAGGACGGCTCGACGCTGCTGGTCCGCCAGTTCGTAGGTGCCCTGCCCCTGGTGACGGTCACGGACACCCGCACCGCCGACGAGGTGCCCGCCGACGCCGCCTGGGCGGTGCTGGGCAGCGCGACCGACTTCGTCGGCGACGCCGGTCAGGAGCCGATCGGAGCGGGCCACCTGGGGTGGAAGCCGCGTCTGCGCGACGGCGGGGACACCGGCCTGGTCGCCGAGGGGGAGGAGGTCGTGACGGTTCTCGACGAGCCGACGCAGCCGGGTAACAACGTCGGCCTGGTGGATCAGGAACTGCTGGTGTCGACGTTCGACTCGGGGGCGGTCGCGGGCGGCGCGTACTCGGTCGACGCCGATCTGTTCCTGCGTACGCCGGCGGATGTCGCCGCGGGTTCGTACACCTCGACCCTGACGCTGTCCCTGTTCGAGTGAGGCGAGGGTGACAGGGGGCCGCCACGACGTGGCGGCCCCCTGTCACCTGATCAGAGCGTCGCGGTCGCCGACGGCTCGGTCGGTGCCGCGAGCGGGCCCGGCCGAGCGGCCGGCGGCCGGTGGAACATCGCCTCGCCCTTGACCAGCCAGGCCACCCCGAAGGCGAACACCGCCACCGCCTCGCACCAGAAGAACGGTTGCAGCGCCTCGCGGGTCGGCTCCGACAGGGCGTTGCTCGCCACGGCGAGCGCGATCGCGGTGAGGATGGCGAGGCCGCAGATGCGGTAGAGGGCGTTGCGCACCCGCGTGCCGGCGGTCGGCGCACCGTTGATCGGGAACCGCCAGAGGCAGAACAGGGCGAGGATCGCGAACAGCAGGCCGGCGGCGATCCCGTGCACCCGGCCGAGCGGGAACGCCCGGTCGGTGGGCGGGGCGTCGGTCGAGGTCGGCACCAGCGCCACCACGACCGCGAGCACGCCCGCCATCGTGCTCAACACGTCGTCGAGGCGGCGGTACCGGTAGTTGACCAGGAACACCCCGATCGCGCACAGGCTGCCGACGAAGACATCCCGCATGTCGCTGTGGTAATAGCTGCTGATCGAACTCAGCAGCTCGATTCGGCCGGTGGCCAGGGCGTGGCCGGCCGGCAGGACGATCGGCAGCGCGATGCCGAGCCCGCCGACGCCCAGCCGCAGCCGGAGCAGCGTCCGGGCGTCCGGCGAGGGCGAGTCCGGTGTGGGATCCATGCTTCCTCCAAGTTGCCAGGTCAGGCAGCCTTGCCCAGCGCGTCCGCGATCAGCCGGAGCACCTGCTGGGGCGTCCAGTTGCCCGCCGGACCCGCCGGACCAGCCGGGCCAGCCGGACCGGGGGCTCCCCGCTCGCCCGCGAACCGTTGGGCGTACGCCCGCTGCACCTGCTCGTACGCGGCGGGACTGTACGTGTCGCCGTCGGTGACCACGCTTCCCATGGCCCTTCGGCAGGCCAGCAGAGCTGCCGCGGTCACCGGCCCGTAGTGCCGGTCGATCTCGCCCTTGTAGTAGCCGAGGGTGGCAAGCTGGCGCTGCAACACCTCCACGGCGTCGTTGTTGTCGTTGAGTTTGCAGAACATCGAAAACCCTTCTCCCGTCGTACCGGGGATCACCCAAGGCTTCGTGGAGCGCTCGTGACTCTCCCGGGTGTTCCAGTGCACATGCTCGGTATGTGGGCTGGAGCCGGTGTAGGCCTTCCGGACCCACCCGCTGCCGCGGCTGGCGATCTGGTGATCATGAATCCAGTACTGCGCGGACTCATGCTGCTCGAAGACCCTCTTCAGTCGTTCGATGTCTTCGTGGTACGGCTCTCCATCCCCATTGAGCTCGACATCCATGTCCCAGGCGTCCACCGAGCCGTCGGGGTCAGGGTTGTGATCGCTGGAGGTGTTCTGGTGAGCGGCATCGCCGATGGTGCCGTCGGACTTCTTGTCGCGGTGCGGGTACGCGGCGTCGACGGCGTCGCGGAAGTTGGTCAGGGCTTGGTTGAGGTACCAGTCAACGGGCGTCAAGGTCACCCCTAGTGATGTGGCACTTTGCGCCGTTCGGGCTTCCGCTCTTCGCAAAGTGCCAGGTCAGCGGCCCCCCGGTCATTCATGCGTACCACCACGAACGGTCACCGCCCAGCGGCGTCGGTGACGGGTACCCGACACCGGCGCCCTGCGGCGTCCCTCGTTCGGGGGGTGTTGCGCCGTTGCGTGAGCCCCCACCCGGGCGACGCGAAAAATCACCTCATGGACGGAAGGGGAAACTCCCTCGGGAAGAGGCTGGGCGCGGCGGGCCTGCTGCTGATCGTCGGGCTGGTCGCCGGCTGCGACCCGCCTGCGAACAAGACCCCGTACCAGCCGCCGCAGACGAAGGCCGCCCCCCGGACCCTCACCGTGGTGGCCGCCGGTGACCTGCTGGTCCACCCCGAACTCAGCGAGCAGGCGGCCGCCGACGCGCGGCAGGCCGGACGCGCCGGCCACGACTTCACCCAGGTGCTCGCCGCCGTACGCCCCCGGGTCAGCGCCGCCGACCTGGCGATCTGTCACATGGAGACGCCGCTGGCCCCGCCGGAGGGGCCGTTCACCGGGTGGCCGTACTTCAGCGTGCCGCCACAACTGGCCGACGCCGCCGCCTGGGCGGGTTTCGACACCTGTTCCACCGCCTCCAACCACTCGCTGGACACCGGGGTCGAGGGGATCGCCCGTACCCTCGACAACCTGGACCGGGTCGGCCTGCGCCACACCGGCACCGCGCGCAACGAGGTCGAGGCGCGACTGCCGAACGTGCTGGAGGTCAAGGGCGTCCGGATCGGCCACCTGTCGTACACCGTCAGCTTCAACGGCATCCCGTTGCCGCAGGGGCGACCGTGGGCGGCGAACATGGTCGACGAGAAGGCCATTCTCGCCGAGGCCGCCCGGACCCGCGCGGCCGGCGCGGAGATCAACATCCTTTCCCTGCACTGGGGTACGGAGTACCAGTCCGAGCCGAACGCCGAACAGATCGACCTCGCCCGTCGGCTGCTCGCCTCGCCGGACATCGACCTGATCGTCGGCCACCACGTGCACGTGGTGCAGCCCTTCGAGAAGATCGACGGGAAGTGGGTCGCGTACGGGATGGGCAACCTGACGACCCGGTTCGCGGACGGCTCTCCGGAGAACACCCAGGACGCGGTGGTTCCCGAGTTCACCTTCACCCGTACCCCGTCCGGCCGCTGGGAGGTCACCGCGGTGAGTGTCCTGCCGACCTGGATGCAGTACCACCCGGCCGCCCGGGTGGTCGACCTGACCTCCGGGGTCAACGACCCGACGCTGCCGGCCGAGCAGCGCGCGCAGCTCGCCGCCGCCTGGAAGCGGATCACCGGGATCGTCAACGAGCGGGGCGCCGGCTCCGCCGGGCTGCGGATACCGGAGTGAGCACCCGCGGCGCGGTCGGGTCCGGTTTGTCGGTGCGGCGACCTAGGCTCGGCGCCGATGAGCCTGCCGCCCCGCCGCGCCCCCGGTGACCTGCTGGTCCACCTGCGGCGCGCCCGCGACCACCTGGACCGCCACTACACCGAGACGCTGGATCTCGCCGCCGTCGCGGCGGTCGCCGGCATCAGTAAATACCACTTCCAGCGGCTGTTCACCGCCACCTACGGCCGCTCACCGGCGGCGTACCTGTCCCGGCGGCGTATCGAACGGGCCCAGGACCTGCTGCGAACGACCAACCTGACGGTGACCGAGGTCTGCCACGCGGTCGGCTTCGCCAGCCTCGGCTCCTTCAGCAGTCGCTTCACCGAACTCGTCGGTGAGACACCGAGTCAGTTCCAGCGCCGCTGGGCCAGGACCGGGGCACCGCGCATCCCGGGCTGCTTCCTCTTCATGTGGGGGCTCGCCGAGCGCCGCGCCGATGGCACCGCAAGCCAGGAGAAGCCGGACGTTGGGGGAGCTACCTAACCTGGTCGCATGATTACCAACGTCGCCATCAGCAGCATCTTCGTCAAGGACGTCGACGCCGCCAAGGCATTCTACATCGACGTGCTCGGGTTCGTCGAGCACACCGACATCACCGTCGGTGACGGCTCCTACCGGTGGTGCACGGTCAACCACCCCAGCCAGCCCGAGCTCCAGGTCAACCTGAGCGTGCCGGGGCCGCCGCACTCGCCGGAGGTGGCCGAGTTGTTCCGCCGGGCCCAGGACGAGGGCAGCCTCTTCGGCCTCGGCCTCTCCGTCGACGACTGCCACAAGACGTACGACGAGCTGCGGGCCAAGGGGGTGGAGTTCATCCAGGAGCCGGCGGAGCGCCCGTACGGGGTGGAGGCCGTCGCCCGCGACAACTCCGGCAACTGGCTGGTCCTGGTCGAGCAGCGGGAGTTCACCCCCGCCGACTTCGACTGAGCCCGCTGGTCGGTGTCTGTCCGGCGCCACCGCTGCACCAGCCGCGGGGGCGCCGCTGGCGGTCAACGCCCGGGTACGGCCATTTCGCCGAGCTCGGACCAGTCGTCCTGCTCAACCGTGACGTTGACGATGCGGGGCGTCTCGGCGAGGTGCGGCGGCAGCGTCTGCTGCGCCTGCTTGAAGTGCTCGGACTGCACGTGCGCCGAACCGGCGTCACCGTCGCGGAACGCCTCGACCAGGACGTACTCGTTCGGGTCGTCGACGCTGCGGGACCAGTCGAACCACAGGCAGCCCGGCTCCGCGCGGGTGGCCCGGGTGAAGTCGGCGGCGATCTCCGGCCATCGGTCGGCGTGCTCGGGCAGCACCCGGAACTTCGCGGTAATGAAGATCATCTGAACGTCTCCCGTCCCGGGTTGCCCCGCGCGACACCACCTGCCGCTCCACCGTAACCAACCCCGGTGGGTCCGCATCACACCAGGTCGGGCCAGCTGCAAGATCAACTTGCAGCCCGGTGCTGCGGTATGGTTTGGCACAGGCGGGTCACCAAAAATATGGTGACACCAACGTTTTCTTCACCGAACGGCAGCTTAAGGGCGAAACGTGCAGAAGGCGTTACTGTGGAATTGGGCGGGCGTGCAGGCTGGTGTCGCGCGTTCGATCGCGGACTGGCAGCAGATGATGGGCCTGCGCCCTGTCGAGTTCTGGCACTACGCGGACCAGCAGGCCGCTCGTTTCTATGCACAACACCACACCGTGGTGCTCGATGACGTGATGGTGTCGCGGATGAGCACCGCGGCACATCATGTGCAGCGTCCGGTCCGTACCGACGCCGAGTCATACGTGCAGATCGGTCTGCAGTTGCGCGGATGGTCGAACGCCTACCAGGGAGCGCGGCAGGTCGTCTCCCGTCCAGGGGATCTCATCGTGTTCAGCACCGATGTCGACTTTCGGGTCGACCTGTCCGAAGGCATGGGCTGTGTGCTGTTTCTGCTCCCGGCGAGGGCGTTGGGCCTGTCCGACGAGGTGATCAGGAAACAGTCCCTGGCCGTGATCCGGGGCGACGCCGGGCTGGGTCTGCTCATGGCACGAACGCTGGGCACCCTCGGTGATGATCTGGCGACGCTGACCGGGCGCGGTGCGACCCGGGTGGTGTCGAGCATGGCCTCGCTCGCCGCCGCGATGCTGCTTCGCGAGGCGGAACAGCGGGACGCGATCACCTCGGTCGGGATCGAGGATGTCTGCGGCTTCATCGACGCCCACCTGGGCGACAGTTCGCTGACCGCGCAGCGCGTCGCGGACGCCCACTTCATCGCGTTGCGCACACTTCAGTATCAGTTGCAGCGGGAGGGGACGACTGTTTCCCGGCTCATCCGTGAGCGTCGGCTCGACCGGGCCCGTCGCGACATCGGCGACCCGCACGACACCCGACCCATCGCGGAGATGGCCAAGGCCTGCGGGTTCGCCAGCCCCGCGCACTTCAGCCGGGAGTTCAAGCAGGCCTACGGTGTCAGTCCGAGCGACTATCGCAGGAGCAGGGCAGCCACGACCGGCTCGGTCACGACTCGTACCGCCACCTGACCGGGTCCACCGTCTGCCCCACCGGGTAACGGCCGTCGCTGAGCCACCCGGTCCCCGCGGATGTGAGCGTCGCCGGCGCGGTGCACGCGCCCCCGTCGATCGTTGCGGGGCCCAGTGCGGCGATCGGGGTGAAATCGCCCTGACGGTGCGGATTCTCCGTCAGGATGCTGCCGCCGCCCGATGGCGTGAGCTCCAGGCTCGGGTTCAGCAGCACGACGCGGAGCATTCCCTCGTACGCGGTGAGCGTCACTCTCCCGACGAAGCGCAAGGGCTCGGGACCGCGGCGACGCGGGGGAAAGCCGAAGCAGCCGTCCGGGGTGCGGTACGCGCCGTCAGAGACCTCGATGCGGCTGTCCGGAACGCTCTCGACGTACTCGACGAGCTTGCCGAAAATGCCCCATTCGAGGCCGTCGACTGATGGGCCGCTACTCACCTGTGGGCGCTCCTCAGCGTTGGTTCCAGCCGTCGTCTCCAGCCTATGCGGGCTGCACTTGCCCGAACGCGCAACGGCCACGCATCGGCATGCGCAAAGGCGCAGCATTCGTGGTCCATGCCACCGTGCTCGGAGCAGGATTGCGGAACCCAGGCCGGCGAGCTGGCCGGCACACCACGGGAGGGAAACCGCGGCATGAACGGACAGTTGATCGACGAGACGATCCCGGTGCTGAACGACGATCCGTTCTCCCTGGAGAACCTGCGGGTCCCGGAAGCCTTCGACGCGAAGCTGCGCGAGGCCGGGCCGCTCGTCTACCTGGAGCGGTACGGGATCTACGCCAGCGGACAGCACGCCGTCGTCGAGGAGGCGTTCACCGACTACGGGCGCTTCACCTCCAGCCACGGCACCGGTCTGAAGAACCTCGCCCACGAGCACTTCTGGCGCGCGCCGACCATCCTCGAGATGGACCCGCCGGAGCACACCCCCGGACGCAAGGTGATGAACCGCGTGCTGGGTGCGCCCAACATCAGAAAATTCCGCGAGAACTTCGAGCAAACCGCCGAGCAGATGGTCGACGACCTCGTCTCGCGCGGGCGCTTCGACCTGGCCAAGGACCTCGCCGAGGCGTTCCTGCTGGCGGTGCTGCCCGACGCGGCCGGCCTTCCGCAGGAGGGGCGCGACCGTTTCCTCGCGATCTCGCGGATGAACTTCCAGTCGATGGGGCCGGAGAACGAGCTCTACTTCGAGTCGCTCAAGGATGTCGGCGGCGACGCCGACGCCGCGATGGCGTGGGTGTTCGACCGCGTACGCCGCGAGCTGGTCTCCGACGGTGGCTTCGGTGCGCAGCTGTACGGATACGCCGATGAGGGGACGATCCCCGAGTCGCAAGCCGCGATCATGACGGGGGCGTTCATCATCGCGGGCATGGACACCACCATGTACGGAATCGGGCTGGCGCTGCAGTCCCTCGCCGAGCGGCCCGAGCAGTACAAGCTCCTGCACGAGAACCCGGAGCTCGCCCGCAACGCCTTCGAGGAGAGCATGCGGTTCCGGGCCTCCAGCCCGCGGATCGGCCGCACCACGCGGGACGTTCCGGAGACCGAGCTCGCCGGGCACCGCATCCCCGCACTGCAGAAGTTCCTGGGATTCGTCGGCGCGGCCGGCCGCGACCCGCGTCGGTGGGAGCGGCCCGACGAGTTCGACATCACCAGGGTCGCCACCGGGCACCTCGCCTTCGGCGCGGGGGTGCACAACTGCGTGGGTCAGATGATCGCCCGCCTGGAGGCGGAGTGCCTCATCAAGGCGTTCGCCCGCCGAGTAAGAGAAGTGCGCATCGTCGGCACGCCGATCGAGGTCACCTCAAACTGGCTGCGGGGCTACGAGTCCGTACCGATCGAGGTGGTTGCCGCCTGAGGGCGGCCACGACGCACGGAACAGGGGAGCGGTCTTAGATGAAGAAGTTTGTGAACGACCCCGCGGTGCTCGTTCGCGAGTCACTCGCCGCACAAGCGCGTCGGCCCGGCGTCGCGCTGCTCGAACAGCACGATGTCCTGGTTCGCACCGACCGCACTCCCGGCCAGGTCGCGGTGGTGTCCGGCGGTGGTGCGGGGCACGAGCCGGCACACGCCGGGTACGTCGGCGTCGGGATGCTGACCGCTGCCGTCGCCGGACCGGTCTTCACCTCACCCTCGGTGGACGCGATCCTCGCGGGGCTCCGCGCCGTCGCCGCACCGGCGGGAATCCTGCTGATCGTGAAGAACTACACGGGCGACCGGCTGAACTTCGGCATCGCGGCGGAACTGCTGCGGGCCGAGGGCACCCCGGTCGAGATGGTGATCGTCGCCGATGACGTCGCGATCCGCAGCACCGGGGACCACGCGGGTCGCCGCGGGATCGCCGGCACCGTCCTCGTACACAAGATCGCCGGCGCCGCAGCCGCGGCAGGCGCGTCGTTGGACGAGGTGGCGGAGCTCGCCCGTGGTGTCGCCGCCGCGGTGCGGACGATGGGCGTGGCCTTGGATTCCTGCACGCTGCCGGGCACCGAGGCGCCCATCCGCCCGCTGGGGAGGACGGAAGTCGAGTGGGGACTGGGCATCCATGGCGAGGCGGGCGTGGAGCGGGGCGACGTGGTCCCGGCGGACGCCGTCGTCGACCGTCTCCTGAGCAAGATCGTTGCCGACCTGGCGCCGTCCGGGCCGATGCGGTTGGCGTTGCTGGTCAACAGCCTCGGGGCGACGCCACCGGTGGAACTCGATGTCATCACCCGCGCCGCACTGGAGTGGCTCGAGCGGGGTGGACACGTCGTCGAGCGGGCGTGGTCCGGCACGCTGTTGACGGCGCTCGACACTCCTGGTGTGTCGCTCTCCCTGCTCCAGGTCGACGAAGCGCTGCTCGGCCATCTCGACGCGCCGACGACCGCGCCCGCCTGGCCTCGATCGACCGGCGCTGTCGCCGCGCTCACGCTGCTGCCCGTCGTCGCCGAGCAGGAGACCGACAGCGGAGAGCCCCTCGGCCCCGACAGCGCGGCGCGTCGGGCGATCGAGGGCGTCTGTCGGACGCTCATCGCCGCCGAGAAGGAACTCACCGAGCTCGACTCCCAGGTCGGTGACGGGGACCTCGGGTTGAGCCTGGCCCGGGGCTCGCAGGCGGTGCTGGCCGAACTCGACTCGCTTCCCGCGTCGCCGGACGCCGCGTTGCGCCGGATCTCCGCAATCCTGCGGCGGGTCATCGGCGGGACGTCCGGCCCGCTCTACGCGGCGGGGCTGCTGCACGCGTCGAACGCCCTGACCGGGCGGCCCAGCGCAGCGGAGTGGGCGGTGGCGTTCGAGTCCGGAGTCGCGGCGATCGCGGAGCTCGGGGGAGCCCGACTCGGTGACTCGACCATGCTCGACGCGCTGATCCCGGCGGCGAAGGCGTACGCGGAGCAGGGGCGCGACCCCGCGGCTCGGCTCGACGCGGCGGTGGAGGCGGCCGCCGCCGGTGCCCGCAGCACCGTCGACGCCACGGCGCGTCTCGGCCGCGCGAGCTACCTCGGCGAGCGTTCGGTCGGCATCGTCGACCCGGGCGCCCACGCGGTCGTGATCTGGCTGTCCGCGCTGCGAGATGCGCTGCGAGGAGAACCCGCGTGAGCAGCGGCGCGCACGGAACGGTTGTCGTCGGCGCCGGGCACGGCGGTGTGGAAACGGCCGTGGAGCTTCGCGGCAGAGGATACGACCGACCGATCCTCCTGATCGGCGATGATCCACACGAACCGTATCAACGGCCGCCGCTGTCGAAGGAGCTCAAGGCGGATGAGCCGCCGCTGCTTCCGCTGCGCACCACGAGCATGTTGAAGGACCTCGACATCGAGGTGTGGCTCGGCACGCGGGTGGGCCGTCTCGACCGCGCGGCGCGGACCGTGCACACCGACGACGGCAGGACCCGCGGCTACGATCACGCGGTCATCGCGACCGGCGCGCGGAGTCGTCCGCTGCCGATCCCTGGGATCGAGCTGGACGGCGTCCACTACCTGCGCGACTACGACGATGCGCGAGCGATCGCGCGCCGGTTGCCGGGTTGCCGCGACGCGGTGGTCATCGGCGCGGGGTTCATCGGTCTCGAGTTCGCGGCGTTGGCCGCGTCCGTGGGCGTGCGGGTGACGGTCATCGAGGCCGGTGCTCGGGCCATGGGTCGCGCCGTGTCGGCGCCGACCTCGGCCCACTTCGCGGCCCTGCATCGTGCACAGGGGACGGAGCTCGTCTTCGACGTGACCGTCGAACGCATCGTCGACGAGGGTGGCCGACGTGCCGTGGTCCTGGCGGACGGACGGGTCGCCCGGGGCGCACTGGTGCTCGTCGGTGTCGGTGTCGTGCCGAACGACGAGGTCGCCGGCGACGCGGGCCTTCCGGTCGAGAACGGTGTGCTCGTGGACGATGGTCTGCGTACCGTCGACGAGCGGATCTGGGCGGTCGGCGACTGCGCCCGGTATCCCAGCCCGTACGCGCCAGGGACCGTACGGCTCGAGTCGGTGCAGAACGCGACCGGCCAGGCGGCGACGGTCGCCGCGGCGATCTGCGGTCACCGCGAGCCCTACCGCGACGTGCCCTGGTTCTGGAGCGTGCAGGGACCGGCGAAACTCCAGATCGCCGGGTTGCGGCACGCGGAGTCCACGGCGGTGGTGCGTCCCGAGTCGCGAGCGGGCCGGCTCGCCGTGTACTGCTTCCGCGGCGAGCAGTTGTGCGCGATCGAGACGGTCAACTCCGCAGCCGAGCATCTCGCGGCGCGCACGGCCATCGAGCGCCGCATCCCGATCACACCCGCGGATGTCGTCGCCGAGGGGTTCGTCCTCCGCGACGCCGTCCGCACCCACCAGGCGGCCTAGCCGCGCAGCGAAAGGACGACACCGTGGTACAGGTCAACTTCCACACTCCGGACGGCGAAAAGATCAGCATCGACGCTCCGGAAGGCGAGTCGGTGATGCAGGTGGCGGTGCAGAACGGCATCCGCTGGATCGTCGGCGAGTGCGGGGGGTCGCTGATGTGCGCCACCTGCCACGTGTACGTCGACCCCGACAACAGCCAACGGCTCGGCGTCGCCAGCGACGACGAGGACGAGATGCTGGAGGCCGCCGCCTCACCGCGTACCGAGTGCAGTCGGCTCAGCTGTCAGATCCGGCTCGGCGAAGCGGACCAGGGCATCAACATCCACCTGCCGCCCACCCAGCGGTGACGGGCACCAGGGGCGACCGCTGCGGCCGACCCTGGTGCCCGTCGAGGGCTCGTCAGTACCGCAGCTTGTGCAGGTAGCGGTAGCCGACCTCGGCGGTGCGCTGGGGCGTCACGTGATACTGCGGGTACGTCCCCGGGGACGCCGGCCGTTGCCCAGGTCTGTGGTGAATTCGTGGGCGTGGTTGTGGTCGCCGTAGCGGGGCCCGGGCCGCCCGCCCGGCCACCCCGCGCATCTTCCGCTAAACGCCCGGATCGAGTGGAACGCTGTCACCACTCGAAGGCGGGGAACCGGGCTGGAACTCCTCGTCCCGGCTCCGGCAACGGCGATGCAGCTGGCCGGAATTTTCCCGTGGCTGCTCGAGCGGGGGTGTCAATCATCTGGCGAAGCAGCACACCAGCGAGTTGCATCTGCGACTGTGCGTGGCGCTGGCGTCCGGTCTCTGCCACAACGACGGCAACGACGGTTCGGGTTGGTTCGGCGACGCGATCAGCACGGCAATACGGCTGGCCGGCGCTGTAGCAGTGCGGAGGCTCCTGCACGCGACATCGGCCCCGGTGGTCTTCGTCGTCTCCGAGGATCTGCACCGCGACGTCATTCGGCATGACTTCCGACTGATCGATCGGGACTTGTTCCACTCGGTGGAGGTCGTCGAGGGCAACGATTCGCCGATCCGCGCATGGTTTCACCTACCTGGACCGAGGTCGGCGCCGGTCGTGCCTTTCGAGCCGGACCTCGCGGGTGAAGCTGAGAAACCAGACCATAGTGGTGCGGCGGCTCAACGCGAGTCGACTTCCCCAACCCCGAACGGGACCGCCACCGGCGAGGCCGACCACAGCCCGGATCGTGACGGTGTGTCGCCGGGTCGGCAGACGCCTTGCGCAGGGCCATCGGCGAGCCCGACGAGCGAAGGGCCCCTGCGTCGACTGCCACGAGGGCTTTATCTCGGTGGCCCGGCGGACACGGTCGCCGATGGTTGGTCTGCTCCGCACTTTGTGGCGCGGTACGCCGCGCTGCGTGGTGCTGCTCGACGGAACACGGGTGAACCGCGGCAAAGCGACGCTGCCGCGATGTATCACGCTGCGACCGGCGGTCTGGTGTTCGCCCTGGCTGACGAGTCCGCCGCACTGTCGGCTCAGGACGGCGCGATACCCGGCTGCCAGGCACTGATCGAGTGGATCGCGGCAGGTCTGGAGCGCGAACACGGCCACATCGACTGGTCGAGGGCCACTCAGACGGCGGTGAGAAGGGTACCGATCGCGCCCGGCGACCTCGTGGTGTTCGCCACGAAGGGTGTGCGGAAGGCGCTCGGCGCGGATCCCGACTGGACGAACCTGCTGACCGATCATCTGCAGGAATCCCGTCCACCCGTTGAACTTGTTTACGAGTTGTCCCGTCTGGCCGGAGGCGAACCTGATGATCTGGCCCTGTTCGCCGTTTGGGCTCGCCCCGGAATTCATCACCGGCTGCACCACCGTTCCGGACTGAACAGCCGGTCGGGGCCACGGTGAACTGATCGGCCGAGAGGCTCTCCCACCGATCGTGTACCGCGTTGTGGTCGGGAAGACCTAAGTGGATGCTGCACGCCCAAGTGGCTGGATTGTGACCGAGGCAGCACTTAAGGTGAGCAACGAGCGCCGGCATTTAAGGTGTTCGTCACCTTCTTTGGCTGTTATGCGCATTTTGCCGGGCCGCGCTTAGGCGGGTCTGGCGGCGGTATCTGCCAAATGACCTTCACGGGCGAGCCTGCCGCTCGCACAGTCCTACCTGACAGCTCACCTTCATTCCCGGAGGTTGTGAACATGCCCTACCCGACGTTCCACTTCATTCTGGTCGTCGACATAGAGGGATTCGGCAAGCGCACCGTGCCGGTGCAGCAGTCTCTGCGTAAAGCCATGTACGAGGTGGTCCAGGTCGCCTTCGAGGACACCAACCTGGACTGGGACACCGTGGTCCGGCTCGACCGCGGCGACGGCATTCTCATGCTCGTGCCGACGACGACCGGCAACTCGGTGGTGCTGGCTGGGTCGTTCGTGCGCGCCCTGGACGCGGCGCTGCAGGAAAAGGCCCGGATCTACACGACCGAGCACCAACTCCGCATGCGGGTCGCCCTGCATCAGGGCAACTGCCAGCGGGACAAGGACGGCTGGGTGGGCGAGGCGCTCAACACCGCCAGCCGGCTGGTCGACGCCCAGCCGCTGCGGGACGCCCTGCGGGCCGCAAAACGCGCGCAGATGGCGCTCATCGTCTCGGACGAGATCTACCGTGGGGTGGTCAAGCACGGCTACCGGCAGATCGATCCGGCCTCCTTCGGTGAGGTGCAGATCGAGGCCAAGGAACTCCACGAGCCGGCGTGGATCCACTTGCCGGGGCACCCGTACCCACCGGGCATCAAGCCTGCGGCCCCGCCGCAGCCGCCGCCGGCCACACCACAGCAACCGCAGTCCGGGTCGCAGCCGCCGGCCGCGCCGGCGTCCCGGCAAGCGGAAGGCGGCAACCACTTCACCTTCTCCGGTGGTGTCGAGGTGGGCCGGGACTTCGTGGGCGGCAACAAGACCGTCTACGGCGGGGAGCCGAGATGAGCGCCGCCGTGCCGCCCGTGGCCGCCGCGCCGGTGCCGCCGCCATCCACACCGACACCGCCGGCATCCCCACCGGCCGGTCCCGCCCCGCCGGCTTCCGCAGCATCGGGGGCCGAGGGCCTGGCCCCGGCGGCGAACGAGGGCATGCAACAGGCGACCGGTACGGAGACGCCCAGCGACGAGCTGCTGTCGTTCGACCGCACCGGGCTCGCCGCGCAGGATCGGGACCTGCAACAACCCGAGGTCCCGAACGGCCGTCAACGGCACGAACGGCTGCGACAGTCGTCGCGAATGCTCATCGGCGGTGACCTGGTCGGTGGCGACAAGCTGGTGATGATGCTCGGCGGCCGTGAGCCGGCTCCGCTGCAGCGGTTGAGCACGCAGCTCAGCGAGCCGGTGCGACACGCCTTCCTGCCGCCGGAGGAGTGGGAGAGCACCCGCGCCGCCCTGGAAACGAGGCGGTTGGTCATTCTGCGTGCCGACCCGTGTCAGGGCAAGACGACCGCCGCGATCCGGCTTCTCCAGTCGCCGTCGGACCGCCCGATATACAACCTGGACCGCAGCGTCGATCTGCGTCATTTCGCCAGCTGGCTCGATCAGGACGGCCGCAGCGAGCCGCCGTTGCCCAACGGCGCGGGCTTCCTGCTCTGCGAGCCGGCCGGTTGGGACGACGTGCAGGGCTGGATGCTCCAGCAGCTTGAGGCGGCGCTCGAGCGGATCGATGCGCGTTTTGTCCTCGCACTGAGCACCGAGTCGGTGCTGCGCGACGAGGACGTCCGGGAGTACGTCGTTGCGCTGGGGCGTGCCCAGCCGCACCGGTCCATCCTGATCAGCCACCTCACCTGGCGGCTCGGCAGCAACGCCGACCTCGCCGCCGAACTGCTGGCCGATGATGCCCTCAACGAGTACGTGACGAACCTGTGCGGACCGCAGGTCTCCCGCAAGGTGCCGGCCGACCTGGCCGTGGTGATCAGCCAGGAACTCAGCGACGGCGTGGTCGACCTGGACCGGGTCCGGCAACGCATGTCCGAGCGGCACAGCGATGATCTCGACATCTGGTTCGACAAGCTGCCCGACCTGCCCAGCCGCTGTCTCGCCATTGCGCTCGCCGTGCTCAACGGTCTGTCGTACGAGAGTGTGGTGCGGGCGGCGGACCGGCTGGTCGCTCGCCTGGACGGACCGGCGGCCGGCTTTGCCGGGGACGAGCCGGTGGCGTTACGGCCGTGGCGTGAGCCGTTCCGGTTCAGCCGCCGCGAGCTGGTGCGTCGCATGCGGGCCGAGATTCGATCGGTCACCGTGCGCGGTGCGTGGGGGCCGGTGACGGTCGAGGCGATCCAGTACGTGGCGGACGGCTATCCCGCGCTGGTGCTCAACCATGTCTGGCGGGAGTTCCAGATTCACCGCGAACTGCTGGACTGGCTGCGGGACCTGGCCAGTGACGTCAACGAGGACGTGTACACCTGGGCCGGCACGGCGTTGGGCGTGTTGTCCCGGCACGCGTTCGACTTCGTCTACGCGCAGGTGCTGCATCAACTGGCGATCGCACCGCACAACTGGCGCAACGGCGAGGTGGTGGCGTACGCGCTGCGGGTGCCGGCCGCCGACGACCGCACGCGCCCCTTGGTCAAAGCGGTGGTCGACAACCTCTACACCAACAGCTCCTCGCCGACGGGGCAGGCGACCGCGGCCCGTGTGCACGGCGTGAGCCTCGGCCCGCAGGGGGCCCAGGAAGCGCTCATGGCGTTGGACCGGCTCGCCACCATCGATCATCGCGGCATCGCCATCGGTATCGCCGACGGCTTGACCGACCTGATCATGCAGGACGAACAGCACAACGTTCCGATGGTGATCGAGCGGGTCTTCAGTTGGCTTCACGATCGCCGCCGGGCGTTGGTCGGCCAGTTCATCTTCCTGCGGTTGGTGTTGTCGTTGACGACGGAACGGACGGTGCCACAACCGGGGGCCGGTGGCTGTCGGTCGATCACCTGGCCAACCCTCTTAGATCTTGCCGACCAGCGGCGGCAGCTGCGGCCGGCGTTGGTCGAGATGTGGTCGGAGGTGCTCATCGGCGGCTCGTTCAGCCGGCTGGTCGAGCGAGCACTCGCCGCCTGGGCCAGCCTTGCCGAGGTGAATGCGGAAGTCCGCACCCCCTTCTGTGGGCTGTTGGGGGACATCGCGGCATGTGGCGCCTGGGCTGAGCAGACGATCCGGCGCTACCTCACCGAATGGCGAGCCCCAGACAACCTTCGTCCCACCCCCCTGACGGCGTACGCGGTCGAAGCCGCGTTGGATGCAAGGAAGGATCTGCCGTGACCCAGCCGCTTCCGCTGATTCTCCGTGTCGAGCCGGTGCAGCGACGGCTCCGCAGCAGCAACGCGACTGCCGCACCCTACGAGGCCTCCGTCTACGTCACCGCAGACCGCAAGGTGGCCGTTGTCGATGATGGGCGCCCGCTGAGCCGGTGGGAGCAGGTGGCCACGTCGTACCGGTTCCGCTACGACGTGGACATCAGCGATCATCGCCGGACGGTCGAGTTGCGCAGCACCCCGTTTCGGGCCCGCGGCAACCGCTGGCACTTCGAGGCCACCGTCGAGGTGGGGTTCCGGGTGCACGATCCGGCGGAGATCGTCAAGCGCAACGTCAAGGATGCGTTGCCCATTGTCTACGGCTACCTGCGGCAGCGGCTTGCCGAGATCACGCCGACGTACGACATCCAAGAGGCAGCCGAGGCCGAAGACAACATCATCCGCGAGTTCAGCGGTGGTCGGCGGCTGCCGGAGGGCATCACGATCTTTCATGTCGCACCGCGCTTGCGGCCCGAGGCCAAGGCCATCGGGCACGTTGCCGAGCGGACCGAGATGAGGGACCGGTACGACACCAACGAAAATCAGCACGAGCTGAACAAGCAGGAGGCTGTGCATCAGGGCGAGTTGGCGCAGCTGACGCAAGAAGCTCGGCTCGCCGCCGAGGGGCGTGAGTTGGCGGCGATCGGCTCAGCCGGGATGTCCGCCAAACACATCGTGCTGATGCACCTGGCGCGCCACCCACAGGACACCGAGCGTGCGTTGGGCCTGCTGATGGCGCACGAGCAGGCAGTCTCCCAGCGGCTGGACGCAGACAACCAGCACAGCATGGAGTTCTTCCAGTTCCTGGTGGACAAGAAGATTGTCCGCCCCGACCAGGTAGAGCTGATGGTGCCGGGCCTGGTCAGCCGGATCGGCGGAGCGGCCACCAGCACCCCGGTGGCCGCCCGGCCGGCGATCTGGTCGCAACACCCCGCCTTGAGTGATCAGGCGGCGCAGCCAGGTGACCTCGGCGCCGGCGGCCCGCCAGCAACCCTGATGAAACAGGACCCGCAGTCTCGGGTGTGGCGGCCGGTCGACGGGGTCCAGCCGATCTATGTGCTGGTCGACGAGTCCACCGAGATGGGGCCGTACGTCAGTGATCTCAGCGACGGCGCCTACGGGCTGTACCAGCAGCTGCTGGAAGCCAAGGACGCGTCGTCGGCGGTGTTGCTGTCGATGCTCGGCTTCGCCGACCAGGTCGCCACCCGGCTGCCGTTGAAGGCGGTGAACCAGGGTGGCCAGCCGCCCTGGTTCACGGCCAGGGGGCCGGTCAGCTACGCCAGTGTCTTCGAAGCGTTGCTGGACCGGATCGGACCAGACGTAGAGGCGCTCAAAGCACAGGGCTACACGGTTTTGCGGCCCGTCGTGCACCTGCTGGCCGGAAGTGACCCGGGAAACGGAGCGGAATGGGCGGTGCCGTACCGGCGGCTGATCGACTCGAGCACCCACCGGTACGCCCCGAACATCGTCGCCTGCGGCTTCGGGACCGCGCCGGCTCGTCTGATCGCCGAGATCGCCACCCGCCCGCAATCCGGCCACCTCGCCCCGCCGCACCTTGACCCGCATCAGGCGATCGAGTGCTACTGGCAGGCGTTGGCCCGCAACATCATCGCCACCGGCCGGTCCTTGGTCAAGGGACGAGCGGAACTGGCCATGGAACCACCCGCCGGTTTCCGGCTCGCGCACGAGGTCGTGTGACAACCCTCCCGAACCCGGACCAGTTCCGGAGAAAGCAAGGCCAGCATGACTGGAAATAAAGGAAACCTGCTGCCGGTGTACGTTCTGGCCGACGAGTCGGGCTCGATGAGACCGCACATCGATGAGCTGAATCGTGGGCTGGCCTCGCTGCATGAGGCGCTGCTCGGCGAGCCGATGGCAGCGGCGAAGGTGCGGTTCTCCATTCTTGGATTCGCCGACGACGTGCAGGAACGGCTGCGTCTGGCGGACCTGCGCCGAGAGAACGAACTGCCCGCACTTTTTGCCCGCGGGCGCACCAGTTACCGGTCTGCCTTCTCGGCCCTCCGGCAGCGCATCCCACACGACGTGGCGTCGCTCAAGGCTGAGGGGTGGGCGGTGCACCGGCCTGCGGTGTTCTTCCTCAGCGATGGACAGCCGACCGACGAGTGGCGCGACGTCTACGGGCAGCTTGTCGACCGTGCCGTCACGCCGGGCGCGCCCAACATCATCGCCTGCGGCATCGGCCACGCGCGGGCCGAGACCATCGTCGAGGTAGCCACCCAACCCGAGTACGGCTTCGTGGCCAAGGCGGGAGTCGATCTCGGTGCGGCGATCGCGCAGTTCTGCACGGCCCTGACGAAGAGCATCGTCGAGTCCGGGCGATCGCTCGGTTCGGCCCAGCCGGAGCTGGTGGTGCAGCAGCCCGAGGGGTTCCGGATGGCCATCGATGTGGTTTGACAAGCGGAGAGGCAAGGACTCGACAGCGCGTGATCCGAAGGGCCAGCACCGCAGGGCACCAGATGACCCGGCGCCGACCGATGCGCCTTCCACCGGCTACGAAACGCGGTTTTCGGCCTCCGCGCCGGTGCCGGCGGACAATCGCGAATATCCACGACCAACCGATGTCCGAGCGATCCCGCTGGCGCGGACGAAACCGCCGCAGCGGGCGGGAGGCAAGTCCCGCCGACCCTCTCCGTGGCCGCCCGGGCTGCCGTCGTGGGGGGCCGATGTCATTGGTACGCCCGTGCACGATTTCGAGCCCGCTCCCGCCAACGCCGCCTCGTATCGGCCGGACACCTTGGCCGACGGCTGGGCCACTGACCGATTCACCATCCGGCTGGCCTCGGTCCGCGGCTACGCCCACCGGTACCGTGGCGTTCCGCGCCAGGATGACGCTGCGGTGATCAGCCACGAACGGACAGGTGCGGTGGTGTTCGCAATCTCGGACGGCGTCTCGTCGGCACAGTTCTCCCACATCGGCGCGACGGCGGCCTGCCGGGCCGCGATCAACACCATCGTCGGGGACCTGGACAAGCCGGGTGGCGAGGTCGACTGGAACAACGTCGTGGAGCAAAGCGCTTGGCAGCTCACCGAGCAGGCACGTGTAGTGCTGGGACTGGATGAGCCTGATCCCGGTCGCGCGGAGAAGGCGTTGGCGTGCACGTTGGTGGCCGGCGTGGTGCGTCCGACGTCGGATGGCGATCTGGCTTCCCTGATTCAGGTCGGTGACTCCGCCGCTTGGCTGCTGTGCGGCGACGCCTACCGGCCGCTTCTGGGCGGCAAGAACCGCAACGGTGACGGGATCTGCACCTCCGAGGTGATCGGCCTGCCCCGCACACCGCGAGTGACCTCGCGCGAGGAACTGCTCATGCCGGGCGAGGTGCTGCTGGTGGGTACCGACGGCTTCGGCGATCCACTCGGTGACGGAACGGGTGCGGTCGGCCGCTATTTCGCGGATCGGCTGGCGGTGCCACAGCCCCCACTCGATTTTGCTCGCTACCTCGACTTCTCCCGGGACACGTTCGATGACGACCGGACCCTGCTGGCGCTGTGGCCACGGCCGGGAGCGCTGCGATGACCGACCTTGAGCTGCCGGCCTGCTACGACCGCGGCAAGCTGGAAACGCTGACGGAGTTGGGCAAGGGCGGTCAGGGCCGGGTCTGGGCCGTACGCGACGACATCCGGATCAACAAGGAATGGGTGGTGGCGTACAAGGAGTACGACGTCGGAGTGCTGTCCGGGCTGAACGTCGACCAGTTGCGGCGGATGGTGGCGTTCGTGCCCAGCCTTCCTGCCGAGACCGGGCGTTGGCTCTGCGAGCAGACCGCGTGGCCCGCCCTTGTCGTGTGCGAGGCCAGCCGGGTCCGAGGGTTCCTGATGCGTCGGATCCCGCCCGACTTCGAGCTCCATCTGCCGCCACAAAACGGCATCAGCCGGATCAAGCCGGCTGGCCTGCAGTTCCTGCTCAATCCCGACGATTACCTGGACAAGATCAAGGTATCGGTTGACGACCGGCAACGGTTGCTGCTGCTGGCTGCGCTCGCCGAGACCCTTGATCGGCTACACCAACTCGCGATTGTCGTCGGCGATCTTTCGCCCAACAATCTGCTCTTCCAGTTCGGCGTTGAGCCGCGCTGCTTCTTCATCGACTGCGACGCGATGCGGCTCAGCGGTTGCTCGGTGCTGCGGCAGACGGAGACACCGGACTGGGAGGTGCCCGCCGGTGAGGAGCTGGCGACGACGCGGTCGGACGCGTACAAGTTCGGCCTACTCGCCATCCGACTCTTCGCCCGAGATCAGATCAGCCGCGACCCCGACGTCCTCGCCCCTGTCTCGGCCGAGCTTGCCGGGCTGGCCCGGCGAAGCCTGAGCAAGGACCCATGGGCGCGGCCTGGGCCAGCGGAATGGCTGCCAGAGCTACGCGCCGCCGTGATGCGGTGCGACGCTGACCCGCCGATGGGTGGGTCGCATCGTGTTTTTTTGACACCGGCATCGAAACCGGCCAACGCCGGCGACAAGAAGTCCGAGGGCTTCAGCAGGCCGAAGTCAGCCGCACCGCCACAGTCCAACTCGAATGAGTGGACGGTATGGAATGTTCTTGCCCTGGTGGTGTTTGTGGCACTGCTGATATGGGGCTGTGTGGCCTTGGCGCGGTCCGATGGTTCCGACGAGGCAGCCAACTCGGCGGCCACGCCGCCGACGGCGTATCTGGACAGTGTTGTCGGACAGTCTCCCTCGGTGCACATCGAGCAGCCGAGAGTCGGGATCGTGCGCTACGACCGGGTCGTCGACCATCCGGAGGGCCGGGACGTCGCGGTGATGCTGGCTCGCTGGTTCGAGGCGATCAACGATCGGGACTGGGACACCGCCCTGGCCAGCTACGACCCGGCCGGGGTGGTCGACCCCACCGACCCGAAGCATCGAGCTGGCTACATCAAGGGATTGTCCACCACGATGGACAGCGACGCCACGTTGCGAGCGGTGTCCGGTGCCGGCACCCGAACATCGGCGGAGCTGACGTTCATCAGCCGGCAGGCGGTCGGGTACGGACCGAAGCGCGACCCCGATGAGACATGCACCCGATGGCACCTCACCCTCCGACTGTCCTACTCCGACACGTACGGGTACCGGATACTCCGTCCCCTGGACGCAAACAGCTCGCCCTGCTGACTCCCTTCGGCCAGCGCCCCTACACTGGCATCGCTGGCCGGGAGGGGGCGAGGCAATGGGTTCCGGTCATCCCAAAGCGCCATTCTGGTATGCACTCACCGATCACCACCGTACGGAGCTGCTTCGAATCGGCAAGCGTCAAGACTTCGCGCCGGAGGAAGTGATTGTCCGAGAGCGTGATCCGACTGCCTTCGCAGTTGTGCTGCTGGACGGTTGCGTCAAGGTCTCGACCGTCGGCGTGCGCGGCTACCAGGCGATTCTCGGCATCCGCAACGCGGGTGACCTAGTGGGAGAGCAGGCCGGTGTGGATGGTGGCCGCCGGTCGGCCACTCTTTCCGCGCTGACCCGAGTCGAGGCGTTGATCCTTCCGGCGGAACAGTTCCGGGTATTTCTCCGGTCACATCCGAACGCCGCCGAGATTCTGCATCGGACCGTGTCGGGGCGGTTGCGTGAGGCGGACAGGTACCGAGCCGCGGTCGGCTCGCGCACACCGGAGCAGCGGCTTGCGGATCTGCTGGTGCACCTCGGCCGGCGGTACGGCAGCCGGGCCGACGACGGTGTCCTGATCGAGTTGCCGCTGTCGCAGGAGGATTTCGCCGGGCTGGTGCTGACCTCGCAGCGGACTCTCGGCCGGGTACTCGAACAGTGGCGTACCCGAGGGCTGGTGGTCACCGGCCGGCGCAGCATGTTGGTGCGATCCCTCACTGGCCTGCGCGAGCTGGCTGGCGCGGAGTCAGATGGTGAGGTGTGAGACGGTCGGGTGGCCGTAGCTTTCCGCGATCGGATTCCACAGCTTCGCGATTCGCTTTTTGGCGGCTCGGGCCGCCGCCGACTCGGAATCGCCGCGCGCGCGGTCCTTGCCGCGCATGGCAGGGGACCGGCAGCCAGCCGACGAGACAGCCGACGTCCAGCGCTGGTAGGCGTCATCGGCTTCCTTCGAGTGGCGGAAGGCCAAGATCATTTGCTCGGTGAGTTCCGCGCCGTTCGGCAACTGATCGGTGCGTAACGTCCGCGCCCGATCCAGCGCCGCCTGCCGTCCATCGGCGGCGCGACCGAGGGCGTCGGCGGCCGCTGGCAGTTTTCGGCAGGCGATGGTGTTCTCGATCGCCGACACCACCCGCTTACGGTCCCGGCCGGAGACGGCGAGCAGGTCCGCGACCTGTTTCGCCTGCTCGGCCGGGGAGGTGTTGACGCTCGTCGTATCGGTCCTGCCCATGTCGCGCCACCAGGTGGCCACCGACGAAAGGTTCGGCACCCCGAACAGCAGCACTGCGGCGACCACCACCGGCAGCATCAGCCGGCGCACCCGCCGCCGTGCCCCGACCGCCGGGCTGCGGGGGCTGGCGGGGGCGGTGCCGCTGACCTTGGCCGGAACTGCCGTCACCGGTCGGGTCTGCGCAGCCGGTGCCGCTGGCGACCGGGGGGCGGCGGCGGTTGCATGTCGAGCGGCGAGCGATGCCGCTGCCAGCGTTCTGCGCCACTGGGCCAGGCTGGGTCGCTCTGTTGGCGCGGTGGCGAGCGTCTGCGCCGCCAACTCGTGGATCGCCGCATCGATCGAACGCAGGATCGTGGCATCCCGTACGGTCTGGTCACCGGCGAACAGCCGGATGCACAGCAAAGCGAACTTGTAGGAGTCGCTGTATGTGGTGCCGATCGGTTCGCCAGCAGACGGTGCCTGCCAGTCCTGAGTCTCGATCTGCGGCAGGATGCTGCGCCCACCCACCCGCATCGCATCACAGTCGATGAAGTAGCAGCGTGGCCGGCTGGTGGTGCTGAACAACAGATTGTTGGGGGAGAGGTCGCCGACCACCACGTCCAACTCGTGCAGGTCGGCCATGGTCTGTGCGATGTCACGCAGCAGCTCGAGCCGCAGCTGATCGTCGACCGGGAGCCGCCGGTCCGAAAGGTACGACGGGTCGTTGAGCAGCAGCTGCACCTGGGCCAACCGCTGCTGGTAATTCCTGACCATCCAGATCCGCACATGAAAATCCGGCGGAGCCAGCGGCATCAGAAAACCCGCGACCTGCCCCGCCCGCTCTACGATCGCGGTGGGCCAGGCCATGCGGGTACGCAGCGCGGCTGCCTGCCGGTCGGGCAGCCCGGCCGGAAACGCCACCATCGCCGCAAGCGCCGCAACGTCGAGCTTGTCGCGGACCTCGACGGCGTACTCCTTGTACACCGAGGTGCCGTCTGCGAGCGCCCACACCGTGCCCTGGCCGCCGGAGCCTAGTTTGGACATCGCGCCGAGCTGCTCGACTGCGACCCGGTCGAATGTTCCCATCCGGTCCGTCACCCGCCGAGTACGGCAGCCATCGCAGCCAGCAGCGTCGCGACCAGTGCTCCGGCGAGAAACCACAGGCTCCAGCGCACGCAGGCATACTTGCGCCGAGCCACCATGCTGTTCGCCCACACCTGCGCACCCAGCTCTTGGTTCAGCCGGTCGGTGTCGCGCAGCACTGCGGTGAGCTCCGCGACGTACTCGTCCTGCTGACGTGTGAAGCGGCTGCCGACGTGTTCGAAGTGCAGCAGCGAGGTGTGCTGCCCGTTTGCGATGACCAGTCTGGGCATCACGGCTGCGAGGTCGAAGCCCACGCTGAGGGCCAGAAAGCCCACCGCGAGAATGAGGGTGGCGGCGGGTACCGGATGCTCGCTGAGGAAACCCTCGCTTTGCACCCGGACGGCGATGAGGCCGATCAACAGGCCGTTGAGCGTGAGAATCAGACCCGCCTTCGCGTCCGCGTACCGCACCATCTCGTTGATCTGGGCGAGCTGCTTCCAGGAGTCATCAATCGGCATGAGTGGACGCTAGCCAGACTGCGCAGAAGACGACAGGCCATCTGGCAGACACCCGGACCATCGGCGACTCGCAATGAAGGCGGGGCGCTGGGGTCGGCTCCCGTGGCCGACCTCAGCGTCCCGCCGCTGGCGGATCAGTACCGCAGCTTGTGCAGGTAGCGGTAGCCGACCTCGGCCGTGCGCTGGGGCGTCACGTCGGGGGTGTCGTTCTCGACGATGTACTCCAGCACCGAGTGCTTCCGGAAGATCCGGCCGAAATCGATCATGCCGGTACCCAGGTCGGCCATGTCGCCGTCGGCCGCGTGCCGGTCCTTCACGTGGTACTGAAGGGTCCGCTGCGGCGCGCGGCGGATGACGTCCAGGGTGAAGCCCTCGGGGTCGGCCACACCGTCACCGGATTGGATGCCGCCGGTCACCGCCCAGTAGATGTCGATCTCCAGGTGGACCAGCTTGGGATCGAGTTCCCTGGTCAGGACGTCCCAGGGGCGCTGGCCACGCCCCAGGTCGATCGTGAATTCGTGGGCGTGGTTGTGGTAGCCGTAGCGCAGACCGGTCCGGGCCGCCGCGGCGGCCTCGGTGTTCATCTGCTCCGCCCAGCGCTTCCAGTCGTCGGCGTTCTCCGAGTACAGGTACGGCACCACCATGAACTTCTGGCCCAGCGTCACCGCGTTCTTGATCTTCTCGCGCAGCGCGGCGGGGGTGTCGCTGATCCCGTCGTGGCTGGAACTGGCCTTGATGCCGATGCCGTCCAGGAAGCGGCGCAGCTGAGCGGCGCTGCGCCCGAAATAGCCCAGCGCCAGCTCCACCTTCGGGTAGCCGATCCGGGCGAGGTGCCGCAGCGTGGCGTCGTACCCTGGCTCGCCGTTCAGCGCGTCGCGGACCGTCCAGAGCTGGATGCTGACCAGCCCCGGGGGAACTCGCCGCCGGCCGGTGTGCTGGTGGCCGTGATCGTGGCCGTGGCCGTGCCGGTGGCCGCCGGCCACCGCGGCGCTCGCGCCGATCCCCGACGAGGCGAGCCCGACGCCGGCGGCAACCGCCAGCGAACCGCGCAGCAGACCCCGCCGATCGGCGACGGACCGCCGTAACGCGGCCATCCCGTCGTAGCCGTAACACATGATGACTCCTCTCCTGGGTCTACCGGCTCGGCACGAGCACGACCTCGTCCGTCCCGGTCAGGGCGGGCAGGCCGTCGCCACCGGGGTCGGTGTAGGACGCGACGAACACGGCGAACAGGTTGTCGGTCGCCGGGTCGTGACCGGACGGCACGGTGGTGAGGATCGAGCCGGTGCAGCCGTTGGCGGTGGTCTGCGGGTGGCCGTGGTCGTCGTGGCCGAGGATGTAGGTCAGGCTGACCCGGGCGCAGTCCACCGGCTGGTCGTCGGTGACCTGAACCTCGTACCGGACGGTGTCGCCGAAGCGGAACGGCTGACCGGCCACCGGCGCGACCAGTTCGACCACCGGCGCGGCGTTGCCGACCACGACCCGCACCGACACCGAGGCCGACCGTCCCCGTTGGTCGGTGACCTTGAGCGTCGCCTCGTAGATGCCGTTCTTGCGGTACGTGAAGGTCGGGTTCGCCGCCCGCGAGTCGACCCGGTTGTCGTCGTCGAGGTACCACTCGTACCGGAGGCGGTCACCGTCCGGGTCGGTGGTGCCGGCGCTGGAGAACTTGACGGTCAGCGGCGCGAGCCCGTTGGTCACCGTGGCCGAGACCTGGGGCACGGGGCTGTGGTTGCCGTCCCAGCCGATGTGGTCGATCCGGGCCAGCTGCGCCTCCGGGTTCTCGCTGAAGAAGCCGTCGCCGTACTCGAGCACGTAGAGTGCGCCGTCCGGGCCGAACTCCAGGTCCATCGGGTTGTCGAAGACGACCGAGGGGAGCACCGACTCGATCCGGCTCACCTTGCCCTGCTTGTCCAGCTGGAAGGCCTTGACGTAGTCGCGGGTCCACTCGTAGAACAGCGGCTTGCCGTCGTAGTGCGCCGGCCACCCCACCGGGTTACGGCCCAGGGTGGTGGCCCGGTCGAAGTGGTACGCCGGGCCGGCCATCGGGCCGATGCCGCCGGTGCCCACCTCCGGGAACTGCGCGGAGGGGCCGTAGCCGTACCAGACCTCCGGCTGCTGCACGGCGGGCAGCTTGCGCAGCCCGGTGTTGTGCGGCGAATCGTTCACGGGCGCGGCGCAGTTGAACTTCTTCCCGGACTGCCCGGTGGCGAAGTCGTAGTCGACGTACGGCTGATCCGGGGTGACGCAGTACGGCCAGCCGTGGTTGCCGGGCTGGCGGGCGACGAACCACTTGCCCTGCCCGGCCGGGCCGCGCTGCGGGTCGGGCTGGCCCGCGTCCGGTGAGTAGTCACCGACGTACAGCTCATTGGTCTTGCGGTTGACTTCGATCCGGAACGGGTTGCGTACGCCCATCAGGTAGATCTCCGGGCGGGTGTTCTTCGTCCCCTTCTTGAACAGGTTGCCGCTCGGGATGCTGTAGCCGCCCTTGGCCCCCACCTTGATCCGCAGGATCTTGCCGCGCAGGTCGTTGGTGTTGGCCGAGCTGCGCTGCGCGTCGTACGCCGGGTTGCGGCCTTGGCGCTCGTCGATGGGGGCGTAGCCGCCGGACTCGAACGGGTTGGTGTCGTCGCCGGTGGAGAGGTACAGGTTGCCCTTGGCGTCGAAGACGATGTCGCCGCCGACGTGGCAGCAGATGCCCCGGTCGACCGGCACGTCGATGATCTGCTGCTCGGTGCGCAGATCCAGCTTGTCCTTGACGAGGCGGAACCGGGACAGCCGGATCACCCCGCGGAAGGGCGCGAAGTCCGCCTCGGTGCCCCAGGCCGGCGCGTCGCCCTCGTTGACGTCCGGGGTGGACGGATCATCGACCGGGGTGTTCATCGGCGGCGAGTAGTACAGGTAGACCCAGTTGTTCCCGCCCTTGCCGAAGCCGGGGTCGATCGCGACGTTCTGCAGGCCCTCCTCGTCGTGCTGGTACACGTCGAGCGTGCCGGCGATGGTGTTGCGGCCGGTGGCGGGGTCGTGCAACCAGACGTCACCGGCGCGGGTCACGTGCAGCACCCGCCGGTCGGGCAGCACGGCGAGGTCCATCGGTTCGCCCGGACGGTCGTTGAGGGTGACCTTCTGGAAGTTCGCTTCGGGGGGAGGGCTGGTCGGGGCTGCGGCGGCCGTCGGGTTGGCGGGCGCGGCCATCGAGGTGGCGGGCGGGGCGACGAGCGCGATGGTCGTCAGGCCCGCCACGGCGAGCGCGAGTCGTCTCTTCAACTGCCTCTCCTGCTACTGAGGACTGGTCGGGGCAGGTCGGGGACGGTTACGGTCGGGGTCCTCCTTCGTGGGGTGATCGGGCTGAAGCTAACAAAGCGTATGCCGATGTGTCTATGGCTTTCGGCTCGGCTGGCTGAAACTTTCCGCCGAGGTAGCGAAAGCCAGCTCACCGCCTCGCCGCGGCCCTCGCCGCCCCGACGGCAGGCCGCGGCGAGTCGGAGCACCTCCTGAGGGTGAACTCTTCGCAAACCCCGCGCCCGTGTCTCATCCCGGCCTAACCTCCAAGCGGGCGGCAGGCGACGTGGGGGGCCAGCGTGCAGGAGTATCCGGATATCGAGGACCATGGGCTTATTGGCGATCTTCAGACCGCCGCCCTGGTCACTCGCGACGGCATGGTGGACTGGTTCTGCGCGCCGCGTTTTGATTCGCCCAGCATCTTCGCCGCGCTGTTGGACCGGCAGCGGGGCGGGTACCTCCGCATCTCGCCCGACGGCATCGACTACCAGAGAAAGCAGCTCTACCTGCCCGACACACCGATCCTGATCACTCGGTTCATCAGCCCCGACGGTGTCGCGGAGATCATCGACTTCATGCCGATCGCTGGCGACCAGGCAACCGATCAGCACCGCCTGGTGCGAATCATCAACGTGGTCCGGGGCAGTATGCCGTTCCGGTTGGAATGCCGGCCCCGATTCAACTACGGCCGCGACCGCCACGAGCTGGAGCGGTATCCCGACGGTGCCGTCTTCCGCAGCCCCACCATGGCACTCACCATCCATCCGGTCTACCGGAAGCGGCGGATCCAGCAGCAGGATATCCGTGAGGAGGACGGCGACCTGGTCGCGTACACCACCCTGCACGAGGGCGACAAGGGCGGGATGGTCCTGGAGACGGGCCCAACCCAAGGCCCTCGGGTGTACGACATCGACGAGGTCCAGGCATTGTTCGAGCAGACCCTCGACTACTGGCGCCGCTGGATCGGCCGCTCCAAATACCGGGGGCGGTGGCGGGAGATGGTCGAACGCTCGGCGATCACCCTCAAACTCATGACGTACGCGCCGACCGGCGCCCTGATCGCCGCTCCGACCGCCAGCCTCCCCGAGTCGGTCGGTGGCACCAGGAACTGGGACTACCGCTTCGCCTGGATCCGCGACGGGGCCTTCTCGGTACACGCTCTGCTGGGGCTCGGCTTCACCGAGGAGGCCGACCGGTACATGGACTGGATCGCCGCCCGCATCTGCGAGGCGGGCGAGAACAGCGTCCCGTTGAAGATCATGTACCGCGTCGACGGCTCATCCGACCTTCCCGAAGAGGTTCTCGACCACTTTGAGGGCTACCGGGGTTCCGCTCCCGTGCGCATCGGCAACGGCGCGGCCGAGCAGTCGCAGCTGGACATTCAAGGCGAGGCGCTGTACGCGATGCACCTTGCCGGTGATTACGGCATCCGCACCTTTCACCAGACCTGGGAGAGCACCGTCAAAGTCGTCGACTGGCTGTGCCGCAACTGGGACCAGCCCGACGCGGGCATCTGGGAAAGCCGCAGCCATCCCCGCGACTACACCTTCAGCCGCGTCATGTCCTGGGTTGCTCTCGACAGGGCCGTCCGTCTCGCCGCGGAGACCGGCCGCCCAGGCGACACCGCCTGGTGGATCCAGCAGCGGAACGCCATCTACAACCAGGTCATGGAGCGCGGCTACCACCGCGGCCGGCGTTCCTTCGTCCAGAGCTATGGCGAGGAGCACCTCGACGCCGCGCTGCTCATCCTGCCGGCCGTCGGCTTCGTGGCGCCCTATGACCCGCTGTGGCTGTCCACGCTTCGCGCGATCGACGAGACCCTGGTCTCCGACAGCCTCGTCTACCGCTACGACCCGACCGCCACCCCGGACGGGCTACCCGGAGACGAAGGCACCTTCAACATGTGCACTTTCTGGTACGCCGAAGCCCTCGCCCGCTCCGGGCGCGTCGATGAAGCTCGCGTCACCCTCGAAAAGATGTTCACCTTCAGCAGCCACCTCGGCCTCTACGCAGAAGAAATCGCTCCCACCGGCAAACAGATCGGCAACTTCCCCCAGGCCCTCAGCCACCTCTCCCTCATCAACGCCGCAATAACCGTCAACGACCTGCTGCAACACCCAAGCCCTTACGCGCCGCGGCAAGTCTGAGTCACCGAAGAACGAGGGTGGCCACGGGGCATGGCATTATGCGGGTGATGTCGGTGCCCTGACCCGGAGGGGGGAGGAGTATGACAACCCCACCTCCGCCCCCGCGAGTGTCCCGGCCAGTCATGTACCAGGAATGGAGATCGCTCACCTTCCTGCACTGGCGCTACCGCCCGGAAACCGTCCAGGCGCTGCTGCCGCCTGGCCTGGAAGTGGAGACCTGGGACGGCTCCGCCTGGGTCGGCCTGGTGCCGTTTCTCATGCGGGACGTACGGCCACCGCTGGTGCCCGCCGCGCCGTGGCTGTCGGAGTTTCCCGAGACCAACGTCCGTACGTACGTGCGAGACCAGCGCGGGCGAAGCGGCATCTGGTTCTTCTCCCTGGACGCGGCCCGCCTGCCGGCCGTGCTCGCCGCCAGGGCCACGTACGGGCTGCCGTACTTCTGGTCGAGGATGCGGGTCCACGCCAACGGCGACCGGCTCGATTACCGGTCCCGGCGTCGTTGGCCGGGGCCACGCGGCGCGCGCTGCGACGCCGAGGTCCGGATCGGCGCCGCCCTGAGCGGGGTCGAAGTGGACCCACTGGTCCACTTTCTGACCGCGCGGTATCGGCTTTTCTCGGTGTTCGCTGGACAGATCGTCGCCGCCGAGGCCGAGCACCCGCCCTGGCTCCTGCACCACGCCGAACCGTTGCGGCTGGACGAGAACCTGCTCGCCGTCGGCGGACTTCCGCCTCCCCGGGGCGACGTTCTCGCCCACGCCTCGCCCGGCGTGCGGGTGCGGGTAGGCAGGTGGCACCGGTAGCCGCTCGCCACGCGGACGGAGGGGGCCGCTCTCGCTCACCGGCGTCCGGCGGCGCGCAGGTGCACGACCAGGATCTCCGTCGGGATGCCCAGTACCCCGGCCAGCAGCGTCAACGGCTCCGGATGGCCGTCGGCGTTCAGGTCCTCGTAGATCCCCAACAGGCCGCGTAGCCGGGTGTCGGCGTCCTCTGGCCGCGCCGGCAGCTCGGCCAACCGCGCCTGCACGTACCGGCGCGTCACGATCCGGTCCGGGACGACCTCCCCGCTTCGCCACGGGATGAGATGCGACTGCATCAGGTGCCTCCTTCCTGGGTTGATAGCGGCTATTGGTAAGAGCGCCGCGAGGGACGATTTCGTACCAGAATCCGGAGGGAAGGTCAGAAAAAAATTTGAGCGAGCCGTGCAGCCAAGGGCCGGGGGTGTGCCGCGCTCACCGGCGCCCGGCGGCGCGCAGGTGCAGGACCAGGATCTCCGCCGGGATGCCCAGCACCCCGGCCAGCAGCGTCAACGGCTCGGGATGGCCGTCGGCGTTCAGTTCCTCGTAGATCTCCAGCAGTCCGCGCAGCCGGGCGTCGGCGTCTCCCGGCCCCGCCGGGAGCTCGGCCAGCCGCGTCTGCACGTACCGGCGGGTCATGGCCTGGTCCGCGACGGCGTCCTCGTCGCCCGGGCGGGGGTTTCGTTCGTTTATCTCGGGCTCCGGTGGGTCAGTTGAGGGAGACGGTGACGCCGCCGGAGAACGGCGAGTCGTGCAGCTCGAGCTTGGTGAGCTTGACGTCCTTGGGGATGTCGAAGACGACCACACCGGTGACCTGGTTGCCGGGGTTGATGTCGTTGAGGAACGTCTCGGCGTTCTCGTTGGCGTAGATGGCCGCCGCGCCGTCGGCGGAGTACTCGGTGCCGTCGGCCGCGTACGCCTTCTGGCTGCTGCCGTCGAACATCTGCGACTTCTTGCCGATGTTCTTGACCTTGACGGTGACCAGGCAGAACTGGCCCTGCGCCTTGGCGCCGAGCAGGTCGCTGCCGACCTTCTTCACGCCGCACTTGCTCGACTTGACGGTGAACTCGAACTTGCCGTCGCGGGCCGGGTCGCCGATCTTCGCCGTCTTCGCGGCCTTTTCCTTGCCCTTGCCGTCGCCGTCGGTCGCGCTGTCGCTGGTCGCGCTGTCGCCGGCGGTGCTGCCGATCTCGTCGGTGGCTCCGGCGCCGCAGCCGAGGGCGACAAGGGCGGTGGCGAGCAGGGCGATCGTCGTGGTCTTGCGCATCGTTGTCCTCCTGATGTGAACGTGGCGGCGTCAATGAGAGCATCATCTGTGAATGGTGTCAACGGACATGATGCTTGACAGGTGTGACACACTCCGAACGTGCAGGAGACACCGACCATCACGGCGGCGGAGATCGCCCGGCTCGCCGGGGTCGGCCGGGCCGCGGTCAGCAACTGGCGCAAACGGCACCCCGACTTCCCCGCGCCGGTGGGCGGCACAGCGGCCAGCCCCGAGTTCGACCTGACCCAGGTCGAGCAGTGGCTACGCGCCCAGGGCAAGCTCCCCGAGCTGGGCACCGCCGACCGGCTCTGGCGCCGCCTCGCGCCGTCCAGCGACTCCCCGGCCGCCGGCCTCGCCGCCGTCGGCGCGCTGCTGCTGGCCCGGCAACGCGGTCAACGCCCCCGCCGCCCGGCCGAACCTCACCTGGCGCCACTGCTGCCCGACCTCGACGCGCTCGCCGACGAACTCGGCCCGCAGGGCGCGTTCGACGAGTTGTGGCAACGCTTCTCCGCCCCCGGCCCAGGCCGCCCCTTCGCCACCCCCGACGACCTCGCCGACCTGATGGTCGGGCTGGCCGGCGTCGGCGGCGGCGCCGTGCTGGACCCGGCCGCCGGCTCCGGCGCCCTGCTGCGCGCCGCCGTGCGCGCCGGCTGCACCTCGGCGTACGGGCAGGAACTCGACGGGGACCTGGCCCGGCTCGCCGGACTCTGGCTGGCCCTGCGCGAGGTGCCCGGCGAGGTGAGCCCCGGCGACTCGCTGCGCGTCGACGAGTTCAGCGGCCGCACCTTCGACGCCGTGCTCTGCCACCCGCCGTTCGGCGCCACCAACTGGGGCGACGACGAACTCGGCCACGATCCACGATGGATCGTGGGCAGCACTCCGCGTACCGAACCGGAGTTGGCCTGGGTCCAGCACGCCCTGGCCCACCTGCGGGTCGGTGGGCACGCCGTACTCCTGATGCCACCCACGGTGGCCAGCCGCCGCGCCGGCCGGCGGATCCGCGCCGAGCTGCTGCGCCGTGGCGCGTTACGTGCGGTGATCGCGCTACCGGCGGGGGTGGCCGCGCCGCACGGCGTACCCCTGCATCTGTGGGTGCTGCGGCGGCCCGCGCCCGACGCACCACCACCGGCGCGGACGCTGCTGGTCGACGCCGCCGCCGGCGACCTGGCCGCTACCGCCCCGCGCGTGCTCGCCGCCTGGTGGAGCTTCAGCGCCGATGCCGACGTCGACCAGGCCGGCTTCGCCCGCGCGATGCCGACCATCGAACTGTTGGACGAGGAGGTCGACCTCACCCCCGCGCGCCGGCAACCCGCCGTCGCGGGCGAGGCCACCGGAGAGCAGGTGGTACGCACCAGAGAGCGGCTGGCCGCCGTCGTCGGCGACCTGCCGGCGCTGATGCCCCGGGTCACGCCCGCGCCCGACGGGCCGGACGGGGAGTTCCTGACGGTGGGGGAGCTGGTCCGCTCCGGCGCGCTGCACCTGCTCGGCCCGATCCGCGCCGCAGCACCCGAGAGCGTCGGGCCGGTCGCGGGCGGGCCGCCGGTGCTGACCGTGCAGGACGTGCTCGACGGGGAACCACCCTCCGGCCACGACGACGGCCGGCTCGGCCAGCAGATTCCGCTCGCCGTCGGTGACGTGGTGGTCCCGATGGTCGCCCGGCAGCTCACCGCCCGGGTGGTCACCGCCGAGGGTGCCCTGCTGGGGCGCAACCTCTACCTGCTGCGCCCCAACCCGGCGGCGCTGGATCCGTGGTTCCTGGCCGGGCAGCTGCGCACCTCGACCAACGAGAAGCAGGCGTCGAGCCTGTCCGGCACGTTGCGCTTCGACGTCCGCCGCGCTCAGGTACGCCGGCTGCCGCCAGACGAGCAGCGGGTGTACGGTGCGGCGTTCCAGCGGCTGGACACGTTCGAGTCAGCGGTCCGACAGGCGGCGCTGCTCGGCGCGGAACTGGTGCAGCTCACCGCCGAAGGCCTGGCCCGGGGATCACTACGACCCGACGGGGACTCGCGCTGAGCTACCAGCTAGTCTTCGCACCGAAGCCCGGTCTCGCCGGGCCCAGCATCGAAGCAATGACTCGCGCCATCGAGCCGCTCTCGCCGGAGCTCAAGCAACCCTGGGTGTCGTCCCCAGCACCACACCGTCCACGGTAGAGCCGGTAACCTTGCCGACAAAGATGTGCCGTACGTGGTTCGCGTTCGGCATGCTGTTGGCAGGGCGAGGAGGGCGGCTTGGCCTTGGGCGCGTCTGCC
This sequence comes from Micromonospora sonchi, assembly GCF_014646235.1. Lineage (GTDB taxonomy): Bacteria > Actinomycetota > Actinomycetes > Mycobacteriales > Micromonosporaceae > Micromonospora > Micromonospora sonchi. Next base: position 6,571 of record NZ_BMNB01000041.1, on the reverse strand, counting down.
GCTCGCAGGAGACATCAGACCTCGGGGGAATCGTGCGGCTTCTGGTGACGGTATGCGGCGATGAGAGTGGCGCGGCCGAAGTCGCTGCGGACCTCGGGAAGTGGCTGACGGACGTGCCGCAGTTGAGGGGACGCATCGAGCGCGCGCAACGGGACGAGGTCCCGTCCGGGGTCATGGGGTCGACGGCCGACGCGCTGCTGGCGGTGCTGGAGCCCGGCGGAGTCGCCGCAGTCTTCGCAGGAGCCCTGGTGGCCTGGGTGCAGACCCGTCGCAGCAACTACACGATCAGTGTGACTCGGCCTGACGGCACTCAGATCACCCTCTCCTCTCGCCAGGCCCGCGCGTTGAGCCCGCAGGAGGCAGCCGACCTCGCCGAGCGCTTGGTCCGCCCGCCGCAGGACGACGAGAAGTCACCGGAATCCCGGACGACGTGACGGGTGGTCTCGCGGCCCCGGGCACCCGAGCGGTCCTGTACGGCACCGGGGGCCACGTCCGCAGGTCGGAACTGCCCGATCTGCCGTCCGTCGACACGACACTCGACGATCTGCGTGACACGCTGATCGAAGTGTGCGGTATGGCTCCCGACCATGTCGTGCGCGTACCGGCTAACGCCCACGCCGTCGAGGTGATCAACGCGGTCGAGGAGGCGGCAGCCGCGGGTGACGGACCTGTACTCTTCTACTACGCCGGGCACGGCCTGCTCGGTCCGCGCGATGACCTCTACCTCGCCACCCGGGCCAGCCGGTCCACCCGGCACGTCGCGCAGTCAATTCCGTATCGCACCATCCGTGATCTCCTGGGCGAAACGCGCAACGGCAGCCTGGTCGTTCTCGACTGCTGCTTTTCCGGCCGCGCGGTCGCTCCGCTCGCGGCGGGCGGAGTACGCGGGCCCTTCGCCTCCTCGCGGCCCCCGGGCAGCTTCCTGCTCACATCGGCCTCGCACTACGCGCTGTCGTTCGCCCCGGAGGGCGAACGACATACCCTGTTCACCGGACGGCTGCTCCGACTCCTCAACGCCGGTGACCCGGCCGGACCACTGTGGCTGACCGCCGACCGACTACACGCCGCTCTTGACGCGGAGTTCGCTGACGACGGGCGTGTCAGTCCCGCCAGACAGAGCGAAGGCACACTGGGATCGGTCGTGCTCGCGCGCAACCGCGCCTACCCGGCCGGTCTGACCGACGAGAAGAGCGAAGGGCCGGCCGACCTGCCGTGCCCATACCCGGGTATGCAGCCCTACCGCACCGAGGATAGTGCGCACTTCTTCGGACGGGAGGAGGTCACCTCGCGCCTCTTCGAGATGATCGAGGACGCGCCGGACGGTGCCCCGGTGGTGCTGGTCGGCGCCTCCGGGGCAGGCAAGTCCTCCGTGCTGCGGGCCGGCCTGCTCGCCGGGCTCGATGCCCGTGCCTCCAGGCTCGGGCCCGCGCTGCTGGTTCCGGCGCCCGGACCGCATCCGATGCGCACCCTGGCCGAGGCGTGGGCGCGGGCCACCGGGCGGGACACGCACGAGGTGCAGGCCGTACTGGAACGCGGGTGTTTCCCGGCGCCACGGAATGAGCGGCCCGCCTGCGGGCTACTGGTAATCGATCAGTTCGAGGAGATATTCACCCGCTGTCAGACACCCGACGAACGTTCCGCCTTCCTCTCCCTGATCACCCAGAACAGATCCGGCTCCCGGCCCCGTGTCGTCCTCGCCCTACGCGCCGACCACTACGGAAGCTGTCTGGAACACCCCGAGCTCGAAAGTGCGCTGGCACTGGCTCAACTCACCGTCCCCCCGCTGCGCGAACGGGAACTGCGCGTCGCCGTTGAGGGCCCGGCGGCAGCCGTCGGACTGACCGTCGAGCGGGGGTTGACCGACCTGCTGCTGCACGATCTGCGGTCGGGGCGCGACGCCCACGACGCGGCGGCACTGCCCTTCCTGGCCCATGCGTTGCGGGAGACATGGCGCGGCCGTATCGGGGCCAGGCTCACCCTGGCCGGATACCAGGCCACGGGCGGCATCTGGCGTTCGGTGGCCACTACGACCCAGCACTGCTACGACGCGTTGGACGGCGACGCACGGGCGATGATGCGGGAGTTGCTGCTGCGACTGGTCCATCTCCCCCCGGGCGGCGGACCCGCCGTCATACGGCACCGGGTCCCGGTCACCACCCTGCCTGCCGGGTCTAGCGGAATCCGCGAACAGCTGGCAGACAGACGCCTGTTGACGGCCGACCGAGACACGGTACAGATCGCGCACGAGGCGCTACTGCGGGCGTGGCCGCTGCAGCGGTGGATCGAGGAGGACTCCGCCGACCTGCTGCTGCGGCAGCAGTTGAGCGCCGCAGCCGAGGAGTGGGACACTGCGGGCCGCGACGCCGCCTTCCTCTACCGAGGAAGCCGGCTTCAGGCGGCCGCCGAAATCGCCGAGCAGTCAGAACTGCCCGCGAAGGAACGAGATTTCCTCGTGGCCGGGCAGGCTGCGGAGACGAGCGAACTGCGTCGCGAGCAGCGCCGGACCAAGACACTGAAACGAGCGCTGGCCGCAGTAGCCGTCGCTCTGTGTCTCACGATCGTCGCAGCCGTCACCGCCGTGCGGCAACAGCGCAACGCCGAGGCGCAACAGCGGGTCGTCACCGCTCGCTCGCTCCTGACCGAGGCCGGCAGCCTCGCTTCGACCGACCCCCGCACCGCACTGCGGCTCAGCCTCGCCGCGCATACTCTGCGCCCTAGCGCGGACACCCGCCGAGTGCTCTACGAAACCCTGGCAGGCACCGCGTTCCGCGGCATCTCCAAGCTGCCTGCGGCGCTGACCGATCCGGTGCTCGACGCCGGTGGGCGGATGCTAGCCGCAGCGAGCGGTGAGGAGCTGGCACTCTGGGACATCAGCCGCTCGACCGTTCCTCACACCGCAGCGGCACGGGTGCCCTGTCCCTCGAAGGCCGGGGTGAGTAGCAGCGTAGCCTTCGGGGGACCCGACGATCGGATGCTCGTAGCCACATGCGGTGAAGACGAGGTGCGACTGTGGGACCTCGCGGGCCTGTCGCGGGATGGGCCGGCGCGTCATGTGGCGACACTGCGGACGGACAATGGCGGCGAACAGCCCGACAGACCGGCGTCCGTCGCCGTGAGCCCTGACGGAGCCATAGTGGCGGCCACCGGCTGGTCCCAGGCCATCGGGCCCGGCGTGCTCACCCTGTGGGACGTCCGGAGCCCGGCCGGCCCCCGGAGGCTCTCCGTTGTCGAGGCACCGAGTGACCTCAACTTGGTGCAGCGCGACCTGGTCGTGTTCAGCCCGGACGGCCGCCTGCTGGTCACCGCAGACAACTACGGGGACCTGCGTCCGTGGGACCTGTCGAATCCCCGTAAACCCCGGCCCGGCGGCTTGGTGAAGGACGCCGGCGGGGAATTGGCATTCAGCCCGGACGGCGAACTGCTGGCGGCGAGCGATGAACGCGTGGTCAAACTGATTGACCTACGCTCGACCCGGGATCCGAAGGTCCTCGACGAGGCGACAGCTCACGCGGATCTCGTCGCCTCCCTCGACTTCTCCTCAGACGGCCGGCACCTGGCCAGCGGAAGCTGGGACAACAGCGTCATCTTGTGGAATGTCGCCGACCCGCGTGAGATGACTGCGGAGGCTCGGCTGACCGGGCACACGTCGTTCGTGTATGCCGCAAGGTTCAGCGCAGACGGCCGCTCGCTGGTCTCGGTGGCCTTCGATGAGCTCATCCGCTGGGACATGACCGACGTTGACCAGTCGAAGCTCCTGGACGTGATACCGAACGCGCACCTTTTGGCGCTCGCGCCGGACCGCACGACCCTCGCCGTCGCTATACGCGAGTGGATCGGCCTGTGGGATCTGTCCGATCCTGCCAAGCCACGCTTGCTCGCCAAGGTGGAAAACCCTGTCGAGGACGAGTTCCCCACCGTCGATGGCCGTACCGTCATCGGCTTGAGTGATAGCATCTCCGATGTCGCCTTCAGCTCCGATGGCACTCTGCTCGCGACAGTGAACCACGGCGGTACGGTCACTCTCTGGGACGTTTCCGACCGGGCTCGTCCACAGATTAAAGGCTCGTTGATCGGCGATGACCAGTCCATTTGGACCATGCTGGCCTTCGCCCCCAATGCGCCGCTGCTCGCCGTAAACGAGGTGGAACAGGTGCGGGTCTGGGATGTGTCCAACCCTGCTCTGCCTGTCCTCACCGCATCTTATGACGAATCCGAATTCCCTGCGGTTGACATCACCTTCGCCCCGGACGGCCGTAGGCTTCTGCTCGCGGGCGCGAGGCTCTTGCTCTGGGACTTTGCCTCCGGAAAGGAAACCCTCCTCTCCGGCGACCACTCCTACTCGCGCACGCAGGTGGCGTTTTCCCCAAGTGGCAGCACGGTCGCGGCCACCACTGCTGTTGTCGGAACCAAAGCAGACGGTGGTGTGGACCTGTGGGACGCGGATCACGCCGGGAGCGCACGCTTGCAGGGTGAGATCGAGCCGGTCGGGGGCGACATGCCACAGTTCAAGCGACTCGCTTACCATCCCGAAGGCGAGCTGCTGGCGGGTGCGGGAGTGGACGGCACGGTGCGACTGTGGAGCGTTGCCGACCCAGGTCGGCCGCATTCCGCGCTCACGTTCGGCCGTTTCAGTGCGGCAGTCAACGACGTGGTGCTAGGCGGCCCGCAGGGACGGACGATGATCCTATCCAGCGGGGGATCTGCCTATGTCGTGGACATCGGCGACCATCCCGAGATCGCGACCGACACCGTTGGCATGGCCTGCCGGGTGGCGGGCGGTGGCCTCACCCGCGAGCAGTGGGCCGACCACGTCCCGACCGCTGATTTCGTGGAGACCTGTCCATATCCGTCCGGAGACTAAAGTCGCCGTGCCCGTCGCATTCGCGGACCATGATGCCGGATCTGGCGTCATTCCAATACTGGCCGCTGTCCGCGATGAAATGCTCCGCACCGCAACTGTGACAGATGCGCTTCGCTGCGTGCTCCTCGAGATCACCACGAACGCCGAAGACATGTCCGCCGCACGCCGCGCACCTGCACAGTCTTACCTCGTGCACGTCGTACCGCTCAGCACCTTGCGTCATTGCATAGTACGCTCACAGTTACGAGCATGGGTGCCGATGGTGCGGACCCAACCGCTGTGGCACCATTCGTCGCATGACCTCGCCACGAAAGGGCTATGCCGCGTAGGAAGCCCAAATTCCTCAGGCAGGAGCGCTGGAAACCTGCTCGCGGTTATCCGGTTCGCCGCGTCCGGGGGGTATCGGCGTTGACTCGCGTTGCGGTGCGGCGAGTGGAGGCCGCGCACTACTGGCCCAATGCGATTGCCGACGCGTTGGAGAGGTACAGGTCGCTGCTTCGGCAACCTGGCCGATACCTTGACGGCCAAAGCGCCAGCAGCCCCGGCCTGGAGCCAGAAGACGCCCGCGACTTGCTCGAAGACGTTCTGCGACAGCTGTCACGTGGGGCGCGCAAGGATCTGGAACGGGTGATCTTCCCGCTTGATGACGACTTCAAGCGCCGAACGTTGCCTGCCTTGTGGTGGACCGACTGGGCGGCAGGTCGATGGTGGTACCAGCGCGCAAGGGAGCTTTGACGGGCTGCCCGAGAATTCGAACCTCCCTCTTGGATGGGAGACGAATCCCCTCGGGCGGGGAGGCGTCATGGCGCCCGAATCGGCGATCTTGGTGGCATGAGTGTTCACGGCGGCCCTGGTGGGCGTACAGATCGGTTCCGCGATGGGCAGTGGCGGCGGCCTGGGCAACGCTGTGGTGCATATGCCCTTGCGCAACCGATAAAAGGACATTTATGGCAATCGTCGCGCCACCCGTCACTTCCCCTGACCTGCCGACGCGCACGGCGACCACGACGCCGCGTTGGGCCCGCTGGGCGGCGCACACGGCGGCCCTGGTTGCGGTGCCGTCAGGCTTGTGGCGGATCGGTTTGGCACTGGGATTCCCGCTCGGCTACACCGAGCAGGGACTGCGCTACCTGGTCGGTCCTACCGCATGGGGACCGCTGTACCTGATCGCGCTCAGCGTGTTGACCGAGGCGGCAGCCATGCTCACTCTGGGCCTCGTACAACCTTGGGGCGAAGTCGTGCCACGGTGGGTTCCGCTGATCGGTGGCCGGGCCATCCCGCCGCTTGCCGCCATCGTGCCGGCCTGGCTGGGCGTAGCGGGACTCACCATGTTGTGGACGCCGATCGTGTTCTGGTGGGCAATACCTCACCCCGACCTGGACCACGGCATGATCCGGGGCGGCCAGCCGACCAGCGGTGGTGGCGTGGGATTGTGATGTACCGAGTGGCGGCTGCCCGGGTGCGCCACCCCGGCAGACCCGCAACCGCCGCCAGCGTTTCGCCATCGACGTCCGCAGCGCTGCGTCGCAAGTCGTCACGTAGGTCCCCGCATGCGCCGCCTGCTTTTGCCAGCACCTCCGGCTCAGGGCTGTTGCGTAGTCGCTTGAGGGCGGGTTGAGCTGGAAGTTTGGGTGGGATCGGGGTCCATGTAGGACGGGTGCGGCCCGTAGGTGATCATCGAGTTGCTGAGACACCATGATCCCGAGAAGG
>NZ_BMNB01000040.1 GCF_014646235.1 Micromonospora sonchi | reverse complement strand
TCCACCAGTGCCCACCGAGACCGGCGACAACACCCCCCGGATCATGCACACGACAGGGGCAGTAAGTCATACCGGCCTCGGTGACCAGCGAGCCCTTGCCTCAGGGCCACGAAAAAGGTAACGGGGGATCGGTCGGCGACTGGTCAGCAGCAGGTCGCCAGGTAGGACTGCAGTTCGGCGAGCGCGGCGAGCGCGCCGTCGCGATCCGCCCGGTAGTACACGGTCTTCCCGTCACGGCGGGAGGTGACCACCCGTCCGCGTCGCAGCAGGGTCAGCTGCTGCGACGCCGTGGCCTGGCTGATGCCCGTCCGCTCGGCCACCTCGCCCACAGACAGCTCAGCGCCCTGTGCGAACAGCATCATGATCCGCTGCCTGGTGGGGCTGCCCAAAGCCTTGAGGAACTCCTGCGTCTGCGGCGCCAGGCCCTCAGGGACTCCGGCCGCGCGCGCGGGCGAGGGTGTCCCTGTGGGCTGTCCGGCTGTGGCGTCGCTCATGGCCCTACCTTCCCCCGCCATCATCATATTGTCATTCAACGAAACGACGATATAATCATTCCTGTGACAGCTCGAACCGAGCCAGTGATCATCATCGGCGGCGGCCAGTCAGGCCTAGCCGCCGCCCGTGCCGCCCTGACCGCGCGCCTGCGGCCCGTCGTCCTGCAGGCCGGTACCGAGCCCCTTGGCTCCTGGCCCGACTACTACGACAGCCTGACCCTCTTCTCACCCGCACGCTACAGCGTCTTGCCCGGCATGCCGTTCGACGGTGATCCGGACCGCTACCCCCGCCGTGACGAGGTCACGACCTATCTGCGCCGGTACGCGCAGACCGTGGACGTCGAGATCCGCACCCGCACCCGCGTCACGGCCGTGCACTCTCGCCGCGACGGGGGATACCTCGTCCACACCGACACCGGCGACGAGATCGCCGCGGCCGGCGTCGTCGCCGCCAGCGGATCCTTTGGCAACCCCTACCTGCCGACTCTGCCCGGCCAGGATGACTACGCCGGCGATGTCCGGCACGTCGCCCAGTACCGCCGGCCGGAGGTGTACGCGGGCAAGCGGGTCATCGTCGTGGGTGCCGGCAACTCCGCCGTCCAGGTCGCCTACGAGATCGCGGCGCATGCCCGGGTCACGCTCGCCACCCGGGAACCCGTGCGCTTCCTGCCCCAACGCCTCGGCGGGCGGGACCTGCACCACTGGCTGCGGGTTACCGGCGCGGACCGCCTGCCACGCCGCGTCCTCACCCGCTTAGTCCGACACGCGGCCGTGCTCGACACCGGCGTCTACCGCGACGCCCTCGCCTCCGGGCTGCTCTCCCGGCGGGACGTGTTCACCGCCTTCACCCCTGATGGCGTCATCTGGGCCGACGGCACGCCCGAGCCGGTCGACGCGGTCATCTTCGCCACCGGCTACCGCCCCGACCTGGCCTACCTCAAGCCCCTGGGCACCCTCGACCAAGACGCGCCCCGGCAGGTGGGCGGGATCTCCACCACCCATCCAGGGCTGGTCTATCTCGGGTTGGAGTTCCAGCGATCCTTCGCCTCGAACACCCTGCGCGGCGTCGGCCGCGACGCCACCCATGTCATGACTGCCCTGGCGGCTCACGTGTCCGGACGGCCACGCCACGGCCGGCAGCGGAGGGCGGACGCCGCCTCGCGCACGGGACACGACGCTCAACGCTGATCGCCTTCGGCGATCGGCGCTGGTGGGTACGGGAGTTGCCCGGCGGCTCACGCCTGCGACGAGGGGGCCGGCTCGACCGACAGCAGGGCGGCGAGCTGGCGCAGGATGCCCGGGCGGGCCCGGTAGTAGACCCAGGTGCCGCGCCGTTCGGCGTCCACCAGGCCCGCTTCGCGCAGCGTCTTGAGGTGGTGGGAGATCGTCGGCCCGGTCAAGTCGAACGCCGGCGTCAGGTCGCACACGCACACCTCGCCGTCCTCGGCGGAGGCGATCATCGACATCAGCTGCAGCCGTACCGGGTCGCCGAGGGCCTTGAACGCGGGAGCGAGCACCACGGCCGTCTCGGCCGGGACCCGACGCTGAGCCAGCGGGGGGCAGCACGGCGCGTCGGCGTTGAGGTCGATGACGGCGAGGGGTACGTCTTGCTTTGACATTCCTCTAGGTTGACATCTCTCTAATCAGCGTGCAACTCTCTGGTTAGGCGGGCGTCAAGGCAGGCATCTGAAGGAAGGGAGCAGCATGTTCGGCAACCACCGGCCTCGGCATGACGGCACCTGTTAACTTCATCGTTAATCGGCGATAAACGATAGAGGGAGTGGTGGTGGGCGACCTCCTCGACCGGGACACCGCGCACACCTACGCCTCGTGGTTCCGGGCCCTGGCGGACCCGACCCGGGTGCAGATCGTGGAGTACCTGGCCCGGCACGTCCGGCCGATGAGCGTGGGGGAGATCGTCGCCGCCGTCGGGCTGGCCCAGTCCACCGTCTCGCAACACCTGAAGATCCTGACCGAGGTGCGGTTCGTGCTCGTCGCGCCGGTCGGCACCGCCCGCCACTACCGCATCAACGACGCCTGCGTCGGCTGCTTCCCGTCGGCCGCCGACGTGGTCATGGGCCGTCCCGCCCCGCAGCCGAAGGGAGCCTGCTGATGGCCGATATCACCGTCCGTCCGATGACCTCGGACGACGCCGGTCGTGTCCTCGCCATCTACCAGGCTGGCCTCGACGCCGGCAACGCCAGCTTCGAGACCACCGCCCCGACCTGGACGGCTTTCGACGCGGCCAAGCTGCCTGACCACCGCCTCGTGGCCGTCGATGCGGACGACACCGTCCTCGGGTGGGTGGCGGTCGCGCCAACGTCAAGCCGGCCGGTCTACGCCGGGGTGGTCGAGCACTCCGTCTACGTCGACCCCGCCGCCCAAGGGCGGGGCGTGGCCCGGCTGCTGCTCGACGCGCTGATCGCCTCCACCGAGGCCGCCGGCATCTGGACCATCCAGTCCGGCGTCTTCCCCGACAACACCGCCAGCCTCACCCCGCACCAGCGGGCCGGCTTCCGCATCATCGGCACCCGCGAGCGGGTCGGCTGGCATCACGGTCGGTGGCGCGACGTCGTCCTGCTCGAGCGCCGCAGCCCCCGTATCTGAGCCCCTCGGGCTCTGCCCAACCCTGCACCACTGCACCTTCTTGATTCGACAGTTCTCAACACAGAGGAGTTTTCGATGAGCGTCCCGGACAAACTGCCCATCGTGGTGATCGGCGCGGGCCCGGTCGGTCTGGCCGCTGCCGCCCACCTGCACGAGCGTGGCCTACCCTTCCTAGTTCTGGAGGCCGGTGACACCGCCGGCGCGGCGGTGCGGCAGTGGGGGCACGTGCCGGTGTTCTCCCCGTGGCGGTACAACATCGACCCAGCCGCCCGCCGACTGCTCGACGACGCCGGCTGGGTCGCCCCGGCCGAGGACGCCCTGCCCACCGGCGCGGACCTCGTCGCGGACTACCTGCAGCCCCTCGCGGAGCTGCCGCAGCTCAAGCCCCACCTGCGCTACTGCACGCGAGTGGAGGCGATCAGCCGCCTCGGCCTGGACAGGCTGCGCACCGCCGGCCGCGAGCAGACGCCGTTCCTGATCCGCCTCGCCGACGGCGAAGAGGTGCTCGCCCGGGCCGTCATCGACGCATCCGGCACCTGGAGCACCCCCAACGTCGTCGGCGCCTCCGGCCTGCCCGCCCGTGGAGAGAAGGAGGTCGGCGCGTATCTGGAGCACGCCCTGCCGGACGTGCTCAGTGCCGACCGGGACCGCTTCGCCGGCCGACACACCCTCGTCGTCGGCGCCGGCCACTCCGCCGCCAACACCCTGCTCTCCCTAGCCGAACTTGCCGCCGCGGAACCGGACACGGAGGTGACGTGGGCGATCCGCTCGGCCAGCCCGGCCCGCACCTACGGAGGCGGCGACGCCGACGCGCTGCCCGCCCGCGGCGCCCTCGGCTCCCGCCTGCGCGAACACGTGGAAGCCGGCCGGATCCGGCTGCTCACCGGTTTCTCCGTGCACGCACTCACCCCGACCGACGGCCGTGTCGCCGTGGTCATCCGCCACGCCGACGGCAGCGACGAGTCCATCACCGTGGACCGCATCGTCGCCGCCACCGGCTTCCGCCCCGACCACACGATCGCCGCCGAGCTGCGCCTGGACCTCGACCCGGTCATGGGCGCCACCCGCGCCCTCGCACCGCTGATCGACCCGAACGAGCACTCCTGCGGCACCGTCCCACCGCACGGCGTCGACGAACTCGCCCACCCCGAGACCGGCTACTACGCCGTCGGCATGAAGAGCTACGGCCGCGCGCCGACCTTCCTCATGGCCACCGGCTACGAACAGGTCCGCTCCGTCGCCGCCGCCCTCGCCGGCGACTGGGACGCCGCCCGCGACGTCCAGCTCGACCTGCCCGAAACCGGCGTCTGCAACAGCAACCCCGCCGACTCCACCGGCACCGACAGCTGCTGCGGTCCCGCCCCCGCAGCCCAGCCCATCGGTAAAGGGTTGGCGACCGGGATCTTGGGCGGCCTGCTCTCCACACCGCTCAACCTGGTCAGCCTCGACACCCCGACCAGCGGCCAGACGGGCGGCTGCTGCGCCAGCTGATGACCACCACCACGACGGCGCCCGCCGACCCCACGGTCGGCGGGCGCCACGGGTGGCGCATCGTCGCCGCCCTCGCCATCACCTCCACCGTCGGCTACGGCACCCTCTACTACGCCTACGCGGTTCTGCTCACCCCGATGGCCGACAGCCTCGATGTCTCCACCACTGCCGTCACCGGCGCGCTCACCGCCAGCCGCATGCCTTCTGGCCGCCGTCGGAATGCGCTCCGTAGAGAGCAGAAGTAGCTGCGACGAGCACGACAGCAAACCCGGGCCGGTCGGGGATGTGACCATGGCGTCGGTCCTGCTACCAGCGTGACGGTTTCCCAGCCGAACTCCTGTGCCCATGCGGCGAACGGTATGCCGTTGTCTGGGGTGCAGACGACGGCGCGGCAGGGAATCTGTTCGACCGCGCCGGCCAGCCTGGTGGGTTCGGCGAAGGTCCGTCGTGGCTGCGGTGTCATCCGGGTCTGCAGCCACGCCACATCCCTGGGGTCTGTTACGCCGAGAGTCGAGACCGGCGGAGCCGGTATAACCCGGTCGCCTGCGGCGGCGTCGAGCCAGTTGCGGAACCACTCGGGGGCCAGGCTCTCCATCGACGCGCCGTCCGGGCCGACCCACGCATCGAGCAGAACGATCCGGCCGACCCGGTGCGGCGCTTGGTCGGCGGCTTCGCGCTCATCTCCTTTCCTCTCTTTCTGATGGCGTCTGGGTGTGGTGGGGCGAACCGGAGACGAGGCTTACTCCCCGAGGTCGGCGACGCGGAGCACGACCTTGCCCGTGGTCCGTCCGGTCGCGATGAGGCGATGAGCTTCCGCCGCCCGCTGCAACGGCAGTTCGTTTGCGATGTGCAGCCGGAGCTGGCCCCGGCGGACGAGGTCAGCGAGCGATTCCAAACCCTCGGCGTCCGGTTCGACGAGATAAGTGACCGCACGGACCCCCAGCTGCGCGGCGCGATCGGCGAGGCCCGGGGTCCATGCGCCTTGCGCGCTGACCAGGATCCCGTCGGGGCGGAGGCACTCCAGCGCCTTGAGGCCCGGCTCGCCGCCGAACATCTGGATGACGGCGTCGGCATCGCGGACCACGTCGGAGACCTGGCTGGTCGTGTAGTCGACGGCTTCATCGGCACCCATCTGGCGCAGGAACTCGTGCTTCGCCGCCCGAGCGGTGCCGATGACGTGGGCGCCTCGGGCCTTCGCGATCTGCACTGCCAGGTGGCCGACTCCGCCGGCCGCGGCCGTCACCAGCACCCGCTGGCCGGGAGCCACCTGCGCCGCCTCGAGCATCTGCCAGGCGGTCAGGCCGGCCAAGGGCAACGCGGCGGCCTCGGCGTAGCTCAGCTCGGCGGGCATGCGGGCAAAGTGCCGGGACGGTGCGGTGACGTACTCGGCGTATGCACCCGCTTCGCGGGGAAACCACGGCATCCCGAACACCCGGTCCCCCGGCCGGAAGCGGGTTACGCCGTACCCGATCTCGGTGACCACACCTGCCACGTCCCAGCCCTGACGGAAGGGCAGGCTCAACATCCGGTTGTACGCGAGACCCTGTGCGGTGTAGTGGTCCACTGGGTTCACCCCGGCGTAGGCGACCTGTACCAGAATCTCGGTCGGCGCTGGTCGGGGCGGCTCCACGTCGACCAGCTCAAGGGCCTCGAGCCCGTTCCATTCCCGTTGGATTACTGCGCGCATGACGTATCCCTTCGGTTGTGCTGGGTGCTTTCAGAAGCGAACTGCGGGCGCTCAGCCGGCAGTCGCCGTGCTGGGGGTCGGAGCGGGCGGGGCCGCATCCAGATCGCCCGCTCTCGGCATGGTCGTCGCAGGCCGCGTCAGCCGCAGGCCGAGGATCGCGGCGCCGACGGCGGCGGCGATGCTGAACCCGTACACGAATGTGAACGGAGTGAGGCCGTGACCGGCCTGGTGTTGCCCGATCGCGGCGAGCGCCGCGACACCGAGAGCGCCGCCGGCCTGCCGGGCCGTCGTGTTGAGGCCGATGGCGCTCGCGAAGCGGGCCGGCGACGCGTACATCGCGGCCGCGGCGTTGGCTCCCGCCGCCAGCGCTCCCATTCCCGCCCCCGCCAACAGCCCGACCGGTAGCCACAGCGCCAGGAACTGAGGGTTCGGCGACAGGCCGATCGCCAACCAGGTTCCGGCCAGCGCCATGGCGAGTGCCCCTCCGATCACGACGGGCCGCGGTCCGAGCCGGCCGATGAGCCGGCCGAGGATGGCTGCGGCAACGGCCGCGGACACCGCTCCTGGGCTCATCGCGAGGCCGGCGCGCAGTTCGGAGTATCGCCAGATGTCGGTGAGAAACAGCACGCCGATCAGCAGCCACGAGTACAGCCCCGCGCCGTAGAGCAGCGACACCAGGTTGGTGACGGTGAAGCCGCGGCTGCACCAGAGACTCACCTCGATGGCTGGCATGGTGTGGCGGTACGAGCGGGCCAGTGCCCACCCGGTGGCGAGGACCCCGCCGGACAGCAGGCCGAGGGTGCCGACAGCCGTCCAACCCCAGGCGCTGGCCTGTGTGATCCCCAGCACGACTCCCGCGATGCCTGCGGCGAGCAGTCCCGTGCCTGCCAGGTCCGGGAGCGCCGCGTCCCTGCGGCCCTGCGGCGCGACGCGGGCACACAGGCACATGACCACGCCGAGGGGAACGTTGATGGCGAAGAGCACGCGCCAACTGACGGTGTCGACCAGTACGCCGCCCAGGGCCGGACCGACCGCTGCGGCCAGGGATCCCGCGGCGCTCCACAGGCCGACCGCCGCCGGCCGTCGGGAGGCGGGCACACCCAGCAGCAGTATCGCCAGGGACGCGGGAATCATGGCCGCCGCACCGACCGCCTGCAGCGCGCGACCGGCGACCAGCCAGTAGATGTCCGGCGCCATCGTGCAGAGCAGCGAGAAGGCGCTGAAGACACCGACTCCCCAGACGAAGAGACGCCGTACGCCGATGGTGTCGGCGAGCCGCCCGGCCGGCGACAGCAGCGCCGCGAACACCACCGCATAGGCGGTGATCACCCAGGTGGCGTCGCTGACCGACAACGGGTCGAAGTCCCGTCGGATGCCGGGCACCGCCAGGTTGGCGACGGTGGCGTCGAGCAGGGCCAGGAAGGCGGCGCCCGAGGCCAACGCGATCACCGGGACGTGGCCGCCCGTGGTCCTGCCGCTGTTCATCAGACTCCCCCCGTTAAGTGGACGGGCGTACCATAAGTTTTTGATCGCCAAGCGGTCAACGGGTCACCGGATATGGCGTTGATCATATTCGCGACCAGGCCTGTAGCCGGGCCAGATGAAAGGACATGCGTCCCACTACGTAGACTTGGGCCCGCCAGACGGAAGTGCCGACAGGTGGAGGTCCAAGTGGACAAGCGGGTGGAGCGCGGCCTGCGCTCGCGGCGGGTAATCCTTGACCGCGCCATGGACATCGCCTCGGTCGAGGGGCTGGAGAGCCTGTCGGTGCGGCGCCTCGCGACCGACCTGGCCTTCAGTAAAAGCGGGGTCTTCGCGCAGTTCGGATCGAAGGAGGAACTGCAGCTCGCGACCGTCCGCGCCGCCGTCGAGGTCTTCGTCGGCAAGGTCGTCAAGCCGGCGCTGCGGGCTCCCGCCGGGATCCGTAGAGTGTGGGCACTCTGCGAGGCGTGGCTGCACTACGTCCGAGAGCCGGTGTTCGCCGGCGGATGCTTCTTCATCGGGGTGGCAGCCGAATTCGATGCCCGTCCGGGTCGGATCCGCGATGCCATCGCGGCTGCCCGCCGGGACTGGCAGACGCTCTACGCGAGCAGCATCGCAGAGGCGGTCGCCGTCGGGGAGATCCTCACCGAGGTGGAGCCCGCACAGCTCGCGTTCGAACTCGACGCCATCGGCCGCGCGGGCGCGGCGGACGCCCTGCTCTACAACGACGACACCGTCTACGAGCGGGCCAGCGAGGCCATTCGCGCGCGGCTACGATCGGTCGCGACCGACGCGGCACCCGTGTTCGGCTGACCCACCCGCGCATCGATTTCCAGGGCTGCCACCACAAGGGCTACCAGCCTCCCCGTACGGGGGGCAAGGTCGTTCGAACGTAGGCCGCTCACCTTGTCCCCGTCCGGGGGAGGCTGGACGGTCTACGACTGCCCGACGAGGAGATCCACTGCTCGCGCCTGGCGCGGGGGAATAGATGCTGTCGGGCCGGCTGCTTTCGGCATCAGGAGCTGGCCGCGGAATCAGGCGGCACGCCGCGGGCCGGGGCGGTGCTCCGATCGAGGGCTTCTCACCTCGTGTCGGTGGATCTCACTCGGTGTCAGTGCGGACGAGCCTGCTGCCGTTTCGTTCTCCTGTATCGATAGCCGTGCGGGTCTGTCGGGCAGGAGACCTTGTCTTCGGGTCCGTTCTGGATCGCAGTGAGTATTGCGGGCTGCCGACAGTGCAACAGCCGTTGCGGCTGAAGATCACTGCGTACCCGCCGAGCCGTCCGGCGGCGCTTGTTTCCCGGCGGAATCGGGCAGACCAACCAAGCCGCCCGGTGCGACATAAACCTGCCGCGCCGTGGCAGAGGCCCCTGCTCGCTCGCGCCACCGTCGATCGTGGGTGACGGTGAGCACGGCACCGGTGTAGTCACGCAATGCGTCCTCCATCTGTTCGAGCAGTTCGGGGGCCAGGTGGTTGGTGGGCTCGTCGAGCAGGAGAACATCGCTGGGACAGGTGACGGCAAGCGCGACTTCGAGGCGTCGGCGCTGCCCGACCGACAGCTGCGCCACCTGCCGGTGCAGGTCGTCGGGGCGGAACAGGCCGAGCCGTAGCAGTTCGTCGGCGGCGTCGTCCCGGTAGGCGCCGGTGGCGGCGGCGAAGGCGTCGAGGAGCGTCGCTCGAGAGCCGGTCGTGATGTCCTGCCGCAACCAGGCGACGCGAATGCCGGGTCGTCGCCAGAGCGTCCCCCGCTGTGGTGCGAGCTCGCCCGCCAGGACGTTCAGCAGCGTCGTCTTCCCGGCGCCGTTGGGTCCGGAAATCAACAGCCGGTCCCCAGGCGACACCTCGAGCGCATCCAGCCGCAGCCGTGGCCCGTCGACGTCCAAGCGGACACCTTCCGCCCGGATCAGGACGGCCTTCTCATTGGCGATGCCGGCGGAGGCGGCTGCTGGTTCGGTGAAGACAGGTGTGAACCGGAGCGGATCGGCGGGTCGCGGTGCGGGGTCGGCGTGCAGCCGGGCGACTCGCTCCTTTGCCATCCGGATACGTCCCATCGCGCCGTGGTCTCGGCCGCGTGCCCGGAAGGCGCCGTGGCCGAAGGATGCGCGTTCCAGCTTTCGTGGTATCGCGTTGAGCCGGAAGGCGTTGGCGGTGACGAGTGCCTGCTGACGTGCGAGGTCCTGCCGCCACGCCTCGTACGCTTCCAGCAGCCGGCGCCGTTCGCCCTCGCGTGCGGTGAGGTATCCGGCGTAGCCGTCGCCGTATCGGCGCAGCGAGCCGCCCTCGACGTGCACGATGTCGGTCGCGATACGGTCCAGCAGCGCGCGGTCGTGGGTCACGACCACCAGTGCGCCGCGGTGCGCGGCCAGGCGGTCCTCCAGCCACGCGATACCGGCGTCGTCGAGATCGTTGGTCGGCTCGTCGAGCAGCAGCAACTCCGCCTCGGACGCCAGTGCCGCGGTAAGCGCCAGCCGTGCCCGCTCGCCGCCCGAGAGCGTATGTACGGGCCGGGAGCGGTCGAGACCGCCCAGCCCCAGTCGGTCGAGGCCCGCATCCACCCTCTGATCGAGCTCATACCCGTCGCGGGCCTCGAGGCGGTCGATGGCGGTACTGAGCCGCGCGAGCAGTTCGCCCCGCTCGTCGACGCCTGCCAGTGCCACCTGCTCAGCGGTCCGCTGTGTCTCGGCCTCGAGCTCACGGATGTCGGCGAGCAGGTCGTCGAGCGCGTCCGCGACGGTCGCACCCGGCCGGAACCGGGGTTGTTGTTCGGCGAACGCGACGCCGCCGGGCAATTCTATTGCCTGCTCGCCGGCGGTCAACTGCACCGTCCCGGCGAGTACGCGCAGCAGTGTGGACTTGCCGGCGCCGTTGTCACCGATCACCGCGATCCGCTCGGCCGGGCCGACCACGAGATCGATCTCGGTCAGGACGACCCGCTCGGCGAACCGGACGGTCCCGCCGCGGATCGCGCATACCCGGTGCGGCCGCGGTGCCGCCGCCTGAATTTGGGACAGACTACTTGGAGAATGGATCACGGGAGCTCCTCCCCGCGACACACAGGTGACCAAAACTGCGGTCGCGGAACACGTGCCTCTTCGAGCACATGGATGTACGGGAACCTCGCGCGGTCAGCGAAGTGGCTGGCTAGCGCGCATAGGACTCACCGCGGAGAAGACTCGACGCGGTGTCCCGAACTAGAGAATCAGCGTACCCACGACGACCAGGGTACCAGGGAATCGAGCCACGCCCGCGAAGATCCGCTGTTCCAGATCTCACGCGTGACAATCCTGGCAGATACGACTTCCTCGCCAAGCTCAACGCGGTGCCCGCCTACCGGGCGAAGATCGCCGACCGCCCCCGCTTACTGAAGGACGGTGTCGTCCCTACTGAACACGCGGGCGGCTTTGACGGCGAACTGCGGGTCGCGGATGAAGATCCAGGACTGGTGCTGCCAGGGTTTGATCGTGTCACGGGCAAGGATCCGGCGGATGGTCGACGCCGAGATCGCCGAGACGATGCCGCGGGCGACGGCCTCAGCGGCCAGGTCCGGGCAAGCCCACTTCGACAGTGGCGTGCCGGTTTCGGCCGGTAGTTGGCAGGCTAGGGCTTTGACCTCGGCGATCTGGACCGGGGTGAACCGTGGCGGCCGTCCCGGGCGTAGCCGATCGGTGAGGCCGGCAAGGCCTTCGTCGGCGAACCGGCCGCGCCAGCGCCGCACGGTGTCGATGGTGAGGTCGTGCCGGCGGGCGATCGCGGCGTTGGAGTCTCCGCGGGCGGCATCACAGATGATCCGAGCCCGGATGACCTGCTGGTATGCGGCGGTATGGGAGTAGGCCAGAGCGGTGAGCCTGTGTCGTTCGGCGGCGGTCAGGGTGATCGGACGTGCGTGAGGGGCAGGCACCGGCCAGCTTCCATTGCAGATGATCTCGTTCAGGGCTGGTCGAGAATGCCGGTCGGGCCTGCGGCAAGCCGGCAGGACACGCCGGAGGCGGCAGGATGGACCGGTACTGGTTCAGCGGCACCACCGAAAGGAATACGGGGAGGCGGTACGGTTGGCCGCTGGTTCCTGATGCGCTCGTCGAAGGGCCCGCGTCGCCCATGACGGGGCGGCCGCCGCCACTGGGCAGAGCCGGTTCAGGTGTCGCGGTCCGGTGTCGGGCGGAGGTTAGGTACCTTCAAGAAGAGGTATAGGGCCGCATGGCGATGACAGGCCCTGCTCAGTTGGCACCGGCGCGGGCCGGGCAACCAGGTGCGGGCCGGCCGGCCGAGCCACCCAACATCCTGTTCATCCTGGCCGATGATCTGGGCTGGGCGGATCTGGGCTGTTACGGCTCATCGGCGATCCGTACGCCCAACCTTGATCGACTGGCCGGGGAGGGCCTGCTGTTCCGCCACGGCTACGCGTGCACTCCGTGGTGCTCGCCGACCCGCATCGGGCTGTACACCGGGCGCTATCCGACCCGGTTGTCGGTGGGCCTGGAGGAGCCGCTGACCACGCACGCGGAGGTCAACGGGATCCCCGCCGACCATCCGACGATCTCGTCGCTGCTGCTGGCCGCCGGCTACGAGACGGCGATGTTCGGCAAGTGGCACTGCGGATGGCTGCCCTGGTACAGCCCGCTGCGCATCGGCTTCCAGACCTTCTTCGGCAACTTCGACGGGGCGATCGACTACTTCGAGCACGTCGACACGGTGGCCGAGGCCGGCCTGTACGAGGGGGAGACCTCGGTCGAGCAGGCCGGCTACTACACGTCGCTGATCTCCGACCGTGCGACCGAGTTCGTCGCAGCCGATCGCGACGGTCCCTTCTACGTACAGGTCAACTACACCGCGCCGCACTGGCCCTGGGAGGGCCCGGGCGACCGGGAGGTCGGCGCGGAGATCCGGCGCAGGTTCAGCGAGCAGTCGGTGCCCACCCCGTTGATCCATCCTGACGGCGGCTCGCTGGCGAAGTACGCCGAACTGGTCGAGGAGATGGACACCGCCATCGGCAAGCTGCTCACCGCACTGGCCGACGCCGGCCGCGCCGACAACACCATCGTCGTCTTCACCTCCGACAACGGCGGCGAGCGATGGTCGAACACCTGGCCCCTGGTGGGCGAGAAGGGCGACCTGACCGAGGGCGGCATCCGGGTTCCGCTGATCCTGCGCTGGCCGGTTGAGGTGGCCGGCGGCCAGGTCACCGACCACCCGATCAACACCCTCGACCTGACCGCGACGCTGATCGACGCGGGCGGGACGACCCCGGATGAGCGTTATCCGCTGGACGGGGCGAACCTGCTGCCTTGGCTCGTCGACGGCGCCGACTTCCCCGAGCACGACCTGTTCTGGCGTACCTCCAACCAGGGGGCGTTGCGCCGCGGCCGGTTCAAGTACCTGTACGACCGCCGCGACCGGTCGGTGCTGGGCAACTGGCCACGCCGTCATGGCCCCTTCCACCTCCTGTACGACGTCACGGTTGACGGCCGTGAGCAGGCGGACATCGCCGACCACCATCCCGACCTGCTGGACGACCTGCGCGAGACGTGGGAGCGGATCGAGACGGAACTGCTGCCCTACCCGGCGGGTCATCCGGGCGTGCCGCAACCGCCAGCGGCGAAACCAGCCACCAGCGAGCCGGACTAGTACGAAAGCCGCCTCGGAGCCCAGTTCTGCCTCGACCAGGGCGGCGTCGGTGATGACGGAGGTGCGTCCGGCGATCTCCTGCACGGTCTGCACGGCCTTCGGCTCGCTGCTGGCCACGTAGTAGGCCGGCCCGATCACGAATGATCGCAGAGCGCGGGCGGCAGCTCGGCCCGGCCGGGCCGAGCTGCCAACGCTCCGCCGGCACCGCCGGTTCGACCACGGGCAATGCGTGCCGCACCAACACCAGCCGGGCTCCTACGATCACCACCACCGAGCGAACATAACCGGGTCACAGATCCAGACTGGTGTCGGCAGCACGCCGGACCCGCCGCGCGAGAACACCCGTCGTAGCGATCGATCTGCGGCAGATCGGTGCGCCTGATCTTGGCGAGTCGGATGGCAGGCAGGAAGGCACCGCCGATGGCTCGGCTCGGCGGCGTTGCGTTCTGGGTCATCAGCCGATCGGATGACCGAAGGCGATGATCGGCTATTTCCATGGGCGACGGACACCCTGCGACGTCTAGGAAGGAGGCATGACCAACGAGCGGACCGTTCCCCTGCTGCCGTGCGCATCCATTGACGACATTGAAACCTTCTACGGAGTTCTCGGTTTCCGCACCACGTACAAGCAGCGCAAGCCCAACCCGTGTGTGGGGGTGCAGCGGGAAGACCTGCATCTACAGTTCTTCGAGATCACCGGATTTGACCCGGAGCAGTCCTATGGCTCCTGTCTGGTACTTACCGCGGACATCGAGGGCCTACACCGGGCATTCGCAGCCGGCATGCGCGCCGCGTACGGCAAGGTATGGTGTCCGGAACGCCGCGGATGACCCGGCCCCGGGCGCGGAAGAACGCCGACGGGTTGGGCGGGTTCAGCGTCATCGACCCGGGCGGCAACTGGATCCGCGTCTTTCGGGACCCAGCCACCGCGCCCATGCCGGCCACCACGCCTGCCGGGCGGCTGGCCAAGGCCCTAGCGAATGCTGTCGTGCAGGCCGATTCCAGGGGAAGCGTCGGACAGGCCGTTCGGATCCTCGACAGCGCGTTGGCCCGCCCGCAAGCCGACGACGACCCGGTCGAGCAGGTAGAGGTCCTGGTCTACCGCGCCGAACTCGCGATGGTTCTGCACGATCCAAAGACTGCGGCCGAGATGCTGGCCCGCGTCCAGTCCGTCACGCTCACGGAAGACGAATCCGAAAGGGCGGCGCCCGCGTTCGACAACGCCGCCGAACTCGCAGCACCACTGCGGTGACTCACCACACGAACGCCTCCCTCATCTCAGCCTGACAGGCAGGGGGACGCGGTCACTGACGGCTACCGCAGGTGATGGGAGCCCTGGCGCTTACATGCCCGGTCGGCGGCATGAGCGGATATCGGGCTGGCGCGGCGTGCAGTCCGTGGGCCATGGTTTGGGCGTGATCGTCATCCAGCGGGTTCGCGTGCGATGGAGCGCGGCTGGGCGCGCCACAGCCGACGCCCGTCGAGGACTCAACCGCCCGTTGATACTTCCTGCGCCGCTGCCAACAGGCGATGTTGTGGTCCATGACGTCTTGGCTGATGAGGCCGCCAGCTACGCACGGCACGTCGACGTACTGGCCGGCGACGTGAGCATCACCCGCGGCCTTGGCCGAAAGGGATGGAGGTCGTGGACCACGCCACGGCCGCGGTCTACTGTCTGCCCGGCCGCCCGGGCCAGGTCGTCGTGACCAGTGCCGCGATCGGCGCGCTTACCGCCGACGAGCTCGCTGCCGTACTGCGGCACGAGCGGGCGCACCTCCGGGGCCGACACCACCTCCTCGTCGCCCTCGCCGGCGCGTTCCAACGCGCTCTGCCGCGCCTGCCGATGGCCGACGCGGCCGAGACGGAGATCAGACGGCTGGTGGAGCACCTGGCAGACGACCGCGCGAGCGATCGCCACGGGCGGCATGCTGTCGCCACCGCCATCGTCCAGCTCGCCGATCGCACTCCCGGCACGCTCTCGATGCGGGGACGGGCGCGATCGTCACGGGTCGTCTCCCTTCGCCGCCGGTGCGCCGAGCGGGTACGCCGGATGCTCGCCCCGCCGGCCCGACCCCGGATCCTTCATCGCCTCGTCGCCGCCAGCGCGATCGGACTGCTCCTGACCGGACCGCCGGCCGTGGCGGTTGTCTCCGCCGGCCTGGTTCGCCAGGCCGCCACCTGTCCGACCGGCTCGCCACCCGCAGCCGGAAGTCCCGCCCACCTGGCCGGCGGCTGACGGTCTCGACCGCATCTGCCGTCGACGACCTCGACAAGGATGAGGGCTGCGCCGGAACCAATCCTTCGCACGCCGAGAGGAGCACGACGATGGACAGCAGTGCCTGGGACGAGCGGTACGCGAGCGCCCCGGAACTCGTGTGGACCGCCGAACCGAACCGCTTCGTCGTGGAGGAGGTCGCCGGTCTGTCCCCCGGCAGGGCCATCGACCTGGCTGCCGGCGAGGGACGTAACGCAGTGTGGCTGGCCCAGCAGGGCTGGGAGGTCACTGCGGTGGACTTCTCCGCGGTAGCCGTCGAGCGGGGCCGGGAACTGGCCCGTCAGCGAGACGTCAGCGTCGACTGGCAGGTGGCCGACGTCATGGAGTACAAGCCGCCGGCCGACGGCTTCGACCTGGTGCTGATCGCGTACCTGCACCTGCCTGCCGCCGAGATCGCCACCGTGCTGTCCCACGCCCGCGGCGCGGTACGTGCCGACGGGCGGGTCCTCGTGATCGGCCACGACCTCGCGAACCTCTCCGGCGGCACGGGTGGCCCGCAGGACCCCGATATCCTGCTCACCCCCGAGGCGGTAATGAAAGAGCTGCCGGGGCTGCGAATCCGCCGGGCCGAGACCGCTCGCCGACCCGTGACGGTGGAGGGCCGAGCTGTGGACGCGCTGGACACGGTGGTGGTCGCCGAACGATCCTGACAGAAACTACCGATCCGCAACGGCCCGGTCCGCGTAACGGGCCAGTTGCGCGGCGAGCTCCGCCTGGCCGATATGCCCGTCGCCGTCTGCGCCGATGACCACCACGTCCGCGTACGTCTCGCGCCAGGGCAGTTCGTTGGAGTGATGCTCGTAGGGGCCCACGAACACGATCGGCCGCTGCGCCGGCGGAATGCGGTCGAGGAGCCGAAAGCGGCGCGGCGGCCCTTCGGGCAGCCGCAGCTCGAGGATCCCGATCAGCTTGTTGACCGCCGCCGTGGCCCGGCCCCGCAGAAGATGACGAGGTACCCATCGGTCCCGCAGACCGCGTCGTGGATGACCTGCCGGGCATCCTCGCGCAGCACGTACGGGGTGGTCAGGGCGCCCACCACGGTCGCCGGAAACCCTACGGCGACGCTCCACGCGAGGATCCGCCGATCCACGAACCCACGTCTCCAGTAGGCCCGCGACGACGCCAGCGCGACGGGCGCGGCGGCCGGCAGGGGAGAGGCCAGCGCGACGAATACCGGCACCCCGACCAGATGCAGCAGGGGGTTGCCCACCGCGGACCCGCCGGCCCCGAACAGGCCGGCGAAGAATCCCACCCCGGCGCCGATGAGGGCGATCGCCCACCATGTCATCAGCTGGCCGGTGGCAGCGCCCAGGCGATCACCGGTGGGTTCTGTTCCGGCTGGCTTCCTGGAAGCGGCGGCCGGACAGCGGCATGCCGAACAACGGCGCCAGGGTGCAGAAGTTGAAGAGCCCGGCGGCCAGCGGCACCAGGCCCAGCAGGGCCAGCAGCCACCACCAGCCGCCCAACGACACCCCGACCGCGATGAGCACCAAGCCGAGGACGACCCGAGCGACCCGACCGGCTGGCGAGTTGAAGAACTGCAGGACGGGCACGCACGACCACCCCCGCGCGCGAATAGGGAAAATTGTCTCTTTCCATCAGCGTATCGCCAAAGCCGCACCGATCGTACCGAAAGCTCCTCAATGAGCATGGCCTTCGTGAGGTTGTTCCGCACCGCTCCGTTGCTGATCGTGCGTCCGAGCTGCGCGGCGAGCGCGGTGGTGATGTCCTGCGGGGTCATCGCCGTGCCGGGGTGGGCGGCCAGATAGTCCAGGGGTCGACCTCGCTGGCCTTGGTCGGACCCGGGATCCACCGCTGCGGGAGGCCGGGGAGCCGGCGGGCGGCGTCGGCCTGTTCCATCGCGGTGAGCAGCCGGGTCGCGGTGACCTGCCGAGCAGGACGCGGTGCCGTAGGAGTGGAGCCCGCGCGTTCGTGCGATTTGTCGCTTGGCGGTCAGTCGGGCTGCCTCTCCAGATGCGCAACGACGCGGTCCGAGATCCTGGCGAGCATGTTCAGTTCTTCCTGGCTGAGGGCGTCGATGAACAGTCGGCGGACATGTTCGACATGCACGGGTGCCGCGTCTTCGATCGCCTTGTAACCGGCATGGGTGGCGGCGATGAACGCTCCGCGTCCGTCGTCGGGACATTCCTCCTTGGCCACCAGACCGCGCTCTGTCATCCGCCTGACTTGGTGGGACACGCGGCTCTTCTCCCACTCCACCAGCTTTGCCAGATCCATGAGGCGCATCCGTCCGCCGCTGGTTTCGGTAAGTTTGACCAACACGATGTAGTCGGCGGCGGACATGCCGGAGTCGGCCTGGACTCGGCGGGAGAGTCGTCCGATGAGCTTCTCCTGCATGCGGATGAAACTGTTCCAGGCGACCTGCTGTTCCGAGGTGAGCCAGCGGGGCGTTGCGTCCATGCGGGGAGCGTAACTACATCGTGCGCGGCTCATGCCTGCCGGACACCCCGAACGGATCTGACGATGCCCGCAAGATCCGGTGGGCGGCGAGCGTAGGCACGCTTGACGCCCCACGGCTTGCGGCCGTTCGCGGAAGGCGCTTGTGGTGAGGCGTCGCCCTTGCGGGTGCCGCGATGACGGGGCGGCGGGCTGCCGCAGTCGCCCCCTGTGGTGCGGGCAACCTCCGATCCGGAGAACTGGTTGACGTATCAACTATCGATGTCTAGTGTAGAGACAGTCATCAACGAGTCAGGTTGTGGGTCGCCGTCCGGTCAGCGCCGTACCTGGCCGACTTCGAGCATTGAGGTTTCGATGCGCAGCCTGGCGCCCACGGACGCGAAGCTCTGGAAGGGAATCCCATGAGTACTGGAAGCAAGGCCGGACTCGACGCGCTGCTGACGCCCGAGGAGAGCGTCCTTCTGCTGATCGACCATCAGCCGTTCCAGTTCGCCAACCTGAACAGCCACGAGCCGACGATGGTCGTCAACAACGTTATCGGACTCGCCAAGGCTGCCAAAGTGTTCGACGTTCCGACCATTCTGACGACCGTGCTGGAGGAGCGCGGCGGCCTTCTCATTCAGGGCTTGCAGGATGTGTTCCCGGAGCAGAAGCCGATCAACAGGACCTTCATCAACACCTGGCAGGACGCGCGCGTCGTGGATGCCGTCAAGGCGACCGGACGCAGGAAGCTGATCATCGCTGGCCTCTGGACGGAGATCTGTGTGGCGATGCCGGCCCTGCAGGCGGCGGGCGAGGGCTTCGAGGTCTTCGCTGTCACCGACGCCTCGGGTGGTGTTTCGAAGGAAGCCCACGACATGGCGGTGGGCCGCATGGTCCAGGCGGGCGTAGTTCCGATCACCTGGATGGTCGTGCTGGGCGAGTGGCAACGCGACTGGACCCGCGAGGAGACCGTGCCGGGTGTCGCCGAAGTCCAGATGCAGCACGCTGGCGCCACCGGCGTGGCCTTCGCCTGGGAGATGCAGCTCCTCGCCGGACACGCCAGAAGCGGCCTCTGACCTGACCGCCGCGCCGGTCGGCCCGTCTCGCAGGTGAGATCTGAAGGAGGACACATGGTAGTGAATGTGAGTGATGTTCCCGAAGCCAAACGGTACGAGGCTCGGGTCGAGGGAGAATCCAAGGTCGCGGGCGTCGCGCAGTACATCCGCACCACGGAACTCATCGCGTTCGTGCACACCGAGGTCTCGCCGGAGTACGAGGGCAGGGGAGTGGGGGCGGCCCTAGCCCGCGCCGCCCTCGACGAGGCCCGCGCCGCGAACCTGCTGGTCCTGCCTACCTGCCCATTCTTTGCGGGGTGGATCGCCCGGCACCCCGAGTACCAGGACCTGGTGTACCAGTCCAGCAGCAGAGTCAGCGACTGAACAGCCGGACATGGCATCGACGGAGGTCGGTATGAGCAGCGAAACCGCAAAGAAGGCGTACGAGGGCCAGTCGATCACCGTGACCTTTGAGGCCAGGCGTTGCCTGCATGCCGCCGAGTGCGTCCGCGGCTTGCCGGAGGTCTTCGACACGGGTCAGCGCCCATGGATCCGGCCCGACGGTGCCGAGGCCGAGCGTCTGGCCGAAGTGGTGCGGCGCTGTCCCTCCGGAGCGTTGCAGTACGCACTCGTAGACGGTGGGACGGAGGCCCCGGACCGGCCCACGCAGATCACGCGCGACCCCAGCGGACAGTTATTTGTGCGCGGTGAGTTGAGAGTGGACACACTGCAAGGCCCGCGCGCTGAAACCAGGGCAATCCTGTGTGGTTGCGGGCAGAGCCGCCTGAAGCCGTACTGCGATCGCGGGGGGCCCTGCGGCCAGATACCGCAGGGCTGAACCGACACCCCCGCCTGTCGCTTCCCGGATGAGCCAAGGGCCGAGCAGGTGGTCCGCATAGTGCAATTCTCAGAGTAGGGCAGCCACGACGCGCTGCGGTTCGTCGATGATCCGCTGCCCAATCAAATTGCCGAGTCGATGCGATCTCCGAGGGCCGCACCGAGATGGTGCTGGGCCGGGCATCGGCGACGGAGTCGTTCGAATGCCGGTCGGAGGCATCCCGGTGTGGATCGAGAGCGGTGCGCTGTACGTCGGCGGCGTGGAGACGCTGGCGCGGAAGATCGCACGGATCGTGCACGCCAACCACCTGTCTCGCTTCGACCTCAAATAGGGCATTGAAGGAGTTGCACACGATGGATGCATCGCAGATCGAGTTCGGTATCGACAGTTTCGGAGACCGCCCCCGTGATGACCGGGGGGAGATCGTCTCGTACGCGGAGGCGATCCGCGCGGCAGTGGCCGAGGCTCTGCTGGCCGACCAGATCGGCATCGACGTGGTCGCATTGGGTGAGCACCACAGGCCGGAGTACGCGATCTCCAGTCCGGAGACGGTGCTCGCCGGCATCGCGACCGCCACGAAGCGCATCCGGCTCGCCTCGGGGGTGACGGTGCTGTCCTCGGATGATCCGGTGCGGGTGTTCCAGCGCTTCGCCACGGTCGATGCGCTCTCCAGCGGTCGCGCCGAGGTGATCCTCGGGCGAGGATCGTTCACCGAGTCGTTCCCGCTGTTCGGGTACGACCTGACGGACTACGAGGTGCTGTTCGAGGAGAAGATCGACCTGTTCCACCGACTCCTGGACGAGAAGCCGGTGACCTGGGAGGGCACCACTCGCGCCTCCCTGCAGGACGCGGACGTCTATCCGAAGACGGACTCGGGACGTCTGAACACCTGGGTGGGAGTGGGCGGGTCGCCGCAGTCGGTGCTTCGCACCGCGCGCTACGGGTTCGGGCTCATGCTCGCCATCATCGGTGGCGCACCCGATCGCTTCGCTCCGTACGTGGACCTGTACCGACGTGCGCACCAGCAGCTCGGGACGACCGCTCAGCCAGTCGGGATGCACTCGCCCGGCTTCGTCGCCGCGACCGACGAGGAGGCCAGGGAGCTGTTCTACCCCGGCTACAGGGAGATCCGCGATCGGATCGGCGCGTTGCGCGGTTGGCCGCCGATCCAGCGGCGGGAGTTCGATGCCGACGTGGAGCACGGCTCGCTGTACGTCGGCTCGGTCGAGACCGTCGCAGCGAAGATCGCCCGCGCGATCCGGGTGCTGGACGTGGGCCGTTTCGACATGATCTACTCCGCCGCCGGGACGGTCTCCGCCTCCGCGCGGATGCGGTCGGTCGAGCTGTACGGCACACAGGTCATCCCGCGGGTGCGTGAGCTTCTGGCCGAGCAGTCTGCGGTCACGGCGCGGGTGACACGATGACCTCTCATGTCACCACCATCGGCATCTTGGGTGCCGGGAAGGTCGGCACCGTCCTGGCGCGCCTGGCCGTCGCCGCAGGCTACCGCGTCCTGATCTCCGGCTCCGGAGATCCTGCGAGGATCGCGCTGACCACCGAGGTTCTGACCCCCGGCGCGACTGCCGTGTGGCCGACCGAGGCCGCGGCGGCCGCGGACGTGGTGATCCTCGCGCTCCCGCTCAGCAAGCACCGCAACCTCCCGGCGAACGAGCTGAGGGGAAAGCTTGTCGTGGATGCGATGAACCACTGGTGGGAGATCGACGGCCCCCGCGACACGATCGCCCCGCCCGGTGTGTCTTCCAGCGATGCCGTGCAGCGGTTCCTGACGGGCGCGCGTGTCGTGAAGGCCCTGAACCACATGGGCTATCACGACCTCGAGGACGAGGCTCGCCGCGCAGGGCGGCGCGGGCGCAAGGCGATCGCGATCGCCGGCGATTCTCCCGAGGACGTCGCCGCGGTGTCACAGCTGATCAACGCGTTCGGATTCGACGCCGTTGCGATCGGCTCCCTCGCGGCCGGCGCTCGCCTCGAGCCCGGAACTGCTGCATTCGGAGCGAACGTCGAGGCCGCCGAGCTGCGAACCCTCACCGCAGCCTCGGCCTCGGCCGCATTCGAGGACCGTTAGGGGTTCGAGTCCCGTCGGGCGCGCAGGTTGTTGAAAGGGCCTGAGCTGCGAGAACGCGGCTCAGGCCCTTCTTTGTTGTCCGGCCTGTGCGGACGATGGTCCCTCAGAACTGATTCACGCCGCCGTCGACGTAGAGGTTCGCGCCCACGATGAAGCTGCTGTCCTGGGAGGACAGAAAGGCGACGGCGTGGGCGACTTCCTCGGGGCTACCCGTCCGGCCGATCGGCACCATGGCGGCCAGGCCGGCCTTGACGACCTCGTGATCCTGTCCGGCCGCCACGTTCATCTCCTCGACGCCGCTGGTGTCGATCGGCCCTGGCGAGATCGCGTTGACTCGGATGCCGCGGCCTTTGAGCTCGTTCGCCCAGGTGCGGGCGAAGGAACGGACGGCGGCCTTGGACGCGGCGTAGGCGCCGAAGGCCGGCATGCCTCGGTCGCCCGCGGTGGAGGCGCTCAGGATCACCGCGGCTCCGTCGTTGAGCAGCGGCAATGCCTTCTGCACCGTGGCGAAGGTGCCCTTGACGTTGATGTTGAAGATGCGGTCGAACTCTTCTGAGGTTTGCTCTTCGATGGTCGCGTACGACGCGACGCCGGCGTTGGCGAACAGGATGTCGATGCCTTTCCCGCGCTCGCGGACCACGCTGTACAGCCGGTCCAGGTCGGCCGGATCGGTGATGTCGCCGGGCACGGCCGTGACCGCCGCGCCGATGACTTCGACCGCCTCGTCCAGCTCGGCCTTGCGCCGGCCGGTGATGAAGACGTGTGCGCCCTCGGCCGCCAGTCGCGCGGCGGTGGCCCGGCCGATTCCCCGCGTCCCGCCGCCGGTGATGACGGCCGTCTTGCCTTCGAGCTGACCCATGATCTCCTCCACATAATTATGTACCGATCGGTCGGTATGGAATTAAGATAGCAGATCTGCACCGATCGGTACACAACTGGTAAGCTGGGTCACGTGGGCATCCAACAGAGGGCACCGGTCGGCCGGCCCCGGGGCTTCGACGCCGACGAGGCACTCGAGAACGCGATGCGGGTGTTCTGGGAGCACGGCTACGAGGGCACCAGCCTTACCGACCTGACCCAGGCCATGGGGATCAACCGAACCAGCATGTACGCGGCCTTCGGTAACAAGGAGGAGCTGTTCCGCAAGGCTCTGAAGCGCTATGCCGACGGCCCGGCCTCGTACGGAGCCCAGGCGCTGGCCGAGCCGACCGCCCTGCGGGTGGCCACGGTGTTCCTCGACGGCGCTGTCCGCAGCAGCACCCTGCCCAGTCACCCGACGGGATGCCTCAGCCTGCGGGCCTCCCTGATATCCGGCGAGGGCGGGCAGGCGATCCGCGACCTGCTGGCCTCATGGCGCAACGAGACCAGCACCCTGCTGAGGGACCGGTTCCAGCGGGCCGTCGACGAAGGCGACCTGCCCGCGGGAACCGATCCGGCGCTGCTGACCCGGTACATCCTGACGATCGCCAACGGCGTCGCGGTGCAGGCCGCCGGTGGCGCCGAGCGCACCGACCTTCAAGTGGTCGCCGACGCCGCCCTTCGGAACTGGCCGCCCGTCTAGAGCCAACGCCGTTCGGTTAGGTGGTTGGGTGGATAGCTGCGCTCGCTGACATGGGACCAGGGCTGCGGGTCACGGCACGTTCGCCAGCACCGCCCAGGCGATCGGTGTCGTGCCCTGAGTGAGCTCGAGGATCCGCCTGCGGATTCGGGGCTCGTGAAGCAGCAACGCCAGCGTGACGGCCACGTCCTCACGGGGGATCTCGTCGTGGGGCTGCGCCGGACCCAGCGCAACCGTCCCGATTCCGTTGCGGTCGACCAGCAGGGATGGCCGAAGGATCAGCCAATCCAGGTCGCTCATGCTGACCGTGACGTCGATCAGCTTCTTCACCGCGAAGTAGAACTCCACGTCGTCGCCGAGGTCGTGCCCGCGTCCGGCCTCGGGAAGCACAGACACCAGCACGAAGCGACTCACACCAGCGAGGCGTGCCGCCTCCAGAGCCTTCACCACACCCTCGCCGTCGATGGCGGCCGTGACCTCCCTCTTACCGCCGTTCGACCCGGCGGTGTAGACGACGACGTCCGCCCCGGTGAGCATGGGGGCCAGCGAGTCAGCAGTAAGGTCCGCGAGCTGAGCCACGTGAGCCTTGACTCCCTGAGCAGAGAGGTCTGTCCGCTGCTCCTTACGGCGTACCAGTCCGGCGACGTCGTCGCCCCGGTCGATCAGGTTCCTCGCCAGCAGCCCACCGACGGCCCCACTGACGCCGATGATGAAGACCTTCATCATTCCGTTCCCGGCCGCACGGGGGCGCTGAACTCCGCGGTACGTCGCCACACCGGGTGGCGATCGGTCACCAGGGTCATCGACGGCAGACCTGCTCGAGCGGGGTGAGAGTCGGGGTACTGGTGCATCGTGCCAGCCTGGCCGCCGCGTCGTGGCCCTCGCGTCGGTAGGAGCCACCTATCTTTGGCGCACCCGCACCCGCACCCGCACCCGCACCCGCACCCGCACCCGCACCCGCACCCGCACCCGTCCGATCAGGGAAGATGGAACTCCTTAAGCTCACGGCGTGAGGTGACGCCGAGATTGCGGAAGGCGCGGCCGCCGCACGCTCCGGCTCGCCCGCGCGGGAGGTGGCCTCGACGAGCTCAGGCAAGGCCACGTTGCTGTGCACCTGAGGAAGGCGGTACGTAGCAGGGCCCCTTGTTGGCAAGGGGCCCTGCTACGTATCTCAGTCGAGTAGTTCGGTCACGGTGCCGCCGGCCACGGTACGGCCGCCCTCCCGGACGGCGAAGCCGAGCCCGACATCCATCGCGATCGGCCTGCCCAGCTCCACCGACAGGTCGACGGTGTCACCCGGCAGGACCATCGTCACGTCACCGAGGTCTACCGACCCGACCACGTCGGTGGTGCGGAAGTAGAACTGCGGCCGGTAGTTGGCGAGGAACGGCGTGTGGCGCCCGCCTTCGGCGGTGGTCAGCGCATAGAGCCTGGCCCGGAACCGCTGGTGCGGCGTGACGCTGCCTGGCAGCGCCACCACCTGACCCCGCTGTACCTGGTCGCGCTTGACCCCGCGCAGCAGCACGGCGGCGTTGTCCCCGGCCTCGGCGGTCGCCAGCGACTTGCCGAACGTCTCCAGCCCGGTGGCCACGGTCGACAGCGTCGGGCCGAGGCCGACCACCTCCACCGGGTCGCCGATCCGTAGGGTGCCCCGCTCGACCGCACCGGTCACCACCGTCCCCCGCCCGGAGATCGTCATCACGTTCTCGATCGGCATCAGGAACGGCTCGCCGAGCTCGCGGGGTGGCACCGCGACGTACCGGTCGACCGCGTCGAGCAGCTCCACGACGGAGGACACCCAGCGCGGGTCGCCCTCGAGGGCCCGCAGCGCCGACACCCGTACGACGGGCACCTCGTCGCCGGGGAACCCGTACTCGGACACCAGCTCCCGGACCTCGAGCTCAACCAGGTCGAGCAGTTCCGGGTCCTCGACGGCGTCGGCCTTGTTCATCGCCACCACCAGGTAGGGCACGCCGACCCGCCGAGCGAGCAGCACGTGCTCGCGGGTCTGCGGCATCGCCCCGTCAACCGCGGAGACAACCAGGATCGCGCCATCGACCTGCGCCGCCCCCGTGATCATGTTCTTGACGAAGTCGGCGTGGCCGGGCATGTCCACATGGGCGTAGTGCCGGGTCTCGGTCTCGTACTCGACATGCGAGATGTTGATGGTGATGCCGCGCGCCACCTCCTCCGGCGCCCGGTCGATGCCGTTGAAGGACACGAACCGGTTGACAGCGGGGTCGCGGTCGGCGAGGACCTTGGTGATGGCGGCCGTCGGGGTCGTCTTGCCGTGGTCGACGTGACCCATCGTGCCGATGTTGAGGTGCGGCTTCGCGCGCACGAACTGGCTCTTGGCCATGATGAGCTCCACACTGGAGATGAGTTGGCGGACGACGAACGCGGGCGGATGCCACTCCGCGGAAACCGCGCCAGAACCGCGTGCTCCGGCGCGCCTGCCAGGGCAGCGCCGGAGCACCGGGCCACCCTCCTCCGTGGTTCTGCCGGAGCGGGAGGAGGGTCAGCCTCGGGTATCAGCCAGCCACGCGCAGACGTCGGCGGCGCCCGGCAGGTGGAAACCTGCGGGACGCACAGAGCCGACGGTGCCGAACATGGCGATCACGTTAGCTCTGAACCTCTGGCGGGCGACTGATATTCCCGGGCCCCTCTCTTCCGGTCATCAGCGTCGAAGCCGCAGTCGAGATCTTCGAGTGCTTGCCGGTGCCAGGCGGCGCCACCAGGACCGCGGTGCCGGCCGCGTGCAGCGCCTCGGCCAGCGCCGGCAGCGCCGCCCGCACCGGCAGGTCGTACGACACCTCGGAAAGCACCGACCCACTGTAAGGAAGGGCACCTCGGTTGACGCCTGCGGTAGAGGAGGCCGGCCCTCTTATCAAGCACACAACGGTGCCCGGGCCGGCGTCCGCACCCCCTGGTACGTCCCGTCCAACTGCCCGCGCAGCTTGGTAAGGGCACGGGCCAGCAACCGGGACACGTGCGTCTGGGACACGCCGATCTGTTCGGCGATCTGCGACTGGGTCAGGTTGCCGTAGAAGTGCAGTGTGAGGATCCGCTGCTCGCGTTCGTCGAGCGTGGCCAGCGCCGAGTTCAAGGCGAACCGCAGCTCGGCCAGCTCGAACTCGCCATCCTCATCGCCGAGCAGATCGCCCAGCTCGGTGGTCCGGTCGCCGTCGCCGTCGAGGGTGGACAGGGACACCGCGTTGTACGCCCGGGCGCCCTCCAGGCCCTCCAGGACGTCCTCTTCGGTGATCTTGAGGTGGGCGGCGATGTCGGCGACCGTCGGCGAACGGCCCAGGGCCTGCAACAGCGAACTGTTGGCGTCGAAGATGGCCAGCCGCAGTTCCTGAAGGCGGCGGGGCACCCGGACGTCCCAGGTGCGGTCGCGGAAGTGCCGCTTGGGCTCACCGATGATGGTCGGGATGGCGTAGCCGGCGAAATCCACGCCGCGCGAGGGGTCGAACTTGTCGATCGCCTTGACCAGGCCTCCCGCGGCGGTCTGTTCCAGGTCGTCGGTGGGCTGGCCCCGGCCGCCGTACCGCCTGGCGAGGTGGCTGG
The DNA here is from genome assembly GCF_014646235.1 of Micromonospora sonchi. Taxonomy (GTDB): domain Bacteria; phylum Actinomycetota; class Actinomycetes; order Mycobacteriales; family Micromonosporaceae; genus Micromonospora; species Micromonospora sonchi. The sequence continues at coordinate 20,014 of NZ_BMNB01000040.1, read as the reverse complement.
CGAGCGGCAGCCACGCCTCGATGGCCCGGTCGCGCAGCGCGGAGCGCGACAGGTGGTCGGCGGGCAGCGTGGCCATCGTGTGGAGCAGGTCGGCGGCGCTGTCGGGGGGCGGGCGCGGGTCGAGCTTCTGGGCGGCGGACGGTCTGGTCCGCTGCTCGCTGATCGTGTGCGCGGTCATTGGTGATCCTCCCTGCACCCTCATCGCGGAGAAGAGACGTGGGGCTTCGTAGCACGCCTGACGAGCGCGATGTCGGCAGGTGTCGGCGGACGGAACTTGCCGCCATCGGCGACGAACTCGTCGCCATGCCTTCTCAAATGGCCCGCAAACAGCGGGCACACCGGAACGATGGTGACACTCGTGCGAATGCTGTCCGTGAGCACCTCGCGGACCAGCAGCCCGGCCAGGCCCCGTCCACCGAATTTTCGGTCTACTTCGGTGTGGAAAACGATTCGCTCACCATCCACCTCCGGGGAGTCGACAAAGTCCACCCTGCCGACGGGCGATCCCTCCGCGAGGTTGGCGGTGTAGGTGCCGATCGGGCGAGTTTCACTGAGCCTTACCGATACGGGTGCACCGGTGTTGTCATGGACATTTTGAATCATCTGTTGTCCTCTCGGGATACTGGTCTTGCGTCTGCGCTGGCTGCAGCCCGGTCACGATCCGCCGCCACGTGCCGTGACGCTGCCACCGGCGGAACAGCCCGTACACCGTCTGCCAGCGTCCGTAGCATTCCGGCACGTCCCGCCACGGGCATCCGACTCTGGTCCGCCACCTGATTCCATCGACGAGTAGCCGTCTACTCCATTTCGGCGGTCGGCCCCGCCTCCTGCCCTTGGGCAGCATCGACTCCAGCGCCGTAGACTGCGCGTCGGTCAGATCGTGCCGCCTCGTTGCCGCAACGCTGGCCACGAGGTCTCCGGTGTTCAGGTCTTCTTGGTCGAAGAATTATCAACCGGAGACCTCGCCGTCTATCGATCACCGACACGCCTCGGTCGGTGTCCCATCCGTCAGCTCAACCGAGAAAGGTGCGCAGGGCGGCGTTGACCTCGTCGGCGTGGGTCCAGAGCAGCCCGTGTGGGGCGCCTTCGATCTCGACGTACTCGACCTCGGGCAGGCCCTGGCGAAAGCGCCGGGCGGTAGCGTCGATCGGGAGGATGTTGTCGGCGGTGCCGTGCAGGATCAGGGCCGGCTTGCCGCTGGCACGGATCGCCTCGACGTCGGCGCGGAAGTCCTCGATCCAAGAGGACACGACGGCGTAGGCCGCCACCGGCGCGCTGGAGACGGCGACGTTCCAGCTGCCGGTGACAGCCTCCTGGCTGATCCGGCTGCCAAGGTTCTCGTCGAGGTTGTAGAAGTCCGAGAAGAACTGCGTGTACCAGGCGTAGCGGTCACCCTTTGCCGCGGCCTCGATCCCGTCGAACACCTTCTGCGGCAGGCCCCCGGGGTTGTCGTCACGCGCGACCAGGAACGGTTCGAGTGAGGCGAGGAACGCCAGCTTCGCCACCCGCTGGTGGCCGTACCGCGAGACGTAGCGGGCCAGCTCACCGGTGCCCATCGAGAACCCGACCAGGACGACGTCGCGCAGGTCCATCGTCTCCAGCAGGGTGTTCAGATCGGCCGCGAACGTGTCGTAGTCGTAGCCGGAACCGACCTTCGACGAGCGTCCGAAGCCACGACGGTCGTAGGTGATCACCCGGTACCCGGCAGCAAGCAGCTCACGCGTCTGAAGCTCCCAGCTGTGGCCGTTCAACGGATACCCGTGGATGAGGACAACCGGCTGACCTGCGCCCTGATCCTCGTAGTACAACTCGATCGGAGTGCTGTTCTCGTTCCCGACGACGATGAATCCCATGATCGTTCACCTTCTGTTGTCGCGTACTTCCGAGTTGTGTCCGCGCTGGACGTCGTTGTCGTGTCGGGGCGCTTATCGACGGGGCTCCCAGCGGAACATCCGCGCGGCCAGCACAATCGCCACCACCACCCAGACCAAGGTCGGAGCCACCAGGAGCATGGAGTCGGCGAGTGGGGCCCCGCCGTTCCACGCGTTGACGATCAGCTCGGTAGCCGAGCCCCCGGGCAGAATCCGTTTCAGCAGCGCAAAGTTCTCGGTGCCGGTGATCCCTACCCAGGTGGCCACGGCGATGACACCCAGACTGAGCGGCAGCGTGGTGACCTGCGCGTGCTCCGGGGAGTTCGTGATTCCGGCAGTGGCGACCGCGAAAGCGAGCATCATCACCAACGCCGCGGTCAGGGCCACCACCAGCAGTTCGACGTCAGCGGGTGCTCGGCCGACGCTGGCGAACACGATGAGGATCACCGCTACCTGGACGATGGCGATGACGCTGACCGGGAGCACCAGGCCGGCCAGGATGGTCGCGTCACCGGCGGCGGTGGACCTCAGCCGCTTGAGGAAGAGGTTCTGCCGGCGGGCGGCCAGGGTGGTCACGGTCGTGGCGTAGAGACTGAACGCGGCGATGATGAAGATGAGCACCGCTGCGACGTAGCCGAGGCTGCCGATCTGGCTGAACGTGTCGCGGTAACTGATGAAGAAAATGCTCGCCGCCGCGGGCATGATCAAGCTGGTGATCAGCACGGCACGGTTTCGGAAGAGCTGGATGAGCTCGCTCTGTGCGATGGGAAGCATGAGCAATCCTTCGAGGTCAGGAGGGAACCGGTTCGGTGCCGATCGCACGGAAGACGTCGTCCAGCCGGGTCGGCGCAGCGGACAGCCCGGGCAGCTGGACCGCGTGAGCGTCCGCCCAGTCGAGTAACGTCTTGAGGTCTCGTTGAAGGTCGAACGTGTCGATCGTGTAGAAGCCGTCGGCCATCGGGGCGGGTCGCATCGGTAGTGCCGGGCTGCCGGGTGGCAGCGAGAATCGGATCGACGCCGGCAGGGTCTGGGTCAGCTCGGACACCGTGCCCTGACTGCGGAAGACGCCCCCGTGCATCAGTCCGATGCGGTCAGCCCGCTGCTGCGCCTCTTCCAGGTAGTGCGTGGTGAGCACGACCGTCGCTCCGTCCTCGCGCAACTGCCGCACGGTCTCCCACAGAGCATCCCGCGACTGGATGTCCAGCCCGGTAGTGGGTTCGTCCAGGACGATCAGCTCCGGCCGTCCGTACACGGCGGTGGCGAAATCCAGGCGCCGCTTTTCCCCGCCGGACAGCTGGGCCACCCGCGTATCGGCCCGGTGGCCGAGGTCGACGAGTTCGAGCACCCTCGCCACGGTGTCCTGGCGTTCCGAGAGCCGGCCGATCAGCCGGACCGACTCCTCGACGGTGAGGTCGGCTGCGAACCCGCCCTCCTGCAGCATGATCCCCATCCTGGGACGCACCGCGCGCCGGTCCGTCGGGCTCTTGCCGAACACGCGCACCGTGCCCGCCGACGCCTTCCGGTGGCCCTCGATGACCTCCAGGGTCGAGGTCTTGCCCGCACCATTGGTGCCGAGGAGTGCGTAGAGCTCCCCGCGCGCGACCTGGAACGAGAGATTTTTGACGGCGTGGAACTCGCCGTAGGTGACGTTCAGTTGGTCGACTTCGATGACAGGTCTGACGGGCATCACGGATCCTTTCGTCTCGACACAAGGCTTCCGCCACTGGCGGCACCTTGGCATCGGTATAAAGCCCTTAGCTCTCACCGTCAGCACACTCAGCCGTAAGCGAGCTGGTCGCTGTCTGTGCGAGTCAGCCAGTTTGGGCGGCCGCTGCGCGGTTGACCAGCGACGAAAGCCCGTGCTCGAGGTCTGTCTCGACCTGCGGCATCCGAGTCATCAACCCGTCCGCGTTGAGGACGCTGCCTTGCGGAGGCGGCCGGCATCGCGAACAATTGCGATTCGCATCGGCGACAACTACCTACTCCGACACTGTCGGACTCTTCCCCGCCTCGGGTGCGAGCGAAACTGGCCGACCTCCTGGCCCGGCGTTCAGAGCGCGTGGCCATCGAACATCTCTCGCTCCAGGCACAGGCCGGACGCAGCGGGGCAATTGTGGTGCGCGGGGAAGCGGCATCGGAGAGACCGCGATCCTGGAGCACGCCCGCGACACCGCGGCGGCCGCATCGGGGTTCCGGGTGGAGTACTCGGTCGGAGTGGAGTCTGAGACGCGGTTCGTGTTCGCGGGACTGCCGGAGCTACGGCTGGATGGACTCGGCGAGGCCGACGCCCGGGCGCTGCTGGCAGCCGCGGTCCGCGCACCGCTGAACGACCGGGTGCGCGACTGGTCGTCGCCGAGGCGCGTGGCAACCCCTGGCGCTGCTGGAGCTGCCGTCTACCGGGCCGCCACGCCAGCCGATCAGCGTCGCGCACACGGCGCGCTGGCCGCCGCCACCGACCAGCGGCTCAACCCCGACCGGCGAGCCTGGCACCGCGTGCAGGCGGTCCTGGGCACCGACGAGGACCCCACCGCAGACCTTGAGCGTTCAGCCAAGCGGGCCCGTGCCGGATGGCGGGCTGGCCGCCGCAGCCGCGTTCCTGCAACGGGCGGCCGCGCTGGTGCCAGGTTCCGACATCGGCACACCGAACAGATCCGTCATCGCCCGCGCAGTACGCGCCTGCGCTCCGAACAACGCCTGCTGCAGATACACCACAGCCGCGGTGGCTCTCGACCCGTACTGCACCGGGGCATCCACCCCGTCTGAAGCCCGGCCAGCGGTGACCCGCCCGCAACGGCACCGCCGCGACAGGATCCGATGCTCGATCACCCGCACCGCGATTTCCGGCAGGTCGAACACCTGCCGCACGGCCCCGCCGGTCACCGGCGCCCTAGCCAAGCCTTCACCACACCCACCACAACCGGCCGGCTCATGCGCGATCCGCTCATACGGATCAGCGACCTGCCGCAACGTGCGCCCCTCATGGCCGGGCTGCCCACCCGGCCGCTGACCTGACCGTGTCCGCAACGACTTCGGCGCAGGTTTGGCCAGCCCGTCCGACGACGGCGGCCGCGACGAGTTCGACGAATCCTGCCCGAGCCGGGACCGCAGATCCGCGTTCTCCCGCCGCAACTCGGCTTGTCCCGCTCCAGCTCAACGATCCTGGCCTCCAACCGGGCAAGCCGCTCAAGCAGCTCCACGATGGACGGCGGTCCGGACACCCCACCATGATCCAGAACAGGCAGCACGCGGGTCGAGCCAATCCACCGACGACCATCTGATCAGTCACCGTACCGCGACCAGAACCTCAAGCTGTAACGAGGTTCCCCCGCTTATGATCTCTTTCCTCCTCGTTAATCTGCGGGGTCGTCAGCGGTCGACGCTGGCCATGCCTGCGTGGCCGCCCATGGCGAGTGCCTTGGGCACGTCGTTTTCGAACGTGCCCAGGTGAGCACCGCCATCTTCGCGAATGATGCCCTTCGCCGCGGACTGGAGCGCCTCTCTGAACGCTCGCGCGTTCGGGAACCGATCCTTTCGGGCTTTGGCGAGAGCTTTCACGAGTACGGAATCAAGTGCGGGAGTGAGGTCTAGGGTACGCGTGCTGGCCCGCGCGGGTTCCTCGTAGACGTGTTGGTAGGCGACAGAGAGTGGGTCAGGACCGATAAAGGGTGGCCGTCCGGTCAGTAGTTCGTAGAGCAGGCAGCCTGCGGAGTAAAGGTCGCTGCGGGCGTCCGCGGTTTCACCGCGCACCTGCTCGGGAGAGAGATACTGGGGAGTTCCAAGGACCTCGTGGGCTTGGGTTATCGTCGCGGTTGAATCACCATTGGCGCGTGCGATTCCAAAGTCCACGAGTTTGACGGCGCCCTCGGTTGTGATCATCACATTGGCTGGTTTGATGTCGCGATGGACAATACCTGCGCGATGACTGAACTCAAGCGCCGAGAGGACCCCGATCTGATACTGGATCGATTCCTTGAGTCTGAGCTCGCCAACCTTGAGGAGGTCCCGCAGGGAGCGGCCAGCGACATACTCCATGACAATATATGGAACGTGCACCTTATCCGCCGAGCCTCCTTCCACTTCTTTATATCCAGTGTCGTAGACGGAGACGATTGCAGGATGGTTGAGGCGAGCCAGCATCCGCGCCTCGCGTCGAAACCTGGATTGGAACAGGGGGTCCTGTGCAAGGTCTCTGCGGAGCACCTTGATCGCAACGGAGCGACCTGAGCGGATGTCACGACCTAGGCGAATATTGGCCATACCGCCCCAGCCAATGAGATCGCCTGCCTCATAATTTCCATAAAGGACTCGATTCGTGCTCATCAGGATTTCCTAACTACTATCGCTCGCTCTTGGTGGAGTTCCGCGGCGGCGAAGTCCAGACCCCGCTTCGCAACACCGGACATCTGGGATCATGGGTGCCGGCCCCGCCGGCGAGATCGACACGGAACGAAAGGCGCCTCACGGCTCGAACATCGCCGTGGCTGAGGTTCTGCCTGGCAACATCGATGACGGCGCTGACAGACATGGCGGTTCCTTTCGCGTCGACGGTTCGAAGGGGGCGGCGACCTCGCGGGTCAGGGCTGTTCCGGGCGGATGGGGTCCGGCGCTGGTCCGGTCGTTGCCGGTCACGGCGTGTCTTCAGGCTGGCATCGGTGGCGGCACCTTCGCGTCGGTGGAAGCCCCTGATGTCTTCGCCGGTCGCCACCGTGCCAAGAGGTGGATGGTCGGTGCCAGGGCGTGCCAGACCAGCGACGGGGTGGGTGTGCGGGCAGGCCCGGCATGCGGCGGCCGGATCGTCGACCCGTCCACGGTTGAGAACTTGGGTTTGGGGCGGGTGAGGTTCGCGTCGGTGACACTTACCTACTTATTGCAGTGCCGACGGACTCGGGTGGGAATGGCGAACCCTCTGGGCCGGCGCGCGGAGGCGTTGCCGGTACGTAGCCGGCTGGCGTCCTCACGGTAGGTGGTGTCGCGGATTCCTGGCGGCCGTGGTCGCGGGTCTCGTCCAGTGCCCAGTGCCGGGATCTCTGTCCACGGCAGGTCTTTGAGTTGGCGGTACAGGCGCGGATGGTTGCGTTTGACGACGAAGACGTAGCTGGCCTGCTTGTCATCGACCAGCCAGCGGGCGTGGTCACGCTGGTGTGCAACGCGTCCGCGGTGATGACCGTACCGGTCAGGTCCAGGCCGGCCAGCAGCGGAACGAATCGGGTGATTTCGTTCGTCTTTCCTGCCGGCTCGATCCGCCCCCGAGGGCTGCGCGGGTGATCAGCCACCGGCAGATCGCAGTGTCCAGGGCGTCGGCGTCGATGTCGGCCAGCACCCGAGCGAACGTGCTGTCATCGGGTACCCGCCGCGCGCCGGTGAACGGATCCCGCGCCGCGCCGAGGCGGTCCCACGCGGCGTCCGGCAGATCAGTGGCCCACTCGGCGATCTCGGTGACCCGGCTCTGCCCGGAGGCCACCGCCGCAACGGCGATCGCGAGCAGGCCCGGCAGTGGATGGATCAGACCTCGCGGATCACCCGGGTCCGGTACCTGCGCCAACGCCAACAACAACCCCGATGTGTCCTGCTGCACCTGCTGCGACACGTCGTGCAGACGTGCGGACAGCCCGCCGATCAACGAGGATGCTTCCACGAGCGCGGTCCTTCGCCTTGATCATCCAGTCTAGACACCTGAAGGATCACCAGAAGGCCGCGCTCTTCTACGTAACCAACCGGAACCGGCGTGGCTACCCGATGACCGGCCATCCGGTCATATCCCTACCTTGCGGAAGCCCTGGCCTCCCCAGGGGCTTCTGGCCGTGTGTGTGCATGTCTGGTCAGGGAAGCGGCAGATCCTTGAGCTGTCGGCGGGAAGTGATGCCGAGTTTGCGGAAGATGTTGCGCAGGTGCGCTTCGATGGTGCGTGGGCTCAGGAACAGCTGTGCGGCGATCTCCCGGGAGGTCGCCCCGGTGGCGACCAATCGGGCGATGTGCAACTCGTGGGTGGTGAGGGCGTGGGCCGGCTGGGTGCTGCGTTTGCGTGGGTGTTCACCGGTGGCGCGCAGCTCGCGGGCGGCGCGCTCGGCGAACGCTGCCAGGCCCAGCTCCGACAGTAGTTGGTGGGCGGTGCGGAGTCTCTTGCGCGCGTCCTGGCGGCGGCCTTCGCGGCGCAGCCACTCACCGTAGACGAGGTGAGCACGAGCCGCGTCGCTGGCCATCCGGGACTCTCCGAGCCGTTCGATCGCTTCGCGGTACTGCTCCTCGGTACCCGGCCCTGTGCTCGTCAGCGCTCGTGAGCGCGCGGCCAGGCCCAGCGCCCACGAGGTGCCGCACGCATACGCGCGTGAGCTGAACTGCTCCAGTGCGAGCGCCGCTCGTTCCGGCTCGCCGGCACGGACAGAAGCCTCGATGAGCTCGGGTAGGCCCGCGCTGCTGACCGACTGTTCGTCGGACCTGCACGCCCTCGCCGCGGCTTCCTGCGCGACCGAATAGTTACCCAACCCGTTGTGGAGCACTGCCATCGCGTACTGGGCCAGGGAGACCTCCGCGCCCTCGTCGGGGTAGGTGCCATCGCTGGCTATGACGGCGTTGAGCGCGGTGGTCTCGGCCTGGTCGCCACGCCAGGCGTTGAGAATGACGCGAGCATGGCGCAACGGCACGCCTCCGGTCGCCTGTGTGATCACCGTGGCCTCGGTGGCCAGTTCGTCGGCGTAGGCGAGATCGCCCATCAGGACCGACGTGATGGACAGGAAGTTCAGTGCGGCGGGGAGTGCCGCCAGCGCGCCGGCCTCACGAGCGAGCTGGACGTTGCGGGCGGCCAGCACGTAGAGCAGCTCGTCGTCGAGGATCGCCACGGCGTTGCGGCCGGCCAGCCACAGCCAACGGTCGCTCTGGCAGTCTTGCTCGGGATCCGTGAGCGGGCTGTTGCGAAACGCCTCAAGGGCGTGCCGTAGCCCGGGCGCTCCCGCCGCATAGCCCTTCGTCAAGGTCGTCGCGAGCCCGTCGAGGAGCAGGTCCACCGGTCGCGTCGGCACCCCGGGTGCGGGGGCGGCCAGGGCCGCTTCGGCGATGCGCACCGCGTCGCCCCCGCCGTTGATGATCGCCGCGTCCAGCGCATGTAGGTAGGTCTCGCGGGACAGCGCGGCGTCCAACGGGGCGAACGCCTTGGCGGCATCCATCAGCATGCCCGACACCTCGGTGCCTCGGGTCAGGTGGAACACGATCTGGGCTCGCAGCAGGTCGAGATGCGCACGTTGCAGGGGATCCAGCGGCCCGAGCGGCGCCGCCGTGAGCAGTTCCAGCGCGTTTTCGGAGGCGCCGGCTTCGTGCTTGGCGCGGGCGGCTTCCAGCGCCCGCCGGGCACGGGCGGCGTGATCGGGGGTGAGGGTTGCCGCGCGCTGCAGGAACGCGGCCGCGGCGGCCAGCCCGCCACGGGCCCGCGCCCGGTCGGCCGAGCGTTCCAGCTCCGCGGCGGCTTCCTCGTCGGTGCCCAGGACTGACTGTGCGCGGTGCCAGGCACGCCGGTCCGGATCGAGCTGAGGGTCGGTGGCGGCGGCCAGCGCGCCGTGGGCGCGGCGTTGGTCCGGCGGGCTGGCGGCCCGGTAGACGGCCGAGCGCGCCAGCGGGTGGCGGAACCGCACCCGGGTGTCGATCTTGATCAGTCCGGCGGTTTCTGCGGGTGCGGCCCCCCTGCGGGCGATCCCCAGCTGTGCGGCCGCGCGCGACAGCAGCGCCACGTTGCCGGTCGGGTCGGCGGCGGCGACCAGCAGCAGCAGCTGGGTGTCGGGTGGCAGGCTGCCGGTGCGGCGCCGGAACTCGTCCTCGACGCGATGCGGGACGGTGAGGGTGTCGGGCAGCTCGAACCCGCCGGCCAGCTGTGTCGGCGGCGTGCTGCGGGGGAGTTCCAGCAGCGCCAGCGGGTTGCCGCGCGCTTCGGCGATGATCCGCTCACGGACCTCGTCGTCCAGCGGGGTGCGGACCGCGGCCGCCAGCAGCGCTTCGGCCTCTTTGTCGCCGAGGCCGTCCAGGCGCAGCTCTGGCAGTCCGGAGAGCGGGTGAACCTCGTTCGTGCTGGCGTCGCGTTGTGCGAAGACCAGCGCCATCCGCTCGGCCGCGACCCGGCGTGCCACGAACGCCAGGACCTGTGCGGAGGCCTCGTCCAGCCACTGCGCGTCGTCGACGAGGCACAGCAGCGGCTGTTCCTCGGCGATCTCGGCGAGCAGGTTGAGGGTGGCCAGCCCGACCAGGAACCGGTCCGGTGCCGCCCCGCCGCGCAAGCCGAACGCCACGCCGAGGGCGGCCTGCTGCGGCTCGGGCAGCACACCGACCCGGTCCAGCAGCGGCGCGCACAGCTGGTGCAGACCGGCGAACGCGAACTGGGTCTCGGACTCTGCTCCGACCGCGGACTCGACCCGGTACCCAGATCGAGCCGCGGTGTCGCGGGCGTGCTCCAGGATCGCGGTCTTCCCGATGCCCGCTTCCCCGCGCACCACGAGTGTCGCGCTGTGTCCGGCATGTGCCTGGATCAGCAGTTGCTTGACCGTGTCGCGCTCTGCACGCCGGCCCAGAAGGTTCGCCAGTTCGCTCTCACCCGAGTCCGTCGGCACCGTAAAGGAATGTAGAACTTAGGTAAGTGTCACCGATGCGAACCGCGGTCGCCAGACCGGGGGTCTCCACCGCCGTCGGGTTGCCGGCGCGCCGCCGATGCCGTTGCTCCGAGCAAGACCGCCAGAGCGACCGCTGGCTGCGGCTGGCCGACCGCAACGCGGTGGCGATCCTCGACGACGAGCTGCTCTACTTACTGGCCAGCCGTAACGTCCAGCTGGCTCGTGAGGCCGGTGCGCTGACGACGCTCCCGGACTCGCTGCGCTTCCTGTCCATCACGTCGGGCCTGATGGGCGAACTCGCCCGAGCCGGCGAGGCGCCGGCCATCACGCAGGCCACCGGCGGCGTACAGCTGTGGCACGCGCACGTCATCCTGAGTGCCTGGCGTGGCGACCAGGCGGAGACCACGGCGCTCAACGCCATCACCGCCCAAGACGTCGCCTTCTCCGACGAGGGTACGGAGGCCGCCTTGGCTCAGTACGCGATGGCGGTGCCCCACAACGGGCGGGGCAACTATCCGGCCGCGCAGGACGCTGCGGCACGGGCGTGGCAGTCCCAAGAGCTGTCGCTCAGCAACCTCGTCCACTTCGAGCTCATCGAGTCAGCTGCCCGCGCCGGTCTACGGCGAGTGGCTACGCCGCGAACGCCGACGCCAGGACGCCCGCGAACAGCTCCGCACCGCCCACGAGCTGCTGTCGGACATGGGCGCGGAGGCGTTCGCCGCGCGCGCCGCCCGCGAATTACGCGCCACCGGTGAACACCCACGAAAACGCACCGCCCAGCCGACCGACGCGCTTACCGCCCACGAGCTGTACATCGCCCGATTGGTCGCCACCGGAGCGGCCTCCCGGGAGGTCGGCGCGCAGCTGTTCCTGAGCCCGCGCACGATCGAAGCCCACCTGCGCAACATTTTCCGCAAGCTGGGCATCACCTCCCGCAGGCAGCTCAAAGAACTCTCACTTCCTGATTAGACAGGAACGCACGGCTATCGTGGTGATCTCCGGTACGCGGAAGCTGTGTGGCGGCCGGACACCGGGCGAAGGCTTCGCAACCTCCGCGACGAGGCACTGATCCGGCTGTACTGCGACGCCAGCGCCCCCGTGCGAGTCGGCCCTGCCCGTCCTCCTGTCACCCGGCGGGACTTCCGCTGTCGCGCGTTACCGGTGCCGTATGCCTTCGAGGGCGAGCCGGAGCAGTCGGCCAGCTGCAGGCGGGTCGCCTTCGGTGGCCTGGGAGATGGCCTGGACAAGCGTGATCAGGTCGTCCGGCGGGACACCAGGCCGGATTGCGGCAACTCGGAGCGCTCGGCTCATCAGGTCCTCCGTCGCCTCACGCACTATGCCATGGCAGGTGTGGCTGTACGGTGCTGTGTTGTCCGCTGCGTCGAGTGCAGCCGCCAAGCCACGGGTGCTCGCTGCGGCGACTGTCAGCTCTTCCAGCCAGGTGAGCAGTGCCGTGCGGGGGTCTTTGTCAGCCAGTTCACCGGCTCGCCAGCGAAGGTGCGCGACGCTGTCTTGGAAGACCTCCTCGAGCAGCGCATGCCGGGAGGGAAAGTGCCGGTGCAACGTGGCAGAGCCCACGCCGGCCTCGCGGGCGATCTCCTCAAGGGAGACCTGGGCCCCGTCACGGGCGACGAGGGCAGCGGCCACCGTGACGAGTCGCTTGTGGTTGCGCTGCCAGTCCGAGCGCTGCGGCCGGACTTTGGGTTCTGTCATCAGCGGGACCGCTTACCTAGGCAAAGTGGAGGGACGCCCCATATCGTAGCTCGAGTCAAATGGGGTAGTACCCCACATCGCTCGTTGAGGAGACTCCTATGCCTGCATCGCCAACGCCCGTACTGGTCACGGGAGCGACCGGCAACCAGGGCGGCGCCGTGGCACGAGCCCTACTCGCCACCGGCGTCCCGGTGCACGCCCTGGTGCGAAACCCCAACACCGAGAGCGCCGCCGCCCTAGCTGATCTCGGTGCCGTCCTGGTGCACGGCGACCTCGACGACATCACGTCGCTGGCGGCGGCCCTCGTCGGCGCCAGTGCGGTGTTCTCCGTGCAGACGTCCGACGTCACCGATCCCACGGGCGACTCCGAGGTCCAGCGCGGAGACAACCTCGTCAAGGCCGCGCGCTCGGCGGGCGTCGAACACTTCGTCCACACCTCGGTCGCGGGCACAGCTGCCGTCGATGTCGAGTACTTCGACGAGGCACGCTACGGCGCGATCACGCGGCAGTACTATCACAGCAAGGCTGCGGTCGAGGAACTCGTGCGCGCCGCCGGCTTCCCCCAATGGGCGATCCTAAGGCCGGCCACCTTCATGGAAAACTTCGTCCGGCCCTCGGTCTACTTCGCCGACATGACCTCGGATCGCCTCCTCGTCGCCGTTGACCCCGACGTCCAGCTTCCGTTCGTTGCGGTAAACGACATCGGAACAGCCGCCGCAGCAGCGTTTGCGCAGCCTGCCCGTTTCCACGGGGTTGAACTCGAACTGGCCGGTGATGTACGCAGCTTCCGCGAGATCGCCGAAGGCCTGTCCCATGCTCTCGCAGCAACCATCGAACTTCCCAGCAGCCGTGAGGACATTCACGACGAGGGCGCCATGGCGGCGTTCTTCCAGGGGCAGCGATACATGAGTGCGCATCCCGCACCGGCCCGTCCCGACCTGGCCGCCAACCTGGGCGTGCCGACGACCACCTTTCAGGAGTGGACACGAAGCACTCTGCCCGGCCGCCATCGCGGACCGATCGGCGGGTAAACGCGACAATTGAACCGGACCCAGGGGCGCCGAGTTCATCCGTGCCCCTGGATCTGCCCTGGTCACGCATCGGCCGATTACTGTCCGTGTAGGCGTCACCGAGGGAATCGGGACTGCATCCTGCCACTAGCAGCCGAACGAATCCCCCTGATCGCGTCTTTCCCGAGCCGCCCAGGGCCGGATGACGCCGATCCGGGCGAAGGTGCGTCGATGCCGCAGACACGTGACGAGCCCGACTCGGTGATGAAGGTCAACTCCGGCGATCTTGACCGTGATCCTGTTACCCGCCTCCATAAGTGTCGTGGTGCCTCGGCTGGTTCGGCCTGCAGGTCGGGCGCCTGCTCGTCCTGGCAGGCGCGGCGATGCCGCCCGTGGCGGTGCCCGCGAGCGTCCATGACGCCGGCGGTCTGAACCTGGAGCAGGCGGGCGTAGATTCTCAGGGATGCGGATCGGCGAGCTGTCCAAGCGCACGGGCGTGAGTCCGCGCTCACTGCGGTACTACGAAGAGCAGGGCCTGCTGACCAGCTCACGCTCCGACGCCGGGCAGCGTCACTATTCCGACGCCGAGGTTCAGCGCGTGTCACTCATCCGGCAGCTGTTCGACGCGGGTATGTCCAGCCGGGTGATCGCGACTGTGCTGCCGTGCGTGGAGACCCCGAGTGACCCGGGCGTCGTCGAGCTGGCGTTCACGACGATGACGCGCGAGCGCGACCGGATCGACGCCGACATCGCGCACCTGGTCGAGACCCGAGATGCGCTCGACGTGCTGATCAGGGCCAACGGCCGGCACCGGGCGGAGTTGTCCACGATCCCGGGACCGGTGACACGGTCGGCCTGATGCTGTGACCTGCACCTTAGCCGGTTGCCCCTTACATCGGTGTGAGAGGTGAGGATGGCTACGGAGCCCGGAACCACCGGGATCGGTCACACGGGAGGCGGCAGAAGATGGGGCAGGCGTGGGGTTTCGGCAGGTATGGCGGGCCCGAGGTGCAGGAGTTCTTCGATCGTCCCGATCCCGTCCCCGGTCGCGGCGAGGTGCTGATCCGGGTCGACGTCGCCGGCGTGAATCCCCTCGATTACCTTCTGCGCTCGGGTCTGGTCTCCGGGCTCGACGGCGGGCGTCCGTTTCCCCGCGTGCTGGGCATGGAGGCAGCGGGAACCGTTCTCGCCTGGGGCGAGGACGTCGACGGGCTCGAGGTGGGTGACGCGGTCTTCGGCTTCGCACTCACCGGTGGCGGCACCTATGCCGAGACGACGGTGCTGTCCGCGCCGAACACCGCGCGCATCCCGGCGGGTCTGTCCGCGACCGTGGCGGCAACGCTGCCAGTGGCCGGGACGACCGCGGTTGATGTGCTCGACCAGCTCGGCCTCCCGGCCGGTGCCACGGTCCTGGTCAACGGGGTCGGGGGCGGGGTCGGCCTCGCCGTCGCCCGGCTGGCCGTCGGGCGCGAGCTGCGTGTGATCGGCACCGGGAGTACCGCCAAGCGCGAGCACGCCGAGACCATCGGGGTGCGGTTCATCGACTACGCCGCCGGGGACGTCGTCGCCGCGGCACGCGAGCTGGTTCCGGACGGCTGCGACGGGATCGTCGACCTGGTCGGAGGCGCTTCGCTGCGGACGGTCGCTCCGCTGGCCCGGGATCCCCGCAACGTCATCGCCGTGGGTGATTCGTCTGTGCCCGATCTCGGTGGGCGTTTCGTCGAGCGTCGCCTCGACCGCGAGAACCTGGAGCGGTCCGCCCGGCTGGCCCTCGACGGAGTCCTTGCACCTGTGATCACCGCGGTCCATCCGCTCTCCGACGCCCCGGCTGCCCTCGCCACCGTCGAGAACGGTCACGCTTCGGGCAAGGTTGTCATCAAGGTGGCATGAGAAGTGCCCGGCCGACCGACGCCAAGAGCGGGCCGCACCTAGGACCGCGGATCGGGTAACAGCCATGCCGCCCGGTGGGGCCGAGCTGGGCGAGTTCGCCTTCGATGTCGACGTCGATGGCCGAAGAAGTTGATGTTCTCGCTGTGGGCCGGGGAGATGTGGGCCAGGACCTCATCGTCGATGCGGCGGCCAGCGGCACGCATGGAATCGATGTCCAGGCCGTAGTACTCGGTGGTCCAGGTGATCACCGGGTTGGTGACCACGGTCAGGCACCAGGCTTGCTCGGTTTGCTGCTCAAGATGCCTGGCACGGACCGCTCCTTCGTGCGGCAGTGCTCCCGGTCGGGAGCGCGCGGGCGCCCAAATGCAGAGGACCCTCGGATGGGTACTCAGGGTCATGTCGATCGCCTCGGCATGGCCCTGAGAGGACGTCTGATTCACGCAAAATGCGTGAATCAGACGCTCACTTAGCCCAGCACCCGCCCGAGGAAGCCGCGCAGGTAACCCGCGACGACGTCCAGGTGGCTCTCCAGTAGAAAGTGGCCGCCGTCGATTAGGTGCACCTCCGCGTCCTTGGCGTCGCGGGCGAAGGCCCGCGCGCCCGCCGGGCCGAAGATTTCGTCGTTGCGGCCCCATACGGCGAGTACTGGGGTCTGGCTGGTGCGCAGGAACTCATGCAGCAGTGGGTAGAGCGGGCGGTTGTTCTGGTAGTCGCGGAACAGCGCCAGTTGGACCTCGTCGTTGCCCTCGCGGGAGAAGAGGGCAATGTCATGCTCCCAGGTGTCCGGGCTGACCAGGCTCGGGTCGGGTACGCCGTGGAGGTACTGCCAGCGGATGGCGTCGAGGGTGAGTGCGGCGCGGACAGCGGGTTCGGTTTCGGGGCCAGGGTTCGCGCCGTATGCCCAGACGTCGGTCCAGAAGGACTCGACGAATCCGTCCTCGTAGCCATTGCCGTTCTGGGTGACGAAGGCGGAGATCCGTTCGGGGTGCTCGAGGGCAAGACGCCAGCCGATGGGGGCGCCGTAGTCCTGGACATAGAGGGCGTAGCGCTTCAGGCCCAGTTGGTCGAGCAGCCCCGAGGTGAGCTCGGCAAGGGCGTCGAAGGTGTAGGTGAACTCCTTCACGTCGGGGGCGGCGGAGAGGCCGAAACCAAGGTGGTCCGGCGCGATGACGTGGTACTCGGTGGCCAGCAGCGGGATGAGGTTGCGGAACATGAACGAACTGGTCGGGTAGCCGTGCAGCAAGACGATTGCGGGGGCGTCGGCGGGGCCGGCTTCGCGGTAGAAGATTTCATGCCCGTTGACGGTGGCCGTTCGGTGATGCACTGAGCTCATGTCTAACCCCTTAGAGGCTCCGGTCTGGTTAGTTCCTCATCATGGGAGCATGGCGTGAGCTAACCTGTCAAGCGGCCTTATCTGGTTAGATCTGGAGGTGGGGGTGGTGGAGTCCCTGTTGGACCTGCTGAACAGCAGGCCGCTAGTGAACGGCGAGGAGCAGGACGCGCTGGGCGGCGCCGCCGAGGGTGGGTGCTGGGCCCGGGAGCGCGGCGGTGACGGCAGCCTCGCCGAACTGGCACTGTTGCGCGAGGTGCGGGATGTCCTGCGAGACGTGGTGAGCGGGCGAAGTTCCCCCGCCGCACTGGCGCCACTGCTTGAGGGAGTGCACCAGGTGCCGGAGGTGACCCCCGATGGTCTCCGGTGGGCACTCAAAACGCCCCCACATGCCCGACTGCCCGTCGAGATGATCCTGGCCTGGGCCCGCACCGAGGAGAAACTGCCCGGTCGGCTACGTCCCTGCGCCAACGGCGAGTGCCGTCTCTTCCTGCTCGACCGCAGCCGAGCCAACCGCGCCCGCTGGTGCTCGATGGCCGCCTGCGGAAACCGCGAGAAAGCTCGCCGTCACTACAAGCGCACCCAATGACGTTTCTCTGTGAAATGATCTGCGCGAAGCGGTATGAACCGTTCCATTCATGAGCAGGGCGTTGTCACGTTGGTAAGTGCGTGGGTGTCTGAGTGGCCGTCCGTCAGGATGTTGCGGAAGTGGGCGTCGAAGTGCAGTAGCCCGTTGGTGTTCATGAAGGCGATGTCGGCGCGTAGGCATCGCTCGACCATGGCGCACGCGGCGGTGACGGCTTCCTGGCCGGCGGGGAGCTGCGTGGCCAGCCAGTCGTGCAGGGTCTGCGGGATGTATTCCAGGAACAGCACCACGCTCGCCGACGCCGGGGCGAGTGCGTGCAGCCGCCGCCGCACCGCTGCCGATCCGCCCCAGTACGCGACGACACGTTCGACGTCCGCGTGCTCGTCGGCTGGCGGCGTCGCTCCGGGCAGCACGCGCCAGTGATGCATCAGCGGAAACGCCTTGCTCTGCCCGGTGAGCACCCAGTTCGTCGTCATGGTGTTGGCGGCGATTTCCCGCCAGGCGCCGAAGCCGGGGCCGGCAAGCATGACGACTTGCCAGGTGGGCGGGGCCTCGTCGGGGGCCAAGCCAATGGGTTGGATACTCCGGCACTGCGAGTCATCGGGCGACCCCAGGACGGGCCGGCCGCTACAGGCGATCCCGCTGTGGCAGAACGTCGGGCGACACGATGAGGTCCTGTTCCTGCCGGCGTGACGTGCTCGCGCGTCACATCGCCAGATCCCCGATCTCGGCGATGACGGTGCCGTGGGGGACGGTGTCGCCGAGGGCGGCGGCGATACCTGTGATGATGCCCGATTTGTGGGCGTTGATGGGCTGCTCCATCTTCATGGCCTCCAGGATGGCGACCAGCTCGCCGGCTTCAACTGTCTGACCTTTCTCCACTGCGATCTTGACGATGGTGCCCTGCATGGGCGCGGTGAGTGCGTCGCCGGATACGGCGGCGCTCCGCTTGCTGCCGCTGGAGCGCTTGGGTGCCTTCTTCGCGGTGCCGCCGCCGAGGGAGAGTTCACCTGGCAGTGCGACCTCGATCCGTTTGCCGTCGACCTCGACGACGATGGTCTGCCGCTCGCCGTCGTTCTCCGGCGCCTCGGCGACCGAGCCGGAGTACGGCTCGACGGTGTTGCGCCACTCGGTCTCGATCCACCGGGTGTGGACGGAAAACGGCTGGGCTGGATCGGCCGGGGCGAACGCCTCGTCGGCGACCACCGCGCGGTGGAACGGGATCACGGTGGGTATGCCGTCGACGACGAACTCGGCCAGCGCGCGACGCGAGCGCTCCAGGGCCTCGTTGCGGTTCCGGCCGGTGACGACCAGCTTGGCCAACATCGAGTCGAAGGCGCCACCGATGACGTTACCGGCCTCGATACCGGAGTCGATCCGCACCCCGGGGCCGCTCGGAGGACGAAACTGCGTGATGACGCCTGGTGCGGGCAGGAAGCCTCGACCGGTGTCCTCGCCGTTGATCCGGAATTCGATGGAGTGCCGCATCGGGGTGGGGTCGTCGTAGCCAAGTGGCTCACCGTTGGCGATGCGGAACTGCTCACGTACGAGGTCGATGCCGGTGACCTCCTCGGTGACCGGGTGCTCGACCTGAAGGCGGGTGTTGACCTCAAGGAAGGAGATCGTGCCGTCCTGCCCGATGAGGAACTCACACGTCCCGGCCCCCTGGTAGCCCGCCTCCTTCAGGATGGCCTTGGACGCGCGGACCAACTCGGCGTTCTGCTCGTCGGTCAGGAACGGGGCAGGGGCTTCCTCAACGAGTTTCTGGTGGCGGCGCTGCAGCGAGCAGTCCCGGGTGGAGACGACCACGACGTTGCCGTAAGTGTCGGCAAGGCACTGAGTCTCGACGTGGCGGGGCTTGTCCAGGTACCGCTCGACGAAACACTCACCACGTCCGAACGCCGCGACCGCCTCACGGGTGGCCGACTCGAACAGATCAGGGATCTCTTCGAGGGTGCGTGCGACTTTCAGGCCGCGTCCACCCCCGCCATAGGCGGCCTTGATGGCGACGGGCAGGCCGTGCTCCTTGGCGAAGGCTACGACCTCCTCGGCGTCGGCGACCGGGTCGGGCGTGCCGGGCACGAGGGGAGCGTTGGCGCGGGCCGCGATGTGTCGCGCCTTGACCTTGTCGCCCAGTGCGTCAATGGCCTCCGGGGAGGGACCGATCCAGGTGAGCCCAGCGTCGATGACAGCCCGGGCGAACGAGGCGTTCTCCGCGAGGAACCCGTAGCCCGGGTGGACCGCGTCCGCGCCCGACTTCCGGGCGACGTCGAGCAGCTTGTCCTGCACGAGATAGGACTCTGCGGGAGTCGCTCCGCCGATTGCGTAGGCCTCGTCGGCGACTTTGACGTGCACTGCGTCACGGTCAGGGTCTGCGTAGACGGCGACTGACCCGATACCGCTGTCCTTGCACGCACGGGCGATGCGAACGGCGATCTCGCCCCGGTTTGCAATCAGCACCTTTTTCAGCATGGTGGCTCCATGGGGTAGTCAGGGTCGAGGCTGAATCGCCCGACGGTTTCAGCGATTGCGGCGACGCTGGTGCCGGGTGAGGCGGGTGAGGCGGGTGACCCGACGATGCCCTGGCTGCACAAAGGACTCGGCACCGTCTGTCTCCGTTCTCGGGTCAGTGGGGCAGGGCCGAGCTGCGCCAGGCGCCGGGCCCGTGCACCAACGGTCGGCGGGCCAGGCGCGCGCGTTCGACCCAGACGGAGGTACGGCGCCGGGGTGGGTCGTTCGCCTGCGCGGAGCGTGCGGCACGCGCGAGCACGACCATCACAATGGCGAGTTCTTCGGGGGTGGCGCCGCCGCGCACCAAGGCGATCGGCCGCGCCGCCGCGGCATCCCGTTGCGCATCGGTGCCGGTCACAGCGGGATGTTTCCGTGCTTCTTGGGGGGTAGGGTTTCGCGTTTGGTGCGGAGTATGCGTAGTGCTCGGGTGATTTGGGTGCGGGTTTGGTGTGGGGGGATGACGGCGTCGATGTAGCCGCGTTCGGCGGCGATGTAGGGGTTGGCGAGGGTGTCTT
>NZ_BMNB01000039.1 GCF_014646235.1 Micromonospora sonchi | reverse complement strand
CGCCACCCTGCGTTCTTACCTGTCCACTGCCGCCAAGCACGGCATGGACGCCCTCGACGTGCTCAAGCAACTATTCACCACCGGGCCGTGGTTGCCCCAAACGGCTACCCCAAGCTGAATACGTACGTACGGGAAGCCGGCCTTCTTCTGCAGCTGCCGCTCGTAGACCGTCTTCAGGTGCGCAATCCGGTCCCCAGTGCCGTCGTAGCCGTCCAGCACCTCCTCGACGCTGAGCCCGAACAAGTCCCGCATGGCTCTCTCCTGGCCGACTCGCTCAATGAACCGCTGCACGTGGCCCACCATGAAGTTGACGAACACCTCGCTGCGGCCGTAGTTGAGCAGCTCAGCTAGCAGATCCATGGGCAAGCCGCTGTACCCGAACGGGTCCACGAAGGCGAACGTGGGCGCCATCCGCCGCTTTTGCTCCCGTAGGCGCTCGATCATGGCCGTGGCCTGCACGTCGAACTTCTCGTTGATCACGATGGGCTTTACGTTGTCCGGCCAGGGGGCCTTCTCGGCCTTCAACGCCGCGATCTCGCGATCCAGCGACGCGGCGTTGTCCTTGTTCGCCTCCACAAGGTAGAAGACGAACTCACGATGACGCATCTGAGAGAAGGCGCGGTGCTCGACCAGATGTCGCAACGCCACCAGCGGGGAGCCCTCCGACCCGTCGGTGTAGCGGCCTCGCCCGGCGAAGCCGTCGAAGTACAACACTCGGCCATTCCAGCTTGCCAAGATCGGGAACCAGCCATTCAAGTACGACGCGAGCATGTCGTGCTTGGCCTTGGTATGCGGTGGACAATCCCACTTCGACGGATCAGCATCACTCCGGCCCATCCACACCCCTCCCCCATAGCTATAACGCTCCGCGTCGATGTTCCCACTCACAGCGACGTAGGGGTAGCGCGACTTGTTCTTGGGAGCGCGGTGAGGACGGTGATCGGGATCCGCAAACATGCGCGTGAGGACGCAGGGTGGCTTACTGGCCCGTCCGTAACTTTCAGCGAAACCAACGCTAGGGTCAGGGCGGACCTGACCCCTGGACCGGTTCGTTGAGCAGGTCATGACGGATGTGCACTACCTGCGGGAGAACCCGGCGCGCTACTACGAGGTGCTGGGACGGGTCATGTCGGCCCTGCGGGAGACCGGCGCCCTCAATGGCGCCTCCCACCTCGACTGGTGGCCCGGCAACGGCGGCCGGACCTGGGAGATCGAGTGGCAGGGCGGCCCCTTCCCGGCCGAGGCCGCCGCACGACTGCTGGGGGCACCGGAGCCTGGAGTCGGCGACGACCAGGGCGATCACGCGGTACGCGGTCTGATCTTGCCCGGCCGGGGTGAGAACGAGCGCGCGCACCTGGTCGTGCTCGATGTGCCGGTGAACCTGCGCGCGATCGACCCGATCGGTACCAGCCAGGCCTGGGCAACCCTCACGCTCACGGAGGGGTAGGGAGTCCGGATCGCGGCGCTGACGCCGAGCCGCCCAGCTCGACACTGACGGACGGCTACCGGCCCGATGCTGCTCCCACAATCGCGGCGCGCTCGCGTGATGACCTGATGCCATAGGGTTACCGGCATGGTCAATGTGGACGATGGACTGGACCACCAGGGTATGGCGATCGAGCTGATCGACGCCTTCACCGAACTCGATGCGGCAGGTCTGGCCGCGCTCGACGTCGCTGGTCG
Source organism: Micromonospora sonchi (assembly GCF_014646235.1). GTDB lineage: Bacteria > Actinomycetota > Actinomycetes > Mycobacteriales > Micromonosporaceae > Micromonospora > Micromonospora sonchi. Next base: position 53,012 of record NZ_BMNB01000039.1, on the reverse strand, counting down.
GGCAGCGCAGGTCCAGGCTCGGCAGGCGCTGTACGACTACGTCGACCGGATCTGGGAGGACGCCAAGGCCCGCGGTCTGGACCCGGCGGTCCGGCCGGACTGGAACGTCGTGGCGGGGCTGCGGGACCTGACCAACGCGCTGGTCGAGCAGGCCGGGCAGGCGCAGGCCGACGCCGGCGAGGACTGAGCAGTCGATGACCGACACCGGCTCGCGTGATGCCGAGATCCGGGACCTGGTGGCCAGCACGGCGATGCTCGGCCGGGTGTCCGGGCGTGAACCCTGGCGCGAGCTGCTCCTGCGGTTGACCGGAGGCCGGTGGCCGCGCCGGTCCGGCTGGCCGGTCGTGCCCAGGCTGGCCACGCCGTGGCAGGACACCGTCTCGAACGAGCGGATCGGCTGGCGGATGCGCGCGGCAAACCTACGCGGCCACGCCCCCGATAACGCTTCCGTACGCGATGAGTTCGTGTTCGCGGTCGACTACCAGATATGTCATCGGTGCCGGATCGGCTGGGTCGAGCAGCCGCACACCCTGCCGGCCTACCGCCGCTGCGGCCTGGCCGCCGCCGGTCTCGCGGCGCTGCGCAGGGAAAACCCCTGCTACGCCTGGCACACGCTCGGCGGGCACATCGACGGCTCGTCGGCGTTCTGGGACACCATCGGCGCCGACATCCCGGGCGGCTACCGGCCCCGCCGGGTGTGCGAGCACGTCACCGCCGGCGGCTGATTGGCCAGGACGTCAGAACGGCGCCTGAGGATGTGGACTTCAGCTAGGGGTGGCGGTGGCGACCTGGCCGGCGAGCGATGCCGCGAGATCAGGGGCTACCCGCGGCGGTGCGGTATGCCGGCGGGCCCGAGAGTTTCTTCGAACGTCCCGGGTGGACACGGCGTGTCGGCCGGGTGTTGGCGGCGCTGTGTCGGGTTGCTCGGTTACCGTCGATCTCGTACCGCTGTTGTGACTTGCTGTGGTTTCTCCCGCGCGTCCGGCCTGCTCTTCGGAGCGTTACCGCGCGGTGCTCCGAACCTCGGGGCGGATGGGAGAAAGCACGGTGAAGGAGCAGCAGGGGCAGGACCCTCCACGGGCCACTTCGCGTACCGAGCGTGTGTGGCAGATGGCGAGGCCCGCGCTGGATTTGGTCGCCCTGGTGGCGGCCTACCAACAGCGCGAGGGCCTTGCCGTGGCGGCGAAGGCCCTCGCGGTGCTGGGACAGTCGACGGTGACGTGGTTGGTCGCCAGAACTCACCGATGACGTCCTACTGAGGGAGCGGGCGGGGAGCGAGAGCTTCCCGCCCGTTCTCTTTTACTACGTCATCAACGATAAGACGGATGAGGTTGGGTTCAAGTACCGTCCGATGGTGTGTTGATTTATTCCCTCCGGTGTAGCAGACCGAACCACCGGCCCGTAAATCTCCGTCATCAACGACCGCAGCGTGCTGCGTGAGTTGCCTCCGGAAGGTGCTTCCTGAGAGCGACGGCGATCACCGAGATGGTCGCGGGCAGGGTAAAAGCCCTGCCTGACATGGACGTCCGGGGTGATGCCGAGGAATCAAACGCCGGCTGCGTCGGGAAGCTGGGCCAGCACGTCCGGTGGTGCGGGCTCGACCGGCAGGGGGCGGGGCTCGGTGTGCTTGTCGGGGCCGCACCGGCTGAACGGGCCGTACTCGGCGGCGAGTGCGGCGAGGTGGGGGTCCAGGTGGTCGCGCCACCAGATGCTCATGCCGGTCTGCGGGTCGCTGACCCGCAGGGTCTCCCAGGCCCGCCACAACGCGTAGAGACGGGAGATCGCTTCTGGATGGGCCCACCAGCGTGGGCACCAGTTCATCCCGGAGGTCGGTCCGCTGGCGAGGCGTCGCCCGACGACGTGGGCGAGGTAGTTCCCGACGAACGCCTCGACGTCGTGGAAGACCGGCTCGTTGCCATCCGGCAGAAACCACCGGCGCCGGGTGGGTGAGTGGGTCACCCAAGGGTGGGATCTCCTCGCGCTGGTCCTGGTCCCTCATCGCCCCTACCAGGGATCGCAACGCGGGCCGCCGCCCAGACCGCTACCTGGGGAGCGCGTCCTCATCGCCCGTACCAGGGATCGCATCTGGCTGCACCTGCCAGGCGACACCATCCCGTGCGCGCTCGTCCTCATAGCCCCTACCAGGGATCGCGTCCTGAGAGGGCGGTTACAGAGGTTAAGTTTGATCTATGCGTTCGGTCCGTTTGGAGATCGTTCTGCGGGTTCGCGGTAGATAGTGATCACTCGATGGCATGAAAATGAACATGGGTCGTGTCCTGTTCGTGGGCTTCGGTGTTGGGCCGGTATGAGCCAGCGCAAGCCGTATCCGAGCGATGTCACCGACGAGCAGTGGGCGTTGATCGGCCCGTTCCTGGACGCCTGGCGGGCCAGGCGGGTCTCGGTCGCGGGCCGGCACGGCGAACAGGATCTCCGGGAGATCGTGAACGCGATCTTGTACCAGAACCGGACTGGCTGCCAGTGGGCGTATCTGCCGCACGACCTGCCGCAGAAGCCGGTGACCTACTACTACTTCGCCGCGTGGCGCGACGACGGCACCGATGCCGCGATTCATGACCTGCTGCGCTGCCAGGCCCGGGAGAAGGCCGGCCGTCGTGAGGACCCGTCCGCGGTCGCGGTCGACACTCAGTCGATCAAGGCCGCGAACCATGTCCCTGCCGCCACGACCGGCAAAGATGCGGGTAAACGGGTACCGGGCCGCAAGCGAGGACTGGCCGTGGACGCCCTGGGGTTGATCATCGCGGTCGTGATCACCGCGGCGTCGGTCACCGACAACGCGATCGGTATCCGGCTGCTCGACAAGGTCGCCGAGCATGCCCCGACGGTGACCCATGCCTGGGTCGACGCGGGCTTCAAACAGGACTTCGCCGTGCATGGCGCGGTCCTGGGCATCGACATCGAGGTCGTCAAACGCTCCGACACCCTGCCCGGGTTCGTGCCGGTCAAGAAGCGGTGGATCGTCGAGCAGACGCTCGGCACGCTGATGCTGCACCGGCGGCTGGTCCGCGAGTACGAGATCCGACCCGAATCATCAGTATCACGCACGTTGTGGGCGTCGATGGCGACCATGGTCCGCCGGTTGACCGGCACCAGCACCCGGACCTGGCGAATCCAGTAGGCCACGATGCACCTCGATACGATCCTCGGTCTGATCACCGAACGCGAAACCGCCGCACGCCGCAACGCTGACCAGATCCGCGCCCAGATCACCACACTCACCAGCGAACTGACCCGCATCGACGCCGAACTGACCGACCTGGTGACCACACGCAACACGCTACGCATGCTGGCCGCGACCGAGTTCACCGCCGACAACCCGACCGTGACCAGCTCCGCCTACCAGCAGATCCTCGCCGTCCTGGGAGCGTCTGGCACCGGGATGCGCGCCAAGGACATCTGCCTCGCTCTCGACATCGAGCCGCTACCGAAACACGTCGAAGGCGCCCGCGCCAAGCTGAAACGCCTGGTCAGTCGCAATGTCCTCATCGAAAACGAGCCCGGCATGTTCACTCTCGCCCCGAAAGGGACGTAATCTCCGTAACCGTCCTCTGAGGATGTGAGCTGCGCCAGCTACGGTGGCCGATACGACACTCACCGCTGCTGTAGCTCGACCTGAGGTGCGCCGGGCGGGTATTGCAGCGTACGGCGCAAGCGGGTTGTGTGCGGAGGCGATGGCACGGGCAGTGCCGCCGCTACGCTGTGTCCGCGGACCGTCTGGCGGTCGCAGGGGCTCCGGTTGTAGCGGCTTGGAGTCCCGGTGCTGGCCCGCGCAGCAATGCTCGCGCGGGCCAGCACCCCTACTGTCGATCCAGGTGGACGGCCAGTTCGCACTGCCCGAGCAACTGCTGGTGAAGCCACGTACGGATCAGGTAGCGCCTGACTTCCGCGGCACTCGACAGCTCGGTGGCTTCCACCTCGACGAGCATCAGCGCATCAGCTATCCGGACATACACCGCGACGAGGGCGTCACGGCTGCCCGCGCCATACAGGCGGCGGGTGGATTCGGCGTGGGCGACTGCCCGTACGCTGCCGATCATGAGCCCGGAGTCCGGACGCAGGCTAGTCAGGATGATGTAGGTCGCGGACTGGAAAGTGGGCACCGGGTTGGCCGCTGGGCTCCGCCGGATGCCGCCTTCGCCTGGCAAGTGGCCGGTCACCCTTGATCGCCCTCGCGCTCGGACTTGGCCAAGGATTGCGGTGCCGCAGGCGACGCCATGATGAAGGTCTGTCCTCCGGACAGGTCGAAGACGCTGTTCACGTCCGCCACGACGTTGTAGCGGGTACGACGACCAGCGAGTGCCTGTTTGTCCGTCACCGTGGCGGCGGTCGCGCCGGTCCTCACCCGGCTCGGGTGCCAGACTCCCCGAGTACGGGTCGACGCCTTCGCGGGGTCGTTGGTGATGAGTATCCGATCTCCAGGCTCCAACCTGGTGGTGGTCCTTTTGCCCTGAGCAGTCACGGACATCTCCCTCGTCTGGCAGTTGAAGGCGATGACGTGTGCTGGGTGGTAGCGACACCCGTTCGCGGCACACGTCGATGGATGGCGTCACGAGCAGCAACTCGGCGGCGGTCAGCGGGCGCTGGCCAAGGAAACGATCACCTACCGCCCGCAGCTCGTGCCTTTAATGATACCGCACCAGTCCTGCCTCATCAGCCGATGCCGTCGCCGGGTCTGTCGGTTCTCACCGAACCTTTCCGTACGCCAAGATTCTTTTCAGAGAAGATTGCAGTGCTCCGCCGAGAATTTCACCGAACAGGTCTACCGCCCGATGGGGCACGATTCCGGCCGGTGCGATCGGTCCTGTAACCCGGCCAGACGAGCCTCGTCATAGCGGCAGCCGCGCGTGGACGCTCTGCCGCGTCACCCCGACTCGCGAAACAACCTCGCCGATCCGATCCGGCCACCGTCGCCAGCACCGGCAGCTGACCCGGCTGTCCCGCGGCGCTGGCCCCGTCGACCAGCGCCGCCCGTCCTAGGTCACAGCGCTGAGATGTGCACGCCGAGCGCCAACCTCGGCAGCTGCTTCCACGCCGGCGGCGCCTGGCCGACGTGCTGGGCGCCCACAGCTCATCGAACGCGGCGCGCGCTCTTGTCAGGCACACCGGCCCCGGCGATGGTCAGGTAGCGCTCGGTGCTGGGTAGGGCTCGGTGGTGGCCGGCTGGGCAACAGCTGGCATGCTTCGGCCGCATGAGGAAGAAGGCCGCCCTGGTTGTACCCGTGCTCGCACTGCTCGTCGGCTGCGAGGTTCCGGAAGCCGAACCTACGGACGCGGGAACGGAGAAGGCGACGGCGACGGCGACGGCGCCGAAGACAATCACGGTCGAGAACAACCCCGACTTTGCAGCGCTTCTGGCGGGCCCGCCGCATGGCAAGACGGTCGAAGCGGCCGTTGAGAAGTTCCTGGCGAAGACAGTCGAGTTCGACGGGTTCGTTTCTGACATCTACATCAACCCGCGCGAGGCCAACGGCGCATCAACCATCGACGTGATGGCGGGCGATGCGTCGAACAAAAAGCACACTGGGCCCGTCTTCCAATTGAGTTGGTACGGCCACGAGGACCCGATGGAGAAGTTGGCGAAGGGCACCAACGTGCATGTGAAGGCCCTAGCCGGAGTCATGTACGAGTTCGAGCCGTTCCAGTACTACCTGATTGACGAGGACTCAAACGACTCGGAGTCCCCGCTCACCGCGAGGTGAGATCCGGCCGCGCGTAGACGGCAAGAGGCCCGGCCCCCGAAGGGACCGGGCCTCGATGCTTGTCGCTAGGCGTTGGGCTGATTGAGGGCCTCGAGGGCGTCCTGGGCGTCCTGCAGCCGCGTACCGACGGCCCTCGGCGAGCCGGTCGGCGCGCACCGGGGGCACGCTGGCCGCCGTGCTCGATGGCCTTGACACCGGGGGCTGGTGTCGGTGTCCGGGACGGCTCCGCCGCAGCCGGCGCACAGTGTCGCGTCGTCGTCCTCGTCGCCTTGGTCGTCAACGAACTCCGGCAGTGCAACGCCCGCCGGGCGGAGCGCGGCGGCAAAGTCGTCGAGCATCGCACCGCCGCGCTGTACCCGTCGAATTCCTCGTCCCACCGGGCCGCGACCTCCCGTGCCCGCATCAGCGCGGCCAGTTCCGCGCCAACGGCGGCGCCGATCCGCTCAAGCAGCGTCCGGGCCTCGACGTCGCGTTCTCCGGCGCGCTGCTTGAGGGCGCCGGCGTGGCCACTCCGAGCGGTACCAGCCGCGGCTTGGGGCAGATGGGGTGCGGCGGACCACCAGGCCTCGGCCGGCACCGAACGGAGACCGGTCGCGTATGACCGGTACAACTCCAACTAGTTCCGCGTGACGCCCTAGGCCCGCCGCCGCCACAACGGAGACCAGTCATTTACGGCCGGTGCAGGTAGCCCTTCCCGCTAGACCGGGACCGCCTGTACGCGGCGACGCCCCAACGGAGACCGGCCATGTACGACCGGTGTGACCCTAAGGGACGTCTCGTAACTCCGTGATGGTCCATGGTGGATCATGTCGGGGTGCAGGTGATCTCGGTAGCCCGCCCAGAGTGGATCTTCCCGTTCACCGGGCTGCAGCCCGCCCAGTTCCGCCGCCTGGTCCGGCTGGTCGCCGAACGCGGCGGGGACACGATCGCCGACGGCCGACCGGGCCGGCAGTGGTCTCTCGACCTCGCCGATCGGGTGTTGCTGGTCGCCGCGTACTGGCGCACGAACCTGACGACGCGGCAGATCGGCCCACTGTTCGGGGTGTCGCACTCCGCAGCCCACCGGGTCATCGACACCCTCGGCCCCCTTTCCTGGCCCTGGCGCCGGCGCGCCGGCGTCGGGTCGACCAGATCACCATCGTCGACGGCACCCTGATCCCCACCCGGGACCACCGACTGGCCGCCCCGAGCAAGAACTACCGCTACAGCACGAACCTTCAGATCGCCATCGACGCTCACACCCGCCTCGTCGTGGCCCTCGGCGACCCCCAACCCGGTAACCGCAACGACACCATCGTCTACCGCACCAGCGGCATCGACCAGAAGCTGGCCGGGCGGCCGGTCCTGGCCGACGGCGCCTACCGAGGCAACCCCGAAGTGATCATCCCGTACCGCAAGCCCACCAACGGCAACGAACTACCGGCCTGCAAGGCCCACCTGAACAAGCAACACCGCAGAGTCCGGGCGCAGGTCGAACACGCCCTGGCCCGCATGAAAACCTTCAAAATCCTGCGGGACTACCGTCGCGCCGCCCACACATTGGCCGACACCACTTCCGGCATCGCCAATCTTCACAACATCATCCTGCACGGATGATGCCAACACCGTTGATCAGCAACACCTTCACCGAATTACGAGACGTCCTTTAGCCCAAGCCGCTCATGTCGCCCTATGCCGAAGGCCAAGCTCGTTTTTAGCAGCCGGCCTGCCGGAAGCATGCGCCGAAGCCGTAGCCGCTGACGCGCGACAGTATCTCGCGCTACGCAAAAGGCCATCCGTTCGGGTCGAGGGACGCCCACCGACTGCTGCGCTCGCCACCAGCATCATGGCGATCGTAGCTCCGATCCTTGCTCGACCCACTCGCAGGGCTCTGGACGAGGCCGTCACCGAACTGCTGGAATCAGCCTTCGACCAGCCGGTGAACCATCTTGCGTACGCGCTGGCCCGGATAGACCAACTGTCACCCGACGAACGAGCGGCCTACCATCGAGCTGTCGGACAACTGTGTGTAGCGGCAAAAGGCCCAGTGCCCTCCGTCCAGTTGGGTCGACGATCGAGATGATGCGGGATATGAGCCCGGCTCTGCAGCGACGCAGCGCCGCGTCTGGAGACCACCGCACTGACGTTGCGCAGCCTCAGGGCGTTTATCCTGCGCTCGTCCTGACCAGCGCGCGCACCTGGCGCAATAGCATCGACAAATGGGCTAGATCCTCGCCCTGCTCGCCTGGAGCGTGCGCGTAGTCACGAACCCGCGCTATAGCTGCGGAGTTTGCTTGTTCCCACCGCTGGACTCGTTCCACGACGCCACTGTCGCCTGGCTGGCTCCCGGACACCATGTCATCGGTCAACGCGGTGAGTGCGTCGTAGAGGCCGTACCGCAATGCGGCACGCGACAGGCTGTCCCAGGCGTCGGCCTGCGGCAGTGCCGCGACTCGCGCGAGTAGGTTGTTCAAGTCGATCCGGTCCGCGAGCAGGTAGTACGCCCGGGCCACCTCCGCGATGTCCGCCCCAAGACCGAGGGCGAGGCCAACAATGTCGACGGCGCTGTACCCGTCATCCAGCGCGGCGAGACGATGCGCCAGGGAAGGCGGTATCCCGAGACCTTTGAGCCGCTCGAGCTCCGTCTCTCGATGCGCGTTTCTCACTTCGCTGGACAGGTCTACGAGCGATGCGAGCAGTCCGTGCACCGGTGCGCGAAGCTGCTGCACCTCGGCCGAGACGTCGATCGGAGAGTGACGGTTAACAAGCAGCCATCGGGCGGCCCGGTGTAGCAGGCGGCTGGTGCGGACATGGACTGCCTGCTGAAGATCTTGGGAGACGACTGTCTCGTCTTCATCGGCTTGGCGCCACAGGCCCGGCAGGTCGTAAATGTCACGCGCGGCGGCGTACGCGCGCACAATGTCCTCTGGCTCGCTACCCGTCTCGAGTCGGAGTCGGTGAACGAATGACAGGCCGGCCCGGTCCACCACCTCGCGGGCCACCTCTGCAGCGACAATGTCGCGGCCCAATGGGTGGCCCATGATCTGAGTCCTGATCCGCCTCTGTGCGGGCAACGGGAAATACTGAATCAATGTCTCTGTCGCCCACGCCTCGTCGACGATTGGGCCAGGGACGAGGTCGGCCTTCATCTGGGTCAATACGGCAGCCCGCAGCCCCGCCAACTCCGGTGCGCTTAGCCCCTCTGCGTGTGCCGCGCGGCGGTCCAGGTCGTCGTCGTCAGGGAGCCCGAGGTCGTCGCGAGTAAGTAGCCCCAACGCCTCAAGTTCCTCTATGACTCGGCGGTGCGCCGCGAGCAGTGAGGTGCTCTGGGCCTCTTCGTCGCTGATGGCTCGTACCTGGTCACGGCAAACGCGCAACGCCTGCGCGGCGAGTTGGTCGGCACATTCGGCGAGCATGGCGTGGCCAATGGCTGGATCGAGCCGCCCCGTGTCGACGGCGATGTCTACAGCGACCTGAGTGTTGCGCCGGTGGTCCTCATGGACGAGCGGGCCTGATGCATCGACAAAAGGGGTCCAAACCCTGCCTCCGGCCCGCGCGTACTCCGCGCGGGCTCGTGAAGTGAGTCCGCTACTGCTCTCGCAAATCACCTGGCATCGTAGATCGTGGGCATCTATCCGTATTGTAAGGCGAGCTTGGTCATCAATGTCCTCGTGGCGCTCGGCCGCCGCCTTCACCCAGATGCCTGGGTCCGCAATCCAGAGTAGATCGACCGCGGCCGCGAGGATCACCTTCACAAGGTCCTGGGGGGAGAGCTGCTCGACGTCTTCGTCCAGTCCAAGGGCGTTACGAACTTGTCGGCTCACCGGGACTGACTCGGCCCTCCTCGGGTACACCCCGCCACCAATGGAAATCATCCCCGAGTTGTAGTCGGCCCAGCTGCATTCCGTCAGCTCAGCTAGCCGCCGCCGCTCCTCGGCGCCGGTAACTGGGTCCGGATTGGGGTCTAGAAATATGTTGTGCCGGTCAATGGCGGCCAACAATCGGATCGGCCCGAGCAGCGGTAAGCCGTGTCGCGGGATATCATCCCCGGCGCTGCCGACGACCACGACAGTGCAGTTCCCGGATTCGGCGTCAAGGCCGATGACTCGGAAATGGCGACTGATCGACTCCAACGCTCCCTGGGCCGCAAGAGTGGCCTCGGTTACCGTTCGGCGCGATGAGCTACTAGGGGAGATGTCGCGCAGCCAGAAATTGTGCGCGGCGAAAATCTCGTTGGCGATGTCGGAAAACGTTGGGTTACCCTCGTCGGCCATCACCGCGAGGTACGGGTCGTCGCCGTCGTGCCGGACCACGTCCTCCGGCGGCACGATCTCCCCGCTGACGATGTTGTCGGTGACGTCCAGCAGCGCGCCGACGAACTCCTTGTAGCAGGCCACCGCCTCGTCCCGGTCGCCCGGCTTCTGCTTGAGCACGAAACCGCCCTTGGCACCCGCCGGCACGATCACGGCGTTCTTCACCATCTGCGCCTTGACCAGGCCGAGCACCTCGGTGCGGAAGTCCTCCCGCCGGTCGGACCAGCGCAGCCCGCCCCGGGCCACCGGCCCGTACCGCAAGTGCACGCCCTCGAACCGCAGCGAGTAGACGAAGATCTCGAACTTGGGCCGCGGCGCCGGCAGGTCCGGGATCGCCTGCGGGTCCAGCTTGAACGCCACGTACGACTTGGGCCGCCCCCAGACCGGCCGCTGGTAGAAGCTGGTCCGCAGGGTGGCCCGGATCAACGTCAGGTACGACCGCAGGATCCGCTTCTGATCCAGGCTGACCACGTCGTCCAGCGCTGCACCGATCGCGGCGACCAGCTCGCCGCTGCGCTGCCGCCGCTCGTCCATGGTGACCGCGCCCGGAGCGAACCGGGTCTCGAAGAGCTCCACCAGCAGCGACGCGATCTTCGAGTACGCGATGAACGTCTGCTCCATGTACTCCTGCGAGAAGACGGTGCCGGTCTGCCGCAGGTACTTCGCGTACGCCCGGAGCACCACCACCTGCCGCCAGGTGAGCCCGGCGCGCAGCACCAGCTCGTTGAAGCCGTCCACCTCGGCCTCGCCCCGCCAGGCGGCGGCGAAGGCGTTCTCCGCGTGCGGGCGTACCTCGGCCAGGTCCTGGTGCGCCTCGGGCAGTTGCAGGCCGAAGTCGTACAGCCAGATCCGGCCGTCGACGCGCTCCACCTCGTACGGGTGCTCGTCGACCACCCGAACGCCGAGCGAGTGCAGCACCGGCAGCACCGCCGACAGCATCATCGGCTCGCCGTACCGGTAGACCTTGAACCGGACGTCCATGGCTTCGTCGACGTCCACAGCCCGGTCGCCGTCGTTCACCCGCGGCGCGAGCTGCTTGCGGAACAGGTGCATCTCCAGCTGGCCGGACTCCTCCAGCAGCTCCAGCTTGGCCAGGTCCTTCATCGCCTCGTACGGCGTGTGGGTGTCCTTGTAGCCCTCCGGGAACGCGTCGGCGTACCGGCCGAAGAGGTGCTTGGCCTGCTCGTCGCCGAGCATGCGCTCCAACACCAGCCGGTAGTCGTCGTCCCAGAGCCGGGTGGCGTCGGCCAACTCCTCGGCCAGCAGATCGGCGTCGATCTCCCCGGGCGGGTTGGTCGGGTCGGTCCGGACGGTGAAGTGCACCCGGGCGAGCATCGACCCGGTGACCCGGGTGCTGTAGTCGACCCCCACGCCGTTCAGCTCACGCAGCAGGATGTCCTGCATGCGCAGCCGGTTCTGCGTGGTGAACCGGTCCCGGGGCAGGTAGATCAGACAGGAGATGAACCGGCCGTAGCCGTCCCGGCGCAGGAACACCCGCAGCTGCCGGCGACCCGCCATCCGCAGCACACCGACCGCCGCGTGGTAGAGGTCGTCCGTCTTGATCTGGAACAGCTCGTCACGCGGGTAGGTCTCCAGGATCTGCAGCAGGCCCTTGCCGGAGTGGCTGCGCAGGCTCAGCCCGGAGCGGTCCAGCACCTCGGCGACCTTGCGGCGGACCACCGGCAGCTCCTGCACGCTGGTCCGGTACGCGGCGGTGGAGAACAGGCCCAGGAAGCGCCGCTCGCCGACCACGTCGCCGGCGTCGTTGAAGATCTTGAAGCCGATGTAGTCGAGGTAGGCCGAGCGGTGCACGGTGGCCCGCGAGTTGGCCTTGGTGATGATGAGCAGGCGCTTCTCGAGCACCTTCTCGTGCGCCTCGGGCGTCATCGAGTCGAGCGACCGGGCCTCGGGCGAGTCCGACCGAAGGATGCCCAGCCCGGTGCCGAGGACGGCTTCGAGGGCCTGGCCGCCGTCCGCGCCGTCGGTGTCGACCAGGCGGTACTCCCGGTAGCCGAGGAAGGTGAAGTGGTCGTGCGCCAGCCAGCGCAGCAGCTCAATCGAGTCAATGATGTCGTTATGTGGCACCGGCGGCCGGTTGTCGGAGGTCCGCGCGGCGGCCAGCTCGTCGGCGAGGGCCCGGGCGCGCTGGCGCATCTTGGGCCAGTCCTCGACGGCCTCCCGGACGTCGGTGAGCACCCGCTGCAGATCCTTGCGCAGCTTCTCCCGCTCGGCCGGGTCGCGGACCGGGTCGATCTCAATCCGCATCCAGCACTCGACCAGGTCGCCGGCAACCGCGTCGTCCGGCTCCACGTCGGCGGAGACCTCGGTCAAGCGGCCGAGTGCTTCGCGCCGCACTACCAGGACCGGGTGCACCAGCAGGTACACGTCGAGGTGGTGGGTGTTCAGCAGGGCGGTCACAGAGTCGACCAAAAAGGGCATATCGTCCGTGACGATTTCGATCACAGTGTGGTGCTGGTCAGCGCAGGGCTCGTGGATCCGCAGCTTCAACTCGCCGGGTGCGCGCTGCTCGGCCAGGTCCCGGTGCGCCCGGGCGGCGTCGAGCATCTCCTCGGCGGTGAAGCCGATCAGCTCCTCGTCCGGCGCGAACCGCCAGAAGCGGCTGACCAGGGTCGCCGCGTCGTGGTCGTCCCCGGTCAACGCGACCGCCTCGGCCACCAGGCGCTCCGCGTTGGGTACCGGCTCGTCCAGCTCGGCGTCCTCCGACTCCTCTGCCAGCGCCTTGGCGGGCGGGCCCAGGTCAACGGTGATGTCCATCCCTATGTCGTTGACATGACCACTTTTTGGCTCGGGAGCTGTGGAACTGGCATCCTCGAAGGACTCTTTCGGCTGCCGACGTCGGCCTTTGGAGTCACTCATCCACGTACCCCGCCTCCAGGCGCTCCGACCGGTCGAGTAGGGCCTTCGATTCTTCCAAGAAGCCCCGCTCGCGCTGCCGGTGACCAGCTATCCGCAGCAGTACCGTCAGCTCCGGCGACCACTCCCCTCTGCCTCGGGTCGCCGCCCGGTAGGTGTGCAAGGCGTCCATGACTACGGACGTTGCCTCCCGCTGCCGATGTAGGGCCGCCAGGTACACACTCTGGTTCGCCAGCAGCATTGCCAGGTCGACGGCCCCGGCGTCGTATCGGGGGTGGCGTCGCCTCCTGCACAGTGCGATGGCCTCATCAACGACGACGAGGGCGTCTTCGTGTCGTTGGAGGGCGGCGAGGCAGTTTGCTAGGTTACCCAACGACTGGATGAGCCAAAGTTCTGCAGCTGTATCGCTATGCGCCAAGAGCGTTCGACGAATGTCGACGGCCTCGCGAGCACTCTGCAACGCAAGAATGTGCTGGTTCAGGTCGCTTTGCCGCAGGGCCAGGTTGTTCAGCGCCGTGGCCAGTTCTCCACGCCAGACGGCTGGGTTCACATCCACTAGCCGCCGATAAAGCTCGACAGACTCCGAGCTGGCTGCCGCGGCTTGGTCGTACCGTTCCAGCGCCGCAAGGCGGATACTCAGCCAATTGAGGGCGTTAGCGTGGTCCGGCAGCCATACCGCTGGACTCTCCTCCGCGCTTACACGAGCGAGCCGTTCTGCCTCGACGGAGATCGTCAGAGCCTCCGCCGAAAGTCCTAGTTGGGCAAGCAGATCCCCGAGGGAGTTGAGGGCGGAGATTAGCTCCCCCTTCCAAACTGAAGAGCTGGCCGAGAGCTGACAGTACAGCAGTGTTGCTTCCTCGATCGCGGCCAACGCATCACGGCGCAGGCCGGACGAAGCCTGCTGCACACCCAGGTTATGGAGTGTTGTTACCAGGTGGGGCACCCAGGTCGCTGGGTCCTCGGCGCTCAAAGCCCGGTAGATGGCGACCGCTTGCTCAGCGGTTTGGACTGCCTGATCGTGGATGCCTGTGGCGGCCGACAGTCGAGCCTGCGTGTCTAAGGCCGCCGCTTTTGCGGCCAGCAACTGCACGTCGGGGACACCAGCTGCGTCCGCGCTTATCCGTAACGATCGGCCGGCTTGGGCATAAGCCTCGGTATGCCTGCCCACGGCGGCGAGGCGCAGCGCGAGGTTATTCAAGACGATGGCCAGACGCACGCGGTCCGCTCCGGCGATACCCCCCTCAGTCTCGTCGACGTACCGCTCCAAGCGTGCGGCCCGCTCCCGCTCCACCCTGACGGCCAAATCGAGGAGACCTGTGTGGAACGGCGGAAGGTGCTTCGCCGTACGATCCAATACGTGCAGTTCGACCGGGCGCGTTGCGTCGGCAGCGAGTTCCGACAGCTCCGAGGGGCGGCCGATCGATTCGGCGACCACTACGGCGGCCGGTAGGAACGGGGCTGGCGCTTGCTCGAGTAGTTGCCGGATAATCTCCGTCACTGCTGGGACGGACGACTCGGCAGCCGATGACGCCCGATCGCTGAAGCCTGCGACGCGCGATAGGACGGTGAGCGCGTGAATCGCTGTTTCTTCGCTAGCATTCTTGAAGAGTTCGATGAATTCTCGAGCAGCATTGTCCGTGGTGTCAGCCGATATGATGGTGTGGGCCACCAGCGCCTCGCCGAGGCGGTCGGGCACGATCGCTTGCCAGTAATGTTTGCCGTCGTCTGCTGGATAGAGCACCGCCAAGAGCCGGGTGAGATCGTCTGCGGACGAGGCCAGGGACTGAGGCCCTATCACTTTCTTGACGGCATCGCGTGCGTCGTCGAATGTGCGTGCCGGATGCAGTGTGGGTGTTGCAAGCAAGCGGTCGAGGAGTCTCCTGTGTCGAGGATAGGGCTTCATTCCCTCCTGAAGTAGTGCGAGGCGCCAGTAATTTCGTTCATGAGCAAGTACCGACTCCAGTGGGCTAACCTGCCTTGGCGTCTCGCCTGCGCGTTCGTCTAGGACATGTGCCAAAGCGGCGGCGTGCAGGTCGAGGATCCGCGGACGGGGTAGTTCGGGAGGGTCGGGACACTGCGAGCCATGGTCGCCAAGCAGTTTGTAGCGAAATTCGGCGTAGGCGGTACGGAAAATATCGCCGGCATTATTCAGGTCAACGGTGGTCAGCGAGAACGGCTCAGGGTTCATCATGTTGTGGGCGCTAGCCCCGATCGCGAAGCCGTCCCACCAACGTCCGTGGGAGCGTGCGAGCAATAGAACGCGTACCAGCACCGACCGGAGTGCCGCGAGCCTCGTCAGTAGATCTCTCAGCAGGTCAATGCCTGTCTCTGCATAGTCAATGGCCGCGAAAACGCGCATGCCGTCCTCGGTTGCGGGCCTTAGGTGACGCGTAAAGCTGCCGAGGGCATCTTCATCTGAGATGACGCCGGCGACCCAACCGTACCCTTGGAGAGTTGCAGCAAGTTCAATAGCGAACCGCGTCTTTCCGGTCCCCCCAGGCGCGTAAAGCAACCGGACGGGCGGGGATTCAGCAATGTCGTCCGTGCACCAGTGAAGCATCTCCTCGAACTGGGGCGGGTGAATGAACCGGACGGCGTGGTTGCGCGGATTCAGCCACCAGGAGGGGAGGGGATCGGCGGGTTGGGGAGGGGGCTCCGGCGCCCATGCGCCGAACAGGGTGTTCTGATGGCGCTGCCGCTCTCCAGAAAGGTCATCACAGATGGCATTTAAATCGATCGGGTTGCCAGCATTTGAGAGTAGTTCCAGGCCTGAGAAGCCGTCCATACCGGACGCGGCAAGCGCGTCAGGCAGCAGTGGCCGTGCGCTCAGATAGCCAGGGAGTGATTGTTGTGGCTGCGATACTTGTACCGCGACCACCGCGTGGTGGCAGAAGACGGCCGCTCCCGACATCCCCTGCCAGTAGCTTCCGTCGTCCAGCGATGGGTAGCGTTCGTCGGGCCGGAGTCGGAGCAGCCCGGTTTTCGAGCCGGCGAACTCGGCAAGCCGGATCTCCCCGTGGACCTGCACCGGCTCCCGACGGAGTGCTTCTGGCCCTCCGGCGATGTCACCAGCGCGTGGCCAGCCGTACATCGTGAAGTCGACGCGGGCGGCGCCGGTGTCCGAAGGGAGGGCCCGGATCGGCACCATGGACTCCGGTAGTGCCGCCGGATCGGCCAGCCGCAGAATCGCCAAGTCGACCGCTCGGCTCACCCACGCGGGGGACGAAGGTAGTCGGCGGCCGGCCGTATCGCGCAGGACTACGTCGTAGGTAGCAATGTCTGGCGGCAGGATGTGCGCACACGTGAGCACGAAGCCCCCGCCGATGCTGTATCCCGACCCGTATCCCGGTACAACATCCCCCACCTTCGGGATGGCGAGAACCTCCACCGCGCGTCGATGATCGAACACTGCAGCCTCTAGCCCGGCAGTTGGTGCTCTCCAGTGAGAACCGGACGCCCGTCGGCGCGTATTGGTGTGAGCGGCACGGTGATCCGGTGGGTATGACTACCGGTGCGGGTGTGTTCCCCTCCCGCCTCGACGACCCAGAACTTCAGCCCACCACGCCCACCCGACGTGCGTTCAACGGCGATCTCAAACTCGACGCTCATCTCGCCGACCTTGAAACGGAGTTTTTCCGTCCCTGCCGCCTCGATAGCTGCTGTCAGCTCCTCGCGTAGGGCCGTAATCGCGTCGGCCAGGCCAATCTTTTGCAAGGGCTCCTCCGCGGTTCCCGGTGGTCGACCCAACCCGAGGGGACAGCGGAGGGCCACCGGGGGCCGCTCTAGTGGTGCTGTCGCGACGTGGAAGATCGAGGGATCTCAACCTTAATGCGAATGTCCTTGCTGCCCCAGGTGTAACCATGTCTGGTAGCCGACACGCGTCGCCTGCCCAGCCTGGGCCAACCGCCCGTCGGCAGCCCACCGTTCATAGGTCGCCTATGCGCCTGGCTTGCCGCCTGGGCATATACATCCATGATGAGTGCGCGCCATGCGCCAGTCATCTGGCTGTGCGCCGCCGCGGTGACCAGGCGGCCCACGACGAGACGAGCGAACGCCAACGAAGCGGCTCACCGAGGGCGCCTGACTGGTACGGCCTTCGCTGTGCGCGGCTCTTCAGCGCAGCGGCCCGGGTCTTCGACCGCCGCCGACTCCGTGAGCCGCACGGAGACCGCAGCAGCTGACCGAACCCATGAAACACCTGCGCCAGCGGTGACAGATTGCGCTGTCACCGCCGGCATTGCTGGTTGGTGGCCCCTCGACCAGCAACGAGCTGGCGGTGTGCGTACTGAAAAGTTGAGTGGCTGAAATCCCGGCGTACGGGCTCACCGAGAGATTTCACAGCCCAGGTCACAGGCGATGGTTACTGAAAAGCTCGGAGAGAACCGATAGGGTCGGACCTGAGCTGCGGATACTCAAGGATGTGATCACCAGTCCACAAGATCATTCGCAGTTAACGTCTGCCCCTTGCGGCCCTCAATCAGACAGGGGCTGTCATGCCGGGTCCGCCGGAAGGTTGCGGATGACCGAGGCGAAAATCCTGATCGGAGGCGACAAGACGCCGCGGAGGTAGGTCCTCTGACTCGCCTTCTCGCGTTCAGAGGACGTGCTCGCGCCAGTCCCGGCCTGGTGCGCCGAAGAGGAAGCCGTTCTCGTCGAGCGCGTTGTAGACCGTCAAGTGTCCTGCTGCAAAAGCGAACCCGAGGGCGACGCTGCCGTCGGCCATGGTGCCGTCGGCCCATTGGAGAAGGCTCGCGTGGCGCAGCTCTTGTCCGCGGAGTTCTTCGAGCTGCACGATCGGTTCCGGCCGCCAGGCAAGTTGGAAGTCATCGGAGGTCGGCCAGGTGAGGGGCTGATGCGGGTCAATGCTGCTGAAGGTGATCGACAGATCGTCGGTCTTCTGATGGTTGACCTCGACCTGCTCGCCTCCGAAGTCAAGTAGGACAGGGCAGTCGGCGAACCATTCGTCGGCGCCGAGATCCCAGACCAGCCAGACGTGGCGCAAGGTTCGGCCGGCAAGGCCAGCAAGGCGACGACCGTGCGCGGTACTGACCGTCTTCAGCCCGTGCAGCCAGTGCGGCCGGTAGCCGGCGATGCCGAAGTCAAACACATGATCATTCTGCCATCGCGACCCGTCGAGTGCCGCCTAGCGCCAGGCGAGTCAGTAGTCCGCTGCGGAACGCAGCCAGTTCGGCATGGCGGCGTCGCCCTCCCTGCGGCCAGCTCGTCGAGCATCTCGGTGAGGCTGCTGGGCATGATGTCAGTCTCACCGCCGACATAAAGATCATGCCGGTCGATGCTGTGCTGGTTGGTCTTGGGGATGCTGGGCCGCTGTATCCGCGTTGGTCGCGGTAGGTGGTTCGTGCCGGGCTGGGTGAGCGCCAGCAGTTCGTCGGCGATCCAGATCACCCGCAGACTTTCCCGGATACTCGCAGAGTTTCGCGCGGATGCGACACGTCACGTCCGTACGCTCCTGCGAGCGGACGCTTAAAGCGGCGGAGCAGCTGGCGGGAGCAAGTTGTAGTACCGGTCACCGGACGTGTCGACCGAGCGCGGCCGACACGTCCAGCAACCGAAGTCCACCGACCCTGCGGGGTCAGTGGGCAAAACGAATGGCAGAAACCTTAACTCAGATGCATCGAGCAGCAGCAGGACATCGGCCGAGCCGCATCCACAATGGGATGCAAAAAAGGCGTACAGCAGGCATCGCGACGGCCTGCGTCGGCGGGAGTCAAACCGGAAGCGGAACTGGACTACCCTCCTCTGCTGCTGCACCAGCCCGCTACCCGTAGCGCTTCCGGTAACCCCGTCGCCGCAAGTTCGGTCCAACCGCAGGGACCGGCGAGTGGAGGCGGCCAGCGATGAACTCCCAGACGCGATCGACTACCCCGGGCGCGCCGAAACCCCGGGGCGCTGACCGCCGTCACCGGTTCCCTGGTCGACAGCACCGGATCAACCTCCGGCTCGACGACACCGAGCACCGCGACATCGTCACCGCAGCTGTCCGCACCGGCCTGACCCCCACCGGATTCTGCGCCAACGCCGCGCTCGCCGCCGCCAGGGGCACCACCGCCCCCGGCAGCCTGATCACCGGCACCGGCGTCACCCGAGCAGAGCTTGCCGCCGTACAGCGGGAACTGTTCGCCGCCCGCACCGCGGTCGTGCGGACTGGCACCAACCTCAACCAGGCGACCGCAGCGCTCAACGCCACCGGCGAGGCGCCGCTGTGGCTCAACCACGCCGTCAAACGGTGCGAACGGGCGATCGACAGCCTCGACGCCGTCGTGGCCGATATCCACCAGAGGCTGCGCTGATCCCCGCCATCCACCCTCGCGGCACGAACATCAGCGGCTTGCTTCGCTACCTGTTCGGTCCCGGCAAGAACGAGGAACACGTCAACCCTCGCCTCGTCGCCGCCTGGTCCGGACCTGATTATCTGTCGTCCCTCGCACCCCCACTGCGCCCATCCGGCCGCCACGATGTTCGTAACTTGGCTCGCCTGCTCGAACAGCCGGTCCGCGCCGGCAGGAACCCTCCGCAGAAATTCGTCTGGCACGCCTCGGTCCGCAACCACATCACCGACCGGATCCTCAGCGACAGTCAATGGGCCCACATCGCCACCGAGATGGTCGCCGCCGTCGGCATTGCGCCGCACGGCGACCCGGACGCAGTGCGCTGGGTAGCGGTCCGCCACGCCCACGACCACATTCACATCGTCGCCACCCTCGTCCGCCAGGACGGCGCCACCGTCTGGGCCTGGAACGAACGCCTCAAAGCCCAAACCGCTGCCCGCGACCTCGAACAACGCTACGGCCTCCACCAGGTCGGCCCAGTCGACCGCACCAGCCACCGCCGGCCCACCGCCGCAGAACAGAACAAGACCCGCCGCCAACGCCGCCCCGAAATCCCCCGGGACAGACTCCGCCGCGAGGTACGCGCAACCGCAGCCGCCGCCACCGACGAAAACGACTTCATCAGCCGGCTCCAGGCCGCCGGTGTCCTCGTACGGCTCCGGTACAGCACCATCCACCCGGACGAGGTCACCGGCTACGCCGTCGGCCTGCCCGACCACCGCACCAGCACCGGCGACACCGTCTGGTACGGCGGTGGCAGACTCGCCCCAGACCTCACCCTCCCGCAGCTACGGCGACGTTGGGAACCCGGCCCCGGCACAATGCCGCGCGTCAACGCACAGGACCCAGGGCGTCCGCGGCACCAGTACCGGAGCACCGTTTTCCGCCAGGCGACGGCAGCCGCAGACGAGGGCGCCCATCACCTCGCTGCTCAGCGAGACACCGACGAGGACGGCATCGCTGCCCTCGCCGAAGCCGCAGCCGATGTCTTGGCATCAACAGCGCGCGCGTTCGAAGGCCGTAAAGGCGGGCCGCTCACCAACGCCTCCGAAACCTTCGACCGGGCGGCACGCGAGACACACTGGCGCCACCCCGGCCGTCTTCACCCGGCGACCATCCAACTCCGATCCATGTCCAGACTCATCTCGACGGTTGGCCGGCTCACCAACGAAGACGACGCCGTCGCCGCTCTGCAACTCGTCCTACGCCTGTCGATGATCGCGGACAACCTGGCCAACCTTCGCGATGCCCAGAAGAGAATTCATCAGGCTCAGGCAGCTCGACAAGCCGCAGAAAGCCTCCGCGCAATCACGGAGGCCTCCCGTTCTCTGCCAGCAGTCCAACGCACCGCCGCACCTCCCCCGACGCCGCCAAGACAGGGCTATCCCAAGGGTCGCGCGGTCTAGAACCAATACGGCTTGGCCTCGGTTGATAAAGATTGCGGTCAGCCTGCTGAATACAGATGGTCGAAGCGCGACATGCAACTCGGCCGCTCGGTACGCCTGCCGTTGGCAAGTTGATCGACGCCTCGTACGGCAGGATGCTTGTTTACACGTTCCCGCCCGGCACGAACGGCCAGCGGCAGGAGTGGGGGCGGTCTCAACCTGCGCCCTCGGACATTTTGTGATCTTGGCGGTTGCGGCGACACGCCGGGGTAGATTGCACTACCGGAGGTTCGCTGCAAATTGAGTACGCGACTGGCCAGTCAGAGGGCCCGTGACCAGGGACTTAAGGCTGGGGTCCTCATCGCCCCTACCAGGGATCGCAACCCCCACACGTACGGCTTGCCGATCTCCGCCATGCCGTGTCCTCATCGCCCCTACCAGGGATCGCAACAGGTAGGTCCGGACGGCGGTCCGGTTGGGGTCGCGGTCCTCATCGCCCCTACCAGGGATCGCAACAGCAGCACATGGACGGGTCCGGCCGGTGGGAGGTGGTCCTCATCGCCCCTACTACCAGGGATCGCAACATGTCGCCCTCGTCGCCGTTGGTTCGGTC
The DNA here is from genome assembly GCF_014646235.1 of Micromonospora sonchi. Taxonomy (GTDB): domain Bacteria; phylum Actinomycetota; class Actinomycetes; order Mycobacteriales; family Micromonosporaceae; genus Micromonospora; species Micromonospora sonchi. The sequence continues at coordinate 31,781 of NZ_BMNB01000039.1, read as the reverse complement.
GGCGTCGAGTCCTTATCGCCCCTACCAGGGAGCGCAACGCGGCGACCACCCACAGGCCGCACGAGAAGCCGTCCTGTCCTCATTGCCCCTACCAGGGATCGCAACTGGCAGCGTCACCGCCTGGACGTGGGATGGGCGCTCGTCCTCATCGCCCCTACCAGGGACGCCACGACCACTCAGCAGGCAAACCTGCGTCGGCTCCGGGTCTCAAGGGTGTTGCAGCTCTGGCCAGAGCTCTCGATCTCGGCGTCTTTTCGCCGGTAGCCCGCTTGGTGTACGTGACGAACCGGCTTCGGGCACCGGTGCATCCTCGAGGGGAGGCCAACCTGCTCCTTGCGCGGCGATTCCGGCACGGCCGCAGCACACGCAGCGCTCGACCGCGCTGCCGGCCAGACACGAGGACCACCCAGCCTCGTGGCTCCTTGCGCCAGACCCGTTTGAACACGATCGGCCGCAGCACGCCCGGCCAACCTAGATCGGTTGATCCGCCTGGGTATCCGCCGTGCCGGTACGTGTCAGCAACTGAGGCTCAGGACGAGCAACAAATGAGCAACAAACGATCAAGAGCCGGTCCCCTGATCTCCAGGAAACCGGCTCTGACCTGCAACTTCTGGTCGGGACGGCCGGATTCGAACCGACGACCCCTTGACCCCCAGTCAAGTGCGCTACCAAACTGCGCCACGTCCCGATGCCGCCGCAAGGTCTCCCGCGGCGGCCGGTACAGCTTAGCGCAGGATCTGTCCCGCGTCGCACAGGCCCCTCTGGCGGACGAACGACCGCACCGACAAGCCGGACACTCGCCAGGCGCAGGCGATCTTGAGGTCGCCGCGTCCTGCTCGGCCACGAGCTCAGCCGAATGCGCGTGCGGCCTGCTGAAGGTGAGTGAGGAATCGGCTGACCGAAGGCGGCCGGGACCGTCCGACGACGGTGGCGGCGAAGATCCGCCGGATGGACTCGTCGCTGGGGTGCAGGCTCAGCAACGTGATGTCGGCGGGTGTTCCCCGTACGGCCAGGGCTGGAACGAGGGCCACGCCGAGCCCGGCCGCGACACAGCCGAGTTTGCCGGTCCATTCTGCGGCGACGATGTCGACGCGCGGTTGGAAGCCGCTGGGCACGCTGGCCCGCAGCAGGTTCTCCTCGTCGGTCGCCGAGCCCACGATGAACGGGTCGTCGGCCAGTTCCGCCAGCCGCACCGTGCGCCGGCGGGCGAGCCGGTGGTCGTGCGAGACCGCGACCAGCAGTCGCTCGTCGACCAGATGGTGCAGGTCGAAGCGCGCGGGATCGATCTGCAGAGCCGGCGACGTACCCGCCGCGAGGGCGTCAACCTGCCCGGCGGATGAGGTCTGGGCCGTCGGTGACGCGCTCACCACGGCGACGTCGGCCTCGCCGGCGGTCAGGCGATCCAGGAGTGCCGGAGTCATCCCCTCCACCAGCGACAACGCAACCTGCGGGTACGCGGTGCGGAACGACGCGAGGGCACGGGGCACCAGTGCCGCGACGGCGGTGGGGAACGCGCCGACGCGCAGCCGGCCGCTGCCCAGGCCGCGTAGTTCGTCGAGGTCTCGTCGGGCGGCCGCGAGCCGGTCGAGTAGCGCCTCCGCGTGCGGCAACAGGATGCGCCCTTCTTCGCTGAGCGTCACGCCCCGCGGTAGTCGGTCGAACAGTCGTGTCCCGATGTCCGCTTCCAGGGCGGCGATCTGCCTCGACACGGCCGATTGGGTGAAGCGCAGCTGGCGGGCGGCGGCGGTGATCGAGCCGTGGCGCGCGACGGCCCGGAACACCTCCAGAAGTTGGGTCTCCACCCTCGGCATGCTAGTGACGCATGGCAGGGATGCGAGACATTCGTTAGTCGCATGCCCGAAGCGGCCCTAACGTTCCCGCTATGACTGACATCGCAGTGCTGGGTGCCGGGCGGATGGGCACGGCGGTCGCGCGCCGGCTGTTGGCGGGCGGCAACCGGGTCACTGTGTGGAACCGCACCCCCGCCAGAACAAGGATGCTGGCCGCGGCGGGAGCCGACGTCGCCGCGACACCGGCCGCTGCGGTGGCCGAGGCCGATCTGGTGCTCACCTTGCTGACGGACGCCGCAGCGGTCGAGGCCACGCTGTTCGGCGTCGACGCCACCCTGGCGGCCCTGCGGCCGGGAGCGATCGTGGTGCAGATGTCCACGATCGCACCCGACGAGGTGAACCGGATAGCCGCACGTCTTCCCGCCTCGGTGTCGTTTCTCGACGCCCCCGTGGGCGGCAGCATCGACGCCGCGACGGCCGGAAAACTGACGATCCTCGCTGGCGGACCGGCTGCCTTCGTGGATCTCGCCGAGCCCGTGCTGCGGCAGCTGGGCAGCATCCGCCGCTGCGGTCCCGTCGGCGCCGGGGCGGCCCTGAAGCTCGTGGTCAACACGGCGTTGGTCACCGCGCTCGGCGCATTGCACGACACGCTCGCCGTCGCCGACGGACTCGGCGTCGACCGGGCGGTGGCGCTCGATGCTCTCGCCGCCGGGCCGCTGGGCGGCGCGGTCCGGCGCGCGACCGCGACCGGCGCATCCTTCGCGATCGCCCTCGCCGCGAAGGACGGCCGGCTGGCGCTCCGCGCGGCGCCAGCCACCCCGGTGACGCCGGCCACCCCGGTGGCGGTCGCCGCGCTGCACCTGCTCGACGCCGCTGCCGACCAGGGCGCGGACGTGTCATCCCTCTTCACCGTGGAGAATCGATGAACCTGACGCTGGACAACCCGCCGACCGTCGCCGCGCCGTTCGGTGACCGCTTCGCTCATGTGGCCCGCCTGGATGTTGAGGGCGGTGCGCTGCTGATGCTCGCCGGGCAGGTCGCCGTGGACGACGCCGGCGAGGTCGTGGCACCTGGCGACGCCGGCGCGCAGGCGGTGCGCATCTTCGAGATCATTCGCGAGGTCCTCGCTGCGCACGGCGCGGCCTTCGCCGACATCCTGCACATCCGCACTTTCATGACCAGCCTGGACGACCTGCCCGCCTACGGGGCGGTACGTCGCAGCCTGTTTCCCGCTGGCGGAAACATCGCCTCCCCGGCCAGCACGACCGTCGAGGTGAGTCGGCTCTTCCTTCCCGGTGCGGTCCTGGAGATCGAAATCACGGCGGCGGTGCGGGCCACGACCTGAGGCACGGCTCGGGGCAGCACGCCGTCTCAGATCGGTCCAAGATGGTGACCCCCACCACCGCTAGAGCATCCTAGGAAGATAGGTTCGGGAGTCGGGGCAGGGCCCGAGCCGGGGGCACAGCCGAGGGCCGATTCAGGGAGACGGGGCCGGACCGAAGGTGGACATGCAGACGGGCAGGGGCCGGGGCGGAGCGGTGTCCACCCCGGCCCTGCCCGGGAACGACGATCAGCCGTGTGCCTTGCCCCGGCCGCCGGGGCCGACGTTCTTGCGCGGGCGTACCGAAATCTCGATCGGAGTGCCCTCGAAGCCAAACTCCTCGCGCAGCTTGCGCTCGACGAAGCGCTGGTAGCCGGCGTCCAGCGGACCGGTGGTGAAGAGCACGAAGCGCGGCGGAGCCACGCCCGCCTGGGTGGCGAACAGGATCCGCGGTGCCCGTCCTCCACGGACCGGGTGCGGGGTGGCCTGCACCAGGGCGGTGAGCCACGCGTTGAGCTGCGCGGTGGGCACCCGCGTCTCCCAGCTGGCCAGCGCCCGGTCCAGGGCGGCGGCGAGCTTGTCCACGGCCCGGCCGGTCTTCGCCGACAGGTTCAGGCGGATCGCCCACGGGATCCGACGTAGTTCCCGCTCGATCTCCTTGTCCAGGTAGTACCGGCGATCCGCGTCGACCAGGTCCCACTTGTTGAAGACGATCACCAACGCCCGACCCGCCTCGGTGACCATGGACAGGATCCGCTGGTCCTGCTCGCTGATCGGCTCGCTGGCGTCGAGCAGCACCACGGCCACCTCGGCCGCCTCGATCGCCGAGGCGGTCCGCAGGCTGGCGTAGTACTCGGTGCCGCTGGCCCTGCCCACCCGCTTGCGCAGGCCGGCGGTGTCCACCAGGTGCCAGGTCTCGCCGCCGATGGAGACCAGGCTGTCCACCGGGTCGACGGTGGTGCCGGCGACCGCGTCGACCACTGCCCGTTCCTCGCCGGAGAAGCGGTTCAGCAGGCTGGACTTGCCGACGTTCGGCCGGCCCACCAGGGCCACTCGGCGGGGCCCGCGCGGGCGGTTCTCCATGATCTTCGGCGCCTCGGGCAGCGCCGCCAGGATGACGTCGAGCAGGTCACCGGAGCCGCGACCGTGCAGCGCCGAGACCGGGTACGGCTCGCCGAGACCGAGCGACCAGAGGGAGGTGGCCTCCACCTCGACGCTGGTGTTGTCGGCCTTGTTGGCCACCAGGATCACCGGCTTGGCGCTGCGGCGCAGCATCTTCACCGCCGCCTCGTCGACGTCGGTGGAGCCGACGGTCGCGTCGACCACGAACAGCACCACGTCGGCGGTGGCCACGGCCGCCTCGGCCTGCGCGGCGATCGCCGCCGCCCGGTCCTTCGCGTCCGGCTCCCAGCCGCCGGTGTCCACCACGGTGAACGCCCGGCCGGACCACTGCGCGTCGTACGGGATCCGGTCCCGGGTCACCCCGGGTACGTCCTCCACCACCGCCTGACGGCGGCCGATGATCCGGTTGACCAGTGTGGACTTGCCGACGTTGGGCCGGCCGACCACGGCCACCACCGGCTGCGGGCCGGTCGGCTCCTCGGTGTCCAGGTCCGGCTCGCGAAGCTCCACCCAACCGTCGTCGTCGATCACGCCACTCCCCGATCGGCGAGCAGCTCACGCAGCCGCGCCACGACCTCGTCGATGCCCAACTCGGTGGTGTCCAGCTCCACGGCGTCGGGCGCCTGGGCGAGCGGGTCGGCCTTGCGGGTCGAGTCCAGCCGGTCGCGGCGGGCCAGGTCGGCGGCGGTGGCCGCCACGTCGGAGGCGTCCTCGGCGCTGCGCCGCGTGGCGCGCGCCGCCGCCGAGGCGGTGAGGTAGACCTTCAGGTCGGCGTCGGGGGCCACCACGGCGCCGATGTCGCGGCCCTCGACCACGATCCGCCCCGCGTTGGCGATCATCTCCCGCTGCCGGGCGACCAGCAGGGCGCGTACCGCCGGCACGGCCGCCACGGCGGAGACCGCGGCGGTCACCTCGGGCCCGCGGATCTCGGCCTCCACGCTCACCCCGTCGGCGGTCACGCCGTAGCCCGCGGGGTCGGTGCCGAGGCGCAGGTCGACCTCGCCGGCCACCTTGGCCACCGCCTCCGCGTCGGTCAGGTCGACGCCGGAACGCAGCACCGCCCAGGTGATCGCCCGGTACATCGCGCCGGTGTCCAGGTACCGGGCGCCCACGCTCGTGGCGAGCCGTCGGGAGACGGTGGACTTACCCGAACCGGACGGCCCGTCCACAGCGACCACGCAGCGCCCGGCCGGTACGTTTTCCTCCACCGTCGTCCTCCTCAGCCCGTACCTCACGATCCGCCGTCATCGGCGGCCGCGAGCGGTTTCCCACCCGTGTCCCATCATGCCCGGCGCCGCGGCGTCGCCGCCGGGCCGGACCGTCAGGGAGCCTACCCTCAGCCGTACCCGCGACCGCGTGGTCAGTCACCCACGGCCTTGAACAGGGCGGCGACCTCCGCGTTGGTCAGGCGCCGGGTGCGCCCGGCGCGCAGGTCGCCCAGCCGGATCGGCCCGATGGAGGTACGCACCAGCCGGCTCACCGGATGCCCGACCTCGGCCAGCAGCCGCCGCACCAGGTGTTTGCGCCCTTCGTGCAGGGTCAGCTCCACCTGGGCGGTACGCCCCAGCGTGTCCACCACCCGGAACGCGTCGGCGGTCGCCGGGCCGTCCTCCAGCTCCACGCCGGCGGCCAGCCGCTTGCCGAGGTTACGCGGGATCGGCCCGGCCACCTCACACAGGTACGTCTTCGGCACCCCGTAGGAGGGATGCATCAGCCGGTGCGCCAGGGTCCCGTCGTTGGTGAGCAGCAACAGGCCCTCGCTGTCCGCGTCGAGCCGCCCGACGTGGTAGACGCGCTGTTCGACCCGGCTGCCGAGGAAATCGCCCAGCGCGGTGCGGCCCTTCTCGTCGGCCATCGTGGAAACCACCCCACGCGGCTTGTTCATCGCCAGGTACACCAGCCGCGTGTCGGCCTGCAGCCGCTCGCCGTCGACGTGGATGACCGCCGTGGTCGGGTCGACCTTGTCGCCGAGCTGCGCGATGCGCCCGTTGACTGTCACCCGCCGCCGGAAGATCAGGTCCTCGCAGGCGCGCCGGGAGCCGACACCGGCGGCGGCGAGCACCTTCTGCAGGCGTTCGGCGCCGGTGTAGACGGGCGCGTCCGGGGACGGGGTGCGGTTATCTCGTGGCATCGGCGAGCTCTTCTACGTCGTCGGGAAGGAACGGGGCCAGTGGCGGCAGGTCGTCGAGGCTGTTCAGGCCGAGCTTCTCCAGGAACAGGACGGTGGTGCGGTACAGGTACGCACCGCTGTCGGCTTCCGTGCCGCACTCCTCGACCAGGCCACGGGAGACCAGGGTACGGATGACCCCGTCGCAGTTGACACCCCGGATGGCGGAGATCCGCGAGCGGGTCACCGGCTGCTTGTACGCCACCACCGCCAGGGTCTCCAGCGCGGCCTGGGTGAGCCGGACCGACTGCCCCTCCAGCACGAACCGTTCGACGTAGCCGGCGTATTCCGGGCGGGTGTAGAGACGCCAACCGCCGGCGGCACGGCGCAGCTCGAACCCGTGCCCGGCGGCGGTGTAGCCGGCCGCAATGTCGTCGAGCATCGGGCCGACCCGCTCGGCGGGCTGTTCGAGCACCTGGGCCAGGGTCAACTCACTGACCGGCTCGTCCACCACCAGCAGGATCGCCTCCAGCGCGCCGCGCAGCTCCGCGTCGTCGAGCACCGGCGCCGGCTCCGGCACCGGCCTGCCACGCCCCGCCCGCTGCTTACGCGCCGGCGCCTCGGCGGCGCCCGCCTGCGCCGCCTCGACCTGCCCTGGGCCCGCCTCGGCGACCTGCCCTCCAGCTGCCCCCGCGCCCTCCTGCGGATCGGCAGCCTGCGCATCGACCTCCTGCGGATCGACCGTCTCGGAGATCGTGGGCTCGGCGCGCCCCTGCGAGGGCACCTTCGCACCACGATCCACGGCGTCGGCGTCGGCGTCGGTGGGCGGGGCGGGGCGCTGCCACGGGGGGATCCAGGCAGCGGCCTGGTCGGCCAGGGACTGCGGGCGTTCCTCGTTGCTCATCCGGCCTGCTGCTCCTCGGTTGTTGCCGTGCCACCCGCACCGGTTCCGGCGGCCGGGCTCGGCTCGGCGGGGGTGCCGGCGTACTCGTCGACGGTCAGGGCCGGGCCGCCGTCGGCGGGACCGGTCCAGCGTACGGTCAACTCCTCCAACGCCTGCTCCTGGACGAAGGCCACCACACCCTGCCGGTACAGCTCCAGCAGGGCGAGGAACCGGGCGACCACCTCCAGGGTGGCCTCGCAGTCGGCACAGAGCAGCGAGAAGGTGGCGGTGCCGACCCGACGCAGCCGTTCGGCGATGACCCCCGCGTGTTCCCGAACGCTGACCCGGACCATGTGCACGTGGGCGATGGAGACCTCGGGCACCGGCTTCGGAGTCATCGCCCTGACCGCCAGCTTGAGCAGCCGCTGCGGGCCGATGCCGAGCACGAGGTCCGGCAGCGCCTCGGCGTAGCGGGGCTCCAGGGTGACCGCCCGCGGGTAGCGGCGTCCCCCGACCTCCTCCAGCGCGGCGATGTGCGCCGCCGCTTCCTTGTACGCCTTGTACTGCAACAGCCGGGCGAAGAGCAGGTCCCGCGCCTCCAGCAGGGCGAGGTCCTCCTCGTTCTCCACCTCGGCGGCAGGCAGCAGCCGGGCCGCCTTCAGGTCCAGCAGGGTGGCGGCGATCAGCAGGAACTCACTCGCCTCGTCCAGGTCCCAGTCGTCGCCCATCGCCCGGATGTACGCGATGAACTCGTCGGTCACCTGATGCAGCGCGACCTCGGTGACGTCGAGCTTGTGTTTGCCGATCAGTTGCAGCAACAGGTCGAACGGGCCGGTGAAGTTGGCCAGCCGCACGGTGAACCTGCCGCCGTCCGCCAGCTCCGCACCGTCCGCCGTCACGTCGCCCTCGACGGCCGCGCCCGCCTCCGCCGCCGCGCCCGCCTCCGCCCCGACGGCTTCCGCCGGCATACCGGCGGGGTCAGCCACCGGGGGCGGGTCGCCCGCCGCGGCGGACGGGTCGGGGGGCGGCGCGCTCACACCGACGACCGTAGTCCACGGCCTGGTCACCAGGGGTTACCGGCCTACCGCGCCGCCTGGGCGGCGATCACCTCGCGCGCCAGCTGACGGTAGTTGCGGGCGCCGGAGGAGGCCGGGTCGAGGGTGGTGATCGGGGCGCCGGCGACGGTGGACTCGGGGAACTTCACCGTCTTGGTGATCACCGTCTGGTAGACCTTGTCGCCGAAGGCCTCCACCACCCGCTGGAGCACCTGCCGGCAGTGGGTGGTGCGGCTGTCGTACATGGTGGCGAGGATGCCCTCGAGCTCCAGGTCGAAGTTGAGCCGCTCGCGCACCTTGTCGATGGTGTCCAGCAGCAGGGCCACACCGCGCAGGCTGAAGAACTCGCACTCCAGTGGGATGAGTACGCCGTGCGCCACGGTCAACGCGTTGATCGCCAGCAGGCCGAGCGAGGGCTGGCAGTCGATCAGGACGTAGTCGTACTCCTTGCGGATGCTCTTGAGCACCCGGGCCAGGGCCATCTCCCGGGCCACCTCGTTGACCAGCTGTATTTCGGCGGCGGAGAGGTCGATGTTGGCCGGTAGCAGGTGCAGACCGGCGACATCGGTCTTGATCAGCACGTCGTCGGCGGTGACGTCGTCCTGCATCAGCAGGTTGTACACCGACAGGTCCAGATTGTGCGGGTTGACCCCCAGCCCGACCGAGAGCGCGCCCTGTGGGTCGAAGTCGACCAGGAGCACCTTGCGGCCGTACTCGGCCAGCGCGGCACCGAGATTGATGGTCGTGGTGGTCTTGCCGACCCCGCCCTTCTGGTTGGCCATCGCGATGATCCGGGCCGGGCCGTGCCGGTCGGTCGGCATCGGCTCGGGGATCGGCTTGCGCGTCGTGTAGGCCGCCGGGTCGGCCGGGCCGAGGTCGGCGCTGAGGGAATTCTGCTGCTCACGGAGCTCCGACGTCCAGGTCTCGGCACGGTCACCGTTGCCAGCCATGTCCTCGTTGCCCCCTCCCGACGACCATCCGGCGTCGGAGCCGCCCGACGTCCTTGCGGCGCCGCTGCGCGCCCCGGTCATCTCACCGCCAGGCCGCGCCGATGCCGACTGTACGCCACCGGCCAGCAGGCCGTTCGGCACCCGCTCGGCGTGTCGGCCGGCGGCATTGGCCAGGTCCGGTCGCCCCCGGCCACCGGTGCGGCAGGGCGGGGCGCTGCACCCCGGCCGCCGTCGAGACTAACGGATCACTCGGCCCGGCCACGCCGCACGGCGTCGCTCACCCGCGGGCGCGTGGGTGCGCGGTGGCGTAGACCTCGCGCAGCCGGTCCACGGTGACCAGCGTGTAGACCTGGGTGGTGGTGACCGAGGCGTGCCCGAGCAACTCCTGCACCACCCGCACGTCCGCCCCACCGTCGAGCAGATGCGTGGCGTACGAGTGACGCAACGTGTGCGGTGACACGGCGTGTGGCCCGTCGACCGGCAGGCCGGCGCGCTGCGCCGCCCGGCGCAGGATGGTCCAGGCGCCCTGCCGGGTCAACCCGCCACCGCGGGCGTTGAGGAAGAGCGCCGGGGTGCCCCGACCGGCGGCGGCCAACCCGGGCCGGGCGCGCACCCGGTACGCGGACAACGCCCGCAGCGCGTACCCGCCGATCGGCACCAGGCGACTGCGTCCGCCCTTGCCGCGCAGCAGCACCACCCCGTCGTCGACGTCCAGGTCGTCCACGGCGGCGCCGACCGCCTCGGAGATGCGCGCCCCGGTGCCGTACAGGAACTCCAGCAGTGCCCGGTCGCGCAGCGCCAGCGGCGCGGCGTCCCCGGCGGCCTGCACCGCTGCGGCGGTCTCCAGCAGCCGGACCACGTCGTCGACCGGCAGTGCCCGGGGCAGCCGGCGCGGCGGAACGGGCGGTCGCACGTCGCGGCTCGGATCGGCACCGGCCAGGCCCTCGCGTAGCGCGAAGCGGTGCAGGCCGCGCACCGCGCTGGCCGCCCGGGCCGCGGAGGAGGCCGCCAGCGGCGGGTGATCCTCGTCGCCGGCGCGCAACCGGGCCAGGTGGCCCTCGATCTCGCCGGTCGAGACCGCCGCCAGATCGCTCACCCCGGCGGCGGCCAGCGAGGCGAGGTAGCGCTCCAGGTCCCGGCGGTACGACGCGAGCGTGTTCGCGGCGAGTCCACGCTCGACGGTGAGGTGATCCAGGTAGCCGCGCACGGCACGGCTCAGGGCCGGCGCGGGCGGTCGGGCCGCGCCGGCGGTGTCCGCTGCCGCGGTCGGCGCCCGGCCGGTCAGGCCAGCACCTCGGCCAGGGGCAGGGTGGGCAGGTCGTGCGCCTGAGCGACCGGGCCGTAGACGACGTGCCCGTCGTGGGTGTTCAGGCCCAGCGCCAGCGCGGGGTCGCGGCGCAGCGCCGCACGCCAGCCGTGGTTGGCCAGTTCCAGGGCGTACGGCAGGGTGACGTTGGTCAGGGCGTAGGTGCTGGTGTTCGGCACCGCGCCCGGCATGTTCGCCACGCAGTAGAAGATCGACTCATGCACCCGGTAGACCGGGTCGGCGTGCGTGGTGGGTCGGGAGTCCTCGAAGCAGCCACCCTGGTCGATGGCGATGTCGACGAACACGCTGCCGGCCTTCATCCGGGAGACCAACTCGTTGGAGATCAGCTTCGGGGCCTTCGCGCCGGGCACCAGCACCGCGCCGATGACCAGGTCCGCGTCCAGCACCGCCCGCTCGATCTCGTACGCGTTGGAGGCGATGGTCTGCAGGTGGCCCCGGTAGATCGCGTCGGCCTGCCGCAACCGGGCGATGTTCTTGTCCAGCAGCAGCACCTCGGACTGCAGACCGAGGGCGATGGCGGCGGCGTTCATGCCGGAGACACCGGCGCCGATGACGACGGTCTTGGCCGCGTACACGCCGGAGACGCCACCGGGCAGCACGCCCCGGCCACCGCCGGTGCGCATCAGGTAGAAGGCGCCGACCTGCGGCGCGAGCCGACCGGCCACCTCGGACATCGGGGCGAGCAGCGGCAGCGACCGGTCGGGCAGTTCGACCGTCTCGTACGCGATCGCGGTGACGTTGCGGTCGAGCAGCGCCTGGGTGCAGTCCCGGGACGCGGCCAGGTGCAGGTAGGCGAAGAGCACCTGGCCGGCGCGCATCCGGTGACGCTCCCCGGCGACCGGTTCCTTGACCTTGAGCACCAGTTCCGCGGCGTCCCACACCTCGTCGGCGCTCTCCAGGATCTTGGCGCCGGCCGCGACGAACTCCTCGTCGGTGATGCTCGACCCGATCCCGGCGCCGGCCTCGATGAAGACCTGGTGGCCGCTGCGGGTGAACTCGTTGACGCCCGCGGGTGTGATCGCGACCCGGTACTCGTGGTTCGTGACCTCGCGGGGGATGCCGACCTTCACGATGACGCCGCCTCAGCCGTCAGGACAGTGTTCGACCATCATCGTGCCACTTTGGCATACCGGTGCCGACAGCGGCGTAATGGATCACTATTGTGACGGCTCATGACCACTCCTCCTATGCAGCCCGGGTATCCCCAGGGCGTTTCTGACAAGAGCAAGGTCGTCGCGGGTGTCCTGCAGATTCTGCTGGGCGCCTTCGGCGTCGGCCGTTTCTACATGGGTGACACCAAGACCGGTGTCATCCAGCTGATCGTCACCCTGGTCACCTGCGGCTTCGGCGGCATCTGGGGCTTCGTCGACGGCATCCTGATCCTGGTCAAGGGCGGCGTCGACGGGCAGGGGCGCCCGCTGCGCGACTGACCGACCCCGATCGACGCGGGGGCCGTGCGACGTGCGCCGTACGGCCCCTGCGTCGTCTCCGCCGCCTCAGCCCGGCAGCGGGGTGTCCGGGCGGCGCAGCACCGACCAGCCGGCGTCGCGGGCGCGGGCGGCGGCCAGCAGCCCGGCCACACAGGACGCGTTGGTGATCTCGCCGGCCAGCACCATGCCGACCGCCTCGTCCAGGTCGATCCGGACGATCTGCAGGTCCGCCTCCTCGTCGTGCCGGTCGTGTCGCTGTTCCGCCGGAACGTCGCCGAGGTCACGGGCGAGGAAGACCCGGACCAGCTCGTCGGTGAACCCCGGCGAGCTGTGCAAATCGACCAGCACGTCCAGCCGGCCGGCGGTGAGGTCGACCTCCTCGGCCAGCTCGCGCATCGCCGTCGTGGCGGGATCCTCCCCGGTGACGTCGGTCAGCCCGGCCGGCAACTCCCACAGGCGCCGGCCGACCGGCTGCCGGTACTGCCGGATGAGCACCACCTGACCGGCGTCGTCCAGCGCCACCACCGCCACCGCCCCGACATGCCGGACCAGGTCACGCGCCGCGGTCCCGCCGCCCGGCATGCTCACCTCCTCGGTGACCACCTCGAAGATCCGGCCGCGGTAGCGCACCTCACGAGAGCGCACCTCGTAGCGGTGCTCCACCGCGCTCACCGGACCGCCCCGCGCCGTCTGCGCACTGCCGCCCCGCGCCACTGCCGGCGTGCTGCCACGCGGCCGGCACCCCGGTCGTCGCGCCCGCTCACGACGTCGCCGTCGTGGCGGCGCCGTTGTGGGCGGCCCGCTGCGCCGTCGCGGCGTCCAGGTCGACCGGAAGCTGGTCGGCCTGCGAGTACGCCACGGTGGCCCGCACGAAGGCGGCGAAGAGCGGGTGCGGCCGGGTCGGGCGGCTCTTGAGCTCCGGGTGCGCCTGGGTGGCCACGAAGAACGGGTGCAGTTCGCGATCCAGCTCGACGAACTCGACCAGCCGCCCGTCCGGCGAGGTACCGGAGACCCGGAGCCCGGCCTTGGTCAACTGGTCACGGTAGGCGTTGTTCACCTCGTACCGGTGCCGGTGCCGCTCGCTGATCTCGGTGCTGCCGTACGCCTCGGCGACGATGGAGCCCTCGACGAGCCTCGCCGGGTACGCGCCGAGTCGCATGGTGCCGCCCAGGTCGCCCCGCCCGGCGACGATGTCCTCCTGGTCGGCCATGGTGGCGATGACCGGGTGCACGGCCTCGGCGTCGAACTCCAGCGAGTTGGCGCCGTCCAGGCCGGCCAGGTGCCGGGCCACCTCGATGGTCATGCACTGCAGCCCGAGGCAGAGCCCGAGCAGCGGGATGCCGTTCTCCCGGGCGTACCGGGCGGTGCCGATCTTGCCCTCTATGCCGCGGATGCCGAACCCGCCGGGGATGACGATGCCGTCGACACCCGCCAGCGCCGCCGCCGCACCGGACGCGGTGACGCAGTCGTCGCTGCGCACCCAGCGCAGCTGCACCCGGGCCCGGTTGCCGAACCCGGCCGCCCGGATCGCCTCGCTGACCGACAGGTACGCGTCCGGCAGGTCGACGTACTTGCCGACCAGCGCGACGGTGACCGTGCGCTGCGGCTGGTGCACCCGCTCCAGCAGGTCGTCCCAGCCCTCCCAGTCGACGTCCCGGAAGGAGAGCCCGAGCCGGCGCACCACGTACGCGTCGAGCCCCTCCCGGTGCAGCACCTTGGGAATGTCGTAAATACTGGGCGAGTCCGGCGCGGCGACGACCGCCTCGGCGTCCACGTCGCAGTAGAGCGACAGCTTGTGCTTGAGCTTGTCCGGGATGTCCCGGTCGGAGCGGCAGACGATGGCATCCGGCTGGATACCTATGCTGCGCAACTGCGCCACCGAGTGCTGAGTCGGCTTGGTCTTCAGCTCGCCGGAGGGGGCCAGATACGGCACCAACGAGACGTGCAGGTAGAAGCAGTTGTCCCGGCCCAGGTCGTGACGGACCTGACGGATCGCCTCCAGGAACGGCAGCGACTCGATGTCACCGACCGTGCCGCCGACCTCGGTGATCACCACATCCGGCGTACGACCGTCGTCGTCGGGGTCGGCCATGGCCCGGATCCGCGACTTGATCTCGTTGGTGATGTGCGGGATCACCTGGACGGTGTCGCCCAGGTACTCGCCGCGCCGCTCCTTGGCGATCACGTCGGAGTAGATCTGGCCGGTGGTCACGTTCGCCTTGCCGGAGAGCGCCCGGTCCAGGAACCGCTCGTAGTGGCCGACGTCGAGGTCGCACTCGGCACCGTCCTCGGTGACGAAGACCTCACCGTGCTGGAACGGGTTCATCGTGCCCGGGTCGACGTTGAGGTAGGGGTCGAGCTTCTGCATCACCACCCGCAGCCCCCGGGCGGTCAGCAGATGGCCGAGGCTGGAGGCGGTGAGCCCCTTGCCCAGCGAGGAGGCCACGCCCCCGGTGACGAAAATGTGCCTGGTCGTCCGTGCTGTAGGGGCCAACGCCTGCTCCCGTGTCGTCCGTCGCGGTCGTGCAGACCGCCGAGCCGATCAGCGAAGTGATCACGCGATCCACGGGATTCCACGGTAACACCTTCCCGGCGGGGCACCAGTGCCGCACCCGGGGTCCCGTCCCCGATCACCCGGTCGCGACCTCGGCCGACGACCGCACGGTGCGGCCGTGTCCCGCGCCGGCCTCCGGGCCGCCCTGTGCCGGTGCGGCACCGGCGTCCACCGCCGCACCGGCGGCACCGGGCCCGCCATCGCCGTCGTGGCGGGCCACCGGGCCGTCCGGCCACCCCGCGTCCCCCGGCCGGTCCCCGGCGGGCCGGGTCCGGTCCGCAGCGTGGTCGAGCACCCGCAGCGCGGACAGGGCCGCCATCGGCACCACCAGGGCCGCCGCCGCGCCGGCGACGTCCAGGGCCGCGCCGCCCAGCACCCCACCGATCACCACGGCCACCCCGGTGCCGGCCATCGCCGCGCGGATCGCCGGGTAGATCCCGAACAGCCGCATCAACCCGCCCCACGGCCGCAGCAGCGCGAACCAGACCAGCAGGGCCCCCGCCAGGGCCAGCACGGTCAGCGGACTGTTGACCAGCGTCTCGAAGTTGGACGTGCTGGAACGCTGCACGGTCAGCCCGCCGGTGCCGTCGCCCAGCGCCGCCAGGAACCGGCCCAGGCTGCCCCGCTCGGCCGGCAACCGACCCATGTCCACCACCGCGAACCCGACCGTCACGGCCAGTCCGGCCATCGCCGCCCAGGCCAGCCGGGTCAGGGTCAGCCAACCACCCGCACTGATCGCCGCGGCGACGCTCACCCCTGCCGTCAACGCGATCGCGCCGATCGAGTCGGCACCGAGGTACGGGCTGCCGACCACCACCACGGCGATCCCGCCCATGGCCACCATGACCACCGGCCGCCAGCCACGAGGAACCCGCTGGGCGAGCCAACCCGCGGTCAGCAGCGCGGCGGCGACGAACACCCCGAGCCCCACGGTGCCGAGCCCGGCGTACCGGCCGCCCTCCAGCGCGGAGTAGCCGACCACACCGTTGAGTTGCAGCCGGGCACCGGTGATCACGTCCAGGCCGATGGCCAGCGTGGTCAACCCGGCCACCGCGCCGAGCGGGCCGAGGGTGCTGCGGTAGCCCGGCACGAGCCGCACCAGCAGCGTCGCGGCGGCCAGCAGCACGCCGGTCAACCCGGCGAAGGAGACCGCCGGATGGGCGTAGCGCCACCACGGCGCGGCCTCGGCGAGCAGGGCCGCCGGCATCGCCAGGGCGGCGGCGACGAGCAGCACCTCCACGATCGCCACCAGCCGTGGGGACACCGGCTTCGGACCGTGCGGCCCGGCGTGCCGGCGGGCGCGGCGCAGCAGCGGCAGCACCGCCACGGCGAGCGCCACCTGCACAGCGGCCAGCACCGTGAAGAACCCGCCGGCCACCTCCTGCTGCGCGGCGGCCTCCCGATCGGCGTCCGCGGGCTCGGCGATCGCGGCCGGCAGGTCCGCCGGCCGGCCACCGACCGACTCGGCGGGCCGACCGAGAAACGCCCGGTCCGGCATCGGACGGCCCAACGCGGCCAACGCGGTCGGCGCGAGGTCGACCAGTTGCAGATAGCCCTGGCGGGCGGTACTGGGCGAAGTCAGCCAGCCGTTCTCCCACCCCGGTCCGTCGGCGATCGCCACGTGCAGCCGCGACGGCCGTTCGGTGTCGGCGACCCCGGCGACGATCACCAGCGAGTGCGGCGGCCGGCCCGCCAGCACCCGGGCGAGCTGCGTGTCGGCCTCGCGAGCGGCCGCCGCGCGCGCCGCCGGGTCCGTGCCGGCGACCGTGCCGAGATCGACGATGCTGAGCACGCAGGAGCCGAGCAGCTCGGTCGGGTCCTCGGGCAGCGTCGGTGCGTACCGGTCGACCCGCCCGAACGGTCGGGCCGCGGCCACCGCCGCCCCTGGCCCGACCGCCACCGAACAGCGCACCGACTCCGACAACGCGCCCGGCACCGTGCCCCACGGCAGCCGGTCCTGGTTGTGCAGCACCACGCTGTCCTGCTCCGGCAGGTACGCCCCGATGCCGTCCGGCCGCTCCACCGTCACCTCGTCGGCCGGGCACAACCCGTCCGGCCGGCTGCCGGTCCACGCCGCGAAGCTGCCCGCGCCGAGGGTCAGCCAGCCGTCCAACGGGCAGGTGGGCCGATGCACCGATCGCACCGACAGCGACCCGATCGAACCCTCCTGGGCCATCCGCCACAGCGTCGGAGTGCGCTGCGGGTCGACGTCGTCCCAGCGCAGTCCGGCCACCCCGACCAGCACCACGAAGTCGGCGCTCGGCCGCGGCGACGGCGCGTACGGACGGGCCGCCAACGCCGTGACGCCGAGCACCACCACGAGCAGTGTCAGCAGGATCGGAGCGACTCGACGCAGCATCAGCGGCGTCCCGTCGACCGCGTGTCGGCGTCCGGCGCGGCCGGACCGCGGGCCAGCTCCGCGTAGAGCGCGACCAACTGGGCCAGGGTCTCCGCCTCGGTGGGCCAGGCCGCCGCCCGCGCCGCACCACGCCGAGCCAACCCGGCCCGGCCCGGCCCGTCGTCGAGCAGCGCCCGCACCGCCGCGTCGACCGCGTCGACGTCACCCGGCGGCACCAGCACCGCGGCGTCGCCGACCAGCTCCGGCAGGCCACCCACCGCGGTCGCCACCAGCGGTACGCCGGCACGCATCGCCTCCTGGGCGAACAGTTGGCGAGCCTCCCAGTCACTGGTCACCACCGCCAGGTCCGCCCCGGCGAGCAGGTCAGCGACGTCGGTGCGGTGCCCGAGCAACGTGACCGGGGCACGGGCGGCGCTGATCCGAGCCGCCAGCGGCAGGTAGGCCGGCCCGCTGCCGGCGATCAGCACCACCGGCGCGGGAGACCGCTCCCGCCATCGGGCGGCGGCGTCCACCAGCACGTCGTACCGTTTCTGCGGGTGCAGCCGGCCCACCGACAGCACCAGCGGCTGGTCGACGACGACGCCGAACTCCGCCCGTACGGCGGCCCGGCGCCGGCCCGGCACGGCCAACGCCGGCGCGGCGACCGGAGCGAGTCGAGCGTCCCTGGCACCCAGCGCGGCGGCCCGCTCGACCAGGTCCGCGGAGGCACCGAGGGTCACCTGGGCGCCCCGGGCCACGACCCGCTCGACCAGCCGGGACAGGCCACCGCGCAGCCCACCGGCGAGCACCGCGTTGTGCCAGGTCACCACGAGCGGAGCGGCGGGCCGGGCGAGCACCGCGACCAACCCGGCGCGCAACCCGTGCGCGTGCACGACACCGACCTGTTCGGCGGCGAGCACCCGACGCAACACGACGACCGCCCGGGCATCGGCGGGAGTGGGAGTGGCCGGGATCTCCACCGGCGCGAACCGGGCCCCGGCGGCGACGAAATCGAACTGGTCCTGGGTCGCCGCCGGCCCGCAGACCAGCACCGACTCCCCGGCGGCGGCCAGCCCGCGAGCCAACCCCCGCACGTGCTGCCCCACGCCGCCGGTGCTGGAGGCGAGCACCAGCACCACCACACCCCGCCGATCAGACGCGCTCACCAAGCTGGCCTTCCGTTCGCGACTGCGGGGCTCGCAAGCTCACTCCTCGCGCTCACCAAGCTCGCCTTTCGTTCGCGGCTGCGGGGCTCGCAAGCTCACTCCTCGCGCTCACCGGGACACCGTCTCCTTCCCGTCGCCCCGCTCCGGGGTGTCGCCGCCCTGCTGCCCACGCCGGCGCAGGCGCCGCCGCAGCCCGGCCAGCAGCGGTTGCAGGTCCCGCCGGTCGACCAGCCAGACCACGCCGAGGAACACGACGCCCACCACGACTCCGGACAGCATGCCCTGCACCAGCGCCATCCACCGCGCCGGGGTGCCGTCCCCGACAGGCAACAACCGCAGCAGCGCCAGCGCGGCGAGGGCCGCCGTCGTGCCGGCCAGCACACCGGCGGCGCCGGCCCGGGCCGCGCCGTCGAGCGCCTGCCGCCCGGCCACCCGCAGCACCGCGATCAGCAGCAGCCCGCCGAGCAGCAGCATCCCCGCCGAGTTGGCCAGCGCCACGGCGAGCACCCGGTCGGCCACCGGGAGCAGGGCCGCCAGCGGCAGCGTGGCCAGCAGCACCGCCAGCCAGCCGGCGCTGATGGCGGCGGTGGCCGCCCGGGTCGCTCCCCGGGCGTACAGTGCGCGGGAAAGCACCGCGAACAGCCCGTACCCGAGCAGGCCGGGCGCGAACCCGGCGACGGCGGCGGCGGTGGCGTCGGCGTTGAGCGGGAACAACCGTCCGATCGGTCCGGCCGCGCCGACCAGCACCGCCGCGCCGAGGAAGCTGAGCAGCAGCACCCCCCGCAGGGCCGCCGACAGGGTGTCCCGGTAGGTCCGCTCGTCCCCGCCCGCCGCCGCTGCGGCCAAGGTGGGATACGCGGCGGTGGCCAGCGGCACCGCCAGCACCGCCCAGGGCAGCAGATAGAACGTCAGCGCCAGGTTGAACACCTGGGGTGCCTCGGTGGGGCCGGCGGAAAGCCGGTTGAGCATCACCAGCAGCGCCACCTGCTGAGCGGTGACCGTCACCACGCCCGCCACGGCCAGCCCACCCACCCGGGCCCGGGCGTCGGCCGGGAACGCGTACCCGGGACGCAGCGTCAGCCGCAGCCGGCGCAGCGGGATCAGCAGCGACAGCGACAGCACCACCACGCCGGCGGTGGTGCCCGCCGACAGGATCAACTCCGCGCCGCGGCCCGCCTGCGCCACGCTCGCCCCCGTCCCCGCGACGCCGGCGAAGCAGAGATACGCCACGATCACGGTGAGGCTGGACAGCAGCGGCGCGATCACCGGCCACGCGAACCGGCGGTGCGCCTGAAGCACGCCGGCGAGCACGATGCCGATGCCGTACAGCGGCAACTGCGGCGCGAAGACCCGCAGCATCCGGGCGCCCGCCGCCAACTCCTCCGGCGACCGGTCGTCGCCGATCAGGGCGATGGCCGGGCCGGCGCCCAGCGCCAGCAGCACCGCCAGCGGCACCAGCAGGGTCACCGTCCAGGTGAGCAGCGCGCCGGTGGTCGCCGTCACCGCCCGCCGGTCACCGGTCGCGACCGGGCCGGCGAGCAGCGGTACGACCAGGCTGGCCAGCGCCCCACCGGCGACGATCTCGAAGACGATGTTGGGCAGGGTGTTCGCGATGACGTACATCGCGCCCAGGTCGCTATCCTGCACCACCCAGGTGAACACGGCGGTACGCCCGAACCCGGCCAGCCGGCTGAGCACGGTGAGTACGGCGATGAGCGCGGCCGCTCCGGCCACTCGGCCGGCGCCGGCGAGGGGTGCCGGTGTGGTCACGTCAGTCGGCGCGGCGGCCCAGCGCGTCGAGTTCACGCAGCCCCGGAGTGTTCGCGATGACCCGGGTGAAGCTGACCTTCTCGCTGGCCGCGGTCAGCCCGGCCAGCACCGCGAGCAGCCCGGCCCGACCGACCGGGCCGGTCCGGGCGGCCAACGCCACTCCCAGCACGGCGCCGAGGGCGTTCGCGCCGCTGTCGCCGATCATCACGTCCTCGCCGAGGTCGGCGGGGAGCAGCCCGGCCGCGGCGCCGGCCGCGCCGGCGGCGATCCCGCCCGCGGCGCCACCGACCAGCGGCGCGCCGAGCAGCAGGCCGGACTTCAACGCCCGCCCCGGCCGCAGATCGAGCAGGTTGATCAGGTTCGCGGTGCCGGCCACGACACCCGCACCGAGCAGCACGTCGACGCCCCGGCCGAGCGCGCCCTGCCGCCGTCGACCGGGATGCGCGGCCACCCGCGGGTCGGCGGCGAGCAGCGCCGCGGCGCCCAGGCCGGCCGCACCCACCCCGACGATCTTGACCAGGCCGGCGGTGATCCTTCCCTGCCGCAGCGCGGCGAGGTGCCCGGCGAAGCCCTTGTCCGCCTTCTGCTCCGGTCGGGCGCCCACCACGTCGTCGTAGAGCCCGACGGCGCCGGCGCCGAGCCCGGCCACCACCGTCGCCGCCCCGGCGGGCACGCTCGCCGCGCCACCGGCCGCCGCGCCGCAGGCACCCAACGCGAGCGCCGGCCCGGCGGCCAGGGTGACCGTACGCCCGCGGAAGTTGCTGCGTTCCAACGCCGGTCCGGCGGGGGAGGTACGCACCTGACGCAGCGCGTACCGGGCGGCGGCCGCCCCGAGGCCCGCCACCACCAGTCGACCGAGCACGCTCATGCCGGCACTCCGCATCGTCGGAAATCGCCCACCGGACGCGTCAGGCCCGTCGGTGGCTCACTGGGGCAGTCTAGGCAGCAGCGAGCCGGCGTTGTCGCCGACGCCGTACTGGCCGGCCTTGCGCTCGGTGAGCTGCTGCACGAGCGCCAGCGTGGTGACCAACTGACCCTGCACGGTGTTGGCGTTGTCGATGGTCGAGATGGTCTGGACCAGCACGGCGTCACCCCGGACGAAGGCCACCAGGTTGCCGCCGGCGGAACCGTTGCCGGCCACCACGATCGCCCCGGTCCGGTCGAACTGCTCGGCGATCTTGACCACCGACTCGTCCTTCTTGGCGGAGTCCTTGTCCACGTACGGCTGCCCGCTGACGATCACCACCGCCTCGGCCGGCGCGGCGACCCGGTCGGCGGTGGTCAGGTAGTTGGCGTTGCTGTACGCGGCCAGCACGGCCCGCCGGTCGGTCTCCGTCACCGGTTCCGCACCGGCCGGCCGGTCCAGCAGCACGGCCGCCAGCAGGGCGCTGGAGGTCTCCACGCCGTGACCGTTGCCGGGCAGCCCGGCGGTCGGCGCGCCGGTCGGCCGGGCGGCGGTCACCGCCAACTCCAGCAGGTTGTTGTTGTTCTCCGGGTTGATGAACTTGTCCTGCAGGTCGACCAGACCGGTGATGTCGGCACCGGCGAGCCGGAGCATCTGCTGCACGCCCTCGGCGTGATCACGGCCGGTCGGCGTGGTCATCACCAGCACCCGCTTGCCGCTCAGCTTGCCGGGCAGCATGACCTGGGCCATCTCGGCCGCGAACTCCTCCTCCAGCTCCAACTCCCGCTGCATGTTCTGCATCGTCTGACGCATCTGCTGGTTGTCCTTGCGCAGCGAGTTGACGGTGTTGTTGAGCGAGTCCGCGACCGGCCCGTTGAGGGCGGCTGTGCCGACGACCAGGCCGATCGCCAGCGCCAGGAAGACCGCAGTCAGGGACACCACGTGGTACCGGAAGTTGATCACGCCTACAGCCTCTTGATCGATCGGGAGCTAGAAGAGCTGGCCGAGCTGGAACACAAAATTGTCCCACCACTCGGAGACCACACCCAGATACGCCTTACCGACGGTGGAGACGGCCACCGCCGAGGCCATGGCCGCGACCGCCGAGAGCACCAGCAGCAACAGCGAGGAACCCGAGATGCCCTGCCGGTAGAGCCGGCTGACACCCTTGGCGTCGACCAGCTTGCCGCCGACCTTGAGCCGGGTGAGGAACGTCGAGGCCATGCCGCCGCGCCCCTTGTCGAGGAACTCCACCAGCGTGGCGTGCGTGCCCACGGCCACGATCAGCGAGGCGCCTTTCTCGTCCGCCAGCAGCATGGCGAGGTCCTCGCTGGTCGCGGCGGCGGGGAAGGTCACCGCCGGCACCCCCAGGGCGTTGACCCGCGGCAGTCCCGGGGCCCGCCCGTCGGGGTAGGCGTGCACGATCACCTCGGCGCCGCAGCGCAACACGTCGTCGGTGACCGAGTCCATGTCGCCGATGATCATGTCCGGCGTGTAGCCCGCCTCGACCAGAGCGTCCGCGCCGCCGTCCACGCCGATCAACACCGGCTTGAACTCCCGGATGTACGGGCGCAGCACGTCCAGGTCGGCCTTGTAGTCGTAACCCCGTACGACGATCAGGCAGTGCCGACCCTGGATCTCGGTGGCGATCGCCGGCACACCGACCCCGTCGAGCAGCAGGTCCCGCTCCTGCCTGAGGTAGTCCATGGTGTTGGCGGCGAATGCCTCCAACTGCACCGACAGGCCCTCCCGGGCGTCGGTCATCGCCTTGGCGACGCTCTCCACGTCCTGCAGGCTGCCGTGTGCCACCGCATCGTCGCCCAGGTAGACCGTGTTGCCCTCGATGCGCACCGTGTCGCCCTCACGGATGCGCTCGAAGACGCCCTCGCCGAGGTCGTCCAGCAGCGGAATGCCCGCCGAGAGCAGCACCTCCGGGCCGAGGTTCGGATACCGGCCGGAGACCGACGGCTTGGCGTTGATCACCGCGCCGACACCGACCGCCACCAGCGAATCGGCCGCGACGCGGTCCAGATCGACGTGGTCGATCACCGCGATGTCACCGGGACGGAGCCGGCCGACGAGTCGCTTCGTACGGCGATCGAGGCGCGCGGTGCCGAGGATCTGTCCCGGTTCCGCGTTTCGGATCCGGCGCAACGTGGGTAGACGCATCGTGACCATCCTGGCATGTGAGGCAGGCGAATCTGTCGCGACATGCCTGAGCAGGGCCGCCTATCCAGGGAAACACATGACGGCGAAGGCCGGTGTGCCTCCGCTCACAATCGGCGCTCTCACTACCGCCGCTCCCTGGCCGCCACGGCCAGCAGCTCCTCGGCGTGGGCGATACCCAGATCCGAATCGGGCAAACCCGCCAGCATCCGGGCCAGTTCCCGGGCCCGCTCGGTGTCCTCCACCACCCGAACCCCACTGGTGGTCACCGCGCCCCCGGTGTCCTTGGCCACCACCAGGTGCCGGTCGGCGAAGGCCGCAACCTGGGGCAGATGGGTCACCACCAGCACCTGGTGACTGCGGGCCAGCCGGGCCAACCGCCGGCCGATCTCCACCGCGGCCTGCCCGCCGACACCCGCGTCGACCTCGTCGAAGACCAGGGTCGGCGGCCCGCCGGAACCGGCGAAGACCACCTCGATCGCGAGCATCACCCGGGACAGCTCGCCACCGGAGGCACCCCGCTGCAACGGCAGCGCTGGAGCGCCGGGGTGGGCCAACAGGCGCAGCTCGACCTCGTCGCCACCGTCCGGCCCGACGCCGACCTGCGCCCCGTTGACCGGCAACGTCGGCTCGGCCCGCCCGGCCGGCCGGGGCAGCACCGCCACCTCGACCCGGGCGTGCGGCATGGCCAGCCCGGCCAACTCGACGGTGACCTGCTCGGCGAAGCGTCCGGCGGCCTCCTGCCGGGACACCGACAACCGGCCGGCCAACTCAGCCACCTCGCCGGCCAGGCGGGAGGCCTCCCGGTCCAGCTCGTCGAGAAGCTCGTCGGAGGTGTCGAGCTCCGACAGCCGGTTCCTGGCCCGTTCCGCCCAGGCGATCACACCGTCGATGTCGTCGGCGTACTTGCGGGTCAGCGCCCGCAACTCCGCCCGACGCTCGTAGACCGCCTGCAGCCGGGCCGGGTCGGCATCCAACCCGGCCAGGTACGTCGACAGCTCCACCGAGACGTCGGCCACCAGGGTGGCCGCCTCCTCCAGCCGGGCCGCCAGTTCACCCAGGGCCGGATCCGTGCCGGCCTGCGCCTCCAACGTCCGCCGGGCGGTGCCCAGCAGCGTCGAGACGTCCGGCGTGTCGTCGACGGCCTCCAGCCCCCCGGCCACGCACTGATGAGCCAGCTGCGCCGCGGTCCGCAGGCCCTCGGCGTGCTCCAGCCGCTGCGCCTCCGCCTTCATCTCGTCGTCCTCACCGGGCTGCGGGTCGACCCGGGTGATCTCGTCGAGACCGAGCCGCAGCAGATCCGCCTCCTGGTGGCGTTCCCGCGCGTTGCGCCGCCGGTCGGCCAGGTCGTCGACCACCCGCCGCCACTGCGTGTACGCCTCCCGCACGGCGTCGAGCAGCTTCTCGTGCTCCGGGCCGGCGAACCGGTCCAGCGCGGCGCGCTGCTCGGCGGGGCGCAGCAGCCGCAGCTGGTCGGACTGGCCGTGCACGGCCACCACCTGCTCGCCCACCTCACCCAGCATCGACACCGGCATCCCGCGCCCGCCCAGGTGCGCCCGGGAGCGCCCCTCCACCGTGACCGTACGGCTCAGCAGCACCGCGCCGTCCTCATCGGGCTCACCGCCGGCGTCGGTGATGCGGGCGTGCACCGTCTCGGCCGCCCGGCCGGTCAACCGCAGCCGGCCCTCGACCACGGCCCGGCCGGGCACCGCGCGCACCCGACCGGCATCGGCCCGACCGCCGAAGAGCAGGCCCAGACCGGTCACCACCATCGTCTTGCCGGCACCGGTCTCGCCGGTGATGACGTTCATACCGCCGGTCAGCGGCAACGTCGTGTCCTCGATGACGCCCAGTCCGGTGATGCGTAGCTCCTCCAGCACAGCAACCGACAGTAGACGCGCGGCCCGACACTTGACCAGCCGGCGCGGCGCCACGCCCGGTCGACGCGGGCTGCGGTCACCGCCGGTTGCCCCGCCAGCCGTGCACCGGCAGACCGAACTTGGCCACCAGCCGGTCGGTGAACGGCCGGTCCCGCAGCCGCACGATCCGCACCGGCAGCGCGCCCCGCCGTACGGTGACCCGCGCACCCGGCGGCAGGTCGTACACCCGGCGTCCGTCACAGGAGAGCACCGCGAGAGTGGTGAACGGGTCGACGGTGATCGAGAAGGTCGAGGTGGGTGCGGTCACCAGCGGCCGGCTGAACAACGCGTGCGCGCTGATCGGCACCAACAGCAACGCTTCCACCGCGGGCCAGACCACCGGGCCACCACCGGAGAACGCGTACGCCGTGGAACCGGTGGGGGTGGCACACACCACTCCGTCACAGCCGTACCGGGACAGCGGTCGCCCGTCGACGTCGACGAGCAGCTCCAGCATCTGGGCCCGCTCCCCCTTCTCGACGCTGATCTCGTTGAGCGCCCACGACTCGATCGTCGGCCCGCCGTCGAACTCCGCGGTGACGTCGAGGGTGAGCCGTTCGTCGACGGCGTAGTTGCGGCCCACCACGTCCCGCACCGCGACATCGAGATCGTCGATCTCCGCCTCGGCGAGGAAGCCGACCTTGCCGAGATTGATGCCGAGCAGCGGCACCTTCGCGGGCCGGGCCAGCTCGGCGGCGCGCAGGAAGGTGCCATCACCGCCGAGCGCGATCACGATCTCCGCGCCCTCGGCGGTCTGCGGACCGGCCACCGGCACCACGCCCGGCAGGTCGAGGTCCTCGGCCTCCTCGGCCACCACCCGGACCTCGAAACCGGCGGCGATGAGATCGGCGGCGACCGTCCGGGCGTGCTCGGTGCTGCGGCGGCGGCCCGTGTGGGTCACCAACAGGGCGGTGCGGTTCACCGCACGACCCGCCCGGTGCCGGCCGTCCGCCGCACCGAGCCACCCCGCCGCTCCGCCCTCGTCGGGGCGCTCGGCGCCGGCCTGAGCGTCCTCCGTCTCGTGGTGATGCCTCGGCCGCTGCTTACGGTCACCCGGCCACCTCCTCCGTCACCTCGTCCGTCGTCTCGTCGGACGTCGTCGGGCCCTGCGGTCCGGCCGCCACCACGGTGCGGACCCGTTCCGGGTCGGCCGGTGGCGCGTCCCGGCGTAACCATACGAAGAACTCGACGTTGCCGCTCGGCCCCGGCAGCGGGCTCGCGGCCAGATCCGCCAGCCCCAGTCCCAGCGCCGCGGCCGCCGCGGCGACATCGAGCACCGCCTCGGCCCGCAGCGCCGGCTCGCGCACCACGCCCCCGGCACCGACCCGCTCCTTGCCGACCTCGAACTGTGGCTTGACCATGAGCGCCAGATCGCCGTCGGTCCGGGTGCAGGCGGCCAGGGCCGGCAACACCAGGCGCAGCGAAATGAAGGACAGGTCGGCGACGGTCAGCTCGACCGGGCCGCCGATCGCCTCGGAGGTCAACGTCCGGACGTTGGTGCGCTCGAACACCCGTACCCGCTCGTCCGTCCGCAGCGACCAGGCGAGCTGCCCGTAGCCGACATCGACCGCGACCACCTCGGCCGCGCCGGCGCGCAGCAGCACGTCGGTGAAGCCACCGGTGGACGCGCCGGCGTCGAGGCACCGCCGACCGGCCACCATCAACCCGCCCGAAGCGAACGCGGCGAGCGCACCGGCCAGCTTGTGACCGCCCCGGGAGACGTACTCCGAAACGGGATCGGCACCGGTCACCAGCAGCGGGTCGGCGGGGTCGACCATCGCCGCGGCCTTGCGTGCCGGCACCCCCCGCAACTGGACCCGACCGGCCTGCACCAGCGCGACGGCCTGCTCGCGGGAGCGGGCCAGGCCACGGCGGACGAGTTCGGCGTCCAACCGGTTACGACGTGCCATGGTGGGGCGGCCTCCTCAGGCCTGGTCGATGGTGGCGAGCGTTTCCCGCAACGTCTGATACGCGGCCTCGTACTGGGCGATCTGGTCCGCCGGGGCCAGGGTGGCGGCGTTGGCCATCGCCTGGATCGCGGCGTCCACCGCCGGATGGCCACCGCCGTCGGCTTCCATGCCGGACCACCGGCTGGGCGGCGGCCCCGGTGTTCCCGGTCGCGGCCCCGGTGGCCCCGGGCGCGGGCCGGTCACGCTGTCGCTCCCGATTTCCGCGCGCCGCGCCGGAACGCCCCGAGTCGGCTCCCCTCGCTCATGCGGACCCCTCCGGCCTCGACCGCCGCGCCGAACCGCCCTGCGGCGGCCGGTTCGCCGGGTCGTGGTCGGCGGTACGGGCCACGGTCCCCGGCCCTCTCTTGGCCACCGCCTTCTTCGCGACCGCCTTCTTCGCGATCGCCTTCTTCGCGATCGCCTCCTTGGCCACCGCCTTCTTCGCCGTCGCCCCGGCGGGGGTGGCCCCTTCCGCCTGGCTCGGCGTCGCGTCCGGCGGCGCGGCCGCGGCCGTCGCGGGCATACCGACCGACGGCACATCGGCGGGAGCATCCGGCTCGGCAGCGCCGCCCCCAGCACGCAGCCGGCGTTCCAACTCGCGGACCCGGCTCTCCAGCTCGGCGACCTCGTCGGCGGTGGCCAGGCCCACCGCGCCGAGCGCCCGCTCGACCTCGAACCGCACGAGCTTGGTCAGCGCCTCCCGATTGGCCGCACCGGTCGAGCGCAGCTCCTCGGCGAGCGCCGAAAGTTGGGCGGCGGTCGCCCCCGTCGAGCCCATCACCCGACGCACCGCGTCCTGCGCCTTCTTCCGGGGCGCCTCCGTCAGGCCCATGGCCAGTTCGAGGTAGGCGCGCCACGCGTCCTGCATGCCTGAGTCCTTTCACCCGGCGGCTGGTGCAGGTGTCACGCTACCGGGCCGCCGGACGCACCCCGTGCGGTACGGTGCCGAGGTATGACGCGGCGTGGCGAGGAGGCGATGGTGGCCACGGTGGACGAGTGCCGGCAGGCGTTGCGGGATCTGGCCGACCGGCTGGAACGCAACGCGGAGACCGTCCGCGACCGGGTCGACCTGGACCGCACGCTGGCCTGCCGGGTCACCGACCTGGAAACCGCCTTCCACGGCCGCATCACCGGCGGACGGTTGGTCGAGCTGGCCGACGGCGACGACCCGAAAGCAAAGATCGCCATGAGCACCACCAGCGACGATCTGGTCGCGCTGGTTCGCGGTGACCTCGACGTCACTCGCGCGGTGGCCAGCAAGCGGGTATCGATCAAGGCCAACCCGTTCGATCTGATGAAGCTCCGCAAGCTGCTCTGAGCAGGCCGGGCCGTCGGTCAGGTAGGCAGTCCGAGCGCGTCCAGCGCCTGCGCCGCCGCCGGCGAGGCAGGCGTTGGCAGTCCCGCCGGACGGTGCCACCAGGCCACCGCGCAGAGCGCCGCCAGCGCGTCCAACGGTCGTCCCGCCCCGGACAGCTGCCAGCCGCCGGCACCGGTGACGACGTGCCAGCCACCGCTGTCTCCCGAGGCCGCCGGCACCCGCACCACCTCGGCGGGGTCGAAAAGTCCGGCCAGGTTCCGGGACACGTGCGTGGGCCTGCGGTGCGACGGCGCGGCCAGCAGCTCCGGCACATCGCTGACGCCGGTGAGGACCAGCAGGCTGTCCAGACCGGCCCGGTTGGCCCCCTCGATGTCGGTGTCCAGCCGGTCGCCGACGACGAGGGTCCGGCCCTCGCCCGCCCGACGGGCGGCGGTGGCGAAGAGTTCCGGCGCGGGCTTGCCCACCACCTCGTCCGGTTGCCGGCCGAGCGCGGTCGCCAGCGCGGCGACCAACGCGCCGTTGCCCGGCAGCGGTCCACGCCCGCTGGGCAGGGTCCGGTCGGTGTTGGTGGCGATCCAGGCCGCGCCCGCGCGGACCGCCACCGCCGCCTCGGCCAGGTCGGCCCAGCCCACCTGAGGGCCGTAGCCCTGGATCACCGCGACCGGTGAGTCCTCCGCGCGGGACACCGGGTTCAGCCCGACCGCGCGCACCTCGGATCGCAATGCCTCCGCGCCGACCACCAGCACGGGCACCCCGGCGGGAAGTCGCTCGGCCAGCAGTTGGGCGGCAGCGGCCGCGCTGGTCAGCACCTCTTCCGGCCGCGCCGGTACGCCCATCCCGGTGAGCAGGTCGGCGACCTCACTCGCCCGGCGTGAGGCGTTGTTCGTCGCATAGGCCACGGCCCGGCCCTCGTCGTGCAGCCGCACGACGGCCTCGACCGCGCCGGGGATCGGCCGGTCGATCAGGTAGACCACTCCGTCCAGGTCGAAGACGACCAAGGCGTAATCGTCGACCAGCCGCTCCCCGGTGTCGCTCATCGCTGCCGCGCCTCCGGCTCCTGCGCCCCCTCGGCCTCGGGGCGGTCCGCCGCGACCGCGACCTCCGGTGCCGCGTCCGCAACCGGCTCGTCCGCGACGGCCTCGGACTCGGACTCGGACTCGACCTCGACCGCGTCGGCGTCGGCGTCGGCGTCGGCGTCGGCGTGAACCGCATCGGCGTCGACGGCCTCGTCCTCGGTCAGGGCCTGGTCCGCGAGATCGGTCTCGATCGGCTCGTCGGCCTCGTCATCGGTGCGGTCGGTGTCCGGCCGGGCCGGCACGGTGCCCGGGGCACCCGGGCCGGCGGTCAGTTCCTCAGCCGCCTCGTCATCGTCGTCGCCCTCGATCACCACTCCGTCGAGTTCGAGCAGCCGCTCCGCCGCGTCGGTCTCCGCGTCGACGTCCACCTCGGCCGCACGGGAGAACCACTCCCGAGCCTCCGCACGCCGCTCGACGGCCAGCAGCGCGTCGGCGTACGCGTACCGCAGCCGAGCCGTCCACGGCTCGGTCGCCTCGGTGGTCAGTTCGGGGACCTGGAGCATGGCCACGGCCGCATCCCGCTGGCCGAGATCACCCCGGGCCCCGGCTGCCACGATCAGCAACTCGATCGCGACGGCCCGGTCCAGCTTCTCCTGGTCCGCGCCGCGGAACAGGTCGATGGCCCGCTCGGGCCGGCCCAGTGCCCGCTCACAGTCCGCGATGACCGCCAGGTGGCTCTGCACGCCGCTCATCCGGTGGTACGTCCGCAGTTCCGCGAGCGCGGTCTGCCAATCCCGGGCGTGGTACGCGGCCAGCCCGACCGCCTCCCGGACCGCGGCGATCCGCGCCGCGAGCCGGCGCGCGGCCAGTGCGTGCGCAAGCGCCTCGGCCGGATCCTCGTCGATCAGCTGTCCCGTCGCCACGAGGTGACGGGCGACGGTCTCCGCGACCGGCTTCGCCAGGGACAGGAGTTCGGCGCGGACATCCTTGTCGAGATCGGCCGCGACGATTTCATCGGGAAGCTCCGGGGCCGGGGTAGCGCCTGCGGCCTCCTCCGTCCGGTGGTCCCTCGCTGCCGGGCGGCGCTCCCGGTCGTCGCGGAAGCCGCGATCGCGGCGCTCGCCACCCCGCTCGTCGGTCCCTCGATGGAAGCCGCCTTCACGGCGGTCACCGCCACGGAAACCGCCCTCACGGCGCTCACCGCCACGGAAGCCACCCTCACGGCGCTCACCATCGCGGAAACCGCCCTCACGACGGTCACCGCCACGGAAGCCACCCTCACGGCGCTCACCGCCACGGAAACCGCCCTCACGACGGTCACCATCACGGGAGCCACCCTCACCGCCACGGAAGCCACCTTCACGACGGTCACCGCCACGGAAACCGCCCTCACGACGGTCACCGCCACGGAAACCGCCCTCACGACGGTCACCGCCACGGAAACCGCCCTCACGACGGTCACCGCCACGGAAACCGCCCTCACGGCGCTCACCGCCACGGAAACCGCCCTCACGACGGTCACCGCCACGGAAGCCACCCTCACGGCGCTCACCATCGCGGAAACCGCCCTCACGACGGTCACCATCACGGGAGCCACCCTCACCGCCACGGAAGCCACCTTCACGACGGTCACCGCCACGGAAGCCACCCTCGCGGCGCTCACCGCCACGGAAACCGCCCTCACGACGGTCACCATCACGGGAGCCACCCTCACCGCCACGGAAGCCACCTTCACGACGGTCACCGCCACGGAAGCCACCATCACGGCGCTCACCGCCACGGAAACCGCCCTCGCGGCGCTCACCGCCACGGAAGCCACCCTCACGGCGCTCACCATCGCGGAAACCGCCCTCACGACGGTCACCATCACGGGAGCCACCCTCACCGCCACGGAAGCCACCATCACGGCGCTCACCGCCACGGAAGCCACCCTCGCGGCGCTCACCGCCACGGAAGCCACCCTCGCGGCGCTCACCGCCACGGAAACCGCCCTCACGACGATCACCGCCACGGAAACCGCCCTCACGACGATCACCGCCACGGAAGCCACCCTCACGGCGCTCGCTGTCACGGAAACCACCTACGCGACGCTCACCGCCGCCAGAGCTGCCGTCCCGACGGTCACCAGCTCGGGAGTCGCCCTCGCGGCGGTCACCATCGCGGAAGCCACCCTCACGACGGTCCCCATCGCGGAAGCCACCCGGCCGTCGGTCACCGCCACCGGAGCTGCCTTCTCTACGGTCACCAGCGTGACCGCCCTCGCGGCGCTCACCCCGAACGCCGCCCTCGCGGCGGTCATCATCCCGGCGGGGTCCGCCGGACCAGCGGCCCTCGGCGCCGTAGCCGCGGTCGCGGGAGCCACGCTCCCGGTCGCGGTCGTCGCGGTACGACGGGCGGTCGCTCCGACGTGAACCGGCGTCACGGTCGCCGGGTCGCCCGTCGTGCCCCCGAGGACGGTCTCCGCCCTGAGGTCCTGAACTCACAGGTACATCCTTCCTAAGTACGCCGTTCAACGGCGCAACGCAGTCGAGGGCCAGCCCGATTCCGGGCGGCCCTCGACTGTGACGTGTGTCCGGCGGTGTCCTACTCTCCCACACCCTCCCGAGTGCAGTACCATCGGCGCTGGAGGGCTTAGCTTCCGGGTTCGGAATGTAACCGGGCGTTTCCCCTCCGCCATAACCGCCGTAACCTTATCA
>NZ_BMNB01000038.1 GCF_014646235.1 Micromonospora sonchi | reverse complement strand
AGGAACCGGAAAAGCCGCAGCCGATCCGACACTCATCCCCTGTCCGACACCCAACCCGTCCTGCACATCACCAGTGGATCGCCCTGCTGCGGGCGTCTCCTTGACAAAGGTCATAGGGACACCCCCCCGACGGATTTCCGCAGCCGAGCACTAAGCGGTGCGGGTGGAGAGTGCCAGGTAGCCGTGTTCGGCGGCCTGCTGGAGCAGCCACTGGTCCCGGTACCAGCCGGCAGCCGCGACCAGATCGGCGTGCCGGCCGCGTTGGACGATCCGCCCGGCGTCCAGCACCACGATCTCGTCCAGTCCGGCGAGACCGCTGAGCCGATGGGAGATCAGCAGCACCGAGTGCCCGGTTGGAACGGCGGCGAGGGCCGAGGCGAGCACCTCGTCGGCGGCGACCGGGTCGAGGCCTTCGGTCGGCTCGTCCAGCACCAGCACCGCAGGTGCCGCGAGCAGTGCCCGGGCCAGGGCGAGCCGCTGTCGCTGGCCGCCGGAGAGCTGCCCGCCCTGCTCGCCGACCACGGTGTCCCAGCCGTCCGGCTGCTCCCGGACCCAGTCCGCCAACCCGGCCGCGTCCGCCGCGCCGGTGAGCGCCGCCTCGTCAGCGCCGGCGCGGCCGAGCAGCAGGTTGTCCCGGACCGAGGCGTGGAAGACGTGCGCCTCGGCGAGCAGCCCGCCGACCACCTGCGGCAACGCGTCGGGCGGGTAGCTCGACACGTCCCGTCCGTCCAGGGTCACCCGGCCGCCGTCGGGGCGTACCGCGCCGGTCAGGACGGCGGCCAGGCTGCTCTTGCCCGCGCCGCTGGGCCCGACGACCGCCACCCGGTGGCCGGGCGGCAGGTCGAGGTCGAAGCTGTCCAGCGCGGCGGGGGCGCCGGCCCGGTACCGGACGGTGACCCGCTCGAACCGCACGCCCGGCACGCCCGGCGCGTTCCGGTCGGCCTCCGGACCGGCGGGGTGGTCGGCCGCCGTCGGGCCGGCGGGGTGATTGGCGCCCGGGGTGGGGGCGACGAGCCGGGCGATCCTGGCCAGGCCGGTGCGCAGCCCGGTCCACTGCCGGGCGGCGCCGACCAGCGCGAGGGCGATCTCCACCGCGGCCAGCGTGCCGACCGCCAGGACGCCGACCAGCACCCCGTCCACTCCGGCGCGGAGCGCGACGAGTACCACCGCGCCGGCGGCCACCCCGGCCACCAGCACCCCGGCGGCGTCGACGGCGAAACCGAGCGCGGCGAGCCGGCGTTCCAGCCGGGCCAGCCGCCGCGCCCGCCGCTCGGCGGCACCGAGCGCGTCGCCGGTGGCGCCGAAGGCGGCCAGGTCGGCGGCGCCGTGGGTCAGGTCGACCGCGTCGGCGGCGAGCGCGCCGCGCAGCGGGGCCACCTCGGCGCCGGCCCGCCGGGTGAGGAGGGTGGCCAGCGCCGGCAGGGCCACCCCGGCCAGCAGCAGCCCGCCGGCGAGGACGAGCGCGGCCGGTGGGGAGACGAGCGCGGTCAGGCCGACCGCCAGTACGCTCACCAGCCCGGCCGCCGCGCCCGGGACGAGTACGCGCAGCAGCAGGTCCTGCACCGCCTCCACGTCGGAGACCAGTCGACTCAGCGCGTCACCGGTGCGCGGCGGTGCGCCGCGTCGGTCGGCCAGCGTGGCGAAGGCCCGGGCGCGTACGTCGGTGACGAGGCGGAGCACCGCGTCGTGACCGGCGAGCCGCTCGGTGTAGCGCAGCACGCCCCGGCCGACGGCGAGCGCCCGCACCGCGACGATCGCCACGGTGAGACGGTCCAGCGGCGGCTGCCCGGCGGCGGTCATCAACAGCCAGGTCGCGGTGGCCATCAGGGCCAGCCCGGCGAACTCGGTGCCGGCGGCGAGCAGCCCGGCACCGACCAGCCGTCTCAGGTACGGCCGGGCCAGGCGCAGCACCGTCAGTTCGGGAGAGGGACCGCTCATCGGACCTCCCCGGCCGGTGCCGGCGTGAGTTCGGTGACCCGACCGTCGGCGACCCGCAGGACGCGGTCGACGCCCCTGAGCAGCGCGGGCCGGTGCGCGACCAGCAGCGCGGTGCGGCCGGTGATCAGTCGGTGGGTGGCCGACAGCACCGCCGCCTCGGCCGCCGCGTCGAGGCGCGCGGTCGGTTCGTCGAGCAGGACCACGGGCGCGTCCCTCAGGAACGCCCGGGCCAGGGCCACCCGCTGCCGTTGCCCGCTGGACAGGCCGTGCCCGCGCTCGCCGAGCGTGGTGTCGAGCCCGTCGGGCAGCGCGGCGACCACGTCGTCGAGGGAGGCGTCCCGGACCGCGGCGGCGACCCGGGCCGGTTCGGCGTCGGGGGTACCGAGCCGGATGTTGTCCGCCAGCGTCGTGGCGAACAGGTGCGCCCGCTGCGGCACCCAGGCCACCTGCCGGCGCCAGCCGTCCAGGTCGGCGTCGGCGAGATCGACCCCGCCGACGGTGACCCGGCCGGCGGTCGGCGCGACGAAGCCGAGCAGCAGGTTCAGCAGCGTGGTCTTGCCGGCGCCGCTCGGGCCGATGACCGCGATCCGCTCGCCCGGCCGGATCGTCAGCGTGACGTCCCGCAGCGCGGTGGTGCGCTCGTACGCGACGGTCACCGACTCGAACCGGATCTCGCCGCGCCCGTCGGGCAGCGTCCCGGCGCGGCCCGCCGGTGCCGGCGCGGAACCGGAGAGGGTGAGCGCCTCGTCCAGCGCGGTGAGTCCCTCCATGCTGGCGTGGAACCGGCTGCCGGCCGCCCGCAGCGGCAGGTACGCCTCCGGGGTGAGCAGCAGCACCAGCAGCGCGGTCTGCAGGGCCAGCCCGCCGCCGAGCAGCCGGACACCCACCGGCACCGCGACCAGCGCCACCGACAGGGTGGCGACGAGCTCCAACACCAGCGCGGAGAGGAACGCGATGCGCAGGGTCTTCATGGTGGCCACCCGGTGACCGTCGGCCATCCGGCGGACCGCCTCGGTCTGGGACCGGGCGCGGCCGAAGGCCCGCAACGTGGGCAGCCCGGCCACCATGTCCAGGAAGTGCCCGCCCAGCAGGGACAGCCGCCGCCACTGGCGTTCGGTGGCGGCCTGGGCCTGCCAGCCGAGCAGCGCCCCGAAGATCGGGATGAGTGGCAGGGTCAGCGCGATGATCACCGCCGAACTCCAGTCGGCGACAAAGACCCGGGTCAGCACGGCCACCGGGACGGTGATACTCAGCGCCAGTTGTGGCAGGTAGCCGGTGAAATAGGCGTCCAGGGCGTCCAGCCCGCGGCCGGCCAGGGTGGCCAGTTGCCCGGCCCGCTGGCCGGCGACCCAGCCCGGCCCGTGCCGGGCCACCGCGCCCAGCAGGTCGGCCCGGAGTGCGGCCTTGACCGTGGCGGCCAGCCGTGCCGACACCGCGCCCTGTGCCCAGACCAGCACCGACCGGGCGGCGACGGCGGCGACGAAGCCGGCCAGCGCGACCCGATCCAGCCGGCCGGTGAACGCGGTGGCCAACAGCGCGGCCAGGGCGGTGGCCTGCACCACGACCAGCCCGGCGGCGAGCACGCCCAGGAACGCGAGCAGCATGAGGTCGCGCCGGGCCGCGGGGACCCGGTGCAGCAGCCGCGGGTCGAAGGGGCGACGGTTCACCAGTACACCGCTGCTCTGCCGTCGGTCCGTCCCCGGAAAATCCACCAGCACATCGCCTGAAAGCCTAGTAGGGCCGGCAGCAGGGGCAGCGCCAGCCAACCCAGCAGGCGTAGCGTCGGGGCGCTTGCCGCTGCGTCGGCCACCGCCAGCGACGCGCCGGGGTCGACGGTCGACACCAGCACGTACGGCCACAGGGTCGCCCCGACCAGCACGACCGGCAGCGCGAGAGCGGTGGCGGTGGCGGCGAAGGCCAGCCCGACCCGCCGCCGGCCCAGCGCCGCGTGGGCCACCAGCAGGGCCGCGACCAGCAGAATCGCCAGCAGTACGCCGATCGCGGGGCGCTGCGCGGCGGCGCGTACCCGATCGGAGAGCAGGCCGACGGCGGCGGCCGTGGCGACCGCGATGACCGCGGCGACGATCAGCCGGCGGGCCAGCGGCCGGAGCCGATCGGCCTCGGCGGCCGGCAGCCGGAGCGTGAGGAAGGTCGCACCGTGCGCGGCGACCAGGGCGACCACGGCCAGCGCGGTGGCGGCGGCGAACGGGGTGAACAGGTGCGCCACCCCGGCGACGTGCCCGTCGGCGTGCAGCGGTACGCCCTGGAGGAGCCCGGCGAGCACGGTGCCCCAGCCGAGCGCGGCGAGCAGGCTGCCCACCGCGATCACCCGGTCCCAACCGGCCCGGGCGGACCGGCTCGCCGGCCGGCTGCGCAGCTGCACCCCGGCGGTCACCAGGATCACCCCGGCCAGCGCGCCCAGCACGGCCGGGTAGCTGCCGGCGAGCAGTTCCCCCTCCAGCACCGGGAACGCGCCGAACAGGATGCCCACGGCGGCGACCAGCCACACCTCGTTGCCGAGGAAGAACGGCCCGACCGCGTTGAGGGCCGCCCGCCGCCGGGCGGGGTCGACGCCGCGGGCGAGCAGCAGCCCGACGCCGTAGTCGTAGCCGCCGAGCACCAGGTATCCGGCGAAGAAGAGGCCGAGCAGGGCGTACCAGGCGAGTTCCATGGCGGTCTCCTCAGGCGAAGGTGGGTTCGGGGCGGGTGTCGTCGGCGGCCGGCTGCGCCGGTGGGCGGCCGAGGGCGGGGTCGGCGGCGCCCCGGGCGGCGTGCCGGGCCAGCAGCACCCAGTTGGTGACGGCGAGGGTGCCGAGCAGCAGGGTGAAGCCGGTCAGGGAGACGGCCATCAGCCATCCGCTGATCGGGGAGACGGCCTGGTCCACCGGCAGCAGCCCGTACGCCACCCAGGGCTGGCGGCCGACCTCGCGGGAGATCCAGCCCAGGATCAGCGCCACGAACGGCAGCGGCACGGCGAGCATCAGCAGCCACAGCGGAAACCGGAGCCGGATGATCCAGTCCCGCCAGAGCAGCGGCAGCAGCAGCCAGAGCAGGCCGAGGCCGAAACCGATGAGGATCATGAACCCGAGCCCGACGCTGGCCAGCGCGGGCGGCAGGTAGTCGCCGGGCCCGAACCGGGCGGTCCACTCGGCGACCAGCGCCTCGGCCTCCGGGCTCGTGCCCCCGAACTTGGTCGGCTGCACCGCACCCACCGGCCGGAACTGGGCGAAGCCGAAGCCCTGCACGAGGCTGATCGCCAGCGTGGCGGTGACC
This sequence comes from Micromonospora sonchi, assembly GCF_014646235.1. GTDB lineage: Bacteria > Actinomycetota > Actinomycetes > Mycobacteriales > Micromonosporaceae > Micromonospora > Micromonospora sonchi. The sequence continues at coordinate 50,848 of NZ_BMNB01000038.1, read as the reverse complement.
ACCCCGATCCGCAGCGAGGTGCGGAACAGGTCGTGGTCGGGGGTGCGCCGGAGCAGGTGCCAGGCGCTGATCCCGGCCATCAGCAGCCCGCCGGTGAGCAGCGCTGCCGACACCACGTGCCCGAGTGCCGTCCAGAGGGCCGGGTTGGTCAGCAGCGCGGAGAAGTCGGTCAGGTGGGCGACGCCGTCGCGTACCTCGTAGCCGACCGGGTTCTGCAACCAGGAGTTGGCCACCATGATCCAGAACGCCGAGGCGTACGCGGTGAGCGCCACGCCCCACAACAGCGCGAGGTGTACGCCCCGGCGCAGCCGGTGCCAGCCGAAGATCCACATGCCGAGGAAGGTCGACTCCAGGAAGAAGGCGACCAGGGTCTCGATCGCCAGCGGGGCGCCGAAGACGTTGCCGACGTAGCGCGACAGCCCGCTCCAGTTCAGCCCGAACTGGAACTCCATCACGATGCCGGTGGCGATGCCGAGCACGTAGTTGATCACGTAGAGCTGGCCCCAGAACCGGGTCAGCCGCTCCCAGCGGGGGTTGCCGGTGACCACCCAGGCGGTCTGCAGCCCGACGAGGAGGGTGACCAGGCCGAGGGTGACGGCCACGAAGAGGAAATGGACCGAGGCGGTCGCGGCGAACTGCAGGCGGGCGAGGAGCAGGGTGTCCATGGCCGGCTCTCCTGGGACGGGGGCGTGAGTTGGTGGGAAGGCTACCGGTAGGCAACCTACCTATAGGGCTTCACGCGGGCCGATTCCGACAAGATCAGGGTCAGTTCAGGGTGGGTCAGCTCAGGAACAACGAGATCGGCAGGGCGGCAGCGGTGGTGGTCACCGCCAGCGCGACGGCACCGAGCAGGCGGGGCGGGCGTTCGGTGACCATCAGCCGCTGCACGCGTACGGCCAGGTCCCGGTCGCCCAGGCCGAGCGCGCCGGCCGGAGTGATCCGGTTGCCGGCGGCGGCGAAGCGCTGCAGCGCCCCGGCCAGCGGTGCATCCGCGTGCAGCTCCCGGGCCTTGTCGTCGGCGCGCATCTCGACCAGCAGCGAGACCCGCTCGTGCGCCTTCCTGACCCAGCCCAGCCAGGGCAGTGCCCGGCACAGCGCGGTGAACGGCAGCAGCACCAGGTCGTGCCGCTCCTGCGCGTGCGTCCGTTCGTGGGTGAGCACCGCCGCCAGCTCGGCCGGGTTGAGCAGATCGAGCGTGCCGGCGCTGACCACCACCCGGGGACGCACCCCGGGCAGGCAGTACGCGGCCGCGCCCGGATGGTCGAGCACCAGCGCGCCGGGCACGGTGGGATCCCGCCGGGCCACCAGGGCGAGCAGATCGCGGTGCCGGCGCTGGGCGCGTACCGCGCCGTGGATGCTGCGTACCGTCGTGGTGAGCAGCACCGCCCCGATGCCGAAACCGACGCCCACCAGCCCCAGGTGCACGGCGCCCAGACCGGCCGGCAGGGTGCTGTGCCACAGGTCGTCGGCGAGCGCTAGCAGGGCGCTGCCGGTGCCGCGTTGGTACGGAGTCAGCCCCAGCGACATCGGCAGGCCCACCGCGGAGAGGCCGGCACCCAGGCCGACCGCCTGCCAGCAGAGGATCGCCACCCGAGGGCTGCGCCACGTCCAGGTGGAACGGGCCAGCACCTGCGCTATCAACCAGCACGCCAGCATCGAGGCGGCGAAGTGCAGGCTGTGGGCCACGGCGTCGTCCCTACCGCTCCGCCGCCTCGTCGGCCAGGGCGGCACGGAGCACGTCGGCCTCCGTGCCGGTGACCGATCGGGCGAAGCGCACCAGCGCGGCGTCCCGGCTGCCGCCGAGGTCCAGCGCGTCCAGCATCAGCCGGGCGATGTACGCCTCTCGGCTGGCCGCGGCCCGGTACCGCCAGGCCCGTCCCTCGCGCTCGCGCTCGACCATGCCCTTGCCGGCGAGCCGGTCCAGCACTGTCATCACCGTGGTGTACGCCAGCTCGCGTCCGTCCAGTGTCTCGGCCACCTCCCGCACGGTGATGCCGTCCGACCTGCCGGGAACCGTGTCCCACAGCACATCCATCACCGCGCGTTCGAGGTCACCAAGCCGAGTCACCCCCTGATCCTACCTCTCGTAGTAGTCCCCTCCCAGGGCTCCCCGGACCACCGCCGCCACCTGCTCGGCCTCGACCAGGAAGCCGTCGTGGCCGAAGTCGGACCGGATCGTGATCAGCGGCCGGGCGGTCGGTGCGGCGGCGAGCACCGCACCCTGCTCCGGCGGGAACAGCCGGTCGGAGTCGACCACGGCCACGGTGAGTTCCGCGCGGATCCTCGCCAGGGCCGCGTCCACCCCACCCCGCCCACGCCCGATGTCGTGGGCGTTCATCGACTCGGTGAGCACCAGGTAGGAGTTCGGGTCGAACCGTCGGCCAAGCTTGGCGCCGTGGTGGTCCAGGTACGACTGCACCGCGAACCGACCGCCCACGGCCGGGTCCTCCCCGGCCTGGGGGGCGCGACCGAACCGCTCGTTCAGCTCGCGCGCCGAACGGTACGTGACGTGGGCGATCTGCCGGGCGACCGCCATTCCGGCCAGGGGCGGCGGCCCGTCGTAGTAGTCGCCACCCCGGAAGTTCGGATCCGTTCGGATGGCGGCGAGCTGCGGCACGCTCCAGGCGATCTGGTCACCGGAGAAGTCCGGCGTGGTGGCGATGGCGACACACCGGCGTACCCGCTCCGGATACATGATCGCCCATTCCAGCGCCCGCATGCCGCCCATCGAGCCGCCGATGACCGCGGCGAACGACCGGATCCCGATCAGGTCGGCCAGCGCCGCCTCGGCCCGTACCTGGTCCCGAGGGGTCAGGCGCGGGAAGCGCGACCCCCACGGCTTGCCGTCCGGCGCGGGCGTGGCCGGCCCGGTGCTGCCACGGCAGCCGCCGAGGACGTTCGCCGCGACGACGAAGTACCGGCGGTCGTCCAACGGCGCGCCGGGGCCGATCAGCCCGTCCCACCAGCCGGGTGTCGGCTGGCCGGGACCGGCCGGACCGACCACGTGCGAGTCCCCGGTGAGGGCGTGCAGCACCAGCACCGCGTTGTCGCCGGCGGAGTTCAGCGTGCCCCAGGTCTGATAGGCCATCCGGACGTCCGGCAGCACCCGCCCGGACTCCAGAGTCAGCTTCCCGATCTCGGCGGATCGGCGACCGGACGCGCCCGTGCGGAGGCCGGGCAGCTGCCCGGCCTCCGCACGCAGTGGGGTGAGGGTCATCGCCGGATCAGGCCTCCTTGGCGGCGATGAACCCGGCCTCCAGGTCGGCCAGAATGTCGTCGATGTGCTCGATTCCGACGGCGAGCCGGACCAGCCCCGGGCCCACCCCGGCGGCCCGGCGCGCCTCGTCGGTGAGCTGGGCATGGGTGGTCGACGCCGGGTGGATCACCAGCGATCGCACGTCGCCGATGTTGGCGACGTGCGAGTGCAGCTTCAGCGCGTCCACGAAGGCGATGCCGGCCTCGACGCCACCGGCCAGTTCGAAGGTGAGCAGGGCGCTGGTGCCGCGGGGCAGGTACTGGCGGGCGCGGTCGTACCACGGGCTGGTGGGCAGGCCGGCGTAGTTGACACTGACCACGTCGTCGCGCTGCTCCAGCCACTCGGCGACGGCCTGGGCGTTGGCGGCGTGCCGTTCCATCCGCAGCGACAGGGTCTCGATGCCCTGCAACAGCAGGAAGGCCGAGAACGGGGAGATCGCCGGACCGAGGTCCCGCAGCAGCTGGACCCGCATCTTGATCGCGTACGCGCCGGGCCCCAGCGCCGGCCAGTACCGCAGCCCGTTGTAGGTGGGGTCGGGCTCGACGAACTCGGGGAACTTCTCGGCGTGCGCCGAGAAGTCGAAGCTGCCGCCATCGACGACCACACCACCGATGGCGGTGCCGTGACCACCGAGGTACTTGGTCGCGGAGTGGATCACCACGTCCGCGCCGTGCTCCAGCGGGCGCAGCAGGTAGGGCGTGGCGACGGTGTTGTCCACGATCAGCGGGACACCGACCTCGTGCGCCAGGTCGGCGACCGCCCGGATGTCGAGGATGTTGCTGCGGGGGTTGCCGATGGACTCGCCGAAGAAGGCCTTGGTGTTCGGCCGGACCGCCGCCCGCCAGGCGTCGAGGTCGTCGGGGTCCTCGACGAAGCTCACCTCGATGCCGAACTTCGGCAGGGTGTGGCGGAACAGGTTGTAGGTGCCGCCGTACAGGCTCGCACTGGACACGATGTGGTCACCGCTGCGGGCCAGGTTGAGGATCGCCAGGGTCTCCGCGGACTGGCCGGAGGCCACCGCCAGGGCCGCGACACCGCCTTCGAGGGCGGCGACCCGCTGCTCCAGCACATCCTGGGTCGGGTTGTTGATCCGGGTGTAGATGTAGCCCGGCTCGGCCAGCGCGAACAGGCCGGCGGCGTGGTCAGCGTCACGGAAGGCGAACGACGTGGTCTGGTAGATCGGGGTCGCCCGGGCGCCCGTGGCCGGGTCCGGGGCGGCGCCCGCGTGCACCTGCAGCGTCTCGAAGGACCAGGTGGCCGGTGTCGACTCGGCGGGAGTTGGATCGGAGTCGGGGGTGGTCATGATGTCTCTCCTTCAGGCCGGGTGGCTGCGGGGCTGGCGGGCAAGATCGCTCGTCCGGAACTCACCGGACGGGGTGGCGCGCGGAGAGCAAAGGCTGGCCAGGCCGACCACGGATCGATGGTCTGCCGCTGATGGGACGAGCCGCTCGGGCCAGGGCGCCGCGGATCAGGCGTGACAGAGCGCGGTGGTGACGCGCATCAGGTCGACGTGACGCCGTGAGCAGAGGCGCATCCGCAGCTGCGGGACCTGTGCGTGCGACATGTCGGGCTCCACTGATAGCATGATCATTTGCGCTCGATCCGTTAAACGCCAGACGCTAGCCTACCCGGCAGTGTTCGAGACGAATCGTCCCGAAGCGTGGATCCTCGGTGACGGGCGCAACTCAGAGGCCCTTCGGATGCCACACGGTCTTCGTCTCCAGCAGCCACGTCATCCGGCCCAACCCCGGATCCGCCGACCAGTCGTGAGCCGCCGGCCGGAGCACCCGCTTGAGGTTCTCCGCCGCCCTGCCCTCCAGGTCGGCGGCCAGCTCCGGGTCGGTCACCCCGGTCAGGTCGATCGCGTTGACGTCCATGTGCGCGGCCAGCGTCGGCACGGTCTCGGCGAGGCGACCGGTGAGGATGTTGACCACCCCGCCGGGCAGGTCGGAGGTGGCCAGCACCTCGGCCAGGGTCACCGCGGCCAGCGGGGCCGCCGGCGAGGCGGCCACCACCACGGTGTTGCCGGTCACGATCGCCGGAGCGATCACGCTGACCAGGCCGAGCAGCGCGGGCGCCTCCGGGGCCACCACCGCCACCACGCCGGTCGGCTCGGGCGCGGAGAGATTGAAGTACGGCCCGGCCACCGGGTTCGCGCCGCCGTACACCTGCGGCAGCTTGTCGGACCAGCCCGCGTACCAGACCCAGCGGTCCGTCGCCGCGTCCACCTCGTCGCCGGGCACACCGAGGGCGACGAACTGCTCGCGCCGGCCCTCCAGCATCTCGGCCACCCGGTAGAGAATCTGACCCCGGTTGTACGCGGTCGCCCCGGCCCACCCCTGCACGGCGGCGCGGGCGGCGACCACGGCGTCCCGCGCGTCCTTGCGGGAGGCCAGCGACACGTTGGAGTCCTGCACGAGGTACGACCGTCCCGACTCGCTGCGCGGGAACTTCCCGCCGATGAAGAGCTTGTACGTCTTGCGTACCGCCACCCGCTCAGACATTGAGGTACGCCTCCAGCCCGTGCCGGCCGCCCTCGCGGCCGTAGCCCGACTCCTTGTACCCGCCGAACGGCGAGGTCGGGTCGAACTTGTTGAACGTGTTGGCCCAGACCACCCCGGCGCGCAGCCGGTCGGCCGTCCACAGGATCCGGGAGCCCTTCTCGGTCCAGATCCCGGCCGACAACCCGTACGGCGTGTTGTTGGCCTTCTCCACGGCCTCGGCCGGGGTGCGGAAGGTGAGCACGGACAGCACCGGGCCGAAGATCTCCTCCCGGGCGATCCGGTGTGCCTGGGTGACTCCGGTGAAGATGGTCGGCGCGAACCAGAAGCCCCGCTCGGGCAGCTCGCACGGCGGCGACCACCGCTGCGCGCCCTCGGCGGCCCCCGCGTCGGACAGCTCCTTGATCCGGGCCAGCTGGGCGGCGGAGTTGATGGCGCCGACGTCGGTGTTCTTGTCCAGCGGGTCACCGACCCGCAGCTGAGCCATCCGCCGCTTCAGCGACTCCAGCACCGTCTCGGCGACGGACTCCTGGACCAGCAGCCGGGAGCCGGCGCAGCAGACGTGCCCCTGGTTGAAGAAGATGCCGTTGACGATCCCCTCGACCGCCTGGTCGACCGGGGCGTCGTCGAAGACGATGTTGGCGGCCTTGCCGCCCAACTCCAGGGTGAGCTTCTTGCGGCTGCCGGCGACCGCGCGGGCGATGGCCCGGCCGACCTCGGTGGAGCCGGTGAAGGCGACCTTGTCCACGCCCGGGTGCTCGACCAGGGCGCGACCGGTGTCACCAGCGCCGGTGACGATGTTGACCACGCCGGCCGGCAGGTCGGCCTGCTGGCAGATCTCGGCGAAGAGCAGCGCGGTCAGCGGGGTGGTCTCGGCCGGCTTCAGCACCACCGTGTTGCCGGCGGCGAGGGCCGGAGCGATCTTCCAGGCCAGCATGAGCAGCGGGAAGTTCCACGGGATGACCTGCGCCGCCACGCCCAGCGGCTTCGGGGCGGGACCGAAACCGGCGTGACCGAGCTTGTCCGCCCAGCCCGCGTAGTAGAAGAAGTGGGCGGCGACCAGCGGCAGGTCGACGTCCCGCGACTCCTTAATCGGCTTGCCGTTGTCCAACGTCTCGAGCACGGCCAGCTCGCGGGAGCGCTCCTGGACGATCCGGGCGATCCGGTACAGGTACTTGGCCCGGTCCCGGCCCGGCATCGGGCCCCAGACCTTGTCGTACGCCTTCCGGGCGGCGCGGACCGCGCGGTCCACGTCCTGCGCGCCACCCTCGGCGATCTCCGAGAGGACCTCCTCGGAGGCCGGATTGATCGACTTGAAGCTGCCGCCGTCGGCCGGGTCGACGAACGTCCCGTCGACGAACAGGCCGTAGGACGGCTTGATGTCCACCACCGAGCGCGACTCGGGGGCGGGGGCGTATTCGAACATCGCGGTCAGTCCAGGGTGAAGTAGTCGGGGCCGGCGTAGACGCCGGTCTTCAGCTTGGTGCGCTGCATCAGCAGGTCGTTCAGCAGGCTGGAGGCGCCGAAGCGGAACCAGTCCGGGTCCAGCCAGTCCGGCCCGACGGTCTCGTTGACCATCACCAGGTATTTGATGGCGTCCTTGGTGGTCCTGATACCGCCGGCCGGCTTCACGCCGACCTGCCGCCCGGTGGCCGTGCGGAAGTCGCGGACCGCCTCCAGCATCACCAGCGTCACCGGCAGGGTGGCCGCGACCGGGACCTTGCCGGTGGAGGTCTTGATGAAGTCGCCGCCGGCCAGCATCGCCAGCCAGGAGACACGGCGCACGTTGTCGTACGTGGCCAGTTCGCCGGTCTCCAGGATCACCTTGAGGTGCGCTCGCGGTCGCCCTTGGCGACCGGCATCAGCACCGCCGCAGGCCTCCTTGATCGCGACGATCTCGTCGTACACCTCGCCGTAGCGGCCGGCCAGGAAGGCACCCCGGTTGATCACCATGTCGATCTCGTCGGCACCGGCCTCGACAGCCGCTCGGGTGTCGGCGAGCTTGACCTCCAGCGGCGCCTGGCCCGACGGGAAGGCCGTCGCCACGCTGGCCAGGTGCACTCCGCCGGGTCCGGCCGGCGCGGCGCCGTTCGTCGGTCCCGGTCCGTCGGATGGCCGCCCGGACCCTGCGCTGCCGCGCAGCACCTCGGCCGCGTACGGGACCATCGAGGGATAGACGCAGACCGCGCCGACGTGCGGGCAGGACGGGTCGGCCGGGTCCGGCCGCAGTGCCTTGGCGGCGAGCGCCCGCACCTTGCCCGGGGTGTCCGCCCCCTCCAGCGTCGTCAGGTCGACCATCCGGATGGCGAGGTCGATCGCCTGGGCCTTGGCGGTGGTCTTGATGGATCGGGTGCCGAGTTGGGCTGCCCGCTGCTCCGCGCCGACCTGGTCCACGCCTGGTAGGCCGTGCAGGAAGGCACGCAGAGCAGTCTCGGATCGTCCCAGTTCGGAGAGATCCGACCGGGCCGACGTCGCTGTCGCCGTCATGGCCCGAAGTCTACGCGGGTCGACCCGCAGTGATCTTGGTCGCTGCGGCTGCCCGAGCGGTTCCGCGTGAGCGACATCGCTGGTCCGGGCGGGCCAAGCGCGCCGGTGGCCGGGCCGGGTAGGTTGAGCGATCGTGGACGTACACGTCATTGACCATCCGCTCGCCCAGTCCCGGCTGACCGCCATGCGGGACGAACGGACCGACCCGGCCTCGTTCCGGGCGGCGCTGCGCGAACTCACCACCATGCTGGTGTACGAGGCGGCGCGCTCCTTCCCGGTCGAGAAGTACCCGGTGCAGACCCCGGTCACCGCCACCGAGGGCACCCGGCTGGCCAACCCGCCGCTGCTGGTGCCGGTGCTGCGGGCCGGTCTCGGCATGGCCGACGCCGCGCTGGGGCTGCTGCCCGAGTCGTCGATGGGCTTCGTCGGGCTGGCCCGCGACGAGGAGACGTTCGAGCCACGGGCCTACATGGAATCGCTGCCCCGGGACCTGGACGGCCTGCCGGTGCTGGTCCTCGACCCGATGCTGGCCACCGGTGGATCGCTGGAACACTGCTGCCGGATGCTGGCCGAACGTGGCTGCACCGACATCACCGTGCTCTGCGTACTGGCCGCGCCGGCGGGCATCGAGCGGCTGGAGCGCTCCGGCCTGCCCCTGCGCCTGGTCACCGCCTCGATCGACGAGGGCCTCAACGACAGCAAGTTCATCGTGCCCGGCCTCGGCGACGCCGGCGACCGCCAGTTCGGCGGCATGCCCCGCTTCTGACCCCCCACCTGCACCGTTGATCATGAGGTTAGCGGCGATGTCGATCTCAATCACTGCCGCTAACCTCATGATCAACGGGAGGGGTTGGGGCGGGTTTGGCCCGCGAGGGGTGGGGTTCAGCGACTAGCGTCCCGAACATGACTGGTGTCCCGCTCGCCGAGGAGCTGCTCCTGCTCGCGTACGACGACGAGACCGGCAAGTCGACGATGCCACGGATCAGCCTCGACCTCGGGATGGCCGCGGCGGTCCTGATCGAGCTGGCGCTGGCCGAGCGGATCGCGTACGCCGACGGGACCCTGACGGCGGTCGACGCGACGCCCACCGGTGAGCCGGTCACCGACGACGTGCTCGCCCGGATCGCCGCCGACCCGCCGCACAGCCCGTCCAACTGGGTGCAGCGGCTGCGGCACGGCCTGCGCGACAGCATCCTCGGCGAACTGCGCGACCAGGGCGTCGTCCGGGAAGTCGAGGAGACCGAGCTGGGTTTCATTCACGTACACCGCTATCCGGCGCTGGACCCCTCGGTGAAGGCGGACACCCACCAGCGGCTCGTCTCGGCGCTGACCGGGGCCGCCCCGGACGAGCGGACCGCCGCGCTGGCCACCCTGGTCGTCGTACTGCGGATGGAGTCCACGCTCGGCGCCACCGACGAGGCGGCCGAGCGCGCGCGCCGCCGGTTGTCGGAAATCGCCAGCGGCGCCGGCTTCACCGGCGAGGTGAGCCTGGCGGACTCGGTGGTCCGTCCCTCGGTCGGCCTGGTGGTGGCCGCCCTGGGCCGCGCGGTCGAGGCCGCCCTCGGCCCCCGATCATGACCCTCCGTCGTGATGGGCCGGCCTGATCAGGGTCAGCCGGGCAGCCGATCGGCCCGCACAGCGGTGACGAGGCGGACCAGGCAGCGGGTGCGACGGTGAGCGCCGGGCCGGTTGGGTCCCTGCTCTCCCGGATGCCGACGACGCCGGGCAAATTGTCGGCAACCTCGATGCACTCGCCGCCGTTGGTGCCGCCGTTGGCGCTGGCGCTGGCGCGCCAGCGGGCGCCGGTCAGGTCACTCATAGCACTCTCCCCGGATGGCATCGATCAGCTCCACTGATTGTCGGCTCATCCAACGCGAGCGACTCCAGCCCTCGCCAGACCCGTTCACAGGCGGGGATCTCCGCCGGCTGGTCGAGGTGGAGCGAGCGTTTCCGCGCTGGGCGGAGGTGCCGGCTGACCGTTACTGAACGCAGCGGGCTGGAGTGCGCCGCTTGTTGAGCGCCTGGTCGAGTCTTGTCGGTGACTGTCGTTGTCGTGTCCGCTCGGCGGATGGGCAGCCGGTCGTTGGTGTCGGGGTGTGGCCCTGTCGAGCTGAGAGCGTGCGCGGATCGCGGTGATCGACGGCGGGTCGGGGTGATCGACGGTGGGTCGGGTTGGGGTGAATGGCGGGCGTGCGGTATTCCGCAGGGCTGGATCGGCGGGATGGCGCAATGGTGGTGTGATGCTGCCTGGTCGGTTTGTCGCCCGGTGCGGGGGTGGTGATAGCGCAGACGGGTCAGCTCGACAGTGGCCGGGAGCGTCATCATCTGGGCCCGGGACGCCCGCCCTGGGAGTTGGAGTGACCAGCGGCCATCAGGTGGTGGTGGCGAGGTGGGTCCAGAGGGTGGTGGGTCCGGGCGTGGTGGGTCCGGGGGTGGTGGGTCCAGGGGGTTGTGGGCCCCGAACGTGGTGGGTCCGGGCGAGGTGGGCCCAGGCGTGGTGGGTCCGGGGGTGGTGGCTGCGGTGGCGGGGGTGTGGGCGGCGCGGGTTGCGGTATGTCGGGGTGTCCGGCGTTGTGGGTGGCGCGGGTTGCGGTATGTGGGGGTGTCCGGGCCGGTTGAGACCGCGAGTTGCGGCATCCTGCGAGCGAAACCGCGAGTTGCGGCGCCCGGTGACCAAAGCCGCGAGTTGCGGCGTCCGGTGAGCAGGGCGGCGAGTTGCGGTGCCTTGTGCGACGGAGACGGGTGCCGGTGGCGGAGGTGTCTCATCGCCCGGCCGTCTGAGGTGCCAGGACCGGCCCCGCCGCCCGGTTGCCGATCACTCTCAGCAACAGGAATTCTGATCAGGTGGTTAATAGGGGGCCCTTCCTATACACGAGGCGTTAAAAGGGGGCCCTTCCTTACATGCCCAGGGCGTGGGCGGTTTCGGTGCGTAGGGTTGCGACGGCGGTTGCCGCGCGCGAACGCGCCGTGGCGACGTCGCCGTCCGTGACCGGTTCCACCACTTCGAGGTACGCCTTGAGTTTCGGCTCGGTGCCGGAGGGGCGGATCACCACCCGGGCGGTGTCGGTACGCAGGATCAGCACGTCCGCCTCGGGGAGCAGGTCCTGCGACTCGGTGACCGGCTGGCCGAGCAGCGTGACCGGGGTGGCGGCACGGATGCGGGCCATCGCGTCGGCGATCAGGCGCAGGTCGTCGACGCGTACCGAGAGCTGGTCGGTGTGGTGCACGCCGAACTCGGCGGCCAACTCGTCCAGCCGGTCGGTGAGGGTGCGCCCCTGCGCCTTGAGACCGGCGGCCAGCTCGGCGACGGTCAGCGCGGCGGTGATGCCGTCCTTGTCCCGGACGTGCTCGGGGGCGACGCAGTAGCCGAGCGCCTCCTCGTAACCGAAGACCAGCGGCTCGGCACCGCCGCCGGCCCGCACGATCCACTTGAATCCGGTCAGCGTCTCGTCGTACGGCAGGCCCCGGGCTGCGCACATCGCCCGCAGCAGGGACGACGAGACGATGGTGGTGGCGTACAGGCCGGTCACGCCGCGTCGCATCAGATGGTCGGCGAGCAGTACGCCCAGCTCGTCCCCGCGCAGCATCCGCCAGCCGGAACGTCCCGGCCGGACGCCCTCGGCACCGTCCGGGCCGCCGGGACCGTCCGGGCCGCCGGGACCGTCCGGGCCGCCGGGACCGTCCGGGCCGCCGACGGTCTCCGTGCCGTCCGAGCCGCCGGTCGCCTCCCGGACCGCGACCGCACAACGGTCGGCGTCGGGGTCGTTGGCGATGGCCAGGTCGGCGCCGGTCGATTCGGCGAGGGCGACCAGACGGTCGACCGCGCCCGGCTCCTCGGGGTTGGGGAAGCTCACGGTGGGGAAGTTTGGGTCGGGCTCGGCCTGGTCCGGCACCAGGCCGGGCACGGGGAAGCCGGCGGCGGCGAAGGCGGCGGTGAGGACGGTCGCCCCGACGCCGTGCAGCGGGGTGTACGCCACGGTCAGCTCCCGGGGGCCGCCGGCGGGCACGACCTGCACCGCTTCGGCCACGTATCCGGTGACGAGGTCGTCGCCGAGCACCTGCCCGGCCGCGCCGAGCGGCACCTCGGCGAGTGGGCCGACCGCGCGGATGGCGGCCTCGATGCCGGCGTCGGCGGGCGGCACGATCTGCGCCCCGGCGCCCCGGTCGCCGCCGAGCTCGGCCCCGAGGTAGACCTTGTAGCCGTTGTCCTGCGGCGGGTTGTGGCTCGCGGTCACCATCACTCCGGCGACCGCCCGCAGGTGTCGTACCGCGTAGGCGAGCACCGGGGTGGGCAGCGGGCGGGGGAGCAGCAGGGCGGGCCGTCCCGCCCCGGTGGACACCCGGGCGGTCCGCTCGGCGAACTCGCGCGAGCCGCGCCGGGCGTCGTACCCGATCACCAACGGACCGGTGCCGCCCTGGGCCGCGAGCCAGGCGACCAGCCCGGCGGCGGCCTGGGTGACCACCGCGAGGTTCATCCCGTTGGGCCCCGCGCGCAGCGGCCCGCGCAGCCCGGCGGTGCCGAAGGTCAGCGGCCCGGCGAACCGGTCGGCCAACTCGGGGGCGCTGGCCGGGAGGCGATCGAGCACCGTCCGTAGTTCCGCCCGGTCGGCCGGGTCGGGGTCGTCGGCGAGCCAGCGTTCGGCCCGCTCGCGCAGGGTGTCAAGGTCAGTGGTGTCCGCCGCCATGGCCTCTTGATAGCACGGCGGCGGATCACCACGGTCCCGCGCCCCGGCTCAGCCGGCGGCGGTGAGCTGGAACGACTGCGCCATCTCGTCGTAGATCGGCCTGCTCTCCGCGAAGCGGGAGTCGTTCGCGGTGAGGTAGAAGGAGTACATCCGGCCGTCGTGGGCCACCCCGTGCCACACCCCGTGCCGCATGCCGTCACCCTCGCCGCAGGTGTACTCGAACTCGGCCGACGGCTTCCCGGCGAGTTCCTTGGCCTCCATCGAGATCTGGGTGTACGGCTTGGCGCACGAGTTCGACCGGGTCTTCAGGCCGTTCTCGGCGGTCTGCGCCCAGCGGGCCGAGTCGCCGCGCCACTCCTCGTTGAGGATGCGGACCCGGCGGCCGCTGTCCTCCGGGTCGGTGTAGTCGACGTAGACGGCACCCTTGGGCGCGGCCTTCTTCCAGCCCTTGGGCACCAGCACCCGCACCCCGCGCGCCGAGTGCTCCTGCATCTCGACGCCGCCCGGCCCCTCCTCGGCGGAGTTGGACGGGTCGGCGACCGGGGTGGCGGGTGGGGAGTCGTCCCCACCGGTGAGGGCCACGACGGTGATCAGCAGGAGCAGCGCGAGGCCGCCGGCCGCGGCCAGTTGGATCTTGCGCGGCCAGCCCTTCACCGTGTCGACCAGACGAGCGCCGGTGGCCTTCGCCCGGTCGAGCGGGCTGCTGCCACCACCACCGCCGCTGGCCGGTGGCGGGGTGCCGTACTGGTGGCTGGGCGCCGCCGGCCAGTGGTCGGCGCCGTAGCCGCCGATCCGCTGGGTGGCCTCCGGCGGCCCGCCGCCGTAGCCGCCACCGATCCGCTGGGTGGCCTCCGGCTGCCCACCGCCGTAGCCACCGATTCGCTGGGTGGCTTCCGGCTGCCCGCCGCCGTAGCCGAACACCTCGGGCCCGACGCGCTGGGTGGCCTCCGTGCCGATCCGCTGGGTGCTGTCGGCACCGATCCGCTGGGTGGCTTCGGCTCCGCCGATCCGTTGGGTGGCCTCAGCCCCGCCGATGCGTTGGGTGGCCTCGACTCCGGCGCCGTAGGTGCGGCCGACCGGTGGCGATGACATGGCGCCCGGTCGGGCCAGCGCGTCGGCGCTGGTGTCCTCCATCGCGGCGGCGCTGGCCGGGGTGACCTGTCCGGGGCGCTCGCCTCGGCGCAGCGCGGCGAGCCGGTCGGTCAGCGACTCGCCGGGCGCGAGCATGGCGCGACCGCCGATCTGCCCGCTCGGCTCGGGCTTCTTCGCCGGCGGTGCGGTGATCGGTGCGGGCTGCGGCATCTGCATCACCGAGTACGGGTCGGTCATCGAGTTGACCGCAGCGGCATTGCTGCTCAGCGGCCCGGCGAGCAGTTCGCGCAGCATGGCGCGGGCCGTGTGCACGTCGAGCCGACGGGCCGGGTCCTTCTCCAGCAGGCCCATCAGCATCCGGGTCAGCGGGCCGCTGCGCTGCGGCGGGGCCGGTGGATCCTCCACCACCGCGTGCATGGTCTCGATCGGGTCGCCGCGATCGAAGGGCGGTCGACCCTCCACTGCGGTGTAGAGCGTCACACCGAGGGAGAACAGATCGCTGGGCGGGCCGAAATCCTGGCCCATGGCCCGCTCGGGCGAGATGAAGTGCGGTGAGCCGAGCACCATGCCCGGCGTGGTGAGCTGCACGTCGGTGGGCATCCGGGCCACCCCGAAGTCGGTCAGCACGCAACGCCCGTCGGAGCAGATCAGCACGTTGGCGGGCTTGACGTCGCGGTGCAGTACGCCGATCGCGTGCGCCACCTCCAGCGCGCCGAGCAGGGCGATCCCGATCTTGGCGACCACCCGCTGGGCGATCGGACCGTCCTCGATCACCATGTCGGCGAGGCTGCGGGCGTCGAGCAGCTCCATCACGATCCACGGCCGACCGCCCTCGGTGACCACGTCGTACACCTGCACCACGGCCGGGTGGGCGATGGCGGCGGCGGCGCGGGCCTCGCGCAGGGTGCGTTCGTACATCGCGTCGCGGTCGCTCGGGGCCAGGCCCGGCGGGAGGATGACCTCCTTGACCGCCACGTCGCGGCGCAGAAGTGTGTCGGTGGCCCGCCAGACCGTGCCCATGCCACCGTTGCCGACCGTAGAGCGCAACGAGTACCGGTCACCGATGACGGTGCCGGGTGTCGCGCGGCCGTTGGTGGGGGTGCTGACTGGTCCGCCGCTCCACGTCGGGATCTGAGTCACAGAAAAGCCACCGGGGGAAGTCGAGGGGGCTGGGACACAACTCCCCTATCTTGCTGGTTCGGACGCCCGAAGTGAAAGCCGGCACGGGGGACGTTTAACTTACTCAACGGTACGCGTCCTTGCGTTCACCTCGGGTGACGAGTCGTGTCACGGGTCATCCCGGACCCGAATGTCGGCCTGCTCGTCCTACCATCCGGTGATGACGCAACGGCGGTTGAGCGAGTCCGGTTTCCCGATCAAGGGCGTGTACGCGGCGGCCGACCTTCCCGGCGACCTGGACTCCCGGCTGGGCGAGCCGGGGGAGTTCCCGTACACCCGCGGGGTCTACCCGACCATGTACACCTCCCGCCCGTGGACCATGCGCCAGTATGCCGGCTTCGGCACCGCCACCGAGTCCAACGCGCGCTACCACCAGTTGTTGCGGGCCGGCACGATGGGCCTCTCGGTCGCCTTCGACCTGCCTACCCAGATGGGCTACGACTCCGACGACCCGATCGCCCACGGCGAGGTGGGCAAGGTCGGCGTGGCCATCGACTCCATCGAGGACATGCGCCTGCTCTTCGACGGCATCCCGCTGGACCAGGTCTCCACCTCGATGACGATCAACGCGCCCGGTTCGGTGCTGCTGCTGCTCTACCAGCTCATCGCCGAGGAGAACGGGGTGCCCGGCTCGGCGCTCAACGGCACCATCCAGAACGACATCCTCAAGGAGTACATCGCCCGGGGGACGTACATCTTCCCGCCGAAGCCCTCGCTGCGGCTGGTCGCCGACACGTTCGGCTACTGCCGGGCCGAGGTGCCGAAGTGGAACACCATCTCCATCTCGGGCTACCACATGGCCGAGGCCGGCGCGTCCCCGGTGCAGGAGATCGCCTTCACGCTGGCCAACGGCGTCGAGTACGTCCGGGCCGCGATCGCCGCCGGGCTGGCCGTGGACGACTTCGCCCCCCGGCTGTCGTTCTTCTTCGTCGCCCGCACCACCCTGCTGGAAGAGGTGGCGAAGTTCCGGGCAGCCCGGCGGATCTGGGCCCGGCTGATGCGCGACGAGTTCGGGGCGAAGAATCCGAAGTCGATGATGCTGCGCTTCCACACCCAGACCGCGGGCGTGCAGCTCACCGCCCAGCAGCCGGAGGTAAATCTGGTCCGGGTGGCGGTGCAGGGGCTCGGCGCGGTGCTCGGCGGCACCCAGTCGCTGCACACCAACAGCTTCGACGAGGCGATCGCGCTGCCCACCGAGAAGGCGGCCCGGCTGGCGCTGCGTACCCAGCAGGTGCTCGCGTACGAGACGGATCTCACCGCCACCGTCGACCCGTTCGCCGGGTCGTACGTGGTGGAGGCGATGACCGCCGAGGTCGAGGCGGCGGCCGACGCGCTGATGGCCCGGGTCTTCGAGCACGGTTCGGCGGTGGAGGCCATCGAGGCGGGCTTCCAGAAGCGGGAGATCGAACAGTCGGCGTACCGGGTGGCGCAGGAGATCGACTCGGGTGAGCGGGTGGTGGTCGGGCTGAACCGTTTCGCCATCGACGCCGAGGAGCCGTACGAGCCGCTGCGCGTCGACCCGGCGATCGAGGCGGCGCAGGCCGAACGGCTGGTCAAGCTGCGCGCCGAACGCGACGGTGGCGCCGTTGAACGCGCCCTGGCCGAGCTGCGGGAGACCGCGTCGGGCACTGGCAACGTCCTGCACCCGATGAAGACGGCGCTGCGCGAGCGGGCGACCGTGGGCGAGGTGTGCGGGGCGCTGCGCGAGGTGTGGGGTCAGTACCGTCCCACCGATCGCTTCTGACCCGCCCACCCGACCGGGCCGGCGCCGCGCGTGAGTCAACCGCTGCGCCACCGCGCGTGAGCCGACCGCCGGACGCGGAGCGTGTCGGACGACGGGTCGCCGGGTACTCCCTCCCGGGTGATCTCCAGGACGCACATGGTGTGCGGTCGGAAAGGACCCGGACGTGTGAACGTCCACGGGTGCCGCTCGCCGGGCGTGGTCGGGTAGTCGTCATACAGTCAGTTGATTCGTCCGACTAATGCGACAATTCGGAACGCTGGCGATGGAGCCCGAGGAGTTTCCGGCCACTCGGGCCTGGTTACGCGTTGTAGGAGGTGGGGAGCGGGTGATGGCCTTCGACCGCGATCTACCTGCTGTCCCGTACGCCTACGGTGCCTCCGAGCAGGGCATACGTGACGCTGTGCGGTCCGGCCGTCACCGGAACGAGGTTGCGCAGAGTTACCATCGGGGGTCTACGCTATCTGCTGTTCCCGATGATCCATCCGTTCCTAGTGATCGAGAATTCGACGTGACGAGTGCGTTGACGATGCCGACCGGCGGGCAGGTGGCGCCGTCCTGGCCGGAGGCGCCACCGACCGGTGCCCAGCCCCTCCCGTTCGAGTTGGACCATCTGCTCGCTCTCCGGGTACCGGGCCTGATCGCCACGCGCCGTCACATCCACTCGCATCCGGAACTCTCCGGCACGGAGTTCGAGACCGCCGCGCTGATCGCCCGGGAACTCGCCTTGGCCGGGCTCACCCCCCGGCTGCTACCCAAGGGCAACGGCATCGTCTGCGACATCGACGGTCGCCCGGACGGCCCGGTCATCGCGCTGCGCGCCGACATCGACGCGCTGCCGCTCACCGACGTCAAGGACGTGCCGTACCGCTCCACCGTGGACGGCGTCTGCCACGCCTGCGGCCACGACGTGCACACCACCATCCTGCTCGGCGTCGGCATGCTCCTCGCCCAGCTCGCGGACCTGGGCGAACTGCCGGGCCGGGTCCGGCTGATCTTCCAGCCCGCCGAGGAGATCCTGCCCTGCGGCTCGCTCGAGGTGATCGAGGCCGGCGGCCTCGACGACGTGGTGCAGATCTTCGCGTTGCACTGCGACCCGAACCTGCCGGTCGGTCAGGTCGGCCTGCGGGTCGGCCCGATCACCGCCGCCGCCGACAACATCACCGTCCGGCTCACCGGGCCGGGTGGTCACACCGCTCGCCCGCACCTGACCGTCGACCTGGTCGACGCGCTCGGCCGGCTGGTCACCGAGGTGCCGGCCCTGGTCAGCCGGCGGGTGCCGGCGAACAGCGGGCTGCTGCTGGTCTTCGGCCACGCCACCGCCGGCACCCGGTACAACGTCATCCCCTCCGAGGCGTCCGCCTCCGGCACCCTGCGGGTGATGGATCGGAACGCCTGGGAGTCGGCCCCGAAGATCGTCTCCCAGGTGGTCCGGGACGTCATCGCGCCGACCGGGGCCACGGTCGACCTGGAATACCTGCGCGGTCGCCCGCCGGTCTGCAACGACCGGCAGGCCATCACGGTGCTGACCGGGGCCACCATCGCCGCGCTCGGCCCGGACGCCGTCGCGGAGACCCCGCAGAGCATGGGCGGCGAGGACTTCTCCTGGTATCTGGAGTACGTCCCCGGCGCGTTGGCCCGGCTCGGGGTCGGCCGCTCCGGGCCGAACGTGGACCTGCACCGGGCATCGTTCGACGTGGACGAGCGCGCCATCCCGGTGGGCGTACGGCTCATGGTGCAGACCGCGCTCCAGGCACTGGCGGCGGTGCGCTGACCCCCGGCGGTGGCGGTGTGCCGACCGGTGCGACGAGCGGCGGCTCCGGGGTCCGGTTCCGGCGGCGCCGGCGGCTCAGCCACCACAGCGCCCCCAGCGGTACGCCGAGCACCAGCAGCCACGGCAGGATCGCCCCGAGCACGGTGAGCAGGACGGTCATCGAGGTCAGGAAGACCTTCCAACCGCCGCGGAGCCCGACCAGGAAGCCGATCTCGTTCTCCTCCTCGGCGGTGCTCACGTCCGGCCCGGCCAGGGTGACGGTGATCGTGGACAGTGCGCTCAGGTCGGCCAGCCGCCGCTTCTTCGCCTCCAGCGAGGCGAGGTCGGCCTCGCGTCGGCCCAGTTCGTTCTCCAGCGTGACGAGATCGCTGATCGAGGTGGCCCGGTCGAGCAGCCGCCGCGCGCTCTCCACCCGGGCCCGCTGGCTGGTGATCCGGGCGTCGAGGTCGATGGTCTCCTCGGTGACGTCCTGAGTGTTGATCTCACGACGCTGCTGGACGCCGAGAGCCGCCAACTCCTCCACCACCGCGTAGAACCGGTCCGCCGGCACCCGCAGCTGCAACTCCGCGACCGCGTCGGCGTCGGAGCTGCGGCGCTGGTCCCCGCCGACGAAGCCACCGGCCCGGGTGGTCGTGGCGGCGGCCTCGCGGGCGGCGGCCGCCACATCGTCCACCTTCACCTGCAGCGATCCGGTGTAGATGATCGAACGCTGGTCGACCCGGGTGTCCGTCGCCGCTGCGCTGCCAGCCTTCTCTGCTGGGGCGGCGTTGCCGCCCTCGTTCGCCGGCCCGGCGGCGGCCCCCGCGGCGGTCGCCGCCGAGTCGTCACCTCCGCTGCTGCTCCCGCAGCCGGCGAGCAGCAACAGGAGAACCGCCGCCGCCGCCGGCGATCGCCAAGCTCTTCGCACGTTCATCCCCGTTCCCCTTTCACCCTTCCCGCATTGGTGATAGCTCGGACGGCCCGCGCCACCTCACGGGTTCCGGCAGACTGCGCTCAGGACGTCACGATTCGATATGGGAGGCATCACGATGCGGCTCACCAAGTACGCCCACTCGTGCCTACGGGTCGAGCACGACGGGGGAGTGCTGGTCATCGATCCGGGGATGTTCAGCGAACCGGCGGTGGCGCTGGACGGGGCCGACGCGGTGCTGATCACCCACGAGCACCCCGACCACGTCGACGTGGAGGCGGTCAACCAGCAGTTGGCGCGGCGTCCGTTCGTCATCCACGCCCCGGCCGCGCTCGCCGACACCCTCGGGGACGCGGCCGAGATGCTGCGTCCGGTCGTGCCCGGGGAGTCGTTCACCGCCGCGGGCGTCCCGGTACGCGCCTACGGCGGCCGGCACGCCGTGATCCACCCCGACATCCCGGTGGTGGCCAACCTCGGTTACCTGATCAACGAGACCGTCTACCACCCCGGCGACGCCCTTTTCGTCCCCGACGACGTCCAGGTCGACACCCTCTTTGCGCCGATCCATGCACCCTGGTCGAAGTTCTCCGAGGTGGTCGACTTCATCCGCGCGGTGTCCCCGCGCCGGGTCTTCGCCCTGCACGACGCGTTGCTCAACGACAACGGGTACGCGGTGCTCGACCGGCAGTACACCGCCCTGTCCGGCAGCGAGTACCAACGGCTGGAGCCGGGCAGCCGGATCGACGGCTGAACCGATGCCCGGCCCCCCGCGCGAACTCGTTGAGCGGCTCTACCGAACGCCGCCGGACCGGTTCGTCGCCGTGCGGGACGCCGCCGCCGCCGAGGCGCGTCACGCCGGCGATCCGGCGTCCGCCCGGCAGATCGCCCGGTTGCGCCGGCCCACGGTGGCCGCCTGGCTGGTCAACCTGTTGGCCATCGAGCGCCCCGAGTTGCTGGCCGACCTGGTGCAGCTGGCCGACGCCCTGCGCGACGCCCAACGCGAACTGCGCGGCCCGCGCCTGCGGGAACTGTCGGCGCAGCGGCGGGCCGTGGTCGGCGCGCTCGTCGCCGAGGTACGCCGGCTCGCCGCCGGGGTCGAGGGGGCGCCCCCGGGCGGAAGGCTGCCGCTGGGCGAGGTCGAGTCGACCCTGAACGCCGCGCTCTCCGACGCGGAGGTGGCCGAGCAGGTACGCGCTGGCCGGCTGCTGCGGTCCGTGCACTACGCCGGGTTCGGCGAGGTGCCCAGGCCACAGCTGCGCCTGGTGACCGGCGGCGAGGAGCCGCCAGCCGCCCCGCCCCGCGAACGCCGGCCGGACCGGGGCGCGTTGCGGGCCGAGCAGGCGCGGCGGGCCGCCCGGGCGGAACTGGCCCGCCGCCGTACGGCACTGGAGAAGGAGCTGACGCGGGCGCGTACCGATCAGGAACGGGCCGAGGCGGAGTTGGCCGGCGCGGCGGCGACCGAGCGGGACGGGGGTGCCGCCCTGGACGCCGTCGAGACGGAACTGGCCGAGCTGGAGCGCCGCCGAGCCATCGCCGAGCAGGAACTGAGCCGGGCGCGGTTGGCCCGCCGGGCCGCTGAGCGCGCCGCCAGTGCCGCCCGGCGCCGTACCGGTGAGGTCGAGGCCGCGATGGAGGCGTTGATGGCCGAGGAGGGGGATGCCGGCGGCGGCGACGGGGCGGCAGACTGATTTCTCGTGGACGGACCTACGGCCGGATCGCTCATGGACGGTGTGGTGGACGAATCCCGTGCGGGCGGGCGTTCGGGCGGAGCGGGATGACCCCGGAACAGGTGGCCGCGGCCTGCAAACCGGCGGTGCTGGCGCTCGGGGAGGCCTACAACCGGTGTCCCATCACCCTGAGCCGGGCCCGGGTGCTCGGCATCTCGGGCTGGGCGTTCTACATCACCGGCCGGGCCGGGGCGCTGGGCGACGTCCGAGCCGAGACGGTGGCCGCCGCGCTCGGCTTCATCGCCCCCGACGCGGTCGCCGACGGCTGGGACGCCGCCGTGCGCACCGTGCGGCCCGGCGAGGTCGCCACCGCTAGCCTGGCCGAGTGCTGCCGCTGGGGCGACGAGAACCTGTCCGCACTGCCCGGCGTCGACCGGTTCGCCACGCTGGTCGAACGGGCGGTCGCGGCAGCCGACGCCAGTGGGATGCCGCTGTTCGCGGCGTGGCGGGCCATGCCGCCGCTCGCGCAGCACCCGGGTGCTCGGGCCGCCGCCGGGCTGCGCCTGCTCCGGGAGCATTTCACCGGCGCCCACCTGGTCGCCGTGCGGGCCAGCGGAATGAGTCCGCTGGAGGCGGTGCTGACCGGCCCGGAGGGCGAGAGCGGCGCGGTCGCCTGCGGGTGGCCACCGCCGTACCCACCGGTCGGACCGCTGGTCCGGCGCCGGTTGTGGGCCGAGGCGGTGACCGATCGGCTCGTCGCGCCCGCGTTCGTGGTGCTCGGTCCCGACGAGGGCGCCGAGCTGGTGGAACTGCTGGCCGTGGCGCAGGCGCACCCGAAGGGCTGACGAACCGCTCGAAACGGGGATGAAGCACCCGGGCTCCCGGGGCCGGGGCCCGGCCCGAGGGCGGCCGATAGCAGACTGGGGGGGTGGAAGACGCGCTACGCCGACGCGGTGCCGGTGGGGCGGGACCGCAGCTCGAGGACGTAGTCGTCCGGCGCGCCCGCCTTCTCGGCGGCGTTCGCGATCTCCGACAGGTACCACGAGGTGGGCAACCCGCCCTCGTAGCCGTCGAAGACGTAGACCCAGGCCGTCACGTCGCCATCCAGCGTCGACACGCGGACCGTCAGCTTCCGGTAGGTGCCGGAGGTGACACCCTCGATCTCGTCCAACTGGGCCGCGTCGTACGGGTGGATGTCGTAGAGCGCGACGAACACCCGGTCGCCGGGCGACTCGACCACGGTGCTGACCGCACCCTCCCAGCCGATGACGTCCTCACCGGCGAAGGTGAGCCGCCATCCCTCCAGCCAGCCGATGCCCACCATCGGCGAATGCGGGCAGTATGCCCGCATCCGGGCGGGGTCCAGGTTCGAGCCGTAGGCGGCGTAATGACGCACGGCGATGACGATAGCCCGGCTGGTGCGTGGGGGAGAATACGGCGGTGCGTGTCGCACGTGTCGGGGAGAAGAAAGTCACTGTGAGCATGGACGAGGGGCGGTCGTGGTGAGCCGGATCGTGATCATCGGCGGGGGGCCGGCGGGCTACGAGGCGGCACTGGTCGCCGCCCAGTTGGACGCCGACGTCACCGTGGTGGAGGCCGACGGCGCCGGCGGTGCCTGCGTGCTCTCCGACTGCGTACCGTCAAAGACCTTCATCGCCAGCTCAGAGGTGGTCACCGGGTACCGCGACACCGAGGTGTTCGGCGTGCACTCCGACGGGCTGGACGCGGTCACCGTCGACGCCGGGGCGGTCCACGAGCGGGTCAAGCGCCTCGCCCTGGCCCAGTCCGCCGACATCCACGCCAAGCTGCTCAAGGCCGGCGTCACCTTCGTCTCCGGCCAGGCCCGGATGGGCGAGGACACCCTCGGTCACACCCACCGCGTGATCGTCACGCCCGGCGGCGAGGAGGCGGCGTACGCGATCGACGCCTCGACGGTGCTGATCGCCACCGGCGCGACCCCGCGCCAGCTGCCCACCGCGGTGCCCGACGGTGAGCGCATCCTGACCTGGCGGCAGGTGTACGACCTGCCCGAGCTGCCGGAGCACCTGATCGTGGTGGGTTCCGGCGTGACCGGTGCCGAGTTCGCCAGCGCCTACCTGGCGATGGGGATCGAGGTGACCCTGGTCTCCAGCCGGGACCGGGTGATGCCGCACGAGGACGCCGACGCCGCGCAGGCGATCGAGCGGGTGTTCCGCTCCCGGGGCATGACCATCCTGAACAACTCCCGCGCCGAGGGCGTCCGCCGCACGTCCGACGGCGTCGAGGTCGAGCTCGCCGACGGACGCAAGGTGTACGGCTCGCACGCGCTGATCGCGGTCGGCTCGATCCCCAACACGGCCGAGCTGGGGCTGGCCGAGTACGGCGTCGAGCTGGCCCGGGGCGGCTACGTCACGGTGGACCGGGTCTCCCGTACCAACGTGCCCGGCATCTACGCCGCCGGTGACTGCACCGGGGTGCTGCCGCTGGCCAGCGTCGCCGCCATGCAGGGCCGGATCGCCATGTGGCACGCGCTCGGCGAGGCGGTCCGGCCGCTGCGGCTACGGACGGTCGCGGCGAACGTCTTCACCGACCCGGAGCTGGCCACCGTGGGCGTCTCCCAGGACGAGATGGACGCCGGCAAGGTCCCCGCCCGGCAGGTGATGCTGCCGCTGGCCGGCAACGCCCGGGCGAAGATGGCCGAGGTGGCCGACGGCTTCGTCAAGCTCTTCTGCCGCCCCGCCAGCGGCCAGGTCATCGGTGGTGTGGTGGTCGCCCCGAAGGCCAGCGAGCTGATCCTGCCCATCACCATGGCCGTGGAGAACAACCTCACCGTCAACGAGCTGGCCCAGACCATCACCATCTACCCCAGCCTCTCCGGCTCCGTCACCGAGGCCGCCCGCCAGCTCATGCTCCACGAACTCGAGTAACCACCCACCCGCACCGCCCCACCCCACCCTCACCGCCCCACCCTCACCGCCCCACCCCGCCCCACCCCCACCGTCACCGCCTCGTCGATCATGCACTTATGGTCGCCGATTCGCGTTGATTTGCGGCTTTTGCGGAGACAAAAACTGCATGATCGCGGGGAGCGGGGAGCGGGGAGCGGGGAGGGTGGCGAGGAGGGTCAGGAGGGTGATCTCGGTGAGGATGAGGGCGCGTTCGATGAGTCCGTAGAGGGCTCGGTCGCCGGGGTAGGCGGACCAGGCCATGGCGGCCACCAGCAGCAAGCTGGCCAGGGCCAGGGCGCGTAGCCAGCGGCGGGCGTGCGGCTGGGCGGGCAGGCGGATGGCGAGCAGCCAGCCGGCGATCGGCAGGGCCAGGAAGGCGAGCACCGAGGCGTACCGGTGCACGTAGGCCGCGGTGTCCATGGGCGTACCGGGCGGGTTGGTGGGCACCAGCCCGGACACCAGCAGCCCGCCGGCCCAGACCGCCAGCAGCGCGGTGGCCGCGTGCCGTCGGCCGTCGGGCGGGCCGAGCCGGCGCAGGGCCGGGATGAGTACGGCGGAGGCTGCGGCGATCACCAACATCGCCACGTGGATGCTTCCGCCGGAGTCGGAGACGGCGTAGTCGCTGACGGTCACACTCACCGGATCGAGCCCCTCCACCGCCACGTGGCCGACGATGGCGAGCAGCGCCGCCAAGGTGATGCCGGCGAGGGTGAGCCCTCCGCTGGTCCGGATTCCAGGCATGGCTCAGCCTGGCGTCGGCGGCACCCCAGACGGATCCGGGACGAGCACCGAAATCCAAGCCGGGGTCCACCCCTACCGGTCGCGGACCTGACACGTTGCGTGCGGTCCGGGATCTCCCCTGAGGGCGTGTCCGACATCACCCGGAATTACCCTGGACGTCTGACCTGCGTGGGCTCGCCAGCCCTTGCCGGACGGTGACCGGATCCACCTGGTATCGAAGTCGATCAGCGGAGGGTCGTGGTCGCGGGATGGTGGTGCGGCGGCGTACCGTTGTCGGCGCGCGGCCCGCGTCGGGTCCCCCGTTCCTGACGCCGGCGGCCGCCACCGGGCCGCTGACAGGTCCCGTGTCAGCGGCCCGGCCTCCCCCGGAAGCAGGGCTCGCGGGGCCTTCCACCGGAAGGCGAGGCTCCCGGCCTCCCCCGGGGAAGCAGGGCTCCCGGGGCCTCCCGCCGGAAGGCAGGGCTCCCGGCAACGTGCGGATCAGCCTGCGGTGGACGCCGCCGCAACGGGCGCCGGGTCGTCGCCCCCGGCCGCCTGGCGGAACTGGGACTGGTAGAGCCGGTGATACGGGCCGTGCGCGGCGAGCAGCTGCTCGTGGGTGCCCTGCTCGACGATGCGGCCCTGCTCCATCATCAGGATCAGGTCGGCGTCGCGGATGGTGGAGAGCCGGTGCGCGATGACGAAGCTGGTCCGCTCCGATCGCAGCGCCGCCATCGCCCGCTGGAGCAGTACCTCGGTACGGGTGTCCACCGAGCTGGTCGCCTCGTCGAGAATCAGCAGTGCGGGTTCGGCGAGGAACGCCCGGGCGATGGTGATGAGCTGTTTCTCGCCGGCGCTGACGTTGCTGCCCTCCTCGTCGATCACGGTGTCGTAGCCGTCCGGCAGGCTGCGTACGAACCGGTCCACGAAGGTGGCCTGGGCGGCGGCGAGGATCTCCTCCTCGGTCGCGTCGGGTCGGCCGTAGGCGATGTTGTCGCGGATGGTGCCACCGAACAGCCAGGTGTCCTGGAGCACCATGCCGATTCGGCCGCGCAGGTCGTCGCGGCGCAGCGCGGTGATGTCCACCCCGTCGAGCGTGATCCGGCCGGCGTCCAGCTCGTAGAAGCGCATGATCAGGTTGACCAGGGTGGTCTTGCCGGCGCCGGTCGGCCCGACGATGGCCACGGTGTGACCGGGCTCGGCCACCAGGGACAGGTCCTCGATCAGCGGCTTGTCCGGGGCGTACCGGAACGAGACGTGTTCGAATTCGACCCGGCCGTGTGGGTCGGTCACGCGCACCGGTGCGGCCGGGTCCGGAATCTGCTCGTCGGCGTCCAGCACCGCGAAGACCCGCTCCGCCGAGGCCACCCCGGACTGGAGCAGGTTGGCCATCGAAGCGACCTGGGTGAGCGGCTGGGTGAACTGACGGGAGTACTGGATGAACGCCTGCACGTCGCCGAGGCTCATCGCGCCGGAGGCGATCCGCAGCCCGCCGACCACGGCGATCGCCACGTAGCTGAGGTTCCCGATGAAGAGCATCGCCGGCATGATGATCCCGGAGATGAACTGGGCACCGAAGCTGGCCTGGAACAACTGCTCGTTCTTGGCGTGGAAGGCCGCCTCCACCTCGCGCCGCCGGCCGAAGACCTTGATCAGGTCGTGGCCGGTGAACGCCTCCTCGATCTGCGCGTTCAGCTCCCCGGTGTGGGTCCACTGCGCGATGAACTTCCGCTGCGACCGCTTGGCGATCTGCCCGGCCACCACGACCGACAGCGGCACCGCGACCAACGCGACCACGGCGAGCAGCGGCGAGATCCAGAACATCATGCCGAGCACACCGACCACGGTGAGCAGCGAGGTGAGCAGTTGGCTCAGGGTCTGCTGGAGGCTCTGCGAGATGTTGTCGATGTCGTTGGTGACCCGGCTGAGCAGCTCACCGCGCGGCTGCCGGTCGAAGTAGGACAGCGGTAGCCGGTGCAGCTTCTCCTCCACGTCCGCGCGCAGTTTGAGCACGGTCCGCTGGACCACCCCGGTGAGCAGCCAGCCCTGCCACCACATCAGCAGGCTGGCCGCCAGGTAGAGGCCCAGCGCCAGCAGCAGCACCCGACCCAGGGCGGAGAAGTCGATCCCGGCCCCGGGCACCACGTCCATCCGGGCGAGCATGTCGGCGAAGTTGTCGTTGCCGGCCGCCCGGGCCGCCGCGACCGCCTCGTCGGCGCTGGTGCCCGGTGGGAGCTGTTGGCCGATCACCCCGGTGAAGATCAGGTCGGTGGCGTGCCCGAGCACCTTGGGCCCGATCACGGTGAGCCCGACGCTGACCACCGCGAGCCCGATGACCGCACCCACGTGCAGACGTTGCGGGCGTAGCCGGTTCAGCAGCCGGCGGGCGGTTGGCCCGAAGTTCATGGAACGTTCCGCGGGCATCCCCGCGCCCATCCACGGTGGCCCGCCGCGCTGGCCGCCGGGCGGGAGTCGCTTCGGCGTTGGCCCGTCCGGCGCCGACGGCTGCGCCGGTACGCCGCGAACCCGTTGCTCGCTCATGCCGGCTCTCCGCTTCGCTGCGTGCCGGCATGAGGCACCTGCACGCTGAGTTGATGATTCGCTCGCTGGCGCTCGCTCATGCCGGCACCTCCGTGGTCTGCTGAGACGCCACGATCTCCGCGTAGGTCGGACAGGTCGTAAGGAGGTCCTCATGTCGGCCCACCCCGACCACGCCGCCGTCCTCCAGGACGATGATCTGGTCGGCGTCGACGATCGTGGAGACCCGTTGGGCGACGATCACCACCGCTGCGGTGGCGGTGACCGGCCGCAGGGCCGCTCGCAGCCGGGCGTCGGTGCCGAGGTCGAGCGCGGAGAACGAGTCGTCGAACAGGTAGATCTCCGGCTGACGGACCAGGGCTCGGGCGATCGCCAACCGCTGCCGCTGGCCGCCGGAGACGTTGGTGCCGCCCTGGGTGATGGGGGCGTCCAGGCCCTCGGGCATGGCCTCGACGAAGTCCCGGGCCTGGGCGATCTCCAACGCCGCCCACAGTTCCTCGTCGGTGGCGTCCGGGTTGCCGTAGCGCAGGTTGGTCGCCACCGTTCCGGTGAACAGGTACGGCCGCTGCGGCACCAGCCCGATCCGGCGCCACAGTTCGTCCGGCGCGAGTTCCCGCACGTCGACGCCGTCGACGAGCACCGCACCGGCGGTGACGTCGACCAACCGGGGGATCAGGTTGAGCAGGGTGGTCTTGCCCGCGCCGGTGCTGCCGATGATCGCCATGGTGGTGCCCGGCGTGACCCGGAACGAGACCTCTCTCAGCACCGGTTCGGCGGCACCCGGGTACTGGAACCGCACATTGCGCAGCTCCAGTTCGGCCCGGGTCGACACCTGGGTGACCGGGGCCGGGGTGGGCACCACCGAGGAGTCGGTGTCGAGCACCTCCACGATCCGTTCTGCGCAGACCGCCGCGCGGGGCACCATCATCAGCATGAAGGTGGCCATCATGACGGCCATCAGGATCTGCATCAGGTATTGCAGGAAGGCGGTGAGCGCGCCGACCTGGATAGCTCCGGCGTCCACCCGTTCCGCGCCGAACCAGAGCACCGCCACGCTGGAGACGTTGAGCACCAGCATCACCACGGGAAAGATCAACGCCATCAGGCGGCCGGTGCGGAGGGCGGTCGCGGTCAGGTCGGCGTTCGCGGCGGCGAAGCGTCTCACCTCGTACGGCTCCCGGACGAATGCCCGGACCACCCGGATCCCGGTGATCTGTTCCCGGAGCACCCGGTTGATCGCGTCGATGCGGGTCTGCATGAGCCGGAAGCCGGGCACCATCCGCCGGATGACCAGGCCCAGCAGGATCGCCAGCACCGGCACGCAGACCAGCATCAACCAGGAGAGTCCGACATCCTCCCGCAGGGCCATCACCACGCCGCCGATGCTCATGATCGGAGCGGCGACCAACATGGTGCAGCTCATCAGCACGAGCATCTGCACCTGCTGCACGTCATTGGTGTTTCGGGTGATCAGCGACGGGGCGCCGAAGCGGGCGACCTCCCGTGCCGAGAAGGTGTTGACGTGTCCGAAGACCGCTGCCCGTACGTCCCGGCCGAAGCCCATGGCGATCCGTGCGCCGAGACGGACCGCCACGACCGCGCAGACGATCTGCACCACGCTGACCGCGAGCATCCACCCGCCGGTGCGGGTGATGTAGCCGGTGTCGCCCCGGGCGACGCCGAGGTCGATGATGTCGGCGTTGAGGCTGGGCAGGTAGAGCGAGGCCATGGTGCCGACGAACTGGAGCAGCACCACGGCCGCCAGCAGCCGTTGGTACGGCCGCAGGTGGCCGCGCAGCAACCGGATCAACACGTCGGGCCTCCTGCCGCCCCGCCGGGTGCCTCGTCGCTGCCGATGACCTCCAACAGGAACTGCCGGATGACGGCCGCCTTCGCCGGATCGGCGTCGACCGAGGTGAGCGGCTGCCCGGACCGGATCGCTGCGGTGAGCGCGGCCACCCGCTCCCGACCGGCCGTGGTCAGGGTGAGGTTGACGCTGCGCCGGTCCGTGTCGTCGCGGTGTCGCTCCACCAGGCCGTCCCGTTCGAGGGTGTCCACGATGCCGGTGAGTGTGGCCGGGCGGACGAAGCACGCCTCGGCCACCCGTCGGTGTGGCAGCTCACCGTGCTCCGCGAGCGCCAGCAGGGTGGCCATGCCGGCCTGGGTGAGACCGTGCTCGTCGGCGAGGTAGCGATTCCACCGTTGGCCGGCGAGGTGACCGGCGACCACCAACAGCCGACCGAGCGGCACGTCCGCCAGCTGAATCAGAGTCATGCTCGCACATTAGCCCCCTGAAAATCAGGGGCCGAACTATTTTTCGTCGGTCCGGTCAGGGGTCGACCGCCACGGCCACGGCTGCGGCGATGAACAGCACCTGAAGCAGGGCGCGCGATCCGAGTGGGGTCACCGGACGCCCGCCCAGGGTCAGCCCTCGGCGCGCGGCGGAGACGTTTGCCGGGAACATGACCAGCATCAGTGCGGCCAGCCCGGCGCCGGTCCAGCGGGCGGTGGCCGGTACGAGCAGCCCGACCGCGCCCGCGAACTCCAGCACCCCGGTGACCGTGACCAGCAGGTCTGGCCGGGGAAGCCGGGGCGGAACCATGGCGATCAGGTCCTGCCGCCGCCCGAGGCCGAAGTGGGCCAGCCCGGTGAGCACGAACATCGCGGCCAGCCCGACGCGCAGGGACGGGTGCCAGCCGTCGAGGGCGGTGATCCCGGCGAGCCCGGCCAGCCGGGCCACCGCCGCCGTGAGCAGCAGGGCGATCAGGGGCGCCATGGAAGACCTCCTCAGACAGAATCTTGTCATCGTCAAGATTGCCCCGGGAGGCGTCATCTTGTCAATGGCAAGATAGGATTTCGGCATGACCAGCACTCGCGGCTACCACCACGGCGATCTACGTCGCGTGCTGCTCGCCGCCGCTGTCGAGGTGATCGAGGAATCCGGGTCGGCGGCCCTGAGCCTGCGCGACCTGGCCCGTCGCGCCGGCGTCTCGCACGCCGCGCCCGCGCACCAC
Source organism: Micromonospora sonchi (assembly GCF_014646235.1). Classification (GTDB taxonomy): domain Bacteria; phylum Actinomycetota; class Actinomycetes; order Mycobacteriales; family Micromonosporaceae; genus Micromonospora; species Micromonospora sonchi. Next base: position 20,357 of record NZ_BMNB01000038.1, on the reverse strand, counting down.
TTCGGCGACCGGGCCGGCCTGCTCACGGCGCTCGCCGTGCAGGGCTTCGACCTGCTCGCCGAGGCGCTGCACGCCGCCGGCACCGACCTGCTGGACGTCGGGGTCGCGTACGTCGACTTCGCCGTCGGGCACCGCGCGCACTTCGAGGTGATGTTCCACCCCGACCTCTACCGGGCCGACGACCCCGAGATACGGGCCGCCCGGGCCCGTTCCGGCCGGGCACTGCACGCCGGGGTGGCGGCTCTGGCCCAAGCCCGGCCCGGCACCCGACAGGATGATGCGATGGCCGCCTGGTCGATCGTGCACGGGTTCGCGACCCTCTGGCTGGCCGGCGCGCTTCCCGCCGGCCTCGGCGACGATCCAGGGGAGGCCGCGCGAGCGGTGACCCGGCGGCTCTTCACCCCACCGCCCGGTCCCTGAGTGCGCCGGCCTCCGGTGCGGCCGACCCGCCCGCCGTCGGGCCGGGTAGGATCACCCTGGCCTTGGGCCGCTACGACGGATGGAACAGGGAGGTGGACGCGGCCGTGACCAGCGAACCTTCCAGTCCCGTGCCGCGGCGCACCGCACCGGCCTGCCCCTGACCCGCTCGGCGCAGGTGGCCTGAACCGGTGCTGCTCCCCGGTGATCGCGCGCTCTCGTACCCCCTTGGCCACCTGAAAGGGTTTTCCGCCGTGCCCATCTCGATCATGCACGTCGGTCGCAGCGATCGATGTCCGTCAGCCGCCGGGCGTCCAGTGTCCGGCCGACCGGCCGTGCGCAGCACTCGGGAGGGCGACGGTGGCCGATGACGACCTGCGTGGACTGCTGGACCGCCACGATCTCGCCGGCGTGCAGGGGTGGCTCGACGCGCACCCGCCACACGTGATCGCCGACGAACTGGCCCGCCTCGACGGCACGGCCGCCGGGGTGCCGTTCCGGCTGCTGGACAAGGACCGCGCCCTGGCGGTGTTCGAGGAACTCGAACCGGTCGACCAGCAGGCCATCCTCGCCGGGCTGCGGGACCAGGCGTTCCGTGACCTCGTCGAGGGGATGGACCCCGACGACCGGGCCAGGATGCTGCGCGAGGCCCCGGCCAAGGTAGCCAAACGGGTCCTGGCCGGACTGTCGGCTCACGAACGGCAGATGACCGCCGCGCTGCTCGGCTACCCGGCCGGGTCGGTCGGGCAGATCATGACACCGGAGGCGGTGGCATTGCCCGGGCAGCTCACCGCCGGAGAAGCTCTGCAGGCCGTGCGGGACAAGGGTGCGCAGGCGGAGACCGTCTACACCCTGCCAGTGGTCGACGCCGGTCGTTACCTGATCGGCGTGACCGGACTGCGCGACATCGTGCTCAGCTCACCCGACCGGCCGGTCGCCGAACTCGTCGACGCCGACGTGCCCCGGGTATCCGCGACCGACCCCGCCGAGCAGGCCGCCCGGCTGATGCGCGAGACCAACACCCTCGCCCTGCCCGTCGTCGACAGCGAAAACCAGCTCCTCGGACTGCTCACCATCGACGACGCCGTCGAAGTCATCGAGGCCGCCGACACCGAGGACGTCACCCGCCAAGCCGCCTCCGGACCGTGGCCCGGGCACTACATGGCGGTCAGCGTATGGCGGCTGGCCCGCTCCCGCGCCCCGTGGCTCGTGCTGCTCATCGTCGCCTCCGTGCTCACCGTCAACGTGTTGCAAGTCTTCGAAGCAACCCTGGAGGCCGTCACCGCCCTGGCCCTGTTCATCCCGCTGCTGGTCGGCACCGGCGGCAACGCCGGCGCCCAGGCCGCGACCTCCGCTGTTCGCGCCATCGCGGTGGGCGAACTGCGCGGCTCCGACCTACCCGCCGTCATCTGGCGCGAGGCCCGAGTCGGGCTGCTCCTCGGCGCCGTCCTCGCCCTGGTCGGCCTCACCGTCGGCACCGTACTGGTCGGCGGTGACATCGCCGTGGTCGTCGGCCTGTCCCTCGTAGCCATCTGCGCCTGGGCCGCGACCGTCGGCGCGACCATGCCGCTGCTGGCCGAGCGGCTACGCATCGACCCGGCCGTCGTGTCCGCCCCGATGGTCACCACGCTCGTCGACGCCACCGGACTGATCATCTACTTCCTCATCGCCCACGCCGTGCTCAACCTGTAACCCGACTACGAACCCGACCGCCAACTGGTGGGCAGGGGCATTCCCTCGGTGTAGCCGGCGGTGCTCTGCACGCCGACCAGCGCCCGCTCGTGGAACTCGGGCAGGGTGCGCGCGCCAGCGTAGGTGAACGCGCTGCGTACGCCGGAGATGATCTCGTCGATCAGGTCCTCCACCCCCGGGCGGGTCGGGTCCAGGTACATCCGGGCCGACGAGATGCCCTCCTCGAAGATCGCCTTGCGAGCTCGGTCGTACGGGCTGTCCTCCGCGGTCCGGGCGCTGACCGCGCGCGCCGAGGCCATCCCGAAGCTCTCCTTGTACCGCCGGCCGTCCGCGTCGGTGTAGAGGTCGCCGGGCGACTCGTAGGTGCCGGCGAACCAGGAGCCGATCATCACGTTCGACGCCCCGGCGGCCAGCGCCAGTGCCACGTCGCGGGGGTGCCGCACGCCGCCGTCGGCCCAGACGTGGCGGTCCAGCCGCCGGGCCGCCGCCGCGCAGTCGAGCACCGCCGAGAACTGCGGCCGGCCCACCCCGGTCATCATCCGGGTGGTGCACATCGCGCCCGGACCGACGCCGACCTTGACGATGTCCGCGCCGGCTTCGACCAGGTCGCGTACGCCATCGGCGGTGACCACGTTGCCGGCCGCCACCGGGACGCCCGGGTCGAGCCCGCGGACGATCCGGAGCGCGGAGATCATCCGTTCCTGGTGGCCGTGCGCGGTGTCCACGACCAGGGTGTCCACCCCGGCAGCCAACAGCGCGGCGGCCTTGCCCGCGACGTCCCCGTTGATGCCCACCGCCGCGGCGATCCGCAGCCGGCCCCGGTCGTCCACCGCCGGCTTGTAGAGCGTCGCCCGCAGGGCGCCCTGCCGGGTGAGCACGCCGACCAGCCGGCCCTCGCCGTCCACCACCGGGGCCAGCCGGCGCCGGCCGGCGGAGAGCCGGTCGAAGCCGGTACGCGGGTCCGCGTCCGCCGGCACGGTGTGCAGGTCGGTGGACATCACGTCGCGTAGTTGGGCGAAACGGTCCACCCCGACGGTGTCGGCGTCGGTGACCACGCCCATCGGGCGGCCGGCGTCGTCGACCACGATCACCGCACCGTGCGCCCGCTTGGGCAACAGGTGGATCGCGTCGCCGACGGTGTCGGTCGGTCCGAGCGCGATGGCCGTGTCGTACACCAGGTGGCGCTGCTTGACCCACGCGACGACCTCGGCCACCACCTCGATCGGGATGTCCTGGGGAATGACCACGATGCCGCCGCGCCGGGCCACGGTCTCGGCCATCCGCCGCCCGGCGACCGCCGTCATGTTCGCCACCACGAGGGGAATCGTGCTGCCCGTGCCGTCGCCAGTGGCCAGGTCGACATCCAGCCGCGAACTCACCTCGGAGCGGGCCGGCGCCATGAAGACGTCGTTGTAGGTCAGGTCGTACGCGGGATTCGCGCCATTGAGGAACCGCACCCGGCCATCATTCCCACCGGAGACCCCCGGCAGTCCCGGCGGACAGCGAAAACACCCGCTCAGTCGCTCTCAGCCGAGCAGCAGCGCGACCGCCACCAGCACCATCACCACCGCGATCACACCGTCGAGGACCCGCCAGACCCGGGCCCGGGCGAGCAGCGGAGCGAGCCGGTACGCACCGGCGCCCAGCGCGGTGAACCAGACCACGCTGGCCGCCGTCGCGCCGAGACCGAACACCCAGCGATGCTGGTGCTGCTGGGCCAGGCTGCCGAGCAGCAGCACGGTGTCCAGGTAGACGTGCGGGTTGAGGTAGGTGAAGGCCAGACAGGCCGCCAGCGTGGCGCCGAGCCGGGCCGGTGATCGTTCGGCGGGGGCCAGCGTGCCGGGGCGCAGAGCGCGGCGAGCGGCCAGTGCCGCGTACGCGAGCAGGAACGCCGCCCCGCCCCACCGGATCGCGGCGAGCAGGTCGGGGCGCCCGGTCACCACCGAGCCCACCCCGGCGATACCGAGGCCGATCAGCAGCGCGTCCGAGGCCGCGCAGGCCAGCACGACAGGTACCAGATGCTCGCGACGCAGGCCCTGGCGGAGCACGAAGGCGTTCTGCGCGCCGATGGCGACGATCAGGGCGATGGCCAGCGAGAAACCGGCGATGGCTGAGGTGAGCACGCACCGACGGTAGGGGCCGCGCCAGCGCTGGTCCAGCTAAAGATTCTTCAGATGATTAAGCTCCGCTTCATGAGTGGCCTGGCCCCGGTCCAGCTCCGTAGGCTCGCCGCGGTCGCCGCCGAGGGCAGCTTCGAGGCGGCGGCGCGACTGCTGCACGTGACCCCGTCGGCGGTCAGCCAGCGAATCAAGGCGCTGGAGGAGACCGTCGGCCAGGTGCTCGTCCGGCGGCACCGGCCCTGCGACGTCACCGAGGCCGGCCGCCCCCTGCTCCGCCTCGCCGGGCAGCTCGCGCTGCTCGAACGGGAGGCGCTGGCCGAGGCGCGGGGGTCGCTCGGCGTCGACCCCGGTCGTACCCGGGTCGCCGTCGTGGTCAACGCCGACTCGCTCGCGACCTGGTTCCCCCCGGCGCTGGCCCGGCTGCCCGCCGAGCCCGGGTTCTCCTTCGACCTGCGGCAGGACGACCAGGACCACAGCGCTGAACTGCTGCGCGCCGGCACGGTGATGGCCGCGGTGACCGCACAGCGCGAACCGGTGCAGGGCTGCCGGGCACGACCACTCGGCGCGATGCGCTACCGGGCCCTGGCCGCCCCGCCGATGGTGGACCGGTGGTTCGCCGACGGGCTCACCCGCGCGGCGCTCGCCGCCGCGCCCGTGGTGGTCTTCGACCGCAAGGACCGCCTGCAACACCGCTTTCTGCGTACGGTGACGGGACGCGCCCTCGATCCGCCGGTGCACTACGTGCCGTCGGTGCCCGCGTTCAGCGCGGCGATCCGGCTCGGCCTCGGCTGGGGGCTGGTGCCGGAGCAGATCGCCGAGGACGACGTGGCCGGCGGCAGTTGCGTGGACATCGCACCCGGCCGGGTGGTGGACGTCCCGCTCTACTGGCAGCACTGGCACCTCGACTCGCCGGTGCTCGTGGCACTCACCGCCGCCGTCCGGGCGGTCGCCGCCGAGACTCTCCGCCCAGTGACCGGTCAGGACTGTTAGGAGGGGCCCCTTTCAATGCACCAGGCGTTAAGAAGGGCCCCTTCCTTTCACCCGTCGATGGTGCAGATGACGGCGCCGGCGGTGATCACCGCGCCGACCTCGGCCGACAGGCCGCTGACCGTACCCGCCTTGTGGGCGTGCAGGGGCTGCTCCATCTTCATCGCCTCCAGGACCACGACCAGGTCGCCCTCGGCGACGGTGTCACCTTCGGCGATCGCGATCTTGACGATGGTGCCCTGCATCGGGGAGGTGAGCGAATCCCCGGCGGCCGTCGCGCCGGCCGTGGCGCCGCCGCCTCGGCGGGTGGGCCTCTTCGCGGCCCGTCCGCCGGTGGTGGGAGCCGCACCGAGACCGGCGGGGAGGGTCACCTCCAACCGCTTGCCGCCCACCTCGACGACGACGGTCTCGCGCTCGCCAGCGCCCGCCTCGCTGCTGGCGGCGCCACTGAACGGCGGCACGGTGTTGTCGAATTCGGTCTCGATCCAACGGGTGTGCACGGCGAACGGCTCGGCGGTGAAGGCGGGGTCGCGGACCACCAGGCGGTGGAACGGCAGCGCGGTCGCCATCCCCTCGACCACCATTTCGTCCAGCGCCCGTCGGGCCCGCTCCAGCGCCTCGATGCGGGTCTCCCCGGTGACGATCACCTTGGCGAGCAGGGAATCGAAGTTCCCGCCGATCACGTCGCCGGCCGAGACGCCGGTGTCCACCCGCACGCCGGGGCCGGTGGGCAGCCGCAGCGCGGTGACCGTGCCGGGAGCGGGCAGGAAGTTGCGCCCCGGGTCCTCGCCGTTGATCCGGAACTCGATGGAGTGCCCACGCGGCGCCGGGTCCCCGGTGAACCGCAGCTTCTCGCCGTCGGCGATGCGGAACTGCTCGCGTACCAGGTCGATGCCGGCGGTCTCCTCGGTGACCGGGTGTTCCACCTGGAGTCGGGTGTTGACCTCCAGGAAGGAGATGGTGCCGTCGTTGCCGACCAGGTACTCGACCGTGCCGGCGCCGTGGTAGCCGGCCTCCCGGCAGATGGCCTTGGCGCTCTCGTGGATCTGGGCCCGTTGGGCGTCGGTGAGGAACGGCGCCGGCGCCTCCTCGACCAGCTTCTGGTGCCGGCGCTGCAACGAGCAGTCCCGGGTGCCCACCACGATCACGTTGCCGTGCTGGTCGGCCAGGACCTGCGCCTCGACGTGGCGCGGCCGGTCGAGGTAACGCTCGACGAAACACTCGCCCCGGCCGAACGCGGCGACCGCTTCCCGGGTGGCCGACTCGAACAGCTGCGGGATCTCCTCCATGGTGCGGGCCACCTTCAGGCCCCGCCCGCCACCGCCGAACGCCGCCTTGATCGCCACCGGCAGGCCGTGGTCGACGGCGAAGGCCAGCACCTCGTCCGGGCCGCCGACCGGGTCCGGGGTGCCGGGCACCAGCGGAGCGCCGGCCCGCTGGGCGATGTGCCGGGCGGTGACCTTGTCACCGAGGTCGCGGATGGCCTGCGGGGCCGGGCCGATCCAGGTCAGCCGCGCGTCGATGACGGCCTGGGCGAAGTCGGCGTTCTCGGCGAGGAAGCCGTAGCCGGGGTGCACCGCGTCGGCGCCGGACCGGGTGGCGATGTCGATGAGCTTGTCGATGCGCAGATAGGTATTCGCAGCGGTCTCGCCGCCCAGGGCGTACGCTTCGTCGGCGAGCATGGCGTGCAGGGCCTCGCGGTCGGAGTCCGCGTACACTGCGACGCTGCCCAGGCCGGCATCCTGGCAGGCGCGGATGACGCGGACGGCGATCTCGCCACGGTTGGCGATGAGTACCTTGCGCACCTTGGTGGCTCCTCCCGGTGGTTGCTGACCGGGAGTTTATAGCTCACCCTGGCGGCCCTAACGATCGCTCAGTGTGTGATGGCACACCTGCCCGTCGGGCCCGCCAGGCGAGGTTTTGTCGTGTGTGTGTGTGGTCGGGTGACGGTGACGAGATGGCCGACGGTGGCCTCGAACGGGGAGTGCACATGATCGAGACCAGAGGGCTGCGGAAGTCGTTCCGCAGCCGTGCCGGTCGGGAGACGAAGACGGTGGAGGCGGTGCGCGGCGTCGACCTGGACGTGTCGGCGGGTGAGATCTTCGGCTTTCTCGGCCCGAACGGCGCCGGCAAGACCACCACGCTGCGGATGCTGGCCACGCTGATCGAGCCGGACGGCGGCCAGGCCACCATCGCCGGGGCCGACCTGCTGAAGGATCCCGGTGAGGTGCGCCGCCGAATCGGCTACGTCGCTCAGGGTGGCAGCACCTGGGACGAGTCCACCGCGCGGGAGGAACTGGTCCTCCAGGCCCGGATGTACGGCATCGCCAAGGCCGAGGCACAGCGCCGGGCCGCGCGGGCGCTGGAGGCGTTCCAGCTCACCGAGTTCGCCGATCGCAAGTGCAAGACGTACTCCGGTGGGCAGCGACGCCGGGTCGAGATCGCGCTCGGCATCATCCACGAGCCGAAGATCGTCTTCCTGGACGAGCCCACCACCGGGCTCGACCCGCAGAGCCGGGCCCACATGTGGGACGAGATCCGGCGGCTGCGCACCGACGGGATGACGGTCTTCATCACCACGCACTATCTGGACGAGGCGGACGCGCTCTGCGACCGGATCGCGATCATGGATCACGGCGAGGTGGTCGCCGAGGGCACGCCGACCGACCTCAAGCGCGAGATCTCCGGCGACGTGGTGCAGGTCGGCCTCGACCCCGTCGCCGCCGGCGAGGTCGCAAAACTGCTCGACGGCGAGGAGTACGTCAACCGGCTGGAAACCCTCGACGAGGGCGGGCTGCGCCTCTTCGTCGACGACGGCGCCACCGCCATCCCCCGGATCCTGCGTCGCATCGACGGGGCCGGGCTCGACCTCAGGTCGATCGAGCTGCACCGCCCGAGCCTCGACGACGTCTTCCTTACCAAGACCGGCCGCTCGCTGCGCGAGTCCTGACCCGCCCAGGAGATCTCAATGAAGCTCGCCCGTGACACCTGGCTGATCTTCCAGCGGCAGCTTCACCTGCTGCTGCGCAACCCCGTGTGGGTCTTCGTCGGTGTCTTCCAGCCGGTGATGTATCTACTGCTGTTCGCCCCGCTGCTCAAGCCGGCGCTGAACGCGTCCACCCAGGCGGAGGCGTACAAAATCTTCGTGCCCGGCCTGCTGGTGCTGCTGGCCATCTTCGGCGGCCTGTTCCAGGGCTTCGGCCTGATCGCCGAGCTGCGCGCCGGGGTCATCGAACGCTCCCGGGTCACTCCGGTCAGCCGGCTCGCCCTGCTGCTCGGCCGCTCACTGCGCGACGTGGTGTCGCTGCTGGCCCAGGCGGTCATCATCACCCTGCTCGCGCTCCTGTTCGACCTGCGCGTCTTCATCGGTGACCTGCTGCTGGCGTACCTTATGCTCGCCCTGATCGCGCTGATGACCTCGGCGGTCTCCTACGGCGTCGCGCTGAAGGTCAAGAGCGAGGACGCGCTCGCCCCGCTGATGAACACGGTGGCCCAGCCGGTGCTGCTGCTCTCCGGCATCCTGCTGCCGCTCGCCTTCGCGCCGGGCTGGTTGCAGGGCGTCGCCAGGTGGAACCCGTTCTCCTGGGCGGTCGACGGCACCCGGGCGCTGTTCAACGGTGACATCGGCAACGACCGGGTCTGGCAGGGCCTGGCCATCATCACGGTGCTGGCCGCCGCCGGTGTCTTCTGGGCTGCCCGCCAGTTCGCCCGCAGCGTCCGCTGAAATGTAAGGAGGGGCCCCTTATTAACGCCTGCGGTATAGGAGGGGCCCCTTATTAACCGTCGGCCTGCGACCGGTCAGTGCACCCGGGCGAGGGTCAGGCCGTCCGCGATCGGCAGCATCACGGCGTCGACCCGCACGTCGGCCAGGACAGCGTCGTTGAACGCGGCGATCGCCCGGTCGTCGGCGCTCTGCGGCGCGATCACCCGGCCATGCCGCAGCACGTTGTCGACGGCGATCACGCCACCGGGGCGCATCCGAGGCACCAACTCGTCCCAGTAGACCGGGTAGCCGGTCTTGTCGGCGTCGATGAAGGCAAAGTCCAGGTACCGCTCGTCCGGCAGCTCCCGCAGTCGCTCTCCGGCCGCCCCGATGCGCAGCTCGATCCGGTCGTCCACGCCGGCGCGCGCCCAGTACCGGCGCGCGACGTTCGTGTACTCCTCCGAGATGTCGAAGCAGGTCAACCGGCCGCCCTCGGCGAGCCCCCGGGCGATCGACAGCGAGGAGAGGCCGGTGAAGGTGCCCACCTCCACCGCCTGCCGTACGCCGAGCAGCCGGGTCAGGAACGTCAGGAAGGCAGCCTGCTCCGGTGCCACCTGCATGCCGGCATCCTCGGGCAGGAGAGCCAGCGTCTCCTCGGCCAGGTCGCGGACGACCGCGTCCGGTGGGGCGCCGTGCGCGACAAGGTACGTGTGCAACTCGTCGGTGAGCGGGATCGACTTGAGCGTCATTCCCGAACGTTAACCGAGCGGCTCGATCAACTGGTTGCCCGGCGCGACCTTCGTCCACAGATCCGTGATCTGCAGGTCCAAGTCGGCGAGCAGCCGCCGCAACAGTGGTAGGGAAAGCCCGATGACGGTGCCCGGGTCGCCCTCGATCCCTTCCACGAAGGCTCCGCCGAGACCGTCGATGGTGAACGCGCCGGCCACCGCGAGCGGCTCGCCCGTGCCGACGTACGTCGCGATTTCGTGGTCGCTGATGTCGGCGAAGTGCACCACCGTGGAGGCCACCGCCTCGGCCCGGCGCCCGCCCACCATGTCGACGAGACAGTGGCCGCTGTGCAGCACCCCGCTGCGACCGCGCATCCGCTCCCACCGCCGGGTAGCGTCGCCGGCATCCTCGGGTTTGCCGAGAATCTCGCCGTCGAAGGCGAGCACCGAGTCACACCCCAGCACGAGCGTGCGCTGGTCGTCGGTGGGCCGCAGTCGGGTCAGCACCGCCTGCGCCTTGAGCCGGGCCAGTTCCAGGCAGAGATCCTCGGCCCGCTCGGTCACCACGAGCGATTCGTCGACCCCGCTGACCAGCACCTCTGGCTCGATGCCGGCGGCCTGGAGGGTTTTGCGGCGGGCAGGGCTCGCCGAGGCGAGCACCAGACGGAGCGGCAGGGCATCAGACACGCTGCCGACGTTACCGGTTCCCTCGCGCGCCACGCGCCCGCTACACCTGGATCTCGTCGTCGCGCTGGCCGCCGAGGCGCAGGCGCAGACGGGACGGGGTCACCAGCCAGTTCAGCCGGCCGCGGCGTCCGTCACGGTCGGTGACCCCGCGGGCTCGCGTCCTTCTTGCGAGCGTCATGTCATACAGAAATAATTATGTCACCCTGAAATATCGTTCAAAGGAACAACGCCGCCCGCCCCCCCCGGGTGCCTCAGCGACTGATCCGTGGTGGCGGATCATCGGATCGGCGTCGGCGACGTGCGAACAACCCCCAGGCGCCGCCACCCGCCAGCAGCACGCCGAGCGTCACCAGGCCGCGCACGGTCGCGGTACCACTCTTTTCATCGGCCCGCGGCCCGTCCGCTGCCGTGGTCGGGCTACCGTCGTCCGGCGCGGTCGCCGGCACCGATTCAAAACCCCTTGGCGGTACGTCTGCCGTCAGCGCCGCCACCAGGTCGATGACCCCGTACCCGTACTGGTCGTCCCGGCCAGGCGGGCCCTTGTCGATCGCGGTCGCGGTCAACCGATGCGCCACCTCGTCCGCCGGAAGGTACGGATACTTCGCCCGAATCAACGCCGCCGCCCCCGCCACAATCGCCGCAGCGCTCGAGGTGCCGGTGCCCTTGGAATACAGGCCATCGTAACTTGTGCTATAGATTTCGACCGCTGGTGCCACTACATCGATCCGAGGCCCAGTTACTGATACCTTGGCATGCGCTCCCCGGTGGTCAACACCGCCTACGCATATTACCCCTGTGCTGGCGGCAGGCCAGACGATCTGCGCGTCATCTGGCCGGTTTCCTGCGGAGGCAACGATTACTATGTTGGCTGCACGTGCAGCATCGAGGGCACGTAAGAGGCGGGAATTCACCCCGCCCCCTCCAGCGGATATGCTAATAATATCGGCTCCGTCTGCGATGGCCTTCTCGATGGACTCTGCCAGTCGATCTGTGTCTCCTTCGTTGTTCGATTTAAAGGACCTGATCGGCAGGATCCTCGCCTGAGGGGCGATGCCCAGGGCGCCAGTGCCGTCGCCGCGACCGTGGGCAGCGATGAGACCCGCCATTCCTGTTCCGTGGCCACTGTTGTCCTGATGCCCGTTTCCGCTCCCGCCTTCTAAGAGATCGAAGCCGCTAAGGAGGTTCTCCCGGAGATCGGGATGAGGGTACACCCCCGTATCGAGAACGGCGACGGTGATGCCCATGCCCTGGCTTATTTGATGCGCCTCTTTAGTGTCAAGGTAGCTCAGGTGCCATTGATCGCTCCGGATGCGAGTGGCGCCGTCAGTTGGTGGGGTTGCGATTCTGCTAGCACGCGCATGAAGGTTTGCACTGGGTGTGACCGATAATGCCAATAGGAGTGTCACGGTAAGAATGGATTGAGTTTTCACCGGTTGAAGCCGATGGCTGGGCCAGGGTCAATCGGTCCATCCTCGTCCGGAGGGCGGACGACTGGGCTTACTCCTTGATCCGTCACCCATGGGTCGTCAGGATCCCATCGGCGTTGCTGGTCCGCGCAGTCTCCTTGATCTGGGTCTTTCCACGCGCCTATTGTTTCTGCCGCGCCAGCGGCTCCTGGCCTTGGAATTCCACCAAATGTGGAGGGTGGCTGCATCCCGTTAAAAACTCTTCCGCCCCGAGGGCGAGAGCCAGCTGCGCCACCGGGTGCAGTACCTGCCGCTCCACCACCGATTACCCCACCGATCGGGTTGGTTCGACGCGGTTGCGTACTACCTGATCCTGGTTGGGTCGGCCCCACTCCTGGGATTCCGCCAATGACGCCGCCGGGCGGCAAGGCGCGAGGCGAGTTACCTGAATTTGGAAGTGACGCCCTGGTGCCGCCTCTAGCGACTGGATGACCGATCTGACCGGGCCGGTTCTGGGCAGGCCTGGCGCTATCTGGCCGGCCTCCTGGACCTGCCGGCGGTGGTGCTGGCGGGATGCCGATACCAGGCGAGGGAACGTTGGGCATCACTTGCGGTGTGCCAGGTGCTCTTGAGTTGCTTGAGTTCGGCCCTAGGGCTGGCTCAGCTCTGCCCAGCACTGGTCCGATCTGCGGAGTCTTTGGACTGGGTGCTAGGCGGACTGGTGACGTGGGCCTTTTGCCTGCGCTTTTGTTAGGGGATCGTATAGCGACAGGCACGATCGGCGGGATGACTGGTGTTCCCGCTGCTCCGCCGTATGCATCCGGGTCGGACGGCTGTCTAGCCACAGGGGCGGCGGGAGGGGGTTGGCGGAGCATTACTTGGGCTTGTTGGAGTTCGCCGCTGAGTCCGTACATGATGCCGCGTGCCTGAATGTTAAGCCTTTCCAGGTCGGTGTCGGTGACCGGCGGTTGGCTCGTCCTGCTGCCAGCGGCGGCCTTCGGGTCGGCTGCGGTCTCGTCCCATGCCCGCTTCTGTTGGAGCTTGCTGGCGTACTCGTCGTAGATCCTTTTTAGTTCCGTGCGGGTGCTGGTTAGCGCCTGGGTGGCGGCCGACAGCGCGCTCTGGTTGGCGGCGGCGGCGTCGTGCGTGTGTTGCACCTGCTCGATCAGATCGTCCAACTCGGCGAGGTACACGCGGGCGGCGGCGCTGGTCTCTGGTGGCCAGGCCCTTGCCAGGCCGTCGCGGTACGTCCGGAGCCGGTCCAGGTGTTGGCCGGCCAGGTCGCAGACCTTGCGCCAACCGGCGACGTGCCGCCAGTGGTGATCGGTCTGGTGATCCTGAAGGCAGGCCCACATGTCGGCGACGTTCATGAGGTACCAGTCGGTGAGGCCGCCGCGGGGGCCGACGCCGGGTTCTCTCATGGCAGCACCACCGTGTTCGTGTTGTCGGGTCCGGTGGGGTCGGCGAGTGACGGCGATGGTCCGGGGCGCCCGGCGGGGCCGCCGGTCCTGCGGAGCGCCTGCTCGACGTCGGCCACGCGGGCCGCGGAGAAGGCGTCCGCCGTGCCGTACCGCTCGGCGACCTGACCTGCGGCAGCGGCCAGGTGACCGGTGGTGTGGCCGTGGCCCCAGACGGCGTTCGCGGCAGCCTGTTGGGTCTCCCAGTGTGCCCGCATGAAGTGCACCAGCTCGATGAACGCGTCCGCCGGGTCGGGCACCTTGGCGAGCATGTCGTTGGCGATGTACGGCAGGTGGGTCGTGTAATTACCCTCCACCTCGGCGCGCAGCCGGTCGGCGAACTCCCGTAGCTGCTGGATGTCCGCCTCGATGCCGCCGGAACCGCGTAACCACGACGCTGGTCGATCCTCCGCGGGGATCATCGGCCCTCCCAAACTGTCACGGCTTCGTTCCCCTGAGTGAGGTTAGTAGGTGTCCGCCGCCCTCGGGAGCCCCAAGCCGCCAACCTGGGACCCGGCGCGTCGGGGGTGGTGTCGGGTATCCGCAGATCAGCTCGGGAGCCCGGAGGCGCGCCATGCGCCGGGACCCGGCAGGTGGCCCGTGCCCGCCGGGCGGCCACTGCGCGCCCAGGCCGAGGTCGGAGCCGGGGGCGGCGGGGCTGCCGGGCGGGATCGGGCGAGGATCGCGCCGACCAGCGCGGCCACTTCCTCGGCCGTCGGGGTGCCGCGCACGATCCGGAACAGCGGCTCATCCACAGGCATGTCCATTAGCGTACGCGGCGTGGCCTTGATCTTCGTCGCACAGTGGCGTGCCGGCGGTGTGACCGTCGGCGGTGCCGGGTACCGTCTCAGCGATGTCTGACGCTTCCTCCCCCCAACTCGTCGCCGACCGGTACCGGCTGCTCTCGCCGCTCGGTCAGGGCGGCATGGGTCGGGTTTGGAAGGCCCGCGACGAGGTACTGCACCGTGACGTCGCGATCAAGGAACTCGTAGCGCCGCCGGGTCTGACCGCCGACGAGCGCCGCGAGATGCGCGAGCGCTCGCTCCGCGAGGCCCGGGCCATCGCCCGCCTCAACAACATCAACGTGGTACGCATCTTCGACGTGCTCCGCACCGACGGCGACCCGTGGATCGTCATGGAGTACGTGGCGTCCCGGTCCCTGCAGGACACTCTCGCGGCGGACGGGCCGGTGCCTGCGGCCCGGGCGGTGGAGATCGGGCTGGGCGTGCTGAACGCGCTGAAGGCCGCGCACAAGGCCGGCATCATGCACCGCGACGTCAAGCCCGGCAACGTGCTGCTCGGCAACGACGGTCGGGTGGTGCTGACCGACTTCGGCCTGGCGACCATCCCCGGCGACCCGAACGTCACCCGCACCGGCATGGTGCTGGGCTCACCGGCGTACATCGCACCGGAGCGCGCCCGGGACGGCACGTTCGGGCCGGAAGCCGACCTGTGGTCGCTGGGCGCCACGCTCTACGCCGCGGTGGAGGGCAAGTCGCCGTACGCGCGCCCGTCGGCGATCGCCACCCTGGCCGCGCTCGCCACCGAACCGGTGCCGCCGGCACGCAACGCCGGTCCGCTCAAGCAGGTCCTTGCCGGACTGCTCCGCAAGGATCCCGAGGAGCGCATCACCGCCGAGTCCGCCGAGCGCATGCTGCGCAAGGCCAGCGGCCGGCGGGCGCGTGGCATCTCGCTGCTCGACGGCGTACGCCGGCCGGGGCCGAACGGTCCGCGCGAGCCGCGCCCGCCGCTGGTGCCGAGCCCACGATCGGCCGGGGAGCCGACGGCGAAGGTCGACGGCGCCGCCCCGGACGCGGGTGCCATCCCGACAGCCAGGGTGGACACGCCCGCCACCGGGTCGAATGCCGCGTCGACGACCAAGGTGGAGGCCGCTGAGGCAGCCGCACCGGCGAGCGAGCAGGACACGCCGCACGCCGCTGACGAACCCAGGGGCTCCGCCGCCGGGGAAAAGGGTGGCGACGAGGCCCTGTCGGGTGAGCGGGCGGATCCGCCGGCGAAGGACGTGGCTCGGGCCGTACCTCAGGGGACCTCGCTGCTGCCCGCGGCGCCGGTGGGTTCGGCGCCGGCCCGTGGCTCCGTCTTCAAGGCCGGCCAGTTGCGGTCGGAGCGGGCCCGTCGTGCCATGCTCGTCGGTGCCCTGGTCGCTCTGCTGCTGGTCGGTCTGGTGGCGATCGTGCCGCTGCTCAGCAGCGGCGACGGAGGCGAGGAGGAGACTCCGCAGGGCACGGCCGGCACCAGCGCGGCGACCGCGCCGCCGACCTCCGCGCCTGCGGTGCCGCCACCGACCAGTGCCGCGCCGTCGAGCCCGTCCGCCTCACCCACCCCGTCAGCCAGCCCATCCGAGACCGCCGCTGGTGGCCTGCCGGAAGGGTGGACGTTGCGTACCGACCCGGTGGGCTTCAAGGTGGCGGTGCCGGAGGGCTGGCGGCGCAGCGCCGGTGGCACCTGGGTCAAGTACCGGGATCCGGACGGCGTCAGCGAGCTGACCATCGACCGCACCGACAAGCCGCAGCGAGACGCCGCCGCGGCTTGGCGGAGGATCGAACCGGACCGGAAGAACGTTCGCGGCGTGCAGGATTACCGGCTGATCGGCGTCTCCCCGCTCGACTGCAAGTGGCGTACCTGCGCCGACTGGGACTGGTTGCAGAAACGCAACGGGGTCGAGATCCGGGTCCGTAACCGGGGCTTCGTCACCGCCAGCAACCGGGGTTTCGCCCTGCGCTGGGAGGTGCCGAACCGGGACTGGGAGGCTCAACTCGAGAACTTCGAGATGACCTTCCGGGAGTTCGTGCCGGACCGTCAGGACTGATCAGGGCACCCTTTTCGCGTACCAGGCCGGCGTCCCCCTGCCAGAGCGCGAGACGTCGATGCCGGGAACGGTGGCCGCGGCGGCCGGGGTCGCGGTCAGGAAAACTTTAGACGTATCGAGTGTGTTGCCGGCCCACCTGGTGGTCAGCGCAGGGTGGCCGGGTCGACCTGCCAACGGAACGGCTCGGTGGGGGACCGGGGCCGGAACGCGGGCGGTAGGCTCGCGCCCCATGGTGTCGATCGACGGGATGACCGAGTTCTGGGACCGCCTGTTCGGCGCGCAGCCCGAGCCACCCCCACTGCTGGTGCTGCTCACCGGCCTCGTCGCGCTGCTGGTGGTCTCCACCCGGCTGCCGTGGCGGATCGCCCGCAACGCGATCACCATCGCCCACGAGGGCGGTCACGCCCTGGCCGCGCTGCTCACCGGACGCAAACTGCGCGGCATCCGGCTGCACTCGGACACCTCGGGGCTGACGCTCTCCGCCGGCCGTCCCACCGGCCCGGGCATGGTGCTCACCCTGCTCGCCGGCTACCTGGCGCCACCGGTGATCGGCCTCGGCGGGGCGTGGCTGCTCGCCGGCAATCGGATCACGCTGCTGCTCTGGATCGCCGTCGCGCTGCTGCTCGGCATGCTCGTCATGATCCGCAACCTTTTCGGGGCGCTCTCCCTGGTGGTCACCGGCGGGGTGGTGCTCGCCGTCTCCTGGTACGCCAGCCCGCAGGTGCAGGCCGCCTTCGCCTGGACGAGTGTGTGGTTCCTGCTCCTCGGTGGGGTGCGCCCGGTGATCGAGCTGCAACGGCTGCGTACCCGGCGTGGGATGCCCGCCTCCGACGCCGACCAACTGGCCGGCATCACCGGGTTCCCGGCGTTCTTCTGGGTCGTCCTCTTCGGTCTGGTCAACCTCGCGGTGCTGGTCGTCGGCGGTCTGATGCTGGCCGGCCCGCTGCTCTCGGAGGCCGGCATCACCTGGTGAACCGGGACCATCGGCGTCCCGACGGTTTCACGCGGTGCCGGCGGTTCGCGTGCTCCGGCAACCGCGCCCACCCCCTGGTGCGTGTCCTCTACGACCCGCAGGGAGGTGGCAGGTGCCGGAGGTCGACGGGTTCGACGAGTTCTACCGGGGAAGCCGACAACGGTTGCTCGGCTTCATCTACGTGCTGACCGGGGATCTCGGCGAAGCCCAGGACGCCGTCCAGGAGGCGTACATACGGGCGTGGCAACGGTGGTCCACCGTCGGGGACTACGACGACCCTGAGGCGTGGGTACGGGTGGTGGCCAGCCGACTCGCGGTGAGCCGTTGGCGCAGCCTGCGCAGTCGGGCTCGGGCCTACCTGCGGCACGGCGCCGTGGAGAGTGTCCCCGCACCGGGCACGGAAACCGTCGAGGTGGTCGCCGCCCTGCGCCGCCTGCCGGAGGAGCAGCGGGTCGCGATTGCGCTGTACTACCTGGTCGGCATGCCGGTCGCCGAGGTGGCGCGGCAGACCTCGGCCCCCGTCGGCACGGTCAAGGCCCGCCTCTCCCGGGGGCGCGCCGCGCTCGCCGGGCTGCTCGCCGTCTCTGACCTGGAGGAGGCACCCGGTGCGTGACGAGATGACGTTCGTCGAGCGACTGCAGAACGACCTGCGCGACGTCCGCTGGCCGGAACCTGCGGTGTTGCGTGCGCGGGCCCACCGTCGGCGACGTCGGGCCATGGTGGGCGCGGCGACCGCAGTGCTGGTCCTGGCCGGCGGGCCGATGATCGTGGGAATGCGTCTCGTGACGCCGCCCACCTCCGCGCTGCAGTCGCAGGCGTCGTCGCCGACAGCCGCCGGGATTCCACACGAGGCGCTGGTGCAACCGGGAGACCTCGCCACGAAGACCGATCCACCGCTCGGCCAGGCTGGCCTCGGTGAGCCCGTGCAGATCGACCAGATGCTGCTGGTCTGCCTCAGGTCGCAAGGACGGACGACCTACTGGGAAACGTCCCGGTACTCGCGGTCGCAGACCCTGCTGCGGGCACCCGCGGGGACCGAACCGGGCCCCACCGACGTGGTCTTCAGCCAGGATGTCTACCGGCTCGCATCGGACCGAGCCGCTGGCTTCTTCGGGCGGCTCGACGCGCTGCTCGCACCATGCGCCAACTGGCGATCGAAGGGCGACGTCCAGTGGGGGGATCGGATCGCGCCAGCCGAGGCGGAGCACCGGTGGGAGGTGGCCGACCGCGACTTCGCCGGCGACGAGGCGATGCTGATCCGGCACACCGTCACGGGGACCCAGAACCTGGACACCGGTGAGAGCCGGGGACCGGCACGCCCCGAGACGAGGGTTGTGCTGCGAGTCGGCGACCTGGTCACGGTGCTGAGGCTCGGCCGTGATGGCACCGAGTCCGAGTTGCGCCGGATCGCCACCGTCGCGGCCGACCGGCTCTGCGCGGCGGCCAACCCGGTCTGTTGACGCCCGGAAGGTGGCGGATGATGTGACGGGCGGCGGGAGGCGGCGGATGGATTCGACGGCGGGTTTCGAGCCACACCGGACCCACCTGATGGGCGTCGCGTACCGGATGCTCGGCGGCTGGGCCGATGCGGAGGACGCGGTGCAGGAGGCGTGGCTGCGTTACTCCGCCGCCGATCCTGGCGGGATCGACGATACCCGCGCCTGGCTCACCACCGTGACCGCCCGGATCTGCCTCGACCTGCTGCGCTCCGCCCGGGTACGCCGAGAGGCGTACGTCGGGCCGTGGCTGCCGGAGCCGGTGGTGTCGCGGCTGCCCGGGCCCGGCGGTCCGGCGGGCTTCGCGCCCGACCCGGTCGATGCCGCCACGCGCACCGACGAGATCAGCTACGCGCTGCTGGTGGTGATGGAGCGCCTGACCCCGGAGCAGCGAGTCGCCTTCGTCCTGCATGACATCTTCGCGTTCCCGTTCGACGAGATCGCCGCGGTGCTCGGCAGCACGGACGCGGCGACCCGACAGCTCGCCTCGCGGGCCCGTCGCGCGTTGGCCGCCCACGATGTGCCCCACCGCCCGGCCGACCGGGCCGAGCAACGCCGGGTGGTCGCCGCTTTCGTCGCCGCCGCGGAGGCCGGCGACCTGGACGGGTTGCTCGCCGTGCTCGCACCCGGCGCGGTGGCGATCGGCGACGGCGGCGGGGTCGCCCCAGCCGGCCGCCGGCCGATCGTCGGCGCGCTCCCCGTCGCCCGGTTCTTCATCGGCCTGCTCCGCCGGGCGTCCCGGCAGGCCACCACCGTGCTGGCCGAGCCGGTGCTGGTCAACGGCGACCTGGGCCTGCTCATCGAGATGCGGTCCGCAGAGGGGGAGAGCCTGCATCTGACGATGGCCTTCGCGGTTGCCGATGGCCGCATCACCGGGATCTTCGACCAGTTGAACCCGGCCAAGCTCGCCCGGGTGCCGGCCCTCACCGCCGAGCGGGCGCTGCCTCGGTGATCTGCACGTCCCACGGCACCGGGCAGGCGTCACCGCTGGTGTAGCCCTGGGCGGTGAGCCCGAGCGCGTGGTTGGTACGGGCCCGCATGTTCTCCAGCGCGATCGCGTAGGTCAGCTCCACCAGCTGCGCGTCGTCGAGGTGCCCGCGCAGTTCCTCGACCATCTCGTCGGTGACCGTCATGGGCAGATCGGTCATCGCGTCGGCGTACCGCAGCGCGAGCTTCTCCAGCTCGGTGAAGGCGGTCGACTCCTGGTAGCGGGCAAGTTCCCGGTGCCGTTCCACCGAGAAGCCGGCCTTCAGCGTGAGCATGGTGCCGAAATCGACGCACCAGGAGCAGCCGACCCGGGTGGCCACCCGGTGGACCATCAGGTCGCGCAGCTCCGCGTCGAGCCGGCTGGCCGCGCGTTCGTACGCCAGCTCGTGGATCGCGCCCGTCCACATGATCCCGGGGTGGTGCGCGGCGGCCCGGAACGGTTCCGGCACCTGGCCGAAGCGGCGACGGGCGGACCGGAACCCGAGTCGCGTCAGCCAACCGACCTGCCTGTCACCGAGCAGAGGAATTCGTGTCATGCATGCAGGACGGAACAGGGCCCGACCATGTGACGCGGGGTGATCCAGGTCATGCTGCGACGACCGCCCGACCCCGGCCGACCGCCGGGGCGCTTGCCGGGGAACGGCACCGCCGAGCGTTGTTAAGAAGGGGCCCTTCCTCTACACCAGACGTTAATAAGGGGCCCTTCCTTACACCTACAGCGGGATGTTTCCGTGCTTCTTCGGCGGAAGGGTTTCGCGTTTGGTGCGGAGTATGCGTAGTGCTCGGGTGATTTGGGTGCGGGTTTGGTGTGGGGGGATGACGGCGTCGATGTAGCCGCGTTCGGCGGCGATGTAGGGGTTGGCGAGGGTGTCTT
>NZ_BMNB01000037.1 GCF_014646235.1 Micromonospora sonchi | reverse complement strand
GCCTGCGGAACAAAGCCCACGCTGGGCCTGCGGATGATTCAACGTGCCATCGCCGCCGGCCTGCCAGCGAAGTGGGTCACCGCGGACGAGGCATACGGGCAGGACTCGAAATTCCGGACGTGGTTGCAGCAGCAGCGCATCGGCTACGCCCTGGCCGTGCCCCGCAACCAGCGGGTCCCGACCACAGCCGGCAACTCCCGCCCGGACGTCCTCGCCGCCGCCGCACCGGCCCTGGCATGGAAGCGCCGCAGCTGCGGCGACGGCGCCAAAGGACCACGACTCTACGACTGGGCCGTGGCCTCCCTACCCAGCACCGACGGCTCCGGCCACTGGCTGTTGATCCGCCGCAGCATCACCGACCCCACGGACCTGGCCTACTACCTGTGCTTCGGTCCGGCCGAGACCCTCGACGAGGATCTAATTCGCATCGCTGGGACCCGTTGGGCGGTCGAGGAGTGCTTCCAGACCGTCAAAACCGAGGTCGGCCTGGACCACTACCAGGTACGTCGGTACGACGCCTGGTACCGCCACATAACCCTCGTTCTGTGCACCCACGCCTACCTCGCCGTCACCGCCGCACAAGCGAAAAAGGGGGCACCGAATCCGATGACGGCCTCATACCGCTCACCCTCGGCGAGGTCCGCCGTCTCCTGGCACACCTGATCACCACCACCCAACCCTTCGACCACACACATCGATGGTCACGATGGCGACGCCGACACCAATACCGCGCCAGAACAGCCCACTACCAGCGAAGACTCCAACTTCATCAGGTGCGGCTGGAGTACCCGCCGTTTGAGATCCCCCTCCTGGCTCAACCAGGTCGAACGCTGGTTCGGCCACCTCACTGAACAGAGGATCCGCCGCGGCGCCCACAAGAGCGTCCAGTCCCTCGAAGCCGACATCCGGTCGTGGATCGCGGACTGGAACAGCAACCCACGCCCGTTCGTCTGGACCAAGACCGCCGAAGAGATCCTCGACTCACTCGCCCGATTTGTAGGCGAATTTCTGGCGCAGGACACTAGCCCGAGCTCTACAGCAGCGGATTGTGGGTTCCGGAGGTGCTGCTGTCACAGCGGCCGAGGTTGTCGTGCGTGACACGGTGCCGCTCCCAGAAGTGGCCCCGTTTGCTGCCGTTTTGCGCATCGCAGAGGTCGGCGGTCACCCCGCAGGGTCGGCGGAATGCGAAATCCACGGCGACCGGATACGCCCCGGCGGAACGTATCGCCGCTGTCTCGACGGCACCGCAACAATTCCTGGCGACCTGTCGTGGCCTGGGTCAGGACCCTGTCCGGGCTCGGTTCGGGCAGTCCCGAGCTACGCGCCGACCCGCTGAGGCAGCAGTTCGCACTCCTCGCATTCACTGCATTCCGATAGGATCCGCTGGTCTGCTCAGCTCTCACCTCGACGTGTGCGCGGCCGGAGTCCGGCCCGCCCACCTACAGCTGCGGGCCGGCACGTCGGAAGGCTTCGCATGAGAGAGAGGCATGTCGCAGCGGGTTCGCCTCAACCGGTGCCCGCTGTGCAGGATGACGTCGCGCACCAACTGCGGCTCGCCGCCTCCGGTGACCAGGTCGCCTGGAACGACCTCGTGGACCGGTTCAGCCCGCTGCTCTGGTCCATCTGCCGGCACTACGGTCTGAGTTCAGCCGACGCCTCTGACGCGTTTCAACTCACCTGGCTGCGACTACTGGAGCACATCGACACCATTCACGACCCCGCCCGCCTGCCCGGCTGGCTCGGCACCACCTGTCGCCGGGAGTGCCTGAGTCTCCTCCGACGCAACAAGCGTGTTTGGCCCACGGATGACGATCGGTTGCTGGACCTTTTCAGCGGATCGTCCTCGTCGGCCGATCAGCCGGCGCTGATCGCGGACCGGAACGCACGGCTCTGGCGCGAGTTTGGCCGGCTTGACGTCCGCTGCCAGAAGATCCTGCGGCTCCTGCTGATCGAACCGGACGGCGACCGGGTCTCCTACAAGTTGGTCGCCGCGGCACTGGACATGCCGGTGGGCAGTCTCGGCCCGATCCGGGGGCGCTGCCTGGCAAGACTACGCGGCCTACTTGACGCCGGGGGTATCAGTGACGTGTTACGCGACTCGTAGGAGCAGAAGCGGTTGACGACGACCCGAGGACTGAGGGAGGAATCGTGGACGACGAGCACGCGGGGCCGGAGACGCCAGCTCCGGGCGCGGACGATCGGCTGCTGGCTTCCCTTGGCGATCTGATCCGGGCGGAAGACGCACCGCCGGCCGTGGCGGTGGAGCTGGCCAAGCAGAGCTTCGGTCTGCGCCAGGTTGACACCGAGTTGGCGGCGCTCGTGGCCGACTCGGCGGCGGACGCGGTCGGGACAGCGGTACGCGCCGGCGAGGGGGGAACCGTCCCACGGCTGCTCACCTTCGAGTTCGAGGGCCCGACCGAAACCGGTGAGCCGCAGGCGGTCGAGGTGGAGGTCAGCCGCTCCGGCCGGTACCGTCGGCTGCTCGGCCAACTGCAACCGCCGGGACCGGCCAGGATCGAGGTACGGCAGCCCGAGGGCGACGCCGTCCGTCAGGTGGACGCCGATGACCAAGGACGATTCGTAGTGGAGGTGGTCGGGGTCGGGCTGATGCGTCTGACCTGGTATCGCCCGGGACGGAACGCGATCACCACAGCCTGGGTCAGACTGGACTGACTGTGCCGGCCGGCGTCACGCCGGCCGGCACCTGTGAATCCTCAGACCGGCGTACCAGGCAGTACCCGCAGCACCCGCCCGTAACCGGGGATTGTGCCCCGCCCTGCCAGCAGGGCGTCCAGCGCGTCACGGGGAGCCAGGCCGGGATCGTCCACACAGGCCCTGGCGACCATGCCGCTGATCTGCGGGGCGGAAAATGATGTGCCGCTCCAGACCGCCCAGGAGCTCTCCGGAAACGAGTAGTCGGTTACCGCCGGGTCCGGCACCGGCGGCAGCGTGCCGGCCACGAACGTGGCGACCACACCGAGGCCGACGCAGGAGCAGTCGACCCAGTCGCCGTGGCTGGAGAACGGGGCCGGTAGCAGGTCCGAGGCCAGCGCACCGACCGCGACCACGCCGTCGAAGGCCGCCGGATACATCGGATCCTCGCTGCCGTTGTTTCCGGCGCTCGCCACGATCAGGACCTCTGGGAACCGATCCGCGATCATCCGCACCGCGCTCTGTAGGGCCAGCGGTGGCACACCGTCGACGGCGGGAGTGCCGATCGAGGCGTTGATGATCAGCCGTACGCCGTCGGCGGCTGCCTCGTCCACGGCGCGCAGCATCGCCTCGGCGGCCTCCTTGTCGGTGCCCAGCCCGTCGCTGCGGGTGAACCGATATGCCGTCACCTCACACCGGGGCGCCACCCGCTGCACAATGCCGGCGGCGAAGCTCCCGTGCCCGGCCGACCAGTCGAGCCGGCCGTCCCCCTCGCGGCCGTCGGTGACCGGCAGTACGTCGAGGAATTCGGTGTTGTCCGCCCGCCGGACGATGGCGTCCAGCCAGCTGTCGGTCCGATCCTCCGGGGTGATGCCCGTGTCGATGACCGCCACGCGCACCGCCGGGACGCCCAGCTTGCCCTCGGCGGCGTCCGGCGGAAAGTCGCCGAGGGCGGCGGTGGCGAACGGATAGTCGTCGCCCTTGATGATGTGCCCGAGCGGTACGACCAAATGCGGCGCGGCGGTGATGCCCAGCTCGGCCAGCTTCTGGACGTCACCGGCCAACTCCTGCGGGCGCTTGCGGCCTTCATATACCCCCGTACGCCGCTCCGGCGACGGCACGGCCCGCTTCCACGGCCGGTAGCCCAACTTGCTCAGCACCTGCTGCGGGTCGATTCCCGGTCCGGCCGAATCCATCTCGACCACCAACTGACCTCGCGCGACGAGGACGTAGGTCGGTCGCCCGGCCAGGTCGGTCACCGGGTACCGGTCGAACGGCAGGGCGAACCGCTCCGGCGCCCTGTCCTGCCGTTCCTGCATCTGGTCGATGATCTTGCTGGCTCGCCCCTGTCTCGCGTCGGCGGTCAACACCTGCAGTTGGCGGCGTACGTGGGCGCCATCGATCTTCAGCTGTTCCCTGGACCGGTGCTCCGGGAACTCGTCCGGGGCCGGCGCCGAAGAGGACCTGGTCTTCATGTTCACAGTGACGCTCCTATCGGAGATCGTGGTGATTCTCGCTGCCGTGACGGCAGCCAGAGTCGGCCACGGCTCGCTGGTACCACCAGCAATAACCTGACGCTGAGTGTGGATAGACTGCAGCCATTGACGTATGGCGGCGAGCGGTCCCACGATGACGGCTGATCCTGGCACGGATCTCGTGGCGGAGGCGGATGCCGCGTACTCCAGAGTCGTCCTCGACCCCGCGAGATACACCGCTGCGGCGGGGGAAATCGTCGAACTGGCCCGCCGGACAGGAAACGACGAGGCACTGATCGCGGGTCTGCGTGCGCTGGCCTGGACCCGCCACGCGATACTGGACAACGAAACGGCCAAGAGCCTGCTGGATCAGGCGGCCCGGCTGGCCACCCGCAATGGCCTGCACCGCCGGCTCGGGGAGGTGCTCCTCACCCGCTCGGTGGCGCTGCAGGAACTCGGCCGGTATCCCGCGGCGACGCGGGACCTGCGGCGAGCAGCGAACCTGGTGTCTTCGCACCAGCGTCCTGAACTGCTCATGCAGCTTGCCATCCTGGACCACAACGCCGGTCGGGTGCTCGCGGCCGCCCGTCAGTACCGGCTGGTGCTCGCCGAGCCCGCCTGCCCGCCGGTGATCTGGGTGAAGGCGGCCAACAACCTTTCGTACGCGCAGACCCAGCTCGGTCGTCCGCAGGCGGCGCTGGCCTACCTGGACCGGGCCGCCTCGCTCGCGAGCGAACTGGGACCGATGTTGTCGGCGGTCATCGAGAACAGCCGAGCCTGGTCCAGCTTCCATGCCGGCAGGTTCACCGAGAGTCTGCGCGGGTTCGAGGAGGCTGGCCGGCTCTACACCGCAGCCGGGCTGCCGCTCGGCGAACACTATCTGGACTACACCGACGCACTGGCCGAGCTGCGCCTGCTGGACGAGGCCGCCGCGGTCGCCCGGCTGGCCGCTGCCGACCTCGAGCGACACGGTGCCCGGCTGATGGCTGCGGAGGCGCGGCTGCGCTGTGCCCGGCTGGCGCTTGCGCTGGGCGATACTGGCTCGGCCCGCGCAGACGCGCGATCAGCGCCGTGCGTGACTTCCGGCGGCAGCGCCGCACCGCTTGGGCGGCGTGGGCCGTCGTCACCGCCGTGGAGGCGGGCGCTGTCGTGGACGGTTTCACCACCATGGCGGTACGCCGACTCGGTCACGCGGCGGCCACACTGCATCGTCTCGGCCTACGGGCCAACGCGGTGGAGGCTCATCTGGTTGCCGGGCGGGCGGCGTTGGCCACGGACGAGCGGCGGCGGGCGAGGCGCCACCTGAGCGCGGCCGGCGCACTGGCGGGCGGGCAGACGCTGCTGGTGCGGTTACGCGGACGGTTGGCGCTGGCACTGCTGGCCGACGCCGCGGCGCAAGCCGCCCAGGGCGCAGATGCCACCGCGACCGCTCGACCCCGCACGGCATCGGCGTACGGCCAAGGGGTAGCCACCCACCCGGCAGCGCCCGACGCAGGTGCCGTGTTGCGGCACTGCGGGGCCGGACTGGCCGACCTCGCCCGCCACCGGGCGGCGCTGCCGTCGGTGGAACTGCGCGTGCTGGCCGCTGGGCACGGCGTGGAACTCGGCGACCTCGGTCTGCGCCACCTGCTGCGCACAGCGCCCCCGAGCCGGATTCTGCACTGGCTGGAACGCACCCGAGCGGCTGCCCTGCTGACCGTGGAACCCGCTGCCCACGACGACATCGACGACCTCGTGATCGCGCTGCGCACGGTCGAGCAGGAACTGCGCGCAGCGCGGCGCGAACATGGCCCACTACCGCGAAACCTGCTGGCCCGCCAGGCCGCGCTGGAGGCGCAGATCCGGCGGCGATCCTGGGGGCGCGAAGGGAAGACGACGCGGTCGGCCGAGATCGTGACCGCGGGCCAACTCCGTGATCTGCTCGACGGCGGCTGGCTCGCCGAGTTCGCGACGGTGGACGACACGGTCGTCGCCGTCGTCGTCGGACCGCGCCGGACCCGCCGGATCCGGCTCGGCGCACTGTCCGTGGTGGCACGGGAGACTGCCGCGCTGCACTTCGCCCTGCGGCGGCTGCTCCGCGGCGGTTGCTACACCGACCAGGCCCTATCGGCCGCCCGGGCCTCCCTGGACACCCTCGCCGAACTGCTCATTGCCCCACTCGGGGTCCCGCCGGGGGCACCGCTGGTCGTGGTGCCGCCCGCGAAGCTGCTGCGGGTTCCCTGGTCCCCGCTGCACCAGGGACCGGTTTGCGGGGCACCCTCGGCCACCATGTGGGCGCGCAGCCGGCGGGCGGCCCAGTCCCGGCCGCCGGGACACCAGGTCGCGCTGGTGGCCGGGCCCAATCTGACCGGCGCCGTGGCCGAGGTTCAGGCCCTCGAAGCCCGTCACCCCCATGCGACGGCGCTGCTGCCACCGAAGAGCACCGTGGAGGCCGTCGTCGCCGCACTCCGGCAGGCCGACCTCGCGCATCTGGCCTGCCACGGCCACCTGCGCTCGGACAGCCCGCTCTTCTCGGCGCTCGAACTCAGCGACGGTCCGCTCACCGTGTACGAATTGCACAGTCGCGCCGTCGCCCCACACCGGGTGGTGTTGGCCGCCTGTGACTCCGGAGTCGAGCGCGACTACGAGGGCGACGAGGTGCTGGGGTTTGTCAGCGCGCTGATGGCGGGCGGTGCGGCCGGGGTGATCGCGTCCGGCGTACCGCTGCCCGACGGCGCGTCGCTGGCGCTGATGCCACGGCTGCACGACCGGATCGTGCGCGGCGAATCGCTGGCCTGCGCGTTGTGGGCCGTGCGGGCCGCCGAGCCGCCGGCCTCCCCGGTCGATTTCGTCACCTGGTGCGGTCTGACCGCCTATGGGGCGGCCTGAGCGACCGCGCCGGGGGCCCGGGCATTGCCCACGGCCCCCGGCGGGTCAGAGATTCAGGAGGTGCCGGAGATGTACCACCAGCCGGTCAATGACGACTTGGGCACGTCCGGGCCGACACCGCCCTTGCCCCAGAAGTAGTCGTCGAAGTTGACCAGACCGCCCGGCCCGATCGGACCCATGGTGGACCACACCACCGACGCGGGCTGGTCGTCGATGGAGGCCTGCGCCCATGCCTTACGCACCGGCATCGGCTTGTTCCACCAGAGGAACGGCGTACGCAGCATGTAGTTGGCGAACTTTCCGCCGTGGCTGGCACTGTGGTACGACACGGTGTGGAAGCTGTTGATCTGGTGCAGGCCGTCGAAGGCGCCACCCCAGCGCTGCCACCACCGCTTCCCGCCGGATTCCTTGGCGAGCACCAGGCAGGTGAAGAGGCTCATCCACTCGACATCTCCGTTACCCCAGCGGGCCTCGGTGTTCGCCAGGAACGTGTCGTCCTTGCTGCTGCATCCGGCGAAGCTGAACCCGGTGGGCGACCCGTGACCCTGCCAGTAGGTCATGTCGACGTGGTCGGTCCAGTTGCTGTCGTCACCACCGTACGCCGGGTCCTTGAAATCCCGCTCCCAGGCGTTGGCATTCAACCAACTGAACTCGACCGGGATGCCGCGGGAGGTGAACTGGCCGTTGAACGAGGCGAGGTTGTTGCCGGTCCACGGCAGACCGGAGCAAGGGCCGGTTCCCTCGCTGCCCACATCGACGACGCCGTAGGCCTGAACTCGCGGTGCCGCGAGCGCCGCCGCCGACCGCCGCGGCGGCACCGGTGACGGAGTGACCTCGGGCAACTCGGCGTCCACGGCCGCCGGGACGAAGGTGATCTGAGCCGCCGAGCCATCGGCGTTGACCCCCGAGCAGCGGAAGCTCGGCTCGATGCGCTCCAGCTTCGCGTCGAGGGCGGGTGCCGCGTAGGCGTAGTCGGCCTGCTGGATCCGTACGGCACCCTGCAGGGCCTTGGCGCACCGCTCCCGGCCGGCTTCGGGGTCGAGGACCCGCACTGGCTCGCCCCGCTCCAGGACGCGCGTGCTGTACGACAGTTGGGTGACCGCGCCGTCAGGGCCGAAGCCGACCCTGATCTTTGCGCCTGGACCCTCGTACGGGAGCCCATTCAGGTCGAACGAGAACGACACGGTGGTGTCCAGCGCCGCCGAGACCTTCTGCTCTCCCTTGGAGTCGACCATCTCCAGGGTGGTGTGACCGACGGTGGGCCGGGCCTGCTCGGGGTACAGGCCGGCGCGGGTCAGCGCCTCGCGGGTCAGGCTCAGCGCCTTGTCGGCGTCGATCGGACGCAGGCGAGCCAACGCCGCCTCGTCCAGGACGCTGCCGACCGTCGGGTTGCCATCCTCGTCTTTACCCGTCTCGCCGACCGTGATCGACGGGATGTCGAGGAAGCCCTGCTCGTCCGCGAACCGCACGCTGCCATCCTGGGAGCGGGAAAGGCGTTCGATGCCGAACGCCTTTCCCAGCGCGGCGGCCTGGGCTTCGCTGATGCCTGTGGCGCGGACCTGGTAGGTCGGCAGTTCAGCGGTCACGGCGGCGGCGACCGGGACGCCAGACGCAGCGAGGGTTGCGGCTCCGGTCGTGCCGGCGACGGTCAAGCCAAGGCCGAGCCGCCACCACCGGCTGCGAGAACGTTGATGTGACATGGGAACCTCCCGTTCGACGAGGGCGCGCGAACCGCGCCACAAGCAAGACGACGGAGGCCGCCACTGGATACACGGTTGGCATGTCGGCTAACTGACTGATGGTCCCCTCAGCCCGACCCCTGCCGTCCGCTGCCCGGGCGTCGCCCCGACGGTCCACCCGACAGGTTGCCGTCCTCGGCGCAGGCCCCGAGCCCGCCCGATAACCCGGTGTCGGAGGTCGAACCGGCAGGCCGAGCCGTCCCGATCGGACCGAGGTGAGTGTGTCCGAACCCCTCGGTCATCTTGAGGCCGCAACCGAGGGCGCGGTCGATGGCGATGTGAAAAGCCCAGGCAATGGCCAGAACTCCAAGCCAGTCGATCGCGTCGCGGAGCGCCGCCGCGGTCACGGCCACCGCGCCGAGCATCGCCGGCAGCAAGTCAACGCCGTCGCCACACCCGAGGACGGCCAACCACGCCGGTACCTGCTCACCGGACTGATCATCTGCCGAACCTGCGGCCGACGCGCACCGGGTCCATGGACGACCCGGATACCGATGCCGATACGGCCACACCAGCGCCAGCCCACCCCTACTCGGCTTCCCCCACGCCCAGCAGGCCGTCCGGATCACCCGCCCCCGCACCATGGCCGGCAAACGCACCCGCGAGACTGTCTACCTGGTGGCGCCGCCCACGCCCAACCCGCCGACCTGCAGCCCGCCCACGGCCACCACCAGCAGGACGACGCCCACACTTGCCTGTCGAGATGGCGTCCTGCCGACACGGTTGGTGCCGGTGGGGGCTCTACGGCCGACATCCTGTCGTGTTCAGGCGGCTGTTGAGCTGAGGGCTCGGGCGGATCGAGGCTTCTGCGCCACGGCGTCTCCAGTGCGAGGGGCGTACCGTGATTGTCGCCGTCGCTGCGAACCCGGCACGCTCCCTCGAACAGCGGAACCGTAGCCCCACAAACGGCGCGCAACACCGTCGAACGCTTACTGCGTTGCCTCGGGTGGGGCGACTTTGGCCATGTCATCGATAAGGCTGTACAGGCTGGAGAGTTCTTGTACGAGATCGCCGAGCGTGATCGTGGGCGGCAGCTGGACGCGGGCTCCGAACATGCACGCGCCGTCGATCTTGGCTTGGGCTTCGCCGAACCCGATACCCAAATAACGGGGTGCCCCAGCGGCCAGATCTGCTGATGGTCAGCCCTGTCGTGCGCGGCTCTGGGGCGAGCAGGGTTGGTGACCCAGTCCTTTCGCGCGGCGTGCATGAGTGGCCACATCGCCGCCAGGTAGCGCCAGTTGTAGCCGGGATCAGCCTACTGACGGGTCCCGAGCCAGGCGCTCGGGACCCGTCTTTACGCGCGAGCCCCCTCAGCCGGACGCACCTTCACGACCCGACGCGGTGCGCGCTCATGCCGATGTGCGAAAGTTGGGCAATAGCAAGTGGTCGATGGCCCTGCCTGAGCTGTCTGGCGGTGAGGGGTTGGCCGGCTCGCCGGCCAGCGGGTCGGCTCGCCTGCCCACGCCGGGTGCGGGCGGGGGCCAGAAGGTTTCCGGTGTCAGCCGGTGAGGCCGGCGTCGTGGGCGTGTGGCCGGAGCCGCGTCTGGTCAGGCTGGCGAGGTAGCCCCGAGGATTGAGAAGAACGCTCCCTGTGGATCGGTGAGCACCGCGAACCGGCCCCGCGTCAGGTCGGTCGGCGGCACGGACACCGCCCCGTCCAACCGTTGCGCCTCGTCGGCGACGGCGTCGGTGTCTGACACCGCGAAGTAGACCATCCAGTGCGACGGGAGGTCACCCCAATCTTCGCCGATCATGGGCATCATCCCGGCGACCGGGCGGCCATCCAACTGCCAAGTGGTGTAGGTGATTGGGCCCATCGGTCGGTCGTCCGCCGTCCAGCCGAACACCGACCCGTAGAACTCCTTCGCCCGGTCCCACTCCCGGGTGGTCAGCTCGGGCCAGGTCAGCGAGCCGGGCACGTCGAACACCTCGGCCCCCGGCATGCCGAGCGACTGCCATACCCCGAACGGCGCCCCGGCCGGATCGGCGAAGAGCGCCGTCCGCCGGGAGCCGGGGACGTCGGAGGGCTCGGTCAGGATCCGGCCGCCGGCGGCGCTCACCCGCTGGCAGGCCCTCTCGGCGTCGTCAGTCGCCAGGTAGGGCATCCAGGCAGGCGGCCGTTGCGGGCCGGCTCCCAGCCCGGCACCGGCCACCGGTTTGCCCTGCTGGTGGAATACGAGGTGACCGTCAGCCGCGGGTTGCCGGTCCGCCTCGGCGACGGCCCAGCCGAACAAGGGCGCGTAGAAGCGCGCCGCGCCGGGGAGGTCGGTGGTGACCAGGTCGACCCAGGCGGGTGCCCCTGGTGGAATATCTGTCATGGCTTCGGCTTCGCTTCCTCTGCTCGGGCAACTCTCGGCGGGATGGTGGCGGGCGTGATTCGCCCGGTCCAGCCGAACAGCTCCGGGTAGAAGCGCCGTGCGTCGGCGAGATCCGGGGTGGCCAGGTCGGCCCAGCAGGCCGTGCCCGGCGGGACGGTGCTCACGTCGGCCCCTCTCGACTGGGGGCGGCCACCGCCGGCACACCCTGCCGGCATCGTGGCACCGTTCGCGCGTCATACGGGGCTGATCGGGCGAATCGTCAGCTGAACCGTCGTCCGGATCTGCCGCAGATCGGGCGTTATCGAGCGGGAAAGACCTGCGGTGGGCGCTCGACGAGCGGTCGCGCCGACGATTAGCGTCGTGGTGGTGTTGCCAGGGGGAAGCCGCCCGTGGGGTTACTGCAGTAGCGCGGTAGGCACGGTGAGGTCCTCGGAGGCGTAGAGGTTCGTGATGGCGTCGGGATCGTCGGCGGCGCAGACCGCGGCGATCGCGTCGATGAGTTCGTCGTACTCGGGACCGGTGTCGCCCTTGTAGGAGGCCGCCATGCGTCCCCACTCGTCCCACGGCAGCATCTCGACCTTGTTCAGCGCGGCGAGATCCCTGATTGCGTTTCCCCGGATCTCGGCCGGCCCCCAGTTCTCGGTGCCGTACACGCCGAAGGTCGCCGCATCGATATACCCCCGCCGGAAGGCCGCCCACGCCTCACCACCGGTGAGAAACTCGTCGGCGGCGAGGTCTTCCGGTTTCGCCACGAGTGAGCCGCCCAGGATTTCGGAGTCGATTCGCACCCAGCGGCCGTCCTGCGGCTGCCGGTACTCGGTGATCCAGTGGTCCACGCCCTGCCCAGGTTGGAAATACGTGGCGAAGCCGCAACGGGCTCGGGCCGCGATCCCGCGGTAGCGCAGCAAGGCACAGCTCAGCACGGCGAAGTGCCGGCACGTGCCAATCGCCCGCCGGGCGGGCTCGCGGGCGACGGTCAGCGGGGTCGCGTCGAGGGCAAGCAGGGCGCCGATCAAACCGTTGACGGGACGGAGCTGGTTCTCGGCGAACCGCTCGTCGGGCAAGCTCAGGCCCTTCGCGTCGGCCGGCTGGATGACGAGATCGTGAACAAGGCGGCAGATCTCCACGGCCTCGTGCGGGAGGTTCGCCAGCGCAGGCTCATGGACCGTGTCAATCCTCGTTAGTGGACCTGCCTCCGCGAAATCGATCGTCCCCGTCATGCCGGGCATCGTAGGTGCCGCCACCCAGATCTGCTGTCCCCCTGACCAACGCGACCGCCTCGCGACATTTGGCGGAGACTCGGCGCCATGCCTGGCGCCCAGGGACCGGTTCCATGGCCATCAGAAGAGCTAGTCACGGTTACCGACCGGCCCGCACGACGCCCGCATCTGCCGCAGATGGTGAGTCACGTTGAGTGATGGACCGGAGCGGCCCTCGACGCGCGATCCTGCGGATGTGCGGGCACTCCAGCCCACGAACAAACTGCCCCTCGCAGGTAGGAGCACCCATGACAACAGGTGCCCGCAGGGCATAGCGTGCACTCGATGATCCGACCTGCCTTCCTCGACGCCGCCGAGACCGCCGCAGCTCTGTTGCGCGAACCGATGCTGGCCGAGCGGTGGTCCACGCCCAGCGCGTTGGCCGACTTCTCGACGGGCGGCCTGGCGCGTCATCTTGCCTACCAGGTAACTCACACGGTGACCTTCCTGGGCGCCGCGCCAGGACAGTCGGCGATCTCGGTGCTGGAGCATTTCACTGGCAACACCTGGGTGACTTCAGGCATTGACAGCGCTGACAACATCGGCATCCGGCGCCGCAGCGAGCAGGCAGCCGCGTCGACGACCGCCGCGGACCTGGCGGTCACCGTCGATGCCGCGTTGACCGAGCTGCGGGCCGTAGTGCCAGCACAACCTCTCGACCGCATCGTGAACCTCGGCGACTGGGGTCTGAGGGTCGATGACTTCCTATTGACCCGAGTCATGGAGCTGGTCGTGCACGTCGACGACCTCGCTGTCAGCCTCAGCTTGCCGGCGCCATTGATGCCGGCGGCAGCGGCCGAAACGACGATCCATCTGCTGAGTAGCCTCGCCGTCTGGCGACACGGTTCCCTGGACGTGATACGCGCACTGGCTCGGCAAGAACGAGCTCCCACCTCAATCGCCGCCCTCTGAGACCCTCGCGTCGCTGAGACAGCGCGCCCTCATCTGCCGCCGACCGGGCGCTACCCAGCGTGACGAGGATCGCGGACGCCCTTCGTCCGATCGTGCCGAATTGAGAATGTCGCTCGATGTTCCGACGGCCCTGGTCAGGTGCCGCTGCGGCCACAATGCGCTGAGGTCTCACGTAGAAGCGCGTCGCCGGTCCGGTAAAGCTCGATCAGTAACGGCTTGAGCGTCTGACCGGCGGCAGTGAGCCGGTAGACGGTATGCGACGGGAATCCCTTCTGGCGACGGCACTCGATCAGCTCGTCCAGTGCCAGCCTGGTCAGCCTCTCGCTCAAGACCTTCGCGCTCAGCGCTGGCAGCGCGGCACGCAATTGGCCGAATGAGCGGGGTCCATGCATCAGTTCTCGCAGGAGGAGCGTCGTCCATCGGCCGCCGACAGCGGCGAGCGCAACTTCCACGGGGCAGGTTGGCTCGGGATGTCTTGTCTCGCCGCGGGTGTCCGGGACCAGATCACGATCCCAGCCGTTGCTTACCGTTTGGTTACCTGCGGCGGGCTCGGTTTGACTGACCACATGACCTCCGACTTCAGCATCCACCCTGACAGCGTCCTCCTGACCGGCGACGCCGGCCAGCACCCCTGGGCCTTCGCTCGAGCCTTCAATACCGGTGATGCCGCTGTTGTGGAACAGGTCTACGAACCAGACGGTGTCTTTGTCGCCGCGCCGGGCCAAGCTGTCACCGGCGCCGCCAGGGCGGCGGCCAATCAACGCTTCCTCGATCTGGGCCTGCCGATCGACATTTGTCCACGGCACATCTACGTGGCCGACGATATCGCCCTACTGATTGTCGACTGGACGATCGACGGCCAGGGCACCGACGGGCAGCATGTGCACCTAGAAGGCACCGCTACCGACGTGGCACGCCGTGGCCCCGATGGCTACTGGCGGTACGTCATCGACAATCCATTCGGCACCGCCAGGTTGTAGGCCCGACGCCGGCGGTCGGGTGGGAAGGCTCATCGACGACAAGTCGAGCGGAATCCCAACGTCTCGGCGCTGTAACAGAACGCTGCGATCCAACGCTCTGTCATGCCGCCGATCGTGTCTTACTCAGCGACACGACAACCGGCTGAGGCCGGAGGTCGCTGGCACACCCTCTAGAGCGTCCTAGGACGTGGATTTCTCGTTCACGCATAGGCGCGACCGGCTCGCGCCCATCGCGACTGCCCGCAGGCATCCAATTTCCCGGCGTGAGCGGTCAAGTCGTCGACCTGGTCGAAGGCCAGGACACACCCGAGCCGGTACGACACCGAATCTACACGGACATCCAGCAGAGCGACCGACCGCTGACCGACCTGCTCGACGACGAACTCGACGACGATGCGCTGCAGCAACAACTCGAGGACCACATGGCCACCGCCGAACTGTCACGTCATGCGGTCAGGGTGACCACCAGCGGTGAACCCGACGGGCCACGGACCCGGTTGGAGTGGCGCGGACGGCTGTCCGTGACGCTCCTCGGTGCGGCCGGCGGCATGGGCGTCAACGTCCTGAGCAACGATTTCGGCTACCGGGGCGTGGCCGGCGCGACCGTGGCCGGCGCGGTCCTGTCGGCTGTTGCCTCGCTGCGCCGGCTGCCGCCCCGCGCGCCCCTGGTTCGCTACACCGCCCGGTCCCCTGCTCGCCCTCGCCCTGCTCGACGCAATCGTGGCCGCCGTCGGTCCGGCGTCCTGGGCCGCCTACGCCACTCTGACCGCAGCCGCCCTGACGATCATCGCCGTTCTTACCACCAACACCACCGATACCGCCGTCACCCTGCTGGCCGGGGCAGCGCTCATCGGCCTCGGGGTGGCGCTCATCGGCCTCGGCATCGCGATCCTGGTGAAGGAAACCCGTCTCACGAGACAGTTGCGAGAGTGGGTCGCGGCCCTGACGCGGGATCCCACGGGCGATGAATCAGCCGGGAAGGACCCGGGCCGGGTAGGGGAGTCTCCGGCACCTAGCCCCATCTGGTGTTGCCGTACCGGCCGATGCCGGCCGCAGGCCGCCAGGGAGCCGGACACGGCAACACCGACGGGGCCGTCCGGCGATGTTTCGGGGCGCGCCAACATGCGCACCGCCACCAACCGCGACTCGCGCTGGCTGTTCCCCGGCCGCCGCGCCTTCCCGAAAAGGACGGCACTGGCTCACCTGGTGTTGCCCGGCAGCACTCCGGCACGTTCGGAAAGGTCGCCAACTGCCAGATCGGGGTAAGCGTCCACGCGGTCACTGACACTGCGTCCTGCCCGCTCGATCGCGGTGAGGGTCAGCCGGGGAAGGATCCGTCGAGGTGGTAGTGGTGCCACCAGTCCGGGCGGTGAGTGTGGATGATGCCGTCGGCTCGGGTCAGGAGCAGGTAGTTGCCGTCCTGCACCAACGCCGCGTCCTCGGTGCGGCTGGCGAGGACTCTCCTGACCGCCGCGACCATGTTGGGGATTCCCTTCTCGACGATGTCGTCGGCCCGCATGGAGAAGGTGACGGACACGTACGTCGCGGGTTCCCATTCCCACCGGGCCTCGCCGTCGGCTTCGGCATCCCAGTAGCCGTCGCTTCCGGCGCGGACGGTGATGGCGTAGCCGCGCTGATCGTACAGCCGGGCGGAGAAGAGGGCAGGGTTCGACGTCGGACGTGGGACTTCGCGGGGGTCGGCAGCGGTCAGGGCAGCTACCTCTGCGACGGGCGGGTCACCGGCCAGGACCAGGCGGAACTCCACGGCCATCAGGGTGCCCCCTTTAGTCTCGCCGGACGATCTGACGGATCGTACCGTCGCGGGTGACCACCGCCAGTTCCTTCAACCCGCCGATCGGCCACTGGTCGAACTGCCGCCGCAAAGCCACCACGTCACCCTCCCAATCCTTCAAGTTCAGCACCACCCGCTGCGTCTGCTCATCGTCGATCTTCTCCCGGACCTGGCTCCACACGTTGCGCACCGACGTCCGGGCCTGCGGCGAGTAACAGTCGAAGACGTGCCCCTCGATCAGATAGTCCGGATCCTTGTCCGGGTTACCACGGTCACCGGTACGGGCGCGGGCATCGCCGACCTGCTGCCCCGTGGGATTCTGACGCACCCGGTACCCCTTCACGGCAACGGTATCGGCACACTCGTTCTCCAACTCCAAAGCTCGTCGACTGCTGTCATCCGCCCTGGCTCCGACCCTGGTACGCGGCCCAGTCGGCGTGCCATTCTCGGTCCCCGTGGCTTTCCTACCCCACGCCGAAAGATCGTCCTGCTGCTGCTCGGACACCACGCGCGACGCATCGCCGCGAATCATCGGCGCAGGGCTGGCCGGTGCAGGACGACCGGCCCCGATCAGTTTCCCGACGACCCCAACCCCCGCGCCTGCCCAACCGCCGCTTCAGCAGCCTGCTGCACGGCACCACACCGCTGAACCACAAGCACCAAAACCTGCTTGACGCCGTCAAGAGACTGCAAAAGCGGGCCCGGCTGCCCGCCCCGCAAAACCGTACCGACGAGTTGCCTGGCCTGATCGACATGACCGATCACCGCGGTGGTGGCCTCACGGGCACCCGCGACGGCCTGCTGCACCTGCGCCAACCCAGTAATGGTCTCCTGAGGAGTAGCAGCCTCCCGAGGCACACTCACGGCAGCGGTAGCCGCCTCACCCACCGTCCCGGCGGCCCCACCCAGCCCCACCTGAACAGCGGAAATCGCGGCGCGAACCCGCGCCATCCCGGCCGCGACCGCCGCGAACCCCGCACCAACGGCTCGGGCAGCGACCTGCTGAACCTGATGATCAGCCGCCGCGGTGAGACTCTGTGCCCGCTCCAGACCCGCAGTCACAGCCCGCAGCTCGCCGGCGATCTCCTCAATGCTCGACACGAATCAATCACCCCGACCGAGGGCACCGTTGCATTGAGCGTTCGCAAGATCGAGGCAGGCTTGAGCAGTGAAGCCATCGACCCGCTCTCGCCCGTGGCTGCCTCCGACATCGGCGTTCGCCGGGTTCCGGTTCCCGACCGAGGTGATCGTGGTCGCGGTCCGCTGGTATCTGCGCTTCAACCTCTCGTATCGCGACGTTGAGGAACTGCTGGTCGAACGTGGGGTCGAGGTCGATCACGTCACCGTCTACCGGTGGGTGCAGCGGTTCACACCGCTGCTGGTCGACGCCGCCCGATTCTCCCGCCACTCGCCAGGTGACAGGTGGTACGTCGACGAAACATACGTGAAGGTGAACGGCGTATGGCACTACGTGTACCGGGCGGTCGACCAGTATGGGCAGGTCATCGACGTGCTGGTCTCGACCCGCCGTGACGCCTGCGCCGCCCGGGGGTTCTTCCGACGCGCGCTGTCCACGTTGAAGGTGACACCCAGCGAGATCGTCACCGACGCCGCCGCGGTCTACCCTGCCGTGCTCGACGAGCTGATCCCGTCCGCGTGGCACCACGTCGAACGGTACGCGAACAATCCGATCGAAGCGGATCACAGCCAGTTGAAACACCGGTTGAGACCCATGCGCGGGCTACGAACGGACAAGACAGCACAGGTGATCATCGCCGGCCACGCCTTCATGCAGAACCTCCGCCGCGGCCACTACGAACTCGCCATCGACACCCCGCCCGCTCTGCGGGTCGCAGCGGCGTTTACCGAACTCGCCCAAGCGATCTGACCCGCCCATGCGGCACGGGCATAACGCGTCTTCCGATCCGATCCCACAACGCAACGGCGCCAACAGGGCTGAGCGGGCACTCGTTCGGGCGGGCGCCCCCGTTATGACAGGGAAGCTCATCGATAACCTTTGGTGGCCTTGACGATCTGCGGGCTGACCACGATGGCGTACCCGACGAGAAGCGCCGAGGTGAGCCCGAGCAGCAGGCCGGGTTCGGTGACCACCAGCGTCACCACGATGGCCAGTGTGATTCCCGCCAGGCCGACGATGAACCGGCGCCGGGGCATGCGACCGAGAGCGAAGCGGTGCAGACCCAACCCGGACAGCATCCACGTGACGATCGACCCGCCCAGCACGAGTCGCGCGTTGAGCGGCATCTGACGCGACTGCCCGATCTCGTACACCACAACGCCCAGCGCCCATCCCAGGAAGAGCATGGCCGCGCCGGCGGGTGTGTGGAGATAGGCGTAGCCCTGACCGCTGCCCAACTGCGGCACAGCGAGCCTGCTGTTCACGTAGGTGGTGTAAATCCACCAGATGCTGGCGGGCAGAAGGAAGGCCGCAACGGCGGCGGCCACCACGCGGGCGGGCGGGTGGGCGGTGGGTACCGCGTCACGCAGGTTGGTCAGCGTGGCGCCGAGCAGAATGATGGTGAACTGCCCCAGCCGTTCAGGCAGGTGGGTGCTGTGTACGGGATGGCGGCGCAGCCAGCGGCGGCCGAGCCACGGGGTGAGCAGCTCAACAGCCAGGGCGGTGATCCACACTGCCGGTCGTACGGTCGGGGAGATGGCCAGTGACCCAGCCCAGAGCAACCACCCGGTACCGAATCCGGTGAGATAGACGGCGACCAGATCCCAGGCGGACCGGTCGGCTGCGAGGACTCGCAGGTACATCAGGAGCAGACAGCCACGCACGATCAGGTACCCGACCGGCAGCAGCAGGCCGGAGGGGGCCTGCTGCACCCCGAGGGTAATGGCGCCAGCACCAACCGTCGCAGCCAGCACGAGCAGTCGGTGCAGAGTGTCGTCCGGGTCGTAGCGGGTGTCGTAGAAAGACTGGCCGATCCATGACCACTGGATGAGCACGTAGAGCACGACGGCAACGACGAGCTCTGCTGCAGTCGGCGATGCCCGGATGTCCAACCGCGCGGTCACGCCCAACAGGGCCAGGACGAATACCAGATCGAAGAAGAGTTCAAGCCAGGTGGCATGCCGCTCTTCGTTCAGCCCCGGCCCGCCGGGATAGCGCAGCCCCAGCAGACCGACGGTACGGGACAGCCGATTCAACCCGCCGCCTCCGGCCAATCGCCCGCCCCCCTCCCCACGCGGTCACTACTACTGGCAATCATCACCTAACGGGTTGTATCGGGCGCCAAGGACACACCCTGCTGCACCGGTTCCTGCCGCAGCTGAGCCACCCAGTTACGCAGCGTCTCGTGGTTGACGCCCAACTCCCGGCCCACGTCCCGGATCCTGCGGCCGGAATCCAGCACCAGCGCTGGCCTGGCGGTGATCCCGCCACCACCCCCACACACCGCCCGGCTCAGGTAGCAGCGGCGCGATCACCGCCCACGCCTCATCAGTCAACTCGCCACGACGCACCACCGATACATCGTCGGCGATCAACCACTACAAGATCTGCAGTACGCCTAGGCGCAGTCGACCAGCACGTAGACCTTCCGGATGGTCTCGTGCACATCCCAGGTTCCAGACCAGCCCAGCGGCAGGACGAGGACGTGATATGGCGAAAGCTGGATTGCCTGCACCCTAATCTCCAGTCGATGCAAGTTCCCATCCACCGGAAACGGCGTCTGAAACCGGTGCCGCGCTCTGTGTCGGAGTCTTTTGTGGCCGATGCGCCCTCGGAGCGCGGGGCGACGCCCAGCGAGGGCGTTGAAGGAGATGAGTGGGGCGCCTACGTCACGCTGCTACGTACGACAGAGACGAACGCGGGATTGCCTGTCGGGCGCGAGTCCTATGGCAACGGAGGCCTCGTAGTAGTCGCCGGAGTCACGACCGGCCAGGGAGGGCGGGAAAGCCGCACGCTGCCCCAGCTGGCCGGGACCTACCTTGTGCTCGGTGTCGCATGCTGCCTGATGGCGCGCCGTCTCTGGGCCGGCGGCCAGACCAGCGGGGTACGCCTGTCCGCCGAGGCCACCCGGCGGCTGCGGCAGATCCGGTTCCTGCAGACGCTCTCGGTCGAGCACTCGGGCCAGGCGGCGCCGCTGTCGGTGCAACTCGGCTGGAAGTGGGGCCGGCAGTGGGCCGAGCAGCCGCTGAGCCTGCCCGACGTGGTGGCCGCCTACCGCGAGTTCACCACCGAGGTGGCGGCATGGTGGCGCGACGAGACCGACAACCGCGGAAGGCTGGTCATCGCGATCGATGAGCTGGACCGGATCGCCGAACCGGAGCTGGCGGAGCGGTTCCTCAACGAAATCAAGGCCATCTTCGGGATAAAGCACTGCGCCTATCTGGTATCAGTCTCGGAGGAGGCACTAGTCAACTTCGAGCGGCGGGTGGTGCGCACCCGGACGGTCTTCGACAGCGCCTTCGACCACGTCGTTCACCTGCGCCCGATGCTGATGTCCGACTCGGTCACTCTGCTGCGGCACCGGCTGTCCGGCGTACCGTCGTGTTTCTGGATGCTCTGCCACTGCCTGGCCGGCGGCATGCCGCGGGACGTGCTGCGGGTGGCTCGGATGATGTTCGAGCTGCACCGCAGGTCGACGGTTGGCAAGGAGCTCGATGCGATGACCGCCCAGCTCGTGGCTCTTGAGGTGCAGGCAGTGAAGCGGGGCTTCCAGCAGCGGATCGTGCGCGACGTCGCCGAGGGCGGGGACCCGAAGCTGGTGAAGCTGATGTCCGACCCGCAGTGGCCGAAAATCACCGCCCGCGGGCTGCGGACGGCGGCGGACGAGCTGCTCGCCGACCCGGAGCCGACCGAAGCATCGACCGCGCTGGCCGCCGCCCTGCTCTACTACTCGGTCGTGCTGGAGGTCTTCCGCCGCGACTCGCAGATCGTGGCCGATTGGCGGCACTTGGACCTCGGCGCGGTCCGCCGCAAGCCGCTCGACGAGGATCCGCTCGCCATCGACCTGGCCCGCGCCCACCAGCAGCTCGCGGTCGACCCGCCGACGGCGCTGCAGCAGCTACGCCAGGTCCAGGGGCATCTAGGGTCGTGACCGCGATCGACAAGTAGATCCTGCTCGAGCGATGGCTACACGAACACCTCGCCGACGTCGGCGACCCGGACCACGCCCACCTGCTGCGCCGTTTCGCCACCTGGCACGTCATGCCCCGGCTCGGCGCCTGCGCCGAGACCCGGCCGATCAGCCCGGCCGGGCGCCGCTACGCAGGCGAACAGATCCTCCAAGCCACCGCCCTGCTCAGCTGGCTCGCTGGCCGAGGCCGCCAGCTCGCCGGCTGACCAGGCCGACGTCGATGCCTGGCGCATCATGCAAACCAACAGCAATCGCGTCAATATCCGAGACTGCCAGTCCGAGTAGATGTCCGAAAATGCGGGCACACCCTCAGGCTCTACATCCTCCATCGGACCGATGAGCACGTTCACCCGGAACGAAGTGCCCGGCTCCGGGCGGCACCGCCAACTCGGCATGCTCGAACAGACCGGCATGCTCGGTGGCGTTCCGCGGTGGCAGCCCGACGTCGTACTCACCGGCGAGCAGCAGCGGCTTCCCCCGAACTCGGCGAGTCCTTCGGGGTGGTGACCGGGTCCAGCGCACCGTCGGCGTAGTAGAACGGCACCGCGTCCTTGCGGAACTGTTCGGTGTACTGCGAGGGACGTGCCCCCAAGACATCCTTTGTCCTGGCTCTCCTGCCAGGGATCAGGGTGTCCGGTTCGACGGGGGAAGCTCGGCCTGTCCGAGGGTCATCATCAGCCGGTTTGCCCAGGCGAACATGGCGCTGACCGCGAAGAAGTCAGCGATCGCCGGGGCGTCGAGACCGACGCTGCGGAGGCTGTCGACGTCGGCCGCGTCCACGGTGGGCGGCGTGGGTGCGATCTTGGCGGCGACGGTGGCGACCGTCCGCTGCCTGGGGTCGGCAAGGGCCGACGGGCCGGCCTCGGCGAGTAGGACGGCGGTGACTTGGTCCTTGGAGAGCTGGACTTGGCGGCGACCGTGCACCGAGGCGCAGTATTCGCACCCGGTGGTCAGCGAGGTCGCCAGCGCCGCGAGTTCGCGGTCGGCCCTGTCCAGCTTGCCGGTTCCGGTCATGATCGCGTCGTACAACGCAGTGCGCTCGCCGAGCACACGGGGGTCGTGCAGCAGCGTCAGGTAGAACGGCGACCATTTCTTCGGCGTTCTCGCGTCGGCTCCCGCCTCCTTTTCCGGAGGTGCGGGAGCGTCGACAAATGGCCGCCAGCGGTAGGTCGGGAAGCGGACGGAAGGCGTCGGGAGAGCGGGTGAGGTCGCCTGCTGGGCGCTGCTGGGCGCGGCGGTGGTGGCCCCCGGACCCGCGGCGGCCAGCGCGGACAGACCCGCGAGCAGGCGGGTGCGATAGCTGACGTAGCCCACGATCTGGGTCACCACGACGATCTCCGTGGCGGTGATCCCCATCTGCACCAACTGCCCGATCTCCTCCTCGCCGGAGTGGGCCGGGTCGAGCGCCACCTGCTCCGCGTGATCCAGCAGCGCAGCGGTTCGCTCGGGAAGTTGGGTCCACCGGCCCTGAGCCACCACGGCGGCGGCGCCCGGTTCCAGGGTGTCGAGCTCCGCGGCGTACTGCTCGAGCAGGGACTGGTGGTTGTTCACGGCGGCGACGCAGATCGCCACGCGGAGTCGGTCGGCGCGGCTCACCACTGCGTCGTCGTGCGGTCGCAGCACCTCGGCGTCGACGGAGGCGGTGAAGCTCCGGATGTCGTCACGCACCAGCTCAAGAAGCGGTCTGCCTGCCACCCGGATCCTCCTCGGTGATGTCTTTCGCGCGTTCGCCCGCCCAGCCGTGGGCCTCTCCACCGTGCAGGAGCGAGACGTATAAGTTCAAGAGAGATCTCCTTCACACTATCATCACATTTCGTTATAGTTTGCATGTGATCGAACTGAAGCACCTACGACTGCTGCGAGCCATCCAGAGCCAGGGCACGCTCTCCGGGGCCGCCCGCGAGCTCGGGTGCTCCCAGCCCGCCATCACGCAACAGGTTCAGGGGTTGGAGCGCTATCTCAAAACCCCGCTGCTGGTACGCGGCCGCCGTGGCATCCAGCTGAGCCAGGCCGGTCTCGTCCTCCTGCGACACAGTGAGCAGATCCTGACCGCCGTGTCTCTTGCCGAGGCGGAGGTCGAGGCCGTCGCCGGCCTGCGCGCCGGCCGCATCAGGGTGGCCAGCTTCCCCAGCGCCGCCGCCGCGCTGTTGCCGCAGACGTTCGCCGCCATCAAGGCCGAGCACCCCGGCCTGAGCATCGAGATGGTCGAGGCCAACCCCCCACGCGCCTTCGAGCTCCTGCGCAGTGGCGAGTGCGACCTGGCGGTGGTGTATTCCCGCAGCACCGGAGGCGAGGTGACCGAGGAGGTTCCACTCGAGGAGAACGAGGTGCTCACGCCGCTGTTGGTCGAGCGGGTCCACGTGGCGCTGCCCGCCTCCCACGAGGCGGCCGCGCGACGGTGGGTGAACCTGGGTGACCTCGAGGACGCCACCTGGATCGCCGGCTGTGCGCTGTGCCGAAGCCACCTGCTGCGGGCGTGTCGGGCGGTCGGGTTCAGCCCGCGCATCGGCTTCCAGACCAACGACTACCTCGCGCTGCACCGGCTGGCCGCCCTCGG
Source organism: Micromonospora sonchi (assembly GCF_014646235.1). GTDB lineage: Bacteria > Actinomycetota > Actinomycetes > Mycobacteriales > Micromonosporaceae > Micromonospora > Micromonospora sonchi. The sequence continues at coordinate 34,306 of NZ_BMNB01000037.1, read as the reverse complement.
CCTGGGCGTCGCCCTCGTCCCCGAGCTGATGCACGCCGTCGCGCCGAGCGACAGCGCGCTGGTCCTCCGCCCGCTGGAGCCGTTGAACACCCGGCGAGTGGGCGCGGTCACCACCGAGGCCCTGATGCACCTGCCCGGGGTCCAGAGGATGCTGGAAGAGCTGCAGCGAAGCGCCCGGGACCTGGGCCTGGCCGAGGCCGGTTAGAGCTCGGGAGTGTCACGATCGCGTGACACCGACGAGGCATAACGGCAGATTATATGTGACCTACATAACCTGCAGCCCAGCTTAACCCCCAATTCCTTGAGGTTTGCGGATTCCAAACGGCAGACTGGCGGCCATGTCCTCGGCACACGGCAACCGTGCCGCACTCCGAGCCGAGCGACGTATGGCGCCCGAGGTGTCCCCACGCTGACCGCCTCGGCGCCCCACGAACAGCAATGGCAGCAGGCCACAAGGAGCCCCAACGATGTCGCACGCCCGAACCCGGCTCATCCGACGACCGCGCCTCGGTCGCCGACCTGTCCTGGCTGCGCTCGCCGCAGTCCTCGGCACCGCGATGCTCGCGGGATGCGCCACCGGGGGCTCGTCGGGCGGTGGCGGCGACACCCTCAAGGTGGGTCTGGCCCGCACCCTGACCTACATGCCCGGGTACCTGGCGGACAGCCTGGGCTACCTCGACGAGGAGGCCGAGAAGGTCGGCAAGAAGGTCGAGGTCGTTCCGTTCGACAGCTCGAGCCAGAGCCTCGCGGCGCTAGCCGCCGGCCAGATCGACATGGACGTGCAGCTGGCGCAGAACGCCGCTCGTTCCCAGGTGCAGGGGCAGGATCTGGTCATCACCGCCACGCTGAACGACGCCGGCGTCGGCGCGCTCGTCGTCGCCCCGGGCATCACCAAGCCGGCCGACCTCGAGGGCAAGACGGTCGGTTTCACCGGCAAGGCGACGGCGGCCTACCCGCTGCTGCTGGCCGCGCTCGAGCGCGACGGCGTCGACGCCTCCAAGATTAACTTCCTCACCATCAGCGACCAGTCCACGTTCCAGGCGGCGCTGTCCGGCGGCGACGTGGACGCGATCCTGCCGGGCGAGCCGGTCATCTCCAAGACCGTCACCGACGGAGACGGCAAGGTCATGTACGACTTCTTCGACCGGGCGCTGGTCAAGGAGATCATGGGCGGGTCGTACGCCTCGGTGACGCTCATGGCCAACGGCAACTTCGCCAGCAAGAACCCCGACGCCGTGCGCGCGGTGACGAAGGCCTTCGAGAGGTCGATGACCTGGATGAAGGAGCACAAGGACAACCCCGACGCGGTGCTCGCGGAGCTGCCCGACACGTACGCCAACCTGAAGCCGATCTTCGCCGAGCTGTTCGGTCGCATCGAGCAGGCCCTCCCCGAGAACCCCGCCACCGATCCCGCCGCGCTCAAGACGATCATCGACATCGACAAGCAGCAGGGCTCGATCGACAAGGACAAGCAGATCGACGTCGACAAGCTGTACGACAACGGGCATCTTGGATGAGTTTCAGCCAGCTTGTCCAGCAGCGCGCGCCGGGCGACGCGACGTCACCTCGTGACGCCGTCGCCCGGCGGCGCGGCCGGCGCGACCCCTACGTCGGCCTGATCCGGCTCGGCGTCGTCGTCGCCGGTCTCGCGCTGTGGCAGCTGCTCACCGCGACCGGGGTGGTCGGGCCGCGGCTGCTGCCGCCGCCGGGCAGCGTCGCGCAGGTTCTGAGCACCTGGGTTTCCGACGGCACCCTCTGGCCGAACCTCGGCTCCACCACGTACGCGCTGGTCCTGGGCGTCGTCATCGGCACGCTCGGCGGCACGGTCGTGGCGTACGTGCTGGCGGCGATCCCGCCGCTCGCGGTGGCGCTCAACCCGTACCTGGTCGCGATCAACGGCCTGCCGCGCGCGGCGCTGGCCCCCCTGTTTCTGCTGTGGTACGGGATCGGGACCACCACCCAGGTCGCCATGGCCACCCTGCTGATCTTCTTCCACGCCTTTCTGACGGTCTACGAAGGCCTGCTCGGGGTCGACCGGCGGCTGCTGGACAACCTCACGCTGCTGGGCGCGCGCCGGTACGACGTGTTCCGGCTGCTGTATCTGCCGGTCACGGCGTTCCGCATCGTCACCAGCCTCAAGGCGTCGATCGGGCTCGGTTTCCTCGGCGTGGTCGTCGGCGAGTACATGGGCGCCACCACCGGCCTGGGCGCTTTGCTCGCCTCGGCGCGCAGCGTGTCCAACCTTGACCGCGCCGTCGCCGCCCTCGTCCTCATCGCTCTCGTCGCGGCCGTGATCGCAGCGCTCGTCGGGTCGTTGTCCGCACGGTTCGAGAGCCGCTCGCTGAAATGAGACCCTCACCATGATCCGACTCGAGCACGTGTCCCACACCTTCGCGACCAGGACCCAGGACGTCCGGGCGATTCACGACGTTTCCCTCGACATCGAAGCCGGGTCGTTCGTATCCGTGGTCGGCCCGTCCGGCTGCGGCAAGTCGACCCTGCTCTCGCTCATCTCCGGCCTGATGCCGGTGCAGACCGGCTCGGTCAGCATCAACGGCGCCCGGGTCGAGGGCGTCCGGCGGGACGCGGCCATGATGCTGCAGAGCGATGCCCTGCTGCCGTGGCGCACCGTCCGGCAGAACGTCGGCCTTGCGCTCGAGATCCGTCGAGAGCGCAAGGGCATGGCCGACCGGGTCGACGCGATCATCGAGCGGGTCGGGCTCGCCGAGTTCGCCGACGCGCGTCCCGCCGAACTGTCCGGCGGCATGCGCAAGCGGGTCCAGCTGGCCGCGAGCCTGGTGTACTCGCCGTCCATCATCCTGATGGACGAGCCGTTCAGCGCGCTGGACGCCTTCACCCGAGCGAGCATGCAGCAGCTGCTCCTCGACCTGAGCCGCTCGTCCGAGGCCACCGTCCTGTTCGTCACCCACGACCTCGACGAGGCCGTCGCGCTCTCCGACAAGGTGGCCGTCTTCACCAAGCGGCCCGGCACGGTGAAGTCGGTCCACACCATCGACCTGCCCCGGGACCGTGCCGTCACGGACGTGCAGTCGCTGCCCGGGTTCGCCGAGGCCCGCCGCCGCCTCTGGGAGGAGTTGCGCGGCGAGCTCGGCACCGACGACGAGGCCCGCAGGCAGGTGCAGCATGTCGGCTGACCCCGCGACGCCGAGCCGCCGTACCCGTACCCTGAACTACGGCTTCACAAGGCCGCAGTACTCGATGCTGACCACGCTCCTCCTGCGGGTCGGTGCCGGCATCCTGCTCATCGGCGGGTGGGAGGTCGGCGCGCGCAGCGGCGCGTTGCCCGCGTTCTTCTACAGCTCCCCGTCGGCGGTTGTCGAGTCGATCGGCCGCTGGTGGGACGAGGCCGTGCTGTTGCCCAGCATCGGCATCACGCTGTTCGAGGCGATCGCCGGCTATGTCCTCGGCGCCTTCGTCGGCGTGGTACTCGCCCTGTGGCTCGGCACGACGCGGCGGCTCGGCCCGGCGCTCGAGCCCTTCTTCACCGGGTTCTACTCGATTCCCAAGATCGCGCTGGTGCCGTTCCTCATCATCTGGTTCGGCCTGGGCACCACCTCGAAGGTCTTCGCCTCGGCCCTGGCCGTCGTCGTCCTGGTGTTCTTCAGCGTGTACCCCGGCGTGCGCAACGTCGACAAGCAGCTGGTCGCCCAGGTGCGGCTGTACGGCGCGAGCCGCTGGGACTTCTATCGCAAGCTGTATCTGCCGGCCACCTTCATGTGGCTCTGCGTCGGCCTGCGCAGCAGCCTCGGATTCGCGTTCTCGGCCGCCGTCGTCGCGGAGTACCTCGGCTCGAAGGTCGGCCTCGGCTACCTCATCCTGCAGGGCCAGTCGACGCTGCGTACCGGGGACATCTTCGCCGGGCTCGTGATCACCGCGCTCGTCGTCATCGCGATCGACCTGCTGCTGCGTCGGCTGGAAGGCATGGCGGCACGGAGGCAGCTCGGGTGACGTACGAAACGGATCGACCTGCTCGGGTCGTCGTGGTCGGCGCGGGCCCCCGCGGCCTGGCGACCGCCGCGCGCCTGCTCGACCTGGCGGCGGACCGGTGCGAGGTGCACCTGGTCGACCTGTTTCCCGGCGGGCGGGTGTGGCGGCGTGAGCAGGACCCGAACCTGCTCATGAACTCCCGACTGCGTCAGGCGACCCTCTTCGCGGACGAGTCCATCGACGGTGTCCGCACCGCTGCCGGCCCCACCTTCGCCACCTGGTGCGCCGAGACGGCACCCCACCTCGACCTGCCCGCGGAGGCAGCCGCAGAGCTGCGGTCGCTCGGGCCCGACGATTTCTCCTCGCGGGCGCTGTTCGGCCATTACACCCACTGGGTGCTCGACCGGCTGCGGGACGCCGGCGCGGTCGTGCACGCCGACGAGGCGGTCGCGATCGAGCCCGACGCCGACGGCGACCACACGGTCCGGCTGGCGTCCGGCGCTGCCCTGCGGGCCGACGCCGTCGTCCTCGCCCTCGGTCATCTGCCCATGGCCTCGACGGCCCAGCAGGCCGAGTGGGCCCGTTTCGCGCAGGCGCACGACCTGGTCTACGTCCCGCCGGGGCCCGCCGCCGAGGCAGCTATGGACGCCATCGGCGCCGGTGAGCCGGTCGCGGTCCTGGGCGCGGGACTCAACTTCTACGACGTGATGGCGCTCTGCACCCTCAGCCGCGGCGGGCGTTTCGAGCGCCTCGACGGCCGGCTGCGGTACGTGCCCTCCGGGCAGGAGCCCGTCCTCTGGGTCGGCTCGGCACGCGGTGTCCCCTACGTGGCGCGCGCCGAGCGGGCGTCCGCCAATGCGCTGGCGGTCATGACCGCCGACTGGGTGGCCGCCCGCATCCGCCGCGGCCGGCTCGACCTGAACACCGACGTGTGGCCCGACGTCGTACGCGACATGCGGCACGCCTGGTACCAGGCCGCCCTGGAGCAGGCCGGCCGCGAGGTCGAGCCGCTCGAACTCGCCACGGCGCTGACGCGGCTGCCTGCCGAGGGACCCGAGGTCGACCGGTGGTGCGCCCACACCTTCCCCGACATCGCACCCTTCCGGCTCGAGGAACTCTGCGATCCCCTCAAGGGCATCGCCGACCCCGCCAAGGTCGAGCGCCGGCTCCGCGACGTACTCGACTCCCACGTGGCCTCCGCGTACGCACAACCGCGCGGACCCGTCACCGCCGTCGGCGAGCGACTCGCGATAGCGAAGGACGTCGTCCGGCACCTCGTCGCGAACGAAGCCTTCACGGCCGACTCCGTGCTCGGCGACCTGCAGGGGTGGTTCCGCAGCATCGGCGGCTTCATCGCGGCCGGACCGCCCGTCGAACGGGTCGAACAACTAGCCGCGCTCATAGACGCGGGGCTGGTCCGGGTCGCCGGACGCCGGGCCGTGCTCACCTGTGACGAGGAGGTCGGGTCGTTCGTGCTGGGCTCGGACACGCTGGCCGGCCTCCAGGTCCGGGCGGTCATCGAGGCACGCCTGCCCGCCGAGGACCTGCGGCACACCACGTCCCGCCTGGTCAGCCAACTGCTCTCCAGCGGTACGGCGCGACCCGCATCGCTCGAGGACGAAGCGGGGCCGCGTACGACAGGCGGGCTCGATGTGACCCGAGCCCAGGACCCGCGCCCCTGCCGGGTGATCGCCGCGGACGGTACGCCGTGGGAATCGATCTTCGCCCTGGGACTTCCGGTCCAGCCACTCGAGTGGAACATCGCCAACCTGCCGCAGCCGCACACCGGCGCGCGGACGATCGTCCAGGCCGACCGCATCGCCCGCCAGATCCTGGCCGTGCACGAGCGGCGGTCGCACGTCACCTGACCACCACCGTCGACCGTTGACGCGGCCGACCGACACACCAGGAACGCGAATCAGTATGTACACCGTCATCGAAAACGCCCTGATCCTTACCGGTAAACCCGGTGGGGTGATCGAGAACGGCTCCGTCGTCGTGGACCGCGGTCGGATCGCCGAGGTCTCCGACTCACCTGTGCCATCGACCGGTGAGGTCAACCGCATCGATGCGACCGGCTGCACGGTCACGCCCGGCTTGTTCAACATGCACGACCACATCGCCCGCAAGAAGCTGCGGATCTCCGACAAGGCGACGACCTACCGTGCACAAGCCGACATCCTGATGCGCCAGCCGCTTCCGTTCCTCGCGCTGCACTCGGCGGCGAACATCCTCGCCCAGTTGCGTTCGGGCGTTACGCACATTCGTGACTACGGCCTGCCCGGCTCCACCGGCATCCAGACCGCGCGTGCGGTCAAACAGGGCGTGATCCCGGGTCCGACGATTTTGGCCGGCGGCGATCCGATCTGCATCACCGGCGGCCACGCCAGCAACTGGGGCGCCATGGAGGCCGACGGCCCGGTCGGAGTGATGACCGCGGTACGGAAGCAGATCAACGCGGGCGCCTTGGTGCTGAAGTTCATGGGCTCCGGAGGGCTCGGCACCTACCCCGAGGAGGACCCGGGCATTCCGGAGCTGACCCCGGAGGAGCTGACGGCCGGCATCAGCGAGGCGCACAAGTTCGGCAAGCGCACCGCGACCCACGCCTACAGCACCCAGGCCATCCTGAACGCCGTCCGCGCCGGCACCGGGACGATCGAGCACGGCGCCTTCCTCGACGAGGAGGCCGTCGCAGCCATGGTGGAGCGCGGCACCGGCCTTGTACCGACCCTTTCGAGCGTGATCGCGATCGCGTTTCAGCACAGACTCGTCGGCAACGACGACATGTACAAGCGCATCCTCGAGGACATCGTCGGCCCACACATGGAAAGCGTGCGGATGGCGTGGAACGCCGGAGTGCCCATCGCCACCGGCACGGACACGTCCGGTGAAGTGGTCGAGGAACTCGAGCTGATCACCGAGGCCACCGGCGCACCAATCATCGACGTCCTCCGTTGCGCAACCGCGACAGCCGCTGAACTGGCCGACGTGGAGTCCCACACCGGTACTCTCGAGCCCGGCAAGACCGCCGACATCGTCATCGCCGAAGGCGACCTCCTCAAGGAGGGCTGGCAGGTGCTGCGCCGCCCGCGGACAGTGTTCAAGGACGGCATCTCCTACTCGGGCGAGGCCATGCCGCTCGGGGTCCGCCTCGGACAGCGCAACGGTCTCTACGACTGACCGGGATGCGGTACTCGCCTGGTACTCGCGCACGCAGGTCAGCCGCCGGTCCGGCCCGATTCACCTGCGGGTATGCTGTCGCCAGGTCACGAGCGCCAGCGTCAAGCCCCGGCTTGCTGGCCGGCAACCCTCGTCGAGTTCGCGGTGGGGTGCCCCGGGTGATGACCGGGCCCAGCCCGTCCGGTGCTGGGCAAGCGCGGACCCCGGCCCGGTGCGTAACTCCGGGGTCCTCCGATCCCGGAGGTGGTTGTGTCCGTCACCCTCGTACCCCCGCTTTCCGCTCGGCCGCTCGACGTGCTCGGCGTTGCCCTTGCCGAAAACTCATCCGCCCTGGTGGGATCCGGTCCGCGCGGTGTCGACCGCGGTCGCTCAAGCGAGTGCTCTCGCGCGGCTGGCGAGCACTGCGGCATGCTGATCGACCGTGCTGCTGCGACTGGCCTACCTGGGCGTGACGAACGCGTTCGCCGTGCTGCGCCTGCTGCCGATGAGCGACCGGACCAAGGACATCGAGATCCTGGCCCTGCGCCATCAGATCACGGTACTGGAGCGCCATCTGGGCAAGGAGAAGGTGCGGTTCGACCCGAGCGATCGGGCGTTCTTGGCGGCGCTGCTGCACCGGCTGCCGTTGGACGTCCTGCGGAGGTTTCGGCTGTTGGTGTGTCCGGACACGGTGCTGCGCTGGCATCGCGACCTGGTCGCACGCCGCCATGCTGCCGAGTCCCGGCCCAAACGGCCCGGCCGACCCCGAACGCTGCGCTCCGTGCGCGCCCTGGTGTTGCGCCTGGCGCGGGAGAACCCTCAGTGGGGCTACCGGCGACTGCACGGTGAACTGCTGGTTCTGGGAGTGAAGGTCGCCGCGTCCACGGTTTGGGAGATCCTCAAAGAGGCTGGGGTCGATCCAGCGCCTGAACGGTCCTCGAGCAACTGGGCTGCCTTCCTGCACTCACAGGCCGATGCCCTGCTGGCCTGTGACTTCCTCGAAACGGTCACGTTGACCGGGGCGCGGATGTACGTGTTCGCGGTGATCGAACACGCAAGCCGTCGGATACGGATTCTGGGCGCTACCGCACACCCAACCGCCTCGTGGGTGGCACAGGTGGCGAGGAATCTGGTCATGGATCTTGAAGATGCCGGAGGTAGGGCGCGCTATATGATCCGCGACCGGGACGGCAAGTTCCCTGAGCTGTTCGATGCCGTCCTCGCGGACGCGGGTATCGAGGTCGTGCTCAGCGGCATCCAGATGCCTCGCATGAATTCGATCATGGAACGTTGGGTGCAGACCTGCCGCCGAGAGCTCTTGGACCGGACTTTGATCTGGAACCAGCGGCATCTGCTTCATGCCCTGCGCGAGTTCGAAAAGTTCTACAACGGACACCGTCCGCATCAGGGCATCGCGAACGCCCGGCCACTGCACCCGTTGCCCGCGCAGATCGGCGAGCCGGACAAAATTGCCCGGCTCGACATCCGACGACGCGATCGGCTTGGAGGCATCCTCCATGAGTACGAACATGCCGCCTGAACTGCGCGGATGAGATTTTCGGCAAGTGCAGGGTTCTGCTCGCGGCCGTAGGCGACCGCGCCGGCATAGCAGGCCCGGATGTGGCTGAGTTCGGCGTCGGTCAACGCGTCCCGGCCTGCGGCCTTGGGCTCCGCATTACAGAGCGGCACGCGCAGAAGCTGCGCCAGCTGGAAGAGCCAGCTACCCCCCGACGCTACGCGGCCTCTCGACCGCAGACAAGCCACTCCACAGATCGATTGTCATGACAGCTTCGTCCTGCTGTCGATGTCGCCTGCACGGCCGACTTCGCTGCACGTGTAGCCCGTTGGCACAAACCATCCAGTGACGTAACGTGCAGGTACACATCCGTTCAGTCAGCGACCGATCGAGCTCCACAGCGCCGGGACGACCGGACCAGCGAGGTGGCCGCAGATGGACAACGGCACCCACAACTCCCGCTGCGAGACAGCCCAGCAACACGTCTGCCGCTGCACAGGCTGTGGCGGTTCTCAGCACGGCGTGCAAGGCTGGCTCGACCACGTCGGCCGCGATCACACCGCACGTCAGCGCAAACGCGAGGACCTCGAGGGCAAGCTGGCCTGGACGGATGACCATCCACCGCGCCTGAAGCCGACCGTCCACAACCAGAAAGCGACCATCGACCTCGCTCGCGTGGACATCGCCGATTGGCTCGCCGCCCGCCCGACACCCGCTCGCCTTAACCGGGACGAGCCCTACCCGTCACCCGCCGAGCAGGTGACCGCCCTCGCCGAAGAGATGGGCCGCAGGGCCTGGCACGAAATCGCCGCCGACCTCCACCGCGCCACGCCAGACACGACCACCGTCAAGCGCGAACTCACCAACCACGGCTGGTGCGACCTCTTCATCGGACTGGTTCAGACCATCGAGACCACCCGGTCCGCGTTCGACAGCATCCCCGGCACAGTCAAACGCATGATCCGGCTCTCAGCCTGGCAAGCAGACCGGCCCCATGTCACCGAGGCCGTGATCGACCTGATCGTCGACAAGGCATGGCATGCCTTCCAAACCGCAGCCTTCACCGGCGTCCCCCTACTCGACATCCTCTCCAGCGACGAAGCCCTCCGCGCGCTACGAGTCCTCGCCGTCTTCATCTGCCCAGCACCCGCACAACACCCCGCCGTACGCCAACACGCCCTGAAACCACTCGGAGACGACGCCACCAAGATCCTCAACGACCAGACAGAAGCCAAACTCACCGAACTGTTCGCCGACTGGCAAGCCGACGACGGCGATCGCCAGCCCATCGAATAGGACCCGCGCCACGCCCAGGTGCAGACCGGTCCCGGGTGAACACCAGGGCCACACCTGCGCCGATCGACGCGTCGCCGATCCGCTGCAACCCGGTTCCCGCGTCGCCGCTCGTGACGGTGAGGATCGCACCTATCGCCGCCTGGGCCACGGTGATCCGGGTTCCACTGGTCGACTGGGCGACCGCCATGGCGACGAACAGTGCGATCGCCAGTTGCCCGTAGCCCCTGCCGAGGACCGCGAGGGTCAGCTCACCGCCTCCGATCCGACGATCACTTGCTGGAGCAACCGCAGGGCGTTCGCGCCGCGCTGACCCAGGAACGCATTGAGGGCGATCACCGCCGTGATGGGCGCGAAGAAGGGATGGTAGTGATCGATCGCGAGGTCGGCGATCACCCAGGCCGTGGTCGTTGCCAGGGCCTGCTGCAGCAGCCGCACGCCCGTGGCGAGGCGTTCCCGCGCCCGCCGCAGTGCGGCTCGCGGATAGCCCGACAGGGCCGAGCCTCGGGCAGCCAAACTCGGCGGCACCTCCTCATCCATCGCGTCGCGCCTGTCGTCTTTTATTTCTCGGCGACGAGGAAATCCCCTAGTCTGGCGGTAAGCGGTGCCGGTCATACCCAAAGGGGCAGTGTCATGCGGGTTGAGCAGGTGACGGCCCCGGTGGCCTACCACGGCGAGGGGCCGGTGTGGTCGCCCCGGTGGGGCGGCCTGCGCTGGGTCGACATGCTGGCCGGTGACGTGCTGTCCCTCGACGGCGACGGGAACGTCTCGCGCAGTCACGTGGGTCCCGTTGCCGCGGCGCTGCGCCCGCGCCGGGACGGTGGCGCGGTGATCGGGATTGAGCGAGGGTTCCTGCTGGAGGACCCAGACGGCTCCCGCACATTACTGCCCGAACTCTGGTCGAGCGACGACGTGCGGATGAACGAGGGCGGCTGCGACCCGGACGGCCGGTTCTACTGCGGTTCGATGGCCTACGACCAACGGTCGGGCGCCGCCAGCCTGTACCGGCTCAACGCCGATCTCACCGTCGCGGTCGTGCTTTCCGGCGTCACCGTCTCCAACGGGCTCGAGTGGAGCCCGGACGGCTCTCGCGCCTACTACAACGACACCGCCACACACCGGATCAGCGTGTTCGACTACGACCGCGAGTCAGGCCTGACCGATCGGCGTACGTTCGTCGAGATCCCCGACGGTGGCCAACCCGACGGCCTGACCGTCGACGTCGAGGGCGGGGTGTGGACGGCGATCGTCAACGGCGGCGCCGTGCACCGGTACACGCCCGACGGTCGTCTCGACGAAGTGCTGACGGTGCCCGCCCGCAAGGTCACCGCCTGTACCTTCGGTGGAGCGAGGCTGGACGAGTTGTTCATCACCACCTCACGGGAGGGCCTGCCGGAGGGGGCGGACCCGCTGGCCGGCGCGCTGTTTCGGGCCAGCCCGCAGATCGCCGGCCGGCCGGTACGCGAGTTCGCCGGATAATCGGACGCCTCGTCGTCTTCGGCGCGACCGGTGACCTCACCGGCCGGTTCCTCCTGCCCGCCCTGGCACCGTAATCCGCCGCCGGCCGGCTGCCGCACGACTTCACGATGACGGGGGCGGCCCGGCAGCAGTGGACGACGACATCTACCGCGCAGACGCGGGCAAGCAGTTACGCCAGCGTGGCGGGGACGTGGCGGACGATGTGCGGGCAGCGCTGGTGGATCGGCTGCGCTTGTAGCGTGCCAGAACTCGTCGCACACGCTGTGAGCTGCTGCTTCGCGGCAGTGACGCAGGATGGCAGGGGTGTTGGTTCGACTGCTGTACCTGAGTGCGGTGCAGGTGTTCGGCTGGTTGTCGCAGGCCACGCGCGGCGAGTCCGCAATGTTCGCCGAGCTGCTGGTGCTGCGCCACGAGGTGGCGGTGCTACGCCGTCAGGTCGGTCGGCCGCACCTGTCCTGGCCGGAGCGGGCGGTGTTCTCCGCGGTCCGGGCCCTGCCACGGGACCTGTGGAGGCGTCGGATCGTCACCCCGGCCACCCTGCTGGCCTGGCACCGCCGGCTGGTCCGCCGGCACTGGACCTACCCGAACCGACCCGGACGACCGCCGATCAGCGACGACATCCGTGACCTGATCCTGCGCCTGGCCAGGGAGAATCCCCGCTGGGGGCACCGGCGCATCCAAGGTGAGCTCGTCGGACTCGGCCATCGGGTCGGCGCCGGCACCATCCGTCGCATCCTCGCCAGCTCGAAGGGCGGTCCCGCCCCACGCGAGATCGACACCAATTGGCGGACGTTCCTGCGTGCGCAGGCGTCCGGAGTGCTGGCTACTGACTTCTTCCACATCGATACCGTCACACTGCGGCGGTTGTACGTGCTGTTCGTCATGGAACTCACGACCCGGCGGGTGCACATCCTCGGCGTCACCGCCCACCCGACCGCTGCCTGGACTACCCAGCAGGCCCGCAACCTGATGCTGGACCTCGGTGACCGAATGACACGGTTCCGGTTCCTGATCCGCGACCGCGACGCCAAGTTCACCGCGTCGTTCGACGCCGTGTTCACCGCCGAAGGCATCGACGTGGTGAAGACTCCGCCACGCACCCCCAGGGCGAACGCGTTCGCGGAACGCTTCGTGCGCAGTGTCCGGGCCGAGTGCACCGACCGGTTATTGATCTACAACGAACAGCACGCCCGGACGGTGTTACGCGACTACGAGGGCCACTTCGACCGGCACCGGCCGCACCAAAGCCTAGATCAGCATCCACCCAACTACGACCCCGGCGTGGTCGTCCCGATCGACACGCCGATCCAGCGGCGCCGCGTCCTAGGCGGCGTCATCAACGAGTATCACCGGGCAGCTTGATCTACTCACAAAATCGCAGGCCACAAGCCTGAAACAGAGTTTTGGCACGGTACAGGCTACGCGAGCACGCCAAGCAGAACTGGTCGCAGCTGGCCGCGGTGCACGTGCGCTACCACGGCCAGTTCGCCTACGTCACCGGTGAACTCGCCGACGGTGATCAGATGCCGCTGATGCGGCTGCGGTACGGCGGATCCGCTCACCGCTGGGGCACCGCCATCTACGTGGCCAGCACCAACAGCTACGAAAACCAGATCTGGCTCAGCGGCAGCACCGAGGAAGCCTTCGACTTCGTCTGCCACATCCACGTAGGCCCGATCGCACCCTGACCACGACTTCATACATAGGCTCCGCCGTCAACCCCCGAAGGATTTACGGAGTGGACCACTTAGTCTCTGACGAATTGGCACCCGGAGTGTGCCCGGCTCACCGTTAACAACCGGGCCACCACGCCGTCTTCGATGCACGGCAATCGGGTCAGCCGGGGCCGCGGTAGCCGATATCACGGGACACGGCACGGGCTGCTTCGACCACCTCGGCACCATGGCGCAGAGCGTTTTCGGCGAGCCGCTCCCGCGGACCGCAGAGTGAGATAGCGCCCACAACCTCGTCCAAGGCGTTGCGGATGGCGGCCGCGACGCTGCCCGCACCAGCCTGGCGCTCGCCGAAGCTCACCGCGTAGCCCCGTTCGCGGATCCCGGCGATGTCGTCACGGAGCTCGTCGGCCGAGATGATCGTCCGCGGAGTGAGGCTGACGCGCTTGTGCTGAGTCAGGAACTCCTCGACCACCTCGTCGGGGAGCGCGGCAAGGATGGCCTTCGACGAGGACCCGGCGTGGAGCGGGTACATCCGGCCGAGCGCCACCGACATCCGCACCTCGTGCGGGGAGAGCACCTGGTCGACGTAGACCCGCTGCCAGCCCTGGCGGATGGAGAGTGTGGCAGTTTCACCGCTGACTTCGACCAGTCGTACGAGGTAGGGCCGGGCGGTCTTGGGGACGTCGAGCGTACGTAGCGCCGCCAGCCCGACAGTCAGCGCGCCCGGGCCGAGTTGATACTGCTTGGTCTCGGTGTCGAAGACGAGGAAGGCACCCGCCACCAGCTCCTTGAGAATCCGGTGGGCGACCGCCTTGGGCATCTGGAGGTCGCGCGCGATCGCCGACACACCCAGCGTCTCGGGTGCCCGGGAAGCCAGCAGATTGATGATCGAGAAGGTCCGCGCCAGACCCGACCGGGCCCGAGCGGCGCCATCGGCGTTCTCCGGGTCGGCGTCGTCGGCCGGTCGTCGGCGCAGCGTCGCCTCGGGCTGCGCGACCGCCTTTACATCGACCGGGCGGGCGCCCAATGCGGCCATCTCGCATGGCTCCTTTACAAAACGGTTGGTGTCAATGGTGCCGGAAGGTGGAGCCGAAACGTTAATCCCCGGAGCGGAGCGTCGGCATCAGGCTCTCCACATCGGTCTCCGGCAGGGCTGCCGCCTCGTCGACCAGCCGGTCGACAAGCGTGTCCGGCCAGGTCCCGGCCAGCAGTCGCCGCACCTTGTCGGCGACCCGTTCGAAGCCGAGGGGGTTGCCGGCGTGCCCGCTCGCGGCGAGCACCTCGGCGGTGGCCTCTCGGCCGTCCTTGGACACGAGCCGGATCCGGGCGCCAAGGTGCTTGGGCGGCAGCCGGTCGAGCCGGTCGTCGACAGCGAGCCGGGTCACCGACTGCAGGCGCGCGAGTTCCGGGTCCGCGATCCGCCCCGCGTCGAGGTGCGAGAGGTCGAATCCGCCGTCGCGCACGCCGCAGGCGATCACGTACGGAGTGCTCATGCTCGCCGCCAGCGCCGCCGACGGGTTGGGTTGGCCGAGCACGTCGACCATTTCGCGGAAGCCCCAGCCGTTGATCTCCACGATATCGGCGGCGTCACACCCTAGCTCGCGGCGGGCGGCCACCGCGGCCTCCAGTGCAGCGTGTGTCGCACCGGAGGAGGGGTACAGCTTCTGGCCTGCCTGCATCAGCATCGGCTCGCCGCCCAACCCGTCGGTAAGGATGCCGAGGTCGACCCGATCGGAGGCGGCGGCCAGGTAACCGCGGTCGGCCGCCAGTGGCTCGTCGGTGGCGCGCAGGCCAGCCCGCGCGGCGAGCCCGGCGAGGAGACCCTCCCTGGACGCCTGCCCGGACAGGGCGTACCAGGCATCGGAGAAGTATGCGGCACCGACCACTCCGGCTGCGGCGTTGACGGCCAGGCCGATGGCCGCCTGGTAGACCTCGGCGCGTTCCTCGCCGGTGACCTTCAGGCTGGCGACGGCGGCGGCAGCGGTGTTGCAGCCGCCACGCGGATGCCAGCCCCGGTCGAAGGCGGAACGGCCGAGAGCGGAACCGATCCGCATCGCGACCTCATAACCCACCACGGTCGCCTCGATCACGGCAGCGCCGGAGGCCCGCACTTCCTCGCCACGGGCAAGCAGCGCCGGAAACGTTCCGACACCTGGGTGTCCGAGCGAGCCGTGCCAGACGTCGTCGAGGTTCGGTCCGGACGAGCCGGCGACGCCGTTCAGGAACGCCGCCCGGTCGGGCGCGACGCGCTGTGCGGTGCCTATCACGGTGCTCACGCCGGGCTCACCGCCCGCCATGCCCAGCTCGGTCGAGACCCAGCGCCGGTGGTGGTCACGAGTGCTGCCAAGCAGCGCCACGCCGAGGTGGTCGAGCAGCAGCTCCCGTACCCGGTCGACCACGCCGGGCGGGAGCGTGTCGTACCGCACGTCGGCGGCCCAGCGGGCGAGGGTGGCAGTTGGACTCATTTCAGCCCTGCTTCCATCGGGTCGCCCAGCGCTCCAGGACAATGATCAGCTGGGAGAGCAGCACAGAAACGCAGGCGACCAGTGCGACGCCGGCGAGCACGCCGGTGGTGTTGAAGAAGGCTCCGGCGTTGGCGATGATGTAGCCGACGCCCTGGTTCGATGAGATCAGCTCACCGACGACAGCGCCGATCACCGCCTGCGGCACGGCGATGCGAAGGCCGGTCATCACCCACACGGCGGCCGATGGAATGACGACTCTGCGATAGATCGTCAGTCGGTTGGCGCCCATGATCCGCAACGAGTTGATGTAAAGCGGGTCGACATCGCGCGCGCCGGTGAAGGTGTTGTAGAAGACCAGGAAGAACGAGATCAGAGCGACCAGGACGATCTTGGATCCGAACCCGATGCCGAACCAGAGCACAAACAGCGGTGCGAGCGCAAGCTTCGGCATGCTGTAGACGACCGTGACGAAGGGGTTGAGCACGGCCGCGGTGGTCGGCAGCCGGCCCAGGGTGAAGCCGACGAGCACGCCGACCACGCTGCCTACCAGCAGGCCGACGCTGAATTCCTGGAGCGTGATCAGGAGGTGGGGCCAGATCGAGCCGGTACGGAACCACTCGACCAGTTGCTGCCCGATGGCGCTCGGGGAGCTGGAAAAAAACGGGTCGATCAGCCGTCCGGACATCCACTCCCACGAGCCGAGCCAGAGGCCTACCACCGCGATCTGACCCAGGACGATCTTGATTGTCGGG
Organism: Micromonospora sonchi; assembly: GCF_014646235.1. GTDB lineage: Bacteria > Actinomycetota > Actinomycetes > Mycobacteriales > Micromonosporaceae > Micromonospora > Micromonospora sonchi. The sequence goes on along the minus strand of NZ_BMNB01000037.1, from coordinate 18,018 downwards.
TTGAGCTTGCGGCGCGGCTGAGGGCTGGCGAGCGAGTTGGCGACCGTGCTGCGGGGAAGTGTCTCGGTGTCACTCACTGGTTCGCCATCTCCTTCTCGCTGGAGTGGATTTCCCGCCCGAGGTTGTCCCAGACCCGGCGCCGGACCTCCTGGTACTCGGCCGTGAACTGCAGCTGCTCCAGGTTGCGCGGCCGTGGCAGGCCGACCTCGATCTCGTCGATGATGCGGGCGGGCCGGGCGCTCATCACCACGACCCGGTCGGCCAGCGTGATCGCCTCGTCCATGTCATGGGTAACGAACAGCACCGTCGCGCCGAGCTTCTCCATGAGGGCGAGCAGCTCGGCCTGCATCCGCAGCCGCAGGATCGCATCGAGCGCGCCGAACGGCTCGTCGAGCAGCAGCGTCTCCGGCTCGTACACGAGCGCCTGGGCGAGGCCGACCCGCTTGCGCATACCACCGGAGAGACCCGACGGGTATGTGTTCTCGAAACCCTTGAGGCCGACCATCTCGATGTAGGTGGCGACCTTCTCCCTGCGCTCCCGTGCTGGCAGGTGGCGGATCTGGAGTGGGAGCTCGATGTTCTGGGCGGTCGTCCGCCACGGCAGGATCGAATCCCGTTGGGTCATGTACCCGATGTTGGTGTTCGGGCCGTTGATGGCCTTGCCGCGGTAGGCGAGCCTCCCGCTGGTGGGTGCGATCAATCCGGAGACCATGTTCAGCAGGGTCGACTTGCCGCACCCGGAGGGCCCCAGCAGGGCGACGAACTCTCCTTGCCAGAGCGTGAAATCTACATGGGACAAGGCACTGACCGTGCCGCGTCGCCCGTGGTATGTCATGGACACGCCCTCCGCCGACACGACGGCGGTACGGGCTGCCCCGGCTTGTGCTGCAGGCATCCGAATCTCCCGTATCTGCTCGTCAGGCCGGCTGCAGCATGGTGCGGTCGACCTCGGCGATGCTCGAGCGTCCGAGCAGGGCGAGTGACTTCACCATCTCGGCCGCCAGCATTTCGAGGGCCCGCCGCACGCCGTCCCGGCCACCTGCGCAGAGCCCCATGGCCGCCAGCCTGCCGATCACCACAAGATCGGCGCCGAGGGCGAGTGCCTTCAGCACGTCGGTGCCGCGCCGGATGCCGCCGTCAACGGCGATGCTGATCCGGCCGCCGACGGCCTCGACCACCTCTGGTAGCTGCCGCAGGGTGGCCGGTGTGCAGTCGAGCTGGCGTCCACCGTGGTTGCTGACGATGACGCCGGCGGCACCCATTTCCGCGGAGAGGAGCGCGTCCTCGCCGGTCAGGACGCCCTTGATGACGACCGGGAGGGAGGTCTCAGCGAGCGCCTCGGCCAGGTAGTCAAAGGTCCACAAAGGTTGGCTCATGGCACGGAACTCGCCGAACATCTCCTCGGCGTGATCCTTCTCGCCCTGGTAGTTGCCGCGCATGACGTCCTCGTACACGAACTGGTTGGCGAGGTTACGGTCACGGTAGCCCGCGGTCGGGCAGTCGGCGGTGATGACGAGGCCGCGGTAGCCGGCCGACTCGGCCCGGCGGACCAGCCGCCGGAAGTTGGTCAGGCTACCGACCGGGTGTAGCTGGAACATCAGCGCCGATTCCGGCGCCACCTCGCGGATCTTCTCCAGCGGATGGGTGGAGACGTGCGGCGCCAGGGCCAGCGCGCCGACGTCCTGCGCGGCCCCCGCAACGGCCAGTTGGCCGTCCGGGTGGAACAGTCCGTCCGCGCCGAAGGGGGCGGTGGCCACCGGCATCCGCAACGGCCACCCGAGGTAGGTGGTCGCCAGCGACGGCGGTTTGCTGCCGGTGAGGATTCGCGGCCGAAACACCCAGCGGTCGAACTCGTCGGTGTTGGCAGCGACGCTGCGCTCGGCGCCCGCGCCACCTTCCAGAAAGTCCCACACGGCCTGGCGCGCCCCGTTCCGGGCGGCGGCCTTGAGGTCCCCGAAGTTCTTGATATGAGCGGAGTTCACTCCTGGTACCACAGTCACGATCGCCTCCTGGTCGAGGAGCCGGCGCCAGGCCGGCTGTGGGCGGTGGGAATCAGTAGGATGTGCCGACCTTGTCGAAGGCCTCCTGCGCGATCTTCGCGTTCCAGCTGTCCTCGAAGCCGATCTTCTTCGCGGCCTCCGCCTCGCTGACGCTGCCGTTGATCTCGAACGCGGTGACGACGAATTGCTTGGCCTGCTCGAACTGGGCTGGGGTCGGGACGATGCTGTCGCCGTAGATCGGGTAGTTCGACTCGAACGCCGTCTTGAAGACCTCGGGCTTGATGTCCGTGAAGATCCCGGCGAGCAGGTCGCGGAACTCGTCCTTCTCGGCCTTGATGAAGTTGAGCGATCGCTGGATCGCCCGGCAGTACGCGCCGATGGCGTCCGGGTTCTTCTCCAGGAACTCCTGCTTGCAGGAGGCCACGATGTAGGGGAACCCGACCAGCGGTTCGACCGGGTCCTTCGACATGTCGAAGAGGTACTTCATGCCGAGGTCGGAGATCGCCTGGTCCGAGATCGGTGACGAGATTGCCATCCCGTCGATCTGCTTGTTCTGCACCGCCGCGAGCATCGCCGACCCTCCGCCCTGGATGGGCACGATCTGGAGGTCCTTGGTGGGGTCGAGCTTGCCCAGGTTGCTGGAGACGTACCGGATCAGCAGGTCGGGTGTGCTGGCGACGCCGGTGGAGGCGAGCCGCATGCCGCGCATGGCCGCGCCGCGCTGCTCTGCGGTGCTCGCTTCGGTCAGGCCGGCCTTCTCGAACGCCTCGGCGCTGACGACGATGTTGGTGGCCAGCGTCGTCACCATGCCGCAGAAGCTGATCAGCGGCTGGCCCACCGCGGTGGACTTCATGGTGTCCATCGGCGAACCGACGACGAAATCGGCGTCGCCGGCGAGGACGATGTTGGCCACTACGCCCTGGCCGGCGACCTTGCCGTTCTGGTTCAGCCCTTCCTCGGCGAAGTAGCCCTTCGCCTCCGCGATGAGGAAAGGAGCCCAGATGTAGGAGACGGCGGTCGACCGGATCGTGGTGTAGGAAGCGTTGGCGTTGCCGCCACCGGCCGGCGCGCCATCGGGGCGGGAGCACGCGGCCAGCAGGCCGCCGGCGCCGGCCAGGGCACCGAGTCTGAACAGGTGGCGGCGGGACAGGGGTGTTCCGTACGACATGGCTACTCCCGGAGGGGGTGAGTGTTAGGGGATGAGGTGGTGGCGGATCAGTACCGGCCGAGGGAGCCGAAGGCGGCCGGTGAGTCGCCGAGGCCGGCCGCCCGGAACGCAGCCCAGAAGCTGGCCTGGTTGGCGGTGACCACAGGAATTGAGAGGTCGCTTTCGAGCTCGGCGACAAGCCCGAGAGTCGACAGGTTCGTGCAACTGATGAACAACGCCTCGACGTCAGGACGGGCGGCGGCACGAGCAAGCCGGTAGACGACCTCCTCGGACTGCTGCGCGATAGCCGAGACCGGTGTGCGAGCGAGCGGGAAGTGAGCGGTGCGCTCCCGTAGGCCGAGGCCGACGAGGCTGACCACGTCAAGGCCGTGAGCGGCGAAGAACGCGCCCAACCGCTGGTTGATGGTGTCGTCGTAGGGCGTGGCAACAGCGACCCGGGTGACGCCGAGAGCGCGAAGAGCCTGGACGCCGGCGCCCGATGTGGAGAGCGTTGGGCAACCAACTCGCCCAGCGATCCGTTTCACCAGGTCTGATTCGTGGTCCTGGCCACCGACGAAGCTGCCGGATGTGCAGCCGAAGACAACGACATCGGCGTCCAGTTCGGACAATTGATCTGCGGCGCGCAGGGCGTCCTCGGCCATCCTGACCAGGCCTTCGGGGTCGAGCTGCGGAATCACCATCCGCGCCGCGTGGGCGGACGCGCCCCTGGGCAGCACGGAGTTGATTTCGGGCTCCATCGTCATGTTGACATGGGGAATGATCAATCCGATTCGGGCTCGCCAGCCGTGCATGGTCATCACCCTCCTGGCGACCCCGTCCTAGGGCGCAAGCTGAGGAGTTGGAGTCGTTCGTCCCTGCGGAACGCCGGTCCGGTTATGGATATCGGGACGCTAGTTGCTGCTCCCGAGCGCCGTCAAGGGTCGATCGGCAGCCGGTACAAACGGCCGACGGCGGTCAGCGCCAGCGGCCGACCAGGTCGTTGGCCAGGCACGCCGGCACCGCCCCTGCCCCCGGGAGGCGGTGCAGGGCGCGGTACGCGGCCGCCAGCGACGACGAGAGCACCGGCACACCAAGTCCATCGCCGACCTCCGCGATCGCCTCGACCGTCGGCATGCCGGTGCCGCTGAGCAGCACCGCCGCGTCCGGGTCGGGCCGCAGGTCACGCAGCAGCCGGGCAACCTCGCCCGGGGTGATGGCGTAGATGCCGTTCGGTGCCGGCACCTTCCGCACGTCCACCACCGCGAGCCCGGCGGCACCCCAGTGGGCGACCGCGAGATCGGTCAGCCAGCCCGGGTACGGCGAGATCACCAGCACCCGCTCGCGCTCCAGTTCGGCCAGGGTCTCCAGGATCGCCCGGGCCGCAGTGAGGGCCCGTCCGGCCCCCGCCGCCTCGATCGCGCCGTGCAGCGCCGCGTCGCGATCCGGACCCACGAGGTAGGACGATCCGGTGCAGGCGAAATAGGCGACGTCGGGCTGGACGGCGCGCATGGTCCCCGCTGTCGCGGTGAGCGCGTCGTTGTAGCCGAGCAGACGCTCCCGCAAGGTCCCTGGGATCACCGGTAGCGGCGCGATGTGGACGCCGAGATCCCCAGGTAGCAGGGCACGCAGTTCGGTCGCCACCGTTGGATTTTCCGGCGGGACCAGCGCACCGACGCCACCTCCGCCACTCCCCGCCGTGTCGCTCCGGTCCGGTTCGACACCCATGAGGGCCACCCACCTTCCAGTTGTTGATTCGAACAAGTGGATCGCCCGGGCCGTTGACAGCCCGGGTCGTCGCACGACAGTATCCAGTCAGTTCCGCCTGGGAAACCGTCGTTCGCATGACCGGAACGCTAGCCGTTCCGTGCCGACATCCCGGGCACTCCGAGGCAAAGGTGTGAAGGCCTGACATGTGGAATCGTCCGGACGCCGACTTCATCTCAACCCATGACCTGCCCTGGGCCCCGGTCCCGGGTGGATTCTTCGGGGCCGGCCACGGCGGCGGCCTGCGCAAGACCCTCTCCGTGGACGAGGAGGACGGGGCCCGCACCGACCTGCTGGCCATCACCAACCGGCAGCGCGGCGTGCTCCGCGTCGCGTGCGACTTCTACGTGCTCACCGGTCGCGGCACCGTGAAAGACCAGCCGTACGCCCCGGGCACGTACGTGCACGCCCAGGCGATGACCGAGATCGACTGGGTCCCCGGCGTAGGTCGAACGGTACTTTTCTTCGGACCGCACGGTGCACCGGACTTCGCACCTGGGCAGGGCACAGGCGCGCTCACGGTGCTGCACGAAAGCCGCGACGAGTGGGCCTCGATGAGCTGGCGCGGTGACGAGCCGCAGCCGGCCGACGTCCGGATCCGGTGGTTGCGCCGCGACGAGGCGGGCATCGTCTTCATCGTCGGCATGCTGCCCGGCTACACCGCGCTCAACGAGGAGAAACACCCCGTCTACGAGGAGTCCTTCAAGATCGCTGGCGACCTGATGATGGGGCGCCGCGGTGTGGTCAAGCCCGGCGGCTACTTCTTCCGCAGCCCGCAGACCTGGCACGGCCCGCTCTACAGCCGCAACGGCAACTTCTCCCTGATCCGGAAGAACGACTTCGGTAGCACCGACTACCGCGAGCCGTTGCCCGGCCACGACCTCGACAGTCTCATCCCCGCCTTCTACGACCACGACGACTCGTTGACGCCGAGCCTCACCCCGGCCCCGCGATGAGCCAGCTCGACCAGATCGCCCGCATCCGAGCCGAGCGCGGCTACACGCTCTCGTACCACGAGCTCTACGCCCGCACCGAGCCCGGATTTCTCGACGCCTACCTGAGGCTCTACCGCCGCTTCACCCTCGACGCGCGCCACCTCTCGGCCCGGGAACGGGAGCTGATCTGGGTGGGCCTCCTCGTCGCCGACGAGGAGGCGGTGGGCACGCTGCACGTGGAGCGCGGCTTCGCCGCCGGGCTGACCGCCGACGAGATGTCACAGGCGATCAGGCTGGCCGGCGTCGCCGCCGCCTGGCGGCCGATCTCTTTCGCCACCCGGGCCTGGGCGCACGCGCTGCCGATGGACGGCATCGCGCAGTACCGCACCCTCCTCGCCGCCGCTGCGCCGGACCTGTCGACGCGCGAGGTCGACCTCGTCGCGGTGGTGGTGCACGCGGTGCACCAGCAGGAGGAGCCGTTCCTTCACCACCTCGACCGGCTGTACGCGGCCGGGGCCGAGGAGCGGGACGTGGCTGAGGCGATCAGCTACCTGCTGCTGCCGCGCGGGGCCAACGCGTTGCTCTGGGCCACCGACCTGTGGCTTTCTGCCATCGACTCCGGTCGGGTCACGCCCGCCGCCGACCTGACCGGCATCAACACCCGGACCCGCCGATCATGACCGCGCTGGTGGTCGGGGGCCGCGGGGCGATCGGATCCGCCGTGGTCGACGCCCTACGCCGGGACGGCCTCATGGTGTACGTCCTCGACCGGGCCGACGGCGTGGACGCCGCCGACCCGCGCCAGGTCCAGGAGTTCCTGGACGGGCTGCCCGGGCCACCGACCCGGCTGGCGCACGTGGCCGGGTCGGTTGGCTACGGCGGCCTTCTGGATGTCTCGCCGGGGCAGTGGCGCGACATTCTCGACGACAGCCTGACCAGTTCCTTCACCGTGGTCCGGGCGGTGCTGCCGGGGATGCTGGCCACCGGCGGCGGCGCCATCGCGCTGATGGGCTCAGTAAATGGGCGACACGGCGGCAACGCCCTGTCCGGGCCGGCCTACGCCGCAGCGAAGGCGGGCGTGCTGGCGCTGACCCGCAACATCGCCAAGGAGTTCGGCGGCCGGGGTGTGCGGGCCAACGCGGTCGCGCCCGGGCCGGTGCGCTCGGCGATGACCGAGCGCCTCTCCCCGAGGGAGATGGCAGATCTGGTCGGCCAGGTTCCGCTCGGCCGGGCCGCCGAACCGGCGGAGATCGCCGAGGCGATCGCGTTCCTGCTGAGCGACAGGGCGAGCTACATCAACGGCGCCACGGTCGATGTCAACGGCGGACTGTGGACGGCATGACCCGGTCGGCACGAATGGGGAGGGGACCAGCGGTGATTCAAAGGGACACGGCGGAGGATCGGCACGGCCCGCTGCACGGCATCCGGGTGCTCGACGTCTCGACGATCCTGGCCGGGCCGCTCTGCTGCCAACTGCTCGGTGACTTCGGCGCCGACGTCATCAAGATCGAGCACCCTGTCTCGGGCGACAGTATGCGCGGTCACGGCGAGGCCAAGGACGGCGTGCCCCTGTGGTGGAAGGAAATCTCACGCAACAAGCGCACTGTCGGACTCAATTTGTCTGATCCGGACGGTGCGGCCCTCTTCCTGCGGCTCGTCGCCAGTGCGGATGTCGTGGTGGAGAACTTTCGCCCCGGGACGTTGGAGCGGTGGGGCATCGGCCCCGAACGGCTGCACGAGGTCAACCCCGGCCTGGTGATCGTCCGGATCACCGGCTTCGGTCAGACCGGCCCCTACGCCGCCCGGCCCGGGTTCGGCACGCTGGCGGAGGCGATGAGCGGCTTCGCGCACCTGACCGGCGAGGCGGACGGCCCACCGACGCTGCCCGCGTTCGGCCTCGCCGACAGCATCTGCGGCATCGCCGCCTCCTCGGCCACGGTCATGGCCCTCTACGCACGCGCGGCCCACGGGGCCAGCGGGCAGGTCGTCGACCTCAGCCTCTTGGAGCCCATCATGGCCGCGGTGGGTCCCGGACCGACGGCGTACGACCAGCTCGGCGTCGTGCCGCAGCGGCATGGCAACAGGTCGACGAACAACGCTCCACGCAACACCTACCGGACCCGTGACGGGCGCTGGGTCGCCGTCTCCACCAGTGCTCAGGCGATCGCCGAGCGGGTACTCCGCCTGGTCGGCCGCCCCGAGGTCATCGACGAGCCGTGGTTCCGCTCCGGCCGGGGCCGGGCTGCGCACGCCGACCTCCTCGACGGGTACGTGGGCGCGTGGATCGGCGACCGCACCCGGGACGAGGTGGTGCGTGAGTTCACCGCAGCCGGCGCGGCGGTCGCACCGGTCTACGACGCCCGTGACCTGATCGAGGACGAGCACGTCCGGGCGACCGAGATGATCACGACGGTGCTGGACGACGACCTGGGCCCGGTACGCATGCACAACGTGATGTGGCGAATGTCGGAGACGCCGGGGCGGATCCGGTTCACCGGACGGCCCCTCGGCGCCGACACCGACGAGCTGCTGGTCACCGAGCTGGGTTGCCCACCCGAGCTCCTGGCCGAGTTGCGCGAGCGCAAGGTCGTCGCCTGACCGCCCCCTGTGGTCGGTCGTTCGATTTCGGAAAAGTGAGGAACCATCGCGTGATACCCCCCACCAATGCCCCCGTCGCCGATCCGCTGCTCGCGGCCGTCCGCTGCGGGGTGAGCGTCTACGACCTCGGGCGTCCGCTCTCCGTCGGCATGCCCCAGTCTCCCAACCACCCCGCCTACTGGCACTCTCTTCCGCGCCGGCACGGGGACATGGTCCGGTCCGACGGCGGTTCCGCCGCCAACGACATGATCACCATGGGCACACACGTGGGTACGCACATCGACGCGCTCGCCCACGTGTCGCACCACGGCCGGCTGTACGGCGGGGCGGACGCGGTCGAGGCGGGCCGGGGCGGCAGGTACGTGGAGCTGGGCGCACACACGATCGCCCCGATGGTGCGTCGCGGCGTGCTGCTCGACGTGCCCCGGGCGCTCAGCGCCGGCGAAGGTTGCCCGGCCGGCTACGAAATCACCCCGGACGACCTTGCCGCAACCGAGGCGGCTCAGGACACGCCGATCGGCGCCGGCGACATCGTCCTGGTGCGCAGCGGCTGGGGCCGGTTCTTCGACCACGCCGACCGCACCGTCTACGTCGGGCTCACGTCAGGCGTGCCCGGTGTGGGCGAGGCCGGGGCCGTCTGGCTCGCCGACCACGGAGTGCACGCGGTCGGCGCCGACACGATCGCCTTCGAATGCCTACGTCCTGGAGCGGGGCACAGCGTGCTCCCGGCGCACCGGGTGCTCCTGGTGGAACGCGGGGTCTACATCATCGAGGCGATGGCGCTCGAGGAACTCGCTGCCGCCGGTGTGCACGAGTTCACCCTGGTCCTGGCGCCGCTCCCGCTCTTCGGCGCGACCGGCTCCCCGGTCCGCCCGCTGGCGGTGGTCGGCAATGGCTGAGACCACGCTGGCCGAACAGCTCGCCGCGTTCGCCGCCGCCACCATGCGTACCGGGCTTCCCGACGATGTCCGGCACAGTGTCCGCCAACGGGTGCTGGACGTGTTGGGACTCTGTGTCGCCGCACACCGGCTGCCGACCAGCGCCGCAGCGGTCGGGTTCGTCGCGGAGCAGGGCGGTCGGCCCGAGGCGCACGCGGTCGGCCTGCCCGAAGCGGTGCCGGCCGCACAGGCCGCCTTCGCCAACGGGGTGCTGGCCCACTCGCTCGACTACGACGACACGCACCTGCCGTCGGTGCTGCACCCGAGCGCTGCCGTGGTGCCGGCCGCGCTGGCGGCCGCGCAGGCGGCAGGCGCCACCGGGGAGCAGCTGGCAGCGGCGGTGGCGGCCGGATTGGAGGTGGCCGTCCGGCTCGGCATGGCCGGCTACGACCGGAAGCTCGGCAACTCCGTCTTCTTCGAGCACGGCCAGCACGCCACCTCCATCTGCGGCGCGATGGGGGGTGCCGTCTCGGCGGCGCTGCTGTTCGGGCTCGACGCCGAGGGCGTTTCGCACACCCTCGGCCTGACCGCCTCCTTCGCCGCCGGCATCATCGAGGCGAACCGGACCGGGGGCACGGTGAAGCGGCTGCACTGCGGTTGGGCGGCCCACTCCGCGATCACCGCCGCGCAGCTCGTGCGCCGTGGCTTCACCGGCCCGCCCACTGTGCTGGAGGGCAGGTTCGGCTTCTTCCGGGCGTTCCTGCGTGGCGAGGTCGACCTCGACCAGGTCTCCGACGGGTTGGGTGAGCTCTGGTCGGTGCCGGACATCTTCTTCAAGCCGTATCCCGCGAACCACTTCACCCACGCGGCAATCGATGCCGGGCTGCGGATGCGCGAGCGCGGCGTGCCGGTGGACCGGATCACGCGGATCGACCTCCGGGTCCCGGCGGCGGTGATCCGCACCATCGGCCAGCCGATCGAGGTCAAACGTGCTCCGGACACCGGATACCAGGCCCAGTTTTCCGGTCCGTACGCGGTGGTCGCCGGTCTCCTCGGCGGCTCCGGGCTCGGTGTCGGGCTGGCCGACTACACCGACGACCTTGCCCGCGATCCACGCCGCCGAGCGCTGATGGCCACGGTGAACGTTCTCGCCGACGAACGCTGCGACGCCATCTTCCCGTACCAGTTCCCGGCGATCGTCACGGTCCGGACCGACGACGGGCGGGAGTGGACGGAGGAGGTGCTGGCGAACCGGGGTGGCCCGCAGCACCCGCTCACCGACGACGAACTCGCAGTCAAGTTCCGGGAGAACGTCGCCGGTCGCCTCACCGACGAGACGGCACGCCGGGTCGAGGACCTGGTGCTGCGTCTCGACGACCTCGACTCCGTTGACGAGATCCCACGCACACTGGCCCGCCTGAATCCCGACCCACTCACCCTACGGAGGAGCCCATGATGTCCTTTGACCTGCTCGTGACGAACGTACGCGTGGTGCGGCACGCGTGGACCATGCCGCGGCAGGTGGACATCGCCGTCCGCGACGGCCGCATCGTCCAGGTCGCCGCCGGCATCGACCGGGCGCTGGCCCGCACGGTGGTCGACGGCGGCGGCAAGCTCGCCTTCCCCGGTGTGGTCGACGCGCACCAGCACTGGGGGATCTACAACCCGCTCGACCAGGATGCGGCCACGGAGAGCCGGGCCTGCGCCCAGGGCGGGGTGACCTCCGCGATCACGTACATGCGCACCGGGCAGTACTACCTCAACCGGGGCGGCGCGTATGCCGACTTCTTCCCCGAGGTGCTCGCCGCCACCGCCGAGCGGAGCTATGTGGATTACACCTTCCACCTCGCGCCGATGTCGAAGCAGCACATCACGGAGATCCCCGAGCTGATCGACAAACACGGGGTCACGTCGTTCAAGGTCTTCATGTTCTACGGCAGCCACGGCCTGCACGGACGCTCGGCCGACCAGAGCAGCTTCCTGATGATTCCCGAGGACGAGCGGTACGACTACGCGCACTTCGAGTTCGTCATGCGTGGCGTGCAGGCGGCCCGGGAGCGGTTCCCCGAGCTAGCCGACGAGATCTCGCTGTCGCTGCACTGCGAAACAGCCGAGATCATGAACGCGTACACCCGAATGGTGGAGGAGGACGGGTCCCTATCCGGGCTCGCGGCGTACCACGCCTCCCGACCGCCGCACTCCGAAGGCCTCGCGATCAGCATCGCGTCGTACCTTGCTCACGAAACCCAGCTGCCGACGATCAACCTGCTGCACCTCTCGTCGCGCAAGGCCGTCGACGCCGCCGTCCGAATGTCGCAGGCCTTCCCGCACATCGACTTCCGCCGGGAGGTCACCATCGGCCACCTGCTCACTGATATCGACACCGCGCCTGATGTGGGAGCCAAGGTGAACCCGCCGATCCGGCCCCGCGAGGACGTCGAGGCCCTCTGGGAGTACGTCCTGGACGGTAAGATCGACTGGGTGGTCAGCGACCACGCCTGCTGCCGCGACGAGGTGAAGTTCGGCGATCCCCGCGACGATGTGTTCCTGGCGAAGTCCGGCTTCGGCGGCGCCGAGTACCTGCTGCCCGGCCTGGTCTCAGAGGGCGCGCGCCGCGGCCTGCCGTACCACCGCATCGCGGAGCTGACCGCGTGGAACCCGGCCAAGCGTTTCGGGCTGCGCACCAAGGGCGACATCGCCGAAGGCTTCGACGCGGACTTCTGCCTGGTGGACCCGGACCACACCTGGACCGTCCGCGCCGCCGACTCCGAGTCGACGCAGGACTACACCCCGTTCGAGGGCATCGAGCTGACCGCCCAGGTCACCGACACCTTCCTACGCGGCGAGCGGGTGCTGGAAGCAGGCAAGGTCATCGGCGCTCCGCGCGGGCGTTATCTGGCTCGGCCGGCGTGACCGGAGCACCGAGATGACCCGTACGCCCCGCAGCTACCTGTACGCCCCCGGAAACGAGCCGAGGAAGCTCGCCAAGGCCGCCGCGGGCGTGGCCGACGCGGTGATCTGCGACCTGGAGGACGCTGTCCCGCCGGCGGGCAAGTCCGCCGCCCGGGACAGCGTCGCCGCGCTCCTGGCAGACCCACCGCACCGCGACGGCGAGTGGTGGGTGCGGATCAACGCAGACTCGGCCGCCACCGACATCGCGGCGGTAACGTGCCCGGCCCTGCACGGCGTGGTCATACCCAAGGCCGAACCGGAGTTGCTCGCTGAGGTTGCGGCGGCACTCGGGCGGGCCGAGTCGGAGCGCGCGCTGCCCCCCGGCGCCATCCGGGTGCTGGCGCTGCTGGAGACAGCGCGCGGTGTGATCGCCCTGGACCGGGTCGCCGCCGCGCCGCGGGTCTGCCGACTCGGCCTCGGCGAGGCGGACCTTGCCGCCGAGTTGGGCCTGCGGCCCGGTCCCGACAAGGAGGAGCTGTGGTCTTTGCGGGCCAAGGTGGTCCTCCACTCGGCGGCGGCCGGCCTCGCACCGCCCGTCGGTCCGGTCGAGACGGCGGTACGCGATGCCGACCGCCTCGATCGGAGCACCCGGATCCTGCTCCGCCAGGGTTTCCGGGCCCGCACCGCGATCCACCCCGCCCAGGTGCCCGTCATCAACGAGGTCTTCACACCCTCCCCCGAGGAGGTCGCCGGCGCCCTTGACCTCGTCGCACGCCTCTCCGACGCGGTCGAGGCCGGCCTCGGCGTCGCCGTCGACGCCGACGGCAGGATGATCGACGCTGCCGTTGCCCGTACCGCCCGCGACATCCTCGGCCGCGCCACCTGATCGCCAACACCGACGATCACAAGCGGCCAGCCTGCCCCTCAACGCACTCATCATGCCTGCATTGCCTCATATTGGACATGTCAAAATTCTTCATGAAGACATATGCCGTCTGAGCGCAGCCGAGTGCACGGATAGGCCGCGCTCTGGCATGGGCAGATCCGGGCGGATGCTGGTAGCGACAAGACGGTGCGCTGGTGCGCCGCAGGCGGATTCTCCGCCTGCGGCGTCACTGGCCGACCTCGTGTCATCAACGGAACCAGACGATTCACCCCGCTGACCATCCCAGGCTGAGGCAGAGCAGACCTCCTGCTCTCCATCTAACGAACGCGGGTCGCCGGTCCACATCACAGCACCTGCCGCCGACCGGAAGGTCCTCCCGGGACTGCGCAGGCCAAATGAGAGCCACTCGACCGGCGGCGGTGATCTCAGTCGAGTACCTGAGCCTCGACGACCACGGAGGAGCCAGTGGCGGTTTTGCGCACGTGTAGGCGCGATGGGATGCGCCTGCGTAGTTCCGCGACGTGGCTGACGAGTCCGACGGTCCGGCCGCCGGAGCGGAGGGCGTCGAGCGCGTCGAGCACCTGATCGAGCGCCTCTTGATCGAGGCTGCCGAAGCCTTCGTCGACGAAGAGGCTACCGAGTTGGGTGCCGCCTGCCTCGGCCAGGACGACATCGCTGAGGCCGAGGGCGAGACACAGCGAGACCAGGAAGGTTTCTCCGCCGGAGAGCGTGGCCGGGCGGCGTTCCTGGCCGGTCCACGCATCAACGACTGCTAGGCCGAGGCCGTTCCGTCCGGCGCGGCGGCCGGTGTCTGCCTCGGTGACGTGGCGCAACAAATAGCGGTTGTAGGTGACCTGCCCGAGGCGGGTGTTCGCGGCCGTCACGACGTGCCGGAACCGTTGAGTCAGTACATAGGTGGTGAGGGTCATCCGGGTGTTGCTGTCGGTGCTCTTGCCTTCGACGAGTTGGGCGAGGCGGTTGGCGATCTCGTAGGCCGTGCGGATGGGCTTCCATTGGGCGAGGGCGTTGTCCAGGTCGGGGCCCAACTGCTTCAGGCGATCGTGTTGCCCGGCGGCAAGGTCACGCTGGGTGTGCAGTTCGGTGGCATGGCGTTTCGCCGTTTGGTAGGCCTGTTCGCTGCCCTCGACGTCTGGGGGTGGTTCGTGTGCGGCCGCGAGCAGGGTGGGGTCCTGCACTCGTCCTGTGATCTTGCTGTATTCGCTGTCGAAGGCGTCGATTCGCTCCTGCAGCTCGAGCGTCGCGGGCTCGGCTAGGGCTGCGCTACGCGCTGCCACGGCGTCGGCGAACTGTGACTGGCGCAGGTGGTGATGTGCCTCCCGGTGGGCGTCGGTCAGTTCCTTTGCTGCCTGTCGCCACTCCCCTAGACTGGTCGCTGCGGCTTTGATCTGAGCGAGTTCCTGGGTCAGTCGCGCCACCCGTAGCTGGAGGCTCTTGTCCTCGCCGCGGATGGCGTCGATGGTTGCGGTGAGTTCGGTGATCTGCTCGGTCAGTGTGCTCTGTTGGGTGGTCGCTGCTGCCGTGTCCCGGTCGACTTCGGCGGCCTCGCGGTTCTGGTCGGCCAGCAACACGTCGAGTGTTTCCAGTTGGGCGCCGAGTTCTTCGGCCAGTTTTGCTGCCTCGGTGGCAGTCCGGACCGTCCGGCGCGCCTCGGTGACCTTCAACGTCGCCTGGGCTGTCATCAGGTCGCCGACCGCATCAATGATTTCCTTCAGCTGGGCATTGATGCGTTCGACGGCGATCTCGGCGCTTTGACGGCCATTGAGCCGCTCGCCGGCCTCAGTCTCGGCGAGTTTCTCGTCAGCGGCAGAGACGGCATCGGCTGCGGCCCGCGCGGGATCGGGGTGTTCCGGGGAGCCGCACACCCCGCAGGGTTGTCCAGGCCGCAGCTCACTGGCGAGTTCCGCAGCCATGCCGGCGAGTCGGCGCTGCCGTATGTCGAGGTGCCGGGCCACCGCAACCTGGTGGCTGTCGGTGGCGGCACGGCGTTGCTCCTCGGCGGTCGTGAGTTGCCCGGCGAGGTCGTCGCGCCGCTTGCACATTTTGGCCTGCTTCTGCGCTTCGGCCAGCACTAGTTCGGCAGCTTTCCGACCAACGGCCACAGCAAGGGCTTGCTCCTGTTGGGCGGCAAGCTCCGCACGCTGGACTGGCAACTCGGCGAGGAGGGTGTTGATCTTCTCGCTTCTGCTGGCCAGATCCTCAAGCTTCTTGCTGGCCGTTGTCCGCTGCCGCCTCAGTTTGGCCCGTTGGGCCTCGCTGTCGAGTGCGCCTTGGGTCTGATGAAGTTGCGCGGTTCGGCCCTCTTCAGCGCCGGCCAGTGCCTCCGGGTCGAGGTCGGCTACATTGATGTCGTCCCAACTGCCCGAGTCAGGCGACGAGGTACGGTCCG
Organism: Micromonospora sonchi; assembly: GCF_014646235.1. GTDB lineage: Bacteria > Actinomycetota > Actinomycetes > Mycobacteriales > Micromonosporaceae > Micromonospora > Micromonospora sonchi. Next base: position 2,511 of record NZ_BMNB01000037.1, on the reverse strand, counting down.
GCAGGACCACTACGTCAGCGGGCAGGGATTCGAGGTGTGCGACCGCCGCCCGACGGAGCAGGTCCAGGTGGTTGTATCGGCGGTCGACCTGGTCGAGGTACGGCTTCAGCGCCGCTGCCGCGCGGGCGAGGTCAAGCTGGTGTTTCCACTGTTCACGCTCGGGCGTACGCGTTGTCAATTCGTCGCGCTGCTGGATCGCCGTATGGTACTCGCGTTGCTGCCCGGCGAGGGTCACGGCTGCCTGCCGGGTCTGGTCGAGGCGCTGTTCCGCTGCCGAGGCCGCAGCCACCTGCTGGGTCAGGGCTTCGACCAGCTCATCGAACCGGGCTCGGTGCGAGGCAGCCCATGTGCTCAGCTCGACCAAGGCCTCGGGCTTGTCGAGATCCGCCGGCACTTCCTCCTTGACCACCTCGGCGAAGCGCTGCGCCAGGTCACGAATCGAGCCGAGGGCCGAACGTTCCTGCTGGCCGAGTTGCGTACGGTGCTCGGCCAGCCAACGCTCGGCGCGAGTGAAGATCTCGATGTCGAAGAGGCGGCGCAGGAGTTCTTGCCGGTCGTCGGGAGATGCCTGCAGGAATCTGGCGAACCCGCCTTGGGGCAGCAGTATCACCTGACAGAACTGGTGGACGTCAAGGCCAATCTCCGCCGTGGTCAGGTCGGCGACTTCCCGGTGATCACGGGTGACGAACGACTGGGTACCATCCGGTCGCTGCTCGACGATCTCGACATGTGCCCGTTCGCGGGTGGTTCCGGTACCGCGTCTACGGGGACGGTTCCATTCCGGGGTACGTGTGATCAACAGTCGCCTGTTGGTCAGGGTGACGTCCAGTTCGACACGTGGGCCGCAGCCAGCGTCGGCGTGGTGGGAGTGCAGCGACCTGGCGTCGTCTCGTGCGCCGGGTACGGCTCCGTACAACGCGAAGCAGATCCCGTCCAGAATCGTGGTCTTTCCCGCACCGGTGTCACCGTGGATCAGGAACAAGCCGTCAACCGCGAGCGCCTCGAAGTCGACGCTGACCGTCTGGGGAAACGGTCCGAACGCGGTCATGGTCAGCCGGTGAAGTCGCATCAGCTGGTCGCCTCCAAGCGGCGCAGTTCGTCAAAGGCGCGGTGCAGCAGGTCGACCTCGTCGCCGTCGGCGGGTCGACCGCGTACCTCGGTGACGAAGTCGAGCGCCACCTCGACGGGCGCCAGTCGATCAAGGTCGGCGAGGTCCCGGCTTCCCACGTCAGCGGTCAGGCTCGGCACGACGAGCTTCAGCAGATGTGGGAACCGGCGTTTGAGCCGCTCATGCGGCGAAACCGGTCGCACCTGGTCGGTCAAGGTCGCTTCGACCCAGCACTGCTCATACTCGCTGTAGACGGGGCTGTTCAACAGCTCCTCGATGCTGCCCGTGAGCCGGGCCATCCGCCTTGGGACCGGGGCAGGAATCTCCTCGACCCGGCTCAGCCCGTCATTGAAGTCCACAAGGTAGGACGACTTGACGTGAGCAGCCTCGGAAAAACTAAAAGCCAACGGCGAACCGCTGTACCGCAGCCCGTCGGCCAGACGCTGGCGGCCATGCAAGTGCCCAAGCGCCACGTAGTCGACGCCCTCGAAGACCCCGCTGGGTACATGCTGCACGCCACCCACACTGATGTCCCGCTCGGTGTCACAGCCCTGCCCACCGAAGACGAAAGCATGCGCCATGACGACAGACCGGTGTCCGGCGCGGCCGGCCAGATCCGCCCGGACCCTTTTCATTGCGGCACGCAGGGCCGCAGCATGGCTCCGATCCTCGATTCCCCAGTCGGCTACCGCCGAGGCTGGTTCGAGAAACGGTATCGGGTAGCAAGCGACTCTCGTCTGCTCATCCTCAAGGAGTACCGGCGTGCCAACCGCACCCGTGCCCACGCGCACGTGGACACCGGCTCGCTCCAGCAACCGGGAACTGACACCCAACCGAGCCGGCGAGTCATGGTTGCCGGCGATGACGACTACCTGCGTCTGTGCCTCCAACACGAGCCGGGTCTGGGCCTGGTCCCAGAGACCGACCGCGTCAGGCGGCGGCACCGCCCTGTCGTAAAGGTCACCGGCAATGAGCACGGCATCGATCCGTTCACTACGAACGATCTCGACCAGATGATCAATGAATGCCTGGTGCGCATCGTGCAGGCTGAGACCGTGCAGATGGCGACCCAGATGCCAGTCCGAGGTGTGAAGGAATCGCACGACCGGTGACGCTAAGACATGCATCGACCGCAGCACATCAACTCAGCCGACCACACTCCCACCCGAAGATCGGGTGTGTCCCGGCTACCCAAACGCGAATCTTCTGGTATCAGGGAAGACCGAGAACCGCAAACCTCGATGATTCGCGTGTAGCGGGCTGCTGCCACCCTTACCCTCGATTCGTCAGAGAGTTTTGATCCCTGCTTGACGGTTTCGGCTTGACCGTTTTGTCTGCCTGTGGTGGGTGTGGGTTGGTCGCGTGTCGCTGCGGGTGCGCCGGTTCTCCGCGTCCGGGGCTGT
>NZ_BMNB01000036.1 GCF_014646235.1 Micromonospora sonchi | reverse complement strand
CCAGCATCGCCAACAGCTCCTCGTACGAGGGCGGGACCTGCGGGACGGGCGACACACCATGATCATGCCAGCCGATCAACCAGAGTGGACCACCGGCCGCCGACTCACCTCAAGCTGAATACGTACGCTCTACGCTCTGCCGGGAGAGTTTGATCCGGAAAGGGAGCTTATGGATTTTGCCCTAAATAATCATGTCTCTGCGGCAGCTGCTTTAGGGCGGACGCCGGAATCTCTGCTGGCGGCACTCGATGGTCATCTTTTCCTTAATCATCAGTACTGGCTACGTCGTCTGGCCGTCGACCTGGGGCTGGATCAGCACTATGTCACTAGCGCTCTAATACGCCTTTGGCTCCAGCAGCCCGATACGCGTCAACAGGCTCACGAGCTGGCTGTGGCGCTAGTTAAGACTGATTGAGGTTGTTCCCACAATTCAAGACGGTGCGCGACTGTCTTCAGCCCGGCCCAAGTCCGACGGCCTGGCGACGGCCTGTACCGGCAGTCGCCGGGCTCCGCTCCTGCTCAACACTGATTTAATACTCATAATCCGGCGTACAGGTCGACTCGTCCGTCGCCCACCAGCTCAGAGCCGAGTCGTCCTTGGTCAACATTGGCCGTCGTTCGATCGGCCTGACGGGCCTGACTTGAGCTACGGAACCTCAACTGGAAGGTGCTGGTCTCCTATCGATGAACACTCAGGGTCGTTGGGTAGCTTGTGCCTGTGACTGACGAGCAGACCAAGAGCAGCAAGGGTTCGTTCTGGCGCGAGCTGCCGATCCTGCTGGCCGTGGCCATCGTGGTGGCGATCCTGGTGCGGCAGTTCGTGGTGCAGAGCTTCTTCATCCCCTCCGGGTCGATGGAGCACACCTTGGAGCGCGACGACCGGGTCCTGGTCAATAAACTCGTCTACGACTTCCGGGCACCCGCACGGGGCGAGATCGTCGTCTTCAAGAATCCCGAGAGCTGGCCGAGCCTGCCGGACGGAGATGACCTGATCAAGCGGGTGATCGGAGTGCCCGGCGACCATGTGGTCTGCTGCGACGCGCAGGGCCGGATCCAGGTCAACAGCCACCCACTGGACGAACCGTACGTGTACCCGGGCAACAAGATGGCCCCGGAGGAGTTCGACATCACGGTCCCGGAGGACCGGCTGTGGGTGATGGGCGACCACCGGGAGGCCTCCGGCGACTCGCTGGCCAACTACAACAGCCACGGTCAGAACATCGAGGCAGCCACGATCCCGCTGGACTCGGTGGTCGGGCGGGCCTTCGTACTGTTCTGGCCGTTGCGCCACACGACCTGGCTGGCCGTGCCGGAAACCTTCGACGAGGTGCCGTAGCAGACGCCAGTGTCCGTCGAGCCCTGGCCCGCCGTCGATGCTGTCGGCGCGCCCAGCATCGGATGCCGAAAGCCTGGATACCGCGGCTTCTCCCACAAACTGCAACGGTGGAAGACGTGACGCACCTCGTCTCGGTCATCACCCCCGTCCATGCCCCCAGCGTCGAGTACCTGGCTGGCGCGTACGACTCGTTGGTCAAGCAGGACCTGCCCGACGGGTGGGGCTGGCAGTGGCTCGTCCAGGAGGACGGGCAGACCGGCGTACTGGCCGGGGTGCTGCCGGACGATCCGCGTATCAGCATCGGCGGCGGTCGTCCCGGCGGGCCGGGTGTTGCCCGCACCCTCGCGCTTTCCCGTGTCGCCGGGCAATACGTCAAGGTGCTCGACGCGGATGACCAGCTCACGGCTGGCGCCCTCGCCCGGGACATTGCTGCCTTCGATGCTCACCCGCACATTGGTTGGACGACCTCGCGCGTCCTGGATCTGATGCCTGACGGGTCAACCGTCGGATGGGACAAGGACCCTGACGGCGGACTGATCGGCCGCGGTGCCGTTCTGGCCTTCTGGCAAGCCAACGGCTACCGCGCCCAGGCCCACCCCGCCACCCTCTGCATCCGTCGGGACCTGCTCCTGGCCCTCGGCGGTTGGATGGCGCTGCCTGCCTCCGAGGACACCGGCCTACTCCTGGCGGCGAGCACGGTCAGCGAGGGCTACTTCACCCGCGAGCACGGCCTGCTCTACCGCAAATGGCCCGGCCAGCTCACCAGGCAAGCCGCCCACCGCGAACCCGTCGAGTACGAAGGCCGCATGAAAATCATCGAGGCCAGAGCACTGGCCCTGGCCTCGATGCTTCCGAACGGGTTGCCGCTCGCCGTGACCGGGGTGCGCTGACCGTTCCGCTCCCGTGCGGGCGGCTACCCACCGTTCCCGTTCGACGGCAGGGCTGCCATCAGGAGGTTGGAGGTTGGCCTGGGTAGCCAGAAACGACCCATGGCCGGTGTCGAGTTCCGCCCCTGGTGGTCGACGATTGCTGCTGGCTCCTAGCCTTCGGGACATGCCCGATGATCCGCTCAGCTCGCGCCCACCACTCGGACGAGCGTCACGGACGTTGATCGTCGCGTTGCTGGTGGTCGGGGTGGTGGTGCCGTCCATCATCATCCGTGAGCTGATCGAGGGCAGGATGGGCGCCGGCCCACTCGCGGACTTCGGCTGGATCGCGGTTCCCATGGCGGCCACGGCCTGGCTCGCGCCGCGTGCTTCCTACCGCCGTCGCGATGCACTGTGGTGGCTCATCGGTCCTTTTGGCCTCTACGTCTACGTGGTGATTGCTTGGCGGCTGGCCTTCCTGCCCTACCGCGACTGGCCGCCCCGACCCGATGAGACACCTCGGGTCCGCTGGCTGCGAGACGGTGATCAGGCCGGGTTGTGGTACCTGTCCGGTGTGGCGAAGTAGATGAAGGGTGGCCGAGTGGACTCGCCCGGCGTCTACCTTTCCTGGGCTGTGGTGAGCGCTCGCACCTCGTCCAGGTACGACGTGGCCGCTGGTTCCTTCGGGTAGCGCTCGCGCAGCAGCGTTGCCAGTTCCCGGGAGCACATCAGCAGCGACGGCAGCGACTTGCGCTCCCCGTGCAGCGCCCGCCGGCCATGAGCGACCGCAGCTTCGAGGTCGCCTGCTCGGGCCGCCACGACGCCGAGGGTGAGCTGTGCTTCGGCGATCCGCATCGGCTTGCGTTCGGTCCCGTCCGGGTCGGTCGACGAGCGGATGACCTGCCCGGCGTACATCTTGGCGAGCCCGTCCTCGCCCACCAGGCGGTAGCAGTCCATGGCGTAGAAGTCGAACTTCGCCGGATCCACCACGAAGTGGTGGTCGGTGTTCTCCGGATACGGCAAGGCTTCCAGCAGGGTCCGGCCCCGGTCCAGCGCGGTCTCCACCTGCCGCCGGTCGCCCAGCCGTGCCCACGCCTTGGCCCTCTGTCCGGCGAGTTGCACGGCTGCACTGCTGCCGGCCGTGATCGCCTCGCCGGCCTCGGCCGCCGCGACCACGCCCAGGTGGTCGCCCTGCGTGAGCGCGTACCAGGCCCGCAGCTCGTAGGCCCAGCCAGTGACGGCGGCGTCACCTGCCTCTTCGCCGAGGGTCAGCGCCGCCTTGCGGGTGCCCTCGGCGATGCGGCGTAGCCCGAGGTCGTACTCCACGCAGCCGACGAGCAACGCGACCCAGCCAGCGAGGCTCAGCACCTCCCGATGTTGGGCGAGCGTGAGCCGGCGGTCCAGCAGGGTCGTGATCCGACGCAGCCAGGCGCGGCCTTCGACACGGAGTTGCTCGGAAGGCATGTACGGGTACTCGCAGCAGAGGCGGTCAGCCGTGATCCGGAGTGCTTGCAGGGTGGCGTCGGAAACGTCGGAGCTTCTCAGCCGAGCGAGAATCTCCACCGTCTCCATGCCCGTGGCGGCGATGACCTCGGCCTCCGCGTCACGCGGTACCGGCGGCGGAAAGAAGGCCGCGGTGACGGTGCCGAACGTCCGGGCGATCAACGACTTGTGGAAGCCGTCAGGCTCGCAACTGCCGGCCTCCCACCTCTTCCAGTTCCGCAGGAGCGTGCTGTCGGCGGGGAGCCGTTCGGCGGCGTGTGCCCGCATCGCCTGGACCGCCCGGCCCTGAGACCAGCCTCGCGCGGTGCGCTCGGCCCGCAGTCTCCGTGCCCAGACGGGAAGATCGGGCTCGGTGGCGTCCTCAGCCATGCCACCAGTATCGGCTCTGGGCTGGGGACATGGCGAGGGGACTTCGACCTGTCACCACGGTGACACCTGGCGCGGGCAGGCGGCCCGAGGCGATCGTGGCGGATGCCGGCCGAGACCGGAAGCGCGCCGACTTGTTCCGGAGGTACGCATGCGTCAACGTCACGCGCCGCTGCGCCCGATCTGGATCTGCACCGGGTGTGCCCATCCGTGGCCCTGCGGCCCGGCTCGGGTCGAGCTGCTCGCCGACTATGCCGGCCAGCGTCGGGACCTGGCGGTCGACCTGGCCGAGCTGCTTCGGGAGGCGACAGCCGACCTGACCCGGATCTGCCCCGAGCCTCCCGATCCGGTGGCCGCGTACGCCAGGTTTCTGGGGTGGTTGCGCCGCGTGCCGCGCGTGTAGCCAAGCGGCCCGACGCGCCCCGTCAGGGCTGGGCGAGCGACTTGCGCGTGTGCCGCCAGGTCGAACTCGTCCGGACCGGGTCGACGAAGAGCGGCTCAAACTCTTCCTCTTGGAGAGGTGGCTTGAGCAGCACAAACGCCGTCGTCGAGTTGCGTTTTTGGTGCTTACGGCGCATGCTGGCGAGTATGGCGACCATGAGCGGGGAACTCCTGACCACTGGCCAGGCGGCCAAGCTGCTGGGGTCTTCGCGCCAGCAGGTGGTCAACCTGTGCGAACGGGGGGACCTGCCGTTCGTGCGGGTGGGTGCGCACCGCAAGGTCAGGCGGGAGCACGTCGACGCGCTGCTGCGGCCCAAGCAGGCGTTGACCCGTGATCAGCTCAAGTCGCTGTGGCTGCACCAAGCGGTGGCGGGCAGCCTGGTCGCCGATCCGGACGAAGTGCTGGAAAAGGTTGGGGAGAATCTTGACCGGCTGCTTCGGCAGCATCGCGGGACCATGACCGAGGTCTGGCTGAGGCGCTGGCAGGAGAAGATCAACGAAGGGGTTGGGTCCGTCCTGCGGGCTTTGACCTCGGAAGATCCAGAGGCTGTCGAGTTGCGGCAGAATTCGCCCTTCGCTGGCGTGCTCCCGCAGCCGCAGCGTCGGAAGGTTCTTGAATCCTTCAAGCGCAGCGGTTGGGGCCGGGCGGCGTGAAGCGCGCAGAGCTGGAGCATGTCCTGAGATCGACGGGTCGGATTGTCGAAGACCGGAACGTCCTCATCATCGGTAGCCAGTCGGTGCTGGCGACGATTCCGGAAAGTGATCTTCCGTTGGAGGCCACCGCTTCGATGGAGGTGGATGTGGCCTTCTTTGACGATCCGGACGATCAGAAGGCCGATCAGGTCGACGCGTTCATCGGTGAGTTCTCGCCGTTCCATGAGACGTACGGCTACTACGCCCAGGGCGTGAGTGTGTCGACGGCGGTGTTGCCCGACGGCTGGCGCGATCGGTTGGTGCTGGTGGAGTCCGACAACACCCAACCGGGACGTGGCCATGCGCTCGATCCGCACGACTGCGTGGTGTCCAAGCTGGTGGCCGGTAGGGAGAAGGACACCAAGTTCGCGGACGCGTTGCTTCGAGCGGGTCTGGTGAAACCGAATGTGGTCGCCGAGCGGATTGAACTCCTGGTTGATGTGCATCCCCTGGTGATGAAACGTCTGAGGGACTGGATAGCCGCGTATCTGCCGAAGCCTGACGTTGGCTGAGGGGCGTTCGCGCGTCTCGTACGACAGCAAGGCTTCGACCGGCCGAGGGTGGCCTCGCGGCGGCCGACAACCTTGTGCGGTCGGAGGCCAGACGGGGTTGCCCACCCGGATCTGCCCCGAGCCTTTCGACCCCGTGGTCGCGTACGCCAGGTTTCTGGGATGGCTGCGTCGCGTGCCGCGCGGGTAGGCCGCGCCCCGGCTGACCCAGGCTGACCGCCCCGATCGGATCGGGCACAGGATGTCGGGTCGGGGGTGTCGGCGTGGCCATAGCGTGGGCGGCGCAAGGGAAGGAGGACCGGGTGCTGGAGCGGCTCAACCAGGCCATGGAGCACATCGAGCGGCACCTCGACCGGTCGGTCGACGTCGCCGAGTTGGCGCGGATCGCGGTCACGTCGGAGTACCACTTCCGGCGGTTGTTCGCCGCGCTGGCCGGCATCCCGCTGTCGGAGTACGTGCGTCGTCGGCGGCTCACCGTCGCCGGGGCGGAGGTGCTCGCGGGGGAGCGGACGTTGCTCGACGTCGCGGTCCGCTGGGGGTACGGCTCGACCGAGGCGTTCGCCCGGGCGTTCAAGGCGGTCCACGGGGTCGGCCCCGGCGAAGCCCGGCGTACGGGGGCTGCGTTGTCCGCCCAGCCCCGGCTCTCCTTCCGACTCACCATCGAAGGGAGCAACAGCATGCGATACCGCATCGTGCAGAAGGACACGTTCCGGCTCGCCGGCCGCAAGGCCCGGGTGCCGCTGGTGCACGAGGGGATGAACCCGGCCATCGTGGCCTTCGTCAAGAGCATCGAACCGGCCACCCGGGAGCGGATCGAGGCGCTCTCCGACCAGGAACCGGCGGGGATCGTGAACGTCAGCGACGGTCTGGCCGGCAACCGCGCGGAGGGCACCGAGCTGGACTACTGGTACGGCGCGGTCACCGCCGCCGAGGTGCCCGGGGACCTGGACGTGCTGCCGGTGTCGGCGGGGGCGTGGGCGGTCTTCGAGACCTCCGGGCCGTTCCCCGAGGCCGTGCAGCACCTGTGGCGGGACGTCTTCACCCAGTGGTTCCCGGCCAACCCGTACCGTTCCCGTCCCGGCCCGGAGATCTCCCGCACCCGGATCTCCGCCGACGGCGCCCACGCCGACGCCCAGCTCTGGATCCCGGTGGAACCCGCCTCCTGATCCGGCCGGCGGACCGCCTCAGGCCGGCGGTGTGGCGGTGAGGTCGGCGAGGACCCGGCGCTGGAACGCGCGGGCCCGCGAACCGATCGGCGGGGTACCGCCGGTGCGGGCCGCGATCGACTGCTCGACCAGGTCGATGGTGGCGGCGTCGACCAGCGGTCCGCCGCCGGCCAGCAACCGCCGGCCGGCGGCCATCTTGGGCAGCCACACCCCGCGATGCAGCCGTAGCCAGGAACGGCAGGCGCCGAGCACGGCGTCCTCGGCGCCGGGCGCGGGTACGTCGCCGGGTGGGACCGGCCGATCGAGCCACCAGCGCAGCGCGGCCACGATCAGTTGGTGTAGGTCGTCGCGGGCCAGGTCGGCGAAGACGTCGGCGGCGGGCGGGCCGAGCAGGGCCTGCCCGCTCTGGTGCAGGATGCTGCGGTCCAGTCCGTACCAGAACAGGCCGTCGGCGGCGGGTCGTTCCGCCGGGCCGCACGAGACCCGGAAGTCCATCTCCGCGCCGGTGTTCAGCTCGACCTCGAACCCCGGCTCGGGGGTGCCGGAGGCGGCCACCTCCCGCCGGTACACGACCAGCTCCAGGCCGCGCGCCGGGCAGGGCAGCACCTCGTGCCGCAGCCGCGCCACCAGCTCCCGCGCGACCGCCCGGTCCAGCGCGCCGGCGCAGACCAGCGCCACGTCCACGTCGCTGCGTCCGGGCTGGTACGCCGCCAGCCCCACCGAACCCGCCGCGTACACCCCGCACAGCTCCTCGCCGAGCACCTCGCGGGCGACCGCGACCAGGTCGGTCAGGTACCGCCGCAGCGGCTCACTCATCCCCGAACTCCCCGCTCACCACGGACTCGTCGGGGCGACCCTAGCCGGCCACCGGTCGCCGCCGGCAGGCCCGGTCAGCGGAGGCTGATCTGTCGGCGTACCCGCTCGTACTCCCGGGCCAGTTCGGCGTCGATGCGCTCCGTGCGAGCCTCGGTGAGGATCACCTTCGGGTCGTGCCAGTCCCGGCTGGCCAGCATCTGCCGCCGCAGCCCGGCCGGCGGATGCGACGCGAACAGCGACGCCTCCTCGCGCACGGAGAGTTGCCGGAGCTGCGGCAGCCGATCTGCGGCGGCGGCGAGCGACTCGGCCGCCGCGGCCCGCCACCGGTCGGGGCCGTGCCCGGCCAGCGACTCCCGGCGTACGGCGAGCGCCATCGACTCCAGACGCAGCGTGCTGTCCAGCAGGCGGGTCGTCCCGTCGGAGCCGGCGACCTTCGCGGACAGCTCGTCCGCGAGGTACTCGGCGCGTTGGCTCTCCCGCAGGGCCAGGCAGACGAGGACCAGGTGACCGGCGGCGAGCAGCCGCGACAGGGTGCCGAGCAGGACCTTCGCCAGCGCGGCGCCGAGCAGCTCCAGGAGGCCGCCACGGTGCCCGGTGTTTCTCGGGCGGAGCAGGTCGGCAGCCTCGCCCAGCGTCCGGAACGCGGGTTGGGTGAGCAGCATCCGCCGCGGGTCGCCGTTGACGAAGTGGCCCAACTCGTGGCCGAGCAACGCCACCCGCTCCTGCGGGCCGAGCGAGCCCCAGTACGGCAACCCGAGGCAGAGCACCCGCCGCTGCCGCAGGCCGATCTGACCCGCGTACCCGTTGAGTTCGCCGTCCACACCGATCACCTGCGGCGCCGGCGCGCCCAGTGCCGTGGCGACCTCGTCGACCAGCGCGAACAGCTCAGGAGCTCGCTGCCGGGACAGTACCTCCAGCTTCGGGTCGAGCCGGCCGAACCGTGGCCGCAGCACGTAGGCGACGCCGAGCAGGGCAAGCCCGGGCAGCAGGGTCAGGCTCGGGAACGACCGCACGGTCAGCCAGGCGCCGGTGACCGCGAGCGCGGCCACCCCAGCGAGCAGCAGCACGGAGGCCGCGGCGGTCAGCGCCCTCGCCGCCCCGGCTCCGGTCGCGCCGATCGGCCGCTTCACCAACCGGTCGAAGTGCTCCCGCGTCATCCGGTACGCCAGCCGGTGCGCCCGGCGGTCGACCCAGCCCCAACCGAACACCGGCCGGCTCCGGCCGGCGTCGTACGCCTCCAGGTTCCATTCACACGACGGGCACCAGGCCGTCGCGTCGAGCTGGGAAACGGTCGGTGTGCCGCAGCGCGGGCATCCGGTGGCGGCCGAGGTGGTGGTCACGAGCGTCAATCTTGGCGGGGACCGCACGCCGCCCGACAACGTCCTTTCGGATGACCAGCCGTCGTCGACGACGGCCTGGCGGTGATCGGGCCGGCCCGCCGCGCCTGTCACGGTGGGCCGGAACCCGGATCTCACCGTTTCGCACCCGCCGGGCGACCTGCACGTCTACTGTGGAAAAGCCTGGTGACTTGCGGTGTTCCGGTGGCGGGCGAGCGGTTCCCGGTGCACAGTGAACGCATGAGCGACAGCGGACGTGGACGCTACTACTGGTGTACGCGACACCACCGGGTCGAGAGCGATGCCGACGTGTGCGCTGCACGGCACGTTCTCGGGCCGTACGCCTCGGTCGCCGACGCGGAGAACGCCCTGCAACAGGTGCGGGAGCGTAACGAAGCGTGGGAGGCCGAGGACGCCCGTTGGGCCGGGGATGAGGAATAGACGATGCGGGACGACTCCCGCGTCGAGAGCATCGCGTGCTTCCGCGAGGGCGGTGGCACGTCCCCAAGGAGGGAATCGAGATGGCCGAAGCACAGCAGGCCACCCCCCGCCCGGCCGCGAAGCGTACGCCCGCGAGGAAAACCGCCGCGACGGAACGTAGCGCGGGCGTAACGCGTACCCCGTCCACCCGCCGGGCCACCGGCACCGCGCCGGCAGCCCGGAGCACGCCCGCTGGTGCCGGGCGGACCCCGACGGCGAAGCGCACCGCGCCCGCGAAAAAGACCGCACCCGCGAAGAATTCGGCGGTGGCGAAGAAGTCGGCGGTGGTGAAGAAGACTGCGCCGGCGAGGAAGACCGCGCCCGCGAAGAAGTCGGCGGTGAAGAAGACCGTGCCTGCGAGGAAGTCGGCGGCGGTGAAGAAGACTGAGTCGGTGAAGAAGACCGCAGCCAAGGCACCCGCTCGTACAGCGGTCGCGGCGCGCAAGGCTGCTCCCGCCAAGAAGGCCACGGCCGCGACGAAGCAGATGCCCGCCCGGAAGACCACGGCGGCGGCCCGCAAGACCGCCGCGACCAAGACCGCCGCGACCAAGACCGCCGCGACCAAGACCACCGCGACCAAGGCGGCTGCGACAAAGGCGGCCGCGAAGAGGGCCACCGCGAAGAAGACGACGTCGACGCGACCCTCGGCCGGCGCGCGGAAGACGACGGCGCCGGCCCGTAAGGCGACGACCCGGGCGGGTACCACCGCGAAGACGACGGCGGCCAAGAAGACAACTGCGGCGAAGACAGCCGCGAAGACGACGGCGGCCAGAAAGGCCACCACCGAGGCGACCGCCCGGAAGAGTGGGCCTGCGGGGAAGGCGCCGGCGCGAAAGACGACCTCGGCGGCGAGCCGGGCACAAACCCGCAGGACTGCGGCGTAGCAGACCCGTGGCGGCGGCTCAGTCCGGCAGCGGTGATGAGCCGGCGAATGAGTGAGATCGGCAGTAGGCGGTGGCGACGAGGTGGGTCCTGGCCCGTGCCGGTGGATTGAGGGCCAGGTGACCCCGTCTCACCCAGCACCTGCGCACGAGATGCCGCAACTCGCGGTCTGCGCACGAGATGCCGCAACTCGCGGCCTCAGCGGGCCCGGACACCCCGGCATGCCGCAACTCGTGCCGCGCACCGGGCGGGATACCCCGACATGCCGCAACTCGTGCCCGCCCGATCGGCCCGAACACCCCGACATGCCGCAACTCGCGTCGCCCACCACCCTCGGGCAGAACCTGACCAGGCATGGAGCCCTCCCCGCCCATGGTTGGACTTTCTGGCGCCAACCGCCTTGATCGACGCCGAGCGCCGTTTCGCCGTAATGGCGGTGTCGCGACCGATCAGACACCGCCATACCGACGAAACGGAGTCGATCAAGGCGGTCGGCGTCCGACCACTGAGAGAGGCCCCAAACAGGACTGGGGGTGCTGCCGCGCGCCCTTGGCGCGTCGGCTGGCAGCGCCGTCGTCGTCGGCCATGCCACACCGGCGCGGCGCCATCCTCTGCCTTGCCCGCCTCGTCCCCATCGCCTGAGGCACCGGCCAGCCAGGCGGCCAACGCGCGGAACACCGCTCCCGCCAGGAAGGCACGGGATGTGGCGGGCTGCGATCGCCGTGCTCCTCGGCACCGTCGCGGTGAACGGCGACCGCACGACAGTGGCGACTTCGACCGGATGTTCCAGTTGCCGCGCGCAAGGCGACCGACAGACCCGCCGTACGCCCGGCGACCTCTGACCGGCACGATCCCGGTGGGTGCCGGGCGGACGGCGCGTTGGCCGGGTCGACCCGGCGGCCGGAACGGCAGCGGGGTTTGTCACAGCGCGGTTCGCTGCTGCTCAGCGGGCGGATTTGCGAGGATGGCGAGCATGGCATACGACGCGAGCGCCCTTCCCGACGTCTCCGGGCTGATTGTCGGCATCATCGGCGGCACCGGTGACCAGGGGCGAGGGCTCGCCTACAGGTTCGCCCGCGCCGGTCAGCGGGTGCTGATCGGCTCCCGCTCGGCGGAGCGGGCCGTCCAGTCGGCCGAGGAGATCGCCGCGCTGCCCGGCGTGCCGGCCGGCGGCGTGACCGGGGCGGACAACGACGAGGTGGCCCGGCGCAGCGACGTGGTGATCGTGGCGGTGCCCTGGGACGGGCACGCCGCCACCGTCAAGGCGCTCGCCGAGCCGCTCGCCGGAAAGATCGTCATCGACTGCGTCAACCCGCTCGGCTTCGACAAGCAGGGCCCGTACGCGCTGCCCGTGCCCGAGGGCAGCGCCGCCCAGCAGGCCGCCGCGCTGCTGCCCGACTCCCGTGTCTGCGCCGCGTTCAACCATGTCAGCGCGCCGCTACTGGCCGACCCGGAGATCGACCGGATCGAACTCGACGTGCTGATCTGCACCGAGGAACGGGAGTTGGTGGGGGTCGTCAGCGCGCTCGCCGCCCGCATTCCCGGCATGCGGGGCATCTACGCCGGACGGCTGCGCAACGCCCACCAGATCGAAGCGTTCACCGCCAACCTGATCGCCATCAACCGGCGCTACAAGGCCCACGCCGGCATCCGCGTCACCGACGTCTGACCCCGCTGCCTGCTGCCCGGTGCCGGTGCCGGTGGTCATGCAGCCGGTGCCCGGTGGCCGTGCCCGGTGGCTGTGCCGGCAGGGCGAGGAGCGGCAAAATGTCGTACGTGTGTTCTAACGTGGCGGCGTGTTGGAAGAGCTGGAGCGGGCCGAGGCGGCGATGCGGTCGTGCGTCGACGCCGCAGCCTGGGCCATGTCGGAGGGGCACCTCGTCGATGCCCTCGACATGGTGCACCGGCTGGAGCAGCGGCTCGCTGCGGTGAAGTTGACCCTCGTTCGTGAGCTGGACGGCCGTGGAGTGGCAGCGGCGCAGGGCGCCTCGTCCACTGCGGTCTGGCTCCGCGACCGGCTGCGGCTCGGTGTGCCGGCGGCTCGCCGTCTGGTCGAATTCGCCGGTGCGTTGGACGCCGGATCCGACCAGGTCCGGCTCGCCCTCGGCGGTGGCCAGCTCGACGAGGAGCAGGCCCGAGTGATCATCGACATCGTGGCGGAGGTGTCGCGGGAGGCGGGCACCGAGGCGGCCGAGCGGGCAGCTGGCCTCCTGGTGGAGTGGGCCGGGCAGTTCGATCCGAGGGTGCTGCGCCGCCTCGGCGCGCGCATCCTCGACCACGTGGCCCCGCAGGTCGCCGAGGCAGCCGCCGCCAGAGCCCTCGAAGCCGAGGCCGCCCGCGCCGCCCGGGAGCGACAACTCACCCTCTCCGATCTACGCGACGGCCGGACCCGACTGGCTGGCAGCCTCGACGCCGAGACCGCCGCGCTGCTGCGGGCCGCCATCGAGCCGCTGACCGCGCCCAGCGGGCCGGACGACTCGCGTTCGCCGGGGCAGCGCCGGCACGACGCGCTCGGTGACGTCTGTCGACTCGCCCTGCGCGCCGATGAGCTGCCCGAGCATGGCGGTGATGCCGCTCAGATCGTCGTCACCGCTGCGTACGACGTCCTCGCCGGCCGCCTCGGAGCGGGCACGTTGGACGGCGGCCAGACCCTGACGCCCGCGACGGTACGCCGACTGGCCTGCGACGCGGCGGTGCTGCCGGCCGTGCTCGGCGGCGCGGGCCAGGTGCTCGACGTGGGCCGGCAGCGCCGGCTCTTCACCGGGCCACTGCGCCGGGCACTGGTGCTGCGCGACGGCGGCTGCGCCTTCCCCGGCTGCGATCGCCCACCCCGTTGGTGCGAGGGCCACCACCTGCGGCACTGGTCCGACGGTGGCCCCACCAGCCTGGCCAACGCGGTGCTGCTCTGCCGTCATCACCACCGCCAGGTGCATCACCACGGCTGGCAGGTCCGGCTCGCCCCCGCCGACGGCCACCCGGAGTTCGTTCCGCCCCGCTGGCTCGATCCCGAGCAGCGTCCCCGTCGTAACCACCTGCACCGCGTCCCGGTGGCGCCTCCCGGCAGGGAGCCAGGCGTCCCTAATGCCCGCGCACTGCGCCGCACCGGCTCTCCGATGACGGCGCAACGACGAGCCGTGGGGCGTGGCCGGCGTGCCCGCCCCGGCGCGGCGGCGGCGAGCAGGGCCAGCGGGTCGCGATCGCCGGCCACGCGAATCCGCAAAGCCGGGTCCACCGGTGGCAGGCCGGCGACCCGCCCTCGACCGCCCTGACCCTCGCCGCCCACATTGCCGTGACGGTGGCGGTGGCGATGTGCGGTGGCGATGTGCGGTGGCGGTGGCGGTGGTGGCGATGGCGATGTGCGGTGCCGGCCTCCCCTTACGCGATGGGTGGATCGCGGTGGCGAGTCGGATCCCAAAGGCTGGTATTGGGGCTAGGCTCAGACTCATCGGTTTTCAGCGCGTCGATGGTTACCAGCCGCCGAGCTGGCCCGCGCAGCGAAGCCCGCAGCAGCTGCACCTCGATTTCGCCGTCGACAATGTCGATGAGGCCGAGGCCGAGGCCATGGTGCTGGCGCTGGGCGCTACCAAGGCCGACTTTCAGCCGGGCGGTGACCGATGGCGGGTCTACCTCGACCCCGCCGGGCATCCGTTCTGCCTGCTCAGGGGCTGATGTTGCCTGCGCGAGGGCTGCTGTCGCTGAGCATGGGCGGCGGTCCGTCGGGTGGCGGGCCGCCGCCGGAGCGTACTCAGAAAGTGTGTTCGGTGGCGGGGAACTGGCCGTCGCGGACCTCGTCGGCGAAGCGTCGGGTCGCCTCGCCCAGGGCGCCGGCCAGGTCGGCGTAGCGCTTCACGAAGCGCGGTGTGTTGCCGGCGCGTAGACCGGCCATGTCCTGCCAGACCAGCACCTGGGCGTCGGTCTCCGGGCCGGCGCCGATGCCCACCGTGGCGATCGTGAGTTCGGCGGTGATCCGCTTGGCGACCTCGCCGGGCACCATCTCCAGCACCACCGCGAACGCGCCCGCCTCGGCGACGGCGCGGGCGTCGGCGATCACCTCCTCGGCGGTGTCGCCGCGGCCCTGCACCCGGTAGCCGCCGAGGGTGTGCTCGCTCTGCGGGGTGAAGCCGATGTGCGCCATCACCGGGATGCCGGCGCCGACGATGGCGGCGATCTGGTCGGCGCAGCGCCGGCCGCCCTCCAGCTTGACGGCGTGGCAGCCGCCCTCCTTCATGAACCGGACGGCGGTGCGCAGCGCCTGGGTCGGCCCCTCCTCGTACGAGCCGAACGGCAGGTCACCGACGACGAGCGTGTGCCGGGTGGCCCGTACCACCGCCCGGACCAGGGGCAGCAGCTCCTCGGCGGTCACCGGCAGGGTCGTCTCGTAGCCGAAGACGTTGTTCGCCGCCGAGTCGCCGACCAGCAGCACCGGGATGCCGGCGTGGTCGAAGATCGCGGCCGTGTACTGGTCGTACGAGGTGAGCATGGCCCACTTCTCGCCGCGCTCCTTGGCGGCGATCAGATCGCGGGTACGGACCCGACGGGTGGCCGGGCCGCCGTAGAGGGCGGTCACCTCGGCCGGGGTGGATTCCACCATGACTGTCTATCTCCTTCCTCGAGGCCGCGTACGCGGTCCCCGGGCTCCACCGCGATCGTCGCACCGCTCGGGCGGACGGCGGCAGGGCGGAGTGCAGGATTTCACTCGGCGGATCCTCAGCCGTCCTCCCGCCACCGGTTGGTGATCGGCAGGCGCCGGTCCCGGCCGAACGCCTTCATGGAGATTTTCGCGCCCGGTGCGGACTGGCGGCGCTTGTACTCCGCGGTATCCACCATCCGCAGCACCTTGTCCACCACCGCCGGATCGTGGCCGGAGGCCACCAGGCCGTCGCGGCCCAGGTCGCCGTCGATGTAGCCGATCAGGACCGGATCGAGCACGTCGTAGTCGGGCAGCGTGTCGCTGTCGAGCTGACCCGGGCTCAGCTCGGCGCTGGGCGGCTTACCGATCGAGTTCTCCGGGATCGGTGGCGTTACGCCCGACCGGGCTGCCTCGGCGTTGCGCCACTTGGCGAGCCGCCAGACCAGCGTCTTCCAGACATCCTTGATCGGGTTGAAGCCACCGACCGAGTCGCCGTAGAGGGTCGAGTAGCCGACCGCCAGCTCACTCTTGTTGCCGGTGGTGAGCACCAGCGGCCCCTCCTGGTTTGACAGGGCCATCAGGATCACGCCGCGTACCCGGGCCTGAAGGTTCTCCACCGCCACCCCGGACAGTGACATGTTCGCCAGGAAGGCGTCCACCATCGGCTGGATCGGCTCGACCCGGTAGTCCAGCCCGGTGCGCTTGGCCAGCTCCGCCGCGTCGGCCCGGCTGTGCTCCGAGGAGTGCTGGCTGGGCATGGAGACGCCGATCACCCGGTCGGCGCCGAGCGCGTCCACCGCGATGGCCGCGACGACCGCCGAGTCGATGCCGCCGGAGAGCCCGAGCACCACCGACGGGAAGCGGTTCTTGTTGACGTAGTCGCGCAGCCCGAGCACCAGCGCCTGCCACACCTCCGCCTCGTCGGCGACCGGCTCGATGATCCCGCCGACGGCCGCCGGGCCGGACGGCGTCGACGGAAGGCCCTCGACCGTACGGCGAACCACTCGCAGCCCGTCGGCGACCTGCACGCCGTCCGCGGCGTTGCCGCCGTCGTCCGCCGTCGGCAGCTCCAGGTCGTGCACGAGCAGGTGCTCGACGAACTGCGGCGCCCGGGTCAGCAGTGTCCCGTCCGGCGCGACGATCATCGAGTCGCCCTCGAAGACCAGCTCGTCCTGGCCGCCGACCATGTTGACGTACGCGATGGTGGCCCCGGCCTCGGCGGCCCGGCGGCGGACCACTGGCAGCCGCAGGTCGTCCTTGTTCAGCTCGTACGGCGAGCCGTTGATGTTGACGACCAGCCCGACGCCGGCCTGCCGGGCCGCGGCGAACGGACCGCCGGCCTGCCACAGGTCCTCGCAGATGGTCAGCGCCACGTCCACCCCGCCGAGGCGGACCACGGTGAGCATGTCCCCGGGCACGAAGTAGCGGTCCTCGTCGAAGACGCCGTAGTTGGGCAGGTGATGCTTGAAGTAGGTGGCCACGATCTCGCCCCGGTGCAGCAGCGCGGCGGCGTTGCGCGCCCCTCGGCCGGGCTCGGCGTCCGGGCTGACCTGCGGCGGGCCGTCGGCGTCGAGGTAACCGACCACGACCGGCAGCTCGCCCAGCCCGTCGGCGGCGAGGTCGGCGGCGAGCCGGTCGAGCGCCGCCTTCGACGCGGCGACGAAGGACCGCCGGAAGACCAGGTCCTCCACCGGGTAGCCGGTCAGCGCCAGCTCCGGGAAGAGCACCAGCTGGGCGCCGGTGTCGGCGGCCCGGCGGGCCCAGGCGCGGACGAGCTCGGCGTTGCCGCTGAGGTCACCGACGCTGGGGTTGACCTGGCACAGAGCGAGACGCAGGGTGGGCATGTCCTCATCTTGCCCCAGCGGGGTGAGGCCGACACGTGGGCGCGGGCACACGTCCCGCGGGCCACCGCGGCTCGGGACTGCGCGGGGCGCGACGGCGGCGATGGACTGCGCGGGGCGCGACGGCGGCGATTCGCGTAACGTCTGCGTAACCGCACCGGTGGAGACTGGTCGGTCAGGTCGGGCAAGGCCCGGTCGAAGGCGGACCTTGAGTCGCGGAAGGTTGGGACAGTGGACCGTCAGCAGGAGTTCGTCCTCCGTACGCTGGAAGAGCGGGACATCCGCTTCGTCCGGCTCTGGTTCACCGACGTGCTCGGCACGCTCAAGAGCGTGTCCGTCGCCCCCGCCGAGCTGGAGTCCGCCTTCGACGAGGGCATCGGGTTCGACGGCTCGGCGATCGAGGGCTTCGCCCGGGTCTACGAGTCGGACATGGTGGCCATGCCTGACCCCACCACCTTCCAGGTCTTCCCCTTCGAGGGCGGGGTCAGCGGCGAGAGCGCCCGGATGTTCTGCGACATCCTGCTCCCCGACGGGGGCCCGGCCTGGGCCGACCCGCGACACGTGCTGCGCCGGTCGCTGTCCAAGGCGGCCGAGAAGGGCTTCACCTTCTACACCCACCCGGAGATCGAGTTCTTCCTGCTGGAGGACGGGCCGGCGGACGGCACGGTGCCGGTCCCGGTGGACACCGGCGGCTACTTCGAGCACACCACCCACTCGGTGGCCCGCGACTTCCGCCGGCAGGCGGTGCTCGCGCTGGAGCGGATCGGCATCTCGGTCGAGTACAGCCACCACGAGGTCGCCCCCGGCCAGCAGGAGATCGACCTGCGCTACGCCGATGCGCTGACCACCGCCGACAACATCATGACCTTCCGGCACGTGGTCAAGGAGGTGGCGCTCTCCACCGGCGTGCAGGCCACCTTCATGCCCAAGCCCTTCACCGACCAGCCGGGCAGCGGGATGCACACCCACCTGTCGCTCTTCGAGGGGGAACGCAACGCGTTCCACGACGCAGGCGACCCGATGAAGCTGTCCAAGGTGGCCCGGGCGTTCATCGCCGGTCTGCTCACCCACGCCCGCGAGTACACCGCGGTCACCAACCAGTGGGTGAACTCGTACAAGCGCCTGTTCCCGCAGGCGCTGCCGGACCGGGTCACCGAGAGTCCCGCGTACGTCTGCTGGGGTCACCTGAACCGCTCCGCGCTGGTCCGCGTCCCGGCGTACGGCAAGCCGAACTCGGCCCGGGTGGAGATCCGCTCGCCCGACTCGGCCGCCAACCCGTATCTGGCCTTCGCGGTGCTGCTCGGCGCCGGGCTGAAGGGCATCGAGGAGGGGTACGAGCTGCCGCCCGGCGCCGAGGACGACGTGTGGTCACTGACCAGCGGCGAGCGGCGGGCGATGGGGTACGAGCCGTTGCCGGAGAACCTCGCCGAGGCGATCGACGTGATGGCCGGTTCCGAGCTGGTCGCCGAGGTGCTCGGCGAGCACGTCTTCGACTTCTTCCTGCGCAACAAGCGCGCCGAGTGGGAGCAGTACCGCCGCCAGGTCACCCCGTACGAGCGCCAGCACTACCTGTCGCTGTAGTAGGCCGCCGGTCGGCCCGGCGTTGCGCCTGGCCGCTATCGTCTCGATCACCGTGCCGGCGTCCGCCGGCCGGGGCGGTCGACGACGGTCGGGGAGGCAGTCGGTGCTGGAGGACCTGCTCAGCGGAGCCTGGCAGAGCGTCGTGTTCGGAGTCGTCGGGGTCGGCCTGATGGCCGCCGGGTTCGTGCTGGTCGACCTGCTCACGCCCGGCAAGCTGCGAGACCTGATCTGGGTACGCCGCAACGCCAACGCGGGCCTGCTGCTCGCCGCCAACCAGCTCGGGGTCGCCGCGATCGTGTTCACCGCGATCCTGACCAGTTACCACGACTTCGTGAAGGGACTGGCCTCGACCGTCCTGTTCGGGCTGATCGGCCTGGGCATCATGGCGCTGGCCTTCTTCGTGCTGGACCTGCTCACCCCGGGCCGGCTCGGCGAGGTCTTCGGCTCCGACGAGCCGCACCCGGCGGCCCGGGTCAGCGCCGCCACCCACTTCGGCGCCGCCCTCATCGTCTGCGCCTGCATCGCCTGACGGCGCGGTCAGCGGACGGCGGGGGCGACGGTCAGCGTGCCGGCGGCGGCGTCGAGGGTGGCCAGGGTGCCCACCGGGACGGTGAGCTGGCCGGGGCCGTGACCGATCGGCAGACCGCCGAGCACCGGCACACCCAGGTCGCCGAGCCGCTCGGTGAGTACGTCGGCGACCCCCACCGGCCAACCGTCCGAGCAGTCGCTGAACTGGCCGACCGCCACCCCGGCCAGCCCGTCCAGCGCACCGGCGCGGCGCAGCTGGGTCAGCATCCGATCGATCTTGTACGGCGGCTCCTGCACGTCCTCGAGCAGCAGCACCGCCCCGGTCAGGTCGGGCATGTCCGGGGTGCCGAGCGAGGCCACGACCAGACAGAGGTTGCCGCCGAGCAGCCGACCGACGGCCCGCCCCGGCACGCGTACGCCGAAGGTCTCCTCGGCCGGCACGGCGGCGACGGTGACCGGTTCGGTGGTGGTCAGCGCCGCGTGCAGCGACTCCGCCGAGGCCAGCGGGGTCCGCTCGTCCCGCCAGGCCGCTCCGGGTCCGTGCACCCCGGCCAGCCGGGCGCCGCGCCACAGCGCCAGTTGCAGCGCGGTGATGTCGGAGAAGCCGGCCACCACCTTCGGGTCGCGGCGGACCGCTGCCATGTCGATGGCGTCCACCACCCGCTGCGCGCCGTAACCGCCCCGGGTGCAGATCACCCCGCGTACCTCGGGGTCGGCGAAGGCGGTGTTGAGGTCGGCCGCCCGCAGCGCGTCGGGGCCGGCCAGGTAGCCGTGGCGGGCGTACACGTTCGGTGCCAGCACCGGCCGTAGCCCCCAGCCGGTGAGCAGTTCGATGCCCCGGGCCACCCGTTCCGGGCGGGTCGGCCCCGAGGGCG
Organism: Micromonospora sonchi; assembly: GCF_014646235.1. Lineage (GTDB taxonomy): Bacteria > Actinomycetota > Actinomycetes > Mycobacteriales > Micromonosporaceae > Micromonospora > Micromonospora sonchi. The sequence continues at coordinate 38,125 of NZ_BMNB01000036.1, read as the reverse complement.
AGACCAGCATCACCGTGTCGCCCGGACGCAGCGCCGGTGGGCGGAGCACGTGGTCGGGGGCGGTGTGGTCGGACACAGCGCAAGAGCCTAGTCCCGCGCACCGCTGCCGTCGGCGGGACCGGATAGCCTCGACGGCGTGGCAACCGCGTTGGTGATCGAGAACGACCCGGACGACGACGTACGCCGGTTGGGTGAGTGGCTGACCGAAGCCGGCCTCGACCTGTCGGTGACCCGTCCGCACGCGGGCGACGAACTTCCCGCCGACCTCGACGGGTACGCCGCGCTGGTGGTGCTCGGCGGCGACCGGCAGGCGTACCCGCGCCCCGACGGATCGCCCGGGGCGCCGTGGTTCCCGGCCGTGGAGGGGCTGCTGCGCAAGGCGGTCCGGCACCGCACGCCGACGCTGGGCATCTGCCTCGGGGCGCAACTGCTCGCCACCGCGCACGCCGGCACGGTCGAGCGCAGCCCGTCCGGGCCGGAGGTCGGGCCCGCCGTGGTCGGCCGGCGCGACGCCGCCGAGAACGATCTGCTCTTCCGGTACGTGCCGCTGATCCCGGACGTCCTCCAGTGGCACGCCGACGAGATCACCGAACTGCCCGCCGGGGCCACCCTGCTGGCCGCCTCCTCCCGCTACCCGCACCAGGCGTTCCGCCTCGGCGACCGGGCCTGGGGCCTGCAGTTCCACATCGAGTGCGACCCGGCGATGATCGTCGACTGGGCCACCGACTCGGCACTGCTGGCCGAGCTGGGCTACGACCCGCAGTTGGTGGTCGCCGCCTGCCACGCGGTGCTGGCCGACATCGAGGACGTGTGGCAGCCGTTCGCCGCCCGGTTCGCCGCACTCGCCCTGGGCGAGCTGGACGACGCCGCGCCGCGCCGCAGCCTGCCGCTGCTCGGGCAGTGATGGGCCGGCCGACCAGCGGCCGGCTGGCCCGCTACGGCTTCGGCATCCGCGCCGACGACGGCGGCGCCCGGGCCGCCGACCTGCTCGGCCCCGACGGGCTCGGCCTGTGGCGCCCACAGCCGCAGGAACCCACCGACGAGCGAGCCGGGGAGCTGCTCACCGCGCTGTCCCGGGCCGCCGACCCGGATCTGGCGCTGCGCCAGCTGCACCGGCTCGTCGAGGCCGAGCGGCGGGCCGAAGCCGGCGCGAACGGTGGCGCCGGGGCGGGTGGTGGCGCCACAGCGGGTGGTGGCACCGGGGCGGGCGGTTCGGCGGGCACGGGCGGCACGGCGACCGGTGACTCCGCCGGGATCGGCGCGGGCTCCGCGCTGCTCGCCGCCCTGGCCGACGATCCGGGGCTGCGCCGGCGGCTGATTGCCGTGCTGGGCGCCTCTTCCGCGCTGGGGGACCATCTCGTCGCCAACCCCGACCAGTGGCCGATGCTGCGCACCGGACCGGACGGGCTCGCCCCGGTCGCCGACGGACGGCTCGACCCGGGGTGGGCGTCGGCGGCACCGCCGAACCGCGCCACGGTTTCCGGGCCGAACCGCGCCACGGCTTCCGGGCCGGGTCGGGCTGGTGCCGGCAGTCCCATCGCCGCGCTGCGCCGCGCGTACCGGCTGGCGCTGCTGCGCATCGCGGCGGCGGACCTGACCGGCGGGCGCAGCCTGGAACAGACCATGGTTGCGCTCTCCACGCTGGCCGACGCCACCCTCTCGGCCGCGTACGCGATCGCCGTCGGCGAGCTGCCCGAGGGCACCCGGCGCCCTCGGCTCGCGGTGGTGGCGATGGGCAAGTGCGGCGGCGGCGAGCTGAACTACGTCTCCGACGTCGACGTGATCTTCGTGGCCGCCGAGGACGACGACCTGACCACCGCCACCACCGTGGCCACCCGACTGATCCACATCTGTGGCCTGGTTGCCTGGCCGGTCGACGCGGCACTGCGCCCGGAGGGCAACCGGGGCCCGCTGGTGCGTACGCTCGCCAGCCACCTGGCGTACTACCGGCGGTGGGCGCGTACCTGGGAGTTCCAGGCCCTGCTCAAGGCCCGCCCGGCCGCCGGCGACCTGGCGCTGGGCCGGGAGTGGATCGACGCCCTGGCACCCCTGCTCTGGCAGGCGGCCGAGCGCCCGGAGGCGGTCGAGGACGTCCGGGCCATGCGGCGGAAAATCATCGACAACATCCCGCCGAAGGAGCTGGAACGCGAGATCAAACGCGGCCCGGGCGGGCTGCGCGACATCGAGTTCGCGGTGCAGCTGCTGCAACTGGTGCACGGGCGCGGCGACGAGTCGCTGCGCGCCCCCGGCACCATTCCGGCCCTACGGGCGCTGGTCACCGGCGGCTACGTCGGCCGGGCCGACGGGGAGGCGCTGCTGAACGGCTACCGCTTCCTGCGCGGCGTCGAGCACCGCCTGCAACTACAGGGCCTGCGGCGTACCCACACCGTGCCGGCCGAACCGGGGGCGCTGCGCTGGCTCGCCGCCGCGCTCGGCTACACCGCCACCCCGGGGCGCAGCGCCGTCGAGGAGTTCCGCGCCGAGTGGGTCACCCACGCCACCGAGGTACGCCGACTGCACGCCAAACTGCTCTACCGGCCGCTGCTGGAGTCGGTGGCCCGGGTGCCGGCCGACGGGTTGCGGCTGACCCCGGAGGCGGCAAGCAACCGGCTGGAGATTCTCGGCTTCGCCGACCCGGCCGGGGCGCTGCGTCACCTCCAGGCCCTCACCGGCGGAGTGAGCCGCACCGCGGCAATCCAGCGCACCCTGCTGCCGGTGCTGCTCAGCGAGTTCGCCGACGCCCCCGAACCGGACCGTGGCCTGCTGAGCTACCGCCAGGTTTCCGACTCCCTCGGCCGCAGCCCCTGGTATCTCCGGCTGCTGCGCGACTCCGGGCCGGTGGCCCGCCGGCTGGCCCGGGTGCTCTCCTCCTCCCGCTACGTCAGCGACCTGCTGGCCCGCGAGCCGGAGGCGCTGCGCCTGCTGGCCGACGAGAGCGAGCTGAGGCCCCGGCCGCGCGAGGTGCTCTGCGACGGTTTCGCCGCCGCCGCGACCCGGCACGCCGACGACCCGGTCGAGGCCATCCGGGCGGTACGCGCGCTGCGCCGGCGGGAACTGCTCCGCCTCGCCTGCGCCGACGTGCTCAGCCGCGCCGGGTCGCTCGCTCCGTCGCGTCCGGACGGTGACCGCGCCACACCCGGCCTGGCCGACATCACGGCGGTCGGCTCCGCACTGGCCGCCGTCACCGACGCCACCCTCGCCGCCGCGCTGCGCGCCGCGCGGGCCGCCCGGCCGGCCATGCCGGAACTGGAGTTCGCGGTGATCGGGATGGGCCGGCTCGGCGGCTACGAGTCCAACTACCTTTCCGACGCCGACGTGCTCTTCGTCTACCAGCCGTTGGAAGGTGCCAGCGAGCGCGCGGCCAGCACCGCCGCCCAGGCCATCGCGGAGGAACTGCGCCGGCTGCTCGGCATGCCCGCCCCCGATCCGGCGCTCGGCGTCGACGCCGACCTGCGTCCCGAGGGCCGGGAGGGTCCACTGGTCCGCAGCCTCGGCGCGTACCGGCAGTACTACGCCCGCTGGTCTCGGGTGTGGGAGGCTCAGGCCCTGCTGCGGGCCCGCTACGTCTGCGGCGACGCCGAGCTGGGCACCCGCTTCGAGCAGCTGGTCGATCCGGTCCGGTACCCGGCCGACGGGCTGACCCGCGAGCAGGTCGTCGAGATCCGCCGGATCAAGGCGCGGGTGGAGACCGAACGGCTGCCCCGGGGCGCCGACCCGGCCACCCACACCAAACTGGGCCGGGGCGGCCTGGCCGACGTGGAGTGGGCGGTGCAGCTGCTCCAGCTGCGGCACGCGGGGGCGTACCCGCAGCTGCGCGGTACGCGTACCCTCGACGCGCTCACCGCCGCCCGGGACGCGGGCCTGGTGGACCCGGCGGACGCCGAGGCGATGGCGGCCGGCTGGACCCTCGCGGCACAGGTCCGCAACGCGCTGATGCTGATCCGGGGCCGCGCCGGCGACCAACTGCCCCGGCACGGCGTGGAGCTGGCCGGCGTGGCCCGGCTGCTCGGCGGCGACGACCCGGGCGAGTTCCTCGACGAGTACCTGCGCACCGGCCGCCGCTCCCGCGCCGCCACCCAACGCCTGCTGGAGATGTAAGGAAGGGCGGGCGGGTTCAGCTGCCGAGGGTGTACGTCCCGGCGCGCGGGACGATCACCGTCGTCCAGTCACCGGCGGCGGAGACCGTCGCGCCACCGGAGGCGGTCAGCCAGCGGCTGTGCCGGATGCGGACCGGCACCGGGCCGGGGCGGGAGGCGCGGAAGGTGATCGAAGCGCCGTCGGCGCGGAGCAACTCGCCGGGCGGCCCGACCAGTGGCCTCGGCTCGGTTACCGCGTACAGTCGCCACCGCCGCTCCGACCACACCTCCGTCAGGTACGGCAGACCCGCCACGACCAGCTCGGCCTCGGCCCGGCCGACCCAGGACAGCGGCGCGTCGGGCACCGCGACGTACTGCACCGCGTTCTCGTCCAGCCAGCTCCGGTAGCTCTCCGCGGTCAGCGGCACGCCGGTGCCGGCGGCGCCGGGCACGGTGGTGAAGAACAGCGGGTTGCGGCCGATGTCGGCCTGCCGTAGCCAGCCCCGGGCCAGCGGCAGGTCGCCGAGCCGGGCGGCCTCCCAGTAGTTGCGGGTTGGCGGCACCTCCAGCCGGCCGATCAGCCCGCGGCGGTCCAACTCGGCGCGCAGCGGGGCGAAGTAGCCGGGATCGCTGGTCGGATCGCCGATGCCGCGCAGGTCGGCGGGCACCACCGGCGGCTGCCACCAGCAGACCGCCGCCAGCAGCGCGGCCAGCGCGCCCGCCGCCACCCCCCGCCGGGCCGGCCGCGCCGGCCAGGTGGGGCGGTGAGCTGCGGCGGCCAGGAGCGGCAGCGCGAACATGGCCGCCAGCCGGGTGGCGTTCAGTCCGACCGGGGTGTGCACCAACGCCGCCGCGACCACCCCGCCCGCTGCCAGCAGCGCGCCGATCCGCACCGGGCGGTAGCCGACCAGCGCCGCCACCAGCAGGGCGGTCGCCGTGGCCCGGACCGTGTCGGTGCGGCTGATGTTCATCCAGCCACCGTCACCGAAGAGCACCGCCGTGGCGCCCAGCGGCAGGGCCGCCGCCACCGCGAGGGTCAGCCCGTCGGCGTAGCGGCGGGACAGCAGCAGCGCCACCCCCGCCAGACCGACGAAGAGACCGGCCACCGGGCTGGTCGCGGAGGCGAGCAGCGCTCCGGCCCCGGCCAGCGCCAGCCGCGCCCAGCCGCTTGCAGGCCGGGGGCACCAGGTGAGGGCGAGCAGAGCGGCGAGGCCGAAGGCCACCCCGAGGCCGTACGTCACCCGGCCGGCAACCAGGTTGCCGGCGATGGTGGCCACCCCGACCAGGCTGCCGAGCAGCGGGCGGGGCACCCGGGTACGCGCCAGCAGCGCGGCGAACGCGGTCGCCGCCGCGACCAGGGCCAGCACACCGGTGAGGCGTACCCCGAGCAGGGCCATCACCGGCTGGGCGAGGAGGCTGTAGCCGAACTGCTGGACCCCGCCGTACCAACGCAGGTCGATCGGGGCCGGGCCGTGCGCGGCGAAGAAGTCGGCCCGGGCCACCTGCGCCGCCAGGTCCGAACCCATCACCGGCAGGATGAGGTACGCCACACCGAGCGCCCCGGCGAACGCGGCAGCCAGCATCACCACCCGACTGCCCCGCATGCCCACCTCCGTACCGCGATCACGGTACTGGCAGCATGACGGGCGTGCCCCATCACCTCGTGCGCTGGATCGGATTTGCCGGCTCGATCATGCTCGCCGTGGCCGCGTTCCTCGGCGGTGCCCTGCCCAACGCGGATCTGCGACCCACCCCGCTGAAGATCTGGCAGGGCACGAACGGTCCGGCGATCATCGGGTTGTGGCTGTTCGGCACCGCCGCCATGGCGGTCGCCTGGTGGGTGCTGCGCGACCGGGTGCCGTCGGTCCGGTGGGCCCTGACCACCGCCGGGCTGTGGCTGCTGCCGTTCCTGGTCACGCCGCCGCTGGGCAGCCGGGACGCCTACGCGTACGCCTGCCAGGGCGCCAGCTACTCCAACGGCATCAACCCGTACGAGCACGGGGTCTCCACCCTGCCCTGCCCCTGGCTGGACACCATGTCGTACATCTGGCGGGACACCCCGGCGCCGTACGGGCCGCTGTTCGTGGTGATCTCCGGTGCGGTGGTCGCCGCGACCGGCTCGCTGCTCGGCAGCATCGCGCTGTTCCGGGTGCTCGCGGTAGCCGGCGTGGTGCTGACCGCGGCCTGCCTGCCGGTGCTGGCCCGGCGTTGCGGCGTACCGGTCGAGCGGGCGCTCTGGCTGGCCCTGGCCAGCCCGATCGTGGGGGTGCACCTGATCTCCGGGGTGCACAACGACGCGCTGATGGTCGGGCTGCTGGTGGCCGGGCTGGCCGTGGTGGTCAGCCGGCCGGGCCGTCGCTGGCCGCTGCTGGCCGGCGGGGTGGTGCTCGGCCTGGCCGCCGGAATCAAGGTGACCGCCCTGGTGGTGGTCCCGTTCGCGGCGCTCGCCGCGATCGCCGGCGGGTTCTCCCTGCGCGGGCTGCTGCGCGACGGTACGCCGGTGGTCGGCGGGGCGGTGGCCACGCTGCTCGGGGTGACTGCCGCCGCCGGGCTGAACTTCGGCTGGATCACCGGGCTGTCCCACGGCAACGAGGTGATCGCCTGGACCTCGCCGCCGACCGCCGTCGGGCAGACCATCGGCTACCTGCTGCTGCCGTTCGGTCTGCACGTCGACGCGCTGCCGGTGACCCGTGGGATCGCCGTGGTGGTGCTGGCGGCGCTGCTGGTGTGGCTGTGGTTCCGGGCCCGCCACCGGGAGCCGCTGTGGCACGCCGGGCTGGCGCTGACCGCGACGGTGGCGCTGGCTCCGCTGTTCCACCCGTGGTACTGGTTCTGGCCGCTGGCCGTGCTCGCCGCCACGGCCCACCGCACCTGGTGGTTCAGCGCGGTGGCGGTGTTCTCCGCCTTCCACGTGCTGGCCGACGGCACCGGGCTGCCCCGGTACACCAAGACGGTCGGTGCGCCGCTGATGACGCTGTTCGTGATCGTGGTGGCGGTTCGCTTGGTACGGTCGGCTCGGGCGGCCCGCCGCCCGGTTCCCGCCGACTGAGGACGGTGCGGGCTGCTCGCCGCCCGGATTTCGCCGACTGAGGAGAGGTCCGCCGGTGGCCGACCCCGGCGCCCCCCGCTCCGGCCCGGCCTCCGCCACCGGCCGTGACGCCCGGTCGGCCACCGGTCCCGATGCCCGGTCGGCCACCGGCCGTTACCGGATCGTCCGCTGGCTTGGGCTGGCCGGAGCGCTGCCGCTGACCACCGCAGGTTTCCTGGGCGGTGCGCTACCGGACGAGAGGTCCACCACCCGAGTCTGGGACTCCGGCGACGGCCCACTGACCGTGGTGCTCTGGCTGGCGGGCACCGCCGCCATGGTCTGGGCCTGGTGGGCGTTGCGCGACGGGGCACCGTCGACCCGGTGGGCGTACGTCACCGCCGGGCTGTGGTCACTGCCCCTGCTGTTCAGCGCGCCGCTGGGCAGTCGGGACGTCTACTCGTACGCCTGTCAGGGCTGGGTGTACGCCGACGGTGGCGATCCGTACGTCACCGGGGTGGCTGCGGCCGGCTGCCCCTGGCTGACGGCGGTCGCGCCGGTCTGGCGGGACACCCCGGCGCCGTACGGACCGTTCTTCGTGCTGCTCGCCGCGCTGGCCGTGGTGCTCGGCGGCGGCCTGGTCGGCACGGTGGTGCTGCTGCGGGTGCTGGCGGTGGCCGGGCTGTTGGCGGCGGCGGCCTGCCTGCCCGGTCTGGCCCGGGCGGCCGGTGTGCCGGCCCGGCGGGCGACTTGGCTGCTGCTGGCCTGCCCGCTGGTGGGCGTGCACCTGGTGGCCGGGGCGCACAACGACGCGGTGATGCTCGGCCTGCTCCTGCCCGCCCTGCTGATCCTGGTCCGGCGACCGAGCCAATTGGTCGCGGTGCCGCAGGTGGGGTCAGGGGTGCTGCTCGGGCTGGCGGTGTCGGTGAAGGCCACCGCCGTGGTGGTGCTGCCGTTCGCGGCACTGGCCGCCGTGCGTGGCCGGTACACCTGGCCGGCGTTGCTGCGCGACGGTGGTCCGCTCGCCGTCGGGGTGCTCGGTGGGCTGCTGGTGCCCTCGCTGCTGTCCGGTCTCGGGCCGGGTTGGCTCGCCGGGCTGGTCCGCAGCGGCGACACCGTGCAGTGGACGTCGCCGCCCACCGCCGTCGGCATGGTCGTCGACTACGCCGGCGAGCTGGTCGGCCGACAGCCCGACGCGGTGCGAATGGCGCGCACCGTCGGTCTGGTGCTGCTGGCCGCGTTGCTGGTGCTCCTCTGGTGGCGGACCTGGTCCGCGCTACGCGCCCGCGAAAAATCGTCGATCATGAGGTTGGCGGATGGGAAAGCGCTGCCCGATAGCCTCATGATCAACATACCGGGGGTGCAGGCGGGGCTCGTCGGTGCGGGGGTGGCGCTGGCCGCCACGGTGGTGCTGGCGCCGGTGTTCCACCCCTGGTACGCGACCTGGCCGCTGGCCGTGCTCGCCGTGTCGGCGAACCGGGCCGGCTGGTTCGTGCTCCCGTGTGCGGCGGCGTCCTTCCTCGCCCTGCCGGACGGCACCAACGTGGCCCGGCTGGTGAAGGCACCCGGCGCGGTGGCGATGACCGTGCTGGTGATCGCCGCCGTCCTCTGGGCCCTGCGCCGCCTCCGCTGCCCGCCCACCGGGTGGGCCTCCGATCGTTGACGGCTCAGCTGCTGCTGCCCCGGCGTGTCGTGCAGTTGGGCCGCCAACGATCTAGGTGTCCGTTCAGCCTGCCCGCCGGACGGCCGGCCGGTGAGGCCGGTGGACGGTTGGTCAGCGGGGTGCGCCGCAGGTGGGGCAGGGCTCGAGCGGCCGGGCGCGACCGGTGCCGTACCGGCCGCGCAGGGCTACGGCGGCCGGCAGGAGGGCCGGGCCGAGCAGGGCGACGGCGACGGCGGTGGCGATCAGGGTCGGGTAGGTCGGGCGGGGGGCGCCGCTGGCGACGGCGTCCACGATCCCGGCCAGGATGTGCACGCTGAGCAGCCCGATCGGCGTGAGCAGGGCGGCCACCGTCCAGCCGCCCTGCGCGTCGCGCCGTATGCCCAGGCCGATCGCCAGCACGATGGCGAGCGCCAGCAGCATCCCACCGGTGGCCGGCAGGATGTCCTCGGGCCTCCAGCCGTACCAGCTCCAGTGAGCGGGTCCGACCAGGAAGAGGGCGGTCCCGGCACCGGCGAGCGCCGCTGTGCCCGGCAGGGCTCGGGCCGGCAGTGGCAGGCGGTTGCCCACTGCGAGCGCCAGCACCCCGAGCGCGAACTGTGAGGCCAGGGCGTAGAGCGGCGGTCGGGGCACGTCGGCGAGCCCGCTCACCACCGGAACCATCGCGGTCGCCAGCACCGCCACGGTGACCGCCACCCGGGTTGGGCGACCCGGTGCGAAGAGCATGAGCAGCGCCGGTGCCAGCCAGGCGAGCCAGGCGATCACGCCTACCGAGACGAACGGGCCGAAGCCCGGTACGCCCAACTCAGGGTCCGGGCCGTTGCGCTCGACGAGGGTCCAGAAGCCGGCCAGGAAGGCGGCGGTGATCAGGGCGAGCAGGCCGGCGAGGCGTACCCCGGGGATCAGGTCGGTGGCGCCGGCGGCGCGCAGCCGCTGGCGGAGGCCGCCGCGCCCGAGGTCCGCGGCGTCCGCGAGGGAGGGCCAGCGCCGTCCTGGGCCGGCCAGGTCGAGGTACGTCCCGACGATCTCGTCGCCGCGGTCGCGCCGGTAGTCCGTCGGGTATGCCCGTAACAGTCGCCGGTAGCGGCGTTCCAACTCGGTCATGCCAACCCTCCGGCGGTACGCGGAGCCAGCGGCTGGACCCGGCGGGCGCGCAGCCGCTCGGTGGCAGCCTCGACGTTGTGCCGCAGCCGTTCGGTTTCGGCGGCGAGCGTGGCGTCCCCGGCGGGGGAGAGACGGTAGTAGCGGCGCAGCCGTCCGTCGACGGTCTCCTCCCGGTCGAGCTCGACCAGGCCGGCGTCGGTGAGCCGGTCCAGCGCGCCGTAGAGGGTGCCGGGACGCAGCGAGAGCCGTCCGGCCGATAGGGCGGCGACCTCGCCGATGATCGCGTAGCCGTGCATCGGCTCGCGGGCCAGCGCGGTGAGGATGAGGAACGTGGGTTCGCGCAACGGAGTGTCCACGCGCTCAATATAACGGACGCGAAGGTATGCGGCGGCCCCAACACGCTCGGGCCGGTCCCGCGCAGCGCTCGGGCCGGTCCCGCGAATGCGGAGCCGGCCCGGGATGCGCGGAACGTGGTCAGCAGTCGTAGTACATGGCGAACTCGTGCGGGGTCGGGCGCAGGCGTACCGGGTCGACCTCGTTGGTCCGCTTCCAGTCGACCCAGGTGGTGATCAGGTCGGAGGTGAAGACGCCGCCGTCGAGCAGGTAGTCGTGGTCGGCCTCCAGCGCGTTCAGCACCTCGGGCAGCGTGCCCGGCACCTGCTTGACGTTGCCCCACTCCTCCGGCGGAAGGTCGTAGAGGTCCTTGTCTATGGGGGCCGGTGGTTCCATCTTGTTCTTGATGCCGTCGAGGCCGGCCATGAGCATCGCGGAGAAGGCGAGGTAGACGTTGGCCGAGGGGTCGGGTACCCGGAACTCGACGCGCTTGGCCTTGGGGTTGCTGCCGGTGACGGGGATGCGGGTGCAGGCGGACCGGTTGCGCTGGGAGTAGACGAGGTTGACCGGCGCCTCGAAGCCCGGCACCAGGCGGCGGTACGAGTTGACCGTCGGGTTGGTGAAGGCCAGCAGGGAGGGCGCGTGGTGCAGCAGGCCGCCGATGTACCAGCGGGCGGTGTCGGACAGGCCGGCGTAGCCGGTCTCGTCGTAGAACAGTGGCTCGCCGCCCAGCCAGAGGCTCTGGTGGGTGTGCATGCCGGAGCCGTTGTCACCGAAGAGCGGCTTCGGCATGAAGGTGGCGGTCTTGCCGTTGGCCCAGACCTCGTTCTTCACGATGTACTTGAAGAGCTGGAGCTGGTCGGCCGCCTGCAGCAGGGTGGAGAACCTGTAGTTGATCTCCGACTGGCCGGCGGTGCCGACCTCGTGGTGTGAGCGCTCGACGGTGAAGCCGTTGTCGACCAGCCGACGCACGATACTGTCGCGCAGGTCGGCGTAGTGGTCGACGGGCGGTACCGGGAAGTAGCCGCCCTTGTAGGCGGTCTTGTAGCCGCGGTTGCCGCCGTCCTCCTCGCGACCGGTGTTCCAGGCGCCCTCGATCGAGTCGATGTGGTAGTACGACTGGTGCGCCGAGGTTTCGTGGCGGATCGAGTCGAAGATGTAGAACTCCGCCTCGGCGCCGAAGTACGCGGTGTCGGCGATGCCGCTGGCCGCCAGGTACGCCTCGGCCTTCTTCGCCACGTTGCGCGGGTCGCGGCTGTACGCCTCCCGGGTGAACGGGTCGTGGATGAAGAAGTTCAGCGCCAGGGTCTCCTGCGCGCGGAAGGGGTCGATGAAGGCGGTCGCGACGTCCGGGAGCAGGAGCATGTCCGACTCGTGGATCGCCTGGAAGCCCCGGATCGACGAACCGTCGAAGGCGAGACCGTCGGTGAAGAAGTCGTCGTCGACGGACTCCACCGGCATGTTGAAGTGCTGCATCACGCCGGGCAGGTCACAGAAACGTACGTCGACGAACTTCACGTCCTCGTTCTTGAGGTAACGCAGGAGTTCCTCGGGATTGGCGAACACTCGTCCTCCTGGCACGTCCACGGGGTGGCTGGGCTCCTTGGCGACGCTATGACCGCCCGGTTGCCCGGCCATGTCTCCAGTGTTTCTGCCGTGTTACGTCCCTCGCGCTGCGTCACTCCCGCTGGCCCGGCCGGACCCCGAGGCCGAGGGACGAGTCCGATCGGCGTCAGTGTAACGATAATTGGTGCTATTGGTCCGTTTCGGCGCTCCGCGTCTGGCCTGGGTCCCGGAGCCGTACGCACGCCTGGTTAGGCTTGTCCGCTGTGACCACCGAGCCCCGCCGCCCGACACCGCCCGCTGCGGACCCCGCCTTCACCCCGGCCGACCTGGGCCGGCGATTCGGGGCGTTGGTCATCGACTGGGTGCTCTGCCTGCTCGCGGCGGGCCTGTTCGCCAGCCCCGCCCGGGACGCCTGGGCGCCGCCCGCCGTGCTGATCGTGGAGTACGCCGTCTTCCTCGGGCTGTTCGCGCAGACCCCGGGCATGTACCTGACCCGGGTCCGCTGCGTCGACTGGACCGACGGCGGTCGGATCGGCCTGCCCCGGGCCCTGCTGCGCGGCGTACTCCTGGCCCTGGTCGTGCCCGCCCTGTTGATGGACCAGCACCGTCGCGGGCTGCACGACCGCCTCGCCGGCTCGGTCGTCGTCCCCGCCCGCTAGCTCGCGGAGGAGTCGACCGCGCACCTGAGCCGGGTCAGCGACCGCGCATCTGGCGGAAGGCGCCGCGCGGCGGGCGCAGGTTCTTGGGGACGGCACCCTTGGGCATCTGCGGGCGGGCGGTCAGCGCCTTGAGCCGCTTGTCGAGGGCGTTGACGTCCTTGCCGCTGAGGTTGCGCGGCAACCGCATCAGCGTCATCCGCAGCTTGCGGATCGGCAGTTCGCCCTCGTCCTGGCCGATCACGTAGTCGTAGAGCGGGGCGTTGCCGATCACCTTGGCCAGCCGGCGCTTCTCCTGGCCGAGCAGGCCGCGGACCCGCTGCGGGTTTCCCTCCGCCAGCAGGATCACGCCCGGCCGGCCGACGACCAGGTGCACCATGTCCATCTGGGTGGTCGAGCTGACCGCGGGCTTGACCCGCCAGTCACCGCGCATGCTCTCCATGATCTGCGCGGCCGCGCCCGGCTGGCCCTCGGCCGCGTTCATCATCGCCCGGTTGGACCGGAGGTTGAGCACGATAAGCAGGCAGAGCAGGGCGAACAGGATGCCCAGCGGCAACCACAGCCAGCCCCAACGAAGGACCGCGACCACGGTCAGCGCGAGCGGGATCAGCACCGCGCCGGTGGCCAGTGGCGCGAACCACTTGTCCTGCTTGGCGGTGAACCGGAACACCAACCCGATCTGCTTCAGCCGCTGGCCGAACGACACCTTCTCCTGGGGCTTTGCCATGGCATCGAGTCTAGTGGTCGGCCGCGCGCCGTTGATCCGCGCCTCGTGTTCGGCCCGCTGAGTACCTTACGGCCGGGCGGCGCGACCGCCCGCCGGAGGTAAGGAGGGGCGGCGGGCAGAGATCGGGCAACGCACCAATGCTTCGGTGCCACCTTCGCGAGCAGAGTCGGAGTCAGGCAGTTGACCATGACCGAAGGAGCCCGACATGTTCGTCACCGACTCGGAGTTCTTCCTCTCCCTGCACCGTACGCACGCCAATGAACTGCGCGCTGAGGCGGCCCGCGAGCGACTGGCCCGTACGCTGCCCCGCCGCTCGGCACGCGACTGGCTCACGCGCCGACGACGCCCGACCCACAGCGAGGTGTAAGGAAGGGCCCCTTCTTAACGCCTGGGGTAGAGGAGGGGCCCCTTCTTAACAGACAGACGGTGCACGAGGTGCGGATGGGAAAGGAGGGCATGGCATGCTCGGTGCCGTGACCGTCCGCGCCACCAGCACCGTCCTCGTCGGCCGTCAGCGCGAGATGACGCGGCTGAGCGAGGCGCTCGGCCATGCTCGCGCCGGCGAGCCGGTCACCGTCCTGGTCGGCGGTGAGGCCGGGGTCGGCAAGACCCGGCTGCTGGAGGAGTTCGGCCGGTCGGTCGGCGAGGATGCCCGCCTGCTGGTGGGCCAGTGTCTCGAACTCGGCGAGGCCGGTCTGCCGTTCGCCCCGTTCGCCGCGGCGCTGCGCACGGTGCTGCGCCGCGACGGCGCCGCCGTCTTCGACGGGTACGAGGCCGAGTTCGCCCGCCTGCTGCCGGAGCTGGCCCGGGTACCGGCCGGCCTGGTGTCGCCGGTGGCCATCGCGCCCTCGGAGGCACCCCGCGGTTACCTCTTCGACCTGGTCGCCGAGTTGTTCGGCCGCCTCGCCGCCGACCAACCGCTGGTGCTGGTGGTCGAGGACCTGCACTGGGCCGACCGGTCGACCCGCGACCTGATCGGCTTTCTGGTGCGGGCCGCGCGCACCGGACGGATGCTGCTGGTCTGCACCTACCGCACCGACGAGCTGCACCGGGGCCATCCGCTGCGGCCGTTTCTCGCCGAGCTGGAGCGGGCCCGGGACGTCGACCGGATCGAGCTGGGACGGCTGGACCGGGACGGCACCGGGGCGGTCCTCGCCGGGCTGCTGGGTAACGAGCCGGCCGCCCGCGCGGTCGACGACATCCACGACCGTACCCAGGGCAATCCGCTCTTCATCGAGGAGTTGGCCGCCGCCGGCAGCCCGATCGGCTGTGCCGCTCTGCCGGACACCCTGCGCGACCTGCTGCTGGCCCGGGTGGACCGGTTGCCCGATCCGGCCCAGCGGGTGCTGCGGATCGCCGCGGCCGGCGGTATCCGCCTGGCCCATCAGCTGCTCGCCGAGGTGGCCGGCCTCCCCGAGCCGGAACTGGACGACGCGCTGCGGGCCGCCGTCGCCGCCCAACTGCTGGTGGCCGACCCTGACGGCGACTACGAGTTCCGGCACGCGCTGGTCCGCGAGGCGGTGCACGACGAGTTGCTCCCCGGCGAACATGCCCGGCTGCACGCCCGGTTCGCCGCCGCCGTCGAGGCCCAGCCACATCTCGTCGCCGCCGGGCGCGCCCCGGCCGAGATCGCCCACCACTGGTACGCCGCCCATGACCACCCACGCGCCCTGGTCGCCGCCCGCGCGGCCGCCTGCGCCGCCGCCGAGCGATACGCGTACGCCGAGCAGGCGCGGCTGCTGGAACGGGTGCTGGAGCTGTGGGAGCTGGTGCCCGACGCGGCCGAACGGCTCGGCATCGATCACCTGGCGCTGCTGGAGGAGACCCTGAGGGCCGCCGTCACCGCCGGTGACTACCACCGGGCGTTGACCCTGACCCGGGCGGCGCTGGCCGAAGTGGACACCGAGGCTCAGCCGTTGCGCGCGGCACAGCTGCTGGACCAGCGCGGTCGGATGCTGGCCATGCTCGGCAAGAGCGACGGCGCCACCGAGCTGCGCGAGGCGTACCGGCTGGCGTCCACGGTGCCCGACGGCCCGGAACGGCTGCGGCTGCTCGCCGACCTCGCCAACAATCTGGCTCGCATCGACCAGGCCGACGGGGCCCGGATCGCCGCCGAGGTGAGGGCGGTCGCGGCGGCCGCCGGGGTGAACGATGCCCTGCTGCCGGTGCAGCTCGCGGTGCTGCGGTGCCGCGACGGCGTGGGGGATCTCGGCCTGGCCGAGCTGCGCCGGTGTGCGGCGCTGGCCCGCACCGCCGGTGAGACGCCGGCGCTGGTCCGCGCCCTGGTGCACATCTCCGACGTGCTCTTCGAGCTGGGCCGGTACGAGGAGTCGGCGCGGGCTGCCGCCGACGGGATGACCGAGGCGCGTCGGGTCGGGATCAGCCGCTCCACCGGCGCGTACCTGCTCTCCAACCGGGCCGAGGCGTTGGTGGCGCTGGGCCGCTGGGCGGAGGCCGACCAGGTGTGTGCCGAGGCGGCCCGGCTCGACCCGCCCGGGGTGACCGGGGTGCACTGGCTGCAACTGCGGGCCGGGCTGCGGCTGGCCCAGGGACATCCGGGCGCCGACGAGACGGTGGGCCGGGCGCTCGCCTTCCTCACCAAGCCGTACCTGCACCCACACCACCGGCTGCCGCTGGTGGAACTGCGGCTCGCGGCGGCGCTCGCCGCCGACGACCGGGCCGAGGCGCTCCGTGCCGTGGCAGCGAGCCTGGATGATCCGGCGATCGTCGCGTCCCCCCGCTACGGCTGGCCGGTGCTCGCCGCTCAGGCCCGGGTCGCCCGGCACACCGCCGACGACGAACTCGTCGCACGGGTGGCCGCGCTGGCCGTCACCGTCCCGGCCCGGTTCCCCGCCGAACGGGCGTACGCCGCCGAGGTCGCCGCCACGGTGGCTCCCGGCGACGATCCGCTCGCCGCCTGCCGGGTCGCGGTCGCGGCATGGCGGACCGCCGGCCAACCCGCGGCGCTGGCCCGGGTGTTGCTGCTCTTCGCCGAGGTGGCGGCCGGGGCCGGGGGCGGGAGGAGGTGGTGGCGGCAGTACGCGAGGCCGTGACGCTCGCCGACGGGCTCGGCGCGGCGCTGCTCGCGGAGCAGGCCGCCACCCTGGCCCGCCGCATCGGTCTGCGGGGTGCGGGCCGGTCCGGGCCGGGTGCGGACCTGCTCACCGAGCGGGAACGGGAGGTGCTGCGCCTGGTGGCCGAAGGGCTCAGCAACAGTCGGATCGCCGAGCAACTGTTCATCTCACCGAAGACGGCCAGCGTGCACGTCTCCCGGATCATCGCCAAGCTCGACGTGACCAACCGGGTGGAGGCCGCCGCCGTCGCCCACCGCCTGAACCTCCTGACCAACCCCTCCTGACGCCCGCACCGCCACCAACCTCCGCGTCGTCGATCTTGCAGTTTCTGTCGCCGCATAAGCGACGAAGGCCGCAGAACGGCGACCACAAGTGCATGATCGCCGGACAGGCGGGGCGGACAGGCGGGGCGGACAGGCGGGGCGGACAGGCGGGGCGGACAGGCGGGGCGGACAGGCGGGGCGGACAGGCGGGGCGGACAGGCGGGCGGGGCGGGGCGGCGGGGGTCAGGAGAGGGCGGGTTGGCGGGCGGCCAGGGCCTGCTGGTAGAGGCGGCCGGCGCGGTACGACGAGCGCACCAGCGGCCCGCTCAGCACCCCGGCGAAGCCGATCTCCTCGGCCTCGGCGCTCAGCTCGACGAACTCCTCCGGCTTGACCCAGCGCTCGACCGGGTGGTGTCGGGGGGAGGGGCGAAGGTACTGCGTGATGGTGATCAGTTCGCAGCCGGCCGCGTGCAGGTCGCGCAGGGCCTGGGAGATCTCGGCGCGCTCCTCGCCCAGGCCCAGGATCAGGTTGCTCTTGGTGACCAGGCCGGCCGCGCGGGCCTGCCGGATGACGTCCAGGGAACGCTCGTAGCGGAACGCCGGCCGGATCCGCTTGAAGATCCGCGGCACCGTCTCGACGTTGTGCGCCAGCACCTCGGGGCGGGCGCCGAACACCTCGGCGAGCTGCTCGGGCACGGCGTTGAAGTCGGGAATCAGCAGCTCGACACCGCAGCCGGGGTGCAGGGTGTGGATCTGCCGGACGGTCTCGGCGTAGAGCCAGGCGCCGCCGTCGGGCAGGTCGTCGCGGGCGACGCCGGTGATGGTGGCGTACCGCAGGCCCATCGACACCACCGACTCGGCCACCCGGCGCGGCTCGTCGGCGTCGAACTCGGCCGGCTTGCCGGTGTCGATCTGGCAGAAGTCGCAGCGGCGGGTGCACTGGTCACCGCCGATGAGGAAGGTGGCCTCGCGGTCCTCCCAGCACTCGTAGATGTTCGGGCAGCCGGCCTCCTGGCACACGGTGTGCAACCCTTCGCGGGCGACCAGCCCGCGCAGCTGGGTGTACTCCGGGCCCATCTTGGCCTTGACCTTGATCCACGGCGGCTTGCGCTCGATCGGCGTCTCGGCGTTGCGCGCCTCGATCCGCAGCAGCCGTCGCCCCTCGGGGGCGGGCGTCGCGGTACGCGCGGCCGGGCCGGTCGTCGGCGCGGAGTGCTCGATCGTCACAAAACGAGCCTACGCCGCACGGCGGTGGTCGATGAACTGCGGGCGACCGCCGTCACCCGGAAAAACCCTGTGATACCGGACACCAGTGCCGGAGAAAATGCGTGACGCAGCGGCGGCGCGCGATGTTAGCGTGCCCCGCAGTGTAAGGAAGGGCCCCCTTTTAACGCCTGCGGTAGAGCAGGGGCCCCTTCTTAACACTGCGTGCCCAGTAGAACCCGAGGGTGGCGAAGGCGTTGCGATCGACCGAGGAGCAGCCCACTGTGCAACGCATCCTGTCCGACCAACTCACCCCGCACATCGGTGACACCGTCCGCATCGCCGGCTGGGTGCACCGCCGCCGGCTGCTCAAGTCGGTGGCCTTCCTGATCGTGCGGGACGCCGCCGGCCTCGCCCAGGTCGTGGTCACCGACCCGGCGGTACGCGCCACCGTCGAGGCGCTGTCCGAGGAGACCGTCGTCGAGGTGGTGGGCACGGTGGTCGCCAACGCCACCGCGCCCGCCGGGGTCGAGCTGACCGACCCGACGGTACGTCCGCTCGGCCCGCCCGCCGTACCGCCCCCGTTCGACCTGTACCGGCCGGCGCTCACCGCCAGCCTCCCCACCCAGCTCGACAACGCACCCGTCGCGCTGCGGCACCCGACCCGCTCCGCGGCGCTGCGGATCTCGGCGGCGGCGGTGGCCGGGTTCCGGTCCGCGCTCGACGCCCGACGGTTCGTGGAGATCCACACACCGAAGGTGGTCGCCTCGTCCACCGAGAGCGGAGCGAACGTGTTCGCGCTGGACTGGTTCGGCCGGCCGGCGTACCTGGCCCAGTCGCCGCAGTTTTACAAGCAGTTGATGGTTGGCGTCTTCGAGCGGGTCTACGAGGTCGGGCCGGTGTTCCGGGCCGAGCCGCACGACACCGTACGGCACCTGGCGCAGTACACCTCGCTCGACGCCGAACTGGGCTTCGTCACCGACCACCGGGACGTGATGGCGGTGCTGCGGGACACCATCGCCGGGATGCTCGACGCGGTCGGCGACCGGGCCGGTGGCGCGCTGGCCAGCCTCGGTGTGGAGCTGCCGGCCGTGCCGGCGCGGATTCCGGCCGTGCACTTCACCGAGGCGCTGCGGATCGCCGGGGCGCCCGCCGACGAGCCGGATCTGGCGCCGGCGCACGAACGCGCGCTGGGGGAGTGGGCCCGGCGCGAACATGGGTCGGACTTCGTCTTCGTCACCGGGTACCCGATGGCGAAGCGCCCCTTCTACACCCACCCCGACCCGGCCCGACCGGGCCACTCGAACGGATTCGACCTGCTGTTCCGGGGACTGGAGCTGGTCACCGGCGGGCAGCGGCTGCACCGGCACGCCGACTACCTGGCCGCCCTGGCCGCCCGCGGCGAGCCGGTCGAGCCGTACGCCGGATATGTCGACGCCTTCCGGCACGGCCTGCCGCCGCATGGCGGATTCGCCATCGGCCTGGAACGTTTCGTGGCCCGGCTGGTCGGCGCTGCCAACGTCCGCGAGGTCACCGCCTTCCCCCGCGATTTGCACCGCCTGACCCCCTAGACCCTGCGGATCTTCGCCGGTACGCCGGCATCGTCGTGTCCGCCGCGCGGCCCAGCGGGCCGGCGACGCGCCAGCACCGCCGCGTCCAGGTCGCCCTCGCTGCGGGGGTTCACCACCCCGGTGCCGGTCCGCGCGATATGAAGGATTGGTCAAGGGCCTCGGGCACGACCCGAAATGCACCCGGAGCATTCCTCGGAGCGCCGGGCATGAAGGAGGGCGATGGGCGAGCAGCTCCGGGCGACGCTGCGGGGCCTGCTGCACATCCGCCAGGAGCAGGGCGCCTACCGGGTCGCGTTGCGGGCCGGAGTCAGCGTCCTCGTTCCGCTGCTCGCGGTGTTGGCGGTCGACCGTCCCGACTGGTCGCTGTACGCCGCCTTCGGCGCGTTCACCGCGCTCTACGGGCGCAACCACGTGCATCTGTCCCGGGCGGCGATGCAGGCGAGTGCCGGGGCGGCGCTCACGGTGTCGGTGGTCCTCGGGGTGCTGGTCGGATCCCTGGAATCGCGGGCCTGGGCCGCGGTGCCGGTCGGGGCGGGCATCGCGGCGTTGGGCGCGGTGCTCGCCGCCGCGCAGGACTGGCACCCGCCGGGGCCGATCTTCCTCGTCTTCGGCTTCGGTGCCGTGGCCTCGGTCCCGCACGCGGTCTCCGACGTGCCGGCAGCGGTGGCCGTGGCCGGGCTCAGCAGCCTCTTCGCGCTGCTGGTCGGCAACCTCGGCAGCTTCTTCCGGCGGCGGAAGAGCCGCCCGGCCCGGCTCCGGCACGTCTGGACCTGGGAGCCGGCGCGCTACGCCGTCGCCGTCCTGCTGTCCGGCGCAACGGCGACCGCCATCGGGATCGGGCACCCGTACTGGGCCATGGTGGCGGCGGTCGCGCCGCTCAGTGCCCCGGGCGTCACCGCCCAGCTGGTACGGGCCGGGCACCGGATCGTCGGCACCCTGCTCGGGTTGCTGACCAGCGCTGCACTGCTTGCGCCGGGGCTGTCACCAGCCGCCACCGTGCTGGTGGTGGCGGGGCTGCAGATCGTCACCGAGCTGCTGGTCGGACGCAACTACGGGCTGGCGCTGTTGTTCATCACGCCGATGGCCCTGCTGATGGGCCAGCTCGTCGCGGCCCGCCCGACCGGGTCGCTGCTCTTCGACCGTGGGGCCGAGACGGTGATCGGCGCCCTCATCGGCGGAGCGATCGTCCTCCTCCAGCCCTGGCTCCGAAGTCGTCGACCCGCACGGGACGGACCGGTCAGGCCAGCAGCATGGGCAGCCGACGCTCGACGACGGGGAGTACGTCGGCGACGGTGACCGGGCGGCCCAGCTCGGCGGTGAGCGAGGTGACTCCGGCGTCGCGGATGCCGCAGGGCACGATCCGGTCGAAGTACGCCAGGTCGCAGTCGCAGTTGATGGAGAAGCCGTGCAGGGTGACCTCGCGGGCGACCCGGATGCCGATGGCGGCGACCTTGCGGGCCGGCCCCCGGTCGTCGGCCGGGACCCAGACCCCGCTGCGTCCCTCGATCCGGCCCGCGGTCAGGCCGAACTCGGCGCACACGTCGATCAGCAGCTGCTCGACCCGTCGGACGTACGCGACCACGTCGATCGGGTCGGGCAGGCGCAGGATCGGGTACCCGACCAGCTGCCCCGGGCCGTGCCAGGTGATCTTGCCGCCGCGGTCGACGTCGATCACCGGGGTGCCGTCGACCGGTCGGTCCCACGGCTCGGTGCGCTTGCCGGCGGTGTAGACACTCGGGTGCTCCAGCAGCAGCACGGTGTCGCCACGCTCGCCGGAGACCACCGCCTCGTGCAGGCGGCGCTGTTCGTCCCAGGCGGCGCTGTAGTCGAGGACGCCGGCGTGCACGGCCGTCAGGCCGGAGGTGGTCGCGCTCACGCGAACCAGCCTAGACCCGTACCCGCCGGTCACCCCCGCCCGTGAGCCGGCTCACCAGCGGGCGGCCCCTCCGGGAGCCGGCCGGGTCACGGCTGTCGGACCCGCCAGAGCCAGACGTCCTCGACCCGCTCCGGCTCGCCGAGCAGCATGGTCAACGTGCGCCGGACGGCCTCCTCGTCGACCGGCCACTTGGCGCCGTGCACCTCGTCGGCGAGCACCACCGTCTCGATCCGCCAGTGCGCCAGGTCGGCCCGGACCTCCTCGCGGGTGCCCTCGGTGACGATCGGCGGCAGGCCGGTGCGGGCGGCCTGGTCCAGCAGCGCGCCGAACGGACGCGGCACCGGCCCGATCCGGCCCCGCCCCTCGGGGCCGCCGGGGCCGAGGAAGAAGCCGGACGGGATGGCGAACTCACCCTGCCGGTTCGCCAGCGCGTACGCCTGCCAGCGCTGCCCGTCGGGGTAGACGTCCAGGGCCAGCGGTGCCGGGGTCAGCGTGCCGCCCGGGGAGACGTACTGCCGCCATACGCCGGAGGTGATGAAGCGCGGGATGGGCTCGCGTTCAATGGTCAGCAGCGGCGTCGGGAACAGCGGCACCAGCGCCACGGCGAAACCGACCGTCCAGGCCACCACCGCCGCCCGGCGCGGTGGTCGCCGGCGGAACTGGTCCACGGCGTACGCCAGCAGCAGGCCGATCACCGGAGTCACCACCAGCGCGAGCCGGGCGGGCAGCGCGGCGTTCACCACCGGCAGGTGCCCGAACAGATCGAACGGCATCGGCAGGTCGATCCGCCGGCCGTCGACCTTGGCCACCGGCCCGAAGGAGAGCGCGGCGAAGAGCACCCCGAGGATGCCCAACGCCCACAGGGTGGGCCGGCGGCGCCGGTCGCCACCCCGCCACAGCAGGACGAAACAGCCGACGGCGAGCACCAGCAGCGGCAGCCCGAAGAAGGAGTTCTCCTCGGTGGGGTTCGGCGCCAGCGAGGTGCCGAAGCCGGCCTCGCCGGCCAGCGAGCGGCGGGGGTACGCGGCGTACGCGGCGATGTCCTCGGAATGGATCACGGCGTCGAATCCGGTGCCGTGGAACCGCTGCGGTCCGGCGAAGTGCAGCCAGAGCGGATACGCCAGGAGTGCCCCGGCGACCACCGCGGTCACCACGAGCCCGCGCAGGAACGACGGCAGCACGGCTCTGGCCTCGGCGCGGTTGGCCGGGTGCAGCGCCCAGACGGCGACGAAGACGCCGAGCGCCAGTGCGGTGAAGAACAGGCCCTCGGCGGCGATCGAGAAGGCGACCGCGACGAGCAGACCGAGCAGCACCCCGTCACGTAGCCAGTGACCCGGCCGGCGCAGCGCGAAGAGCCGCCAGATCAGCAGCGGCACCAGCCAGCCGGCGGTCCAGTTCAGGTGGGCGTTGGCGTGCGAGACCATGCCGGGGGAGAAGCCGATGAACAGGCCGCCGAGCGCGGCGGCGAACCGGCTGCGGACCAGGTGCCGGGAGAGCAGCCAGTACCAGGCGACGGCGGTCGCGGCCAGGTTCAGGGTGAGGATCACCAGGAAGGTGGCGGGCGGTCCGATCAGGTACGTCAGCGGGGCGAAGACCACCGCGTACACGGTGATCGAGGTGTTGACCGCGAGGTTGACCCCGTCCGGAACGTTGATCAGGTACGTGAAGAACGGGTTCTGCGCGTGGCTCACCGTGTGGCCGCCGAAGGCCAGCAGCCATTCGAAGAGCGCCTGGTCGCTGGAGTTGACCGTGATCGCGCGGCCGTTCGGATCCCGCCACAGCCCGCTGGTCACCCAGACGGCGAGGGCCAGCGCGACCAACGCCACGATCAGATCGGCGCGACGGTCGCGGCGCGGCGGCGAGGTGGGCACTAGCGGACGATACCAACCGCACCCGGACACGCCGGTCAGACCCGGTGTAAGGAGGGGCCCCCTATTAACGCCTGGTGTAGGTAAAGGGCCCCCTCTTAACACGACACCGGGAGGGACACGACGCCGCGACGGTGGGGCACATCTGGACGTCGATGAATGTGTGAGCCGTCGACATGTCACCGGGATGACATGGCTGCGTAACGTCACGGCAATCATCGGTGACCCAGTTCACACTCCCAGGAGGTCCCGTGCGCCGACGTCCTCGTACCCTGACCGGCCGACTCGCTGGCATGTTGGCCGGCCTGGTCCTGGCCGCCGCCGCGCTGGTGGCGGTCGCCGCTCCCGCCCAGGCCGCGTCCCTGACCCAGGTCGCCAGCTTCGGCTCCAACCCCGGCAACCTCGCCATGTACGCCTACCGGCCGGACAACCTCCCGTCGGGCGCTCCTGCGGTCGTGCTGCTGCACGGCTGCGCCCAGAACGCGACCGGCTACTTCGCCAACTCGGGCTGGCAGAAGTACGCCGACCAGTGGAAGTTCACGCTGATCGTGCCCGAGCAGCGGTCGGCCAACAACTCCAGCTCCTGCTTCAACTGGTTCGAGACCGGCGACACCAGTCGGGGGCAGGGCGAGGCACTCTCCATCAAGCAGATGGTCGACCACGCCCGGTCCAGCTACGGCACGGCCGCCAACCGGGTGTACGTCAGCGGACTGTCGGCCGGCGGGGCGATGAGCGCGGCCATGCTCGCCACCTATCCGGACGTCTTCGCGGCGGGCTCGATCATCGCCGGCGTTCCCTACCGGTGCGCCACCGGGATGATCAACGCCTTCTCCTGCATGAGCCCCGGTGTCGACAAGACCCCGGCGCAGTGGGGCGACCTGGTGCGCAACGCCCACCCCGGCTACTCCGGCCCGCGGCCGAAGGTGGCCGTCTGGCACGGCACCTCCGACTACACCGTGGCGGCGGCGAACGCCACCGAGTCTCGCGACCAGTGGACCAACGTGCTCGGCGTGGCGCAGACCCCGACCAGCACCGCGCAGCTGCCGGCGAGCACCACCCTGGAGGTGTACGGCAACGACGTGGTCCGCGTCTACCGGGTCTCCGGTATGGGGCACGGCACTCCGGTCGACCCGGGCGCCGGCGCGGACCAGTGCGGCACCGCCGCCGCGTACTTCCTGGACACCATCTGCTCGGCGTACCGTGACGCGCTCTTCTTCGGTTTGAACGGCGGCGGCCCGACGCCGACCCCGACCCCCAGCCCCACCGCGTCCCCCAGCCCCACGGGTGCCCCCACCTGCGTCACCGCCAGCAACTACGCCCACGTCACCGCCGGCCGTGCCTACCACTCCGGCGGCTACGCCTACGCCAACGGCTCCAACCAGCGAATGGGCCTTTACAACACCTTCTACACCACCACCCTGCGCCAGACCGCCCCCAACCACTGGGTCATCGGCTGCTGACCAGTTGATCAAGAAGTTTGCGTCTGGATCCGAGGCCCGGACAGACGCAAACTTCTTGATCGACACCGCAGGTCATCGATCAGGGTGGAGGGCGGCGGTGAGGGCGGTGGGCAGGTCGGGGTGGCGGAAGGTGAAGGCGGCGCGGGTCAGCACGCCGGGAAGGACACGGGTGCTGGTCAGGGCCTCCTGGGCGAAGCCGCCGAGGGCCACCTTGAGCGCCAGCGCGGGGATCGGGATGACGGCGGGACGGTGCAGCTGCCGGGCCAGTTCGCGGGTGAACTCGGCGTTGGTGACCGGCGCTGGACCGACCACGTTCACCGGCCCGGCCAGGTCCGCGCGGGCCAGCAGGAACGTGGTGGCGTTCAGCCAGTCGACCATCGAGATCCACGGGATCCACTGCCGCCCGCTGCCGAGCCGGCCGGCGATGCCCAGCCGGAACGGCAAGAGCATCGGCTTGAGCAGCCCACCGTCGCGGTGCAGCGGCAGCCCGGTGCGCAGCCGCACCACCCGTACCCCGGCGTCCTCGGCCGGCCGCGTCGCCGCCTCCCACACCCGGGCCACGTCGGCGAGGAAGCCCTCGCCGGCCGGCGCGTCCTCCTCGACCACCCGGTCGCCGGTGTTGCCGTACCAGCCGATCGCCGAGGCGTTCAGCAGCACCTCGGGCCGGTCGGCCGTCGGCAACCCGGCGATGGTGATGGCCAGCGTGGTGGTGGTGTCCACCCGGCTGGACCGGATCACCTGCCGGTACCGGTCGTTCCAGCGCCGGTCACCCACCCCGGCGCCGGCCAGGTTGACCACCGCGTCCGCCTCGGCCACCACCGCCGGGTCGAGCTGCGCCGCCGACGGCTGCCACTGCCGCTCGTCGGGCGTGCGCGGCGGCCGGCGCACCAGCCGGGTCACCTGGTGCCCGTCGGCGACGAGCTGGTCGACCAGTCGGGTGCCGAGGAAGCCGGACGCGCCGGCCATGAGGATCCGCATGCTCTCATCTTCGGGTACGCGCGGCAGCCAGGCGGCGCCGACCCGGTTACGCCTCCGCGCCGGCGTCGACCGGACGCAGATCCGCCAGGAGGCGTTCCACTTCGAGGTACGCGTCGTCCGGCAGCGGACCGAGGGCGAGGGTGGCGAGGTTCTCCTCGACCTGGGCCACCGTCCGGAAGCCGGGAATCGGCACGGTACGCGGGCTGCGGGCCAGCAACCAGCCGAGCGAGCCCTGGGCGAGGGTACGGCCGTCGGCGGTGAGCGCTGCGCGGACCCGGTCGACCCGCTTGGCCCAGCATCCCAGGCCGATCGCGCTGACCTCGATTCCGCTGCGTCCCAGAACCCGTGTGATCGTCATGCCGGACAGCGTTCCGCTTAGAGCCCACTCGAAGTCAAGCCCACCCGACGGCATCACCGAGCCACGCCGGACCTCCACCGCTTGACGACACCCTCGATGTCGGCGATCAGGCTGCACCAACTCTCCAACCGCAGGACGGGCCCGTTCAGGTCGAGCCGTTCCAGCAGTTGCTTGCGGTTCTCGTCGAAGCGCCGGTCCATCGCAGCGCGCCGTCGGCCGGATGCCTCGGACGCCGCCAGCAAGCAGTCACGGAGAATGCCTTTGGGATTGGCACGCGACTCCACTTCATGCGCTTTCGGTAGCTTCAACCTCGCGCGTCCTCCTGGCTTGCCCGCCACATGACGAATCGCGGCTTCGTCCAGCAACAGCCATGCCTCGGTCATACGTATCGGAATGACCGGGACGAGATCGGCCGCGGTTCTCAACGACCGCACCGCTGATTCAATTTCCTGTCGGCGGGCATCCTGGCCGGCGTTGTCCGCGTCGCGGTGTACGACGATCACGTCGACCGGGCCATCAACGAGTTTGAGCCCCGCCCTCACCCGTGAGGCTACATCCTTGCCGACCTTCGGCAGCCGCGCGAAGTCTGGTTTGCTCAGGGCGAGTGGGCAGCCCTTGTCGAAGAACAGGCGTTCGATATGTGCAGCCAGTGGTTCGTCCGACGTGCCCTCAGGTACGAACAGGCCAGAGTAGGTCCGGATGATCATGCAGTCAGGTCCGAGGGAAGACGTAGGTGTGCCTGCGGTGGCTCGGAGAGGTAGGCGACAATGTCGGCCATCGAGAAGGTCGGGCCTCCCCGCCTTGCCCGCCAGGTTCGACGGAAGGGCAGCAGGGACAGGGCACGCGCCGCTGTGCCATCCGGAGCCGCCGTCAGGCGCACGTCGGCTAGCAGCAGATCGTCGGGGTCGCAGAGTTGCACCACGCCGGGCGAGTGGGTGTTGATGATGACCTGCCGGAAGGGGTTGTCGCCGCTGGGCACGTCGGTCGGGTCGACGGCGAGGTCGCGGACCAGTTGCACCATGGCCGCCAGGTTCGCCGGATGGATCCCGTTCTCCGGCTCTTCCATGCAGATCAGACCGGTGAACTCCGTGTCCTCAAGGAGTACGCAGAGCGCGAGGAAGCGCAAGGTCCCCTCGGACAATGCACGCGCCGGAAGTCGCAAGCCTCCCCGTTCGGTGAGGAAGAGCGTGAAGAGCTCCCGAGCCTCGTCGAACTCGACCTCCAGGTCCTCGACCGCGAGACCTGACAGATCGGAGAGTCTGCCGGCCACCCTCGCGTAGACCTGGTCCGGCTCAGCCGACCATTCCGGAGCATGCGCAACTCGGTGGAGTGTCGCAGGAAGATGCCGCCCGTTGGCAGACAGTAAATCGGAGCCGGTGGTGCCGTCCGGCGTGCGCAACGCCGACGGTTCCAGAGCCAGCCGACGCCAGCTTTTCATTTCGTTTCTTGCGGCCAAGATGGTCGGGTTGTCCGCCGTGATCTTTGTGCTCAACACTGTTCGTGTCACCCGACTGGCTGGTCGCGACCGCTCGACACGGTTCCACTGGGTGTGCTCGTTGATCAATTGTTCGCTGTCGCCGGTGTCTGTGGAGAGGAAAACGCGGCTCCGGCCATCGTCGATCACCATCGCGTCGAGAAACGCTTGGCTCGCGGGAAAGGCCAGTCGAGACCGTGCGTTCGGGATCTGGCGCAGATCTTCGCGGAGCAGATGCAGTCGACCGAGACCGTGATCACCGCGCGACGGCTCATAGCCCAGGACCACTTCGTACCGGAGGTAGGTGGCCTCCGGGCGGGCCAGCTCGCCGAGTTCGTCCTCCACCTCGGTGGGCACGATCATCTCGGCCGCGATGGTGAACCGGTGCTCGTGCTCGCGGTAGCCGTCCCAGAACAGGTCACGCGGGTCGCCGCCCCGCCCGCGAGCGGTACCCCGCACCCGCTGGGCGGCGTCGGCCAACGAGCCGGTCGCCAGGTAGGAGAGGAACTCGATGGCGTCGAAGATGTTCGACTTTCCCATGCCGTTGGCACCAGCGATACAGGTGAAGGGGCCGAACTCGACATCCACGTCGAGCAGGTTCTTGAACCCTTGCACCTGGAGCCGCGTCAGCATGGTCCGAGCCTAGTCACGCAGCTACGCCACTTCACTGACGGGCGCGGCGGTGGCGCGTACAGACTTGAGGATCTCGTCGATACGGTCCACGTCGTCGGCGGCGAAGAGCGACTCCGGGCCGTGTGGGGCGATCTCGGTGAACGGGGATTCGTAGAGCCGGCCGATCTCCATCGTCCCGTTCTGCGTCAGGTGGCCGATGATCAGGTGGACGAAGTGGATCTGGTTCCTGGTCAGGGTCCGCCCGACGAGGAACTCGTCGAACGCCTCGGTGGCGGCCTCCCGGTCAAGGCCGACCAGTGACCGGATGAACAGCCCGAGTCCGTCCGCCGAGCGCCGGGCGCGGTCGATGTCCTCGGCGGCGCCCGCGCCGCTGTCGGCGAGCATCCGTTCCAGCTCGGCCAGGTCGGTGGGGGAGAGCTGCCGGTTGCGGCGCAGCTTCTGCAACGCCACGTGATCCTCGTGCTGGCGCAGGTAGGCGCGCGCCTTGATCCGGAACCGTTCGTGGTCGGTCCCGACCCGCGCCTGCGGAATGGCGATCTCGGTCAGTTCGCCGAGCTGGTCGGTGAAATCGGTGTAGACGATGGTGCGCCTGTTCCGCTCGATCAGTCGGACCAGCGACCGGACCCGGCGGCGCACCAGCTCCAGCATGAGCAGGGTGACGTCCTGCCACCACTCGTCGCCGGCCACCTCGTCCAGCAGTTCCTGCTGCTCGCGTACGGCCGGGATGCTGGTCTGCTCCAGCAGGGCGGAGGCGATCTCCTGCACCTGCCGGTGGAGCCGCTCATACGCCGGCTCCACGTCGAGCTGGCCGAGTTGCAGGCGCAACAGCATCAGGTCGAAGCGCTTGGCGGTCTCGTCGTCGTCCGTGACCGCCGTCGGCAACCCGGCCAGGTCCCGCCCGATCTCCTCGACCGCTTCCGGCGTGAGCCGGTGCCAGTTGGCGAAGTCGGCGTAGTACGCCACCGCCCGCCGCTTGGCGCGTACGACGAAGTTGTCCAGGTCCATGCCGCTGACCCGCTCGTGCAGGTGGTGGGCGAGATCCCAGCGCAGACCGGCCTCACTGCCGGTGCCGTCGGAGGCCGGCTCGCCGCCGGCCGCGGCGGGCGAACTGCCGGAGGGGAGTCGCTGGTCGAGCCGGTAGAGCAGTTCGAGTCGCGCCTTGAACAGCCGCTGGGTGAGCGACTCGCCGAGCGAGCCTTCGCTGACCGGCACCTCCTGGTTGAAGTACGCGAAGTTGGCGCAGCAGTCGAAGACAAAGAAGTCCTTCTTGTCCCGGCCGGGGCCGAACAGGTCCGGGCAGAGCCGGGTGCCCCGGCCGATCATCTGCCAGAACTTCGACTTCGACCGTACGACCTTGAAGAAGACCAGGTTGACGACCTCGGGTACGTCGATGCCGGTGTCGAGCATGTCCACCGAGATGGCGATGTGCGGGGCCTTCTCCTTGACCGAGAAGTTGTCGATGAGGCTCTGCGCGCGGTCGACCTGGTGCGTGATGACCTGCGCGAAGTGGCCCGCCAGATGGGGATAGTTTGCGTCGAACCGTTTCTGGATGAAGTGCGCGTGGTCGTTGTTCTTGGCGAAGATGATTGTCTTGCCGAGCCGGTCACCGCCGGCGACCTTGTGCCCGTGGGTCATCAGGGTTTCCAGCACCTTGTCGACCGTGTCGGCGTTGAACAGCCACTTGTTGACCGCGTCCGGGTCGACGCCGTCCGGCGGGCCGTCCTCGCCCCAGTCGAGGGCGTCCCAGCGTTCCTTCTCCTCCTCGCTGAGGTCGTCGTAGCGGATGCCGTCCCACTGGAACTTCAGCGGCACCACCACCGCCCGCGGCGGCACCAGGTACTTCTCCTCGACGGCCTCGTCCAGGTCGTAGTGGTCGGTGGGGACGCCGTCTTCGAGGTTGAACAGGCTGTAGGTGTTGCGGTCGATCTCGTTGCGCGGGGTGGCGGTGAGGCCGAGCAGCAGCGCGTCGAACCAGGAGAAAATCGCCCGGTACTTCTGGTAGACCGACCGGTGCGCCTCGTCGATGATGACCAGGTCGAAGTGGCCGGGGCCGAAGCGCCGCACGCCACTCGCGGTCTCGTTGATCAGGCCCATCATGGTCGGGTACGTGCTGACATACACCCGGCCCTCGGTGTTCTTCTCGGTGACCAGGTTGACCGTGGCGACCTCGGGCAGGTGCGCCTTGAAGGCGTTGACCGCCTGCCTGACCAGGGCGTTGCGGTCGGCGAGGAAGAGCACCCGCTTGACCCGGTTGGCCCGCATGAGCTGGTCGACCAGGGCGATGACCGTCCGCGTCTTGCCCGCCCCGGTGGCCATGACCAGCAGCGCCTGACGCTGGTGGTGCAGCTCGAACGCCTCGCCGACGGCCCGGATCGCCCGCTTCTGGTAGTGCCGCTCGACGATGCGCGTGTTGATCTCCAACTCGGACAACGGCCGGCGGCTCTCCCGTCGCTGCACCAGCAGCTGCAGCTCGGCCTTCGTGTAGAAGCCCTGGACCGGGCGGGGCGGGTAGGCGGTGTCGTCCCAGAGCCAGTGCTCGTAACCGTTGCTGTAGAAGATGACCGGGCGCTGCCCGTACGCCTGCTCCAGGCAGTCGGCGTAGAGCTTGGCCTGGTGCTGGCCGGCGGTGGCGGCCCGGCGGGCGCGCTTGGCCTCGACCACGGCGAGCGGCTTGCCGTCGTCGCCCCAGAGCACGTAGTCCACCGCGCCGGTGCCGCTGCCGCCGGGCATGCCGGTGACCGGGAACTCCCGGTCGCGGCGCTGGTCGAGCGGCCAGCCGGCTTCCTTGAGGAGTACGTCGATGAAGAGGTCCCGGGTCTGCGCCTCGTCGTAGTCGTGGTCGTCGGGCCGGGACTCGTTGGCGGCCTTCGCGGCGGCGATCTGGGCGCGTAGCTTCGCCAGCTCCGCGTCCAGGCTGGCGTTCTTCTCCCGTTCGGCGGCGAGCGCGGCGTCCTGCGCGGCGAGCTTCTCGGCAAGGGCCTTGATCTCGGCCTGGCTGGCCTGCTGCGGGCTGCCGTGGGTCGGGCGGGGGATGAGCGTCTCGTCGAAGGTGAGCACGCTCGGCGGCACCTGCGCCTGGTCGCGGGTGTAGTGGCGGGCCACCCAGTACAGGACGTGGAACAGCTCCCGTACGACCGGCAGCGAGTCGGTCGACTTCACCGGGGCGGTCTTGTGTACCGCCCAGTTGCCCTGCCTGCGGATGATGTCCATCTTGGCGTTGAGCGCCGGCCCGACCAGGTGCCGCAGCGAGGGCTCGTGAATCATCCCCGCCAGGTCCTTCTTGTACGGCCGCCCGAGCGTGCTGTCGACCTCGAACAACCAGGTGAGGGTGTGCTCCAACGTCCGCCGGGCATAAAAACATGCGGTACGCGGATCAATCACCGTATTGCGCTCGGCCTTGGCCGCCTCCCGGAACAACTCGGGCCACTCACCCCGCAAGAACTGAAAGTTGCTCATCCCCAGCGTCAACCCCCACGATCGACAGCAGCCCCGATGTTCTCACACCACCCCCGCCCGCCTCCCCGTTGATCATGAGGTTAGCGGCAGTTTTGGAGATCAAGAACGCCGCTAACCTCATGATCAACGGGGAGGTGTTCGTTCGAATCGCGCGGTGTGCTGGGCGGCTCCGGTCGGATGGGGGGAATTCAGGGCCGTAAGTCGGAGGTCCAGTTGTCCTGGCAGCTACAGGCGTTCTCCGGTTGGCGGGTGGGGGATAGGGGATGGAGGGATATCACCGATGACCGTCTGGCAACCTTGGCCGGATGGATCTGACGGAAGAGTTCGAGTGGCGCGGACGTACGGTCCGATGGGGTCGGACGGGTGCTGGGCCCGCCGTCGTGTTCTGTCACGGCACGCCGTGGTCCTCCCAGTTGTGGGGCCCCTACGCCGAGGCCCTGAGCGACCAGTTCACGGTCTACCTCTGGGACATGCCCGGTTACGGGCTCTCCTCGAAGCTGCCAGAGCACCGGGTGTCGCTGGATGTCCAGGGTGAGTTGCTGGCCGACCTCGTCTCGCACTGGGAGTTGCCGTCCCCGCATGTCGTGGCGCACGACTACGGCGGTGCCGTCGCGTTGCGGGCTCGTCTCCTGCACGGCTCTTCGTTCGCGTCGTTGGCGCTGGTCGACGTGGTGGCGCTGGCTCCCTGGGGGTCGGATTTCTTCCGGCTGGTACGCGACAACGCCGAGGCTTTCAGCGCGATGCCGCCCGCCGTCCACGAAGGAGCGCTCCGGGCCTACATCGCCGGAGCCAGCCACCGGGGTCTCACACCCGACCAGATGCAGGTACTCGTGTCTCCGTGGCTCGATGCGACCGGGCAGGCCGCCTTCTACCGGCAGATCGCCCAGGCGGACCAGAGCTACACCGACGAGATCCAGGACCGCTACCCCCGTCTGGACCTGCCGGTCCTAGTGGTGTGGGGCACGGACGACACCTGGATCCCGGTCGACCGTGCCCACCGCCTGACCGAACTCATCCCGGGCGCCCAACTCAAGCTGATCGATGGGGCAGGCCACCTGGTCCAGCTCGACCAGCCCGTAGAACTGGCCATGACGCTGTACCGTTGGCTCACCGCGCAGGCCCTGCTGGTCCGGTGATTCGTGATCGAATCGCTGAAGGTGCCACCCCCTCGCCTTGGGAGCGGGGCTGCGGAAGGCTATTCATGTTGGGTAGTGTCTGCGCCGCTACCGAACGTGAAGGGCGTTAGCGCCCCACGCCAGCGGACCGGAAGGACGGCATGGCCAGCATCGAGCAAGTCAAGGCCGAACTTGCCCAGGCGGCCGAGCAGAGCAAGCAGCGGCTGATCGAAGCCGCGACGGTCCTCCAGGGCAGCACCCAGGCGGCCCGGCAATACATCAGCATCCTTGGCTGACCCGTGAGCATCAGCGAGGTCAAGGCGGCCCTCGACGAAGCGCACCAACTACTCGACCAGGGCAAGACCACGATCGAAGGAATCGGTACGGCCCTGGACGAGGTCTCCGGGCTCGTGCTCGCCACCCTGCACGACAGCCAGCGGACCGAGGCGGAACAGGCCCGCAAGGCCATCGCCGACGCGATACGCGAGGTGAAGCTGACCCTGCGGACCATCGCTGCCGCTCAGGACAGCGGCAGCGCGTACCGGAAAGTGCTGGGATGAGCGGCCTGCTCGCCCAGGTCGTCGCCCAACTCAGGTCCGCCGTGGAGGATCTGGATGCACTCGCGGTACGGGCATCCCGCGCCGCGACGGATGTCGCCGAGGCGAACGCGCGGTACACGACGGTGGGCAGGGGCTCCGATCATCCGTCGCTACGCGCGGCGGTGACTCATAGCCGTACCGGCGCCGACAAGGCCCACCGGCTCGCCCGGTTGTGCAGCGACGCGGCCCGGCAGGTCGGCGCGTACCTGAACGTCATCGTCCCGGGGTCGGTGCCGCAACCAGCCGCCGCATCCGGGCCACCGTCCGGCGAAGAACTCATGGCCGACAGCGACCGACGCGCCCTCGCCCGAGAACGGATGCGAGGAGTGCTCAACAGGTCCGCACGGAAGGCTGACGAACTTCAAGACCACGCAACCAACGCGACCGAGGCCACCCAAAAGCTGATCAAACTTTTCCGTGATCCCAAGGGGCCTGCCGGGACACACTCATCGGGAACCGGCACTCAAACGATCCCGGGCACGACACCACGGCCGAAGATTGACAGCGCGGAGGCGGCAGGAAACCTTGTGGTGGTCGGCCTGCTGGCAGGTATGGGGGCGCGATGGTTCGCGAACGCGATCGGCAAGACGATAGCGAGGTTGAAGAGGTGAAGGTTCAAGCACTCAGCGATCTGGTCCGGGCTTTGGCCCGAGCTGACTGGGATACTGCCGAGACTCTCGTCGCGGAACTCGGTCGTAGCGGCTGGGTCGGCGGCCTCCAGGTCATCGGAGCGGCGTTCACCCTAGCGGTCAACCGGCACTTCGCCCCCGGCACCACTCCCACCGATGTTGCCGCTTGGGTCTCCAGCACCCGTGCCAGGTACGCAGACGGAGACAGCCTGCCGGGACTGGAAATGGAAGGTCTCATCCGCGCCGCCCTCGGCGAGCCGGAGTTGGTCGACAACATCCCCGCCGAGACCATGCTCGCTGCCGAGGTCTTCGTCCTTGGACAGCTACTACAAGAGAAGAAGCTGACACCGGCCGAACTCGACGAGTTCGTGGCGGAAGCGGAGGAAGTCGCAGCAGAGTACATGTAGGCGGGCTGCTAGGCAGGAAGACCACCAGGCTCAAGGGTGTAGACGCTACGTACTGCCCGAGGTCAGGCCGATCGTGGTGGCGAGGCGGGTGAGGTCGGCGGGGGTGGGGCCGGCGCGGAGGACGGCGGTCAGCGCAGCGCGGGCGACTGGTCGGATTCGGGTCTCAGCGGGGGCGATCTGGTCGGCGATGACCAGGGCACATGCGGCGGCATGGTGGTCGCCAATCGCCAGGTACGCGCGGCTCATGTCGATGAGGTGGGCGGCGCGGTGTTCGGCGGGGAGTCGGTGCCAATCGTCGCTGCGGGTGGCAGTCAGGTGGATGGCGATGGCGAGAGCGTGGTCGCCGAGGTTGGTGGCGGCCAGGGCACGGGCAAGATCCACTGTGGTCGGACCGAACCCGTCGCTGTCGTGGTGACCCTTGGCGAGTCGGGCGGCCTGGTGGGTGTGGTTGCCGGCGGTGATCGCGTCGCCGTAGCTGGCGGCGGCGAGGGCGGCTTCGACCATCAGGGTTCCGGCGAGAGCGGCGTGGTCCGGTGGGGCGTCGGGGGAAGGTGCCGGGTCGAGGTGACGCAGCGCGGTCGTGGTGACGGCCAACGCCAGGCGGCCACGCCGCTGGGCGCGTAGGGCCTGCGCGAGAGGTAAAACGGCGGTGGCGGTGCGTTGCGGGTCGCCGCCAGCGATGGTCATGGCGCGGTCGGCGGCGAGCCACGCCAGGTCGGGTTCGCCGAGCTTGACCATGATCTGAGCGGCGAGCTGGTACACCCGTACCAGCAGGTCTGCGGTGGGTGTTGGTCCGTCGGCCGCTTCGGTGTGGCGGGCTGCGGCGAGCAGGTCGGGCAGCATCCGCAGCACCTGGGGATGCTGGGCGTGCTGATAGGCGGTGTACGCGTAGGCGACCTGCCGGCCAAGGTCCGCGACGCAGATGGCGGGAATGTCGTAGCGGACCAGGGCCTCGCGTACCCGCTCCACGGCGGCGGCGATCTCGGTGACGGTCGCCTGCCGGGCCCGGCGACCGACCAGGAGATCGGGGGCAACCCCGAGGACCCCGGCGACCGTGTTGATCACGGAGAGCCGGTCGAGGTTGCGTACGCCGCGTTCGACCTTGTCGACCCAGCTCTTCGACTTGCCGATCCGGTCGGCGAAGACCTGCTGACTCATCCCCCGCCGGACCCGCAGTTGCGCGACCCGCCGCCCGATCGGCAGCTCACGACGCTCCTGCCGGTCGGGGGCGGTCACCGCCGGCCCTCCGGAGGTACGGCATCGGTGGACGCGCCGCAGCGCGGACACCACCGCGACTTCACCTTGAACGCAAACAGCCCGGCCAGAAACCCTAGCAGTACGGCACCGACCAGCATCATCACCGTCTCGACAGCCACGGCGGACAGCGAGTCGGCGCTCACCAGCGGCCCCCGTTCGCTCGAAACCGCTGCCCCGGGGCCGGGACAGGCTTGCGACGCCAGAACCGAAGACGCACGGGCGGGACCTCCTTCGCAGTCTGGAGAGCGCCGCCCCGGTTGCTCGCCCAGGGGCGGCCCCGACAGCACGACCGGCGGGTTGCGGACCTCCACCGGATCACGCCGTCTACACACAACCCTCACGCCAGTGACGGGACGCCTACACGGCGTTGCCCTAGAATTGATAGACGTCAGAAACGTCTATCGAGGAGCCTGGGTGAATCACGGACTTATTCAAGCCATGGCCGAGGCTGGCGAGACGGCTGAAAGTCTCGCTGCTCAAGTCGGTGTAGATCCGAAGACCGCCGCGCGATGGATGAGTCCTGGACGCGTGCCGCACCCGCGCCATCGATCAAGGGTCGCAAGCATCCTCGGCCAGGACGTAGGGGACCTTTGGCCGGACGTTCTTAAGCGACGCCAGCCCGTGTGGTTCCGGCCATGGGTCGAGATCGAACGCGAGGCGGTCGCGCTGCGGGCGTACCAACTCGCGTGGGTGCCGGGCCTCCTACAGACCGAGTCGTACGCCCGGGCCACTGTGGAAGGCGAAGGGCTTTCGCCGGATGAGGTGGACGAGATGGCGGCAGGGCGCATCGCACGTCAGGCGATCCTCCGCAGGCACGGCGGTCCGCTGTACATCGCTGTCCTCGATGAAGGAGTTCTCCGGCGAAACGCGTACGGCAACCGCGCTCTGATGGCGGAGCAACTGGCTTACCTGGTTGAGTGCGCCCAGCTTTCCTCGGTACAGGTCCATGTCGTCCCGTCAGAGGTCGGCATGTATCCGGGCCTCGGTGGGCCGTTCACCATCGCGGAGATGCGCGACGGGACGCGCGTGGCGTACGTGGACAGTCAGGCCGCTGCGCAGATCATCGAACAGCCGGCCGACCTTGCTACCCTTGATCGACGGTGGGAGCGAATCCGGGGCGAGGCCCTGCCCCGTGGGAGTTCTCTGGACCTGCTTAGGGAAGCGGCAGCATCATGGACCTGACCGGTGCACGGTGGCGCAAGAGCACGAAGAGCGGTAACAACCAGGGCGACTGCGTGGAGGTAGCCGACAACCTTCCGGGCGTCGTCGGCGTCCGTGACTCGAAGGACCCGACCGGCCCGGCGCTGGCCTTCACGCCGGCCGCCTGGCGGGGGTTCGTCGCCCGCGTAGCCAAGCACGGCTGACCGATTGGTAGGCATACGTAGAAGCGCTCCCCCTGGCATAGGGGCCGAGCGCTTCTACGTGTGGGAATGCGTCGACTGCAGTGCTGGGACCTTAAAACGAGCTACCTAATCACAGCGCACCGCGGAAAGCGCGGTCCTGCAACGACGCGAATAGGGTGCCTAGCTCAGCATCACTTGCCTGTTGGCGGGACTTCAGGTTGCGAATCTCCTCGGCTTGTTCGGCGAACTTCTCTTGTAGATTGATTGGCGGGATCGGGAACGGCATCTTCGCGAACCGGCCAGCACCGAGGTGAGCAACGTTCGACGTCTTGCTGCTGATCTTCGCGAGTTGCCCGGTCCGGAAATATCGGAGGAATACGGCCAAGGCGTAAGTCGGGTTGACAATCGAACGTTTCGACTGGAAGCGCACAAGAGTGTTCTGGTAGCAGTAACCCGCGCCTTCGCCTCGCCACATGGCAGGGCGTCCGACGAGCTCTGTGCTTTGACCCTCATTCAAGAGGATATCGCCTTCGTGAAGTTGGTATCTATCAAAGTCTTCCTCATTGAAATCCATCTCGAGGACGTCGGATAGATCGATCCTGTCCTCGTGGACGTTAGCTACTCGAAGATAGGGAGACGTGAACTTCCCGGTCTGGTATTGCGGGGCCCGCTGACGACCAAGCTGAACCTTGCCGGCATCGCCCACAGAAGACGCGAACCACTGCCGCTCGTTGGTGAACGGCTCACCGAACATGTCGAGGAAGACGGATTGGGTGAGGTTGTCGAGGCGTGCGAGGGCTCCGCGGCGCTTGGTGCGGAGTTCGTCCGCCCGATCCAGTACCTCCGCGATCCTCCGCTGTTCCTGCAACGACGGAAGAGGAAGAGGAAGTTTGAGGCAACGCTCAACGTTCAAGTTGGAGATGTTGGTGGTTTGCCGTCCGAAGCTTCGGACTGTTGTCTGCACTCGGGGCGACGAGAACCAGCGGTAAAGGTAACGGGGGTTCACTCTGCTGGTCTGCGCCCGGATGACGGAAACGAAGCCGCCGAAACTCGACTTTTCAGAGAGTTGGGGTATCCAGCAGCACTTGCCGACGAGGTTCCAGCTGTTGGCGCTGGA
Organism: Micromonospora sonchi; assembly: GCF_014646235.1. GTDB lineage: Bacteria > Actinomycetota > Actinomycetes > Mycobacteriales > Micromonosporaceae > Micromonospora > Micromonospora sonchi. Next base: position 297 of record NZ_BMNB01000036.1, on the reverse strand, counting down.
TACCAGGATGTCGCCTTCCTGTAGGAACTGATTCTGGCGCCTTACAAGGGACGAGTCGACGGCCCACACATCCGACAGGTCCAACTCCGACTGAACGTTCTTGGTTCTCATGCAGAGAACAGAACCAGGGGTTCCGGGCGGCACAACGTCGTCGGGCTTGAACGTAATGCCGGCTCTTCGAAGTTGAGCGGGGTGCGGTGGTCGATCCGACCCGGAGATGAGGTCTCGCAGCCCTTCGGTGATCATCTGAGTGTCGAGTTCGGATGGTCACTAGTGAAGAGCTGCGAGCATGGTCAA
>NZ_BMNB01000035.1 GCF_014646235.1 Micromonospora sonchi | reverse complement strand
GACAACGGCGACACCGTCACCATCGCCGACTCCGCCGACCCCACCCAGGCCACCTACCAGATGAACACCGACACCCTCGCCAACTGGATCGCCACCCGCGGCTACTCCGCCACCAGCTGACGATCCACCCCAACGACAAGGGCCGACCCCAACACGGGGTCGGCCCTTCGTCGTCCCCACCCGCGCTCGCCGCGCTCTCCGCGAGGAGGCGGCAACATCGGGGATGTTGCTGTGTCAGGCCACGACGAGGCAGCAACATCCCCGATGTTGTCGCCTTCGGGCGTGCCGCCCGCCACCGCGGCGGTGGGGTGGGGTCAGGTTGCGGGGGCGAGGAACTCCAGGCGGTTGCCGTGGACGTCCTGGGTGTGGAAGCGACGCAACCCCGGCAGTTCGTCGTCGCCCCAGGTGACCGGATATCCGGCGGCGGTCAGCCGGGTGGCGAGGGCATCGAGGTCGGGCCACAGCAGGGCGGGGTGCGCCTTGCGGGCTGGACGGAAGTCGTCCTCCACGCCTAGGTGCAGTTCGGCGCCGTACCCACTGAACCAGCAACCACCGCGAGCCGCGAGGGCCGGCGGCTTGGGTTTTTCGGCCAGGCCGAGCAGGCCGACGTAGAAGGCCCGTGAGACAGCCTCGGATCCTCGCGGGCAGGCAAGCTGAACGTGATGGATCATGAATTGAACCCCCCGTCCACACGATGGCATCGAGTTGACCTGATAGCAAGACGGACGTACGGTTTTGTTGATAGCGAGAATCGCCGGTAAGTGTCGCCTAAGCACGGCGGCGCTCCGCCCGGTGCGACAGACTGCTCAGGACTACTCACGGTCGCTGGTGTGAAGGAGTACGACGTGGCGAGCCTCGACACCTTCGGTGCGAAGACCCAGCTACGCGTCGGAGACGCGAGCTACGAGATTTTCAAGATTGACAAGGTGGAGGGCCACGAACGGCTCCCCTACAGCCTGAAGATCCTGCTGGAGAACCTGCTGCGGACCGAGGACGGCGCGAACATCACCGCCGACCACATCCGCCAGCTCGGTGCCTGGGATCCGGCCGCGGACCCGAACGTCGAGATCCAGTTCACCCCGGCCCGGGTGCTGATGCAGGACTTCACCGGCGTACCGTGCGTGGTCGACCTGGCCACCATGCGGGAGGCCGTTCGCGACCTCGGCGGCGATCCGACCAAGGTGAACCCGCTCGCCCCCGCCGAGCTGGTCATCGACCACTCGGTCATCGCCGACCTGTTCGGCCGTCAGGACGCCTTCGAGCGCAACGTCGAGCTGGAGTACCAGCGCAACAAGGAGCGCTACCAGTTCCTGCGCTGGGGGCAGAGCGCCTTCAACGAGTTCAAGGTGGTGCCGCCCGGCACCGGCATCGTGCACCAGGTCAACATCGAGTACCTGGCCCGCACCGTGATGGAGCGCGGCGGCCAGGCCTACCCGGACACTGTGGTCGGCACCGACTCGCACACCACGATGGTCAACGGCCTGGGCGTGCTCGGCTGGGGCGTCGGCGGCATCGAGGCCGAGGCCGCCATGCTGGGTCAGCCGGTCAGCATGCTGATCCCCCGGGTGGTGGGCTTCAAGCTCTCCGGCGAGATGCCGGCCGGCACCACCGCCACCGACCTGGTGCTCACCATCACCGAGATGCTGCGCAAGCACGGCGTGGTCGGCAAGTTCGTCGAGTTCTACGGCCCCGGTGTAAGCGCGGTGCCGCTGGCCAACCGGGCCACCATCGGCAACATGTCGCCGGAGTACGGCTCCACCGTCGCGATCTTCCCGATCGACGCCGAGACGGTCCGCTACCTGGAGCTGACCGGGCGTGACCCGCAGCAGGTCGCGCTGGTCGAGGCGTACGCGAAGGAGCAGGGTCTCTGGCACGACCCGTCCGCCGAGCCGGAGTACTCCGAGCGCCTGGAGCTCGACCTGGCCACCATCGAGCCCTCGCTCGCCGGGCCGAAGCGCCCGCAGGACCGGGTGCCGCTGGGCAACGCGAAGACGCTGTTCCGCGCTGCGCTCCCGGACTATGTCCAAGGCAAGCGGAAGCCGGTCAAGGGGCCGGCGGACGTCGCCAGCGCCCTGTCGTTCCCGGCCAGCGACCCGCCCGCCAATGAGATAAACGACCCGATCGACCGGCCGCGCGGGCTGATGTCGGCGGCAACCGGAGCCAAGGGCCGACCCAGCGATCCCGTCCACGTGGTCGGCGAGGACGGCACCGGGTACGAGCTGGACCACGGGGCGGTGGTGATCGCCGCCATCACCTCCTGCACCAACACCTCCAACCCGCAGGTCATGATCGGCGCGGCGCTGCTCGCCCGGAACGCGGTGGACAAGGGCCTGAACCGCAAGCCGTGGGTGAAGACCACCCTCGCGCCCGGCTCGAAGGTCGTGATGGACTACTACGAGCGGGCGGGCCTCACGCCGTACCTGGAGAAGCTCGGCTTCCACCTGGTCGGCTACGGCTGCACCACCTGCATCGGCAACTCCGGGCCGCTGCCGGAGGCGGTCTCCGCCGCGGTGGACGAGGCCGACCTCGCCGTGGTGTCGGTGCTTTCTGGCAACCGCAACTTCGAGGGCCGGATCAACCCGGACGTGAAGATGAACTACCTGGCGTCGCCGCCGCTGGTGGTCGCGTACGCCCTCGCCGGCACGATGGACATCGACCTGGCCAACGAGCCGATCGGCGAGGACAGCGAGGGTAAGCCGGTGTTCCTGCGGGACATCTGGCCGAGCACCGCCGAGATTCAGGACGTCATCGCCTCGGCGATCGGCGCCACCGGCTTCAGCTCCGCGTACGCCGACGTCTTCGCCGGCGACGAGCGCTGGCAGTCCCTGCCCACGCCGACCGGGGACACCTTCGCCTGGGACAGCGAGTCCACCTACGTCCGCAAGCCCCCGTACTTCGAGGGCATGGGGCAGCAGCCGACGCCGGTGGCCGACATCGCCGGTGCGCGTGTGCTGGCCAAGCTGGGCGACTCGGTGACCACCGACCACATCTCCCCGGCCGGCTCCATCAAGGCCGACTCCCCCGCTGGGACGTACCTGGCCGGGCACGGCGTGCCGCGGCACGAATTCAACTCGTACGGCTCCCGGCGGGGCAACCACGAGGTGATGATCCGGGGCACCTTCGCCAACATCCGGCTGCGCAACCATCTGGTCCCGGGGGTGGAGGGCGGCTTCACGGTCAACCACCTGACCGGCGAGCAGACCTCGATCTACGACGCCTCGATGGCATACCAGCAGGCGGAAATCCCGCTGGTCATCCTGGCCGGCCAGGAGTACGGCTCCGGCTCGTCGCGGGACTGGGCGGCCAAGGGCACCATGCTGCTCGGTGTGAAGGCGGTCATCGCCGAGTCGTACGAGCGGATCCACCGCTCCAACCTCATCGGCATGGGTGTGCTGCCCCTGCAGTTCCCGGCCGGCGAGAACGCCGACTCGCTGGGGCTGACCGGCACCGAGACGTTCACCATCACCGGGGTGACCGCGCTCAACGACGGCTCGACCCCGCGCACCGTGCGGGTCACCACCGACAGCGGGGTGGAGTTCGACGCGGTGGTGCGCATCGACACCCCGGGTGAGGCGGAGTACTACCGGCACGGCGGCATCCTGCAGTACGTGCTGCGGCGCATGATCGTCAGCTGACGTACCAGGAGCGAAGGGCTCCTTCCCGCGCCGGTGCGGGAAGGAGCCCTTCGACGTTGGGTGGGACCGTGCCGGTCCCGGTCGTCAGTCGACGCTGCGGCGGGCGTCCCGGACCTTCATGGCGTGCTCCACCAGGGTGATGAGCACCTCCTTGGCCGAGCTCCGGCTGCGGGCGTCGCAGAGCAGCACCGGCACCTCCGGGTCGAGATTCAGTGCGGCCTGCACCTCGTCGAGCCGGTACTCTCGCGCCCCCTCGAAGCAGTTCACCGCGACCAGGAACGGAGTGCCCCGTCCCTCGAAGTAGTCGATGGAGGGGAAACAGTCGGCCAGCCGGCGAGTGTCCGCCAGCACCACGGCGCCGATCGCGCCGAGCGACAACTCGTCCCAGACGAACCAGAACCGATCCTGCCCCGGGGTCCCGAAGAGATACAGCACCAGATCGTCACTGATGGTGATCCGACCGAAGTCCATCGCCACGGTCGTGGTCTGCTTGGCCTCGACGCCGGACAGATCGTCGATGCCCACCCCTGATTCGGTGAGCACCTCCTCGGTCCGCAACGGACGGGTCTCACTGACCGCGCCGACCATCGTGGTCTTGCCCACCCCGAAGCCGCCCGCGACCAGAATCTTGATCGCCGTGGGCAGTGTGGCCGCTCCCGGCGGCCGCTCAGAGTGCCCGTAGTCCATTGATAACCGCCTCGAAAATGCTGTGGTCGGGAATGCCGACGGTGCTCTGCGGCTCCCGAATCTGTACCAGGCTGCGCGCCACCAGGTCACCAAGCAGGACCCGTACGGTGCCCACCGGCAGGTCCAGATGTGCCGCGATCTCGGCGACGGACTGCATCCGCTGACACAGTCCGACGATCGCCAGATGTTCCGGGCCGAGACCGATCTCCGGAGACACGTCCTTGCGGGTCGCCGTCACCAGGGAGATCAGGTCGAACGTGCCGGTGACCGGGCGGGCCCGGCCGCCGGTCACCGCGTACGGACGGACCACCGGACCAGCATGGTCGTCAACCCACTGGTGCTCGGCGGATTCTCCCTGAAGTGTCATACGCCTTACTTCTCCCCGTTGTCCGCTGATCGGGTCGGTGACGCGACGTGCTTGCCGACCCGGGTCACCAGCATGGCCATCTCGTACGCGATCAGCCCCACATCGGCGTCCTCACTGGCCAGGACCGCGAGGCAGGCGTTGCGACCGGCGGCTGTGACGAACAGGAAGGACGACTGCATCTCGATGATTGTCTGCTGCACCTGGCCACCGCCGAACCGCTTGCCCGCGCCGCGGGCCAGGCTCTGGATGCCGGCCGCCATCGCCGCCAGGTGCTCGCCGTCGTCGCGGCTGAGCCCCTGCGAGGAGGCCATCAGCAGGCCGTCTGCGGACAGCGCGACCGCGTGCTCGGCCTGCTTGACCCGGCCGACCAGATCATCCAGCAACCACGTCAGGTCGGCACTCGAAGCCGTCTTCTGCGCCACTTCGTCGTCCTCTTCTCCCCCGGCTCATCGCCGTGCTCATCTGGGCCTGACCGGCGGCCGTGCGGATCGCCGCCCGATTGACCCTCAGGTCGCCTGTTGGTCGGCGCCGTCGGACTCGTTCCCGCCAGCCGGCTGACCGCTACCGCCGAGCAACCGCGCGGCGTCGGTGCGTCCACGCCGGGTGCCCGTCTGGTACGAACTCATCATGCGCCGCACTTGTTCGGGTTCGCGGATGACGTCCTCGTCCTCCTCCAGGGTCTCCGGATCGGCCCGCAGCGCCGGCGCCAGGCTCGCCTGCCGGATGCGGACCGGCAGACCCGACTCGGTGCGGTCCGGTTCGGCCTCCACCTCGGCGGCACCGCCCGGCTCCGGTGCCACCACGGGTCCCGGCGCGACCGTGGGCGCCGCGCCGCCCGGTTCCGGTGCCCCCACGTGCCCCGGCGGCGAGGCGGCCGGTTGGCCGTCGGTGGGCTCTGGCAGCCGGTGCGGCGTCCACAGGCCGCCCTCGGCCTTCGGCGAGGTGACCGGCAGCCCGATCGGAAGGGTCGGCCCGTCCAGTGCGGAGTGACCTCCCGGCCGGCGCCGGGACCGGGTCGGCAGGCCGGAGCCGTCGGCGGCACCGAGGTTGATCTCGACGGCCGCATCCTTGCCGGGCTCGGCCGCGGCCTCCTCGGCCCCGGCCGGACGGGATGCGGGCGGCGCTCCCGGCGCGGCGAGGGCCACCGGCGCGGCCGGGCTCTCGGCCCCGGCGGCCTTGGCCGGACCGGCCACGGCAGCCCCGGCGGCCTTGGCCGGACCGGCCACGGCAGGCGCCTCGGTCCGCGTGCCGATCGGAGCGCCTGCCTCAGCACCGTCCACAATGATCAGTTCGGTCGGGACCAGCACCACTGCCTTGGTGCCGCCGTACGCGGACTCCTGGAGCCGTACGCGTACCCCGTGCCGGTCGGTCAGCCGGCTCACCACGTAGAGGCCGAGCCGGGACGCGTCGGCGAGGTTCAGCTCGGAGCGATCCACGATGCGGTGGTTGGCGGCGGCCAGATCCTCCTCGGTCATCCCCAGGCCACGGTCCTCGATTTCGATGGCGAAGCCGTTGGCGACGAGTTGCCCGCGCACCTCCACGGTGGTGTGCGGCGGGGAGAAGGAGAGCCCGTTCTCGATCAACTCGGCGAGGAGGTGGATGACGTCGCCGACCGCCCGTCCGGCCAGCGACACGCCGGTGATCGGCAGCACCTGGACGCGGGTGTAATCCTCGACCTCACCGACAGCGCCACGGATCACGTCCACCATCGGCACGCTACGCCGCCAGGCCCGGCCCGGGGTCGAGCCGGAGAGCACGATCAGGTTCTCGGCGTTACGCCGCATCCGGGTGGCCAGGTGGTCGACCCGGAACAGGTCCTCCAGTTCCTCCGCGTCCTGCTCCCGCCGCTCCATCGCGTCGAGCAGGGTGAGCTGGCGATGCACCAGGGCCTGGGTGCGCCGGGCCAGGCTGAGGAACACGTCCCGGACCGCCCGGCGCAGCTCGGCCTGCTCCACGGCCGTCCGGACCGCGGTCTCCTGCACCACGTTGAAGGCCTTGCCCACCTGGCCGATCTCGTCGTCACCGAACTCCAGCGGTGGCGCCTCCTTGCTGATGTCCACCTGCTCACCGCGGCCGAGCCGGTCCACCACGCTCGGCAGCCGCTCGTTGGCGAGCTGGAAGGCGGCGTCGCGCAGCCGCTGCAACTGTTGGACCAGGGCCCGCGCGGTGGTGACCGAGACGATCACCGAGGCGATGACCGCGAGCAGACCGAGACCGGCGGCCAGCACCAGCCGGACGATGACCCCGACCGCGACCGGGGCGGCGCTCTTGACGATCTCGTCGCCGCCGGCCAGCACCACATCGGCGATCTCGACCATGGCCGCACCCATGGCCTCGGCCCAGTCCTGGCTGTCGAACGGCAGCCGCGAAGTGGTCGAGCCGACCATGACCTTGTCTTCCAGCTCCGCCAGCCGCCGGAAGTTCGGGCCCGCGATCATCTGCGCGTAGCGTTGCTGGTCGACGTCGGGCAACCGGACGACCGCCTGCTCCGCGAGGAACTGACGGGCACCCACGACCCGGGTGAACTCCGCCCGCTCGGCGGTGGTGATCCGGCCGGCGGCCAGCACGCCGGCGAGCATGGCGTCCTGCTGGGACAGCAGCTCGCGAGCCCGGTTGAGCCGGATCAGCTCAGCGGTGTTCTCGGCGACCTCGTCGTCGTCGAGGTTGCCGAGTTCGTCGTACACCTGGTAAATCGACTCGATCACCTCGGTGAACGCCGCGCCAGCCTCGCTACGGCCGATGTTGTGTTTGTCGACGGCGACCCGGGTGTCGCGCAGCCCGTCGAGGCCATGTTGCAGCAGCGCGATGCGTTCGTGCAGATCCTTGCTGCCGAGCAGGCGGACCTGCCAGCTGTCGACCGACTCGGCGAACTCCGCCGCCAACTGGTCCGTACGCTGCCGCAACTGCGTCAGCTCGCTCCGCAGCGCATCGTCCGGGCGTCCCAGGTAGACCACCGAGCTCCGCCGCTCCGACTGAAGTTGAAGCAGCAGCGGCTCGGTGGGATCGAACACCCGGACGTCGTAGACCTGCACCGCGAGCAGGTTGACTCCGTCTCGGACGGTGACCCAGGCCGTGAAGGCCCAGAGCGCCACCAGCGAGGCCAACAGAGCCACGACCTTGGTACGCAGATTCGAACTGCGGGAACCCATTACACCGTCCCTGGCCCTGAACAAGTTGATCTGTCAGTCAGCAGGCGCGTCACGCGCACCGACCCCGGCGCACGCTAACAGCGTCACCGCACCAACTCAAGCGGTCGTGATCATGCCCTGGTCAGCTCCATGGTGGACTGGGACGAATGTGTCACCGCGCGGCGGATCGGTCACCGCGAGCGCCATTTGTCGGGCCGCGAGCACCGCCGCCCGGACGATCAGCACCGGGGTGTAGAGATCCTTGTCATGCCACAGTGATGGGTGCTCGGTCTGCTCGATGCACAATGGCTCCAGTGCCCGGCGGACCGCTTCCCGAACTCGCGGCCGAATCGGCCGGCGCACACCGAGCAGCACCTGCACCGCGTACGCGGTTTCCTCGACGGTGCTCGACCAACGGCCCCAGCCACCGTCGTCGCGCTGGGTGTCCAGCACCCACTCCACGGCACGGTCGACGGCCGCATCGGCAACCTCGGACGGCGCGTAAGCGGCCAGGGCGAGGACCGCGCAGGACGTGGCGTAGTAGGGCGAGGCGTGCCAGCGGTCCGCCCACCGCCCGTCCGGCCGTTGGACGTCGCGCAGCCAGCCGGCGATCCGGGTCACCCGGGCGGCGTACCGCTCGGCACCGTCCCGGGTGTGCCGGGCGTGCCAGCCCAGCGCCTCCAGCACGTGCGCGTTCGTGGTGATCGAGTCCCCGTCCTCCCCCTGCCAGGTGCAGAAGTGGCTGCCCAGGTCGTAGTGGAGCAGGCTGACCGGATCCACCGGGTGCCCCAGCCGGGCGAGGGCGTACAGGGTCGCCGAGGTGGTGTCGGCGTCGGCCGGCAGCCCCGGGCCGGTCGCCGCGCCCTCCGGGCCGAGCGCGGCGGCCAGCTCCGCCACCAGCCCGGGCACCGGAGCGACCAGCCCCACCCGGCTGAGCGTGGCGAGGGTCCAGGACCGCTCGAAGGTCGTGATCGGGGTGCAGCAGGGCACCGGACCGCCGTGCCGAGCCACCACGGCATCGAGGTACGCCCGCGCGGCGCGCGGCGCGCCGCCCCGCTGACCGAGCCAGGCCGCGGTGGCCGCCGGAGAAGCGCCCACGGCACCGTCGATCGGGGCGACCTCGGTACGCCCGGCGGCGGCCGGACCGAGCACCTCGTAGGCGTGCCAGAGCTTGCTGGGCACCGGGCGACCGGTGGCGAGCAGTGTGCTGACCCCGTCGAGTCGGCGCCGATCCACCGGGGGCAGCACCCGGGGGGCACCCGGCAGGGGCGGATGGCCCGCGTCGTCCAGGTGGGCCAGGTGCGCGCCGATCCGGGTGGTCAGGGCCGGCACGATCAGGTCGGCCGCCGGGGTGTCCGGCATGGGCCCGCCGTCGGCGAGCCGCCGGTCCAGCGCCGCCAGACCACGCGCGGCAGCGGGAACGAGTGCGGAACGAGCCGGACCGGCCCGGCTGGACGGTTCGGCTCGGACCAGTTCGGCGAACAGCGCCTCCACCGCGCTCGCCGTGGGCACCAACGCGTACCCGCCGGTCGGGCCCCAGCTGCCGTCGTCGCCCTGCCGCCGGAGCAGGTATGCCAGCCGCTCTGGGTGCCCGCTGAGCCAGGGAGCGTCGGCGACGAGCCGGCCGGTCTCGTAGACCGAGCTGCTCACCTGCCCGTGTGGTTCCCGCTCCAGCAGGGCGAGCAGCTCGCCCACGGCGCCGGCCAGCGCGGGCCCCTGCCCGGCGCGGGCCACGATCGCGGCGGTCACGACACGCCCCAGAAGTCGGTGGACTGGTAGAAGCCGCTGCTGAAGCCGAGCTGGCGGGCCAGGTAGTTCGCCTCCACCGGGCAGCTGCCGTGCAGCGGCTCCAGCATCCGCCGGGCCTGTGCCACCAGCTCGACGATCCGCCGCTCGACGTCGACACGTGGCACCAGCAACAGCGCGTTGAGGTCTCCCCAACGTAGGTCGCGCTCATACGTAGCGACGTCGTTGACCAGTCGTAGGATCCGCTGCACCTGGTCGCTGGTGGCGAGCAGCGCGTCGAGGTGACGCAGCGTGGCCGCGTCGTCGGAGTGCATCCAGTGCACCACGTTGACCACGGTGGAGGCCAGGTTCGCCGAGTTGTCCACGTAGTCGTCGAGGCTGGGCAGCCGGCCCGGGTTCTGCTTCCAGCTCCACTCCCGGGCCATGGCGGCGAGCACCTTGCGGCTCTCCTCGCGCCAGCACTCACGGTATGCGGCGAAGGCCGGCGCCGCGGCGAGTTCGTCGCGCATCTCGGCGGTGAAGGCGCCCAGCAGGTCTCCCTCCTCCGGCGCGTCGCCGTCGATCACGGCGAGGCAGCGGGCGGTCAGCCCGTCGATCTCGTCGCGCGATCGGGCCTCGTGGTCGATCAGCCAGTCGACCGCGAACGCCCACAGCACCGCCCGGTTGGTGAGCCGCAGCTGGGCGAGTTCGCGCCAGGGCGCGTTGAAGGCGACGGTCATGGCCACGGTCGAGAACAGCGCCGCGTCGAACGGCCGGCCCGGAAAGAGATCCGGATGTGATGCGGCGATCCCCGCCAGATCACGCTGCCCCTTCGCGGCGAGGGCGCAGATCCGCCCCTGCTCGGCGGCTGCGCTCATCTGGTCGTCGCCGATGCCCGGCGAGATACCGGTCAACGCGTTCACGCCGCAACGCCCTGCACTCGTCGCAGGGTCACCTCGACCCGGTCGAGGGGGCGCAACGCGGCGGCCACCTTGATGCCGGGCACGACGTTTCGACACAGCCGGAGCCGGAACCGACTCAGCAAAGTGGCCACGATCAGTGTCGCCTCCAGATAGAACAGGTGCATTCCGATGCACTGGTGGGGACCGCCCCCGAACGGGAAGTGCGCGTACTTGGGCCGGCTGCGGACCAGCTCCGGGCTGAACCGGTCGGGGTCGAAGACCTCGGGCCGGTCCCAGAACTGCGACATCCGCTGGGTGATCATCGGGCTGCCCACCAGGGTGGCGCCGGCCGGTATCCGGACTCCGCCGATCACGTCCTCCTCGACCGCCATCCGGGGGAAGAGCCAGCCGACCGGATAGAGCCGCAGCAGTTCGTCGAGCACCTGCCGGGTGTAGCGCAGCTCGCGCAGGTGCTCGCGGCGTACCGGCTGGTCCCCGACCACCTGGTCGAGCTCCTCGTAGAGCCGGGCGGCGATCGCCGGGTTCTGCTCGATGTGCGGCCAGAGCCAGGTGAGCACGCTGATCGTGGTCTCGGTGGTGGTGGCGACCATCGCCACCGTGTCGTTGCGCACCTGGCGCTCGTCGAGTCGGCCGCCGTCCTCGGTGCGCCCTCGCCACAGCGTGGAGATGATGTCGTCGGCGTCGACGTCATCGTCTGCGGTGGCCCGCGCCGCCCGGATCGTCGGCAGCAGCAGGTCGTCGATGAGCTGCACGGCGCGCCGGAACGTCCGGTCGCCGGGCATGGGCGCGGCCAGCGGCGCCCACGGCACGAGGATCCGGGGCATCACCGACCAGGCGATGGCGTCCTGCGCTTGCATGATCCGCATCGCATCCGGCACGGTGATCTTGTCGGCGAAGAAGATCCGCATGGTCGCCGAACAGACGATCTGGGCCTGCACCTTGCCCATGTCCACCGGCCGGCCGGTCCGCGCCGGCTCCTCCAGCTCGCCGATGGCCTCCTCGATCGCCACCGCGAGACGGTCGACCAGCCCGTCGATGCGCCGGGCCGTGAACAGCGGCTGCAGGATGTGGCGGCTGTTCGTCCAGTGTTCACCGTCGCCGAGAATGCCCTCGCCGAACAGCCGCTTCAGTGGCCGCCACTGTAGACCGTCGCCGCCTCGGACGTAGTTGTCGGACTTCTCGCGCAGCACCCGCTGAAGATGGTCGGGGTGGGTGATCAGGTAGGGGCGCAACGAACCGAGGTTGAGCTTCACCACCTCGCCTCCGGACCGCTCGCCGAACTCGACCAGGGCGCGGGCTGGATCACGCATCAGGCTCGGCACCGTGTGCCGGAAGGGTATGGATCCCGCACGTCTGGTTTGGACGGACATGTGGTTGTTGCTCCCGCCTGCGATGGCCCCAGGGGTAGGGGGCATCACTCTTCGAAATGCCACGGTCGCAATGAGCATGACACCGCGATGGCGCTCCTCACTAGTCGCGTGACGAGAAATCTTCATGGTCGACATTCCCGCCGTCCACAACGGAAGGCCGGCGCAAACCAGCCTCGCGGGCCCCGCCGGAGCAGGCACGAGATCGCCAGATGCCACGTTGTTCCTGGTCAAGGACGGAATCGAGACGTACGCCGGGCAGGCCGGCGGCAGCCCAGGCCGGCCCGGCGACGGCTCCCCTGCCACAGCACCGGTGATCTTGATCATGCCCGGTGACCGTTCACCCGGCGGGAACGCGACCAGCAGCGCCACGGAAGCGTCCCCGCCAACCCGGTGGCCTGGCCGGAAGGAATCCGGGCGCCGCCCGCCTCGCTGTGCCAGGCTCAGGGATATGGACGACAAGACCATCCTGAGCCGGATCTCGGATCTGGTCGACGAGGAACATCGACTGCGCGCGACGGCGCAGGCCAACGAGGTCGGCACCGACGACGAGGCCCGCAACCGGTTGCGCGATCTGGAGGAGTCCCTGGACCAGTGCTGGGATCTGCTCCGCCGCCGCCGGGCCGCCCGCCAGGCCCACGGCGACCCCGACGCGCAGGGCGCCCGACCGGTGCCGGAGGTCGAGCGCTACCTGCAGTGAGGAACCGACGGCCCGCGACCGTGCCGTGCCGCTCGCCGACCCCCCCAGACCCGGGCCTGGTCACGCCCTCATGATCACGGCGATGGCGGCGATCACGGTGTCCACCGTCGCGGTGGGCGCGAACCGGACGTCCGTCCACGGTCGGCCCCGGTGCAGCCAGACGCTGGGCAGGCCGACCGCGGTGGCGCCACCGATGTCGGCCTCCGGACCGTCACCGATCACCCAGGCACCGCGCAGCGGCATCCGGGCCCGTTGAGCGGCCAACGCGAAGATCCGGGGATTGGGCTTGCTGACCCCGGCCTCCTCGGAAATCACCCAGTCGGCGATGTACCGGTCCAGCCCGGTGCGGCGGATCTTGGTGTCCTGCTGGCGCACCGCGCCGTTGGTCACCACCACCGGCGTCCAGCCGGCGTCGTCGGCGATCCGCAACGCGCAGGCGACCAGCGGATCGAGCCGGGTGAACTCGACCACCCCGTCGTGCAGCGCCTCGACCAGATCGATGGAGGGAATCCGGAGGCGATAGCGGTCCCGAATGGCGTCCGCGACGTCCCAGCGGTCGGTCAGCCCGTCGGCATCGATGGACAACAGCCAGTCGACGTCGTCCGGCGGCGCGCCGATGCTGTCCAGAAAACGCTCTGCCCAGGCGCGGAACGGCCCGGCCCGGTCGAGCAGGGTGTTGTCCAGGTCCAGCAGGAGCAGCGGCACTCGGGCACCTTACGGGAATCGGGCACTCCGCCGACAGGGCCGGGTGTTACCCGTTCGGATCGGTCCGTCACCGGACGCCCTGGCCCCGTCGCCACTCCCAAGCCGTACGTACGGTTTGCATCACCCCTGGTGAGCTGACACGATCGGGACGTGCCCAGAGTCAGTCAGGACCAGCTCGACGCCCGCCGGCAGGAGATCCTCGCCGCCGCCCGGGCCTGCTTCGCCCGGCACGGCTACGAAGGTGCCACGGTACGCCGCCTGGAGGAGGCGACCAGGCTGTCGCGAGGCGCCATTTTCCACCACTTCCGGGACAAGGACTCCCTCTTCCTGGCCGTCGCCGAGGACGACGCGGCGGCGATGGTGGAGACCGTGGCCCGCAACGGCCTGGTCCAGGTGATGCGTGACCTGCTCGCCCGGGCGGTCTCCCCGGACACCACCGGTTGGTTGGGTAGCCAGCTGGAGGTGTCGCGGCGGTTGCGTACCGACCCGGCCTTCGCCAAGCGCTGGGCCGAACGCTCGGCCGCCATCGCCGAGGCGACCCAGGAGCGGCTGGTCCGCCAGCGGGAGGCCGGCGTGCTCCGCGAGGACGTACCGATCGACGTGCTGACCAGCTTCCTCGAGCTCGCCTACGACGGCCTGGTGCTGCACCTGGCCATGGGTCGACCGGCCGGCGACCTCGGCCCGGTGCTCGATCTGGTCGAGGAGGCCGTGCGGCGCAGGTAACGGCCAGGTAACTGAGCCACCTCGGGCGAGCATCCCTTGGCGTGGCCGCTCACAATGAAGCCGCGTTCCCTCGCGCGACAGGAGCAGACCATGACGGCTCTCGCTGCAGACTTCGACACCTGGGGCGTTCCCAGCAGCACCTTCCTCGCGTTCTACCTGGCGGCGACAGTGCTGTTCGTGGCCGGCGTACTGATCCACCGCCGGGCCCTGCTGGCGGGCTGGTCCGCACCCCCGCCCGACCAGCTCAATCCCCAACAGGTCGCCTACCTCAACGGCCGGGAGGAGCTCGCGGTCTGGGCCTCCCTCGCCACCCTGCGCAGCCAGGGCGTGATCGGGGTGGACGCGAACCGCCGGCTGACCGTCGGCGGACCGCTGCCGCCCGCGGCGAGCCAGCTCGACCGGGCCGTCCACTACGCGGCGACGCAGGGTGCCTACGGCCGCGACCTGCGCCGCACCGAGTGGGTCGACCGCGCGCTCACCGAACTGCGCGACGGGTTGGAACGGCACGGCCTGCTGGTCGGCCAGACCCGGCGGGCAGCCCTACGACTCGGCCCGCTGCTGCTGGTCGCGTTGCTGCTGCTCGGCCTCTTCCGGATCGTCGCGGGGTTGGCCAACGGCCGTCCGGTCTGGTACCTGGTGCTCATCGTGTGCGGGCTCGCGGTGCTCACCACCGTGCTGTTCGTCCGGATGCCCTGGCGCACCCGGGCGGCCGACACCGCGCTGGGCACCCTACGCACGCGCCATCGGCACCTGTCCCCCGCGTCGAATCCGGCGTACGCCATCTACGGGGCTGCCGGGGTGGCGATGGCGATGGGGCTCTACGGCACCGCGTCGCTCTGGGCGATGGATCCCGCCTTCGCCGAGCAGGCCGACATCCACCTGCGAGCGAAGGACGCCGGCTACGGCGGCACGACCAGCGGTACAGGCGGCTGCGGAAACAGTTGCAGCGGTGGCGGTGGTGGTGGCGACGGAGGCGGCGGAGGCTGCGGCGGGGGCGGCGGCTGCGGCGGAGGGTGCGGCGGATGACCGGCCCGGACGGGGTGGGCATCGGCTGGCGGCCGGAGATCGCCGGCTTCGTCGCCGAGCTGCCCGGGTTGCGCTTCGTCGAGGTCATCGCCGAAGCGGTGCCGGTGGCGGGCCCGCCACCGGACGGGCTGACCGAGCTGCGGGAGCGCGGCGTGGCCGTCGTACCGCACGGGGTGCGGCTCTCCCTCGGCGGCGCGGAACCGGTCGAGCCGGCCCGGGTGGCCCACCTTGCGGCGGTCGCCGACCTCGTCGCGGCCCCACTGGTCAGCGAGCACATCGCCTTCGTGCGCGCCGGCGGCCTGGAAGCGGGGCACCTGCTGCCGCTGCCGCGCACCCGGGAAGCCGTCGACGTGGTCTGCGCCAACGTGGCGCGGGCGCAGGCGGAACTGCCGGTGCCGCTCGCGCTGGAGCCGATCGCGGCGCTGTTCGACTGGCCGGACGACGAACTCGACGAGGCGGCGTTCCTGACCGAGATCCTGGACCGCACCGGCGCGCTGCTGCTGCTCGACATTGCCAACGTGTACGCCAACGCCCGCAACCGGGGCACCGACCCGGTCGCGCTGCTGGACGGCCTGCCGTTGGAGCGGATCGCGTACCTGCACATCGCCGGTGGCGCCGAGCAGGGCGGCTTCTACCACGACACGCACACCGACCCGGTCCCGGCGGCGGTGCTGGACCTGCTCGCCGAGCTGTGTTCCCGGCACCGCCCACCGGCGGTGCTGCTGGAGCGCGACGGACACTACCCGCCCGCCGCCGACCTGCGCGCCGAACTGGACGCCGTGGCCCACGCCGCGGGCTTCCCAGTGGTGACGTGACCGCCGCCGACCCCCGCGGCGGCGCCCCCGCCGCGCCCGGTTCACTGGCCGACCGGCAGGCGCGGCTGGTGGCGGCGTTGGTGGCGGGCGCCGCGCCGCCACCAGGCTTCGCGCCGGCCCCGCTGGCCGCCGCCCGCGCCGCACTGCTGCGCAAACGCGCCGGCGAGGTCGCCCGGCACTGGCCGTTACTCGCCGCCGGGCTCGGCGCGCGTTGGTCCGCGACGTTCGCCGAGTGGGCAGCGGACCGGCCCACCGGTGGCGGGCTGCGCGACGGCTGGGATCTGGCCCGCACGCTGCGCACTCGCGGAACGCTACCGCCGCTCGGTGCTCGAGAGCTGGCCGTACGGGAGGCGCTCTTCCGCTACGACGGCCAGCGCCCACCACGCCGCCGCCGGCTTCCCGCCGTCACCACCCTCGCCATCCAGCTCGCCGCCCGCCTGCGGCTGGTGAAAGGAAGGGCCCCTTTTTAACGCCTCGTGTATAGGAAGGGCCCCTTATTAACACACCCGCACCCGCACCGCACACCGCGCACCCGCACCGCCGGGCACCGGGCGCCGCGCACCGGCTGGCGGGCCGGAGATGCCGGGGCGGATCGGTTGCGGGAGGATCGACGGCATGGATCTCGGACTGACCGACCGGGTGTACGTACTCACCGGCGCCTCCCGTGGCCTCGGCTACGCCACCGCGCAGTGCCTGGTGGCCGACGGAGCGCGGGTGGTCCTGTCCGCCCGGCGCGACGACGCGGTGGCCGCCGCCACGGCCGGCCTCGGCGGGCCGGAGCGGGCCATCGGCATCACCGGCGACCTGGCCGACCCGGCCACGCCCGAACGGCTGGTCGACGCCGCCCGACGCCACTTCGGTCGGCTCGACGGCGCGCTCGTCTCGGTCGGCGGGCCACCGCCCGGCAGCGCCGCCTCGGTCGACGACCAACAGTGGCGGCAGTCCTTCGAGACGGTCTTCCTGGGCAGCGTACGCGCGGTGCGCACCGTCGCCACCGCGCTGCCCGACGGCGGCGCGATCGCGCTGGTGCTCTCCACCTCGGCGCGTGGCCCGGTGCCCGGGCTGGGCATCTCCAACGGGCTGCGCCCCGGCCTGGCCGGCGTCGCCAAGGACGTCGCCGACGAGTACGGCCCACGCGGCGTACGGGTGGTCGGGCTGCTGCCGGGGCGGATCATGACCGACCGCAACCGGGAGCTGTTCGCCGCCACCGGTGATCCCGAACGGGCGCAGGCCGAAGCGGAGGCCGGCATCCCGCTGCGCCGCATCGGCGACCCGGCCGAGTTCGGGCGGGTGGCCGCCTTCGTGCTCTCCCCCGCGGCGAGCTACCTCACCGGGGTCACCGTCCCGGTGGACGGTGGCGCGTTGCGCGGCCTGTGACGGCCGCGCCTGGCGGCGACGACGGGCACGCCGGCCGGGTGAACCCGCGGCCCAGCCGGGAGGAGTTGGCGGCGGCCGCCGACCGGACCCTGCCGGACGTCATCGCCCCCGGGCTGGACGTGCTCTTCGTCGGGATCAACCCGGGGCTGTGGTCGGCGGCGACCGGCTGGCACTTCGCCCGCCCCGGCAACCGGTTCTGGCCGGCGCTGCACCGGGGCGGATTCACCCCGCGTCTGCTGCACCCCAGCGAGCAGGACGAGCTGCCCGGGCCGGGGCTCGGCATCACCAATCTGGTCGACCGGGCCAGCGCCCGCGCGGACGAGCTGACCCCCGCCGAGCTGGTCACCGGCGCGCAGACGTTGGCCACCAAGGTGGCCCGGCATCGGCCCCGCTGGGTGGCGGTGGTCGGGGTGACCGCGTACCGGATCGGGTTCGCCCGGCCGAAGGCGGGCTTCGGCCCGCAGCCGGAGCCGCTGGCCGGCGCCCGGCTCTGGGTGCTGCCCAATCCCAGCGGCCTGAACGCGCATTTCACGCCGCAGACCCTCGGGGCCGCCTTCGCCGAGCTACGCCAGGCCACCCTTCCGGGATGAAGCCCGAAGGTGCGTACGCCGGACTCAGGCCGGCTGCTCCGTGGCGGCCGAGGCCGCCCAGTCGATCGCGTAGCGCTGCTCGGGGCCGAGGGTCTTCTCCGGCCTCATCGCGACCTTCATCAGCAGCCGCATCATCACCGGCATGACCACCCGCCCGACCGGTCCGGGTGCCTTGGCGTGGTTGATCCGGGCCGCGCGGGCGGCGATGCCCTCGACCCGGGCCCGGCGCAGCCGCTCGTACGCCGCGAAGGCCGCCGGTACGTCCGGCAGGTCACGCAGGCAGCGGGCGAGTTGCATGGCGCTCTCGATGGCCAGCGACGCCCCCTGCCCGGAACTGTTGGACGGCGCGTGCACCGCGTCGCCGACCAGCACCATCCGGCCCCGGTGCCAGTGCGGCACCGGAGGCATGATGTGCAGCGATCCGGAGATCCGCAACTCGTCGGGGTCGCTGGTACGGATCAGCGCGGCACCGGGATCGTCGTCGCCGTAGACGGCCCGCAGCCGGTGCAGCCATTCGGCGGAGGGCACCGCCCTCGCCTCGGCCAGGCTCATCGGCCGGTCCTGCGGCAGGTTGGCGCCCCAGCGGGTGCCGCCGCCCGGCTCCGGCCAGTAGAGGTAGTACCCGCGCCGACCGAAGGTGAAGGTCATCGTGCCCGGCTCGGCCGCCACGGTGTGCTCCGCCACCGACTCGAACCCGAGCACGCCGGTGTACCGCGGCCCCGGCGACTGCGGATCGATCAGCGCGCGCACCGTGGAGTGCACCCCGTCGGCTCCGATGAGGATGTCCGCGCTGGTGGTGCTCCCGTCGGCGAACTCGGCGGTGACCCCGGTCGCGGTTTCCCGCGCGGCAACCAGCCGCTTGCCGTACGCGATGGGAACGCCCTCGGCGACCGCCCGCTCATGCAGCACCCGGTGCAGGGCGTTGCGGTGCACCACGCGCAGCGGCGGGACGCCGGTCAGGACGGGCAGGTCGATACGGTTGGCGCCGATCGCCAGCACGCTGCGGTGGATCGGCGTCCCGATGTCGGTCACCAGCTCGTCCGCGCCCACGATCCGCAGGGCCGCGACGCCGTTGGGTGCCAGCGCCAGTGTGCCGCCGATGCCGTCGGCGGTGCTCGGGTACGCCTCGTACACGGTGGCCGCGATGCCCGCCCTGTGCAGCGCGAGCGCCGTGACCGGGCCGGCGATCCCGCCGCCGATGATGATCGCTGTCCGTATGTCGGTCATTGGTCCCCTCCGCTGGGCCTGCTGGTCCTTTCCGCGAGATCTGCCACCTCGACCGGGATCTCCCCGGTCTCGTGGAACGCCCGCCACTGGTCGAGCCCGGGGAAGGTGCCCGAGTCGAAGTCGGCGAGGACCGTACGGATCCAGGCCGCCTCGGCTTCCCGAAGCGCCAGGTCGTACTCGGACTCGATCAGGAACAGCCGGGGCACTCCGGTGGAGTGCTCGGCCAGCGCGGACCGGCCCTCGGTGATGTTCTCGACCACCTGGCTCAGTCGCTGTCGCAACAGGTCGGCGGCCTCGTCCGGATGCAGCGCGGCCAGGACCGACAGGCCGGCCCGGAACTGCGGGTACTCGGCCATCGGGGTGGCGAGCAGCTCACGGGCCCAGTCGACCAGCTCGGCCCGGCCGGCTTCGGTGATCCGGTAGACCGTCCGTTCGGGACGCCGGCCGGCGCGTGCGCTCTCCACCGCGGTGATGAAGCCGTGCTTGTCGAGGTTGCCGACGACCGTGTAGAGCGATCCCCACTTGATCGGCACGTCCTGGTCCTTGCCCCAGCCACGCAACGCCGAGGCGATCTCGTAGGGGTGCATCGGTCGGTGCGCCAGAACGGAGAGCACGGCCAGTGCCATCAGGTTGCCGACCTTGCGTCGCTTGGCCATCCCGACATCTCCTCGCGCCCGAGTACTCGCAGACGAGTGTACGCCTACGAGCAACCATCAGGCCAGCGATTCATGGTTGCGCGCAAGCTCACCCCGCGAGGCTTGCGTCCGCTGCCGGGAAGGAAACGGGCGAAGGAAGCGGCGTCAGTTGGCGGCGGCGGGCGGCAGCGCCTCGTCGGCGACGTACTCGCGGGTCGGGATGACCACCGGCTCGGGCCCGGTCGCGTCGGCGTACGGCGACCGCGAGTCGGCCACCGCGAACTGGGTGCGGTAGAGCTCGGCGTAGAGACCGCCGACCGCGACCAGTTCGTCGTGGCGGCCCCGCTCGACGATCCGCCCCTCGTCGAGGACGAGGATCTGGTCGGCGTCCCGGACGGTGGAGAGCCGGTGCGCGATCACCAGTGCGGTACGCCCGGTCAGCGCCACCGACAGCGCCCGCTGCACCGCCGCCTCACTCTCCGAGTCCAGGTGTGCGGTCGCCTCGTCGAGAATGACGATCGACGGTGCCTTGAGCAGCAGCCGGGCGATGGCGATCCGCTGCTTCTCGCCGCCGGAGAAGCGGTAGCCCCGCTCGCCGACGGTGGTGTCCAGCCCGTCGGGCAGCGACCGGACCAGGTCGGCGACCTGGGCGCCGGCCAGCGCCGCCCACAACTCGTCGTCGGTGGCCTCCGGCTTGGCGTAGCGCAGGTTCTCCGCGATGGTCTCGTGGAACAGGTGAGAGTCCTGGGTGACCACGCCGATCTCGTCCCGCAGCGCGTCGAGCGTGGCGTCACGCACGTCCACCCCGCCGACCAGGACCTGGCCGTCGGTGACGTCGTAGATGCGCGAGATCAGCATGGAGAGCGTGGACTTGCCGGCGCCGGACGGGCCGACCAGGGCCACCATCTGCCCCGGCTCGACCCGGAAGGACACGCCCTTGAGCACCGGCTCGTTCACCGTACGATCCAGGGCGGCGACCTCCTCCAGCGACGCGAGGGAAACCTCCGCGGCGCTGGGGTAGCGGAAGCGCACGTCGCGGAACTCCACCGTGCCTGCGCCCCGGGGCACCGGCACCGCGTCGGGCTGCTCCCTGATCGCCGGCTCCAGGTCGAGCACCTCGAAGACCCGGTCGAAGGAGACGAGTGCGCTCATCACGTCGACCCGCACGTTGCTCAACGCGGTGAGCGGGCCGTAGAGCCGGGTGAGCAGCAGGGCCAGGGTGACCACCGTGCCGGCGCTGACGTCGCCGGTCACCGCCAGCCAGCCGCCGAGGCCGTAGGTGAGGGCCTGGGCCAGCGAGGCCACCAGCAGCATCGCCACGAAGAAGGTCCGCGAGTACATCGCGGACGTGATGCCGATGTCGCGTACCCGCTCGGCGCGGGCGGCGAACCGGGCGGCCTCCGCGTCCGGCCGGCCGAAGAGCTTCACCAGCAGCGCGCCGGCGACCCCGAACCGCTCGGTCATGGTCGCGTTCATCTTGGCGTCGAGGTTGTACGACTCACGCGTGATCTCGGCCAGCCGTCGGCCGACCCGCCGCGCCGGGATGATGAACACCGGCAGCAGCACCAGCGACAGCGCGGTGATCTGCCAGGAGAGGGTGAGCATCACCGCGGCGGTCAGCACCAGTTGGATCACGTTGCTGACCACGCCGGACAGCGTCGAGGTGAAGGCCCGCTGCGCACCGAGCACGTCGTTGTTGAGCCGGCTGACCAGCGCACCGGTCTGGGTGCGGGTGAAGAACTGCAACGGCATCCGCTGCACGTGGTCGTAGACCCGGGTCCGCAGGTCGAGGATGATGCCCTCGCCGATGCGCGCCGAATACCACCGCTGGGCGAGCGAGAGCAGCGCGTCCGCGACCGCGAGCGCGGCGATGAACAGGGCCAGCCGGATCACCACCGCGCCGGCGTCGGGACCGCCCCGGGTGATCGCGTCGATGACGTCACCGGCCAGCAGCGGGGTGGCCACCCCGATCACCGCGGCGACGATCACCGTGATCAGGAAGACGATGATGTCGCGGCGGTAGGGCCGGGCGAACGCCACGATGCGGCGGGCGACACCGCGCTGCAACCGGTGGGTGGAGATCTCGTCGCGGCTGCGCATCGACCGGAGCATGCTCCAACCGCCCATGCCGCCGGCGGTCATGTGGTTGGACACCGTCACCTCCGGGTCGTCGTGCTCAGCACGCCGTCGCGCCAATTCTCCCGATGCCTACAACCTCGCGAGTAACCAGGATCTTCCCGAAGGGTCCTTACAATTACTCGCCGCGCCCGGCGAGGTCGCGCAGCCGCCGCGTCTGCGCCTCGCGCTCCGCCCGTTGCTGCTCGGCCTGGGTACGCCCGGCCGCGCCGGCGAGCAGCGCCTTGATCTCCACCACGGCGTTCCGGTCGTTGGCGAGCAGCCCCTCGGCGAGGTTGCGCACCGCGTCGTCCAGCTGGACCGCTGGTACGACCAGTGTGGCCAGGCCGATCCGGTCCGCCTCGGCGGCGTCCATCCGCCGGCCGGTGGCGCAGATCTCCAGCGCCCGGGAATAGCCGACCAGCTCAACCAGGCGTTTGGTGCCGGCCAGGTCCGGCACCAGACCCAGGGTGACCTCGGCCATGGACAACCTCACGTCCTCGGCCAGCACCCGCAGGTCGCAGGCGAGCGCCAGCTGAAAACCGGCGCCGATGGCGTGCCCCCGCACGGCGGCGATCGAGATGATGTCCGGCCGGTGCAGCCAGGTGAACGCGTCCTGGAAGTCGGCGATCAGGTCGGCGCACTCCGCCTCGGGAAGGGCGGACAGCTCGGCGAAGGAACCCGGCCCGGAGGCGCCCGCGACCGACAGGTCGAGACCAGCGGAGAACGCGCGCCCCTCGCCCCGGACGATCACGACGCGTACGTCACCGGGCAGGTCGCGGGAGAAGTCGCTCATCGCGCGCCACATGGTCGGGGTCTGCGCGTTGAGCACGCCGGGCCGGCACAGGGTGACGGTGGCTACCGGCCCGTCGCAGTCCAGCCGCACCCCGGTCGCCTCGGCGGTCACCGGGCGGCCCGGGTCGCGGTTGTGGTTGTGGTTGTGGTGAGCACCGCTGGCGGGCGCGTCACGCCTTCTTGCGACGCCGTGCGCCGCCGCGCTGCCGTAGTTGCACTCCGGATTCGGTGAGCACCCGGTGGATAAAACCGTAGGAGCGGCCGGTCGAGGCCGCGAGGGCACGGATGCTCTCTCCCCCGGTGTACCGCTTTACCAGGTCCTTGGCGAGCGTCTGGCGCTCGGCACCGACGATCCGGCGACCCTTCTCAGTGCTGGTGGCTGTGCCCGTGGCTGCCATGCTGTGTCCTCACGTCCCAGACTGTGCGGTTCGGATACGGTCCCACCTATTAGACCGCCTCGAACGATCATGCGCCAGATATCAACTATTCGCCAACCGACACGCTATGCAATGTCAAGTTCCCGATAGGTGATGCCACCGGACCGGTCCGCCCCGATTTGGTCGCCGCTGACCGCCGTCGGGCCCGACCGCGCCGCGCATCGGCGGGCGTACGCCCGGTAGCCTGCCTGCCGTGCTCGACCTGATCGGCACCGCGGCCGCGGCCGCCGTGGTCTTCGCCGCCACCGACATCGACGACATCGTCATCCTGACGCTGCTCTTCGTCACCGCCCGCGCCACCGGCCGTCCCAGTGCCTGGCAGATCGTCGCCGGCCAGTACCTCGGCATCGGTGGACTCGTGCTGGTCAGCGCCGTGGTCGCGGCCGGGCTGCTGGTGGTGCCCGACGAGTGGACCGGCCTGCTCGGGCTGCTGCCGATCGCCCTCGGCGTACGCGCGCTGCTGCATCGCGACGACGAGGACGCGCCGCCAGTGGTCGCCGGCACCCTCGGCGTGGCCGGCGTGACGGTGGCCAACGGCGCCGACAACGTGGCCGTCTACGTGCCGGTGTTCCGTACGCTCGGCGCGGCCGACACGGCCGTCCTCGTGCTGGTCTTCGTGGTGCTCGTCGCGCTGTGGTGCGCGGCCGGCGCCTGGCTCGGCAGCCACCCGAGGGTGACCCGGCTGGTCGAACGCGCCGGCCGGTGGCTGGTGCCGGCGGTCTTCGTCGCCATCGGCGTGGTCATCCTGGCCACCTCCGGCGTCGTCGGCCACCTGCTCGACCTGGCCCGCTGATCGGTGTTAAAAGGGGGCCCTTCCTCTACCGCAGGCGTTAAAAAGGGGCCCCTCCTTGCACCTCAGGCGAGTTCGACGAGTTCCAGTAGGTCGTCGCTCCAGGCGTCCTCGTCGCCGTCGGGCAGCAGGATGGCGCGGTCGGGCTTCAGGGCGGTGACCGCGCCGGGGTCGTGGGTGACCAGCACGATCGCTCCGGGGTAGCGGGCGATGGCGTCGAGCACCTGTTCGCGGCTGACCGGGTCGAGGTTGTTGGTCGGCTCGTCGAGCAGCAGCACGTTGGCGCCGGAGCAGACCAGGGTGGCCAAGGCGAGCCGGGTCTTCTCCCCGCCGGAGAGCACCCCGGCCGGCTTGTCGACGTCCTCGCCGGAGAAGAGGAACGCCCCGAGGATCTTGCGCAGCTCGGTGTCGGTCTGCTCGATCGACGCGGCCCGCATGTTCTCCAGCACGGTCCGCTCCACATCCAGCGTCTCGTGCTCCTGGGCGTAGTAGCCCAACCGCAGCCCGTGACCGGGGTGCACCTCGCCGGTGTCCGGCTTCAGCAGGCCACCGAGCATCCGCAGCAGCGTGGTCTTGCCGGCGCCGTTGAGGCCGAGGATGGCCACCCGCGAGCCGCGGTCCACCGCGACGCTGACGTCAGTGAAGATCTCCAACGAGCCGTACGACTTCGACAGGCCGGTGGCGGTCAGCGGGGTCTTGCCGCACGGGGCCGGAGCGGGGAAGCGCACCTTGGCCACCTTGTCGGCGACGCGTACCTCCTCCAGACCGGACATCAGCCGCTCGGCCCGGCGGGCCATGTTCTGCGCGGCGATGGTCTTGGTGGCCTTGGCGCGCATCTTGTCGGCCTGGGCCATCAGCGCGCCGGCCTTCTTCTCGGCGTTGGCCCGCTCCCGGCGGCGCCGCCGCTCGTCGGTCTCCCGCGCCTCCAGGTACGCCTTCCAGCCGAGGTTGTAGACGTCGACGACCGACCGGGTGGCGTCGAGGAACCAGACCTTGTTGACCACCGACTCCAGCAGGTCGCCGTCGTGGGAGATCACGATCAACCCGCCCTTGTGGTTGGCGAGGAAGCCGCGCAGCCAGGTGATCGAGTCGGCGTCGAGGTGGTTGGTGGGCTCGTCGAGCAGCAGGATGCCGCCACCGTCGTCGGCGGCGTCGCGGAACAGGATCCGGGCCAGCTCGATGCGGCGGCGCTGACCGCCGGAGAGGGTGCCGATGGTCTGGGCCAGGGCCCGGTCGGGCAGCCCCAGGTTGGCGCAGATCCGGGCCGCCTCGGCCTCGGCGGCGTACCCGCCGAGCGCGGCGAACTGGTCCTCCAGCGCGCCGTAGCGGCGGACCAGCTTCTCGTCCCCGCCGTCGGCGAGTCGCTGCTCCAGCTCGTTCATCTGCGCCATCAGGACGTCCAGGCCGCGGGCGGAGAGCACCCGGTCCCGGCCGGTGACGTCCAGGTCGCCGGTACGCGGGTCCTGCGGGAGATAGCCGACGGCGCTGCGCCGGTCGACCTGCCCGGCGTACGGCTGTCCCTCGCCGGCGAGCACCTTCAGTGTGGTGGTCTTGCCGGCGCCGTTGCGGCCGACCAGGCCGATCCGGTCGCCCGGCTGCACCCGCAGCGTGGTGTCGGACAGCAGGATCCGGGCGCCGGCGCGCAGTTCCAGGCCGGTGGCAGTGATCATGTCGGGGTACTCGCTCTCAGGATCCGAAGGGCTGACTCAGGGCACACGAAAGCGCCGGCGGGTCCCGGTCGACCCGTCGGCGCGGGGCGTTCAGCCTTCGCAGCGCAGCACCCGGCAAGTGTACCGGGACCCGGTCGACGCTCCCCGGGGATTACCGACCAAGATCGTCGGGTACCGGAATCGCCATCCGGAGCGGTAGCGGCCCGCGAGCCACTGACTGATCGGAATCATCATGGAGCTGAACGAGAACGCACGGATCGACACCAGCCAGGTGGAGGACCGGCGAGGTAGCGGCGGAGGCGGCGGCGGGCTGGGCATCCCGATCCCGATCGGCGGCGGACGCGGCGGCATCGTCGGCATCGTCGGCATCATCATCGCCGTGCTGGTGGCCCTGGTCGGCGGCGGCTTCGGCCTGAACGCCATGACCGGCGGCGAGGAGCAGGGCGACAACACCGCCCTGGAGCAGCGGTGCGACGCCCCGGACGCGCTGAAGCAGCTGGACTGCCGCAACACGCTCTACGTCAACTCGATCCAGGCGTACTGGCGCACCGCCCTGCCGCAGGCCCTCGGCGAGCAGTACCGCCCGACCCGTACCGTCTTCTTCAGCCAGGCCGTCAACACCGCCTGCGGCGCCGCCGACTCCGGCGTCGGCCCGTTCTACTGCCCGGCCGACTCGCTGGTCTACATCGACCTCTCGTTCTACCAGGTGCTCGCCCAGCAGCTCGGCGCCTCCGGCGAGTTCGCCCAGCCGTACGTGCTGGCCCACGAGTACGGCCACCACGTGCAGAACCTGCTCGGCACCAACGAGCAGGTCCGCCGCCAGCAGCAGCGCGACCCCGGCAACGCCAACGCCCTGTCGGTGCGCCTGGAGTTGCAGGCCGACTGCTACGCCGGCGCGTGGGCGCGCAACGCCACCGGCACCGCCGACGACCGCGGCCAGAAGATCTTCAAGAGCATCACCGAGCGGGACATCGCCGAGGCCATCGACACCGCCGAGGCGATCGGCGACGACGCCATCTCCAAGCGGGCGAACCGCCCGGTCAACCCCGACGAGTTCACCCACGGCTCGTCGGCCGACCGCAAGCGCTGGTTCAACCGGGGCTACGAAACCGGCGACCCGGCCTCCTGCGACACCTTCCGCGGCGCGGCCTGACCACGACCAGAGCGATCGGAAGATCGTCAGCTCTCTGCGGCGCTCTCACCCGGCACCGTCACACAGGGCGCCGCACCTCGCGGTCTGCGCACGAGTTGCGGCATCTCGCGGCCCTGCCCACGCGATGCCGCAACTCGCCGCCTCAGCCAGCCCGGACACCCCGACATACCGCAACCTGCGCCGCCCACCGGACGGGATACCCCGGCATGCCGCATCCCGCGCCCGCCCGATCGGCCCGAACACCCCGACATGCCGTAACCCGCGCCGCCCGTGATCACCGACGGCGGCGATGCTGTCGAATCTCCTCCCCGAGGGCACCCAACATGGCCACGGTCAAGAGAACCCGGAGGAACGTTCCCAAGCCGAAGTTTCCCTCGTCGATTCGCGAAGCTACACTCACACCCGCCCAAACCGCTGCTGCCGCATATGCCAAAATCCAGAGCAAATGCCGACGCCGAGGACCGCCGTCCACCATTTCCACCTTCCTCCGCCAGGCCTCGTGCCGGACTCGCACATTTCGACAATCATTCATGTATGGCCTGCAAGCCGGGGCGCTATCGAGCCAGAACTTGCCAACGGCTTTGGGATCCTGCTGGCCTGATCAGCGCCTGTCGCGGCGGCAACACACTTGGCCGCCGCAGCCCATCCCGCCGTCAGTTGGCCGGGTCGCGGTCGGGTTCCCGCACCAGCACGTGCACGGCCCGGGCGGCGGCGACCGCGGCGACCAGCACCGCGTACCGGGGCTCCGGAACATCGAGCAGTCGGTCCGCCCGCAGCGCCGCGAGCGGGGCGAGTCGCCGATCGGCGAGGATCCCGTCCACCGCCCGCCGGTCGCCGCCCGCGACCACCGCATCCAAGCGGTCGACCTCCGGAAGCAGGAGCCGCACCGCAAGGTCCGCCGCGTCGGCCAGCGCCGCCTTCGCCTGGTTCTCCCGCCGCCGGGCGAACCGCTGCTGCGACCAACCACCCGCAGCCGTACGCCCCTGCACGTACCGGGTGTCCACCTTGTGCACCGGCAGCCGCTCCCCCTCGGCGGCCCCCACCGCCACCGCCCCCTTGCGCGCCAGCAGCAGGCCGAGCCGGCGCGGCGCGATCGCGGCGGCCACGAAGGCGTCCAGGTCGGTGGTGGCCGGCGCACCGGGCGGGGTGTGCAGCTCGGCGGTGGCACCGTCCGGAGCCGACAGCAGCAGGCCGTACTCCTGGATTGTGACGCTGGGCGGGCCGTGCCGGTCGGTGAAGCCGGCGACCCAGCGGTTGATCCGGGCCGGGTCGACCTCGATCCACCGGCCACCCCCGGCGGCGGGTCGGCTGCTCATCCCCCGACCTTACGGCAGTGGGGATTCGGCAACGGTGGGCGGGAACGAACGTCCGACCGACCCGCCAGGCCGCAACTTCGGCGAAGTTGCGGCCTCGGCGGCACCCTGAGGCAGCAACTTCCCCGAAACTGTGTGGATCAACGAGGCCGCCAGCGCGACCAAGATCGCCGGGAATCGCCACTGACAGGAGGCAGACGAAAGCGGGAGGACACCCTTGCCGGTGTCCTCCCGCTTCATCTGTCCGTCGGTCAGTGCACCGTGAGGTTGCCGCCGGTCAGCTTCACCTCGCCGGTGCCCGCTCCCGTCCAGTCGGACGAGAAGAGCAGGCGGCCGCCCTGCCAGAGGGTAAGCCCGAGGGTGTCGTTGCGGCCGGGGGCGCCCCGGTCGGTCACCGTCACCGCCAGTGTCAGGCCGCTGGCCACGAGCTTGCCCTTGCTGTCGTACAGGCTGGCCTGGTAGCGCAGATCGGCCAGCTTGCCCGCCGAGGTCACGCCGAGGCCGTCGATGGTCGTGGCCTTGATCTGGTACGTCCTGCCGCCAGAGCGGAACTCGATTTCGGCCTTACCCGAGGCGGCCTTCTTGCCCGTGGCCGGCTTGGCATTCAGCTCCACCTCGGCCTTCGAGTTCCGGTCGGCCGGGTACGCCCCGGCCGAGCGGTCGACGGTGAGGTGGCCGCCACCGGTGAGGAAGCCACCGTCGGAGACGGCCACCCGGACCGTGGCGGTGGTGCTGCCGGTGTAGTGCCCGCCGACCGTCGCGGTGACGGTGTGGGTGCCCGCCGGCAGGGTGGCCGCGCAGGCCGCCGAACCGGTGGTGGTGGAGGTGGCGAGCAGTTCCACCGGGACGGTGCAGAGGGTCGCCCCGCCCGCAGTGAAGGTCACCGTGGCGTTGCGCAGGTCGCCGCCGGTGGTGTCGGTCGCCGAGGGCAGCACCGAACTGTCCCGCAGCACGGCCCGAAGCAGGGCCTTGCCGGCGTCCCCGCGGGTAGCCGTGCTCACCAGCGTGTCACCGGCCCAGCTCACCGCCGCGTTCTCCGGGGTGACCCGGATGGTGAACGAGGTGCTGCCGGTCAGGCCGGAGCCGTCGGTCACGGTGACGGTGACCGGGTGGTCGCCCGGGGCCGCCGTGGTGGTGCCGGTGACCGTCCAGCTTCGGGTGCCCGGCCGAGGGTTCGTCCCGGAGGTGTCCGCGACGGTCAGCGCCAGGCCGGCCGGCAGGCCGGTGGCGGACGCGGTCAGCGCCGCGCCGGTGCTGTCGGCGTCGGTCGCCGTGATCGTCACCGTCGGCGAGAGCGCGTCGCTGTACTGGACGCTCGCCCCGCCCGCCGGGGCGTTGTGGGACACCTCGGGGGCGGACCGGATGGTGAACTCGGCGTCGTTGACGGCGAAGAAGATGTTGCCGACCGCCTCGATCTTGATCCGCGCCTGTTCGGTCGCCACGTTCGGCAGGCTGACCGTCGCGCTACCGGTGTTCGGGGTGCTCTCGGCCAGCACGTGCGGGAAGGTCTCGCCGCCGTCGACCGAAAGCGTGATCTTCACGTTGCCGGCGTTCACCGGCGCCGCGTCGGTGCCGGCCACGTCCCAGGTCACGGCCTGGGTCGAGGCACCATCGAGGACGGTGGTGCTGCTTTGCGAGGTGACCAGGAACGGCCCGGCGTTCGGGGCCAGCGCCACGGCGACGTTGGCGCTGCCGACGCCGCCGCCGCCCAGCCGCCCGTCGCGGGCGGTGAGCTTGAAGTTCAGGGTCCGGTCGTTGTTGAAGCCGACCCAGTCCCGGGTGGGCAGGAACTCCGAGTAGCAGTCCAGGATGTCCGCCGGGACGTTCGAGGCGCTTCCGCTGGCGGGCGGCGCCGGGGCGGCCGGGCAGGTACCCGTCTTGGCGTTGGTGTTGCCCGCCAGGATCTGTCTCAGGTCCGGGAAGACCCGGGTGGAGTTGGTGGTCACCGCGTTCTGGCCCGGCGAGTGGTACTTCATGGCGTCCTCCGGCGACACCCACGCTGGCTCACCGAAGACCCGGAACAGCGGGCCGTTGGTCTTGATGTTGTTCGTCAACGCGGCACCGGCGGAGCCGCCCCGGTCGTTCTGCTCCCACAGGTAGGTGAGCGTGTCGCCGTCGGCGTCGGTGGCGCTGCCGGTGAGCGCGAACGGCGTACGCACCGGGATGGTGACGGTGTCCGGCACGGTGACCACGGGCGCGTGGTTGGTGGTCTGCTCGACCAGGTGGCCACCGTTGTCGATGGCGCCACCCTTGGCGGTCTCACCGACGAAGCCCGCGGCGCCGGTGAGGTTGGTCAGGGTGAGCGCGTCGACGTTGGTGCGGGCCAGCGTGCCACCGAAGGTGAGCTGAAACCCGGTGTCGTTCAGCGTGCCGCTGCCCCCGAAGGCAGCCACGGTCACCGTGCCGCCCGCCGGCCAGCCCGGGACCGACTCGATCGCGGCCTTGATCCCGGCGGTGGTGTAGTTGGCTCCGCGCACGATCGGGGCCGAGTCCGCGCCACGGTAGTTGACGGTGAACGAGTCGCCGTTGGTGTCGAAGTCCACCAGCGAGACCGTCTGCACCTCGTTGATTTCCGGGCGGTTCGAGGTCACGAAATTCGTGATCTCGGTGTAGGTGCGGTGCGACCAGTACGGGTCGGTGTGCGGCTGGAGGTTGTCCTGCTGGCAGATGCCGGCGTACGCCATGATCGACGAGCCGCTGCCCGGCTCGTACGAGTTGGCCGCGCTGCGGTTGCCGCCGGAGCAGTTCCACTGGTTGCCGTTGAAGGTGTGGTTGCCGGCGAACTGGTGGCCGATCTCGTGCGCCACGTAGTCCACCGCGAAGTAGTCGCCGATCGGGTTCGGCAGGCCGGTGCAGCCCCGCGCCTTGCCGTCGCCACCGACCACGCCGAGCCCGGCGACGCCGCCACCGCTGAGGCCCAGGCCGATGTGGCCGACGTCGTAGTTGCTGGCGCCGATGATCTGGCCGAGCACGATCCGGTTGCGGTTGAGCAGCCCGCTGGTGCAGCCGCTGATCTGGGCCGGGGTGTAGCAGGGTGCCGCACCGCACGGGCCGTTCGGTTCGGTGGCCAGCACCGGGGTGTTCAGGTTCGTCTTGTCGGTGTCGTTGACCAGGACGAGCCGGATCGCGGTCTCGTCCTCGTAGATCTGGTTCACCCGGTTGATCAGCGTCACCTTCGCCGCGGTCACGTTCTCCGCGCCGAAGTAGTTGGCGTACGACGGGTCGGTGACGAACGCGAGGCGGTAGGTGCGCAGCGTCACCAGCGGACCCACCACCGGCTCGTCCAGTGCCGAGGAGATCTCGTCGTGCAGCGCGTGGGCCGCCGACTCGACGTCCTCCCGCTCGACGAAGTCGCCGTCCCGGTTCTCCAGGTCCCGGGCGAAGTAGCTCGCGTACAGGCTCTGGTCGCGCTGATAGTAGGGGTCGATGTACCAGGCGCCATCGGCGGAGCGGACCGACGCGTGGAAGCCGAGCGGGGTCAGATCCGCCCGGACCGTCGCGGTCGGATCATCCAGGCCCTTGCCCGCGTACGTGCTGATCTCGGGGTGCTTCGCGACCAGGCCCGGCTCCATCACCGGCGACTTCACCAGTTGGAAGCGCTGGAAGGTGCCGTCCGGCGCGGGCAGCGACACCACCTGGCTCTGCTGGCGCAGCGCCCGGCGGTTCTCCGTCGGCGCCTTGTCCAGCAGGCCCTTGATGCCGACACGGTCCAGTGTGTAGGCACTCAGCCGCTTCGCCTCGATGGCGGCCTTCCGGCCCGACTTGGTCGCGGCGGGTTTGCCGTCCACTTTGCGCCACGGCCCGTCGGCGGCGGGTGCGGCGCCGGCCGGCGACGGTGCCGCCAGGATCGGCAGCATCGCCGCGGTCAGCGCGGCGACCAGGATTCCGGCGAGTCGACCACGGCGTGGCCGGCCACCCGGTTGATGGGTGAGGGGGGTCCTCAAGTCAGCTCCCTGATGGTGAAGGGTGAGACCGAACCGTGTCGCCCCGGGTCGGCGGAGCGGACGCGGAAGATCTTCGAACTGAAAGAACCCTAAGCGGACGGTGGATGCCGAACATCCACCGGAAAGCGGAAAAAGCTCTGGCAGGACCGTCGCGGCGGCGAGCCGGTACAGACCCACGTGACGCGCGTACCGGCCCGGAGTGGACGATCTGCGACCGTCAGTGACCGAGGAGGGTGGCGAGGGCGAGGGCCGAGGCGACGAACACCCCGAGGGTGAAGAGGGCGGCGATGGCCGTACCGGAGCCGCGGCCAGCCGCAGCGGCGTGGCGAGCGGTGCCAGCCAACCGGCGACAATGGCGCCGCCGAACGCCGCGACGCCGTAGCCGGCGATCAGACCGGCGAGGAACGCCGTGGTCACGACGGCGGACGGTGCGGCGAGGCCACCCCGAACATGGTCCGCTGTCGGGTCGCGGCGGTGGCCGTGGCCACCGCGGGCGGCATCATCGGGTACGGCTCGATCACCGCACCATCCTGCGTCGGTGCCGCCCCCGGGGCCACGCGTTATTCGAGCCTTACAGCAGCGCTACCGCGCTCAGCCGACCTCGAGCGGCAGGGACGGGTCGTTGGTCCATTCCCACAGCGAGCCGTCGTAGACCGCCACGTCCGTCTCGCCGATCAGGCGCAGCGCCAGGGCGTCTCCGGTGGCAGCGATCCCGCCACCGCAGTAGGTGACCTTCCGTCCCGACTGGGCCTGCACCTCCTTGAAGATCTCACGCAGCTCTGGCACCGGTCGGAACGTCCCGTCGGCCGGGTTGAGCAGGGCGGCGACGAAGACGTTGCGGCTGCCCGGGATCCGGCCCGGCCGCGGGTAGCTGACCGTCTCGGTGGCGTGGTGGTCCTCCGGCGACAGCGAGTTGATCAGGCAGGCGCCGCTGCCGCTCTCCACCACCTGCTTGACCTCGTCGAGCTCGGCGAAGAGCGCCGGCCGGGGGGTGCCGACGAATTCCGCCTGCGGGTAGCTCTCCGCCCCGGACCGGGTGGGCCGGCCCTCGGCGGTCCACTTGCCGAGGCCACCGTCGAGCACCGCCACGTTGTCGAAGCCGTTGGCGAGCAGCAGCCACCACAGCCGGGTGGCCCAGAACACGTTGGCCGCGTACACCACGACCGCCGTGTCGGGGCCGATGCCCAGCCGGCCGGCCGCCGCGGCGAACCGCTCCGGCGATGGCTTGGTGAACCAGCCACCGTCCGGCTCGGAGAGATCGTCGATGATGTCCGCGAACGCCGCGCCGGGGATGTGGGCGGCCAGGTAGTCGGGGCGACCGGACGTCTGGCTCCACTCCCCGCCCGCCTCGGTCGGCGGGGCCAGGTGCACCGTGGCGTCGAAGATCCGCAGCTTCGGGTCGTCGAGGTGTTGGGCCAGCCACTCGGTGGACACGAGCGGGGTGGGCAGGTCAGCCATGGGTCCTCCTGATGCCATCGGCGCTAATCCCTACCAAAACAGTCGGGATCATGTCGATCACAAGTCACGCCCTCCACCAGGTATTCCGACAGGTGGCGCAGCTCATGCGACAGCCCACCGGGATGCCTGCCGCGCCAAGGCGGCATTGCTCCTCGCGGGCGTGATGTCACAGCGACATGAATATGTCTGTGTGACATCACGGTTGGCCGAGGAGGTGCTGGACCGGCTGGCCGCGCGGCTGCCGGCCCCGACGGTCGCCCCCGGCGCAGTGGCAGTGGCCTTGCCGGGAAGAGCAGCGGGCGCGGCACCCTGGTGGGTGCCACGCCCGACGTGGAGCGGTGCGAAGGGCCGGTCCGGCCCGGGTCAGACGTTGAAGCCGAGGGAGCGGAGCTGGTCCCGGCCCTCGTCAGTGATCTTGTCCGGCCCCCACGGGGGCAGCCAGACCCAGTTGATCCGCATGTCCTTGACCAGGCCGCCACCCGGGCCGGTGGTCAGGGCCTGCCGCGCCTGGTCCTCGATCACGTCGGTCAGCGGGCACGCCGCCGAGGTCAGCGTCATGTCCAGGGTGGCCACGTTGTCGTCGTCGACGTGGACGCCGTACACCAGGCCCAGGTCGACCACGTTGATGCCCAGTTCCGGGTCGACGACATCCTTCATCGCCTCCTCGACGTCGGCGGCGGCGGCCTTCGTGCCGCCAGCCGCCACAGCGCCATCAGCCGCCGCAGGAGCGCCAGCCCCCGCAGCACCGCCAGCCGGCGCCGCGCCGTCGGTCGCCACAGCGCCCTCGGTTGCCACAGCGCCCACCTCCGGCGTGGTGGTTTCCTCGCTCATGCCTTCACCTCCGTCGGGCTCGCGCCCACACCGGCGCGTGCCGCGGCGTCCTTGAACGCCATCCACGGCAACAGCGCGCACTTGACCCGGGCGGGGTAGCGGGCCACGCCCTCGAACGCCACCCCGTCGCCGAGCACGTCCTCGTCCGGCGTGACCTCGCCACGGCCGGACAGCAACGCCAGGAACGCCGCGTGCACCTCGAACGCCTCGGCCGCGGCCCGGCCGGTCAGCAGTTCGTGCAGCACGCTCGCGGACGCCTGGCTGATCGAACAGCCCATCCCGTCGTACGACACGTCGTGCAACGTGTCGCCGTCGGTGGCCACCCGGATGGTCACCTCGTCACCGCAGGTCGGGTTGACGTGGTGCGCCTCGCCCACCTGGTCGGCCGGGTCGGCGGCGTCACGCAGGCCGCGACCGTGCGGGTGCTTGTAGTGGTCCAGGATGATCTCCTGGTAGAGCGACTCAAGCTGCATCGGGCCGAACCCCCGTCGAATCGCCGGGCGCCCGCGTCGCCGGGCTCATCCGAACACCTTCCGCACCTGCTCCAGGCCCGCGACCAGGGCGTCGATCTCCTCCGTCGTGGTGTAGAGGTAGAACGAGGCCCGGGTCGTCGCGGGCACCCCGAACCGGGTGCAGACCGGCCGGGCGCAGTGGTGGCCGACCCGCACCTGCACGCCGAGGGAGTCGAGCACCTGCCCCACGTCGTGCGGGTGCACGTCGCCGAGGGCGAACGAGATCGTGCCGCCCCGGCCCACCGGCACCTCCGGGCCGAAGATCCGCAGGCCGGGCACGGTGCCCAGGGCGTCCAGCGCGTACGCGGTCAGTTGCTTCTCGTGCCACTGGACGGCCCGCATGCCGAGGCCGGAGAGGTAGTCCACGGCCGCGCCGAGCGCGACCGCCTCGGCGATCGGCGGGGTGCCCGCCTCGAAGCGGGCCGGCGGCGCGGCGAACGTGGAGCCACCCATCGTCACCGTCTCGATCATCGAGCCGCCGCCGAGCACCGGCGGCATCGCCGCGAGCAGTTCCGCCCGGCCCCAGAGCACCCCGATGCCGGTCGGGCCGCACATCTTGTGCCCGGTGAAGACGATGAAGTCCGCGTCCAGGTCGACCACGTCGATCGGCATGTGCGGCACCGACTGCGAGCAGTCGAGCAGCAGCAGCGCCCCCACCTCGCGGACCCGCGCGGTGATCCGTGAGGTGGCGTTGACCGTGCCGAGGATGTTGGACATGTGCACCAGCGAGACGATCTTCGTCCGCTCGTTGACCAGGTCCGTCAGCCCCGACTCGTCCAGCCGACCGGCGTCGGTGACCGGGAACCAGCGCAGCGTCGCGCCGGTGCGCTCGGCCAGCAACTGCCACGGGACGATGTTCGAGTGGTGCTCCATCTCGGAGATGACGATCTCGTCACCGGGGCCGAGCCGGAACCGGTCGTCCGTCCCGCCGGACGACGCGGACCGCGCGGCGTCGAAGCGCAGCGAGGCGTTGGCGAACGCGTACGCCACCAGGTTGATCGCCTCGGTGGAGTTCTTGGTGAACACCACCTCGTCCACGCTGGGCGCGTTGACGAACGTGGCGATCTTCGCCCGGGCGCCCTCGTACGCCTCGGTCGCCTCGGTGCCCAGCGTGTGCACCGAGCGCGACACGTTGGCGTTGTGCCGCTCGTAGTGCTCGCGCAGCACGTCGAGCACCTGCCGCGGTTTGTGGGAGGTGTTGGCGCTGTCCAGGTAGACCAGCGGGTGCCCGTTGATCTCCCGGTCGAGGATCGGGAAGTCGGCGCGTACCGCCGCCACGTCGTAGCGGGGCACGTCGTCGTACTGCGGCATCCCCGACGGGATCGCGATGGTGGTCATCGTCGTGACCGGCCTTTCCCTCGGAAGATCAGGCCCGCGCCGAACCGGCCCCGGCCGCGTACCGCTCGTAGCCCTCGTCCTCGAGCTTGTCGGCCAGCTCCGGGCCGCCCTCCTCGACGATCCGGCCGCCGACGAAGACGTGCACGAAGTCCGGCTTGATGTAGCGCAGGATCCGGGTGTAGTGGGTGATCAGCAGCAGACCGGTGTCACCGGTGTCGCGCACCCGGTTCACGCCCTCGCTGACCACGCGCAGCGCGTCCACGTCCAGGCCCGAGTCGGTCTCGTCGAGGATGGCGATCTTCGGCTTGAGCAGCTCCAGCTGCACGATCTCGTGCCGCTTCTTCTCGCCGCCGGAGAAGCCCTCGTTGACGTTGCGCTGGGCGAAGGCCGGGTCCATGTGCAGGCGCTCCATGGCGCCGCGCAGCTCGCCGCCCCAGGTGCGCAGCTTCGGCGCCGCGCCGTCGATCGCGGTCTTGGCGGTACGCAGGAAGTTCGCCACCGACACGCCGGGCACCTCGACCGGGTACTGCATGGCCAGGAAGAGGCCGGCGCGGGCCCGCTCGTCGACGGAGAGTTCGAGGACGTCCTCGCCGTCCAGGGTCACCGAGCCGCCGGTGATCTCGTACTTCGGGTGGCCGGCGACCGCGTACGCCAGGGTCGACTTGCCGGAGCCGTTCGGGCCCATGATCGCGTGGGTCTCGCCGGAGCGCACGGTCAGGTCGACGCCGGTCAGGATCGGCTTGAGCTCACCGTCGGGCAGCTTGACCGACACCTGCAGGTCACGGATCTCCAGGGTGCTCATTATCGGGTCACTCCATTGCTCGGCATCGGGCGGCCGTCGGCGCCCACGGGAAGGTAGATGTCGCCGTCGCGGACTTCGACGGAATAGACAGGAACGGGTTCGGTGGCGGGCAGCCCGGTCGGTTCACCGGTGCGCAGGTCGAAGCGGGAGCCGTGCAGCCAGCACTCCAGCGTGCAGCCCTCCACCTCCCCCTCCGACAGGGGCACCGCGGCGTGCGAGCACTCGTCGTAGATGGCGTAGAAGGCACCGTCCTCGGCGTGCACCAGCGCGATCTGGGTGCCGTCGATGTCGGCGCTGATCACGGTGCCCTTCGGCACATCCTCGGTGGAACAGATGCGGATCATCAGGCGCCGGCCTTCGCGAGCCGGGCCTCGATCGCCGCACCGAGGCGCTCGCGCAGCTCCTCGACCGGGATCTTGTTGAGCAGCTCGGCGAAGAAGCCGCGCACCACCAGGCGCCGGGCCTCGGCCTCCGGGATGCCCCGGGTCATCAGGTAGAACAGCTGCTCGTCGTCGAAGCGGCCGGTCGCGCTGGCGTGGCCGGCGCCGGCGATCTCGCCGGTCTCGATCTCCAGGTTCGGTACGGAGTCCGCCCGCGCGCCTTCGGTGAGCAGCAGGTTCCGGTTGATCTCGTACGTGTCGGTGCCGGTCGCCTCGGCGCGGATCAGCACGTCGCCGACCCAGACCGTGCGGGCGCTCTCCCCCTGCAACGCGCCCCGGTAGCCGACGTAGCTGCGGCAGTCCGGCACGGTGTGGTCGACCAGCTGGCGGTGCTCCAGGTGCTGGCCGGAGTCGGCGAAGTAGAGGCCGTACAGCTCGGCCTCGCCGCCCCGGTCGGTGTACTCGACCGACGTGTACTGCCGGACCAGGTCGCCGCCGAGGCTGACCTGCACGTGCACCACGCGCGCGTCGCGGCCCAGCTTCACCTTGAGGTGCTGCGCCTGCACCGCGTCGTCGGCCCAGTCGGCGACGGTGACCAGGGTCAGCTTCGCCCCGTCGGCCACCGTCACCTCGACGTTGTCCGCGAGCGTCGCCGAACCGACGTGCTCCAGCACCAGGGTGGCCTCGGCGAACCGCTCCACCTCGACGAAGGTGTGCCCGAAGGCCACCCCGTCGGTGCCCTCGCCGACCACCCGCAGGGTCACCGGCTCGGCCACCACGGCCTCGCGGGCGACCCGCACCAGTAGCGCCTCGGCCGCACCGCCGTAGCCGAGCGCGCTGATCCGGTCGACCGGGGTGAGCACGCTGCCGACCCGCGGGTCGTCCTTCGCGATCCGCTCGACGGTGACGCCCTCGGGCAGGTCAGCGTACTCGTGCCGGACCGTGCCGGTCGCGGCCTGAGCCCCGCCGGTCAGCCCGCGCAGTCGCTTGAGCGGGGTGAAGCGCCAATCCTCCTCCAGGCCGGTGAGGGCCGGGAAGTCGGCGACGTCGTACGAGCGAAGCGCCTGCGACTTGGTGCTGGGCGGCGCGGAAGCCTGGGTAGTCATCTCGTCCTTGGTCTGTTCTTGCGACGACGGTCTGATGCTTCGGTGGCGGGCCGGCATCAGCCGGCCCGCCGGGCGGCGCGGGTCAGCCGACCGCGCCCTCCATCTGCAGCTCGATCAGGCGGTTGAGCTCCAGCGCGTACTCCATCGGCAGTTCCTTGGCGACCGGCTCGATGAAGCCGCGCACGATCATCGCCATCGCCTCGTCCTCGCTCAGACCCCGGCTCATCAGGTAGAAGAGCTGGTCCTCGCTGACCTTGGAGACGGTCGCCTCGTGCCCCATCGACACGTCGTCCTCACGGATGTCGACGTACGGGTAGGTGTCGGAGCGGGAAATGGTGTCGACCAGGAGCGCGTCGCACTTGACCGTGCTGGCGCTGCTGTGCGAACCCTCCAGCACCTGCACCAGGCCACGGTACGAGGTGCGGCCACCGCCCCGGGCGATCGACTTCGACACGATCGTGCTGCTGGTATGCGGCGCGGCGTGCACCATCTTGGCGCCGGCGTCCTGGTGCTGGCCCTCGCCGGCCATGGCCACCGACAGCACCTCGCCCTTGGCGTGCTCGCCGGTCATGTAGACCGCCGGGTACTTCATGGTCACCTTGGAGCCGATGTTGCCGTCGACCCACTCCATGGTCGCGCCCTCGTGGCACACCGCGCGCTTGGTGACCAGGTTGTAGACGTTGTTCGACCAGTTCTGGATGGTGGTGTAGCGGCACCGGGCGTTCTTCTTGACGATGATCTCGACCACCGCGCTGTGCAGCGAGTCGGAGGAGTAGATGGGCGCGGTGCAGCCCTCGACGTAGTGCACGTACGCGCCCTCGTCGACGATGATCAGCGTCCGCTCGAACTGGCCCATGTTCTCGGTGTTGATCCGGAAGTACGCCTGCAGCGGGATCTCCACCTGCACGCCCTTCGGCACGTAGATGAACGAGCCACCGGACCACACGGAGGTGTTCAGCGCGGCGAACTTGTTGTCGCCGACCGGGATCACCGTGCCGAAGTACTCCTTGAACAGGTCCGCGTGCTCCTTGAGGGCGGTGTCGGTGTCGAGGAAGACGACGCCCTGCTCCTCCAGGTCATCACGGATCTTGTGGTAGACCACCTCGGACTCGTACTGGGCGGCGACACCGGCGACGAGGCGCTGCTTCTCCGCCTCCGGGATGCCCAGCCGGTCGTAGGTGTTCTTGATGTCCTCGGGCAGGTCCTCCCAGCTGGTGGCCTGCTTCTCGGTGGAGCGCACGAAGTACTTGATGTTGTCGAAGTCGATCCCGGTGAGGTCGGCGCCCCAGGCCGGCATCGGCTTGCGCTCGAACAGCCGCAGCCCCTTCAGGCGCAGGTCGAGCATCCAGGCCGGCTCGTTCTTCTTGGCCGAGATGTCCCGCACCACCGCCTCGCTGAGGCCACGCTGGGCGGCAGCGCCGGCGACGTCCGGGTCGGCCCAGCCGTACTCGTAGTTGCCCAGGGCGGCGAGCTGCTCCTCCTGGGTCAGGGGCTGGACGGTCTGCTCGGTCATCTATCTGTCCCTCACAGTG
Organism: Micromonospora sonchi; assembly: GCF_014646235.1. Lineage (GTDB taxonomy): Bacteria > Actinomycetota > Actinomycetes > Mycobacteriales > Micromonosporaceae > Micromonospora > Micromonospora sonchi. Next base: position 26,094 of record NZ_BMNB01000035.1, on the reverse strand, counting down.
GTGACGGTCTTACCGGACTGGGCAGGCGGCGGACCGGGAATGTGCGTGGTGCACACCCCGTCGCCGTGCGCGATGGTGGCCAGGCGCTGCACGTGGGTGCCGACCAGGCGGGAGATCACCGTGGTCTCGGCCTCGCACAGCTGGGGAAACTCGGCGGCCACGTGCGCCACCGGGCAGTGGTGCTGGCAGAGCTGGCCGCCGGACGCGATCGTGGACGCACTGGCAGCGTAGCCCTCAGCGGTCAACGCCGAGGCGAGTGCCTCCGCCCGGGCCATCGGATCGTCCCCGGCGTGGGCCAGGGCGGCCCGGCAGCGGGCCTCCAGGGCGGCTACCTGCTCGGCGGCGAACTCCTCCACCGCCCGCGCGCCGCCGGTCTGGGCGATCCAGCGCAACGCGGCGGTGGCCATGTTGTCGTAGTGATGGGTGCCGCACCGGCTACGGGCGGCGTCCGTCAGTAGGAACACCTTGGCCGGGCGTCCTCTTCCCCGCTGCCCGCGAACAGTCTGCTCGCGGGCGATCACGTCGCCGTCGACGAGCATCGCGTCGAGGTGCCGGCGGATCGCCGCCGGGCTGAGCCCCAGCGCGTCGCCCAACTGGGCGGCGGTGGCCGCCCGGCGTGCCAGCAGCAGCTGGGTGACCCGGTCGCGGGTCGACCGGTCAGCGGCCGGCGCGGACCGGCCGGCGGCCGAATCAGCCGCCGGCGGGTGCCCGAAGAACCCTGCCGCCTTTTTCACAACACCCACGTTACGTAATTCGTCCAGGCCCTGCAAATTCCCGATCCGGTGATCCGAACCACCGCGGCGCCGGAGTCACCCGATCGGGATCAACTACGGTGCGTAGGATTCGCTGCGTGAAGCGACCTGCCCGGTTTCCGGTCTCCGCCACCCTGCTGCGCCGTCTCGCGTTCGCCAACATCGTCGCCAACGCGGGGATCGTGGTCACCGGCGGGGCGGTCCGGTTGACCGCCTCCGGGCTCGGCTGCCCCACCTGGCCCCGGTGCACCGACGAGTCCTACACCACCACCGCCGAGATGGGCGTGCACGGGGCGATCGAGTTCGGCAACCGGCTGCTCACCTTCGGCCTGGTGCTGATCGCGGGCGCCACCCTGCTGGCCGCGCTGGCCCACCGGCCGCGCCGACGGGGCGTGGTGCCGCTCGCGCTGGGCGTGGTGTTCGGCATCATCGCCCAGGCCGTGATCGGCGGGATCACCGTACGCACCCAACTGCACCCCTCGATCGTGGGCATCCACTTCGTGGTCTCGATGCTGCTGCTGCTCGTCGCGTACGCCCTGTGGCGTCGCGTCGCCGAGCCGGACGGGCCGAAGGTTCCGCTGGTGCCCCCGGCGCTGCGGGCCCTGACCTGGAGCACGGTGGTGGTCAGCGCGGCGGTGATCGTGGTCGGGGTCGCGGTGACCGGCAGCGGTCCGCACGCCGGCGACGCCGACGCGATCCGCAACGGCCTCGACCCCCAGACGATCTCCCAGATCCACGCCGACCTCGTCTTCCTGCTCGTCGGCCTGACCGTGGGCCTCTGGCTGGCCCTGCACGCGGTCGGCGCCCCGGCGTCGGCCGTACGCGCCGCCCGCACGCTACTCCTGGTCGAGCTGGCCCAGGGCGTGATCGGCTTCGTGCAGTACTTCACGAACCTGCCCGTGCTGCTGGTCGGCGCGCACATGCTCGGGTCCTGCCTGGTCTGGCTCGCCACCCTGTCGGTTCTCTGGTCGATCCGCGAGCGCCGCCCGGCCGACGCGCCGACCCGGGCGGCCGCGCCGGTCGCGGCCGCCGAGGAGCCGGTCCCCGCGTAACGGGCGCCGCCGGCACGCCCGGACGGGTCAGGCGTCGGGCGCCACGGCCGCGGCATGGGCGTGCCCGGACGGGCGGTCGCGCGCCAGGTGGGCGCGGATGGCCTCGGCGAGGCGGTCCGGGGCGCCCTCGGCGTACCCGATGAACAGCGAGGGCTCGGTCAGCTCCAGCTCCACCAGCACGGGGGTGCCGTCGGGGCCGGGAATCACATCCACCCGTGCGTAGAGCAGGCGGTCCGGTCCGCCCGGCACCGCAGCCAGGGCCCGCTCCGCCACGGCGAGCTGGGCGCCGTCGGCGGTACGCGGGGCGATCTCCTCGAGCTTGTACAGCCCTTCGACGCCCTCGTCCGGCCCGGTCAGCATCGGCCCCTTGCGGATCGCGTGGCTGAAGGCCAGGCCGTCCGGGCCGGCGAGGTAGAGCAGCGCGGTCTCGCCGGCGGTGTCCACGGCGCGAAGGTACGGCTGAACCATGGTCACCCGGCCGGTCGCGCCGAGCCGCCCGACATGGGCCGACGCCAGTCGCCGGTGTTCCGGGTCGGCCAGGTCGTAGCGGCCGGTGTCCCGGCTGCCGGCGCTGACGGCGGGCTTGATGACGTACTCGCCCCGGTCGGCGGGCGGCTGCCAGCGCTCGCCGGGCAGCACCCAGCCGGTCGGCACCGTCGGCACCCCGGCGACGGAGAGTTCGTCGAGGTAGCGCTTGTCGGTGTTCCAGCGCACCACGTCGGCCGGGTTGGCCAGCCGGGGCACCCGGGCGGCCCAGGCGACGAAATCGTCGCGCCGCGACGAGTAGTCCCAGGGCGACCGGAGCACCGCCAGGTCGTACGCCGTCCAGTCGACGGCCGGGTCGTCCCAGACGGCGGGTTCCGCGGCGATTCCACGCGCGGACAGCGGGCCCCGGACGAGGCGATCATCCGGGTCGAGTTCGGGCAGTTCGGAGCAGGTGACGAGAGCGACCCGGGGCTTCCCCCGGGTCGACTGGTGATGGTCGGTCAATTTATCTCAACGGGCCATCGTGCGCCGGGCCATCGAACGCCAGAGGTCGTTGCTCGGGCGCATCTGGTCCATCAGTTCCCGCTCCCACGCGTTCTCCACGGCGACCCCGGCCTGTGCGCAGGCCTCGCGGGCCTGGACCGTGTCCTCCGCGAACTGGTCGCCCCACGCGCCGTCGGAGCCCACCAGGACGATCCGCGCGCCGCGTTTGCCGACGTACTCGATGACCGCTCTCGCCCCGCCGTGCTCGGCGGCGAACGACTTGATACCCGCGACCACGCCGCTGGGGGCCGGCCCGGGGACGGTCTGATCAGCCGTCAGCGTCGTGTCGGAACCATCTGTCATGACCCGAGCCTATGCAGACGACCACCCGGACGGGCGAGAACCATGAACCTTTTGTGATACCCATTACGCCTCGGTTTAGGCAGGCCCGCGGGCGTTTCGCCCGGATTTCTCCGCACGGAAAGGCCCGAAAACACCAATCCGGTGAACACCGACGGCGTGTTAAAAGGGGGCCCTTCCTATGCACGAGGCGTTAAGAAGGGGCCCTTCCTTACAGCAGGGCGTCGAGGGCGGCGGCGGCGAAGACGATGGTCAGGTAGGTCGTCGACCAGTGGAACAGCCGCATCGGCTTGACCGCCTCGCCCCGGCTGGCCCGGCCGGCCAGCTTGTGCGCCTCGATGATGAAGATCGCGCCGACCACCAGGGTCGGTACGCCGTAGATCGGGCTCAGGCCGAGCGCCCAGACGCCCAACGAGGTGAGCACCGTCAGCCAGGCGAAGAGCACGATCTCGGCGTTGACCCGCCGGACGGAGGCCACCACCGGCAGCATCGGGATGCCCGCTCGGGCGTAGTCGTCCTTGTATTTCATCGCCAGCGGGTAGAAGTGCGGCAGCTGCCAGAAGAAGACCACCGCGAACAGCGCCCAGGCCATCGGCGACAGCGACCCGGTCACCGCCGCCCAGCCGATCAGCACCGGGGCCGCGCCGCAGGCGCCACCCCAGAAGGTGTTCGTCACCGTGGTGCGCTTGAGCCAGAGGGTGTAGACCACGTCGTAGTACAGGATGGCGGCCAGGGTGAGCCCGGCGGCGAGCAGGTTGGTGAAGGCCACCATGATCGCCAGCGAGACCACCGCCAGCACCAGGCCGAAGATCAGGGCGTTGCGGGGGGTCACGGTGTGCGCCGGCAGCGGTCGGCGCTTGGTCCGCCGCATCACCTGATCGATGTCGCGGTCGAGGTAGCAGTTGAGCACGCTGGCCGCCCCGGCGGCGAGCGAGCCGCCGACCAGCACCACGGCGACCAGCCACAGCGAGGGCATCCCGCCGTGCGCGAGCATCATCGCCGGCACGGTGGTCACCAGCAGCAGCTCGACGATCCGCGGCTTGGTCAGCGTGAGGTACGCCGCCAGCACCACCCGCAGGTTCCGGGAACGGCCCGGGGCCTCCTCCGTCGCGCCCACCGGCGACTGTCCGGCAGGGTTACTGACCGGACGCTCGGTGATCATGCTCACGGATAGTCACCTTCCGGCGTCGGCGGGGGGAGGTCGGTGCGGCCGGACCAGGCTGCGGAGCGGCGCACCGCCCCACACACTACGCGCTGTCGTTTTGGCTGCCCGGGCGACCCGGTAACGGTGCGGACCGTCACACCAGGGGCTGAACCGCGGCGGCGACTGAAAACGTACAGACCAGCATGCTGAGATCCTCGGGTGCACTTTCAGCACCGCTCGATAGGGTCACCAGTGAGGGTTCCGCCCATCTCGCCGAGGAGCAATCACCACCGTGGCAGCCAACCGATCCGCCCACCCCCCACTCGACTGGACCGATCTCGACCGCCGTGCCGTGGACACCGTCCGCGTCCTGGCCATGGACGCCGTGGAGAAATCCGGCAACGGCCACCCGGGCACCGCGATGAGCCTCGCTCCGGCGGCGTACCTGTTGTTCAACCGGGTCATGCGACACAGCCCCGCCGATCCGCTGTGGCCCGGCCGGGACCGCTTCGTGCTCTCCGCCGGCCACTCCAGCCTGACCCTTTACATCCAGCTCTTCCTCGCCGGCTACCCGCTGAACCTGGACGACCTGAAGTCGCTGCGGCAGTGGGGCTCGCTCACCCCGGGGCACCCCGAGCACGGCCACACCCCGGGCGTGGAGACCACCACCGGCCCGCTCGGGCAGGGGCTGGGCAACGCCGTCGGCATGGCCATGGCGGCCCGCCGCGAGCGCGGCCTGTTCGACCCGGAGACCGAGCCCGGTGAGTCGGTCTTCGACCACCACATCTGGTGCATCGCCTCCGACGGCGACATCGAGGAGGGCATCAGCCACGAGGCCAGCGCCCTGGCCGGGCACCAGCAGCTGGGCAACCTCTGCGTGATCTACGACGACAACGAGATCTCGATCGAGGACGACACCCGCATCGCGTTGAGCGAGGACGTGGCGGCCCGCTACGCGGCGTACGGCTGGCACGTGCAGACGGTCGACTGGCGGCGCGGCGACGCCGACCAGGGCGACTACCACGAGGACGTCGAGGAGCTGTACCAGGCGCTGCTGGCCGCCAAGGCGGAGACGGGCCGCCCGTCGTTCATCGCGCTCCGCACCATCATCGGCTGGCCGGCGCCGAACAAGCAGAACACCGGCAAGATTCACGGCTCGGCGCTCGGCGCCGATGAGGTGGCCGCCACCAAGCGGATCCTCGGCTTCGACCCGGCCGCATCCTTCCAGGTCACCGAGGAGGTGCTCGCCCACAGCCGCCAGGCGCTGCGCCGGGGCGAGGCCGCGCAGCAGGAGTGGACAGCCGCCTTCGACGCCTGGTCCGGGGCCAACCCGCAGCGCCGCGCGCTCTACGACCGGCTGGCCGGCCGGGCCCTGCCCGAAGGCTGGACCGAGGCGCTGCCGGAGTTCCCGGCCGACGCCAAGGGCGTGGCCACCCGGGCCGCCTCCGGCAAGGTGCTGGCCGCGCTCGCCCCGGTGCTGCCCGAGCTGTGGGGTGGCTCGGCCGACCTGGCCGAGAGCAACAACACCACGATGAAGGGCGAGCCCTCCTTCGTGCCCAGCCAGTACGCCACGAAGGAGTTCCCCGGCCACGAGTACGGCCGCACGCTGCACTTCGGCATCCGCGAACACGCCATGGGCGCGATCCTCAACGGCATCGCCCTGCACGGCGGCACCCGCCCCTACGGCGGCACCTTCCTGGTGTTCAGCGACTACATGCGTCCCTCGGTGCGGCTGGCCGCGCTGATGAAGCTGCCGGTCATCTACGTCTGGACGCACGACTCCATCGGGCTCGGCGAGGACGGCCCGACCCACCAGCCGGTGGAGCACCTCACCGCGCTGCGGGCCATCCCCGGTCTGGACGTGGTCCGTCCGGCCGACGCCAACGAGACGGCGTGGGCCTGGCGGCGGGCGCTGGAGCACACCGACCGGCCGACCGCGCTGGCGCTGAGCCGCCAGCCGCTGCCCACCCTGGACCGGTCTGAACTGGCCGGGGCCGACGGTGCCGCCAGGGGCGGCTACGTGCTCGCCGAGGCGTCCAACGCCAAGCCGCAGGTGATCCTCGTCGGCACCGGCTCGGAGGTGCAGCTCTGCCTGACCGCCCGGGAGCGGCTGGAGGCCGACGGCACGCCCACCCGGGTGGTCTCGATGCCCTGCCAGGAGTGGTTCTTCGAGCAGGACGAGGCGTACCGGGAGTCGGTGCTGCCGCGCGGGGTAAAGGCCCGGGTGAGCGTGGAGGCGGGCATCGCGATGTCCTGGCGCGCCATCGTCGGCGACTGCGGTGAGACCGTCAGCCTCGAGCACTACGGCGCGAGTGCCCCGCACTCCATGCTCTTCGAGCAGTTCGGCTTCACCCCGGACCGGATCGTCGCCGCCGCGCACGCGGCGCTGACCCGGGTCGGGGACATCACCGGTTTCACGACCGGCAACTGAGGGGAGCGTTGGCCTACATGACGACCGACCGGCTGGGCGAGCTGACCGCTGCGGGAGTGGCGATCTGGCTCGACGATCTTTCCCGGGTACGACTGAGCTCCGGCGGGCTGGACCAGCTGCGCCGCGAGAAGCACGTCGTCGGGGTGACCACCAACCCGACGATCTTCGCGAAGGCGTTGAGCGACGCCGACGAATACGACTGGCAGCTGCGCGACCTGGCCACCCGGGGCATCGAGGTCGAGGAGGCCGTCCGCATGCTCACCACGTACGACGTGCGGTGGGCCTGCGACGTGATGCGTCCGGCGTACGACGCCAGCGCGGGCGTCGACGGTCGGGTCTCCATCGAGGTGGACCCACGGCTGGCCCACGAGGCCCGGCGTACCGTCGCCGAGGCCAAGGCGCTGTGGTGGCTGGTGGACCGGCCGAACCTGTTCATCAAGATCCCGGCGACCGAGGCCGGCCTGCCGGCGATCACCGCCGCGCTGGCCGAGGGGATCAGCGTCAACGTCACCCTCATCTTCGGGCTGGACCGCTACTCGCAGGTGATGGAGGCCTTCCTCGCCGGCCTGGAGCAGGCCCGGGCCAACGGCCACGACCTGTCGAAGATCGGCTCGGTGGCCTCGTTCTTCGTCTCCCGGGTCGACACCGAGGTGGACAAGCGGTTGGACCGGATCGCCGGTGAGGCGTCGGACAGCGCGGGCAAGGAGCGCGCGCTGGGACTCAAGGGGCGCGCCGCGGTGGCCAACGCCCGGCTGGCCTACGAGCGTTACAGCGAGGTCTTCTCCTCCGACCGCTGGCAGGCCCTGGCCGACGCCGGGGCGCACCCGCAGCGGCCGCTGTGGGCGTCCACCTCGACCAAGAACCCGGACTACCGGGACGTGATCTACGTCGAGGAGCTGATCGCCACCGGCACGGTCAACACCATGCCGGAGTCGGTCATCCACGCGTACGCCGAGCACGGCGAGACCCGCCCGGACACCGTCACCGGCGCGTACGACGACGCCCGGCAGGTCTTCGCGGACCTCGCGTCGGTGGGTGTGGACATGGCCGACGTGATCGACACCCTGGAACGCGAGGGTGTGGAGAAGTTCGAGGCGAGCTGGAACGAGTTGCTCGACGGCGTCCGCAAGTCGCTGGCCGCCGCCGGGCAGGGCACCGACAGTCCGGGCGAGGCCGCCCGGACCAACGCCGACGCCGCCGCGCGGGCCGGAGGAAATGCGTGACGGTGCTTCCCGGCTCCACCCACGCCGCCGCCCCGACGGGGTGGCGGCGTGGGTGACCTGCTGGACGCACCCGGCGAGGCCGCCGGCGGTCTCGCCGTGTACGGCGCGCGGGCCGTCGACGGCGGCGCGCCGGCCTCCGTTCGGCAGGCGCTGGTCGACGCCGGCGTACCGGGCCGGTTGGCCGCCGGGGACCCGACGTTGTGGGGTCCACCGGCGGCTGGCGCCGGAGTCGGGCTCGGCCCGCTCGACACCTACCGCCGCGGCCGTGAGCTGCTCCCCCAGCTCGCGGAGCTGACGGCGGAGCTGGCCGACCTGGACCACGTGGTGCTCGTCGGCACCGGTGACGCGTCGCTCGCGGCCGATGCCGTCGCGCGGACCACGGGCCGGCCGCTGACCGTGCTCGACACGGCCGACCCCGGTCGGGTCCGCGCCACGCTGGCCGACCGGCCGGCCCGCACCGTGGTCGTGCTGGCCGACCACTGCGGCGACCCGGTGCAGCTCGACAGCCACCGGCGCGCCTACTGGCGGGCGTTCCTGGACGCGGGGATGACCGAGGCCGAGGCGGGGCGACACTTCGTCGTCGTCACCGCCCCGGGTTCCCCGCTGGAGGCGGTCGCCGCCGAACTGGGCGCGATCACCGTGCCGGCCGACCCCGAGGTGGCCGACGGCTACCGCGCGTTGACCGCGTACGGGCTGGTGCCCTGCGCGCTGGCCGGCGTCGCCGTGGCCGACCTGCTCGAGCAGGCCGAGGAGTTCACGGCGTCGCTGAGCCGGTCGGAGGGCAACCCGGCCCTGGCGCTCGGTGCCGCGCTGGCCGCCGCCACGACGACCGGGCGGGACAAGGTCGCGCTGGTCGCCGACGGCAGCGGCCTCGAAGGGCTCGGCGAGTGGGTGGCGCAGTTGCTCGCCGGCGTCGGCCTGGGCCTCCTGCCGGTGGTGGTCGAGTCGCCGGCGGCTCCCGGGGTGACCGGCGCCGACGTGCTCACCGTCAGCTACGGCGGCGCGCTCACCGCCGGCGACGTGCCCGCCACCGGCCCGGCGACCGACATCGCGGTCAACGGCCCGCTCGGCGCCCAGTTCCTGGCCTGGCAGTACGCCGCCGCGGTCGCCGCCACCGTGCGCGGGGTCGACCCGTTCGACGCCACCGTGCGCGGGGGCGACCCGTTCGACGCGCCGGGCGTCGGGGCCGGCGAGCGGATCAGCGCGGTCCCGGCCGCGGCGCCGTCGGCCGTCCAGGGCGCGATCGAGGTGTACGCCCCGCCGGGCGCCCCGGCCGACCTGACCGGCGCCCTGCGCCACCTGCTGCACGGCATCGGCGATGAGAGTCACCTCACGGTGGTCGCGTACCTCGACCGGCACGCCGACGCCGCTGCGGCCCGGCTGCGTCCGTTGCTGGCCGAGGCCACCCGGCGGCCGGTCACCTTCGGTTGGCGACCGCGCCATTCCCACCTGATCGGCCAGTACCACATGGGCCGCCCGCAGGTGGGTACCTTTCTTCAGGTGACCGGTACGGTCGACGTTGATCTACCGGTGCCCGGGCGGCCGTACTCCTTCGGGGAACTACAGGCGGCGCAGGCCGTCGGCGACCGCCAGGCCCTGGCCGGTCGCGAACGCCCGCTGCTGCACCTGCACCTGACCGACCGGACGGTGGGCCTGGCCCAACTGCTCGACGCGGTCGGGTCGCTACGGGCATGACGATGGACGACGTGGACGAGCGGAGCGAGGAGGCGGCGTGAACCCGCTGCGCGACCCGCAGGACCGGCGATTGCCGCGGATCCCGGAGCCGTGTGCTCTGGTGATCTTCGGAGTGACCGGTGACCTGGCCCAGAAAAAGCTGATTCCGGCGGTGTACGACCTGGCCAACCGGGGGCTGCTGCCGCCCGGCTTCGTGGTCGTCGGGTTTGCCCGGCGGGACTGGACCGACGGCGACTTCTCGTCGCTGGCCCGCGAGGCGGCCAAGACACACTCCCGCACTCCGTGGCGGGAGGAGGTCTGGTCACGGCTGGAGCACAACATCAAGTTCGTCGGCGGCTCGTTCGACGACGACGACGCCTTCGACCGGCTCGCCCACTGCATGGAGGCCCTGCGGGACAGTCACGGCATCCACGGCAACGCGGCCTTCTACTTCTCCATCCCACCGACGGCCTTCCCGGTCGTGCTCAAGCAGCTGGCCCGCACCGGCATGGCCGACAACGAGAAGTGCGGCGGCTGGCGCCGGGTGGTGGTGGAGAAGCCGTTCGGGCACGACCTGCCCTCGGCCAAGGCGCTCAACGACCTGGTCGACGACGTGTTCACCCGGCAGGACGTGTTCCGCATCGACCACTACCTGGGCAAGGAGACAGTCCAGAACATCCTCGCCCTGCGCTTCGCCAACAACCTCTTCGAGCCGCTGTGGAACTCGCAGTACGTCGACTCGGTGCAGATCACCATGGCCGAGGACGTCGGGATCGGCACCCGGGCCGGCTTCTACGACTCGGTCGGCACCGCCCGCGACGTGTTGCAGAACCACCTGCTGCAACTGCTCGCCCTGGTCGCCATGGAGGAGCCGACCAGCTTCGACGCCGACGAGATCCGGGCCGAGAAGCTGAAGGTGCTCAAGGCGATCACCCTGCCGCAGGACGTCGCGGAGGGCACCGTACGCGGGCAGTACCTACCCGGCTGGGTCGGTGGCCAGCGGGCCAGGGGCTACCTGGAGGAGGACGGGGTCCCGCCGACCTCGACCACGGAGACGTACGTGGCGGTCCGGCTCGGCATCCAGAACCGCCGCTGGGCCGAGGTGCCGTTCTACATCCGGGCCGGCAAGCGGCTGTCGCGGCGGGTCACCGAGGTCGCGGTGATCTTCAAGAAGGCGCCGCACCTGCCGTTCACCCCGGCCGACATGGAGATGCTCGGCAACAACCAGCTGGTCATCCGGGTGCAGCCGGACGAGGGTGTGGTGCTCAAGTTCGGCTCCAAGGTACCGGGCACCACCATGGAGGTCCGCGACATCGCGATGGACTTCCAGTACGGCGAGGCGTTCACCGAGGCCAGCCCGGAGGCGTACGAACGGCTGGTGCTGGACGTGCTGGTCGGCGACCGGACGCTGTTCCCGGACGCCGCCGAGGTCGAACAGAGCTGGGCCGTGGTGGACCCGCTGGAGCACGCCTGGGAGGGCACGAAGCCGGAGGCCTACCGCGCCGGCGAGTGGGGCCCCCGGGCCGCCGACGAGATGCTGGCCCGCGAGGGCCGGGCCTGGAGACGAGCATGATCGGACTGTGGGACACCACCGGCAACGAGGTGGTCAAGGCACTCGCCGCCGAGCGGCGCAGCGCCGGTGGGGTGGCCAGCGGAATGGCGCTGACCCTGATCGTGGTGGTGGACGAGAAGCGGGTCCGCGACGCGGAGGCGGCGGCCACCATCGCCGCCGCCGCGCACCCGTGCCGGCTGCTGGTGGTCGTCCGCTCCGACGTGGAGCGAGACCGCAGCCGGCTGGACGCGGAGATCGTCGTGGGCGGGCGGCTCGGCCCGTGCGAGGCGGTGGTCATGCGGATGTACGGGCGGCTGGCCCTGCACGCCGAATCGGTGGTGATGCCGCTGCTGGTGCCGGACGTGCCCGTGGTCACCTGGTGGCACGGCGAACCGCCGGACGAGATCGCCACCGACTTCCTCGGCGTGGTCGCCGACCGGCGGATCACCGACAGCGCCCAGGCCCCCGACCCGATCGAGGCGCTTCGGCAGCGGGCCCGCGACTACGCCCCGGGCGACACCGACCTCGCCTGGACCCGGATCACCCCGTGGCGAACCCTGGTCGCCGGCGCGTTCGACACCACCGAGGCGCAGCTCACCGAGGCCGTGGTGGTCGCGCCCCCGACCGACCCGACCGCCGCGCTGATGCGCGGCTGGCTGCGCAGCCGGCTGGGTATCAAGCCGCGTTGGGAGCGGACCCGGGAGTTCCCGCGCATGCGCGAGGTGCAACTGCGCTGCGCCAACGGCGACGAGCTGACGCTGACCCGCGACGACAGCATGGCCGTCTTCCGGCGCACCGGCCAGGAGGACCGGATGCTGCCGCTGGTCCGTCGGCCACTCGGCGACGAACTGGCCGAGGAACTGCGCCGGCTCGGCCCCGACCAGGTGTACGCGGACGCCCTGGGTGCCTTCGCCGGTCTGACCAACCTCGACCGGCGCCCCGGGCGGCGGGTGCACGTCTGGAAGGATCCGGCCACCGCCCAACGGGCCGAGGCGGGCGTCACCACGCACGCCGCGACCAACACCGGATCCTGACTTCTTTATTCGTTGGCACGACACGACCGCCGTGCGGTCGCGGAAGGACCACCCATGAGTGAGGCGAGTGTCGCCGTACACGCCGATGCCGACCTGCTGGCGCAGGCCGTCGCGGCCCGGTTGGTGGTGCGGCTGCTCGACGCGCAGGCCGCACGCGGCGAGGCGTCGGTGGTGCTCACCGGCGGCCGGATCGCCGCAGCGGTCTACCGGGCGGTGGCCGCGCTGCCCGCCGCCGACGCCGTCGACTGGTCCCGGGTCGACGTGTGGTGGGGCGACGAACGGTTCCTGCCGGCCGGCGACCCGGAGCGCAACGAGACCCAGGCCCGGGCGGCGCTGCTGGACGCGCTGCCGCTCGATCCGGCCCGGATCCACCCGATGCCCGCCTCCGACGGCGGCGCCGACCCGGAGGAGGCCGCCGCCCGGTACGCGGACGAACTCGCCCGGGCGGCCCGGCCCGGCACCGCCGCGCTGCCCCACTTCGACGTGCTGCTGCTCGGCGTGGGCGAGGACGGGCACGTCGCCTCGGTCTTCCCGGAGCACCCGGTGCACCACGAGAGCCGCCCGGTCAGCGCGGTGCGGGACAGCCCGAAGCCGCCGCCGGTACGCGTCACCCTCACCCTGCCGACGATCAACACCGCCGAGGAGGTGTGGCTGGTCGCCGGCGGCGCCGACAAGGCCCACGCGGTCGGCATGGCCCTGGCCGGCGCCGAGCCGGTGCAGATCCCGGCGGCCGGGGTGCAGGGCACCAGCCGCACCCTCTGGCTGCTCGACCGCGCTGCCGCCGCCGAAGTGAAAGGAAGGGCCCCCTTTTAACGCCTGGTGCATAGGAGGGGCCCCCTCTTAACACCGCGCGCGATCCGCGGTGGGTCAGCGAGTGCCACGGCGGTGCCGCAGGGCGGCGAGCGCCTCCGCGAGAATCGCCTCACCCTCGGCGTCGGTACGCCGCTCCTTGACGTACGCCAGATGGGTCTTGTAGGGCTCGTCGCGGGTTCGGGCCGGCGGATCCTGCGCGTCCTGACCGGCGGGCTGGCCGCAGCGGGGGCAGTCCCAGACGGGCGGGGCCGCCACGTCGGCGACGATGCGGATGTCGGTGCGGTGCCCGTTGCGGCACCAGTAGCTGACCGACCGGCACGGGACCGGCTGATGCCGTTCGGGGTGACGTGCGGGGGCGGACCCGACCCGGGCGCCCCGGATGACGTGGCCGTTCGACACGGCGCTGACTCCTGTCGTGGGAGGGGACCGCCGTCGAGGGGTGGACGGCGGGCGACGCGGTGCAGCGGGTGAAACGAACTGCGCGCGGCTCGTCGAGTGACGAACCGCGCGCAGATTGTACGACCAGACGGGCTGCTCAGACTCCTGTGCCTACCTGAAGGCGGAGCCAGAGGCCGAGCCCGACAATGCAGGCGAACCAGACGATGCCCACCAGAACGGTGTAGCGGTCAAGGTTCTTCTCGGCCACCGACGACCCAGCCAGGCTGGAGCTGACGCCACCGCCGAACATGCTGGACATCCCACCGCCCTTACCGCGGTGCAGCAGGATCAGCAGGGTGAGCAGGACGCTCGTGGTGACCAGCAACACGACCAACGTGTAGGCGAACCAGATCGGCATGGCGGGGGTCAGTCCTCTCGTTACGATCCTCGCCCGGGCAGTTCGGGCACGGCGGCACCGACCGGCGGACGGGCGGAGTCAAGGATAGCGAGCGATCAGCCGGAGATGTGCTCCGGGAACCGGCAGATCTTCGCGAACTCCTCGGCGTCCAGGCTGGCGCCGCCGATCAGGGCACCGTCCACGTCCGGCTGAGCCATGATCGCGGCGATGTTCGACGACTTCACCGAGCCGCCGTAGAGGATCCGGACCTGCTCGGCCGTGCCCTGGTCGAAGGTCTTGGCCAGCCGGGCCCGTACCGCGCCGCAGACCTCCTGCGCGTCCTCGGGGGTGGCCGTCTTGCCGGTGCCGATCGCCCAGACCGGCTCGTACGCGACCACGACCTTGGTGACCTGCTCGGCGGGCAGCCCCTTGAGCGCCGCGTCGAGCTGGTCGGAGCAGTGCGCGACGTGTCCGCCCTGCTCCCGGATGTCCAGCCCCTCCCCCACGCAGAGGATCGGAGTGAGTCCGTGGGTCAGCGCGGCCTGCACCTTGGCCCGCACCTGGGCGTCGTCCTCGTGGTGGTAGGCCCGCCGCTCGGAGTGCCCGACCACCACGTACGTGCAGCCCAGCTTGGCCAGCATCGGCCCGGAGATGTCCCCGGTGTACGCGCCGGACGCGTGCGGCGACAGATCCTGCGCGCCGTAGCCGATCAGCAGCTTGTCGCCCTCCACCACGCTCTGCACCGTACGCAGGTCGGTGAAGGGCGGCAGGACCACCGTCTCCACCTCGGTCAGCTGCTTCTCGGTGAGGCTGGCCGCCAGCTTCTGCACCAGCAGGTTCGCCTCGAGGTGGTTGAGGTTCATCTTCCAGTTGCCGGCCATCAACGGCCGACGGGGAGCGCTCGTCATCAGTTCTCCAGAGCCGCGATGCCGGGGAGGGTCTTGCCCTCCAGGTACTCCAGGGAGGCGCCGCCGCCGGTGGAGATGTGGCCGAAGGCCTTCTCGTCCAGCCCCAGCGCCCGCACCGCTGCGGCCGAGTCGCCGCCACCGACGACGCTGAACGCCTCGGAGCCGGCGATCGCCTCGGCGACGCCCCGGGTGCCCGCCGCGAACGCGGGCATCTCGAACACGCCCATCGGGCCGTTCCAGAAGATGGTCCGGGTGCCGGTCCTGAGCGCGGCGGCGAAACCGGCCACCGTCTCCGGCCCGATGTCGAGCCCGACCCGGTGGCTGGGGATGCCGTCGGCGGGAACCACGTCGTGCGCCGCGTCCGGGGCGAAGGCGTCGGCGGCCACCACGTCGACCGGGAGCATGATCTTGCCTTCGGAACGCTCCAGCAGGTTGCGGCAGGTCTCGACCATGTCCTTCTCGAGCAGCGAGCTGCCCACCTCGTGACCCTGCGCCTTGAGGAAGGTGAAGCACATGCCGCCGCCGATGAGCAGCCGGTCCACGGTCGGCAGCAGCGCCTCGATCACGGCGAGCTTGTCGGAGACCTTGGAGCCACCGAGCACCACCACGTACGGCCGTTCGGGGTTGCCGGTGAGGGTGGAGAGCACCTCCACCTCGCGCAGCACCAGGCGACCGGCGACGTGCGGCAGGCGAGCGGGTACGTCGTACACGCTGGCGTGCTTGCGGTGCACGGCGCCGAACGCGTCGTCGACGTACGCGTCACCGAACGCGGCCAACTGGTCGGCGAAGGCACCCCGCTCGGTGTCGTCCTTGCTGGTCTCCCCCTTGTTGAAGCGGAGGTTCTCCAGCAGCGCGACCTCCCCGTCGGCGAGCCCCGCCACGGTGTCCCGGGCCGACTCGCCCACGGTGTCGGTGGCGAAGTGCACCGACGCGCCGAGCAGTTCGCCGAGCCGGCCGGCGACCGGGCCGAGGCTGAACTGCGGATCCGGCGAGCCCTTCGGCCGGCCCAGGTGCGAGCAGACGACCACCTTGGCACCGGCCTCGGTCAGCGCCCCCAGCGTCGGCAGCACCGCCCGGATCCGACCGTCATCGGCGATCTCGCCGGTCTGCTTGTCGAGCGGGACGTTCAGGTCGGCGCGCACCAGCACGCGCCGACCCGGCACCCCCTCGGCGAGCAGGTCGTCGAGGGTACGGATGCTCACAGCGACGAACCAACCAGCTTCACGAGGTCGACGAGGCGGTTGGAGTAGCCCCACTCGTTGTCGTACCAGCCGACCACCTTGACCTGGTTACCGATGACCTTGGTCAGCGGCGCGTCGAAGATGCACGACGCCGGGTCGGTGACGATGTCGGCGGAGACGATCGGGTCCTCGTTGTAGGTGAGGATGCCCCGCAGCGGGCCGTCCGCGGCCGCCTTCAGCGCCGCATTGACCTCGTCCACCGTGGTCTCCCGACCGACGGTGACGGTGAGGTCGGTGGCGGAGCCGGTGGGGATCGGCACCCGCAGCGCGTACCCGTCGAGCTTGCCCTTGAGGTCCGGCAGCACCAGGCCGATGGCCTTCGCGGCGCCGGTCGAGGTCGGCACGATGTTGATCCCGGCGGCGCGGGCCCGGCGCAGGTCGGAGTGCGGCGCGTCCTGGAGGTTCTGGTCCTGGGTGTACGCGTGGATGGTGGTCATCAGGCCACCCTTGATGCCGAACGTGTCGTGCAGGACCTTCGCCATCGGCGCCAGGCAGTTGGTGGTGCAGGAAGCGTTCGAGATGATGTTGTGCTTGGCCGGGTCGTAGGAGCCCTCGTTGACGCCCATCACGACGGTGACGTCCTCGTTCTTGGCCGGCGCCGAGATGATGACCTTCTTGGCCCCACCGTCGAGGTGCGCCTTGGCCTTGGTGGCGTCGGTGAAGAAGCCGGTGGACTCGATGACCACGTCCGCGCCGACGTCGCCCCACGGCAGCGCCGCCGGGTCCTTCTCGGCGTACGCCTTGATGCTCTTGCCGCCCACGGTGATCTCGTCGGCGGTGGCCTTGACCTCCTGCGGCAGGCGGCCCAGGATGCTGTCGTACTTGACAAGGTGGGCGAGCGTGCCGTTGTCGGTGAGATCGTTGACCGCGACGACCTCGACGTCAGCGCCGGACGCCAGCACTGCCCGGAAGAAGTTGCGGCCGATTCGGCCGAAGCCGTTGATGCCAACCCGGATGGTCACAGGTCCCATCTCCTCGCGTTTCTGGTCCGCCGGCGTGGAGAGCCTCGGCCGGCGAAGTGGTGTGCGCCGACCGTTGGAGCCGGCCGTTGACGATTCATCTCGGCCGCCCCGCCGCGGTCCAGGGGACCAGACCGCCGTGAGGCGGTGGGTACGGCGGGAGCGCCGATAACGGCCCCCTTGCCGTACGCAGCGACCATATCCGAGCGCGGCGAACCGCGCTGCGCCGGGTGGTTCCCCGCTGCGTGCTGACGACCCACCGTCCTATCAGACCACGAGCATGTCGGGCGTGACGGCAGCTTCGGTATCCGGGATGCCCAGGTCCCTTGCCCGCTTGTCGGCCAACGCCAGCAGCCGGCGGATCCGCCCCGCGATGGCGTCCTTGGTCAGCGGCGGATCGGCCAGCGCGCCCAGTTCCTCCAGGGACGCCTGCCGGTGCTCCAGACGCAGCCGGCCGGCCGAGGTCAGGTGCTGCGGTGCGTCGTCGGCGAGGATCTCCAGCGCCCGGGTCACCCGGGCGGCGGCGGCCACCGCCGCCCGCGCCGAACGGCGCAGGTTCGCGTCGTCGAAGTTCGCCAGCCGGTTGGCTGTCGCGCGTACCTCGCGGCGGACCCGGCGCTCCTCCCAGGCCAGCACACTGGCGTGGGCGCCGACCCGGGTGAGCAGCGCGGCGATGGCGTCGCCGTCCTTGACCACCACCCGGTCCACGCCCCGCACCTCCCGGTGCTTCGCGGTGATGCCGGTGCGGCGGGCCGCGCCGACCAGGGCCAGGGCCGACTCCGGACCGGGGCAGGTGATCTCCAGGGCGCTGGATCGGCCCGGCTCGGTCAGCGAGCCGTGCGCCATGAACGCGCCCCGCCAGGCGGAGACCGCGCAGCAGACGTTGGCGGCCACCACGTGCGGCGGCAGGCCGCGTACCGGCCGGCCCCGCACGTCCAGCAGCCCGGTCTGCCGTGCGAGGGCCTCGCCGTCCTTGACCACCCGGACGATGAAGTGGCTGCCCTTGCGCAGCCCACCGGAGGCGAGTACGTGGATCTCGCTCGGGTAGCCGTACACCTCGGCGATCTCCCGGCGGAGCCGGCGAGCCACCGAGCCGGTGTCCAACTCCGCCTCCACCACCACCCGACCGGAGACGATGTGCAGCCCACCGGCGAACCGCAACAGCGCCGCCATCTCCGCCCGCCGACAGCAGGGCTTGGGCACGTCGACCCGACTCAGCTCGTCCTTGACCGCAGCCGTCATCGCCATTGTGCGTCCCCTCACGGACCGGTTCCGGCGTGTCGCCGGAGGATTACGTACGTGTCTAACGATCGGCGCCCAGGACGGGCACCAGGGCGGTGCCCAGGGCAGCCGGATCATGACGGGGAGTGCCGTCGTCGACCGCGACGGGAGCGAGGACCAGTCGAGCTCCCAGCGATTCTGCCGCACGGCCGACGGGTTCGGGGTCACCGACCGCCTTGGCGTCGGCGAGCACGAAGTCGACCGCCAGCTCCGGCAGGTACCAGCGCAGCGCCGCCAGGTGGTCGGCGACGGAGAGACCGAGCGTCTCCTTCTCGGCGGCGAGGTTGAGCGTGACCAGCCGCCGGGCCCGGCTGGTCAGGATCGCCGCGGCCAGCTGAGGTACCAGCAGGTGCGGCAGCACGCTGGTGTACCAGCTTCCCGGCCCGAAGATCAGCCAGTCGGCCGCACCTATGGCGGCGACCGCCTGCGCGCACGCCGGCGGCGCCTGCGGGGTCAGTCGCAGCGACTCGACCCGCCCGGTGGTGACCGCCACCTGGTGCTGCCCCCGTACGGTGCAGACCTCGTCGGGACGGCCCGGGTCCGCCCCGCGTACCCGGGCCTCTATGTCGACCGGCTGGCACGACATCGGCAGCACCCGGCCGACCGCGCCGAGCATCGCCCCGGCGTGTTCCAGGGCGGCCACCGGGTCGCCGAGCAGTTCCATCAGCCCGCAGAGCACCAGATTACCGACCGCGTGGCCGGCCAGGGCGTCGCCCCGACCGCAGCCGCCGTTGGCCCCCTCGGTGAAGCGGTGCTGGAACAACCCCGCGCTGCGTCGGGTGGCGGGATGATCGCCGGCGAGCGCGACCAGCGCCTGCCGCAGGTCCCCGGGGGGTATTCCGCCCCGCTCGGCGCGTAACCGCCCGCTGGAACCGCCGTCGTCACCGACCGTCACCACCGCAGTGATCTGCAGATCGAGCGCGGGGGCGCAGCGCCGCAGCGCCCGCAGCGACGCGGACAGTCCGTGGCCGCCGCCGAAGGCGACCACCCGGATCGTCATTCCCGCCCCAGGTCGCGGTGCTGGGCGTTGGCGGCCAGGCCGGTACGACGCAGCCGGGCGGCCAGTTCCTCGGCGATCGCCACGCTGCGGTGCTTGCCGCCGGTGCAGCCGATCGCCACGGTCAGGTACCGCTTGCCCTCCCGCTCGAAGCCGGTGGTGGTGGCGTTGACCAGGTCCGCGTACGCCTCGACGAAGGCGTCCGCACCCTCCTGTCCCAGCACGTACGCGCTGACCGCCTCCTCCCGGCCGGTGTGCTCGCGCAGTTCCGGCACCCAGTACGGGTTGGGCAGGAACCGGGCGTCGAGCACGAAGTCGGCGTCGGGCGGCAGACCGTACTTGAAGCCGAAGGAGAGCACCGTCACCCGCAGCCGCCGGGCGTCCTCGCCGCCGAACAGCTCCTCGACGCGTCGGCGCAGCTGGTTGACGTTGAGGTGGCTGGTGTCGATGATCACGTCCGCCTGGTCGCGGGCCTCCTCCAGCAGGCCCCGCTCGACCGCGATGCCGTCGGCGAGCCGCCCGTCGCCCTGCAACGGATGCGATCGCCGCACGCTCTCGAACCGGCGGATCAGCACCTCGTCGTCGGCGTCGACGAAGACCACCCGGGGGGCGTAGCCGCGCTCCTTCAGCTGCCGGATCGCCTCGGCCAGGTCGGTCGAGAAGGCCCGGGAGCGTACGTCCAGCACCATCGCGGTACGCCGGGCCGCCCCGCCGGCCTTCACCGCCAGCTCCGCCATGTCCAGCAGGAGCGCCTGCGGCAGGTTGTCCACCACGTAGAAGCCGACGTTCTCCAGGGCCCGGGCCACCGTGCTGCGGCCACCGCCCGAAAGACCGGTGACCACGACCAGCGTGGTGTCCGTCTCCGCCGCCGCCCCGGAAACGCCGGTGTGGTGACCGGTCGTGTGCGCCTCGCCCACCCATCAACCCCCAAGCCGTGGCGCCGCGGTCGATGCCGACCGGGCATTGGTCAATCAGCGACTCTAGTGCGCTGTCCAGGACCGATGCCACTGGCGCCATGAGCTCCTTGGCGACGATCCGGCCAGGTCAATCGGCCCTGAACACCGACTGCCTTGTTCCTGTCGGCTGGTTGACGGCGCGGGGCGCGATCGGGCGCTATCCTCCGGCGATGGGCAGACCTGGGGCGCGACTGCGCTGGGTGGTGGCCCTCGTCTCGGTCACCGTCGCCGTGCTGGCCACAGTCGACCACGCCCGGCAGCGCGAACGCGAGCGCACCGCCGGCCCCGACGCGGTCACCGTCACCGTCGAGGCCATGCTGCCAGAGCCGGACCAGGTGTCCGACCTGGCCGCCGCGTACGGCTGGCGGGACGGCGTGGTCGTCGGCGACCCCGACAATCAGGCGGTGCTGCTGCGGCTGCGCTGGAACGGGCCGCCCCAGCCCGGCACCTACCAGGTGATCCTGTTGGACAACCGGGTCACCCCGCCCCGGGTGGTGCGGCCGATCGACGGCTGGGACGCCGCTGGCAGCACCGGGACCAACTGGGCCGGCTCGTACGAGAAACTGGCCGCACGGTACGACTGGCTCGCCGATGCCGTCTCCCGCCCCGAGTCGAGCGACTCGCTACGCACCCCGGACAACCTCGGCGCGGTGGGCACCTCGGCGGTGGCCGGCGGCAGCCTGGTGGCGCTGTTCCGGATGGGCCTGGGCGCCGCACCGCTCACCGACCCGTCCGACCTGCTGGTCGCCTTCTGTCACGTCGACCCCACCGGCACCCCCCGCTGGGCCAAACCCGTCCCCGTCCCGTCGCCCTCCTGACCGCCTCGGAGCTGCCGCCGCCCTGGTCAGTGGCGGTGCAGCGCCGTGACCCGGTCGAGGCCGAGCACACCGAGCCGCACCGGCTCAGCCGGAAACTGTCCAAGATCCACATACCGTCTCCCGCAATCTGAGAGACGCGGAGGGCGGCAGGCCGGCGGGGAGAACGCGGACGTCCTTTCCGCCGGCCTCCGGGCGCTACTCGTCGTTCGCGGCGTCGGTGAACGCTCGAAGCCCAAGACCTGGTGCCAGTGCTTCGGCAAGCCAGGTGACCCGATGATCATCAGCGGCCAGTCCAGCGCGGGCGATCGTGCACCAGTCGTCGCGGTTGAGGAGGGAGAGATAGCCGTCCAGGACGCGTTCTCGTCTATCCTCGGGCCACGTCATTCGCTCCGTTGCTGATTGGTGCAGCTGCTGAGCCAGTTGCGCGGCGATGACGAAACGCTTCACCGACGGCTCCAGACGGCCGATGTGTGCGCAGTGAGCCTCCAGCACGGCGGGGGCGGGCGGATAACAATCGAGCGTGATGCCCATGCCGCCGCTGTCAGCCATGATGGTCAGCAGCAGGCCGGTGTGATCGACCAACTCGCTGTCAGGATTCGCCGCAGTGATCGCTTCATGCAGGTGCGCCGCGGTGGCGACCTTTCCGGCGAAGTAGCGGTTGAGGTAGTCGCCATCACATGCACGTCGCAGCAACCACGGTCGCGCCACGGTGCTGCCGACCGTGCACAGAGCCTCCACGACATACACCCGTCCCCAGCCGGTGACTCGCTCCGCCAGCCACAGCAATGCGTCCGAGCCATCACGCCGCCGCTTGAGCGCGTGGGCGGCCAGTGGACCGAAGTGGTTCGACAACAACCCGATCGTCTTGATCAAAGCTATGTCGTCGTCATCCCACACGGTGGTCAGCAACGCCAGGCCCACAGTCGCGGCACAACGATCGGTGGCGTGTTGGACAAGCCAGCGACCGGTCGCCCGGACACGCTCGGCGTCCACACGACAGGCTGCAGCCGTGATGTGTTCGTTGGGGTGGATCGGAACATAAAGGTCATGGAACGTCCCGGCAAGATCGCCTGGAACGGCAGACGGCTCGGCGAAATGCGCGTCCAACACAGCGGCGACCTCAGCACCGCTGCGGCGCTGATCCTCCGGCTCTCGAGGACGAGACTCTCGACCTCGATGCTGTCCGTCATCCGGATACGGCTCACCGTCACGGGGAAGAGGAGCGTCGGGATCCTCGCGGTGCATCCGCAACGCGTAATCAAACAACGACAACTGGGGTCCGAGCAGTCCAGGCTCGGGTGCCGCGCTCACCGGCGGACGGACGACTCGATTCTTTCGATCATGCCAAGATCATGCCAGGCATCTCAGCCGGCCGGCAACCTCGCACAGGCTCGGCTGACCTCCGGGCACGCGCAGATAAGCACCGTGAGCCGGAACAGCCGGCTTTGCGGCGTCGGACGGTAGCCTGGCGCTGTGCGAGACGACCTCAAGGCAGCGGTCGAGGAGCTTTACCAGGCGTTCGGGCATGTTCAGCTGCCTGACCAGGTGAACTATTGCGATCACTGCGTGGCTCCGGAGCAGGTGGAGGCTCTGCACCGAACCCCGCTGAGGTTTGGCGACCATCTCGTCCTGGCCCAGCCGATGCGAACCGCGAGATGTGCTGGAAACCATCGGCGGGTCAGGGCACCGCGTAGTCCCGTACCTCGACGCGTGGCCCTCTCAGCCGGGCGCGGCGCCAGCCAGACACCTGGCTGCCTTCATTCCGGACTGGATGGTATCGACCGAGGCCCGCGATCAGTTCTGGGTTGATGTCGACCGGTGGCTCCGAGGTCCGCACCCATGCACCCTGCTCACGGCGGCCTGCATGGATGCCAGCGATCCATCCGTCATCGAAGAGCTCGGCAACGCCGAGGACTCCCTCGCTGCGTACCGCTCGTGGAGAGAATCTGAGCAAACAGAATCTCTTCCGTAACGACCGTCGATCCCCTGCGCATCCCGCCCGAGGAAGGAGAGGGCCGCGAGTCCGTACCGCCGGGCTTCGTCGAGCAGGTCCACTCCACCAACTCCGGGAGCGAGGCGTTCGTTCATCGTGGCCATCCGGAACAGCAATGCACGAGCTACCGCTGCTCCCGACGCATCCACTGTCGTCCGCAGCGACGCTGGTGCCCCGTGCCAGCAGAGCGCGCCGGCCACCACGACGCCCTCGGACTGCCGCCAGTAGGGCGAGATGTCGATGAGCGCCGAGCAAGCCCGGGAGAGGTTGGCGGCCACGGTGCAACGGTTAGCCTGCCGTCATGGCGGGCACCGAACTGGATGAGTTGATCGTCGCGGACGCCGAGGCGCTGCGCGCATGGTTGTCGGCCAACCACGCCACGTCGCCCGGCGTCTGGCTCGCGCTGACCAAGAAGGGCGGCACAGCCACCACGCTGACCTGGCAGCAAACGGTCGACGAGGCACTGTGTTTCGGCTGGATCGACGGGCAGGCCCGTAAACGCGATCAGGAGACCTCCTGGATCCGGTTCACCCCTCGCAGGCCCCGCAGCTCCTGGTCACAACGCAACGTCGCCCACGTGGCCCGGCTGGAGGAGCAGGGGCGAATGATGCCCCCAGGCCGCGCCGCGGTGGAAGCCGCGAAGGCGGACGGACGGTGGGCGACCGCCTACGCCCCGCCGTCAGAAGCCGAGACACCGGCCGACCTGCTCGCCGCCATCGCCGCCGACCCCGCCGCCCAGGCCATGTTCGACGTACTCACCAGAACCAACCGGTTCGCCCTCATCCACCGCCTCAATGCCGTCAAACGGGCGCAGACCCGCGAGCGGAAGATCGGCGAGTTCGTTTCCATGCTGGCGCGCCACGAGACGATCTACCCGCAGAAGGCCAAACCTCCGAACTCGCCGTAATCGACATCTTCATGATCCAGTACGCTGATCTGCCGCAGGTCGCGGGGGCACGTTGCGTGACAGGCGCCGGGGAGTGGGGCCAACGCTCGGTCCTGCCGATGAGCGGATGTCGCCGGTTACTTCGCGGTGGCGGCGGTGAACTGGATGGTCCGGTCGATGACGAGGTCGGGGCTGCGGACGGGAAGGTCGTGGCCGGCTTCCGGGACGGTTTCGACGCGTACGTCAGGGATCTGGGCCCGGATCTGTGCAGCCACGACGTGAACGTCGTACATCTGGCTCCTTTCTCCGAGTAGGGCCAGGATTGGGGCGGTCACCTTGCGTAGCTCTTCGTCGGTGAATTCGGGCGGAATAAACTGGCGGCGGCGGAAGCCGGTACTGGCCCGCAACAGTCGGACGAGGTCGTCGTCGAGCAGGGTGGCGTTGTGCAGGGCCCGCGCCGCGAGACGGCGAATCGGTGTGGGGCTGAACGCGGCGAGTCCGCCCATCATGATCCAGGCGAGGAAACGGCCGCTGAGTCGGCCGAAGCCGGCGGGGTCGAGGAGGGTGATCGTATCGGCATGGCCGGGCAGGTGCAGGTCGTACTGCAAGGCGACCCAGCCGCCGTAGGACATGCCGACCAGGTGGACGCGCTCCGCGTCCAGGGCGGTGAGGGTCTCATGCAGCCAGTTGGCCCAGTCGCGCCCGTCGCGCAATGGTCTCTCCTGCACCGAGTATCCGGGTTCACCGACCGGGTCGAGAGCGATCACCTGCCGCGCCGCGGCCAACGGGTGCATGTAGCGATGCCAGGACAACGCGTTGCCGCCGGCACCCGACAGCAGCACGAACGGGACGCCTTCACCACCGATCCGGTACGCCCTGGTAGAGCCGAAGCTGGTCGGCACGTCGATTACGGCCGTCTCCGCCGGCCATCGCCGCCGACGCATGTCCTCGTACGCCCGCGCGAACCGCGCCTGGGTTTTCTCGCTGGTGAAGCTACTGATTCCGGCAACCGGCATGGCGCTGTCACCACCCTCGCCAAACATTTCTTGATACGACTGTATCATCAAAGCCGTCGATGTTCCAGGAGCGGATCGCCGTGCCCAAACGCGTAAATCATGAGATACGCCGCCGACAGATCGGGGAGGCGCTGTTGCGCATCGCCAGCGCCCGCGGTCTGCAGTCCGCCAGCATGCGCGAGGTCGCCGCCGAAGCCGGCGTCTCCCTCCGTCTGGTGCAGTACTACTTCCACACCAAGGAGGAACTACTGCTCACGAGCCTGGCCTATCTCGGCGAACGGCTGGCCACCCGGGTCGAGAACCACATCCGCGCCCTGGGCCCGGTGACCCCACGCAACATCGTCTACGGCACACTCACCGCGATCCTGCCCACCGACGCCGAGAGCCTCGACCTGACCAGGGCATACACCGGCTACTACACCCTGGTCTTCACCGACCCCGACCTCACCACCCGGCACGGCGCCACCTACCCGGACAAGGTCGAACGACTACTCGCCATGCAACTGACCGCCGCGCAGCAGGCCGGCCAGATCGACGCCACCCTGAATCCGGAGACGATCGCCGCCGGACTGCTCGCCCTCACCAACGGCCTCGGCTCAAGCGTGCTCGGCGGGCAACGAGACGGTGCAGCCGCACTGCGCATCCTCATCGATCACATCGATCGGCTGTTCAAGCCCTGACCACCAACCGGCATCACAAATCCATGCGACTCCAGGAGCCGCATGGTCGATTGTTACTGCCGATGAGGGGTTGGTGGATCGCGTCAAGACATCGTTGCCTGAGCGGTAAGCCAACCGTGCAGCGTCGTGGCCAGTTGTACGGGCTGATCAAGCTGCACCAGATGACCCGCCTCATCGATCAATTTAAGTTGAGCGCCAGGGATGAGTTCTGCCAGCCGGTGAGCGCGGTCGACCGGGATCCAGCTGTCGTTCCTGCCCCACGTCACCAGCACTGGCAAGTCGAGATGTGGATAGAGCCCTTGAATCTCGTCTGTATAGGCCTGGTCCGCCTGAGCGATCTGTCGGTAGAACGCGGCTTGCCCCTTGGCATCGAGCCAAGGCGAAATGAGAGCATCCATCTGCCCAGGCGTGAGGCCGACGTGACTGGCTCCTGCGATGTAGGCCCGCAGTACCGTACGTATTCAGCTTGAGGTGAGTCGGCGGCCGGTGGTCCACTCTGGTTGATCGGCTGGCATGATCATGGTGTGTCGCCCGTCCCGCAGGTCCCGCCCTCGTACGAGGAGCTGTTGGCGATGCTGGT
>NZ_BMNB01000034.1 GCF_014646235.1 Micromonospora sonchi | reverse complement strand
GGCCGCTGGCGGACCCTGCGTCACAGCACAGCCAGCCCACGACAAGTCGGCAACATCGTCCGCGCCGCTCTCCACCTCACACATTTCGAATACCGATACCTACCGGATCCTTGTTGAGATCACGTCATTGCCGATCCGAGCCGGAGCATGAGGAAATATTTGCGCCAGAGCTTTGTTCCGAACTCACCCGAACCTCGGCCCTGGCTAGTGCGGGCAGCCGACATTTAAGGTCTGTTCTGACGAAATGTGATGGAACGGTGCAATCTGGGTGCAGCGGGCGGGGATCAGGGGCGCCCTCACTCCCTGCACCGCCCCCTTTGCTCTGCTTCAACCCACGCAACGGCTTCGGCGGCAAACCGTCGCGTAGGTTGAAGCAGAGCAAAGGGGGCACAACCAACACCGGTGAGGGCCTCGTCGGCAGCGCCGCCGCTGACCACAGCGCCATCGACAGGAATCTTGGCTACGCCCTGGCCAGGTAGCAAACGGCGGCTGCCGTACTTAGGATGGCGCGGTGGATCTGCGGGTGTGGGTCGTGGCGACGGAAACCTCGGTGACGGAAGCCGCGTCCCTGCTGAGCGACGACGAGACCGCCCGTGCCGCACGATTCACCGCCGAGGGCGCCCGGGACCTCTTCGTGGTGTCCCGGGCGGTGCAGCGGATGCTGGGCAGCGCACTGCTCGGCATCGCCCCCGGAGAGGTGACTTTCGGCCGGAACTGCCTACGCTGTGGTGACCGCGACCACGGCAAGCCCAGGTTTCTGGCGCGGCAGTCGCTCGAATACTCCGTCTCACACAGCGGCGCACTCGTGCTGGTGGGGTACGCGCCGACCGGTCGGATCGGCCTGGACATCGAGGCCGACGACCGGCGCACCGACCTGACCGCGATGCTGCCCCGGATCGCCTCGCCCGCCGAAGGGCGGCGGATCGGGCAACTGCCGCCGAAGGAGCGCCGGAGCGCGTGCCTGCGGCTGTGGACCCGCAAAGAGGCGGTGGCCAAACTGACCGGGCACGGCCTGGCGCTGCCGTTCATCAAGTTCTCAGTGGACGGGCAGACGGCCAGCGCCGACGGACCGGTGGCGGACTGGCCGGACGAGCCGGTGTGGCTGCGCGACCTGCCGGTGCAGGCGGGCTACACCGCCGCATTGGCCACCAGCCCTGCGCCGGCCGAGGTGACCGTCGAGCGGCTGACGTCGCTGGCAGCGCTGCGGGTCTAGTGTCCTGCGCCGGAAATTCGCCTACAAAATCGGGCGAGTGAGTCAAGGATCTCCTCGGCGGTCTTGGTCCAGACGAACGGGCGTGGGTTGCTGTTCCAGTCCGTGATCCACGATCGGATGTCGGCTTCGAGGGACTGGACGCTCTTGTGGGCGCCGCGGCGGATCTTCTGTTGGGTGAGGTGGCCGAACCAGCGTTCGACCTGGTTGAGCCAGGAGGAGCCGGTGGGGATGAAGTGCATGTGGAAGCGGGATGCCTGGCTAGCCAGGAGCGGACAGCGGGGGCCTTGTGGGTGCCGTAGTTGTCGCAGATCAGGTGGATGTCGAGGTCGGCGGGCACGGTCATGTCGATCGTGGTCAGGAACTTCTTGAACTCGGTGGCGCGGTGTTGGCGGTGCAGTTCACTGATCACGGTGCCGTCGGCGACGTTGAACGCGGCGAACAGGCTCGTGATGCCATTGCGGGCGTAGTCGTGGGTGCGGCGTTCGGGCATGCCGGGCATCATCGGCAGGATCGGCTGCGATCGGTCCAGGGCTTGGATCTGGGACTTCTCGTCCACGCACAGCACCACGGCCCGCTGCGGCGGGTGGTGGTACAGGCCGACCACGTCCACCGCCGCCGCCACTTGCCCACAGTGGACAGATGCACCCCCAGCCCAGCCGCCACCTCGACGTTCGAGGCACCATCGGCACATGCCAGGATGATCCGCGACCGCATCGCGAGGACCTGCGACGACTTCGCCCGCCGCGACTACCGCGTCAACGTCACACGCTCTTCATCCGTCAACATCAACGGCGAGAACCGGACGTCCGGTTCTCGCCATCACCACAGCTTACACCACTTATAAGGCAAATTTCTGGCGCAGGACACTAGCGGGGGGCCACCGACCCCGGCACCGTCATCGCTGCGACCGGGCAGTCTCGACGGTACGGGCGATCCGCAGCCGCTGCACGTTGGTCGTTCCGTCCATGAACTCGAAGGCGTACGCGTCGCGCCGCCACTTCTCCAACAGCGGATGCGCCAGCAGCGAGCCCGGCCCGAGCGCGACGACCGCCCAGCGCAGGACCCCGATCGCGAGCGCGGTGCAGTGCAGCTTCGCCACCGACGGGCGGTACGCGTCGTCCGGGTCCTTGTCCGCCGCGGCGGCCGCGTCGTACAGCAACTGCCGGGCGGCGTCCAACCGTGCCGCCTGCATGTGGTGACCAGGCGCACCCGGCAGGCACGATGCGACGTAGTCGTACGCGGCGTACGCCAGGCCGATCGCCATGGCGCCGATGTGGATGCGCATGATGTTGAAGGTCCGGGCGATGCCCCAGGTGCCACGGCGGGACAGTGGCAGGTGCGACCCCAGCACCATGCCGGCCGGCACCCGCACGCCGTCGAACCGCAGCTCGCTGAGGTACGCGCCGCGCAGTCCCAGCATGTCCAGCGGCCGGCTGGTGAGGCCCGGGGCGGGTTGTCGGATCAGTGCCGCGCGCAGCGACAGCGGGGACGGTCCGGTGCGGGCGAACACCACGCCGATCGCGCCGCGCGCGCCGTTGCTGATGTACCGCTTCGCCCCGACGAGCGTGTAGTCACCCGACTCGCTCTTCGTCAGGGTGGTCTCCACGGCGGTTCCGTCGGAGCCCCGGTCGGGCTCGGTCATCGCGAAGAACGTCCAGAGCGGGCCGTCGGCGACGGCCCGGTAGAACATTTCCCGCTGCTCCTCGCTACCCAGCGCGTCGACGACCACTCCGGCGAGTGAGGGACCCGGGCTCGCGGTCAGCACCCCCGGGTCGCCGCGCGACAGCTCGACCGTGGCGACGATGCGGGCGAGGTAGGACCGGGTCTCGAACTGGTCGAAGACGGTCGGCCCGGACCGGAAGCGCTTCGGCACGGTTGCGTCGCAGATCGCCCGGAACGCCGGAGAGCCCAGGTGCGCCGCCATGTCGGCCGGCGCGGTGTCGATCGCGAGGGCACGCTTCCGCAGGTCCGGCACGATTTCGCCGATCGTCTCCCGCAACGCCAGCAGCGGCGGCTCCAGGCCGGTCATCCCGCCACCCAACAATTCGCGACCAACTCGGAGACGTGGCAGCTGCGCCCAGGGCTGTCGGCGAGATAGCCGCTGGCTCCGAGCAGCTTCGCCGCTTCCCAGTCGAGATCGGTGATCCGGTGGTGCACATCTGCCACCGTTTCGGCGGAGGCGGCGGAGACCATCAGTTGCACGCGTAGCGCCTCCACTTCGGTGAGCAGGTCGGCGAGGGTGCCGAGGACCAACTGCTTGCGGATCGTCGGCTCGCCGCCCGACGTACGCCCGGACAGGTGCGCGACCGCGTGGTCGGCGAGCCGGCGGGTGGCACCCAGCCGCGCCGCGCCCAGCAGCACGCCGAGTTCGGTGAGGGTGGCGGTGGTCTCGGTCGCGGCCGGCACCCGGACGAAGGCGACGCCCTCCCGGGCGGCCAGACTGTGCGGGATGGTTTCGCCGTCGCTGGCCCAGTCGGCCGGGACCGCGGCCGTGCCGCCCGGCGCCGCGACTATCTCGACGTCGGTCAGCGCCTGCGCCAGGCCGGCGGCCAGACCATCGAGGTAACCCGCCTGTTCGCAGGCGGTGATCCTGTTTGTCATCAATCCCCCACGGCGAGCGTGGCTGTCGGCGGACGGTGCAGTGCACGAACCTCTCCACCTCAACCGGGTGACGCGCCGGCGCGGCGTCCGACCTGACGGTCCGCCGGACCGCCGGAGGAGGTTGGAGAAAACCCGATGGAAGGACTCTCACCACCGGGGCCGGACACCGTCAATCGCCGCCCGGTGGCAGCTTCCGGCCGTCCGGTAGCTGCCGGCGTCGTCCTCTGGCGCGGTGCCCGGACGCTGTCGACGATCGAGGTCGTGACGACGGTGACCAGAAGCGCGGACATCTGCTGGGGGCAGCGGTACTTCTGGCTGCACCGGCACTGGATTCCCACCGACGCCCGGCACGACGAGCACATCGTCCTGCGCCACGACCTGCCGGCGAAGCTCAGCACAGCGCGGGTCCGGATGGCCCTGAACCACCTGGTCCGCCGGCACGAGGCCCTGCGTACCACGTTCCATGTCGGGCCGGACGGCGGGCCGCGGCAGGTCGTGCACCCACCCGCGCCGCTGGCGGTCACCGTGGCCGAGGCCGGTCCGCGCGCGCCGGTCCCGCCGGCCGAGGTGATCCGGCAACGTACCGAGGCCGACTTCGACCTCACCACGGAACCTCCGATCCGCGCGGTCGTGGTGACCGTCGACGACGTACCGCGACAACTCGTGCTCGTCCTTCAGCACATCGCGATGGACGACTGGAGCGCGACGGCGTTGTACGGCGAACTCACCGCACTGCTGGCCGCGACCGGGCGGCCGGCAACACTCGACCCGGTGTGCGACCAGCCGGCTGACCTCGCGGTCCGAGAGGCCGGCGTGGACGGCGCCCGGCGCGAGACCGACCTCGGCTACTGGCGAGCCCAGGTGGCGGACCTGCCTGCGGACGTATACGCGCAACGGCGGCGCCCCGGTGTCACCGAGTCCTACTCGGCATCCCTGACCTCCCCGAGCCTGCTCGGCGCGGCCCGCCGGATCGCCGCCCGCTACCAGGTGTGGCCCTCCGTGGTGCACCTGTCCGCGTACGCGCTGCTGATGGCCGCCTGCACCGGCGGCGACCGGGTGCCGTACTGGCTGTTCACCAGCCGCCGCGACACCTCAGCTGATGCCACGGTGCTGACCAGCATGTTCGCGCCGATGCTGATGAACGTGGACCTGTCTGGCGACCCGTCGATGTCGAAGGTGATCCGTCAGGTGGCCGAACTGCTCGACCGGAGCAAGGGTCACCTGGTCACCTCGTACGACGAGATGGTCGAGCTGATGGCGCTGGAGGGCACCCGGCGCGGGCGGACCGTCCGGGTCGAGGCGGAGGTCAACTTCCTCACCTACACGCCGCGCGGCTGCGGTGCCCGGCGATCCCGGTTCACCTGGAACCGTGCACCAGCGGCCTGGGCGCGCTCCGGCGCGGACTCGTACTTCCGCGTGTACGAGTGGCAGGACGGCGTCACCGTCGCCCTCCGGGCCAGCGGCGAGGTGCTGGACCGGGCGGCCGTCGAGCGCTTCCTCCGCGGGTACGAGGAGATCCTGAACGCGCACGGCGACCCGGCGACCGACCTGACGACGAGCGAGATCGCCCGGCAGGTCGGCTTCGACGGGGTCGACGGATGCCGCGTACCTCCGGCCGACCGTCACGCGCAACCGGCGGACCAGGCGGGTGCCGGCGAGCCGGACCTGGTCGCGACGGTGGCCGCGGTCAACGGCCTGGACGTCGTTGACCCACTGGACAGCTACGTGGTGGCCGGGGGCCGGGCGTTGCGCGCGCCGGCCGTCGTCGCCGCGCTGGCCGACCGGGGCTGGCTCGGGCTGCGGGTGCCCGACCTGCTCGGCATCCGGCCCCTGCGCGCGCTCGCCGGGCAGCTCACGCCCGCCGGCTCGGACCGCCCCGCGGGCTAGTCACAACGCAACCGGAAGACGGAGGAGTCATGGAACGTGCACGGACCGTGGAGCAGATCCGGGTCTCCCTGGAAGCCGTCCTCAACCACGAGCTGCCGGGGTTCGACGAACGCACCCGGCTGTTCGAGGATCTCGCGCTCGACTCGACGAGCGTCCTCGAACTGCTGATCGGACTCGAGGACTCCATCGGCCTGGAGATCGACCCGACCGAGTTGAACGCCGAGGTGTTCCACACCGTCGGCAGCCTCACCGACTACGTCTGCGAGCAGTTCGCCAAGGTACCGGTCGACCTGCGGTGACGATCACCTTGTCGCGGGTCACGATCCGGCTGCCGCGCCGGCTCGACCCGGTCGACGAGATCCTCGAACGCAGCGGCCGTCCGCGGACGGAGCGCCGATTGATGACCCGGGTGTACGGAATGCGCAGCAGTCCCACCCTCGACGACGGGGAACGGCTGCTGGACCTGCTGGTCGACGCCGGCCGGGCGGCGCTCGACGGGCGTCTGACCAGCCTGGTGCTGTACGGGCACACCCTGCTGGTGCAGCCGTTCGGTCACGACGGCGAACTCGCCGCCGCGCTCCGCGCCGGTCTTGACCAGCCCGGGGCGAACGTCTACGGCGTCTCGGGAATCGCCTGCACGTCGGTGCTGCGCAGTATCGAGCTGGCCGCCCGCTACCTGGGCCGTCCGGGCGCCGCCGACGACGAGACCGTACTGGTCCTCGGTGGCGACCAGGGCAGCCTGGGAAGTGCCTCGCGGGTCATCCCGGGCTTCGTGGTCTGTGGTGACGGCGCGGCGGCGTTCACCGTGCGGCGCGGCCGTGGCCGGTACCGCTACCTGGCCGGCGCCGCGGCGCGCGACACCCGCTTCCATCACAACCTCCGCATGTCGGACGAGGACGCCCGAGAGTTCGGCGCGAGCAGCGTGCAGGGCGTGGTGCGGGCGATCCGGGAGGCGCTGGCGGGCTGCGGGCTGGTGCCGTCCGATGTCGACTGGATCCTGCCGGCGCGGTGCAACCGCTTCGTATGGCAGGCCATCTGCCGTGAGCTGGACCTTGGAATCGACCAGGTGCATCTGGACCTGCTCGCCGACCAGGGGCACATCTTCGGTCTGGACGCACTGCTGTCGCTGGCGCACATGGACCGCGGCGGGCAGCTGCGGCCGGGTGACCGATGCGTCCTGGTCGCCATCGGTCAGGGCGCCTACTTTCAGGCCTCCGTGGTCGAAGTGACGCCGGAGGAGGACACGACGGATGGCTGAGCTGCTCGTTCAATCCATGTCGGTGGCGTACGAGTTCGACCCGCCGTATGTCGACAGCGTGCCCGAGCTGGCCGGGATGTTCGACGACTCCGTCACCGACGAGGCCATGACGACGCAGTTGCGTACGGTCGCCGAGCTGGCCGGGATTCCGCCGCACCGGCTGCGCCGGCTGGCCGGTCCGCGTGACGGCAGCGAACCCGTCGACCGGGCACTCCACGCGATCGGAGCGCCGGCGGCACCGCAACCGGTCCTGCTCGTCCAGGACGCCCCCGACCGTGACCCGTTCGCCACCACGCTGCCCCGGTTGATCCACGAGGCGCCATGGCCGGTGACCGAGGAACTGACCCTGACCCACCTCGGCCCGAACCCCGGCTGCGAGTTGCTGGACTTCCTGTCCTGGTGGCTGAGTCCGGGGATCGGTGCCACGGTCCTGCTCTCCCACCAGCCGGTCTTCGTCGACGCGGACCGGCTGCCCGCACGGCTCACCGCCGTCGCGCTCCGATTCGGCGACACCGGGCCACTGATGGTCCTCGACTGGCGGGCGGCCGGCCCGGTCTCCGGGAATGCCTGCGAGGGCTGGCCGGAGGTGCACGCCGTACTCCAGGACGGCCGGCTCTCCCCGGGCGACACCTTCGAGATCCAGTCCGGGGGTGCGCGCATCCGGCTGGGATACGTCGGCGGCCGGCCAGGGCAAGCGGCGAGCCCACTGGCCGTCCGGCCGCGTCCCTCCTGACCGGGGCGCGCGACGTAGAGAGCGCCCCGGTCAGGAGGAGGGAACGGGACGGGCGGCGAGGACGCCCAGCAGCGCGCCGAGCAGTGCGGTCAGCACGGGTACGCCGGTCCACATCTCCGGCGGCCAGCGCAGGCCCTCGGCCAGGTGCAGGCCGAGCAGGTGCCCCGACCAGACCAGCGCCGGCGCGAGGGCTCCGATGACGGGCAGACGCCAGCGATCGACGCGGACCAGCCGCAGCAGCGTGGCGTCCGCGACGGCAGCTCCGACGAGCGCCAGCAGCGCCCCGAGCACCTGCGGGGTGGGGAACTCGTACACCACCATGTTGAACAGCGCGACGCCGGCCACCACGGCGGTCGTCGCGCCGGCCGTGCGAGTGGACCGGTACGCGAGGAGTACCGGGATCAGCACCAGCAGCGTGGTGACGACATAGCTGCCGACACCGGTGATCGCGTACAGGCGCTCGGGCGCGTCGAGGCCGGACGCCTGACCGGTGTCTTCGACGTACCGGGTAACGGGTGCCCTCGTCTCGAACGCCGACGAGTGGATGAGCAGGATGGTGGCGGCCATCGGGCCGAGCGCGAGCGAAGCCAGGCCGCTGGCCGCGCGCCGGCCATCGCCGCCGGACGCCCACCAGGACCGCAACGGGCTCGTCACGATCAGCACGGCGCCCACGCCGAGCACGATGTGGCTGGGGCTGAAGGTCGCTTCCAGTCCCACCTCGACGCCCAGCAACTCGTGCCACATCATGTCGGCCAGGCCGCCGACGAGGAACAGCAGTACGCCCAACGCGCCCAACCGGTATCCGGCGGGCCAGCCGTCCCGCCACCAGATGGGTGAGGCGTCGCGCCGCTGGTACGCGAGCCAGAAGATCCAGGCCGCGCTGGCGGTGAAACCCGCGTAGAGCAGCCCGTGCCAGGGGGTGAAGAAGCCTTCCAGAGTGTCGACGATGTTGACATGCGCCCAACCGTCGGCCATGGCGCCCGCTATGAGGCAGGCGCCGAAGATGACCGCGATCGCGTCTTCGCGCGGCGTTGTGGTGTTGAGCGTCGTCGACTCGGATGTCGCGCTGACCGCCATGCTCGCATCGTCGCAGACGAATGCCCGGGGAGGAAAGATCTTTCGGATGTCTCGTCGAACAGGGTCCCGTCGAGGGTCGCGTGCGATCGGCACCCCGAACCTTGGATCATCTCGTCGACAAGCCTCGCGATCAAGGCGCCCCTCAAGTCCCCACCCGTTTCCTGGGGGCCACTACTACCGACTTGAAGGACGCCTTGATCATTGACGAGCGTGGGATTACGCGATCGTCACCTCAGTGGTCATGTGCCGATCGTGGCCGACCTTCCGCTCCGGTCCGACCAGCCGTGCCCGGATGACGTGACGGTGCTCGGCGCTGGATTCGGACAGCCGCAGCTCGATCTCGCCCGGCTCCACGATGCGGTGGCCGGCCCGGCCGGTGAACGAGGTGAGTTCGGCGTGCATCCGG
Organism: Micromonospora sonchi; assembly: GCF_014646235.1. Lineage (GTDB taxonomy): Bacteria > Actinomycetota > Actinomycetes > Mycobacteriales > Micromonosporaceae > Micromonospora > Micromonospora sonchi. The sequence goes on along the minus strand of NZ_BMNB01000034.1, from coordinate 59,230 downwards.
AACCTGACGGTGCGTGCCTCGCCGGGTTCGAGCAGCACCTTGGCGTACCCGATCAGCTGGACGACCGGCCGCGTCACCTGCGCCACCGGGTCGTGTAGGTAGAGCTGCACCACCTCGGCGCCGGCGCGCTCGCCGACGTTGCGGACAGTGACCTCGATGGCGAGGGTGCCGTCGGTCTCGATCTCCACCGGCGTGTCGCCGTCGGCGTCCCACTCGAAGGTCGTGTACGACAGCCCATGCCCGAACGGGAACAGCGGGGTCGGGTCGATGTTGCTGACCTTGTTGCGGATGCCGAGCTTCGGGGTCAGGTAGGTGCCCGGCTGCCCACCGGGCGCGCGCGGCACGCTGACGGGCAGACGCCCGCTCGGGCAGACCCGCCCGGACAGGACACCAGCGACCGCGCCAGCGCCCTCCTGGCCGGGAAAGAACGCCTGGACGATGGCGGCCAGCCGGTCGGCCCACCGGCCCAGCGCGTACGGACGGCCGGAGAGGAGCACCAGCACGACCGGCTTGCCGGTTTCGAGCAGGGCGTCCAGCAACTCCGCCTGTATGCCCGGCAGGTGTAGGTCGGTGACATCGCAGCCCTCGCCGGAGGTGCCGGAGCCGAACATGCCGGCCCGGTCACCGAGCACGGCCACGCAGACGTCGGCCTCGGCAGCGGCCGACCGTGCGGCGGCCAACCCCGTGCGATCCTGGCTGTCCACACCGCAGCCGGCGGCGAGCGTCAGGTGCGCGCCGGGCAGTTCCGTACCAAGAGCCTCCCAGAAGGTACGGGTCTGGTCGCCCGCCGGCAGGTCCGGATATTGGCGGCCGAGGTGGCTCGGGAAGGCGTAGCAGCCCAGCATTCCGACGTTGTCGTCGGCGAGCGGTCCGACGACAGCGATGCGCGCGTCGGCGGGCAACGGCAGCGTGCCGCCGTTGCTGAGCAGCACGACCGACTCCTCGGCGATCTGCCGCGCCAGGTCCTGGGCCTCAGGTGAGTTGAGGTCGACGGCGTCACCGGCGACCGGGTCCGGCCGCCACTCCGGATCCAGCAGGCCCAGCTCGCACTTCTGCCGCAGCACCCGGGTGACCGCCCGGTCGAGCAGACCTTCCGGCACCACTCCGGAGGCGACCGCCTCGACGAGGGGTGCCCCGAAGCACCGTGCGCCCGGAAGCTCCACGTCCAGTCCTGCCGCCAAGGCGAGGGCGGCGGCCTCTGCCGGCTCGCCCACCACCCCGTGCAGGAGCTCCAGGAAGGACACCGCGTAGTAGTCGGAGATCACTGTGCCGGAGAAGCCCCACTCGTCCCGCAGCAGATCGGTGAGGATGCCGGCGTCGGCAGTGGTCGGCACACCGTCGATCTCCGAATACGAGGGCATCACCGAGCGGGCCCCGGCGTCGCGTACCGCCATTTCGAACGGGGGTAGGAGCACGTCCGAAAATTCTCGCGGCCCGATCGACACCGGCGCCGCGTTGCGGCCGGCGCGGGCGGACGAGTATCCGGCGAAGTGTTTGAGCGTCGCGATGACGCCGGCCGACTCGAGACCGCGGACATACGCGGCGCCGACCGTGCCGACCAGATAGGGGTCCTCGCCGATGGTCTCCTCGACGCGTCCCCATCGCAGGTCGCGCGTCACGTCCAGCACCGGCGCAAGGCCCTGGTGCACGCCGACTCCGCGCATGCTCGCGCCGACCTCGGCCGCCATCCTCTCGACCAGGTTCGGGGCGAACGTGGCGCCCCATGCCAGCGGTATGGGGAAGATCGTCGCGCCCAGGGTCATGAAGCCGGTCAGGCACTCCTCGTGCGCGATCGCCGGGATGCCGAACCGGTTGGCGGCCATCAACTCGGTCTGCCGCCGGGCCAGGGTGGCGCTGCCCTCTTCGGCGGTGACCGGCGCGGTGCCGAACGTCCGGGTCAGATGACCCAGCCCGCTGCCGATCAGCTCTTCCCAGGGCGGCGTCTTGTCGGCCAGGGTGTGCTGGTGCGGCGCCAGGTCGTCGCCGGTAGCTGATCCGCCGATCCAGATCGACCGGAGTTGACCGACCTTCTCCTCGATGGTCATCCGGGCGAGCAGGTCGGCCACCCGTTCCTCGACCGGCAACGCGGAATCGCGCCATCGCTGATACGGACCACCGTCGACATCGTCCGGCACGGCTGTCGCCGGGTGCCTGCGGCCGTCAACGCTGCTTGTCACAGTCGTCTCCTATCGCTGCTACGAAGGCTCTCGGCGCCGGTGGCGACGCCGAGAGGATAGGGGGCAATTTCCGGATAATCTCCGGAAGATGGGCGATCGGTGATCGGCATCGATGGTTAGGATAGCGGCGGTGGTGCGGCGCGCGGTAGGGCTCGGACGCGGGCAATTGCCGTCAATCTAGGTCGGTGCCAGGGCGCCGATTCTCGGAAAAGTTTCGTCTGGGCTTCTGGCGGCAAGCCAAAGGGCGGGCTTCGTCGTGTTGCCGCCCTCGATGGTCGGGATGGGCGTGGTTCCCGCCGCTGGTGCCGCATGGCCGACTGCGGTACGTCGTGCGGGTGCGACGGCTCGCCGAGCGTCGCCGCGCCGCCCGACTCCCTGATCTCTTAGACGGCCGACAATGGCTACATCAGCGCAGCCCAATGGCTTTAAGGCCGGATCATGGGTCGATCTGTCGACCTGCGCTGATTGTTACTCACCGTGAACCCCTTGACATGGTGGATAAAGTGAAGGCGGTCCAGAAAGATCCGCTAGGCGGAGCGTAGCTGAGGCGACAACGGGGGTTCCTTCGGCAGGCGAGCGTGCGTTTTGCACGCCGATGGAGTCTGCCCGATCACCATTCCCTTGCGAGTCGGTTCGGTGTCCACTCCCCACGACTTGCGCAATGGAAAAGGCTGACGGTGCGATTCTGTCGCAATCGTCCCTGGTAATAAAGAGTCCGCATGAGAAAGGGCTCACGAGAACCGTGACGACAGATATCTTCGCTCGTTGCCGGTCGTACACAGACGCCCGTGCGGCTCGGTCAGCTGGGCTCTACCCCTACTTCACCCGCTTCGAGGGGTCGGACGCAACGATCGCCCAAACGCCGATGGGCGAGGTCGTCATGTGCGGCTCGAACAACTACCTCGGTCTGACCTCCGACCCTCGGGTGCGTGCCGCCGCGCATTCGGCGATCGAGGAGTACGGCTCGTCGCGCACCGGTTCGCGGCTGCTCAACGGCAACGTTTCGCTGCACGAGGAGTTGGAGCGAGACCTCGCCGACTTCCTCGGCATGCCGGCCGCCCTGGTGTTCCCGACGGGCTACCAGGCCAACCTCGGTGCGATCGCCTCACTGGTGTCGCGCAACGACGTGGTCATCATCGACCGGGAGGCACACGCCTCGGTCTACGACGCCTGTGGCATGAGCCCCGCCAAGGTGTGGCGGTTCGCCCACAACGACATGGAAGACCTGGAACGGCGGTTGGCGAGCTGCCCGCCGGACGCGAACCGGTTGGTCGTGGTCGACGGGGTCTACTCGATGGCCGGCGACCTGTGTCCTCTCCCCGAAACGGTCCAGCTGTGCCGGAAGTACGGCGCCCGCCTGCTGGTCGACGACGCGCACGGCCTTGGCGTCCTCGCCGACGGCCGGGGCACCAGCGCCCACTTCGGCATGACCGAACAGATCGACCTCATCACCATCACTTTCAGCAAGTCGCTGGCGTCGGTCGGCGGAGCGGTGCTCGGTCCGGAAGAGGTCATCGACTATCTACGCCATCACGCGCGCAGCCTGATCTTCAGCGCGGCGGCCCCACCGGCCAGCCTGGCCGCCGCCCGGGCGGCCCTGGGCATTCTGCGCGACGAGCCGTGGCTGTGCCGGCAGGCACTGGAGAACGCGTCATACGTGCACCGCGAACTGGCCGCTCTCGGCTACGACCCGTTGCCGAGCGAAGCACCGATCGTGTGCGTGCCGTTCGAGAGCGCCGTCCCGGCCATGTTCGCCTGGCGCAGCTTGATGGAGCGCGGTGTGTACGTCAACGCGGTGCTCCCACCGGCGGCCTCGCCCCGGCTACGGGCCAGCTTCACCGCCACGCACACCCCGGAACAGCTCAAGCGTGCGGTGGCGGCGTTCGCCGAGATCCGTGAGCTGACGCCGCCGGAATGGGCGCTGGAGGACTTCGCCGCGCAGGGCGCTGCGTGAGCCGGCTGAGCCGCCAGGTCGATCCGGGCGGGATCAATCCGCGCTGTCCATGAGCTACGGCGGTGCGTCAACCATGCGAGCGGAGGCCAGATGAGCGTCAGCCAGATCCAGACCCCACTTCGCCCTCAGGACAGGGCGGTCGCGTGGGCGAGGATGTGGAGGTTCCACTTCGTACCGTTGTCCCTGTCGGCCGGTCTGGTCGGCATGACGGCGCCGCGGGCCGGGGCCACCGCCGCGACCATCGCCATCGGCCTGCTGTTCTGCGTCTTCGGCTACGGCGTCGGCGTGGTCATCAACGACTGGTTCGACCGCAAGGCGGACGCGGTGAACGCCCCGGATCGACCCTTCGTTGCCGGGCTGATCAACCCCCATGTCGGGCTTGGGCTGACTCTGGCACTGTCCACCGCCCTCCTCGTGGTGGCCGTCATCGTCGCACCGGCAGTGGCGATATGGGGCGTCATCGCGATCGCAGGGCATCTGGTCTACACCTGGACCAAGGGCATTCCGATGCTCGGCAACATCGCCAACGGCGTGGACATGTCGCTGTTCACCGTGCTCGGGGCGGTAGCGGTCCGGCCCGACCGGGGATGGCTGGACATCCCGGCGGTGACGTGGTTCCAGACGGCGCTGGTCGCCGTCGTGCTCTGTGGCTTCTGCCTCGTCGGATACTTCAAGGACATCGAAGGCGACCGGGTCGCCGGCTACCGGACGCTGCCGGTGGCCCTGGGCGCTCGGTCGGCCAGCCGGGTCGCCGTGGTCTTTCCGGTGATAGCGCTGGTCGCCGCGGCGGCGGGTGCCGTGGCGGGCGTCGGCCCCGGAGGCATCTATCCGACGACTGCATTTGGGATATTGCTCAGCGTCTCGGCGCTGGCTTTCGCCCAGAGCCTGCTGACGCTGGTCCGGGCACCGGAGACCAGGGCATACGAGGCGCTGTTGTGGTTCACCAAGGCGACCACGCTGTTCGTCCTGTCGCTCGGCGCGCTGCACGAACCGACGTTCTTCCTCATCGGCACCATCCCCATGATGCTCTACCTGGAGTTCACGCTCCGCGCGACGCGGTCCTCCCGGCAGGCATGACATGACCTCCACCGCCTGGACCCGGCTGTGCCTGGATGCGGCCGAGGGCAGCATGATCACCGCTATCCGCGACGGCATGATGCGGTCTCCGCTCCAACTCAATGGCGCCTTCGAAGCGGACGCCGAACTGCTCGACCTCGGCACCGGTGGGCTTCTCGCGGTAACGGTCGACACGCTGAACGGCGGCGCCGAACTGGCCACCGCCTCGACGCCCTACGAGAAGGGATGGTTGACCACCACCGTCAGCGTGAGCGATCTCGCGGCCGTGGCTGCCGACCCCGTCGCGGTCCTGGTGTCGTGCTCGCTTCAGAAAGAGAAGTGGACTGCCGAAGCCGCCCGTGAATTCGGCCGCGGTGCATCCGACGCCGCTGCCGGGTACGGCTGTCACATCGTCGGCGGCGACACCAACTGGGCGAACGAGGAGAGCTTCACCTCGTGCGCCATCGGCACGCTCCGATCCGGTCGGTTCCTGACCCGGATCGGAGCACAGCCCGGCGACGCGCTGTACGTGACGGGCCGCATAGGAGCTGGTAACGCCGCTGGGTTTCGCAGCTCCGCACTGGGGCTGACCGACCAGGAGCCGTGGCTGCCCAAGGCGCGCGTGGTCGCGGGCGACACGCTGCGCGCGTACGCCCGGGCATGCATCGACACCAGCGACGGGCTGCTCAGCGCGGCGGTGAGCCTCGCCGAGATCAACGGTCTGGGGGTCGAGGTCACGCTGCGCAACGAGGTGTACGACCAGGCCGCAGCCGCGCTCGCCGACGCTTGTGAACTGCCCCGCTGGTTCATGGCTGCCGGCGAGTGGGGCGAGTTCGAGCTGCTGTACGCGGTCGACGCCGCCGACGCGGACGGCTGCGCACGGGCGCTGGCCGAACAGGGACTGACCGCAGTCCGTGTCGGGCAGCTGACCGCGGGCCAGGAGCTGGTGCTCTTCGACGAGTCCGACTCGCGGAGGGACCTGGGTGACCTGCTGCTGCGCATGCGGACGATCGACCCTACCGGGCCGTTGCTGGCCGACCTCCGTGCGCTGGTCACAGGAGGACGGTGATGCAGGATCGTGTCGCGCTGGTGACCGGGGTGACCGGCTGCGTCGGCCGGGCGGTCGCCGCCGCGCTGCTACGGGCCGGGTGGTCGGTGCGGGGCCTCGTGCGCGAGCCCTCTCCTGGAGGGGTCAAGTATGCGGAACACGTGGGCGACCTGACGAAGCCGGAATCCCTCCGAGGCGTAGCCGATGGCGTCCAACTCGTGGTGCACGCGGCTGCCGAACTGAGCGACTGGCGGCCCGGCCGCCGGATCTGGCAGGTGAACCGGGACGGCACGCAGGCTCTCCTGGACGAGGCGATGCGCTGTGGTGTTCACCGGTTCGTCTATCTGAGCACCGTGGACGTCTTCGGGTTCGACGCCCACGGCGTCACCGACGAGACGTCACCGAAGCTGGTTGCGCCCCATGCGTATTCGCGGTCCAAGCTTGCCGGAGAGAACCTCGCCTGGTCGTACGATGGCCGCGGGCTCGAAGTCACGGTCATCTACCCCGCCTGGATATTCGGGCCGGGTGACCGTCACTTCATTCCCGAGATCGTGCGTGGGCTCCGGGACGGCAAACTGGTTCACTTCGACCGCGGCGCGGCGCCGATCGAGTTGACCTACAGCGAAAACCTGGCCGACGCGATCGTGCTGGCCGGCACCACGCCCGACTGCGCGGGCGGCCGGTACATCGTGGGCGACTCGTACGGCTTGACCGTGGGACAACTCTTCGACCGGGTCGCCGAGCAGGTCGGCCTGCTGCCGCCGCACCGGTCCATTCCCTTCTCCGCTGCGGTGATGGTGGCGGCCCTGTCCGAACTCGCCGGGCTCGCCGGCATCGGCACCCGGTCCGGCCGGCCGATGCTCACCCGTTACGCGGTCCGGTCCGTCGCCGGGGGAATGCGCTACGACCTCGGCCGGATCAAGTCGATCGGCTACACGCCCCGGGTCGGCCTGGCGGAAGCCCTCAGCCGCACGATCAACTGGTTGGAGAGGGAAGAGGCCCATGGTCGCGGATGACGGCGAGCGGGTGGTCTGCATCGTCAACCCGACCTCGGGAGTCCAACGCCGGCGGATGATCGAGCAGCGACTTGCCGCGGAGTTGCCCGCTGCCGACTGCTGGCGTACCCGCTACCCCGGCCACGGGATCGAGCTTGGGCGCAGGGCCGTTCTGGACGGATATCGGACCGTGATCGCGGTCGGTGGGGACGGCACGCTCTCCGACGTCGCCAACGGGGTGCTGGAGGCCGGCGACGAGAAGGTTCGGCTGGGGTACGTGCCCGCCGGTACCTGCAACGACTTCGCCCGCGGCCGGGCTCCGGTCGCGAACCTCGGCTGCCTTCTCGACCGGACCCGCGATCGCGAGACGGACGTCGGGGCGGTGACGTTCAGCCGGGCCGACGGCACCTCCGCCCACCGCTTCTTCCTGGCCAGCTGCACGGCCGGGTTGGTCAGCGTGATCGGGCGGGCGTTCACCGAGAAGACGCCGGTCAACCGGGTGCTCAAACGGCTCAACCTCCAGTTCGCCGAAGCCGCGTCCAGTGCGCGGGTGTTGGCGGGTTGGAAGCCGGTCGAGGTGCGGCTCGACATGGACGGGGAGCGGTCGCGTCAGGCCGTCACCAACATCGCGGTGCTCAAGGTCCCTTACATCGCCGGTGGTCTGACCTTCGGTTCCGCGGAGCCTCCGGAAGCTGGCCATCTGGATGTCGTGCAGGCGCTCGGCGTCGGACGAATCGGCGTGATCGGGCTGATGTGGCAGGTGTTCCGGGGAAACGCGGGGGGACATCCCGCGATCCGTCGTCGTCAGGTGCGCACCTTACGAATCGACGCGGACACGCCACTGCCGCTTGAGGTGGACGGCGAGATCGTCGGATACACGCCGGCCGCATTTTCGGTGCATCCGTCGCGTCTGTTGACGGTGGTATGAGGATTTCGAAGAAGCAAGACCCGGCGGGAGGCCTGTCGTGCCACACATTGGTCTGATCTGCCCCGACTACACCGGCCACCTCAGCCCGATGGCCACGCTCGGCCGGGAGTTGCTTCGGCGCGGCCATCAGGTGACCCTTATCGCCCTGCCGGACGCCGGAACGCGGCCGTACGTCGCCGGGTTCGAGTTCGCGCCGATCGGTGAGCGCGAGTTTCCGCTCGGCTCGTTGGCCCGCTTCTCCGAAGAACAGGGAAAGCTGAGCGGGCTCGCGGCCATTCGATTCATCGTCCGCGCCTACGTGCGCGAGGTCGAGGTCCTGCTGCGCGACCTGCCGCCACTGCTGGAAAGACACCGGATGGACGGTCTGCTGGTGGATCAGGTCTACGGCGCGGCCAACAGCGTCGCCGAACGGTTCGACATCCCGTACGTGACCGTCTGCGGCGCGTTGGCACTGAATTCCGAGCCGGCCGTGCCGCCCTTCATGACGGCCTGGCCCTACCGCGCCTCTCTCCCCGCCCGAATGCGCAACGTGCTTGGCCACCGGGTGATCGACCGCGTGATCCGACCCGTGGTGAGCCTGGTGAACGAGCGGCGCGCCGAGTGGGGGATGAAGCCCGTCCGTGGGCTGAACGACGGCTCGAGTCTCGCCCAGATCGCGCAGCAGCCACGCTTCTTCGACTTCCCGCGTGAGAGACTGCCCGACTGTTTCCACTACACCGGCCCCTTCCACGACGAAGGCAGCAGCGAGCCCGTCGATTTTCCCTGGGAGCAGCTGGACGGCCGGCCACTGGTCTACGCCTCGATGGGCACCCTGCAGAACCGTCTACCGCAGATCTTCGACACCATCGCGGCGGCCTGCGTCGGGCTCGACGCGCAACTGGTCATCTCTCTCGGCAGCCGGGAGATGGAACCTCCGGCCGATCTGCCGGGCACGCCGATCGTCGTCCCGTACGCGCCGCAACTGGACCTGCTCGAGCGGGCGTCTCTCGTCATCACACACGCCGGGCTGAACACAGCCCTGGAATCGTTGGCCAAAGGCGTGCCGATGGTCGCGCTGCCGGTGGCGAACGACCAGCCCGGGGTGGCCGCGCGGCTCAAGTACCTCGGTGTGGGGGAGTTCCTCCCGGTGCACCGGGCGAAGCCGTCAGTGCTGCGGGCAACGATCGACAAGGTCTACCACGAGCCGGCCTACCGGGCGAACGCCCGAGAATGCCAACGTCGCATCGCGGAATTGGACGGCCTCCGCCGTGCCGCCGATGTCGCCGAGGAGGCGCTGCGGACACGGCGGCCGGTCCACAGAGATGAGACTCCCGCCAACCTCGAGGGTGGCCGCCGATGACGCAGAAGCTGACGAACGTGCCCGACCGCCTACCGACGTTGACCGGGATGCGGATGATCGCCGCGATCATCGTGTTTCTCTCCCACGCGACGCTGATGGGCTTCTTCGCCGATGAGCGGCTCGAAGACTGGTTTTTCCTGATCTTCAGCCGCACCGGATCCGCGGCGTTGAACTTCTTCTTCATCCTCAGTGGATTCGTCCTGGCCTGGTCCGTCCAGGATGGCGACACGAAACGGGCGTTCTGGCGTCGCCGAGCGGCCAAGATCATGCCGAACAACCTGGTCGTCTGCGCCGTCATCGTCATCCTCCTGATCTTGACCGGTCAGGGCGTGCAGCTGTGGCCGACGCTGGCGAACTTCGCGCTGGTCCAAAGCTGGTTCCCGGACATGACCATCCTCAACGGGATCAACACCCCGAGCTGGTCGCTCAGCGCCGAGGTGCTCTTCTACTTCGCCTTTCCATGGTTGTTCGCTGCCGTCCGGAGGATCCCCGGCCGGTGGCTCTGGCCAACCGCAGGTGGCCTCGTCGCGGCGATGCTGACCATTCCCTTCCTCGCCATGGCATTCCTCCCCACGGAGCCGGTCTACAACTACGCGAACGCGTCGTTCCCCCAGTTCTGGCTGGTGTACTTCCTGCCGCTGAGCCGGATGCTGGACTTCGTGGTGGGGATCGTCCTGGCCCGGCTCGTCCGGGAAGACCGGATCCGGGTGAGCCTGCGTACCGCCACACTGCTCACGCTGGTCTTCTACGGCATCTCCGAGGTGGTGCCGCTGCTCTTCTCGGTGGTCGTGGCGATGGTGATCCCCGCCGCGTTGCTGGTGGCCGCCGGGGCGCAGGCCGACATCACCGGGCAGCGCTCACCGCTGCGCGGACGTACCGCCGTCTGGTTCGGGGACGTGTCGTTCGCGTTCTACCTGATCCACATCATCGTGCTCTGGTTCGCCAGCCAGCTGGCCGGCGAGGGCTGGGGCGTCATGGGCGCGACCGTCGCCCTGGTCGTGGCCTACCTGGTGACGCTGGGGTTCGCGGCGCTGCTCTACACCGGCGTGGAGCGGCCGCTGACGCGTAGGTTCAGCAGATCCCGCCGGATCACCGCTGGTGCGCCCCAGGCTCTGCCGCCGCAGCCCGCTCCCCCCGACCTGGTACGACAACCGCCAATTGCCAGCTGATCGGCAGGGCGTACCCTCGGCAGGATCGGTTCGGCCGGCACCACGGCAGGATCGGCACCGCTACAGGGGAGGTGCGGCATGCCGGAACCGGTCCGGATCGCCGTTCTGGCCGGAGCCACCGGGGCCACCGGGCTGGTGGCGGGGCTGTTCTTCGCGTACGCCTGCTCGGTGATGCCGGGTCTGGCCGCGACCGACGATCGCACGCTGATCGGCACCATGCAGTCGATCAACCGGAAGATCATCAACGGTTGGTTCCTGACGGCGTTCCTGGGTGGGCCGCTGCTGGTCGCGGTGGCCGTGGCCGGGTACGTCGGCGACGGCGGCGCGGTGCTTGGCTGGCTCGTCGCCGCGCTGTTCTGCCACCTGGTCACGCTCGGTGTCACCGGCCGGTGCAACGTGCCGCTCAACAACCGGTTGGAGGCCGCCGGGCCGGTCGAGCGGATCACCGACCTGACGGCGGTCCGGCAGTGGTTCGAGGCCACCTGGGTGCGCTGGAACCTGGTGCGGACGGTCAGCTCGGTCGCCGCGTTCGGGTGCCTGATCGGCGCGCTGCTCGCCCGCTGAATGCCGGTGTGGCGGGCCGTGGGCGGGGAACGTCCGGGCATGAGGACGAGCAGCACTGCCGCGGTGGCCGCGTCCAGCGAGCAGACCGGGCCCGACGGCGTACGGGAGCCGGCCGGTGAGGCGCACGCCTGGCACCCGGGGCAGAACCAGACGGTCTGTGGGCTGCCGCTGAGCCGTACCCGGCTGCGCCGCTTCCCGCACGTGCCGCTCGACTACACCGCGACCGAACAGCTCACCGCGGCGGACCCGGCCGGCTGGATCTGTCCGCGCTGTGTGGCCGCCACGACCGGTCGGCGGGACATGAAGCGTCCCTGGGTTCGCCATTCACCCCGTCCCTGAAGCGCGGCACCGCCTCGACCGGCCCCGGCCCCCGTGAGCGGACCGCGGGACGGTGTGGGCGGTCATGCTTGGGAAGCGGCTGACCGGGTACGGACCGGGCATGCGGATCGTGGTGGTGGGGGCGAGCGGGAACGTCGGTACCGCGCTGCTGCGCCGGCTGCGGCGGGAGCGCGACGTCCAGGTCGTCGGCGTGGCGCGGCGACTGCCGCACGCGGGAGCCGGTGAGCCGTACGACGGGGTGCGCTGGCACTCCTGCGACATCGGGTCGCCGGGTGCGGCGGACGAGCTGACCGGGCTCTTCTCCGGTGCCGACGCGGTGGTGCACCTGGCCTGGCAGATCCAGCCCAGCCACGACCGGCGACAGTTGCGCCGGACCAACGTGGGAGGCAGCCGGGCGGTCGTCGACGCGGTGCTGCGCGCCGGGGTGCCGGCCCTGGTGTACGCCTCCTCGGTCGGCACGTACGCGCCCGGCCCGAAGGACCGGCCGATCAGCGAGCGTTGGCCGGCGACCGGGGTGGCCGGGTCGTCGTACAGCCGGGACAAGGCGGCGGTGGAGGAGATGCTCGACGGGATCGAGCGGACCCATCCGGCGCTGCGGGTGGTGCGGCTGCGGCCGGGGCTGATCTTTCAGCGGGAGGCCGGCACCGAGATCAGCCGCTACTTCCTCGGGCCGCTCGTGCCGGTGCGGCTGCTGCGGTTCGGCCGGCTGCCGCTGGTACCCGCCCACCGGCGGCTGCGGATGCAGGCGGTGCACGCCGACGACGTGGCCGACGCGTACGCCCGGGCGGTTCTGGGTGACGTGCGCGGTGCCTTCAACGTCGCCGCGGACCCGGTGCTGACCCCGGAGCTGGTGGCCCGGCACTTCCATGGCTGGACGGTGCCGGTGGCCGCCCCGGTGCTGCGCGGGGCCGCAGCGCTGACCTGGCGGGCCCGGTTGCAGCCGGTCGACGCCGGCTGGGTGGAGCTGGCGCTGAACGCGCCGCTGATGTCCAGCGAGCGGGCCGAGACCGAGCTGGGCTGGCACCCCCGCGTCGACGCGGTCGCCGCCCTGAAGGAACTCTTCGCCGGCATGGCCGACCGCGCCGGCACCCTGAGCCCACCCCTCTCCGCGACCCCCACCCTGCCCGGCCGCCCCGCCGCCCTGCTCAAGGCCCGCCCGGCCGGCCAGGGCAACCCCTACTGACCGGCCTCGTGCTGGCCGTCAGCGGAGGGTGGAGTCGGTGGTGACGGGCTGGCCGGCGCCGAGGAAGAAGATGCCGGGGTAGCCCTTGGTCTCGAAGCCGTGGCTGGGGTTACGCCGCAGGGTGGAACCCTCGATGCGCAGGGTGCCGGTGCGGTTGTTGCTGACGAAGAAGATGGCTCCGCCACCCTCCTTCGCGTCGTTGTCCTCGATGATCGTGCCAGCGGCACGTACCGAGAACTCGTTGCCGTCGCAGTAGATCGCGCCGCCGCTGCCGCCACCCGGGGTGCCGGACCTGGCCGGGTTGGCGCCGTTGCCGACGGCCGCGTTGCCCCGGAACGTGCTGTTGAGCACCTCCCAGGAGACGCCGATGCTGCTCAGCGCGCCGCCGTTGGCGCAGGAGCCGCCGGTGAAGGTGCTGTTCACCACGTACACCGGCTGCTTGTCGTGCTGGTCGAGCACCCGGATGGCCGCACCACCCAGGTCCGGGCCGGTGCGATCGCAGCGGTTGTCGACGAAGTGCGAGTCGACCACCTTGAACCGGCCGCCCCGGACGAAGATCGCACCACCGCCGCCGCCGTCGGTCCGCTGGCCGGTGGCGTCACCGTCGGCGAAGACCAGGTTCTGCACCGTCAGCTGGGGGTGATCCTGGTTGTTGCAGTGCGAAGTGGTCCAGCCCTGTAGCGCGTCGCAGGTGTTCATGTAGAGGATGCGCCGTCGGCCCTGCCCGCTGAGGGTGACCTTGCCGCCGCCGTCGAGCACCACCTGCGGGCCGTTGGCGTTGCGTACCTTGGCGGTCGCCGTCATCTTGATCGTCACCGGGTCGGGGCCGCAGTCGAAGGTGATGATCCCGCCGGCCGCCACCGCCCGGACCACCGCCGCCGAGGTGCAGCTTGCCGGGGTGCCGCTGCCCACGGTGCGGGTCGGCTTCGAGGTGTCGACGGCCCGCGCCGCAGCCGGTACGGCGACTCGGCCGGCCGGGTTTCCGCTCCGTACGCCCGCTGACCTGGCGGGTCGTGGCGAGCTGGCGCCGCTCGGCGCACCGCCCGGACCGGTACGGGCCGACGGGGTGGCCTGCCCGCTCGGCGACGGCGCGCCCTCCGACGGCTCGGTCTGTGGCTGCTCGCCCTCGTCGACCGGCGCGTCGGCGCCGCCGACGCCCGGCTGCTGGACGCTTCGTGGGTCGGCTCGGGGCACGGACGGGCCGCCGCAGCCGGACAGGACGGTGATGGCGGCAACCAGGGCGATGACGGGTCTCAGACGCACCCCGTGATGCTAGAAGCAGTTGCCCTCCGGAGCGAGCACCATCGCTGCTCAGACGAGCGGTGCGTGGTGCAGATGCCGGCGGCGGCGCAGTCGGACGCCGAACACCCCCGCCACCGTCACGATCAGCAGCGCGGTGACCACCGCCGCGTGCAGGACGCCCCGGCTCAGGTAACCACCGTCGGTGTGGTCCACCGCCCAGGTGGCGATCTCCCGGCTGGACCAGAACGGCGTCAGCTTCGCCCCGGAACTGGCCGGGTCGAGCAGCATCTGCATGGCCACCACGGTGAGCAGCAGCAGGGTGCCCTCCATCTCGCGGGGGAGCAGCGCGCCGATCACCATGCCGAACGGTGCCGCCACGAGCACGCAGCAGAGCATCGCCACGGCGATCCCGCCGTACCGCAGGTTGGTCGTGTCGACCACGGTGAGTAGGAAGAACGGCACGGAGACGGCCAGCCCGAGCACCCACAGGCCGAGCATCCGGCCGAGGTAGAGGTGATGCGGGCGATAACCGGCGAGCCGGAGCCGGGGTTCCAACTCGCGGGCGGCGCTGGTGGCGAAGAGCGCGGCGGTGCTGACCGCCCAGCTGATGCCGAGCAGCAGCGCGCGTACCGACTGCCCGACGTGCGAGTCCCGCCGGATCAGCCAGAAGGTCAACGGCATCAACAACAGAAGCAGGAGTACGCCCCGACGACGCGCCAGTTCCCGCAGCGTCATCTCGGCCACGGTGACCAGCCGGTTCATGAACGGCCTCCCTGGTGGGCCGGGGTCAGGTCGAGCACGACGTCGACCCGGTCGAGTTGATTGAGCAGATGGGTCACCACCACGATGGCCTTCCCCTCGTCGCGCAGCCGGACCAACTGGTCCCAGAGGTTGACGTAGCTGCCCTGGTCGAAGCCCTGATAGGGCTCGTCGAGGAGCAGCACGTCCGGCTCGGCAAGGGTGGACATGGTCAGGTTCAGCTTCTGCCGGGTGCCGCCGGAGAGGTGTCGGGCGAGCACGTCCCGCTCGGCCTCCCAACCGAGTTGCCGCGCTGCCGCCCGGCCGGCGCGTCGAGCCGGGTCCCGAGCCATCCGCTGCCCGGCGCCGACCAGCACGAAATGCTCGTCGGGCAGCAGGAAGTCGACGGTGCCGCCCTGCTGCGGGCAGTAACCGAGCCGGCCGGAGACGGTCACCTCACCGGCGTCGGGTGAGATCAGCCCGGCACAGATCCGCAGGAACGTGCTCTTGCCGCAGCCGTTGGCGCCGACCACGGCGGCGATCTGCCCGGCCCGTACGGTGAGCGTCGCGTCCCGCAGCACCGTGCGTCGGCCGTACCGCTTGGTGATGCCCCGGGCGTGCAGCCGGACCGGGCCGGGTCGCGGGCCGGGCGCGGTGCCGATGGTCTCCACGATCGCGGCGGCGTACGCCTGCGGCGCGCCGAAGACCAGCCACGGGTCGCCCCCACCCTCGCGCAGGTGTGTGGCGGCCTCGGCGACCACGTGCCGGGCGGCGTCGACCGCCACCCGGCGCTGGTGCAACTCGGCCGCGAACACCCGCAGCCACTCGTCGGCGTTCACCCGTCGACCCCTTTCGTGACGATGCCGGTCACCGGCGCCACGAACGCCAGCCAGGCGTTGCCGCCGTGCCGTAGTGCCGCCCGCCCGTCGTCGGTGAGCTGGTAGTACTTGCGGGCCGGGCCCGACGCGCCCGCCCGCCACTGCGCGGTGACCAGGCCGGTGCGTTGCAGCCGGAGCAGCACCGGATAGAGCGTGCCGCCCTGGATCGGCCCGACACCCGCGGCATCGAGCGACTGGGCGAGTTCGTAGCCGTAGGACTCGCCGTCGCGCAGCAGGGCGAGCACGCAGAGGTCGAGCACTCCACGCAGCCACTGCCCGCGACGGTCGGAATCCATTCGCCGAACCCTAGCGGTGCTATCTAGATGGCACAACTACCTAGCGGATCCGGGCCCCGGCGCGACCCGCTCAGCCGGGCACGACGTCGGAGACCACGACGGTGACGTTGTCCGGCGCGCCGGCCTGGTGGGCCAACTTCACCAACTGCTCGCCGCACTGCTGACGGTCGGCGTGCAGGCTCAGCGTGGCGGCGATCGTCTCGTCCGGCACGTAGTCGGAGAGCCCGTCGCTGCACAGCAGCAACCGATCTCCGGCGGCCACCGTCAGCATCCCCATCGTCGGTGGCGCGTCCGCACCCTGCACCGCCCGCGTCACCAACGAGCGCTGCGGATGGTGCCGGGCCTGATCCCGGGTCAGCGCCCCCTGGTCGATGAGGGCCTGCACGAAGGTGTCGTCCCGGGTCAGTTGGCGCAGCCGGCCCTCCCGGAGCAGATAGCAGCGGGAGTCACCGACCTGGGCGAGGACCAGCGTGTCACCGGCGAGCAGGGCGGCGGTCAGCGTCGTACCCATGCCGTCGCGGGCCGGGTCGGCCACTATCGCGCCGTGGATGCGCTGGTTGGCCGTGCTCACCACCGCGCGCAGCGCGTCGACGGCGGCGTCCGGGTCCGTCGGCGGGATCAGCTCGTCGAGGATCCGGATGACGATCTCGCTGGCCACCTCTCCGGCGGGCAACCCGCCCATTCCGTCGGCCACCGCGACGAGGCGCTCGCCGGCGAGCGCCGAGTCCTCGTTGTTGGTGCGGACCAGGCCGATGTCGTTGAGGATGGCCGAGCGGAGGATCAGCGTCATGAGACAAGCTTGCCAAGAACACCCTCGCCGCGTCTCTACGCACTACTACCTAGGGTGGGGGAATGTTGCCGGTGTCCATGGTCGGGCGCGCCGGTGAGCTGGCCGAGCTGGACCGGACGTGGTCCACCGTGGTCGGTGATCGCCGCCGGTCGCCGGCTGTCGCCGTGGTCACCGGGGGCGCCGGCGTGGGCAAGAGTCTGCTGGTCGCCGCCGCGCTGGACGGCTTCACCCCACGCCCGGAGGTGATACTCAGCGGCACCGCCCGACTACACAGCCCCGCGCCGCCCTCTCGTCTTCGGCGGGCGTCGGGTGGGCCGAGTTGACCGGTCGGGAGGTCGAGGTGCTCGACTGTCTGGTCGCCGGGATGTCCAACAAGCAGGT
The DNA here is from genome assembly GCF_014646235.1 of Micromonospora sonchi. Taxonomy (GTDB): domain Bacteria; phylum Actinomycetota; class Actinomycetes; order Mycobacteriales; family Micromonosporaceae; genus Micromonospora; species Micromonospora sonchi. The sequence continues at coordinate 42,153 of NZ_BMNB01000034.1, read as the reverse complement.
GGCCCGGGCCCTCGGCATCTCGGTGCGTACGGTCACCGTGCACGTGTCCAACCTGCTGCGCAAGGCCCGCTCGGCCTCGCGTACCGAGGTGGCGCTCTGGGCGGTCCGGCAGCGCCGTACGGCACCCACCCCCGCCGACCACTGACCCGCGCCGGCCGGCGTCAGGCGGCTACGCCGAGCGGCGGACCGGCACCCAGTCCGTGAAGCGTTTGTGCAGACTAGCCGGCGGCGTGGCCGAGCCCAGCTCGGCGAGTTGCTCGGCGGCCTCCTCGCGCAACGTCACCAGATAGACCAGCAGTCCCGGCATCACGAACAGCTCACGGCGGGCGATGGCGTCGCCCCGCGCGTCGAGCACGTAACAGTCAACCCACGTCCATCCGTGGTACGTGCGCCGCTCCGTACGCTCGCGAATCACGCGGACAGTGATCGGTTGGCGGAACTGGACCGACGCCTTCCGGGTCAGCAGATACACGCCAGGCGTGACCCGAGGCGTGCCGTCGTCGCGCGGACCGTAGATCCGTCCCGGCGTCTGGGGGTGCCATCGGGTATTGGGGGCTGCGTTCCACGGGTCTCTGCTCAGGCACGTGCCGACCTCCGTTACGCGGGACTTGGAGGCGTCCTCGGGGGCCCGAATGCCTTTCCCCGGTCGCCGTGCTTTAGCGTCGCCTCTTCCCGGTCGCGCGTCAAGTACCCATGACGGGTTGTCGTGCGTCAGGCTTGACGCGCGACTGGTACCCGCGTGCCTAACGTCAGACCGTGGCGAAGCTCCGACTGATGGGCACGCATGAGATTCGTGTGCGGCTCGGTGGCATCAGCCGGCAGCGTGTCTACGAATTGACCATGCGCCGGTCATTCCCCGAGCCGGCCGCCGAACTCGAACAGGGCCGTGTGTGGCTGGCTGAAGACGTCGAGCGGTGGATTGCCGAGCATCGGAGCGAACTCGCGGACAGCGAGAGCGGCGACTAGCCGACGCCCGCTGGCGCACCACCTTAAGCCCGGCGTGGCTTCGTCGCTCAGGCCGCCGACCGAGCCTGGTGAGGGCTAACCTGCGCGCATGCCAACGCACCTGTACGGGCGCGGTGAGATCGCCCGACGCCTGGGCGTCAGCAGGCAGCGTGCGGGCGAGATCATCGACCGGGCGGACTTCCCGGAGCCATACGACGTGCTGGGCATGGGTGCCGTCTGGCGGATCGCGGACGTTGAGGAATGGATCAGGCGGAACCGTCCTCACCTCGCCGAGGAGTCGGAGGCGTAACCGGCCTGGCGGCTCTTCCTGCCTGGCGCTGTTAATAAGGGACCCTTTACCTACACCAGGCGTTAAGAGGGGGCCCTTCCTTGCATTCCCTCCTTACCTCCGGGGGTAGCGGAGGAGGAGGCTGGCGGCGACCTCTTCGTCGCCGACGACGGTGTAGATGTGCGGCACGTCGGAGGCCCAGCGCAGGTGTCCGCCCGCGGCGGCGGTCAGCGGCGCGTCGGCCGGCCCGGCGCGCAGCACCCCGGCGAAGACCGTCACGTGCTCGGTGACGCCGGGCTGGTGCGCGGGGGAGAGTTGGCCGGGGCCGGGGGCGACCCGTATCCGGTACAGCTCGTAGGTGGCGTCCGCGTCGTCGAACACCTCCAGCAGGGTGGCGCTGACCGCCGCACCACGCACGATCGGCTCGGCCGCCGGCCCGGAGAGCACGGCGGCCAGCGGTACGCCGAGCTGCGCGGTGACCGCGTACAGGGTCTCCAGGGTGGGGTTGCGGGTGCCGTTCTCCAGGCCGGAGAGGGTCGCCTTGCCGATCCGGGCCCGCCTGGCCAGCGCGGACAACGAGACTCCCCGCGCCTCACGCAGGGCGCGGACCCGTCGACCGACCGCCGTGGGGTCCGGTTCTGGTGGTGACTGCGGCACCCCGCTATGGTGCTACACGCTGGTGTTCCGTATAAGGAACGATTGAGGTGGGGGATGGCGGGACGGGTGCAACCGGTGTTGGCCGGGGTGGTGACCGCCCTGGTCGGGTTCGCCAGCTCGTTCACCGTGGTGCTGGCCGGGCTGCGGGCGGTCGGGGCCACCGAGCGCCAGGCCGCCTCCGGGCTGCTCGTGCTCTGTGTCGCGTCCGGGCTCTGCGCCGCCTGGCTGGGGCTACGGCACCGACTGCCGTTGAGCGTGGCCTGGTCCACGCCGGGCGCGGCGCTGCTGGTCGCCACCGGGCCGGTTGCCGGCGGTTGGCCGGTCGTGGTCGGGGCGTTCCTCGTCTCGGGAGCGCTCATCGTGGCTGCCGGGCTCTTTCCGGCACTGGGGCGGGCGGTAGCGGCGATCCCCAAACCGGTCGCCGGCGCGATGCTCGCCGGGGTGCTGCTGCCGCTGTGCACCGCGCCGGTTCGCGCGCTCGTCGAGGTGCCCCTGCTGGCCGCGCCGGTACTGCTCTCCTGGCTGCTGCTGCACCGTTTCGCCCGGCGGTGGGCGGTGCCCGGTGCGCTGGTGGTGGCGGTGGTGGCGATCACGCTGACCGCCCCGGCGGGCGGTGGCGTCGGCGGACTCAGCCCGGTGGTCGAGGTGACCATGCCGCAGTGGAGCCTGTCGGCCGTGGTCGGCCTGGCGCTCCCCCTGTTCCTGGTGACCATGGCCGCGCAGAACGTGCCCGGCGCCGCCCTGCTGGTCGGCTACGGCTACCGGCCGCCGCTCGGCCCGGTGCTCCGGACCACCGGGCTGGCCAGCATGGCCGCCGCCCCGGCCGGCGGGCACGCGGTCAACCTGGCGGCCATCAGCGCCGCGCTGGCGGCCGGTCCGGACGCGCACCCCGATCCGGACCGCCGCTGGGTCGCCTCGGTGACCGCCGGTGCCGGACTGGCGCTGCTCGGGCTGGGCGCCGGGGCGGTGACCGCGCTGGTCGGTTGGGCGCCGCCGGTGCTGATCGAGGCGGTCGCCGGGCTCGCCCTGCTCGGCGCGCTGGCCGCCGCGCTGGCGTCGGCGTTGACCGATCCCACCGCCCGGGAGGCCGCGGTGGTCACCCTGGTGGTCACCGCCTCCGGCGTCTCGCTGGCCGGCATCGGCGGCGCCTTCTGGGGTCTGATCGCCGGCTGCCTGATGCTCCTGCTCTTCCGCTCCCGCACCACCCGTCCAGCCGGCACCCCGGCCACCGCGCCCGTCCCACCCGCCCCGCGTGAAGAGCGAGTCGATCATGAAGTTGATCGCTGACGCCGGTTACCGGACCCGCGCTACTGCGATGCCGTGGGCGCTGGCGCTGGCGCTGGCGTCGACGCACCGCCGAACGGCATCGTTACGACCGGGGCTCACGTCACCAGGCCGGTGCGGTACGCGTACACCACCGCCTGCACGCGGTCGCGCAGGTCGAGCTTGGTGAGGATGCGCGACACGTACGTCTTGACGGTCTCCTGACTGATCACCAGCCGGGCCGCGATCTCGCCGTTGGAGAGGCCGTCGGCGATCAGGCGCAGCACCTCCAACTCGCGCGGGGTCAGTCCCACCTCGTCGGGCGTGCCCTCGGCGGGGCGGATGCGGGCCGCGTACCTGCCCACGAGCTGCCGGGTCACCTCGGGCGCCAGCAGCGCGGCGCCGCTGGCGACGGTGCGGATGCCGTGGAGCAGTTGCGCCGGTGGGGCGTCCTTGAGCAGGAACCCGCTCGCCCCGGCGCGCAGCGCCTCGTAGACGTACTCGTCGAGGTTGAACGTCGTCACCACGAGCACCTTGACCGGGTGCTCCACCCCGACGCCGGCCAGCAGGCGGGTCGCCTTGATGCCGTCGAGCACCGGCATCCGTACGTCCATCACCACCACGTCCGGGCGCAGCCGGCCGGCGAGGTCGACCGCCGCGCGCCCGTCCCCGCACTCGCCCACCACCTCCAGGTCGGGCTGCGCGCCGATGATCGTCGCGAAGCCGGTACGGATCAGCGCCTGGTCGTCGCAGACCAGCACCCGGATCGGCGCGGTCACGACGCGCTCCCGGTGGGGATGCGGGCCCGCACGACGAAGCCGTCACCCTCCCGGAGTTCCGCGCTGAACTCGCCGCCGAGCACGGTGACGCGTTCGTGTAGCCCGGCCAGGCCGCGTCCGCTTCCGCCCGGGCTTGCGGCGGATGCGTCCGATCCTTCGGTGCTGATCTCCACTGTGATCTCCCTTTCCCCGTGACGCACGTGCACGGCGGTGCGGCTGCCGTGGGCGTACTTCAGGGCGTTCGTCAGCGCCTCCTGCACGACCCGGTAGGCGGCGACCTCCGCGCCGCCGGTCGTCTCCGCCGGGCTGCCCTCCTCGGTGAACTCCACCGGCTGCCCGGCCTGCCGGGTCTGCTCGACCAGGGCGTGCAACTCGCCGACGGCGGGCGTACGCGGGTCGGCGTTGTGGTCGGGGTTGAGCAGGTCGAGCAGGATCCGCAGGTCGGCGATGGCCCGCCGGCCGGTGTCGGTGATGGCGGTGAGGGTGGTGTCGAGGCGGTCCGGGGCGGCGGTCAGGTAGCGCGCCGCCTCGGCCTGCACGACCATCGCCGTCACATGGTGGGTCACGACGTCGTGCAGCTCACCGGCGATGCGGGAGCGTTCGGCGGCGCGGGCGGTCGCGGCGACGCTGTGGCGGCGCTCGGCCTCGGCCGCCCGGCTCTGCCGCAGCCAGGCCCCGGCGCCCCAGGCGAGAGCCAACACCAGGTAGAAGGTGACGAACCCGCTCACCCCCTCGGTGGACCCCTGCCGGTCCAGGGCGACGGCCAGCGCCACGTACGCGGCGGAGCCCACGACCATGGTGGTGCGCCGGCCCTGTTCCAGGTAGGCGCCGGCGCTCAGCAGCGCGACGGCCAGCGCGGCGCCCGCGACCGTGTGGTAGGCGCGCAACTGGTCGATGGTGAAGCCGAGCGACACCAGAGCGAGGGCGATCGCCGGCCAGCGTCGGCGGATGGCGAGCGGGAGGCACTCCAGGGCGATCGCCACCACGGCCAGCGCGTCGAACGGACGGCCGGGCAGGTCGCCGAGCTGCGTACCGCGGTCCTGCAACGCCGGCACCGCGGAGGCGAGGGCGATCAGCAGCGCCAACGGGAGATCCCGGACCGTGACCGGCCAGCGCCGCCACGAGTCCGGGAACGTCCGCGGGTCGACCATCAGGAGACGGTAACGCTCGCCGCCGGGGCGCCGACCGCGCGGCGACGCGGCACGATGCGACCGCGACGATGGGCCTGCCACAGGAACACCGCGGTCAGCACCAGTCCCGCCGCCACCGCGTACAGGCTGCCCTCCGGCCCGAAGTCGCCGCCGCTGAGCAGCGTCGGGCCCGACGTCGTGGCGTCCAGCAGCCCCTTCGACTCGCCGTTGCCGGAGACCACGACGCCGAAGATGCCCGCGGCAGCGAAGTTCCAGCCGAAGTGCAGCCCGATCGGTACCCACAGGTTGCGGGTGGCGGCGTAGCAGGCGGCGAGCATGAAGCCCGCCTGGATCGCGATGGCGGTCGCGCCCCACAGGCTGGCGTCCGGGTTGAGCAGGTGCATCAGGCCGAACAGCATGCCGGACAGCAGCAGCGAGAGCCAGGTCCCGAGGCGTTCCTCGACGAGGCGGAACAGCAGGCCTCGGAAGAGCAACTCCTCGGTCACGGCCGCGGTGGCCATGAACCCGAACAGCCCCACCATGCCGGACATCGAGCCCGAACCGTGTACGTGGTAGCCACCCATGAAGGCGATGTTGGCGATGACGGCGGCGAACAAGGCCAATCCGATCACCATCCCCCGGACGATCCGGGCACCGGCCCCGTCCCGGGCCAACTCCGTGACCGAACGCCCTTCGGTGCGTCGCACCACCCACTCGTACGCGAGGACCGCGGCCACGGCGGTCGCCATCCCGATGGCCAGGGCGAGCCAGGGGTTGCCCTGCACCGCCACGACGGCCCGATTGCCGACGAGGCTGACCGCCGCGACGGCCAGGATCTGCTTCAACACACGCATGATGATTCCTTCGAGAGATGACCGGCAGGAGCGCCGTGGTCACCTGAAACGCTATGAATTCGCGCGTCGGGAATCGTCACCGTGCGGTGGACACTTGCGGGTAGCTCGCACGGGGGACAAGCGTGCTTGCGATGAACTGTGGGGGTCAGATCTCGGGGGGCAGGTCGGTGGTCAGGGCGTTGAGGAGGACCTCGTGGTCGGTGACGGAGGCGATCTGGTCGGCCGGCACGTAGACGGCGCCGGTGGCGACCAACTCGGTGGAGACCTTGAGATAGCCGGTACGCAGTAGTCGGGCGGCCAGGTCCGCCGGCACGTCGGGCTCCGCCGTGGTCGTGGACTCGATCAACTCGTCCAGGCTGCCGCCGGGGTCGGCGGTGGGCGCCTGCACGGTCACCGCGTTGGGGTCGCCGCGTTGGACGAGATCCACCGTGCCCACATCGATTCCGGCGGAGTCCACCACCCGCATCCCGGTGGTGATCCTCGATACGGTCGTCCGCTGATCGATACCCTGCTGCTCCATTCCCGCGCGGTTCCCCGCCCCGCCTCCCCCCAAACCCCACCCCCACACCCCGCCCCACCCCCACAGCTCGGTTGATCAAGAAGTTCGCGTCAGGATCCGGGCGAATCTTGACGCGAACTTCTTGATCAACCGGGTCAGGGGGTGGGGCGGGGGGAGAGTTCGCGCCAGGGGTCGGGGGGCTGGAGCAGGGCGCGTACCGTCTCCTCGGCCTCGTCGAGGGTGTCGTACTCGTAGAAGCGGGAGGCTCCCTCGGCGCCGCCGGCCCGCTGCTCGACGTACCACCGGTCGGCGTCCACCCGGAGAAAGACGTCCCGCCGGGCCAGTCGCCCCCACTTCCCGTTCCACCAGTGCTTTCGCTGCTCCATGGCCGGACTTTATCGAACACGTGTTCGACTTCGTGCGGCCCCTGCGGGAATCCCGCAGGGATCGCTGTGCGAGTGACCGGTTCAGCGCTGGCTGGGCGGTTCCTCCCGGTGGCCGAGCACGTCGTCCAGCGCGCCACGCTGCTGCGCGAGGGTGGTCCGGCCGGCGGCGACGAGCGCGTCCCGGATCTCGGTGAGCAGCTTGATCTCTTCGCTCGGCGCGGCCGGCGGAGGTTCCTCGCCACGCCGACGCCGCTCCGCCAGCTTGTTCATCGGGAAGACCACGAGGAAGTAGAGCGCCGCCGCGGTGAGCAGGAACGTGATCAGCGCGTTGATGAAGGCGCCCCAGGTGACGTAGTTGTCGGTCCCCAGCTCGAAGCGGGCTCCCGGGCCGGCTGGGGACGCGCCGACGAGGTTGATGATCGGTTGGAGGAACGAGCTGGTGAACGCCGTGACCAGGCCGGTGAAGGCGGCGCCGATGACGATGCCGACCGCGAGGTCGACGACGTTGCCGCGCATGATGAAGTCCTTGAAACCCTTGAGCATCCGTACTCCCGAGGTGTCCGGTTTTCCGTCGGGGACAACCTATGCCCCGGGCGGAGGCTCCAGAAAAGCGTCGGCTTCCCGGGCGGCCCGCTCCGCATCGCCGGCCCGGATCGCCGCCACCAGCCGGGCGTGGTCGATGTGCCGCTCCGGGGTCAGCGCCTCGCCGGTCGCGTGGGCGACGGTGCTGCGTATCGCGGCGCCGATCGAGGCGTACAACTCGGCGAGCATGGTGTTGTGCGCCGCCGTGACCACCGCGGTGTGCAGTGCCGCGTCGGCCGCCACGAAGTCGGCGACCCGGCCGCCGCGCCAGGCCGCCTCGCGGGCGTCGAGCGCGGCGTCGAGTGCGGCCAGGTCCTCGGGCGTACGCCGCCGCGCGGCCAGCCGCGCCGCCTGGACCTCGAAGGCGCGGCGCACCTCGATCACTTCGGCCGCCCGGTCCTCGGTGAGCCGCCGGGCCACCACCGGCGCCAACTCGTCGGTGGAGACGACGTACGTCCCGGAGCCCTGCCGGCACTCCAGCACGCCGGCGTGGGCGAGGGCCCGAACGGCCTCCCGCACCGTGTTGCGGCCGACGCCGAGCGCCTCGACCAGTTGTGGCTCGGTCGGGATCCGGCTGCCCACCGGCCACTCACCAGCCATGATCCGCTGACGCAAGTGCGCGATCGTCTCTCGTACCCGTCGGCCCCGGGGCGGGACAGTGGCGGAATCAACCGGCGGTGGCACTGGTTACAGCCTCTCGCAGGAATTCATCCCATGATTGTAGGTTCGAGATCATGCCCCCGTCACCCGCTGGCGCCTCCGTCCCGACAACCACCGCCGGCGGACGATCGCCCGCCACCACCCCGACCGCCCCCGGCGAACTCACACCGGTCGGGCTCGACCCGGCCGATGCCGTCGCCGCGACGGTCCGGAGCGGGACGCCCCGGACCACCGGCGGGCTGCTGGTACTGGCAGGGATGCTGCTGGTGGCGCTGAACCTGCGGGCCGCCGTGACCAGCCTGGGCGCCCTGCTCGACGAGGTACGCGTCGGGCTGGCGTTCTCCGGCGCGATGGCCGGTTTCATCACCACCCTGCCCGCCATCGCGTTCGCCGGGCTTGGGGCGGTCACCCCGTGGCTGGTCCGCCGGCTCTCCCCGGCCCGGCTGCTGGTGTTCGGGATGCTCGCCCTCGCCGTCGGTCAGCTGCTGCGGGCGCTCACCGGGTCCGCCGTGGTGTTCCTGCTGACCAGCGCGCTGGCCCTGGCCGGTATCGCGGTGGCGAACATCCTCCTGCCGATGCTGGTCAAGCAGCACTTCCCGCACCGCACCGGGCTGGTCACCGGGGCGTACACGATGGCGCTGACGGTGGGCACGACGGTGGCCGCCGCCTCCGCTGTGCCGGTGGCGCATGCCTTCGGCTCGTGGCGGGCGGGGCTGGGCGTCTGGGCGGGGCTGGCGGCCGTGGCCGTACTCCCGTGGCTGCCGGCGGCGCTGCGCAGCCGGGCCACGACGCGGCGGGCGACCCGGGGTGCCACGACCACGGGCCGGTCGGGCATCCGGCCCGGACGCACCCGGCTCGGCTGGGCGATGGCGATCTACTTCGGGGCGCAGTCGCTGAGCGGGTACGCGATCATGGGCTGGCTGGCCCAGTTGTTCCGGGACGCGGGTTTCCGCCCGCAGGACGCCGGGCTGCTGCTGGCCGGCGTGACCGCGCTCGGGGTGCCGATCGCGCTACTGATGCCGGCGCTGGCCGGTCGGCTGGGTACCCTGCGTCCGCTGATCTTCGCGCTGACCGCCGCCTCCAGCCTGGCGTACCTGGGTCTGGCGTTCGCGCCACGCGACGGGGCGGTGCTGTGGGTGGTGCTGCTGGCGTTCGGTCAGGGTGCGTTCCCGCTCATCCTGACCACCATCGGGCTGCGGGCCCGCACCGCCGACGGCACGGTGGCCCTGTCGGCCTTCGCGCAGAGCACGGGATACGTCATCGCGGCGCTGGGGCCGCTGCTGGTCGGGATCCTCTACGAGACCACCGGCGGATGGACCGCGCCGGTCGGCTTTCTGCTGGCTGCGCTCGCGGTGCAGACCGGCGCAGGAGTGCTGATCGCCCGCCCCCGCTACATCGAGGACGAGCGTTGAGTCGGTGCCGTCAGGACGAGGCGGGCGTGGGGTCGCCGGCGACTGCCTGCTCGACGGTGGGGTACGTGTGCAGCACCTCGACCAGGCCGCTCACCTCAAGAATCCGCAGCACCCCCCGCTGCGGGGCGGCCAGGCGCACCACGCCGCCGGCCTCGTCGCAGCTGTTCTTGGCGCGGACGAACACCGACAGCCCGGTGGAGTCGCAGAACGAGACGTTCGACAGGTCGAAGACGAGGCGGCTGTGCCCCTTGTCGAGCAGGTCGGTGATCTGGTCCTGCAACTGGGGTGCGGTGGCCATGTCCAGTTCGCCAGCGACCGACACGACGACGACGTCACCGCGCTGTTCCGTGTGAACCGTCAAGGACATTTGCCAGACCTCCTGTTTATCTGAGGAACGGTATCCCACCCGGGCGGCGGTACGCAGAACGGGAGCGCGATCCGGTGTCCAACGCCATTCGATTGCTCTGCGGCAAGTAGTTTGTGAGCCTGCGGTGATAGAGTCCGGCCGGTCCAGGCCGAGGGGGTTGTGCGATGGCGCTGAGCGCTGACGAGAGCGGCCGCTCAGCGGCGCCCGACGGCTGGTGGACGAGTTCGAGATCCAGACCGCTCCGGGCCAGGGCACCCGGATCACGATCACCAAGTGGTCCCGGTGACCGCCGAACCGGCCTCTGACCGGGGCGTCTGGTTCCGGGTGGAGAGCGACAGCGTCGGCAGCGGGGTGCGCCGGGCGGCCGAACGCCTGGGCGACCAACTGGGTCTGCCCGCCGGCCGGGTCGCCGACCTGGCCATCGTCGCCGCCGAGTTGACCAGCAACCTGATCAAACATGCCGAGGACGGCATGCTGCTGCTCCGGCCGGTGCGTCGCGAACTGGACGCCGGCGTCGAACTGATCGCGATCGACGCCGGGCCGGGCATGGCGGACCTCACCGGCTCCGTTCGCGACGGACACTCCACCGCCGGCACCCTCGGTATCGGCCTGGGTGCGATCGTCCGCAAGGCGAGCTGGTTCGACGCCTACTCCCGGCCCGGGCGGGGAACCGTCATCGCCGTACGGGTTCTTGCCGCCGAGGACGCCACGCGCCCCTGGGTCGGCGGGCTCACCCGGCCGCTGACCGGGCAGACGGTCAGCGGGGACGGCCAGGCCTGGCGGATCGTCGGCGACCGTCGCCAGGTGCTGGTCACCGACGGCCTCGGGCACGGGCCGCTGGCCGCCGCCACCGACGCCGCGCTGACCGCGTTCCGGGACGCCCCGGCCGCCTCCCCGGCCGACGTGGTCGGACACCTGCACCGGTCGTTGGCACACACCCGTGGCGCGGCGCTCGCCGTGGCGGAGCCGGACCCGGCGGCCGGCGTGCTGCGCTACGCGGGGCTGGGCAACATCGGCGGCCACGTGGTCACCGGGGAGGGGCGGCGGCGTGGGCTGGTGTCGCTGCCCGGCATCGCGGGGCACCAACATCCGGCGATCCGGCAGTACGACTACCCGTTCGCCCCCGACAGCCTGCTGATCATGCACACCGACGGTGTGGCCGACCGTTGGCAACTCGCCGACTACCCGGGCCTGGCCGGACGGTCGCCGCTGGTGGTGGCCGCCACCCTGCTACGGGACGCCGGTGTCCGACGCGACGACGCCGGGGTGCTGGTGGCAAGGTTCTGGTCATGAGTGCACCGCTGCTGCAGATGCCGCTGCGGGTCGAGCGGGACATCTTCGTGCTCCGCCAGCGTGGTCGGGAGGTCGCCGCCGTGGTCGGCCTGGAACACCAGGACCAGGTCCGGCTCGCCACCGCGCTGAGCGAGGTCGCTCGGGACCTGCTGCTCACCGTCGGCGGAGCGGACGTGGTGTTCGCCGTCACCGGCACCGCGGACGGCCAACGTCATCTGTGGGTCGACCTCGCCCCGGTCGGTCCGCTGCCCGACGGGCGGTACGAGCCACAGTCCGGCGCGGTGGCGCGGCTGGTGGACAGGCTGAGCGTGGTTGCGATCGATGGGGATACGGTCGTGAGGATGTCGCGACGTGTCCCGGTCACCGCGCAGGCGTTCACCCCGGAACGCCTCGCGGAGCTGCGCGCCCAACTCGACACGAGTGCACCGGGCACCGTCGAGGAGGAACTCGCCACCCAGAACTCACAGCTCATCACCGCCCTCGACGAGGTACGCAGCCAGCGCGACGAGCTGGCCCGGCTCAACGAGGAGCTGGAGCAGACCAACCGTGGCGTGCTGGCGCTCTACCATCAGCTCACCGACGAGCTGGAGGAGACCAACCGGGGTGTGGTGGCCCTCTACGCCGAGCTGGACGAGAAGTCGGCGCAGCTGCGTGCGGCAAGCGAGTCGAAGACCCGTTTCCTGGCGAACGTCAGTCACGAGCTGCGGGCGCCGGTAACCGCGATCATCGGACTGGCCCGGTTGCTGAACGACTCCGCGTCCGACCCGCTCACCGAAGAGCAGGAGCGTCAGGTCGGCCTGATCCGCTCCTCGGCGTCGGACCTGCTCACGCTGGTCAACGAGCTGCTCGACCTGGCCAAGGCGGAGTCGGGCCGGATCGAACCGGAGTGGGCCGAGGTGGACCTGCGGACGGTCTTCGGTCAGCTGCGCGGCACGCTCCGGGCGCTGCGCACCGGCCCGGAGGTCGATCTGGTGGTGGAGGACCCCGCTCCACCGGCCACGGTACGCACCGACGAGGTGCTCCTCGCCCAGGTGCTGCGCAACCTGCTGCACAACGGTCTGAAGTTCACCGCCCGGGGCGAGGTCCGGCTGCGCGCCGAGCGGCGTGCGGGCACCTGGCGGCTGTCGGTGTCCGACACCGGTCCGGGCATCCCGGCGGAGCAGCACGAGCGGGTGTTCGAGGAGTTCTACCAGGTGCCGGGCCCGACCAGGGTCGGCGGCACGGGACTCGGTCTGCCGTACGCACGGCGACTGGTGACTTTGCTCGGCGGCACCCTCGAGATGGCCAGTGAGTCGGGCCGGGGCAGCACCTTCACCGTCTCACTGCCGGCAGACGGGACGTGACGTGGACGGCGCCGCAACCGTGTTGGTGGTCGACGACAGTCGGACCAAGCGTTACCTCCTGGTGAACTGGCTGGCCCGGGCCGGCTTCACCGTGCTGGAGGCGGAGACCGGGGGCGAGGCCCTGAGCCGGGTCGAAGTGGATCCGATCGACCTGGTGGTGCTCGACGTACGACTGCCGGACCTGAGCGGCTTCGAGGTGTGCGAACAGATCAAGTCGATGCATCCCGCGTTGCCGGTGATCCACGTGTCCGCGCACGCGGTCGACGTGGCGGATCGTACGCAGGGACTGACCCGGGGTGCGGACGCGTATCTGGCGGAGCCGATCGAGCCGGAGGAACTGGTCGCCACCGCCCACGCGGTGCTGCGCTACTACCAGGCTCGCCAGCGGGCCGAGTTGCTCGCCGAGCGGCTCACCGGATTGGCGGACACCACCGTGGCGGTGCACGCCGCACCGAACTTCACCCGGCTGCTCGAGACGGCGGCGACCGGCGCTGCGGAGATCTTCAAGAGCCCGGCGGCGGTGATCGCCGAGACGTTCGACGGTCACTGCCTGGCCGGGATCTGTGCCGGTCCGGGCGCGGAGGCCACCATCGTTCCGTGGTCTGTCGACGACAGCGGGGTACCGACCGGGGCGACCGTGCGGGTGCAGGCGCCGACCGACTGGGCACTGCTCGACTGGCCGGCCGGCGACACGATCACGGTGGCCGCCGCGCGACTTCGGGAGGACCGGGTGCCGCTCTACGTCGTGGTGCCCACCGCGACGCAGACCGCCCGCAGGCCGGTGCTGCGCCAGTTGGCGCAGGCGGTGGCGTCGGCGGTGGAGGCGCAGCGTTCCTTCGACGAGGAGCACCGGATCGCGGTGACGCTCCAGCGCAGCCTGCTGCCGCGCCGCCTCCCGGAGGTCGCCGGGCTCGACCTGGCCGTGCGCTACGAGCCGGCGAGCATGCAGACCGAGGTGGGCGGCGACTTCTACGAGCTGGTGATGCTCGACGGTCATCTGCTGCTGGCGATCGGCGACGTGGCCGGGCACTCCCTGCACGCCGCGACGGTGATGGCCGAGCTGCGGCACGCGCTGCGGGCGTACGCGGTCGAGGGACACCAGCCGGGTGAGATCCTGCACCGGGTCAACGAGCTGATGCTTACGCTGCTCCCGAACGAGTTGGCGACCACCTGCGTGCTGCTGCTGGAGCCGGCCACCGGACACGTCCGGCTGGCCAGCGCCGGCCACCTGCCACCCTTGATCAGCCTGGACGGCAAGACCGAGTTCGTCCAGCACTCCGCCCCGCTGCTCGGGGTGCGGGCGCCGCGCCCGGCCGACCTGGAGTTCGTGCTGCCGCCCGGGGCGACGATCGTCTTCTACACCGACGGTCTGATCGAACGGCGGGACAGCAGCATCGACGAGGGACTGAAGGCGCTGGCGGCGTGCGCCGCACAGGTCGACGCCGACCTCGACCGGTTCTGCGAGCGGCTGCTCGTCGAGCTGGCCCCCGACGAGATCCAGGACGACGTGGCCGTGGTCGCCCTCCGCCGCCGCTGAACGTGCAAGGAAGGGCCCCTTATTAACGCCTCATGTAGAGGAAGGGCCCCCTATTAACAACCGCCCCCGGTGCGCGGCGCGCGGGCGTTGGGCTTCATGCCCGTCCCGGGGAGGACCTGTGGATAGGGCCGGCCCTGTCGAGCTGAGAGCGTGAACGGATCGTGCCTTCGGCCCGCCAGTGACGCCGCCGGTCAGGTGATGCGGCTCCGACCCGACCTGCCTTGCCGGAGCGCGGGACGGACACCGACGGCTGCCAGTGACCGCCAGTGACCGCCAGTGACCGGAAGTTGCCAGCAGTGATCGACAGTGACGAGCGGCCTTTCCATGATGGCGTCAACGGTTCAGCTCGACAGGGAGCAGCAGAGCATCCAGGGGCGGGGGGACGCTCCGTCCGCCGGCGACGTGAACACCGTCCAGGCCACCGTCACGGATCTGCCGGAACCGATCGGCCCGGCCGCAGCGGTTGGCCGGCGACCTCCGCCGGTACCGACCGCACCTGTGGCAACCCGCTCAGCGCTGACCGCCGTCGCGCGAGGGAGCGAAACGTGCCGCCAACGTCATGATCGACGGTGAGTGCGGGGTGAATATGTGCCGGGGGAGATGCCGGTGATGGTGGTGAAGTCGCGGATCAGGTGGGCCTGATCGGCGTAGCCGAGTTCGGCCGCGAGGGCGGCCCAGTCGGGCGGGCCGTCGGTGGTCCGCTCGATCGCCTCGTGCAAGCGGTAGCGGCGGATCACCCACTTCGGACCGACACCGACCCGGGTGCGGAAGAGGCGTTGCAGCCGGCGGATCGAGAGCCCGTGGTCGCGGGCGAACTCGTCGACGCGGCGTACGGCCCGATCCGCCCGGATGGCCTCGACCAGCCGCAGCGCCTCGTCGGTGACCGGGTCGGGTCGGGGCGCCCAGCCCGTGAGCAGTTCGTCCAGGGCACGGCAGCGGTCGGCGTCCGTACCGGCGCAGATGACCCGGCGCGGCGCGGCGGCCGGCGGCCAGCGGTCGGCCAACTCGGCGAACGGCCGGCGCCGGCCGGTCAGCCCGGCCACCGAGCGGCGCCAGAACGGGTGGAAACCGCCGGGCCGGAACTGCACGCCGCAGACCCGGCCGGTGCCGGCGAGCACGATCGAGAAGACGTCCAGGCCCACCCCGGCCACCTCGGCGTGCTCCGGCCCGTCACCGTCGCGCTGGAACACCACGTTCACCGCGGGATGCGGCACGACGCGCTGCTCGAACGGCTCGGTCAGCTCCCAGTCGACGAGCCAGTAGTGCTCGACCCAGCGTTGCAGCGGCGCGGCGGGCAGGTGCCGACGGAACCGGACCCGTCGCATCAACCGGGCCGGATCGAGGATGCCCCGACTGTCCCCGCGCGGCTGTCGCATTTCTTCAAGACCACCTTCATACGCTGGCCCTATGGCTACTCAGACTAGTGATCTCCTGGCGGCGGCAGCGCCGCGAACCGTGGCGGTGGTCCGGGCGATCACCGACGACCAGCTCGACCTGCCGACCCCCTGCCGGGAGTACGCCGTCCGCGACCTGCTCAACCACCTGTACGAGGTGGTGGTCAACTTCCAGACCCTGGCCGCTCGGAAGCCGGTGGCCTGGGCCGACAAGCCCGACCATCTCGTCGAAGGCTGGCGGGACCAGTTTGCGGTCCAGGCCCGCCGGTTGATCGAGGCGTGGTCGGATCCGGCCAGCGAGCAGGGCGTCTCGCCCGGGATGGGGATGCCCCAGTCGGTGGTCGGCGGCATGGCGCTGCTCGACCTCACCGTGCACGGCTGGGATCTGGCGGTCGCGACCGGTCAGGAGTACGAGCCGGCGCCGGAGGCCCTGCCCGCGTTGCAGGAACTGACCGGTCAGCTCGCCCCGCAGGCTCGGCAGATGGGCGTCTTCGCCGAGCCGGTGGCGGTCGACGCCGCCCTGCCGGACCTGCCCCGGCTGCTCGCCCTCACCGGCCGCGACCCGGCCTGGTCGTCACCGACGCGCTGACCGGGGCACGGCGGTCCGCGTAGGGACGGGAGCCGGCCAGGAGGACACGCCGCCGGGTAGGGGCTTGACGCCCACTATTCGCTCGGTGAATAGTGGGCGAGTGTCCACACCGCACGTTCTGCTCGGGCTGCTCGCCGGCGGCACCAAGCACGGGTACGAGTTGAAGCGGGCCCACGACGAACGGCTGCCGCAGGCCCGCCCGCTGGCGTACGGGCAGGTCTACGCCACGCTCGGCCGGCTGGTGCGGGACGGTCTGGTGATGCCGGCCGGGCAGGAACGCCTGGCCGGCCCCGACCGGACGGCCTACGCGCTGACCGAGGAGGGGCGGACGGCGCTGGACCGGTGGCTGAGCGCCGTGGAACCTCCGATGCCGCACGTCAACAGCACGCTCTTCGCCAAGGTAACGGTGGCGCTGCTGGTCGCCGACGTGGACCGGGCCCGGGCATACCTGATCGCCCAACGCCGGGCGCACACCGACCGGCTACGCGAGCTGACCGCACTGAAGACGGCCACATCATCCACGATGGACGATGTGGTCGCCGCCGATTACGCCATCGCCCATCTCGACGCCGACCTGCGCTGGTTGCACACCACCCTGGACCGGGTCGCCGACTGGCACCGGGAGGTGCACCCATGACGCAACTACAGGCCCGCGGTCTGGTGAAGTCGTACGGTCCGACGCCCGCCCTGCACGGCATCACGCTGGACGTCGCCGAGGGCGAGATCGTCGCGGTGACCGGGCCCAGCGGCTGCGGCAAGTCCACCCTGCTGCACTGCCTGGCGGGCATCCTGCGCCCCGACGCCGGTGAGGTGGTCTGGCGCGACCAGCGGATCGACACCTGGCCGGAGGCGGCCCGGTCCCGGCTGCGGCGTACCGAGTTCGGGGTGTTGTTCCAGTTCGGCCAACTCGTCGCCGAGCTGACCGCGGCGGAGAACGTCGCCCTTCCGTTGTTGCTCGCCGGCACGGGGCGGCGAGCGGCACGCACGGCGGCGCTCACCTGGCTGGACCGCTTCGGCGTGGCGGAACTCGCCGATGTCCGGCCGGGTGAGATGTCCGGCGGTCAGCAGCAGCGCTGCGCCACCGCCCGGGCCCTGGTCACCGAGCCACGGGTGCTCTTCGCCGACGAGCCGACCGGGGCGCTCGACACGCTCACCGGCGAGCAGGTGCTCACCCAACTGGTCCGGCTCGCCCGCGAGCAGCGTACGACGGTGGTGTTGATCACCCACGAGCCCAGGATCGCCGCGTACGCCGATCGCGAGATCGTCCTGCGCGACGGCGTGATCGACCACACCGGCCTGGGCCTGGACGCTTCGCTCGCCGGCGGTGCCCGGTGAGACCCGGCACCTTCGTCCGGCTCGCCCTGGCCGGCAACCGCACCGACGCGGCCCGGGTTGCGCTGACCGCGCTGAGCGCGGCCCTGGCCGCGCTCGCCGTGTTGGCGGCGTTGAGCGTCCTGGCCATCCAGACGCCGCCCGGCGGCCCCCGGCAGGAGTCCGAGCACTACACCAACGCCCTGCTGCGGGAGCCGGGGTTGCGCGGCGGCACCGCGTTCGCGATTCTGCTGCTGACCATTCCGGTGCTGGCCCTCGCCGGTCAGTGCGCCCGGCTCGGCGCCCCGGCCCGGGACCGCCGGCTCGCTGCGTTCCGGCTGGCCGGGGCGACCCCCGGTCAGGTGACCCGGGTCGCGGTGCTGGAGACCGGCCTGGCCAGCCTGCTCGGCACGGCCGCTGGGCTGGCCACCTACCTCGTCGGGCGGGCGCTGCTGCACCGTCCGGACGTCAACGGCCGGCTCGCCCTGCCCACCGACGTGTTGCCGACCGTGCCGGAGCTGGCGCTGGTGGTGCTGGCCCTGCCGCTGATCGCCGCCGTGGTCAGCGCGTTGATGCTGCGTGGCGTCACCGCCACGCCGCTCGGGGTGACCCGCCGGGCGCGTCGTGCCGGTCGACCCCGCCCCTGGCCGGCGCTGCTGATCGCGCTCGGCGTGCTGGGGGCCGCCCTGTTCGAGCCGATCCGGCGGGCGTCGGCTGATGGGCTGGACACCTTGCTGTTCGCGTGGGTGCTCCTGGGCACGTTCACGGCCGTGCTCGGGGTGGTTCTGGCGGCCGGCTGGATCTCGCACCGGGCCGGACGGCTGCTGCACCGGTACGCCCGCAGCCCGGCCCAGCTGCTGGCGGCCCGCCGGCTGACCGAGGACCCGTGGGCCGGCAGCCGAACCTTCGCCGCCCTGCTGGCGGCGCTGGCCATCGGCGCCGGCGCGACGGCCTTCCGGGCCTGGTTCGCGCTCCGAGAGCAGGTCTGGCGGGAGGACAACCGGCGGGCCGGTATTAGCGCCTTCGATGACCTCGACGACCAGCGCAGCGCCTTCTACCTGCGCACCATGGATCTGGTCGACCTGGCGGTTGGGGTGGCGGTGGCCATCGCCGCCGCCGGTCTGCTCGTCATGCTGATCGAGGGAATCACCGCGCGGCGTCGGACGTACGCCGCCCTCGTGGCGGGCGGGGTGCCGCGCGCCACCATCGGTGTCTCGATCCTCTGGCAGGTGCTGACCCCGGTGGTGCCCGCCGTGCTGCTCGCGCTCGGCGCCGGCTACACCCTCGGTCGAACCGTCAACGCCGACATCGTCTCCGGCGGCGACTGGGAACCGGTCTGCCGGGCGACGGCCGAGCTCTGCGCCGATCCGGCCACCCGTGATCGCCACATCGAGTGGGTGCTGGCCGGCGGCGTGGTCCGCTCGCCCGGCGTACCGCTGGAACAGTTGGCGTTGCTGGGTGGTGGCGCGGTGGCCGCGACCCTGCTCACGGTCGGCCTCGGGGTGCTCCTCCTCCGGCCGAACACCGCCGTGGAGGAGCTGCGGGCCACCTGAGGGATCAGGCGGCCCGCAGGTAGGGTCAGCGCGGCCAGCACCCGGCGTTGCGGTGCTCAGGCCAGGCCGAGGCGGTCCAGCGTCCAGGCGTTGACGAAGGCCTCCTCCCGCCAGGCGTCGTAGCGTCCGCTGGGCCCGCCGTGCCCGGCCTCCATCTCGGTTTTGAGCAGGTACTCGCCCTGCGGCGCGACCGCCCGCAGCCGGGCGATCCACTTCGCCGGCTCGTGGTAGTAGACCCGGGTGTCGTTGAGGCTGGTCATCGCGAGGATCGCCGGATAGTCCAGCGGGGCGACGTTCTCGTACGGGGTGTACGACTTCATGTACGCGTACACCTCCGGATCGGCCAGTGGGTTGCCCCACTCCTCCCACTCGGTGATGGTCAGCGGCAGCGACGGATCGAGGATCGTGCTGAGCGCGTCCACGAACGGCACCTGGGCGACGACGCCGGTGAAGGCGTCCGGCGCGAGGTTGGCAACCGCGCCCATCAGCAGCCCGCCGGCCGAGCCGCCCCGCGCGACCAGCCGGTCCGGCGCGGTCCAGCCGGACTTCGCCAGGTGCCGGGCGCAGGCGACGAAGTCGGTGAAGGTGTTCTTCTTGGCCAGCATCTTGCCCTGCTCGTACCAGCGGCGACCCAGTTCGCCGCCGCCCCGCACGTGGGCCACCGCGAAGACCACCCCGCGGTCCAGCAGGGACAGCCGGCCGACCGAGAACCACGGGTCCATGCTGGCCTCGTACGAGCCGTAGCCGTAGATGACGCAGGGCGCGGAGCCGTCGCGGGGAGTGTCGCGGCGGCAGACCAACGAGATCGGCACCTTGGTGCCGTCGTCGGCCAGCGCCCAGTCCCGGTGCTGCTCGTAGTCCTCGGGTCGGTACACCCGTCCGTCCGGACCGGGCAGCACCGGCCGGCGGCGCAACAGCGTCAGCTCGCGGGTCACCAGGTCGTAGTCGTACACCGAGTCCGGGGTGACCAGCGAGGTGTAGCGCAGCCGCAGACGCCCGGTGCGGTACTCGGGATTGGCGTCCAGACCGACGGTGTGCAGCGGCTCGGGGAACTCGATGTCGTGGGTGTCGCCGCCGCCGATCGGCAGCACCCGCAGCCCGGTCAGGCCGTTGTTGCGTACGGCGATGACCAGGTGGTCGGCGAAGGCGTCCACCGACTCCAGCCGGGTGCCGGGGGTGTGCTCGATCAGCGGCACCCAGTCTCCCGGCGCGTCCGCCGAGGTGTACGCCAGGGCGAAGTCCTCCGCGCCGTCGTTGTGCAGGATCAGGAACCGGTGCCCGTGGTGCTCCACCGAGTACTCCACGCCCTGCCGGCGGGGGGCGATCACCGCCGGCTCGCCGGTCGGGTTGCCGGCCGGGATGACGCGTACCTCGCTGGTGATCTTGCTGGCGATGTCGATGAGGACGAACCGCTCCGACCGGGTCAGTTCGACCCCGACCCAGAACCGCTCGTCGTCCTCGGCGTGCACCACCACGTCGTCGGCGGCGGCCGTGCCGATCACGTGCCGCCAGACCCGGTGCGGACGCCACGCCTCGTCGACAGTGATGTAGAACAGCACCGAGGCGTCGGCGGACCAGGCGGTGCCGTAGAAGGTGCCGGGGATCTCGTCGGGCAGCAACTCGCCGCTTTCGAGGTCCTTGATCCGCAGGGTGAACCGCTCGTCGCCGGAGAAGTCGGTGGAGTACGCCAGGAAGCGCCCGTCCGGGCTGACGTCGAAGGCGCCCAGGGAGAAGAAGTCATGCCCCTCGGCGAGCAGGTTGCCGTCGAGCAGGATCTCCTCACCGTCCAGCGGGGCGCCGTCGGGGCTGATCGGCGGAGCGGTCTCGCCGTCGCGGACCGCCCGACGGCAGTGCACGCCGTACTGCTGACCCTGCACGGTGCGGGTGTAGTACCAGTGCCCGCCCTTGCGGGTCGGCACCGACAGGTCGGTCTCCTGGGTCCGCCGCCGGATCTCCTCGAACAACTCCCCCCGCAGCCCGGACAGGTGCGCCGTGCGCGCCTCGGTCCACGCGTTCTCGGCGTTGAGGTAGTTGATCGTCTCCGGATCGTCCTTGGCGGCCAACCAGGCGTACTCGTCGACGACGGTGTCGCCGTGGTGGACGCGTTCGGTCGGCACCCGCCTGGCTACGGGTACGGGGGTCTCGGTGGTCACGGCGCCACGTTACCGGCCGCCTTCGCCCGCCGGCTGCCCGCGCCGGCGTGGCTCCAAATCCCCACCTGGGCATTCGAACACATGTACGATTGCAGTCATGGTGCCAGCGCGTTCCACCGGCTCGTCCGGTGCCCTCGACATCGCCCGCCGGTTGACCGAGATCTGTGGTCCGCGCTTCGCCCGGTTCGCCGGCGCCGCCGACGAGGTGGCCGGGCGCGCGGCACGCTGGGTGGCGGTGCCGGGCGGCGCGCACGCGGCGGCACAGGTGCTGCGACTGGCGGCCCGACACGACCTGACGGTGGTGCCACGGGGCGCCGGCACCAAGATCGACTGGGGTGCCCCACCCGAGCGGGTCGACATCATGCTCGACACCGGGCGGCTGGCGGGCATCGGCCACCGGTCGCCGAGCCAGGGCACGGCCGAGGTCGGCGCCGGCACGCCGCTGCGCGCGGTACAGGCCGTGCTGGAACGCATCGGCCAGCGGCTCGCGGTGGACGCCCCGTCGCCCGGCGCCACCATCGGCGGCGTGCTCGCCGCCGACGAGGCCGGTCCGCTGCGGCACCGGCACGGCACCGCCTGCGACCAGTTGGTCGGCCTGCGCTACCTGGCCGCCGACGGCGAGCTGACCGAGGCCGGCGGCGGGGCGACCGGGCTGGCCCGGGCCCGATTGCTGTGCGGTTCGGAGGGGGCGCTCGGTGTGCTGGTCAGTGCGACGCTGCGGGTGCAGGCGCTGCCGGCCAGCCGGGTCTGGGTGACCCGACCGGTGTGGACCCCGTTGGAGGTGCACGACCTGGTCCGGGCGGTGCTCGCCGCCCGCCTCGAGCCCGCGGCGGTGGAGATCGACCTGCCGGCCGGCGCGGTACCCCG
Organism: Micromonospora sonchi; assembly: GCF_014646235.1. Taxonomy (GTDB): domain Bacteria; phylum Actinomycetota; class Actinomycetes; order Mycobacteriales; family Micromonosporaceae; genus Micromonospora; species Micromonospora sonchi. Next base: position 20,290 of record NZ_BMNB01000034.1, on the reverse strand, counting down.
GCCAGGGCGGGATCCCCGGGCCGAGGCGATGGCGCGTCATCCGTCGATGACGGGGCGCCGGTCGACCGGCCCGGCGGGCACCGGCTCGCTGGCGGTGCTGCTGGAGGGCGGGCCGGCCGAGGTGACGGAACGCGCCGACCGGCTGGTGTCGTTGTTCGGCGGCCGGTCGACGGTGGCCGGAGCGGCCCCACCCTGGTGGCGCAGCTACCCGTTCGCCCCCGGCGACACCGCGCTGCGATTGGAGGTGCCGATCAGCGACCTGCACGCCGCCGTGTACGCGTTGCGCGACGCGGCCGGCGCGCCGGTGCCGGTCCGCGGCTCGGCCGGGCTCGGTGTGGTGCACGCCGCCCTGCCCGGCACGCTCTCGCCCGAGCGGGTGGCATCGATCCTGGCCGCGGTGCGCGGCGTACTGCTCGCCCGACAGGGCCGCTGCCTGGTCCTCGCCGCGCCACCGCCGGTCCGGCGGGCCGTCGACCTCTGGGGCGACCTGGCCGGTCTGTCCCGCCTACGCGCCGCCAAACAGCACCTCGACCCCGCCCACCGCCTAGCCCCCGGCCGCCTCCCCGGCAACCTCTGACCCACCCCGCCCCCCGCCCCACCCCCGCCCCGCCCCGCCCCACCTCGTCGATCTTGCACTTTCGGTCGCCGAAACACGGTTCTATGTGGCTTTTGTGGCGACAAAAAGTGCAAGATCGACGCCGATGGTGGTGCCGATGGTGGTGCCGAGGGTGGTGCCGAGGGTGGTGCCGAGGGTGGTGGCGGGGGGCGACGCCGAGAGCGGCGGCGGGGGCGCGGCGGGGGTTAGACGGCGTCGTTGCGGAGGACGAGGATGGCGATGTCGTCGCGGGGCTCCTCCACCGAGAAGTTGATCGCAGTGGAGCGCAGGCGGGCGGCCACCACGTCCGCCGGGTAGCCGGCCAGCGGCGTGGCGGCATCCCGTAGCCGGCCGGTGCCGAACAACTCCCGACCACGCCGGCGCTCGGTCACCCCGTCGGTGTAGAAGACCAGGCAGTCACCCGGATCGAGGACGATGTCCGCGGTCGGCGAGGCGATGGTGTCGAGCAGGCCGAGCGCCGTTCCGCCGGTGCCGACGAAGCTGGCCGGACCGCCCCCGGAGCGCAGCAGCGCCGGCCGGTCATGCCCGGCCAGGTGCAGCTCGACGTCGAGCCGGTCGCCCTCACCCGGCGCGACGGCGGCCAGGGCCAGCGTGCAGTAGCGACCGGCGCCCCGCTCGACCAGGGTCTCGTTGAGCCGGGCCAGCACCTCGGGCAGCGGCTTGCCGTCCCCGGCCAGCACCCGGATCACGTCCCGCACCAGCCCGGTGACCGTGGCGGCCTGCACGCCCTTGCCCGAGACGTCGCCGATCACCACCAGCCAGCGGCCGTCCGGCAGCGACACCACGTCGTAGAAGTCGCCGCCGACGTCGGCGTCGCCACCGGTCGGGACGTACTCGGCGGCGAAGCCGATGCCCTCCACGACCGGCAGCGCCGGCGGTAGCAGCGACTGTTGCAGTGCCTGCGCCACCCGCCGGCGTTCGGCGTGGATCCGGGCGTTCTCAATCGCCAGGGCCGCCCGCCGGGCCACGTCCTCCAGTACCGCGATCTCGTCGGGGTCGTGCCGGTGCCGCTGGTGCCGCCCGACGGCGAGGGTGCCGAGGCGCTGTCCCCGGGCGGTCAGCGGTACGGCGAAGCCCTCCATCGGCGCGCCCAGCGGCGTCTGGGTGCCGTTGCGGCTGGCCTCGCGCAACCGGGACTGGATCGAGTCGGGGCCGGCCTCGCGCAGGGTGGCGTGCAGTTGCGGCAGCATCGACTCGTCCGCGTGGCTCGCTGCGGCGAGGCGGAGCCGACCCCACTCGTCGGTGGTGTGCACCGCGCACCACTGGCCGAGCCGGGGCACCACCAGCTGCGGGATGAGCGCCATGGTCAGCTCCACGTCCAGGGACTGCGCGAGCAGTTCGCTGGCCTCGGCGAGGAAGGTCAGCCAGGCCTGCCGGCGGACGTTGGCACGGCGCAGCCGGTCGTTCTCCAGGTGCAGCGAGAGCCGCTCGGCGGTCAGCGCCGCGAGCGGCCGGGCGTACGCGGTGGGCGCGGCGTCCAGCTCCAGCTCTCCGGCGTACGGGCGGTGCACGGCCAGCGGCACCCGGATCAGGTCGTTCCCCGCCCGGGGCTGCCGGCCGTAACGGGCGAGCATCTGCGTGCCCTGGCCGTCCCCCCGGTCCAGTCGGATGACGCCACCGGCGGCGCCGACCATCTCCGCCACCCGGGTGAGCAGGCCGGCGGCGAAATCGGGCAGCGGATCCTCGGCGTACGGATCGGGGGTGATCTGGAGCAGGGCGCTCATCGCCCCGGCGCTGGCGGCGGAGGTGTGTCCGGTGGAGTCCCGATCGCCGATTGGCGGTGCGAAGTCGTCCCCGTGTGACCCGGAGTCGTCCCCGTGCTGCCCGCCACGGCGCCTGCGGTCCAGCCGGAACCACACGCCCTTGCCCTTGGGGAGGTACGTCGTGCCCCAGCGACTGGCGAAGTGGTCGACCAGCAGCAGCCCGCGCCCGCGTTCGGCCACGTCGACGATGTCGCTCGCCACATTCCGTACGCCCACGGTCAGCTCGTCGACGGGGCCGGCGGCGAAGTCCGAGACGGTCACGGTCAACCCGGCGGGGTCGGCGCTGACCTCGATGTCCAGTTCGGTGCCGGCGTGCTCGACGGCGTTGGTGGACAGCTCCGTGGTCAGCAGAAGTGCCTCGTTCACCAGTTCGTCCAGGTGCGCCTCGGTGAGCACGGACCGGACGACCGCCCGTGCAGCGGCTGGCGTACGGCGGTCGGCGGGAAGCCTGACGCGTCGTACGTGCTCGTCTGGGCCCTTGGTCGTGGCGGGCCCCGTCTCCGCCGACACGTTCGTATCCTCCCCCCACACTCGCTCGGTGCCAAGCCGATCACCTGCCGGGCCAGCATCGCGACCGGCGGTGCGGCGTGGCGATTTCCAGCTCACGGGGACAATGATGGGGTGGCCGGCGCGAGCCGGCATACCCTGAGGTGAGCGAGGAATGATGACCACGGCGAAACAGTCGGGGCTGGCGGACACCTCCGCCGCCGACCACGAGGCGGTCCTCACCGAGCTGGCGGAGGCGCTGCGACAGGTCCGCCGTGGCGACCTCAAGGTCAGGCTGCCCCGGCGGTCGGGTGTGGGTGGCGAGGTGGCGGACGCCTTCAACGACGTGGTGTCGCTCCAGGAGCGGCAGCATCTGGACCTGCGCCGGATCAGCCGGATCGTTGGCCGCGACGGTCGGTTGACCGAGCGGCTGGACGAGGAGGGGCTGGACGGCTCGTGGGCCGAGGGCCAGCGGGCGGTCAACTCGCTCATCGACGACCTGGGCCGGCCCACCACGGAGATCGCCCGGGTCATCGTCGCGGTCGCCGACGGCGACCTCTCCCAGCACATGGCGCTGGAGATAGACGGCCGCCCGCTGCGCGGCGAGTACCTGCGCATCGGCCACACGGTCAACACCATGGTCGACCAGCTCTCCTCCTTCTCCAACGAGGTGACCCGGGTCGCGCGCGAGGTGGGCACCGAGGGCAAGCTCGGCGGCCAGGCCGACGTCCGTGGCGTCGCCGGCACCTGGAAGGACCTCACCGACTCGGTGAACACCATGGCGTCGAACCTGACCGGCCAGGTGCGGTCGATCTCCCAGGTGGCCACGGCGATGGCCAAGGGCGACCTGAGCCAGAAGATCACGGTGAGCGCCCGGGGCGAGATCGCCGAGCTGGCCGACACCATGAACTCGCTCACCGACACCCTGCGGCTCTTCGCCGACGAGGTGACGCGGGTGGCCCGTGAGGTGGGCACCGAGGGCAAGCTCGGCGGTCAGGCCGAGGTGCCCAACGTGGCCGGCACCTGGAAGGACCTGACGGACAGCGTCAACTCGATGGCGTCGAACCTGACCGCCCAGGTGCGCAACATCGCCCAGGTCTCCACGGCGGTGGCCCGGGGCGACCTGTCCCAGAAGATCACCGTGGCCGCGCAGGGCGAGATCCTCGAACTCAAGGACACCGTCAACACGATGGTGGATCAGCTGTCGTCGTTCGCCGACGAGGTGACGCGGGTGGCCCGTGAGGTGGGCACCGAGGGCAAGCTCGGCGGCCAGGCCCAGGTCCGCGGGGTCTCCGGGACCTGGCGGGACCTCACCGAGAACGTGAACCAGCTCGCCGGCAACCTGACCAGCCAGGTCCGCAACATCTCCCAGGTCTCGACGGCGGTGGCGAAGGGCGACCTGAGCCAGAAGATCACCGTGGATGCCCGGGGCGAGATGCTGGAGCTGAAGAGCACCGTCAACACGATGGTGGATCAGCTGTCGTCGTTCGCCGACGAGGTGACGCGGGTGGCCCGTGAGGTGGGCACCGAGGGCAAGCTGGGCGGCCAGGCCGAGGTCAAGGGCGTCTCGGGCACCTGGCGGGACCTGACCGACAACGTCAACTCGATGGCGTCGAACCTGACCAGCCAGGTCCGTAACATCGCCTCGGTCACCACCGCGGTGGCAAAGGGTGACCTGTCGCAGAAGATCACGGTGGATGCCCGGGGTGAGATCCTGGAGCTGAAGTCGACGGTGAACACGATGGTGGATCAGCTGTCGTCGTTCGCCGACGAGGTGACGCGGGTGGCCCGTGAGGTGGGCACCGAGGGCAAGCTCGGCGGCCAGGCGCAGGTCCGCGGGGTGGCCGGGACCTGGCGGGACCTGACCGACAACGTGAACTCGATGGCGTCGAACCTGACCGCCCAGGTGCGGAACATCGCCCAGGTCTCGACGGCGGTGGCGAAGGGTGACCTGTCGCAGAAGATCACGGTGGATGCCCGGGGTGAGATCCTGGAGCTGAAGTCGACGGTGAACACGATGGTGGATCAGCTGTCGTCGTTCGCCGACGAGGTGACGCGGGTGGCCCGTGAGGTGGGCACCGAGGGTGAGCTGGGCGGCCAGGCCGAGGTCAAGGGCGTCTCGGGCACCTGGCGGGACCTGACCGACAACGTCAACTCGATGGCGTCGAACCTGACCAGCCAGGTCCGCAACATCGCCTCGGTCACCACGGCGGTCGCGAACGGCGACCTGTCGCAGAAGATCACCGTTGACGCGCAGGGCGAGATCCTGGAGCTGAAGAACACCGTCAACACGATGGTGGACCAGCTCTCCTCCTTCGCCGACGAGGTGACCCGGGTGGCCCGCGAGGTCGGCATCGAGGGCAAGCTGGGCGGCCAGGCCCAGGTCAAGGGCGTCTCCGGCACCTGGCGGGACCTCACCGAGAACGTCAACCAGCTCGCCTCCACCCTGACCACCCAGCTGCGCGCGATCGCCGAGGTCTCAACGTCGGTGACGCGGGGCGACCTAACCCAGCGAATCGCGGTGAAGGCGCAGGGCGAGGTCGCCGAGCTGAAGGACAACATCAACCAGATGATCGTCACGCTCCGGGAGACCACCCACAAGAACGCCGAGCAGGGCTGGCTCGACTCCAACCTGGCCCGCATCGGCGGTCTGCTCCAGGGCCAGCGTGACCTCGGCGAGGTCTGCCGGATGATCATGATGGAGGTGACGCCACTGGTCGACGCGCAGCTCGGCGCGTTCTTCCTGGCGGACCACTCCGAGGGAGTGATGCGGCTGCGGTTGACCGCCTCGTACGGCTACGTGTCGCGGGGACACGACGTGACCTTCGGGCCGGGCGAGGGGCTGGTCGGGCAGAGCGCGCTCTCCCGGCGCACCATCCGGCTCGGTGCCGTGCCGGACAGCCGGATCACGCTGCGGTCGGGGCTGGCCGACACCCCGCCGCAGGACCTGGTCGTGCTGCCGGTGCTCTTCGAGGGCGAACTGCTCGGCGTGATCGAGTTCGCCAGCGTGACGCCCTTCTCCGAGCTGCACCTCGCCTTCCTGGAGCGACTGGTCTCCACCATCGGCATCGCGGTCAACACCATTCAGGCCAACCGTCGTACGGAGGAGTTGCTCGCCCAGTCCCAGCGGCTGGCGCACGAGTTGCAGGAGCAGTCGGCGGAGTTGCAGCGCACCAACGCCGAGTTGGAGGACAAGGCCAAGCTGCTGTCCGAGCAGAAGGCGAACATCGAGACCCAGAACCGGGAGATCGAACTGGCCCGGCTCGGCCTGGAGGACAAGGCGCAGCAGCTCACCCGAGCCTCGGCGTACAAGTCCGAATTCCTGGCGAACATGAGCCACGAGCTGCGTACGCCGCTGAACTCCCTGCTGCTGCTGGCCCGGCTGCTCGCCGAGAACTCGGAGCGCAACCTGACCCCGAAGCAGACCGAGTTCGCCCGCACGATCCACAGCGCCGGTTCCGACCTGCTCTCGCTGATCGACGACATCCTGGACCTGTCCAAGATCGAGGCGGGTCGGATGGACGTGGAGCCGACCGAGGTCCGGTTCACGGAGATCCGCGGCTACGTCGAGCAGGCGTTCGCCCCGCAGGCCGACGAGAAGGGCCTGGACTTCCAGGTACGGATCAGCAAGGACCTGCCGCCGGCGGTGGTCACCGACGCCCAGCGCCTCCAGCAGGTCCTGCGCAACCTGCTGTCGAACGCGGTCAAGTTCACCGACAACGGCGCGGTCACGCTGCGCATCTCCCGGGCGCCGGAGCACGCGGTCTTCGACGTACCGGCGCTGACCAACGCCCGGCAGGTGATCGCGTTCACGGTGATCGACACCGGGATCGGCATCTCCGACGACAAGCTGTCGCTGATCTTCGAGGCGTTCCAGCAGGCGGACGGCACCACCAGCCGCCGCTACGGCGGCACCGGGCTGGGCCTGTCGATCAGCCGGGATCTGGCCCGGCTGATCGGCGGTACGATCACCGTCAGCTCGGCGCCCGGCCAGGGCTCGACGTTCACTCTCTACCTGCCCGATGTGCTGGCGCCGGACGCGGTGGTCGCGCCGGCACCGCCCTCGCCGCAGCGGGCCGGCCTGCCCTCGTCGCTGCTGATGCCGCCGATGGAGCTGCTGCCGCAACGGCCGGAGGCACCGACGACCCGCCAGTTGGACGGGTCCACCGTACTGATCGTCGACGACGACGTGCGTAACGTCTTCGCCCTGACCAGCGCGCTGGAACTGCACGGCATGACCGTGCTCTACGCCGACAACGGAACCGACGGGGTGCGCCTGCTGGCCGAGCACCCGGAGGTGGACATCGTCCTGATGGATGCCATGATGCCGGATCAGGACGGGTACGAGACGACCCGGCAGATCCGCCGTAACCACCGCTTCGCGGAGCTGCCCATCGTCTTCCTGACCGCCAAGGCGATGCCCGGTGACCGGGAGTCGGCGATCGCGGCCGGGGCCAGCGACTACATCACCAAGCCGGTCGACCTGGACGAGCTGATCGAGTTGATGGGCTCCTGGATCAGCGGCAGCCGAACCGAGGAGGGCTCGTGACGCAGGTGGCGAAGGCGCTGCTGGTCGATGACCGCCGGGAGAACCTGATGGCTCTGGAGGCGATCCTCCAGGGACTGCCGGTGCAGTCGGTCGCAGTGGAGAGCGGGGAGGCGGCGCTGAAGCAGCTGCTGGTCGACGATTTCGCGGTGATCCTGCTGGACGCCCAGATGCCGGACATGGACGGCTTCGAGACGGCCAGCCACATCAAGCGGCGGGAGCGCACCCGGCACGTACCGATCATTTTCCTGACCGCCGCCGACCGGGACGCCCAACTGGCCCTGCGCGGCTACGCGGTCGGCGCGGTGGACTACCTGACCAAGCCGTTCGACCCCTGGGTGCTGCGGGCCAAGGTGTCCGTCTTCGTCGAGTTGTGGACCAAGACCCGGCAGTTGGCGGTGCAGTCGGAGATGGTGCGGGAACGCGACGCCCAGTGGCGACTGCTCACCGACGCGGTGGACGAGGCCAGCGCCCTCCTCCGCGCCGCCGAGGAGGCTCCCGAACCCGACGCGATCTCCCGCGCCCTGGCCCTCCTGGAACAGGCCCGCTGGGGCGCGACCCCCGACTGACCCCGATCAGGGGGTGGGGGTGTTGTTGCGGATCATCAGGGCGCTGCGGAGGCCGGTGATGTCCAGGACGCGGAGCAGGAAGTCGCCGACGTTGGTCAGGATCAGCAGGCTCTGCGCGTGGCTGGCCTTGCGGCTGAGGACCACCAGAGTGCCGAGGCCCTGCGAGTCGCAGAAGGTGACTCCGCCGAGGTCGAGCACGATCCGGGGTGGCGGCTCGGCGATAACCTCATTGACGATTGTCGACAGCTGGGCGGCCGTGAGCATGTCGATCTCACCGGCGAGGCGCAGTACGGCTTCGTCACCCGTCCGGTGTACGGTGATGGACAGTTCGGCACGATCCACCTGGCCAGCCTATCGCGATCTCGCGCGCCCGACCTGTCGAGGCGAGTGGTCGCCCGTCGGTGTGCCGCAGGTGAGCCTGGTAACCCTGATCAGGGGTGCCTGCCGATCCGGCCTCAGGCGCTGACACAATGGCCACATCGTGACCGAGGTGTTTTCCGCCGGCTCCGACCGTTATCCGGTCGACGCGCCGGCCTCAGCAGCCCTGTTCGACCGCGCTCGCGCCATCGTGCCGGGCGGGGTGAACTCCCCTGTGCGCGCCTTCCAGGCGGTCGGCGGCACACCACGCTTCATGGTCCGGGGTGAGGGGCCCTGGCTCCACGACGCCGACGGGCGGCGCTACGTCGACCTGGTCTGCTCCTGGGGCCCGCTGATCCTCGGCCACGCCCACCCCGAGGTGGTGGCCGCCGTGCAGGCCGCCGCCGCGAAGGGCACCAGCTTCGGTACGCCCACCCCGGGCGAGGTCGAGCTGGCCGCCGAGATTATCGAGCGCACCCCGGTCGAGCAGCTCCGGCTGGTCAACTCGGGCACCGAGGCGACCATGTCGGCGATCCGGCTGGCCCGGGGCTACACCGGCCGCTCAAAGATCATCAAGTTCGCCGGTTGCTACCACGGGCACGTCGACGCGCTGCTCGCCTCGGCCGGTTCCGGCGTGGCCACCCTCGGGCTGCCCGACTCGCCCGGCGTCACCGGCGCGGCGGCCAGCGAGACCATCGTGCTGCCGTACAACGACATCGCCGCGGTCGAGGAGGCGTTCGCCGCCGAGGGCCAGCACATCGCCGCCGTGATCACCGAGGCGGCGCCGGGCAACATGGGCGTCGTCGCCCCCCGGGACGGGTTCAACGGCGAGTTGGCCCGGATCGCCCACGCGCACGGCGCGCTGCTCATCATCGACGAGGTGATGACGGGCTTCCGGGTGTCCCGCTCCGGCTGGCACGGCCTCGATCCGGTCGACGCGGACCTGTGGACGTACGGCAAGGTCATGGGTGGTGGGCTGCCCGCCGCGGCGTTCGGCGGGCGCGCGGAGATCATGTCGCGACTGGCTCCCGCCGGCCCGGTCTACCAGGCCGGCACCCTCTCCGGTAACCCGCTGGCCTGCGCGGCCGGGCTGACCACCCTGCGGTTGGCCGACGACGCGCTCTACCGTCGGCTGGACGACACCGCCGCCCTGGTGGGCCGGCTCGCCGCAGACGCGCTGGCCGCCGCCGGTGTCCCGCATCGGCTGTCGTACGCGGGCAACATGTTCTCGATCTTCTTCACCGACGCCGACGTGGTCGACTACGACAGCGCCCGGGCCCAGCAGGTGCCCGCGTTCAAGGCGTTCTTCCACGCGATGCTCGCCGCCGGGGTGTATCTCCCGCCGAGCGCGTTCGAGTCCTGGTTCGTCTCGGCGGCGATCGACGACGCCGCCCTGGAACAGATCGCCGCGGCCCTGCCGGCGGCGGCCGATGCGGCGGCAGCGGCAGGTACAGGGGGGTAGTGGTGAGCGCGAGGAGTGAGCCGGTCTTGCGAGCCCCGCAGTCGCGAACGGAGATGGGCCCGGTGAGCGCGAGGAGTGAGCCGGTTTTGCGAGCCCCGCAGTCGCGAACGGAGATGGGCCCGGTGAGCGCGAGGAGTGAGCCGGTTTTGCGAGCCCCGCAGTCGCGAACGAAGGGGGCACCGCGGTGAGCAAGACGGTGGTCCACGTGCTTCGGCACGGCGAGGTGCACAATCCGGATGGCATCCTCTACGGCCGACTGCCCGGGTTCCGCCTCAGCGAGCTGGGTGTCCAGATGGCCAAGGCCGCCGCGCAGGGGCTCGCCGACCGCGAGGTCGTGCACGTGGTGGCCAGCCCGCTGGAACGCGCCCAGCAGACCGCCGAACCCGTCGCCGCCCAGTTCGGGCTGCCCGTCGGGGTGGACGAACGACTGATCGAGAGCGCCAACTGGTTCGAGGGCAAGAAGGTTTCCCCCGGCGACGGTTCCTTCCGTGACCCCCGCAACTGGTGGGTGCTGCGCGACCCGGTCACCCCCTCCTGGGGCGAGGCGTACCGGGTGATCGCCGAGCGGATGTTCGCCGCTCTGCACGCCGCCCGGGTCGCCGCCGAGGGACGCGAGGCGGTGCTCGTGTCACACCAGTTGCCGATCTGGACGCTGCGCCGGCACGTCGAGCGCAAGCGGCTCTGGCACGACCCGCGCCGCCGGCAGTGCGGGCTGGCCTCGCTCACCACCTTCCACTTCGACGGCGCCAAGGTCGTCGGCATCGGCTATTCCGAACCCGCCGCGCACCTGGTGGCGATGTCGCCGACCGGGCGGACGGCCAAGGGGGCCTGATGGCTGCCCGGAGGCTGGCCGCCGGCCTGTTCGCCGCCGTGACCGCCACGCTGCTCCTGGCCGGCTGCTTCGGTGACGGCGGGAAGCCGGAGTGTGACAACGTCGACGGCATCGTGGAATGTCGCCCGGACCAGCGCTCGGGGGCTCCCAGGATCACCGGCGAGCTGCTCAAGGGCGGGTCGTACGACGTGGCGGAGCAGCGCGGTCAGGTCGTGGTGGTCAACTTCTGGGGTTCCTGGTGCGCGCCGTGCCGTGCGGAGGCCGACGACCTGGAGGGCACCTACCAGGCGACCAAGGATTCCGGGGTGACCTTCCTCGGCATCAACGTGCAGGACAGCCGGGACAAGGCGATCGCCTTCGAGGAAGGCCGGGTCAGCTACCCGAGCATCTTTGACCCGGGCAGTCGCCTCGCCCTCGCCATGGACATCCCACCGAACACCGTCCCGGCCACCGTCATCCTCGACCGGGAGGGCCGGATCGCCACCGTGATCCGGGCTGCGGTCCGGCAGGAGGGCCTGCAACCCATCGTCGAGCGGGTCGCCGCGGAGTCGCCCGCGCCGGCCGGCCAGCGCTGATGGGCGAGACGTTCGGCCAGCTCGCCACCTCGGGCCCGCTGCTGCTGGCGATGGGCGCGGCGGCCCTGGCGGGCCTGGTCAGCTTCCTGTCGCCGTGCGTACTCCCACTGATGCCCGGCTACCTCTCCTACGTCACCGGCCTCGCCGGTGCCGACCTCGAACACCGAGGTGAAAGGAAGGGCACCCTATTAACGCCTGCGGTAGAGGAAGGGCCCCCTGTTAACACCGCAGCCGCCGCCGGCGAGCCGACGCGCGACACCGCAGCCGCCGCCGGCGAGCCGACGCGCGCCGGCGCCGAAAGCGGCGGCGTGGGTACGGCGGTACGCGAGCACGCCCGGACCGGCCGGGCGGTGAAGGGCCGGGTGCTCGCCGGGACGCTGCTCTTCATCGCCGGGTTCACCGCCGTTTTCACCGCCACCGCGATCCTGTTCAGCGGCATCGGCCGGGTCTTCTTCGACTACGAGCGCACGCTGGAGATCGTCATCGGCGGCCTCGTCGTCGTGCTCGGGTTGGGCTACCTCGGTGCGCTGCCCGGGTTCCAGCGTGAGCTTCGGATCAACCGGCTGCCCGCGGCCGGCCTGGCCGGCGCCCCGGTGCTGGGCGCGGTGTTCGCGCTGAGCTGGATCCCGTGCACCGGGCCCACCCTGGCCGCCGTGCTCGGCATGGCCACCACCAGCGGGCAGATGGACCGGGCGCTGGTGCTGGCCGTGGCGTACTGCCTCGGGTTGGGGATCCCGTTCATCATCTTCGGGCTGGGCTTCGAGCGCCTGCTCGGCGTCTTCCGGACGGTACGACGACACAGTCGCTGGGTCACCCGGATCGGTGGTGCCCTGCTGATCATGATCGGCCTGGCGCTGGTCACCGGCGGCTGGACGAACGTGGTGATCTGGCTGCAGACCACCTTCGGCACCGGCGAGGTGAGCATCTGATGACCGCCGTGGACGACCGGCCGGGCACGCCGGCGCAGGCACCCCGGCGCCGCCCCAACCCGTTGCTGGCCCTGCTGCGCAACTCGTGGCGGCAGCTGACCAGCATGCGTACCGCACTGGTGTTGCTCTTCCTGCTCGCGGTCGCCGCCATTCCCGGCTCGGTGCTGCCGCAGCGCGGCGTCAACCCGGAGGACGTACGCGACTTCTTCACCGAGCACCCGGATCTGGCTCCGTGGCTGGACCGGATCGGTGCCTTCGAGGCGTTCAGCTCGGTCTGGTTCTCCGCGATCTACCTGCTGCTGTTCACCTCGCTGATCGGGTGCATCACGCCCCGGCTGCGCGACCACGTCCGGGCGCTGCGCGCCAAGCCGCCGGCCGTACCGAGGCGGCTGGAACGGCTGCCGCAACACGCGGTGCTGCCGGCCCCGGACGGCGGCGCGGTGGCGATCGCCGAGACGCTGCGACGCCGACGGTGGCGGGTGGTGGTCCGCGGCGACGAGGTCTCCGCCGAGAAGGGCTACCTCAAGGAGACCGGCAACCTGATCTTCCACACCTCAATGGTGGTGGTGCTGGTCGGGGTCGCGCTCGGCTCCTGGTACGGCTGGCACGGCAACCGGCTGCTCGTCGCCGGCGCGGACCACGTCTTCTGCAACACCGGTCAGCAGTACGCCGAGGCGTCGTTCGGTCCGCGCGTCGGCGACGACCTGCCGCGCTTCTGCATGCGGCTGGACGATTTCGACGCCCGCTTCCTGCCCAGCGGCCAGCCCTCCTCCTACAACGCGAAGGTGACCGTCGACGAGGACGGCGGCTCGCCCCGCCCGGCGGAGTTCTCGGTCAACTCGCCGCTGCGGCTCGACGGCGCGAACGTCTACCTGCTCGGGCACGGGTACGCCCCGGTGATCCGCTACACCGACCGGTTCGGCAACAGCCAGCACAGCGCCGTGCCCTTCCTCAGCAACGGCGACATCGGGCTGACCAGTGAAGGGCTGGCCGCCTTCCCCGACGCCAACGTCAACCCGGACACCGGCGAGCGGGACCCGAACCTCCAGATGGCCTTCTCCGGCCTCTACCTGCCGACCGCCCCGCAGAAACCCCCGTTCAGCCGGTCGGAGCACCCGGCCGAGCAGAACCCGCTGCTCGGCCTGGTGGCCTACCGGGGCAACCTGGGCCTGGACGGCGGGATCCCCGGCTCGGTCTACCAGCTCGACCAGCGGCAGGTCCGCAACGGCCGGCTCACCGAGATCGGCACGAAGGAGCTGCGGGTGGGGGAGAGCTGGACGCTGGGCGACGGCACCACGCTCGAGTTCCTGGGCACCGAGCCGTACATCGTCCTGTCCGTGCGCCACGACCCGGGTGCGGCACTGCTGCTGGTCAGCTCCGTCGGACTGGTGCTCGGGTTGATGGGTTCGCTCTTCGTCCGGCGCCGGCGGGTCTTCGTGCGGGTGCTGCCGGCTGGTTCCGGCGACCCGGGCAGTGGATCTCCGACGGGCGGTAGTAGTTTGGTCGAGGTGGCGGGTTTGCCGCGTACCGAACATCCCGGGTTCGCTGCCGAGTTCGCCGAGCTGGTGTCCGCGATCGGCGGTGACCAGCGGGCCGATGCCGCGACCGGGGCTGGAGCGCCGGCCGGCACCGGAGCCGGGGCGAGCGCCGGGGCGCGAGAAGGAGCCGAGTGATGTCCGCACTCTCCGACCAGGTGGTGTCGATCGCCACCATGGTGTACCTGCTGGCGATGATCAGCCACGCGGTCGAGTACGCCCTCGGCGCCTCGCGGGCCCGGGTCGTCGCGGCACCCGCCCCCGAACTGGTTGGCGCGGCGGTCGGCGGCGGCTCGGTGGCCGTCGTTTCGGCGGGCATCGCCGGTGATCCGGTGGTCGGCGGTGGTGCGGTGGCCGGTGGTTCGGCGGGCGCGGCCGGCGGCCCGGTGGCGGCCGGAGAGGCGGTGCCGGCGACCGACGTCGCAGCCGACCCGGCCTGGCGTACGGCGTGGCGGGCCGAACTGGCCGGCCGGATCGCGGTCGGGCTGACCGCCCTCGCCGCTGCGCTGCACCTGGTCGCGCTGGTGACCCGCGGTCTCGCGGCGGACCGGATGCCGTGGGGCAACATGTACGAGTTCGTGCTCACGGTCTCGTTCATCGGGGTCGCCGCCTGGCTGGTGGTGCTGGTGAAGGTGCCCTCGCTGCGCCGGCTCGGGCTCTTCCTGACCCTGGTCATGGTGCTGCTGGTGGCCACCGCCGAGCTGGTGCTCTACACGCCGATCGTGCCGCTGGTGCCGGCGCTCAACTCGTACTGGTTCATCGTGCACGTGTCGACCATCGTCTTCGCCTCCGGGCTGTTCCTGCTGGGCGCGGTGCCGGCGGTGGCGTACCTGATGCGGGCCGGCTACGAGCAGGGCAAGCGCAGCTTCCCGTACACCCTGGCCAAGCGGCTGCCGGCGGCGGCCGCCCTGGAGCGGCTGACCTTCGTGCTGCACGCCTTCTCGTTTCCCCTCTTCACCTTCGCGGTGATCGCCGGGGCGATCTGGGCCGAGGCGGCCTGGGGGCGGCCGTGGGGCTGGGACCCGAAGGAGACCTGGGCCTTCATCTCCTGGGTGGTGTACGCCGGCTACCTGCATGCCCGCGCCACGCCGAGCGTGCGGCGCAACGTCGCCACCTGGCTGGCCATCCTCGGCTTCCTCACCGTGCTGATGAATCTGTTCGGCGTGAACATCTTCTTCGAGGGCCTGCACTCCTACGGCGGCCTCTGACCCTGATCGGCGGCCGGCAAATCGCTCTACAGAACGTATAACTACACTTACAGTAACTGTGGTTATACATTTTGTGGGTGGCTGTGGACCGTTGGCCCGGGCCACCGGCGGCTTCTATTTCGGGGCCACCGAGGCGACTCAAACCGAATCGCTACGGCGCCTCGGAGAAGCGGTCGGCCGATACACGAACGCCCCGGGCCTGCGTACGGCCGGCCGTGCCCGGCCCGGGGTGATTCTCGTCGACCCGATGCGCCTCTACTCCGGCGACTGACGGACGGTCGGCGCGGGCCAGTGCCGGAGTGTCTCGCTCACCCGCAGGGTGACCTGGTAGGCGACCTCCGGCACGTCGGCCAGTTCGATCCGCTCCGACCGCAGCGCCAGCTGGGCGTGCAGCTCCCGAGCGATCGCGTCCCGCAACTCGACCTGCAACGGCGACAATCCGTCCGGATCACCGACCACGTACGCATCCGACATGCCATCACCCTGGCACCGGCACAGTCACTCAGCCAGCATCGGTGAGAATTCCCGCAGCGCCAGGCACGCCATTCGAGGGCCGCACATAGATCTTGGACGTTTTCCGTTAGCAGCTAACGGAAAACGTCCAAGATCTGTGATTTTCGGTAGGGCAATGTGATCACGCTGAGGACTGAGGTCGTGGGGTGCGGGGGGCGGCCCAGCCGAGGAAGCGGTCGTGCAGGGTGGCGGGCTTCGGCACGGTCTGCGGGTCGAGGCGGTACAGGTCGTCGACGGCGTCGTACAGCATCGCGGCGAGGTAGATGGACAGGGCGACGCGGTCGTGCCGGTAGCCGGCCAGCAGGGTGAGCCGGGCGGGTGAACAGGGCCAGGGCGCGGCGCAGATCCGACACAGCCAGAGCGGCCGGAGCGGCAGGTGGGACTGCGATGTCATCTGCGTACCTCTGCTGCGGGTTTGCCGGTTGGAGGCGGGGCCGTCCGTCGCCGACGTGCCGGACGGCCCCGCTTCGGTTGCGCCCGTCCTTTTTGGCGCGGATCCGGGCGGTTCCGATGTGCACAGTGTGGTGACGAGGCGACTACTGTCGGAAGGCATCCGGTCGCCCTGTGCGGTGGGTACGGGCACCGGTGAGGGCCGTGAGAAACGCGGTATGCGCTGGTGAGGAGTGGTGTGCATGGATGAGCGGTCGCGGATGCTGATCGAGGAGCTGCGGCACATGCGGGCGGCGCGGAAGATGACCCAGGAGGAGTTGGCCCGCGCGATCAGCTATTCGCCGTCGACGGTCGCCATGGTGGAGACTGAGGCGCGTAAGCCGCCGCCGGGCTTCTGGGAGCGGGCGGACGTCGCGCTCGACACCGGTGGCGCGTTCGCCCGACTGCTGGCCCGGCTCGGGTCACCACAGTGGATGCGCGACTGGCAGGCCAACGAGCGGCAGGCCACCGTGCTCCGGTCGTTCGAGAACACGGTGGTGCCGGGCCTGTTGCAGACCTCGGCGTAGGCCCGCTCGCTGTTCCGCAGCGTCGGCCTCTACGACGAGGAGGAGGTGGAGCGGCGGGCCTCGGCGCGACTGGACCGGCAGGCGGTGCTGACCGGTGAGAATCCACCGCAGCTCGTCGCGGTGCTGGACGAGCATGTGCTGCGCCGCCCGGTCGGCGGCCCACTGGTGATGCACGAGCAAGTGCGTCGGCTGGTGAAGCTGGCGATCGAACAGCCCCGGGTACGGCTGCACGTGGTGCCCGCCTCGGTCGGCGCATATCCGGGTGTCGCCGGAGCCTTCGTGCTGGCTACCCTTCCGAATGGGGAGGACGTCGCATACCCGGATGATCAGCTCAAGGGTCAGGTGATCGACCACACCGAGGACGTGTTGGCGATCCGGGCCTCCTGGGAGGCGATCCAGGGCGAGGCGTTGCCGCCCCAGCAGTCGATCGAGTTGTTGACGGAGGTGGCGGAGTCATGGCGGAGCTGACCGGTGCCCGGTGGCGCACCAGCACCCGGAGCAGCACCAACGGCGGCAACTGCGTCGAGGTGGCGGACAACCTGCCCGGCCTGGTCGCGGTACGCGACAGCAAGGACCGCGACGGCGGAGTGTTGACCTTCGGCCCGACGGCCTGGCGCACCTTCGTGGCCTCGGCCCGCCGCCACTGACCGGCCCGAGCGGAAGATCGTCACCGTTTCGCCGGAATCGCGGTAACCGGGCGCACCTGAACCGCCACCTCGCCGAAACGGCGTCGGCCGAGATCAGCCGGGGTTGGCCGGGTCGCCGGGGTCGGCCGAGGGGTCAGCTGGCGAACCAGCCGGGTACGTCGAGCCGGAACCAGTTGGCGGGGGTGACGGTACGCAGGTCGTCCTCCAGCGCGGCGACTCGCTCGGCACCGAGGGCGGCCACCCAGCGCTGCCGCAGCTCGTCGAAGATGACCGCCGACCGGTGCAGGCCGTCGAGGCCGTGCGGCGTCAGTCGTACCAGCTTGCGCCGTGCGTCGTGCGGATCGTCGACGCGTTCCAGGTAATCGAGGGCGACCAGCCGGTCCACGGTCTTGCCGGCGGCCTGCTTGGAGACGCCCAGCTGCTGGCCCAGCTCAGTGGCGGTGGTGCCGGTGGCGCCGACCGCTTGGAGCACGAAGCCGTGCAGCGGACGCAGCTCGGGGTGGCCCTGGCGGGCCAACTCGGCGTGCAGGTCGTCGATGAGCGTGCGGAATCCGGCCAACAGCAGCAGGGGCAGCAGAAAGCCGGGCCGCTGCGGGTCAGGCGTTTGCGGTTCGGGCGTTTGCGGGTCAGGCGTTGCCAAGTTCGACAACCTCGCTTACGGTTTGGTCAATCACGTTGACTAAAATACGCCAAGGACCCTCTCATGTCCAAGCACGTCTTCACCGTCCACACCACCGACACCGCGCCAGAGGCCGCCCGGTCCACGATGAACGGCGTACGCCGCGCGCTCGGCCACCTGCCCGGCGCGGTCGGCCTGATGGCCGAGTCACCGGAACTGCTCCAGGGCTTCCTGACCGTCAACGGCATCTTCGAGAGCTGCGGGCTGAACGAGGTCGAGCGGGAGGTCGTGGTGCTGGCGGTCGCCGTTCGGAACGAGTGCCACCTCTGCGTCGCCATGCACACCGCCACCCTGGCCCGACACGGCGGCGCACCGGAGTTGATCGACGCACTCCGCGCCGACACGCCCCTGCCGGACGAGCGGCTGGAGGCGCTGCGGCGCTTCACCCACGCAGTGCTCGACCACCGGGGCGCGGTACCCGACGAGGAGCTTTCCGCCTTCCTCGCGGCCGGCTACCAGCCCCGGCACGCCCTGGATGTGGTGCTCGGCGTCGGCACCTACACCATCTCCACCTTCGCCAACCGGCTCACCCGGGCGCCGCTGGACCCGCCCGTGGCCGCGTACGCCTGGGAGCCGGCCGCGTGACGAATGTTAAAAGGGGGCCCTTCCTCTACCGTAGGCGTTAATAAGGGGCCCTTCCTTTCGCTCAGGCCTTCAGGAAGGGCAGGAGCAGGGCGGTGAGTTCCGCCGGTTGCTCCTCGTAGAGCCAGTGGCCGCTGTCCTTGACGACCTCACCGGTCACCGAACTGGCGTACCGGCGGACCTGCTCAGCCACCTGGCCGCCGAGACTCGCCTGCGCGCCAATGGCGAGCACCGGCATGGCCAGCATCGACTTCCGATAGTCAGCGTTGTCCGCGATGTCCTGCCCGAAGGCGCGGAAGCACTCGAAACTCGCCCGCAGGTGGGCCTCGTCGCGCAGATGCCGGGCGTACTCCTCGATGTCCGCCGCGTCCAGGCTGCCCTTGCGCATCATCAGCGAGTCGGTGAACCGGTCGACCCAGAGCGTCTCGCGGCCGGCGACGAGCTGTTCCGGCAGCCCGTTGGTCAGGCTGAAGAAGCCGAAGTTCCACACCGCCGGGCCGGCGGCGGTCAGCGCCGGGAAGGTGTAGATGCTCTCGTCGGGGATCGGCGCCTCGCTGAGCACCAGCCGGCTCACCCGGTCCGGGTGGGCTGCGGCGTACGCGTACGCGACCATGGTGCCGACATCGTGGCCGACCAGCCGGAGGTCGCGGTCCAGGCCCAGGTTGGTGAGCAGCCCGTGCAGGTCGGCGGCGAGGGTCTTCTTGTCGTAGCCGCCGGGCGGGGCGTCGCTGCCACCGAAGCCCCGCAGGTCCGGCGCGATCACCTCGAACGATCGTCCCAGCTCCGGCAGCACGTGACGCCACATGTACCAGGTCTGCGGATATCCGTGCAGCAGCACCAGCGTGGGCCCGCTGCCGCCCCGGACGTAGTTGACGGCGACGTCGCCGATCTGCGCACGCTGCTCGGTGAACCCCGCCGGAACCCGTCCGTCACCCATCGCCGCTCCCCGCCTCGTCGGGCGGCTCGACTACCCGGCCGACTCCCGTCCATGCCGTCAGATTGGTTCGTCGCGGTCGCGTACGGCGTTGCGGACGGTGGTCGGGACGCGTAGCCGCTCGTCCGCGCAGAGGCGTCGCAGCTCGTCCGCGTGCTGGTCGGGCTCGTGGGTGAGCCGGGCCAGCTCGTCGAAGAGCACCATCCGCTCCTCGTCGATCTTCTCCTCCGGGGCGGGCATCACACCCCACATGTCCCAGGGGAGCAGCTCGACCACGTTCAGCGCGGCGGCGTCCCGCATCAGGTTGCCGGCGATCCACCACCAGCCGCTCTCGTTGGTCCCGCTAAGCCCGAAGGTGTCCGGGTCGGCTTCGCCGGCGCGGCAGCGTGCCCACGCCTCGCCGGCGACCAGGAACCGGTCTCGCGGCACGTCCGTGATGTCGAAGTCGACGCCGAACAGCTCTCGCTGGCGCTCGTCGACCTGAGCGTCGACCATGGTCCACCGGCGCTGCTCGGCGTTCCAGTACTCGCCGACCCAGTGGTCCTCCCAGCGACCTGCGGCGAAATAGTCGCCGAAGCCGCAGCGTGCGCGGGCTGGCACGCCACGGGCCCGCAGCGCGGTGACCAGCAGGAGGGTGTAGTGCCGGCAGTTGCCGGCCACCCGCTGTCCGGGCACCCGGGGGACGTTCAGCGGGCGGTTGTCCCGACCGGCGACGCGGGCGAGCAGTTCCTCGGCGGGCCGCAGGTGCACGCTCTGCCGGTCGGCGTCGGACAAGGCGACCCCGTACGCGCCGACGAGGTGCTCATGGATCACCAGCCCCTGGAAGGTCCGGACGATCCCCGCCGGGTCCGCCGGCACCGCTTCGAGGAGAGCGGCGTACGCGCCGGCGGAGGTCAGCCGGCCCGGCCGCGCGTACCGGGAAAGGTTTGTCTGGTCCTGGTCCATCTGCGCTCCTGATTTCCGCTCTCGCCGGGTGTTATTGATGGGTAACCCAAATGTCCCGTGGTCATCCGGCGGCGTAGCGGACTTCTGGTTTGCCGAACAGGCTCCGGATGAGGTGGGGCTGGTTCTGTCGCCGGCGTAGGTGGGTGCGGGCCTGGG
>NZ_BMNB01000033.1 GCF_014646235.1 Micromonospora sonchi | reverse complement strand
AAGCACCCTGTTGAGTTCTCAAAGAACAACCACACACCATCAGAACACCCACACCACGCAGGCACCCATCCGGGGCTTCATGTCCCACACCCACCGCTCTCGCGCCGGGCACTTTTACTACGTTACCTCACCTTCTGGAGTGTGTCAAACCGGTCTGTCCCGGTCCGTACCACTTCAGGCGGTTCGGCACCCGCGAACCAGCGCAGCGGCGAAACCGCTCCACCAGCTCATCGGATTTGGCAGGCCGGCCGCTGCGGTCTCCCGCACCACGCCCGGTGCCCTGCCGGTCGACAACCTTACCCGGTCGGCTCCGCCCCACCAAATCCGCCTCGCGGCGAACTCGGGAGCACCGCCCGAACCAGTTCGCACCAGGCACGCCCGGAGGAACCAGCAGTCATCCCCGACGCTCCGACCTCCCAGGGGTTTCACCCTGTTCGTCCGTTCCGCGCCGGCAGAGAGAAAGCTACGCGTCCGACGGATCAAACGTCAAATCCGCAGGCAGCGGTCCCCGTCACACTCCCGCCGGCGGATGCTGCGAGCACCTGCCGATCGCCCGCAGCAGGCGCCTGGTTCAGCGCGTACCGCGTCGGGACGCTCGCCAGGCGCGGACGCCGAGCAGACCGACGGCCGTGCCGACGGCCAGGGACGCCGCGATGAGCAGCGCGTGCACCCAGAGGAAGCCGGTCGGTGGCCAATCCCCGACCGCCCCGGTGGACCAGGACCGCGGGTCCTTCCAGATGGCCACGGCGAACCTCGGCCAGATCGCCCAGGTCCAGACCCCGACCGCGGTCAGGAAGACGGCCCAGCCACGCGACAACACCATGGTCGGCGAGTATGCCAGCGGTACGACCGGGGCGGCCGCAAGCAGGTCCGATCGGTACGGTGGGCACATGAATCCGCCGCTGAGTCGCACCAATGCGGAGGCTCACCTCTACATGGACCTGCATCCCTGCTCGTGCGGCGAGTCCCGGTTTCCCCGCCAGAGCGCGGTCGTCGCACTGGACGACGGGGACCTGGCGAGTCGTTACACCGGCACGTGCGCGGGCTGTGGCCGGGAGCGGGCGTTCGTCTTCCGGCTGCCGCCCGTCATCGACGCGGCGGGCACCGGATTCCGCTACGGCGGCGACGAACCGTCCCAGCTCCTCGACCCGGGTGAGTGGCTCCTGGTCGCCGATGCGTACGCCGGTCAGGTGCCGGCGAGCGCCACGAGCGGCGAGGCTGCGCAGCGGGCCCGGACCGCGTTGACCCGGGCCGTCGCCGCGCTGGACGAGGTCGGCAAGTTCATCCCAGCCGGTGGCAGCGCCGTCCCCCCGGACATCTTCGGCAGTGACCGAGGGCGGCAGCTGCACCAACGCGAGCCGGGCCGGTTCCGTCGGGATCGGCTGACAGCGGTCCGCGACGCGTACGCCGGAATGCTGTCGCAGCTCGGCTGAGCGGCCCCGGCCTGCGCCGACGGTGCCGGCGTGGATCAGAGCCGGCAGGCCTCGTCCAGGCAGGCAGCGCTGGTGGCCAGCAGCATGGGCAGCGCCGCGAAGAACTCGCGCAGCACATGGTGCGGGTCGTGCTCGCGGGCGTCGACGAAGTCGACCTGCGCGCCGGCCTCGGCGAACACCTGGCATACCTCCCAGAGGCTGTCGCCGACGCTGCTCCACTGCCAGATGTCGTGCACAAGGGTGGGCACCCGGATCACCGGTTCCAGGCCGAACAGGCCGATGCCGTAGTGCAACGGGTCGTCCGGGTTGTTGCCCAGCGACACCATCAACGGCAACACCCGGTGCGCGCGAGCGAACCCTTCCAGCTCCGCATCGTCCGGGCTCACCTCGACCAGCAGCCCGTCCTCCAGGAACTCCTCGACGACCCGCTCCGGATCCGCCACCCCGACCTGGCCGGCGGCATCCAACACGGCGGCCCTGGTCCACGCGCGTCCCGGATCATCGGTCGGGGGATGCGCGGCGGCCCAGACGGCGAACGCCTGCGGATCCTCCATCGTCACCATGAGTCGGCCGATGCTCAACGAGTAGTACTTGACCGGAGCACCCACCTCCGGGTGGAACTCACCGGTGTAGCGGCCGACCGGCAGGATCAACGGCTCCGTCATCGTCGGCGTCCTCGTCTCGGTCATGGTTGCGGCTCCAGGTAGACCACGCTGGCCAGCAACAACGGGTGAAGGGCACGGAGGAGCGCGGTGAGCAGTTGCTCCGGATCTGTCAGCTCCGGGTCGGTGCCTCCCGTGTCACGCTCGTCGGCGGCCAGGGACTGGCACGCGGACCAGAGGCTCTCCCCGGATCGTCCGCTCTCCCAGAGGTTGTACACGGTACGGGTGACCTTGACGATCGGCCGGTCGAAGAAGCCGATCGACCACAGCCATGGCTCGTCGGCGCTGTTGCCGAGCCCGAGCATCCGGGAGCCGAGCCGGTGCCGCTGGGCGAACTCGACCGCATCCGGCGTGTCCAGCACCACTTCTGCCAACAGCCCTTCGGCGAGCAGGCTGTCGAGCAACGGTTCGCAGTCCACGCCGGGAAGTTGGCCGGTTGCCGCATCCCGTAGCGAGGCGAGTGACCAGACCTGCTCCTCCTGCCGGTCGGCCGTGCTGTGCGCGAGCGCCCAGAGGACGAAGCGCTGCTCGTCCAGATCCCAGACATCCGGGCCGAGCCGGACCCGCTGAAAGCGCTCCGAAGCACCCACCTTGGGGTAGAAGGTGCCGAAGTACTGCCCGAGCGGCAGCAGCAGGGCCGACGAGGTCCACGTCTTGCTCATGGCTGTCCGTCCTCGTAGTTGCGGGGGTCGGTGAAGGCGCCGGGCGGCAGCATCTGCACCGGAGGAAGCTGGTCCAGTTCCATCGGGGTCAACCGGCCGATGAAGTACCCCGTCGACCGGGCCACGGCGCGCAGCTTGCGTTCCCGGGCGGCCGAGGCGGGCGGACCAGGCGGACCGAGCAGGTCCAGCTCGTGCACGAAATAGATGGTTCCGTCACTCGACTGCGTCGAGATGACCAGCAGGCCGCCGGACGGGTTCGCGATGACCAGCCAGGCCGGTGACAGCCAGGGATCCCGGTGTACGCGCTGAGCGTGCACCAGGTCGAAAGGCGGATACTGGGGATGGACGCCGAACAGCGGGCGCTCCGGCAGGAGGGTGAACGGCACGCCGGGAATGTGGTGCTCCACCTCGGGCTGCGCGCCGTTGTTCCGGCGCAGCCAGTCGCGGTAGTCCGGTGGCAGCGGATGCCCCAGGGCGGCTTCCACCGACTGGAGTTGCGCCTCGTCGAGCTGCCCGTAGGGACGCAGCCGCGCCGGCTTCCAGAGGTGACCGGTGGGCGGCTCCAGCACCTCGTTCTCGTCCACCCGGCGGACGGTGACTTTCCACTGGTCCGCGCTGGCCATGTCAAGGTCGGCGAAGCGCCAGGTCTCCTCGCCCACCGGGAACGTCTCACCGAGGGTCACCTCGTGGTGTGCAGATTCCTCGCTCCGGCGCGGCATGACGACCATCTCCGCGCGGACCGGTGGCCCGACGTTGACCCACCGCACCGCGAGCCGGGCGTGCCCGATATCGACCGGAACGTTGTTCGGTATCGATGTGATCTCGGTGAAGGAGCGCAAGGCTCTTCTCCCTGTCCTGTCGTCGGCATCGTCAGCCGTCCACCATGTCGTACAGTGCGGGCTCCTCCGGCAGCGTGAAGCCGAGCACCTCCCGAGCGATGCGCTCGGCTCCAGCCCGGTCGACCGGCATCGACCCACCGACGCCGGGCTGTCCGCCACCGGCACCCCAGTGGGCCGTACGCTGCCCGTGCTTGGAGGACATCACCACGAGCAGGCCATCCACCGTACCGTCGACGCCGAGCAGGGCGAAGTAGGCGACGTTGATCTGTTCGTCCTCGATGTAGGTGCGGCCGAGCGGATGGCGGTGCGGTCGGCCGGCCCCCTCCGGCGGCTCCTGCGGATGCCTCGGTGCGGGGGGCGCCGCCGACGGCGGGCCCGGCGTCCCCCGTAGGGCAGCCTCAGTCGTGACCGGGGTCGGTGTCACCACGGCCGGCGCGGCCGGAGCCGTGGGACCGGTGCCCAGGTGGGCGGAGGAACCGCTCATCCGGTCCGGGACGTCCCGGACCGGCATCGCTTCGGGCTGCGTCATCGACCGCAACGCCTCGGTCAGCGCGTTCGGCACCAGCGCCATCCGCCGGGCGTCAGTCAGGTAGTGGAAGTCGTGCGTGGTGAGCACCGCCATGGCGGCGGGATTCGACCCGTACTCGGCGCGGAAGCCGGTACCGACCCGGGCCCGGTCCTCGGCGAGCAGCGCATTCCGGCCAGCCGCGGTGTTCAGGTCGTACGCGGGTGCCGCTGGGGCCAGCGAGAACTCCGGTGCGCCGTCGAGGGTGTACGGACGCAGGTCGAAGCGGCCGGTCAGGTCGACGTAGATGCCCTCAGCGGCGACTCGGTCGGCCAGTTGCGGGTCGACCTGGCGGATCTGGTCCAGCAGGTGCGACGGTACGCCGATGAGCTGCCCGGCCAGGGCGGGCATTCGGGGCAGCGAGGACTGGCTCCGCTCCCCGTGCACGGCCATTTCCCGCAGCTTCGCGGCCAGCTCGGCGGCCGGCGGCGGCTGGAATTCAGGCGCCAGCCCGGTTCGGTAGTCGATCGCGCGGAACCGTTCGACCATCGTCGGGTCGGGCTTGAACGCCAGCGCGCCGGCCACCGTGTCTGGCGTGATCGCCGGCAGGCTCAGCGTCATGACGTGGCTCCGCACGTCGGGCGGGAGGACCGCCAACCGGGCGGGTGCCTCCGGCGTACCCCAGCGCAGCCCCAGCCCGTCGACCAGCGTGTCGATCTCGGCGCGCAGGGCCAGCCGGGCGGTGGGATCGGCCTGTGCGTACCAGGCGGCCATCAGGCGCAGCTCCGCCAGCCGGCCCCGGTCCCGGGCGGTGAGGCCGGCGGGGTCGATCGGCCCGTCGGCGGTGCCCTGGTCGAAGAGGCCGACCTGGGCGTCACCGGTCTCGTGCCGGGCCAGCAGTTCGGCGGCCTCGTGCGCCACCGCCCGGTCGACCACGGCGTCGGCGGCCCGGTCGGAGACGGTGAGGGTGAACGTGCCGTCCAGGTTGCGGATCGTCTGCGCCACCGCTCCGGCGGCGAGCGGGCCGGCGGCGACCCGGATGCGCAGCGGCTCCAGGTCGGTCGCCCGGACCTCGAAGACGTCCGGCCCGACGGCGACGACCTGGTCCGCGCCGATCGACGCGGCCAGGGTGGGCAGCACCAGCCGAGCCCGGTCCAGCACCGCCGCGGGATCGGCCGTCGGCCGGCCCTGGCCGTGGAACTCGGAGCCCGGCAGCGCCGCGACGTTGCGGGCCAGCTCGACGTGTGCGTACTCGTGCTCCATCAGGTTGAGGAATTCTCGCACCGGCATCGACTCGGGGTCGCTGTCGCTGTCATTCCACGGGTTGCGTAGCTGTACCTCGCCGTTGGCCACCGACACGATCTCGTACACGTGGTTGGCGTAGAGCCCGTGCGGCAGATTGCCGTCCGAGTCCACCTGGTACTCCGTGGTCGAGAGGGTAGCGGTGAGCACCGGGCTGCCGGCGGCGAGCAGGGCCGCCAACCGTGCCTCGGCCTCGGCTTCCCGTCCTTCCGCCGGGTCGAGCTGGCTCACCCGGGTCGGCAGCCCGGTGAGCTGGCTGAGCAGCTCCGCCTGCATCGAAACGTCGCTGCCCATGGCCAGCCGGGCGTAGCCGAGCGGGGCGGCCTGGGCGGCGTCCACGCCCGGTACGGCCGTCCACATCTGCTGCCACTGGTCGTGGCGCTGCTGGGTCCAGGTGCGGTCGATCGCTGCGATCGCCTTCTCCAACAGCGACGCCCAGGACGTGCCGACCTCCGACTGGTCGGCGTACGCGCTGCGTCCGTTCGAGTTGGCGTG
Source organism: Micromonospora sonchi (assembly GCF_014646235.1). Lineage (GTDB taxonomy): Bacteria > Actinomycetota > Actinomycetes > Mycobacteriales > Micromonosporaceae > Micromonospora > Micromonospora sonchi. The sequence goes on along the minus strand of NZ_BMNB01000033.1, from coordinate 74,293 downwards.
CAGCGGTACGTCCGGAAACACGGTGACCCGCAGCTGACGCCCGGTGGGGGTGACCATGTAACCCGGCCCGCCGGTTTCGTGCAGCAGCACGTCCACCGAGCCGTCCGGGTTCGGGTGGAACATCCGCGCGATCGTGTCCGGCAGGTGACCGGCGACCGAGCCGATCGCGGCGATCATGCCGCAGTCGCCGAGCTCGCCCTGCTGCACGTCCGCACGCTTCGGCGGGCCGTCGAACAGCGGCGGCGGCTGCCCGGTGTTGTCGTCCAGCGCCGGCCCGTAGACCGGCCCGCGCTCGTTCCCCTCTTCGGCAGGCAGGGTCACCCGGTCGGCGGCGACCCTGATCTCGCCGGACGGTCCCTGGGTCGCGGTGGTCTCCGGCGCGGTGGCGGTCTCCGGCGCGGCGGCGGTGGGCGGTACGGGGGTGATGCTGCGCAGCGCCTCGGTCAGGACGTCGGGCACCAGCCCCATCCACCGTGCGGTGCCCTGGTAGTGGAAGTCGTGGTTGGCGAGCAGCGTCACGGCCTGGCTGCCGTGCAGCCCGCGCAGGGCGGCCCGGGACCGCTGCCGGTCCTCGTGCAGTTGGGCCTGCCGGCCGGCCTCGGTGGACAGGTCGAACGCCGGCCGGGCTCCCCCGAGGTCGATCGCCGGCACGTCCGCCACCATGTACGGGCGCAGGTCGTAGCGACCGGTCAGGTCGACGTAGACGCCCTCGCTGGCGAGCCGGTCGGCGAGTTGCGGATCCACCGCCCGGATCCGGTCGAGCTGCGCCTGCGGGACGCCGACGATCTGTCCTGCGAAGGCGGGCATCCGCGGCATGCCGGACTGCGTGTGCTCGGCCTCGGCGGCCAGTTCCCGCAGCCGGGCATCCAGCTGCGCCTGGTGCGGCACATAGAAGTTCGGTGCCAGCCGGGACCGGTAGTCGATCATCCGGATCCGCTCGACCTCGGTGAGGGTCGGCCCGCCCGCCAGCACCGCCGAGACCGCGTCAGGGCTGAGCGCGGGCACGCTGAGCTGCCTCAGGTGGGCCAGGACATCGGATGGGAGGAGTGCCCACCTGGTTCGCACGTCCGGGTCGTTCACACGTAGGCCGAGGTGGGCGGTAAGCGCGTCGATCTCGACGCGTACGGCGAGTCGGGTGTCGAGGTCGGCACCGGCGTACGGGACGGCGAGCAGGCGGATCTCGGCCATCCGACCCCGGTCGTGCGCGGAGAGCCCGGCCGGGTCGATCCGGCCGTCCACGTTGCCCGGGTCCAGGGGGCCGGTCAGTGCCCGCCCGGACTCGTGCAGCGCCGCCAGCTCGGCCACCTCGTGCGCGAGCGCCCGCCCCACGGCATGGTCGGCGGCCCGGTCCGACACGGTGACGGTGAAGGTCCCGTCGGGGTTCCGGGTCGACTGGGCGACCACTGCATCGGTCAACGGACCGGCGGTGAGATGCGCCGTCAGCGGTTGCTGCCCGGTCGAGCGGATCTCGAACCGGTCCGGACCGACCTGGACCACCGCGTCCACCTGGGCGTACGGGGCGAGATGGGGCAGTGCGGCCCGCCCCGCGTCGAGTACCGCCGTGGGGTCGGCGAACGGCCGGCCCAGCCCGTGGAAATGGGAGTTCGGCACGGCCGCCGCGGTGATCCGGCCCGAGTCCGGGTCGGTGCCCCCGTCGGGCCGGCCGGTGGCGTTGCCTCCCTGAGGCTGGCCGGCAGCCGGATCCGGAGAGGCCGGGTCCGGAGAGGCGGCCGAGGACCGGCCGAAGGCACCGAACAGCCGGCCGAGCACTCCGTTGCGCTGATGTGTCCCGGCCAACCGCTCGGTCAGCCGGTCGGTCGCCGTCTCCGCCGCGTCGAGCTGTGCCTCCAGTTCGGCGGTCGCCTGTTCCAGCTCCCGCACCGGCTCCTGCAACCGGTCGATGACCTGGTCCACCCGGTCGGCGGTGTCCCGGGCGTCGCTGCGCGCGTCGAACCGGGTCCGGACGTCGTCGGCCGCCAGGCCGGCCCGCTTCGCGTACCACTTGGCCATCCCGATCACCGGTACGGCGGCCAGCGCGGCGGCCGGGATGATCTGGGCGAGCGGACTCGCCAGCGCGATCGCGATCGCGGTACCTGCTGCCCCGGCCACACCGGTCGTGACGAAGCTGGAGAGCAGGTACGTACGCAGTCGAGGCACGCCGTGCGGGCGGCCGTTCTCGGCGGAGTTCTGCTCGGCGCGCAGGGTTCGCAGCTGAGCCGGCCGGCTGGCTAGGCTGCCGCCGAATTCGACGACCACCTGTCGGGCCTCCGGCGACAGCTCGGCGAGCCGGTCGGCCTTGCCGAGCATGCCGTGGCGCAGGCCGAGCCGGTCGATCACCGCGTGCAGCTCACGCAACGCGGGCTTGAGGGACATCGGACCGGCGTTACGCACGTGGTGCGCGGCGGTCTGCAACTCCCACGAGTCGGCCCGCCGCAGCGATTCCGAGGTGTCGGTCCGGGTGCTGCCACCGTCGCGGGAAGTCGGCGCGGCTGGCGTGGGCGTGCCCCCGGCCGCCGGTCCTCGCGCCGCCAACCGGTCGACCGTCGAGCTGACCCGGTCGAGGTTCGCGATGGCTACCCGAAGCCGACGTGCCGCGTCGGAGACGGCGGCCTCGGTCGGACCGGCGACGCGGTCCACCCGGGCCGTCGATTCCGCCGCCGGGTTCGGGTGGTCCAGGTCCCACTTCCGGCGGGCGTCCTTGACGGCGGTTTCGATCCGCTTGAGAGCCAGGTCACGCACCGAGCCGAGCACGCCGCCAACGGTCATGCTCACCGGTCCCGCACCGGCAGCGACCTGGATCGCGTTCGCTATCTCGACGGTGGTGGCGGCCTGCACCAGCGGTCCGGGAGTCTGTTCCACCGCGTACACGGCGGCGTTCGGCACGTTACTCGGCCGCGCGTCGCTGTCGGTGGCATCGGCCGGCCGACCGCCGAAGATCCGCGTTATCTTGTCGGCCACAAGCCGGCGGCCGAACCGCTCGGCGACCGGGCGCAGCTCGGCCGGTAGCAGCTCGCGGCGCTGCTCGGCACCCGGGGTGCCGTTGCGCAGTCCGAGCTGGTCGAGCATCGCCCGCAGGTGGCGGGCGTGCCTGATCCGCGCCGGGCCCCGGGCCGCCTCGTGCCGCGCGGCCAGCTCCGCGAGGCGCTGCAGATTGGCGTCGGCCAGGTCGCGGGTGCGGTTAGCCGGATCGGCGGTGGCCGTGGGATCGGTCGAGGTGGCCGGATCACCGGACTGGCCGGGGCGGCCAGGCGGCGCCGGGTCAGGCGTGGGCAGCCCCGCCCAGGCCGGGTCACCGAGGAGCAGTCGCCGGAACGAGTCGGCGACTCCGTTCCGGCCGTGCGACTCGGCCAGTCGCCGGTCCAGGTCGGCCACCCGCTGTTCCAGGTCGGTGGCGCGGCGGCTGACCTCGGCGGCTCGCTGCGTCACCGCGTCCACCGGCCCCGTCACGGCCTCGCTCACCTGCGTGAGCAGGGCGTCGGTCGGCAACGCCGGATGATCCGTGTCCCAGGTGTCCCGGGCATCCTTGGCGGCCGCCTCCTGGCGGGCCATCAGCGGGTCGACCACCGCCCCGCTGGCCATCGCGGTCAGCCCGGCGGTGATGGCGAACCATCCCAGCTTGAGCTGACCGATCAGGTCACCGACTACGGCGATGCTGCCGGCCGCCAGCACGTTGGGCGCGTTCTCCACCGTGGCCATCCACCAGGGCGCGACCTTGCCCGGTCGATCTCCCTCGGCCGGCCGCCGGTCGACGATCACCCGCAGGCGCTCCCGGACCGCCGCCGGACGGGAGCCACCGAACCGGTCCGCCAGCGACCGGACGTCGGCCGGAAGCAGGTCGCGGCGCTGCTCGGCACCGGGTGTCCCCTGCCGCAGCCCGAGGGAGTCCAGCAGCGCCCGGATTTCCCGGGTCGCACGCGGCCGGGCCCAGCGCGAGCCGGCGTCGCGTTGCGCGGAGAGCGCCCGCAACTCGGCGAGACGCCCCTGCTCGTGCGGAGTGAGCCCGACCGGGTCCGCGGGTCCCAGCGGCGTGACCGGGTCACCCGACCGGCCCACGGACGGTGCCGGGCCGGTGGTGGCCGGCGCGGTGAAGCCTCTGGTCCGGCCGATCAGGCGGCGTCGGCCTTCCCCGGCGTCGAGCCGCCGTCCGAGGGCCTCGACCTGGCTGTCGAGCCGGGCCGTCGCCGAGTCGACCTCCCGCGTCGCCGGACCCACGTCGTCGGTCCGGCCGGCGACCTGCTGACCGGTGGCGGCATCGCTGTCGGCGGTGGAGCGGGCCTCCTGGCGCGCGTCGTGCCGGGCCCGACGGTCCTCGGCGGCCAGGCCGGCCCGCTTGCCCAGCCACTTCGCCGGACCGGTGGCGACCGCGCCGACCAACCCGCCGACACCGAGCATCAGTGCCAGCTCCGGCCGGCCGGTGTCCGCCGTCAGCTTCGCCACCAAGGCGGTGAGCATCGAGCTCGTCGTGAAGTGGGTGAGCGCGTAGGTGCGCAGTCGGGGCAGGCCCGTCGGACGGGCGTCACTGGTTGGTTCGGCCGGCACACGGCTCGCCGGTCTGCCGGAACGGTCGGTGTGCCAGTCGGGGTACACGTCGGTCAGGGCGGTGCGGGTCGAATCCGGCACGGTGGCGAGACGCTGCTCTGCGCCGAGCATGCCGTCCCGCAGGCCGAGCCGGTCGATCACGGCGGCCAACTCGCGCTGGGCCGCGGCCCTCGACCAACGATCGGCAACCGCGACCTGGTGCACCGCGGTGCGTAGCTCGGCGAGGTCGCCAGGGGAGAGCGGGTCGACGGTCGGGGCGCCCGGGGCCGACGGTCGCCCGAGGGCCGACAGTTCAGCCACTTCGTGCGCCAGGCCCCGCTCGACGATCGCGTCGGCGGCCCGGTCGGAGAGCGTCACCACGGCAACGCCGTCGGCGCCGAACCGGCCGGTCGCCACCGCCCGGTCCGCGACGGGTCCACTGGTCAGGCGCAGATCGAAGGTGCTGCCGTCGGCGCGCGTCACCTGGTACGTGCCGTCGGAGCGCGGTTGGACGCCGGAGACCCCGGCGTGCGCCGCCACCTGGCCGATCACGCTGCGCGCCCGGTCCAGAACCGCGTCCGGGTCCGGCTGCGCCCGGCCCTGACCGTGGAAGTTCGTTCCCGGCAGGGCGCTGGCGGTGATCACGGCCCCCGTCCGATCACCGGTGTCCACCGTGCTGCCGGTGTCGGTCGACGTTCCTGGAGGCCCGTCCGGGCGAGGGCGGGCGGCAGCGTCGCCGTCCGGCGTCGGCGCACCGGGGTCGCTCAGTCCGTCGGACGCGGTCGAGGCCGGCGGCAACAAGTTCGTTGTGCTGCCGTCAGGCCTGGCGGACTGGATCGGGTCGCCCTCGGCGTCGAGGACGATCGACCAGACGTCGCCCACCTGGTCGCCGTGCACCGGTTGGGTGTCCGAGACCAACCGGTTCTGGCCGTCGACCCAGATGATGGTGCCGTCGTGGTTGATCGCGTTCCAGGTGTGTGCCCCGTTGCCGTCGGCCTGCGTGGTGATGATCAACGCCGCCGAGCCGGGTCCGGCCGTGCGAAGCGCCTCGGCCACCGCGTCCAACCCGGCCATGCCGTTGCCTTCGTGGGCGAAGCTGGCCCGCAGCGCCTGCTCCTGCCGCCCGGTGCTGCCGACCTCCACCTGGGCCGACGGGACGACCGGTGCCGCCACCTCGGGCCGGCCGAACCAGGTGGCCAGGACGGAGAGGCCGACGTCCGCGCAGTTGTTGGCGCGCCCTGGGACGGTCGGGCCGCCGTCGTTGACGAGCCCGGCCCACTGCCCGACGCGCGGGTCCGGGTGGACCACAGGTCGGCCGGTCGTCGGGTCTCGCGGCACAGCGGCGTCGAGCGCCTGCTGGTCGGCCGGATCTGGCGGGACCAGGCCGTCTGGTTGGTCGTAGGGCCGGGTTTCGCTCAGCGGCGGCCCGTTGCCCACCACGCCCGGCACCGGCGGCTGGTAGGTCCGGGCATCCCGTTGCGGGTCCGCGATCGGGTCGATGTTGAACTGCGGCAGGAAGTGTGCGCACGAACGGCAGGGCGGGCGGTAGTGCCCGAGCTCGTAGACGACGTCGTCCTGCCGGGCCGTTTTGACCTGATGCGTGGTGATCTTGGCACCGTCGAAGGCGTTCAGCGCGTACTGCTCGAAGGTGCCGGGCTCGCCCGCCTCCTGCCACTGCTGTTCGAGCCGGTAGAGCTGGTCCGAGACCAGGGCCACCTCGGCGCACTTGCCGTGCCCGCTGCCGGTCCCGTCGGGCAGCGCCGCCGCCGTGCGGTCCAGCGCGGCCTGGGCGAGCGGGTGCACAGCCGGCCGGGTCGGCGGCTTGGTGCCCTTGTCGGTGGTCATGCTGGTGTGCGTCGTGACCCCACCGTCGGGCATCAGCAGGGCGCCGGCCATGCCGGGCTGCTTGGACCGCGAAATCGTGCCGCCCTTCACCGCCTGCCGGGCGGTCTCCGCGAGCGTCCGCGACGCCTCGATCAGGGCGCGTTCCGCCTCCGGGCCGGCCGGGTCGCCGTCGACCGCCGTCGGGTTCATCTGCCAGCTGTGCGTACCGCGCCCGGTCGGCCCCTCCGAGCGCTGGAAGCTCTCCGGATTCACCCGGCCCGAGTCGGCACTCGGCGCGTTCGGGCCACCAGGCTGGATCGTCCCCGTGCTGCCCGGCACCGCAACGACGACCGGCACGCCGACGGCGGACCGGTCGCCCGGTTCCACCCGGTGCGCAGCGGCGTCGGTGGCGCCGTCCGAGGTCGTGGAGGCCGTCGGGTCGGTGCCCGGCGTCGCGGGGGTGGCCGGCGTCGCGGGGGTGGTTGTCGGATCGGTGGCCGGCGCCGCAGGGGTGGTTGTCGGGTCGCTGCCCGCCGTTGCCGCCGGCACCATCGGGTCGACCGGGGTACGCCCCTCCGGCCGACCGTCGGACTGGTTGCCTGGTTGGCTCGCGGTCTCCGCTGCCGGGGTACTCGGCGCCGGAGTGCCCTCCGGGCGGGTGCCCTGCTGGGCAGGCCCGGCCGGTTGGCTCGCGCCGGGCTGCCCCGGGCTGGTGGAGGTGGTGGTTGGCGGGGCGAGCGAGACCGATCCCGCCGAGTTCGCCGCCGTCGTGTTGACCGGCGTCCTCGGAGCCGGTGCCGGCTGCGCGGTGTTCCCCGTGGTGGGCGACGTGTTCGTGCCGGTTGTCGACGTAGCTGTCGCGGTCGACGGCGTGGTGGGCGTGCTCGTCCCCGACGTGGCGGGCTGGGTGCCCGGTGTCGTCGGGCCGGCCGGGGCAGGGTTCACCGTGGCGGCGGGGGCGGTCGGCGTGGCGGGGGCGGTCGGGGTGACGCTGGCCGGCGTGGGCCCGACAACCGGGGCGGCGGGGGGCGCACCGGGCAGCACCGTCGGCGCGGCGTCTGCGGCAAGGCCATCGGTCCCGGTGTCGACCCGGCCACCCGGACCGGCGAGGTTCGAACGGTCGCCCACCCCCGTCGCCGGATCAGCGACGGCGGTACGACCAGCGCCGGTCGACGTGTCACCGAGCGTGGTCTGCGCCCCGCGCGTTGACGTCTCCCCGGGCGTGGTCTGAGCGCCACCGGTGGACGTGCCGCAGGGCGTGGTCTGAGCGCCACCGGTCGCGCGGTCGGCCGGTGGTCCACCGCTGGTCTGATCGGTGGAACCGGTCTGATCGGTGGAACCGGTCGCGGGGCGGTCGGTGCCGGGGCCGTCGCTCACCGGGGCCGCCCGGTCGCCCGGGGTGCCGTCCCGGTTCGCGCCCGAGGTGGGATCGGCCGTGTCCGGGCTGCCCTGCGCCGACGCGGGTGTGCCCTCGGTCTGGGCAGGAGCCGCAGTTGTGTCACCGGCGCCCGCCTTGGCGTCGGCCGAGGCCGGGTCGGGCGCACCGTTGGCCAGGCCCGGACCATCGGTCGTCGTGGGTGCGGCGGTCGAGGCGGCGCCGTCCGTCGTAGGCGTGCCGCCGGGCGGCGACGCGACGGCCGAATCTGCCGGTGGGGGCGCGAGGCTGATCGAGCCCGACCCGCTCTGCGGTGCGGTGCCGCTGCCCTGCTGGCCCGTACCACCGCCGGTGTCGGTGTTCCCGGCACCGGCACCGCCGGTCGCGCCGCCGGAGCCACCGGCACCACCCGCGCCGTTGGAGCCACCCGCGCCACCACCGGCACCCGCACCCGCACCACCACCTGCACCGCCAGCGCCCGCACCACCACCAGCGCCCGCACCACCACCAGCGCCCGCACCACCACCGGCACCCGCACCACCACCGGCACCCGCACCCGCGCCAGCGCCAGCGCCAGCGCCAGCGCCAGCGCCGGTGTTGCCGAGGTTGCCGAGGTTCGCGCCTCCGACACCGAGGGACGGATTGATTCCGCCCGCGCCCGTGCCGGTGCCGGTGCCGGGCGCGAACGAGAAGCCCAGCTTGTTGAGGAGGGCGTTGGTGCCCTTCGCCGCCAGGTTGCCGGTGGCGCCGCCGGCCAGGGTCGCCCCGGTGCGGCCGGCGCCGCTGGCGAACCCGCCGAGGAAAGCGTCCGCGCCCGGCATGGCCCATTCGTTGTTGATGGTGCCGTTGGCGAGCACGCTCGCGGCGGGCGAAATGATGGCGTTCTGCATGCCCGAGGCGATGCTGGTGCTGCCCCAGCGGACCAGGCCGCTGCCACGGAAGTTCAACTGGGACGGGCTGAACGAGACCGGCATCCGGGGCGCCACCCGCCGGCCGACCCAGCTCAGGCCGGGGCCGAGCACACCGCCGTACGCCCCGCCCCCGACCGCGGTCATCGTCCGCTTGGTGTCCCACTCGCGCCGCTCGCCGCTGCGCATCTGGTACGCCTGGGCGCCGACGTCGATGACCGCCTCCTCGCCGGCCTCCTTCAGCACATTCACGCCGAGCATCCTCATGCCCTGCCGGAAGCCCTGGCTCGTGACGAACTGCCCGGCCCTCGTCCCGGCGGCCCGCAACGCCGCCTGCATTCCGGCCCGGGTGAGCAGCTGCCGCCCCATCTGGGCGATCAGCCGCCGGAAGGCGACCGTGACGGCCTGCCGGCCGGCCGCCAGGATGCCCGGGATCGCACCCGCCGAGACGCCGCCCAGCCAGGCCATCAGCAACGCGACGAAGACCGCGATGACGGTGATGAAGACCGCGATCAGCACGGTCAGCTTGGCGTACTCGATCTCCAGAGCCGTCTGGTCGCAGCCGGCGGCGTACGCGGCGGCGACCTCCTGGATCAGCGGCAGGCCGGTGTTCGGGTCGACGCCGAGCTGGTTCCACAGCCCGCCGAACGCCTCGCCGGCTCCGCCGCCCCAGCTCTGCAGGATCTTCATGACGCCCTGGTCGGCGTCCATCAGCGTGTCGCCGACCAGTTCCGCCAGCGCCTGCCAGGCGTCGGCCAGCTCGCGCATGCGATCCTCGTCGCCTTTGGGCCACGCCTCGCCTGCGCTGACCCAGCAGACGGCATCCCAGACCCAGGCGTACTCGCCCAGCGAGTTCCTGGGATTGGGTACCGCCACCCCGTGTGCCCCTCAGTCCGATGTCGACCCGTGACCGGCCGGCGGCTACTTCTTGCTTCCGCCGCCGAACAGCGTCTTGACCATGTCGTCGGTGTCGACGGTGCCCTCGACCGCTCCCTTGGCCGTCGGCCCCATCTTCTCCACCACCGGCACGACGCTCCCGCCCATCTTCAGGACCTGCTTCGCCGGCTGGTCGTCACCGCCGAGGTAGTTCTTGTTGAACTCGTTGCCCGGCTCGTCGTCGCCCCAGGGCTTACCGGCGTTGAGCGTCTCGATCCTGGCGGAGATGCTCCGCCAGCCGCCGGCCAGTCGGGCACCGGCGGCACCGAGGGTGTTGGTGCCCTCGATGGCGCCGTCCGGATTGACGAAGGTCTCCCGCAGCTCGGTCATCGCTTGTCCTCCCCGGGCAGGTCGCTGTCCAGTTGCCGGAAGATGCCGTCGAGGTCGTGGTCGATGTAGGCCTGGAACTGACTGTCCGGCACGAACGGCCGGAGCAGACCTTCGACATCGGCCATCGCCTTCTCGGTGGCACGTCGGATGGTGTCGGTGACCGTGGCGGAGAGTTCCTTGGAGTTCGGCCGGCGGTAGATGCGCGGGTCGAACTCGACCTTCGTCACCTGGCCGCGCGGCCCGACGGTGACGGTGACCAGGCCGTCGTCGGAGGTGACCGTCGCGGCCACCGCCTTGAGCCGCTGCTGGAGGTCGCCAACCCCGGAGCGCATCCGTTCGAACTGCGCCATGAGTTCGTCAGCACGGGCGCGCAGCCCCTGTACGTCCATGGCGTGTCCTCCCCCCGTGCCCATGTCCACATGCGCCCTCGATGCATGCGCACGTCACGCCCACGGCGGGGCGTGCCGACTCGACCATACTGAATCCGGGCGACATTGGAATGGGCGGTCGGTGCCCGCTCGTCGTTAGGATGCACCGGCACCGGTCGACCGGAGGTGAGCACGAATGGTCCGCGACCGTCCTATGGCGGCATTTGCCCTGGTGGGAACGGTACTGGCCACGGCGGTGGTGGTCCCGGCACCGGCACCGGCCCGGGCCGCGACGGCGGTTTGCCAGAATCCGAGCGATCCGGGACAGGTCAACACCGAGACCCCCTGGCATCAGCGGTGGCTCGCGCCGCAGCGGGTGTGGCCCTTCAGCACCGGCGCGGGGGTCCGGGTCGCGGTGATCGACTCTGGCACCGACAGCAGCCATCCGCAGTTGACCGGGCGGGTCACCACCGGCTTCGACGCACTGCGGAATGCACCGGGTGGCGACGTGGACTGCGTCTCGCACGGCACGGCGGTCGCCAGCATCATCGCCGCCGAACGACAGGAGGGCGTGGGTTTCCACGGTCTGGCGCCGGACGCCACGATCGTGCCGATCCGGGTCAGCGAGCGCATCGCCACCGAGAAGGACGGCGACACGGTGACCGGCGCGGTCTTCGCGCAGGCGATCGAACGCGCGGTCGACGACGGCGCCGATGTGATCAACATGTCGGTGACGCTCTACCACCCGGATCCGGACGTCGAGCAGGCGGTCAGGTACGCCCTGGAGAAGGACGTCGTGCTGGTCGCCGCCGCCGGCAACCTGCATCAGGACGGCGCCCGTCCCGATCCGGTGCCCTATCCCGCCGGATACGACGGGGTGATCGGTGTGGGCGCCGTCGACCAGCACGGCGCCCGGGTCCGGCAGTCGCAGATCGGGCCGTACGTGGACATCGTGGCCCCGGGTGGGGCGGTGGTTGCCGCGACCCGGGTGTTCGGTCACAACGTGTACGACGGCACCAGCTTCGCCACGCCGATGGTGAGCGCGACCGCCGCACTGATCCGCTCGGCGGAGCCCGGCCTGTCGGCGAAGGAGGTCACCCGTCGGCTGCTGGCCACCGCGGATCCGGCCCGGGGCGACGCGTCCCGCGGCTACGGCAGCGGGATGCTCAATCCGTACCGGGCGGTCACCGAACGGCTGACCACCGCGAAGCCGGTCGCTCAGCCACCCCTGCCCGAGGTGCCCCAGGACGCGGCGGCGCAGGCCCGCGCCGAGCGCTGGGCGCTCTTCGGCCGGCTCGCGCTCTGGGTCGGCCTGGCCCTGGCCGCGCTCGCGGTCGGGGTGGCGGCGTTGGCGGCGATGCTGCCGCGTGGCAGGCGTACCCGCTGGCGGCCGACGCGGCCCGCCGCGCCACCTCCCGCCGGTCCCGAGATCGACGAGCCCGAGGAAATCTTCTTCCGGGTGCCGACCTCGACGCCACGCGGCTGACGCCGGCCCGTCGGTGGCATGGCGGCGGGTCGCCGTCCGGCGGCCCGCGCCCGGCGATGGAGGAAACGACGATGGCCCGGCCGTGGGCCGGGCCATCGGGTGGTACGTCTGCGGCTCAGCCGCCGAACTTGGCCCGGTTGGCCGCCTCGCGGGCCTGCATCTTGGCCGCCGACTCGCGCAGCGCCTTCTCGATCCGACTGAGCAGGTCACGCAGGTCGTTGGCGGCGGATTCCCACTCGTTCTGCCGCTGGAAGTACGCCTCGCGGGCGTCACCGTCCCAGGTGGCCAGCAGCGGCGCGATGCCGGACTTGAGCCCGTCCAGCTCGCTGGTCAGGTTCCGGACCGAACTGCTGCAGGCATCCGCCGCCCCGTTCAGGCCAGCGAAGTTGTAGCGAATCTCCATTACGAACCCCCCGTCAGAGCTTCAGCGCCGCGGTGATCTGACCGGCGGTCGCACCGGCGCTGTCCATGTCGGCCCGGATCTCCTCGTCGCTGACGTCGTAGTCCTTACCGGACGAACCGACGGCCTCGGCGATCGCGCGCAGCGCGACGTTGAGCCGGGCCATGTCCTGGTCGAACCGCTCACGAACCTGCTGGAAGGAACCCGCACCAGCACCCTTCCACTGGTCGTAGAGCGGTGCGAGCTGGTCCATCAGCGAGTTGAGGTTGCCGGTGAGCCGGTCGGCGACGGCATCGACGTCACCCTCGGTCTTCAGCATCAAGCCGGTGTCGGTACGCATCGACATGGCGGAAGTCACCCCCGTCCTCGTTCGATCGCCCCGCCTGTCCGGGGGCGGCCTGTCAGTCGGCGCTCACGCACCATCGTCATTCGAAACGGTAACCGTCCTGTCCAACCGACGCTAGACCGGTGTCCGACCACCCTCCAATGTGGCTGGCCGCTCACTCCGGGTCGAGGGCCTGCTTCGCGGTCGTCGGATCGAGGGCCGGACCGGCGGGAAGGCGGACCACCAGGCTGGCGGGCAGGCGCACCGGTTGCACCTGCGAGTAGCCGAGCATCGCCGGCACCCCCTCGCCCGCCAGCGGGTAGCGGTAACCCAGGTCGGTGACCAGATTGAGGGTGCCGGTCTCCTGCTCCGGGGACGGAACGGCGGCGACCAGCACCCCGTAGCCGGGTTCGATGACCACCCGGTCGGCCAGCGGGATGCCGTCGCCGGTCTGCTCACCGGTGCGCACCGGCTCGCGTACCGGTTGGACCTGCGCGTCGAGCAGCACCGTCGGCTCGTTCTGGTCCGGTTGGTAGGCGGCGCAGACCGCCGGCTTGTCGCCGCTCAGCCGGGCGATCTCGGGCCGCTGCTCCGGTGCGCGGTGGCGTCCCGGCTCCGGTGCCGACGCCTTCGGCGCGGCTGCCGCCGCGCCGGCAGCGAGCTCGATCGGGGCCGGCTTCGCCCCGTCCGGGTACGCCGCCTGCGTCTCCCCGTCGGCCAGCAGCACATCCGCCTGCACGGGGGTGATGGGGACCAACCGCTCCCGCTCGGCGAGGTAGTACTGGCGGCTGTCGTTCTGGCTCTTCACCATGAAGACCTGACCGACGCGGGCGTCCGGCAGCGCGGTCGAGAAGGCACCCCGGTCGGACACCCGGCGGGGAGCGATCGGCTCGCCCGCGGGCAGCGCGTTCAGCCACGCCCCGCCGACCTCCACCACCGGCTCGGCGCTTAATACGAGGCCCTCCAGCACGATCTTCTCGTTTCGGATCTCGTACCGGTGGTCGCGCCAGACCAGGTGCAGGCGCTTGGTCTTGCGGTCGCGGACCAGCAGCCCGGCGTCACCCGGTTCACGGCCACCGGTCGGTGCCCGCCCGACGGTGAGCACGGTGGTGGCGACGATTCCGCCGGCCGCGTTGCGTGCCGGCTGAGTGCAGAGGGTCCACGGTCCATCCAGGATCCGACCCGGCGCCGGCAACGCGTCCGGGGCGTCCGGGATGCCGATCCGCGGGCCCCGGGGCGTACCGACGAGCGAATTGCGGGAGACCGAGACCGTCGGTGCGGCCGCCTCCATGGCCAGCAGGGCGGAGGCGTAGTTGACCACCGGGTGCAGCCGACCCTCCCGGTAGAGGTACCGGGTGCCGGTCTCCTTCTCCAGGATGACCGCGGCGCCGTCCTTCCACTTCGTGGCGCCGCCCGGACGCAGCAGTCCGTACACGCCCACCGCCGCGAGGCAGAGCACGGCCACCATCACACTGGCGAAGCCGGCACCACCGAGGCGGCGGAACGGTGCCGACTCCGGGTCAGGCTCACGTGCCACCAACGCGGAGGTCATCCGCTGCACGAAGAACTGGTACGACTGGACCTGGTCCCGCCGCGACGGCATGGCACCCTCCCGTGGCGTACGCCGGCGGCCGCGAATGCCCGGACCGCGGTGCCTACCATATGCACGGCGTCCAGCACCGCGACGCCCGCATCCGGCGTCGGCCGGTGGAGCCGACGACGGCAGCCCGAGGAGTCGCTCGATGATCAGTCGCGACGAGGCCCTGACGATCGCCCGTCAATGGGCGCAGGCGGGCAGCCCCGGGCCCGCGCCGGAGGTGTTCCTGCACGAGTTCGACCTCGGCTACGTCGCCTGGCGGGCCGAACCGGCTGCGCCGGCCACCGACGGGCCGCCGGCCCCACCGCCATCCACCGGCTATCCCCGCGCGGTCATCGACCGGGAGACCGGCGAGCTGTCCCAGTGGCCGGCACTGCCCGCAGAGATGCTCGCCGAGCGGTACGCGCGACGCCGGGCCGCCGAGGGACGGTTCCCGCCCGAGGTGCGGCACGTTCTGGAGACGGCCGGCTGGTTTCCCGGCCGGGACGTCACGTCGGCGGTCGACCACTGGATGGTCCGCTTCGCCGACGACCTCGCCGGGTTGGAGTGTCCGCCGGTCGCGCGGGCGGCGCTGGTCGAGTTCGGTGGCCTGCGGCTGCCGCAGTTCGGCCGCAGCGGCCGGCTCGGCGGCGGCTTCACCACCTATGTCCACCCCACCCGGGGCGGGGTGCTGACCGAGTCGGCGCGGATCTTCGCCGAGGAGTACGACAACCCGGTCTACCCGCTCGGCAACAACGAGGACGGCCCGTCCGAGCTGGTCGTCGACGCGCAGGGACGGGTCTTCATGCTGCACTGGGCCGACGATTTCTTCGTCGGGCCCGACATCGACTCCGCCATCGTCAAGCTGATCCGCGGTGGCCCGATGGCCGAGGCCAGCGACCGCGACTGGTGACCACCGACCCGGCCGTCCCGGGTCGGGTCAGCCGTTGATGGCGCGCATGAACGCGTACAGGCCCAGCACGCTGCACGCCACCGGCACCACGGCAAGTTGGAGCAGGATGTCGCACACGTCGCCGAGCCGGGCCAGCCGGGGCGACGGCGCACGCCGGCTGTAGGCGAGCCCGGCGGCGGCCGAGAGCCCGGCCGCGACCAGCGCCACCGGCAGCACGGCCAGCACCCGCCCGGCGGTCGACGCGTCGGCGGCACCGACCAGCGGCAGCAGGCCCAGACCCGCCAGGCCGACGGCGAGCATCGGCACCCGGTGCCGGACGGTCGGCACCAGCCGGGCCCGCAGCAGGTAGCCCAGCGAGATCACCCCGGCCAACAGCAGGGCGGAGAGCGTGCCGGTCACGTTGAGCACGACCAGGCAGGCGATGGTGACCAGGAACGCCCCGAAGATCATGCCGGTGAGCACCTCGTCGGCCCGGGCGGTGGCCTGGTAGATCATCTCCCGCTTCGGCTGCGGCTCGTCGCGCAGCAGGTCCTCGGCGGTGCGCGGCAGCGCCGGCATCGGCATCTTTCCCAGCCGCACGGCGAGCAGCGGCATGGCCGGCAACAGCAGGGCCACCACGCTGATCACGATGGCGCTGCCCTGGGCGGCGTCCATGGAGCCGAGGGCGAACAGTCCGCCGACCATGCCCCAGAAGCCGACGAAGACCGCGGCCACGAACACCCGGGTCGCGTCACCGACGCCGAGCAGGCCGAGCAGCCCGCACAACAGCAGCACGGCCGAACCGAGGAGGATGTGCGGCGCACCCAGCGCCCACACCGATTCGCCGTCACCGATCACCAGAACGCCGCCGACGAAGGCGTAGGGCAGGCCGGCGGCGGCGACGACCGCGCCGGCGAGGGAGTCGGCCATCGCCCGGGACAGCACGATCCCGCAGAGCAGAAGCAGGACGGCGGCGCCGAGCGCGACCGCGCCGCCGAGCCAGCCGGGTTCCTCGGACGTCACGATCACGAGCAGGCCGAGCAGCAGCAGCACTCCGGCCACGATCAGACCGGTCAGCCGGGTCGCGAACGGGGTCCAGGCCACACCGCGCCGCCGGGCGCCGTCGGCGACCGCTTCCATCAGGTCGTCGTACGCCAGCTCCGGCCAATCGGTACGGCGGGGCATCAGGTGCAGCGTCTCGCCGTCGCGGACGTTCTGCGCGGCCAGCGTACGGGTCAGGTCGACGACGCTGCCGTCGGTGCGCCGCAGCGACCATCCACCGTGGGTGGTGCCGTCCGACGGTTCCTCGTCAGCTTGCCGCAGCACCGCGGGCAGCAGCCCGACGAGCGGCAGGTGCTCGGGGAAGGCGAGATCAAGCCGCCGGCTGGGGGCGACGATGGCGATACGCGCGAGTCCGGTTCCGGTCTGGGTGACCACTGACGACCCCTCGTACGAGGAGCGGGCCGACGGCCCGCGGCTGTCCTTGACGGGAGAAGGCTACCTACCATGTGCCGGTGACGCGGGTGCCGGTTCACGACGGTGGCCGAGCGTGCGGGGGTGCCGGGCGTGTCCGCCACGCCCACGAGAGGCAACGGAGGTCTGTCACGTGAGCACGGTGGTCGTCAAGCGACCCGCTCGGCAGCCGGAGCCGGAGTACCCCTCCGGCGAGGTGCTGCTGGACACTCCGCCCGAGGTGCCCCCACCCAGCGGCAAGGGGTGGGGGCAGATGATGATGATGCTGCCGATGCTCGCCGGCTCCTTCGCGATGGCGCTGATGTTCGCCGGTCGGGGTGGCTCGACTCTGGGCTATGTGACCGGCGGCCTGTTCGGGCTCTCCGCCATCGGCATGCTCGGCTCCCAGCTGACCAACAATGCCGGTGGGCCGAGCAAGCAGGAAATGCTGCAGAAGCGTCGGGAATACATGACGCACCTGTCGCGCCAGCGCCGCCGGGTGCTCAAGACGATCCGCAAGCAGCGTGAGGCGGCCTTCTACCGGCACCCGGATCCGGACGTCCTCTGGTCCCTGCCGCTCGGGCCACGGCTGTGGGAGCGCCGTCGCGGCGACGTGGACTTCGCCACCGTACGCATCGGTCTCGGGCCGCAGGAGCTGGCCACGCCGCTGGTGCCACCGCCGGCGACCTCGCTGGAGAAGCTCGAGCCGATGTGCGCGCTGGCCCTGCGCCGCTTCCTCACCACCTACGGCGAGGTGCCGGACCTGCCGGTGACCATGGCGTTGAACGGTTTCGCGCGGGTGTACCTGCGCGGCGACGACGACGCCGCCCTGGGCATGGTCCGGGCGATGCTGGCCCAGGCCACCGCGTTCCACGCGCCCGACGACATGCTCGTCGCGGTCTGCGTCTCGCCGGACCGGCGGGCGCACTGGGAGTGGACGAAGTGGCTGCCGCACGCCCTGCACCCGTCGCGTACCGACGCGCTCGGCCAGCTGCGGTTGGTGTCCGGCTCGGTCACCGGCCTGGAGGCGATGCTCGACGACGTGCTGGCCAGCCGGCCCCGGTTCAACGCCAGCGGCGGCGCGGCACAGGTCGGCGGGCCACACGTGCTGGTGGTGATCGACGGCGGGGACACCGCCGGCTCGGACCACCTGATGACCGAGGGCGGCGTGGAGGGCGTCACGCTGCTCGATCTCTCCACCGCGCCGCCGCGCCTGCTCGACCGGGCGCGACTGGTGCTCGACGCGACGGCGGACCGCCAACTGCACAGCACCACGGTCGACGGGCCGGCGGAGATCGGCCGGGCCGACGACTGCCGGCTGGCGGAGATCGAGGCGCTGGCGATGCAGCTGGCCCCGCTGCGTTTGTCAGCCGCCTCCCGGGCCAGTGGCGACAGCCCGCTCGCCACCGAACTGGGCCTGGAAGAGCTGCTCGGCATCGGTGACCCGTACGAGTTCGACGTCGACCGGGCCTGGCAGCCGCGCCCCAACCGCGACCGGCTGCGGGTGCCGATCGGCCTGGGTGCCGACGGCGCACCGGTCGAGCTGGACCTGAAGGAGTCGGCGCAGGACGGCATGGGCCCGCACGGGCTGCTCATCGGCGCCACCGGTTCCGGCAAGTCCGAGCTGCTGCGCACCCTGGTGCTGGCGCTCGCGGCGACGCACTCCTCGGAGAGTCTCAACTTCGTCCTGGTCGACTTCAAGGGTGGCGCCACCTTCACCCGGCTCGACGGGTTGCCGCACACCAGCGCGGTGATCACCAACCTGGCCGACGAGCTGCCGCTGGTGGACCGGATGACCGACGCGATCAACGGCGAGCTGGTACGCCGCCAGGAGCTGCTCCGCGCGGCGGGCAACTACGCCTCGCAGCGCGACTACGAGAAGGCCCGGGCGGCGGGCGCCCCGCTGGCACCGCTGCCCAGCCTGCTCATCATCTGCGACGAGTTCTCCGAGCTGCTCACCGCCAAGCCCGACTTCATCGACATGTTCGTGCAGATCGGCCGGGTCGGCCGGTCGCTGGGCGTACATCTGCTGCTGGCTTCGCAGCGGCTGGAGGAGGGCCGGCTGCGCGGGCTGGACACCCACCTGTCGTACCGGGTCGGTCTGCGGACCTTCTCGGCGATGGAGTCCCGGGTGGTGCTCGGCGCCACCGACGCGTACGAGCTGCCCCGCTCGCCGGGCCACGGTTACCTGCGCTTCGGCACCGAGCCGCTGGTGCGGTTCAAGGCCGCGTACGTCTCCGGCGTCTTTCGGGGCAAGACCGCCGCGGCCGTCGCGGCCGGTGGCGGTGGGGACCAGGTACGCGAGTACAGCACCACCTACGTCGCGCCGCCGGTGACCCGTACGCCGAAGGAGGAGGAGGCGTCGGAGCCGGCCGACGGGGTCGGCGAGAGCGTGCTGGACATTCTGGTCGGACGGCTCGTGGGGCGGGGCAAGCCGGCCCACCAGGTCTGGCTTCCGCCGCTCGCCGAGCCGCCGACGCTGGACCAGATGCTGCCGCCACTGACCGCCGACCCGGCCCGGGGGATCACCGTGGCGCACGCCGGTCTGCTCGGCGAGTTGCAGGTGGCGGTCGGCATCGTCGACAAGCCGTTCGAACAGCGCCGGGACGTGCTCTGGTTCGACCTGGCCGGCGCGGCGGGCCACGCGGTGATCGTGGGCGGTCCGCAGAGCGGCAAGAGCACCCTGCTGCGGACGATCGTGACGTCGCTGGCGCTCACCCACACCCCACGCGAGGCGCAGGTGTACTGCCTCGACCTGGGCAGCAGCGCCCTGTCGTCGCTGCGCGACCTGCCGCACGTCGGCTCGGTGGCAACCCGCCTCGACGCCGGCCTGGTCCGCCGCACCATCGCCGAGCTGCAACTGCTGATGGGTGAGCGGGAGCGGCGCTTCGCCGAGCGGGGCGTGGACTCGATGTCCGCGTACCGGCGTGCTCGCCGGCACGGTCAGCACAACGACGACCCGTTCGGCGACATCTTCCTCGTCATCGACGGGTGGTCGACGCTGCGGGCGGAGTTCGAGGACCTGGAGGCGACCATCAACGACATCGCCAACCGGGGGCTCTCCTTCGGCATCCACCTGATCGTCACGGCCGGACGCTGGATGGACCTGCGCCCGGCCGTCCGGGACGTCTTCGGCACCCGGCTCGAGTTGTGGCTGGCCGACCCGAGCGACTCCAACCTGGACCGCCGTGCGGCCATGAACGTGCCGGAGAAGTCACCGGGCCGGGGCATCACGCCGGACGGGCAGCAGTTCCTGGCAGCGCTGCCGCGCACCGACGGTGCGCAGGAGGCCGACAGCCTGCCCGAGGGCTCCCGCAAACTGGTCACCGATCTGGCCGCTGCCTGGCAGGGGCCGGGGGCCCCGCCGATCCGCCTGCTTCCGCCGACCGTCCCCTACGGCAGCCTGCCGAGCACCGGACGCCCCGGGGTGCCGATCGGCATCGCCGAGGTCGACCTCCAGCCGGTGCACCTGGACTTCGCCGGCGACCCGCACTTCATCCTCTTCGGCGACGGCGAGTCGGGTAAGAGCACCTTCCTGCGGGCGCTCGCGCAGACGATCGTCGACCGGCACGAGCTGACCGAGGCACGGCTGGTCATCGTCGACTACCGGCGCAGCCTGCTCGGCGACATCGACACGCCGCATCTGATCGGCTACGGGTCCACCGCACAGGTCACCGAGGGCATCGTGGCCGAGGTGGCCGCAGTGATGCGGGACCGACTGCCCCCGCCCGACATCAGCGCGGAGCGGCTGCGGGCCCGCGACTGGTGGAAGGGCCCCGACCTGTACGTGCTGGTCGACGACTACGACCTGGTCGCCGGAGCGGGCAGCAATCCGCTGACCCCGCTGCTGGAATTCCTGCCCCAGGCCCGGGACATCGGCCTGCACCTGGTCATCGCCCGCCGCACCGGCGGCGCGAGCCGGGCGCTCTACGAGCCGGTGCTGATGCGGTTGCGCGAGATCAGCACGCCGGGCATCGTGATGTCCGGCAACCGGGACGAAGGGGTGCTGCTCGGCACCGTCCGCCCCGGACCGCTACCGCCCGGCCGTGGCTGGTTGGTGTCCCGGCGCGGCGGGACCCGGTTGGTGCAGCTGGTGAACCTTCCGCAACGCTCGTGAGCGGCGTACGGGGTTGCCCGATCGACCTACGGTCGGCCAGAGTGGACGCACGGTGCGCGGCTGCGACCCCTCGATTTGCCACGACGAGGGTCAGCCGCGCCAGCACCGGGTAAGGCATCGGGGGAGGAATCATGGGCGGCGAGTGGCTCGTCAACGAAAACATCGACGTCGACGTCAACCAGTTGAAGGACTTCGCGCAGGCGATCCAGAACGAGTTGAAGACCAACTTCGTGCCCAGCTACGAGAACGGCGTGAGCCCGATGCTCACCGTGCAGGCGCCGTTCGGCCGAGGCGGGCTCAAGGAGGCCGCGTTCTTCCGGGGACGGCACGACGAGAGCCGGATGGCCGTGTCCCACCTGATGGGTGACGTGATGAAGGGCCTGACCGCGCTCAGCACGGCGGCCCTGTCCATCTCCGCCGAGTACCTGATGGGCGACGCGTTGGCCCAGGCGACCAACGACGACGTCTACAACGCTTTCCAGGCGGTCGACGGCCAGGACACCCTCAGCGGCGCCTGGCAGCAGAAGGGCGACCCGGCCGACAAAGTCCCGGCGGAGGCCAAGAACCCGGAGGTCGTCGGCCCCTACTACGGCATGGACTCCTGCACCGTCGAGGATAAGCGGGAAGAGGCCCCGGAATGGACCAAGCCGGACACCGTGGGTGAGGGGCCGGGCGCGTACCAGATCCCGGGCGAGGACCAGCGCATGCACGGGGACGACTTCCGGATGGACCAGTCCGGCCGGCGCTGACTGGCGGCAGGGACGCGGGTACTGAGGAGCGGGGATGACGGACGACTACTACGGCTTCAAGCCGATCAGCTATCCCGTGTACGCCGGGGTGTCGGACGACTACGCGGCCGAGCGGGCCGCGCAGGCCACGCCGTACCAGCCCACGGCGTGGGACGACGTCAACATCGAGACGATGTGGGAGCACGTCCGCAAAGAGAGCGACGAACGCACCACGGCGCTCGCCGAGATGTGGCGCCGGGCGGCAAGCCTGCTCGAATCCACTCGGGACAACCTCAAGCGCCACGCCAACTCGCTGGACGCGAAGTGGAGTTCGCCGGCCGCTCGGGAGTTCATGTCGCGGGTGGGCGCCACGCTGCACTCGCTCGACGAGTGGAAGACCGTGGCCAGCAACAACGCCACCGGCCTGGAGCAGTTGGCCGGGAAGATCGCGTCCAGCCAGCGCCAGATGACCGAGCTCTGGAAGGAGTACCAGGCCGAGCAGAAGCGGCAGCAGGAGATCTTCGAGAAGGACAAAGCCAAGATCACCTTCGGCGACATCTTCGGCGACAAGCACAAGTCGTACGACGAGGTGCAGAAGGACTTCCACCAGCGCGCCAAGAACATCGTCAAGCCGCTCGCCGACCTGTACATCGACGTCTACATCTCGAACCTCTCCCGGGGCGGCAAGTTCAAGGGCCCGACGGACGCGGTCGTCCGTCATTCGGGCAACGTGCCCAGGCCGGGCAGACCGGGTGCACCGCAGCCGGGCACGCCCCCGAGCGGGCCGGGCCCGAACCGACCGAACATGCCGAACCGGCCCGACATGCCGAACCGGCCCAACCTGGGCGACCAGCCGAACCGACCCGACCTGGGCGATCAGCCGAACCAGCCCGACCTGGGCGATCGGCCGAACCAGCCCGCCATGCCACCACCGAACGTGCCGGACGGCGTCGGGCTCGCCGGCGGCGCCACGGTCACCGCGCCTCCCGCGCCGGCGCCCACCCCGCCACCGGTCACCTCCGCGCCGAACGCGCCCACGGCGCCCGGCCCGGCCGTTCCGCCGATGGGCGGACCAGGAATTCGCCCCGGCAACCCGGGTCCGGCCTCGCCGAATCCGGGAGCCCGGCCGAACGCACCCCGGACCACCCTGCCGGGTTCGGGTGGCCCCGGCGCACCGACCAGCCGCGGCCCGGCGCCGAACCGTCCTACGCTGCCCGGCGCCGGCGGTCCGGGCAGCGGGTCCGGAGCACCGGGCGGTGGCCGACGCGGCCCCGCGCCGAGCCGTCCGACCCTGCCGGGCAACACCGGCGCCCCCGGCGCCGGTCCGGCCCGGCCACCCGCCAGTGCCCGGCCGGGGGCATCGGCCACCCCGCCGCCGTCGAGCCCGCGCCTGCCGGGCTCCACCGCCCGCCCCGGCCAGCGCGGCGCCACCCCGGGCACCCCGCCGAGGATCGGATCCCCGCTGACCGGTCGTTCCGGCCAACCGGCCAGCCCTCCGGCCGCGGGGCCGAGCGCCCCAACCAGCGGCGGTCGGCCCGGCCTGAGCGGCCGGACGGGCACCGGGCGGCCGGCACCGACCACCGGACCGGCACCGTCGCTCGGCGGCCGGCGCGGTGGGTCGGCTGCCCCGGGCCAGCGCAACGGCGGGCAGCGGGACGTGGAGCAGGAGACCTGGGAGTACGGCGACGGCGACGACGAACTGTGGGCCACCGAGTCCTCGGCGGTCGGCGTCGTCGAGGCACCGACGGAGCACCGCCCCCGTGAACAGGGCCGGGCGCTCGGCCAGGGCTGACGTCGAACGGGCCGGTCAATCCACCTTGGGTGGCCGGCCCGTACCATGCGGTGACCGTCCATCCCCGGCCGTACCGCCATGAACCACAGAGGAAGGTAGGCGGGCATGCATGTCCTCACCCGATCGGCGGCTGCCGCGGCGCTCAGCACCGTGAGCGTCCTGGCGGCCCTGGCCCTGCCCGCGGCGCCGGCACTGGCGGACTCCGTCCGGGACGACTCGTGGCATGTCAAGACCCTCGAACTCGCCGAGATGCACAAAGTCACCCAGGGTGAGGGCATCGTGGTCGCGGTGATCGACACCGGGGTGGACGCGAAACACCCGGACCTGAAGGACAATGTCCTGCCCGGCGTCGATCTCTACGACGACGACAGCTTGGGGCAGGTCGACCGGGAGCGGGAGGGGCACGGCACCGGCGTGGCCTCGCTGATCGCCGGCCACGGGCACGGGCCGGGCAACCGGAACGGGGTGCTCGGCATCGCGCCGAAAGCCAAGATCCTGCCGGTGACCATCAAAGGTAAGCGGAGCCCGCTGATCGCACCGGCGGCGCTGGCCGCCGGTATCGACTGGGCGGTCGACAACGGCGCGGACGTCGTCAACGTCTCGCTCTCCAGCAGCTTCAACGACGACCTCAACCGCGCGGTCGCGCGTGCCTACCAGCGCAACGTGGTCGTCGTCGCGGCCGCCGGCAACGACACCGACGTCCTCGTCGGCAGCCCGGCCTCGCACCCCGGCTGCATCTCGGTCAACGGCGTCGACCGCAAGGGCGTGATCAGCAAGAAGGCCTCCGTTCCGGGCACCCTGGACCTGCGGATCGACATCGCCGCGCCCGGTCAGGACATCGTCCTGGCCATCCCCGGCGGCCGGTACGGCACCGCCACCGGCAGCAGCAACAGCAGCGCCATCGTCGCCGGTGCGGCAGCCCTCATCAAGGCCAAGTACCCGGACCTGACCTCCTACCAGTTGTTCCAGCGGCTGCTGGAGACCACCAAGGACGCGGGCGAGCCCGGTCATGACTTCTACTACGGCTGGGGCGTGCTCGACCTGCGGGAGGCGCTGACCGGCGAGCCCGACGGCCGGGGCAGCCGCACCGCGAGCGCCGCACCGGCACCCGATGGGGTCGAACGGTGGGCCGACCCCCGGGAACGCGAGGACGGCATCCTGATCTTCGTGTGGTCGGTGATCATCGCCGTACTCATCCTGCTCGTCGGCGGGGTCGTGGGCACCGTCATGCTGCTGCGCGGCCGAGCGCGTCGGCGCCAGGCCGAGCTTGCCGACCAGGACCCGCAGTTGGCCGGGGACGATCCCGCGATGCCGCACGTCCCGCCGCAGGGTGGCCCGGCGGCGCCCACCCACGGCCCCGGTCAGCCGACGGAGACGACGGACGACGTCTGGCGGCGGCCTTCCGGCTGACCGATCCGACCTGAGGAGGTAACGGCAGCCATGTCGACCCCACCCGGCGCGATCCCGCCCCCGGGCCCGCCCCCACCCCACGGGCCGCCCGCGTCCGCCGTACCTTCGCCGCCCCCGGGTCCGCCAGCGGCCGAGTCGAATTCCCGGGCTCGGCGGCCGCCCGTCGTCACCCTGGCGGCCCTGCTGATGCTGCCCGCGATCGTGACCTGGCTGATCGCCGGCATCGCCTTCTTCCTGGCGATGCTGCGGACCGAGGGCGACGGGCTCGGCAGGATCCTGGTGGTGGGCATCGGGGCGGGCGTGCTCGCGCTCGCCCTGCTGGTGGTGTTCCTCGCGTCGATCGGCATCCTGATGGCCTGGACTGGCGACAACGCGCAGGGCCTGGCGGTGCCGGCGAGCTTCACCTTCGGGCTCTTCGTCGTCGTCATCGTCGTGTTGCTGGCGCAGGGCAAGCTGACTTATCAGCCGACGATGGTCACACCCCTGGTCGTGGGCGGGCTCGCCGGTGTGTCGCTAGCCTTGATCAAGAGCTCTCCGGCGCGCGCCTGGTTCGCCGGCCGCGGTCGCTGACCGCCGCTGCGGCCGATAGTGCCGGCCTGGCCCCGGCCGGTGCCGCAGCTCAGGCCGGTGACCAACGACGGGCGGCCGCGTCGAAGCGGGCCAGCAGCTCGTCGCGGCCGTCGTGGTGCAGGCAGTGCAGCTCGGTGCCGTCCGGCACGACCAGGGACTCCATCCGGGGCTGGCCCCGACCCCACTCCTCCGGCGTGTCCTCGCCGGGCGACCAGCGCAGCGCCGCCACCCACTCGTCCGACTCCTCGAACGGCGAGCCTGCACCGAGCAGTCCCAGGCGACGGTAGAGCCGTACCGGGGTGTCCCGCTCCGGGCCGTGCCAGGCGTGCACCAGCCCGGCCGCCCGGTCGTATCCCTCGTCCAGGTAGGACGGCAGGTAGCGGTGCGGGATGACCAGTTGCAGTCGCAGTGGCACGTCGGGGTCGGGCCCCTCGTCGACCACGGGATCAGAAGCTGGCCGGGGCACCGGAACGCCCACCGTCGACGGGTCGGCGTACGCGGCGCTCACCCGCCGCTGGCGCTCCTGCTCGGCCGCGTCGTCGAGCACGTGCCGCAGCTCGCCGAGCCAGTCGCGCAGCGCGGACACCGCCTCGCCGGGCAGCGCCGCGGCCAGCGGCGTCTCCGGGTTGAGCAGCAACTGCCAGGACGAGTCGGGCCAGTGGCCGGTCAGCTGGAGGCTGCTGACCACCACCGAGTCGTGATCGCCCAGCGCCTGCCGCAGCCGGGCCTCCGAGGTGAACACCGGCAGGCTCGTCCGCCCCTGCTCGTCGGGCAGGCCCCACCAGGGAAACTCCGGGTCGGCGAGGTCGCGCGTCGCCGGGCCGTCCGGCCGCAGCGGTAGCACCAGCTCGGCCCGGAGCAACGCCGCCATCAGTGCGTCCGGGTCCTGCCGCTGGACCGCCTCGCGCAACGGCCGCTCCGCCTCGACGGCCGGGGCGGCGAGGGTACGCAGTTCGTCGGCGGTGAGCCGGACGCCGATGGGCAGCCCGGCGTCGATCGCCAGCACCCAGCGGTCGTCGGGCCAGTCGACGGCGAGGTCCGCCAGTGCGGACACCCGGTAGCTGACGGACTGTCCGGGCAGGCCGGCAGCGATCGCCATCGGCGAGGTGTAGGCGACCACGTGGGTCACCCCCTCGTGCCGGCCCGTCGGCCAACCGACCGGTTCATCGACGGCTGCCGTCGGTGACACAGGCAGCAGCAGCGGACCGGCGGCGAGTTCGGTGTGGAAGGCCGTTTGATCGCCGGCCTCGACGGCGGCCAGGAGCGCACGCTCGGTGGCCGTGCTCGGCTGCCAGCTGGTCACCAGGTGCCGTCCGCGCGTACCCGCCGGGGGTGGCGGCCGAGCACCAGCGTGACGAGCGCCTCGTCGACGCTCGCCCCGAGGAACCAGTCCCCGGTGTGGTCGAGTACGAAAACCCGGCCCTGCTCGTCGACGGCGAGGATGCCGGTGCCGCCGCCCTCCTCGCCCAGCGGGGTGAGCGGCGCCCCGGTCGCCTCGGCCAGCTCGGCGAGGGTGGCCACCGAGTGGCGTACCCGGAACGGGTCGAGGTCGAAGGCGCTCGGTGCGACCTGCTCGCCCGCACCCTGCGGGCGTACGCGCAGCCCACCGAACTCGGCGTACGCCTCGATGGCGGCGGCCGTCACGACGTGCTGGCGGCCGTCCGGCGCGGCGTCGGCGGCGATACGCAGCGCCCACTCGCGCGCCCGCTGCTCGTCGCGCCCCTGCGGTGACCAGCCGGCCATGGCGAGGGTCTCGGCCACCAGCGACGGAAAACGTTCGGTCATGGCAGTGCCTCGATGCCGAACCAGTCCAGCAGGGCCGCACACGATCGGCAGGGCGGCTGGGTCTCGCCGTGGCGCGGGTCGCCCTCCTCCCGGACGCGGGTGGCGCGGACCTTCGCGCCCCACAGCAGCGAGCGGGCCCGGGCAGCTTCGAGCGGCGGCCCGCCGGCCTCGGCGGCGTACAGCCGGTCGGAGATCAGCACCGGCTCGGCGCACCAGTCGGCGAAACGCTCGCGCTGCTCGGTGGGCAGCCCGTGCAGGAAGCGCCGGACCACCGGATGCAGCTCGGGCGGCACGTCGCCGCGTACCGAGGTGTGGGTGTGGACGGTGCCGTCGACCAGCAGCGCGCCCGCCGCCAGCGGCAGCATCCGCAGCTGCACCATCCGTCCTCCCGCGATCGACGGGGATCCGACCCGGGGTCGGTCCGCTTCCGCCCGAGCCTATCGAGCGTCGCCCGGTGCGGGCCTCCACGGTGTGCGGCGCCTGGGATATCGTCGGCGCAACCCCTCCTGCCGTCGTACGAAGCCCGGAGCCATGACGCGCACCCTTCTCGTCTCCCCGGATCAGCCCGGCGCCTACCCCTCGATCGGGGAGGCCCTGGCGGTGGCCAGCGACGACACTGTCGTGTCGGTGAGTCCCGGCACCTACTACGAGGCGCTGTTCATCAACGACCGAGGCGTCACCATCGTCGCCGCCGAGGGCGCGGGGACGGTCACCATCGACGCCTCCTCCGGGACCTATCCCACGGTGTCCTGCAACTCGGGTCGGCTGGAGTTGCGCGACCTCGTCCTCAAGGCAGGTGACGCGCCGGTCGTCGTGGCCGACCGGGCTGCGCTCACCATGATCGGGTGCGAGCTGAGCGCCAACTTCGGCGCGGCGATCCAGGTGGCCGGCCGTACGGAGTTCACGCTGGCCCGCTGCCAGGTCACCGGCGGCCGCTACGGTCTGGTGGTGGAGGACTCCGACGGCACCGTCGAGGGGTGCGAGTTCGCCGACCTCAGCGAGGACGGGATCATCGTGCGGATCGGAGCCGCCCCGACGATCCGCACCAGCACGGTGACCCGCTGCGGCAACCGTGGCATCTACGTCTACCAGGGCGGCCGACCCACCATCGAGGCCTGTGACATCTCGCAGACCGGTCACGCCGGGGTGGCCGTCGTGCATCAGAGCGCCCCGGTGCTGCGGCGCTGCCGCATCCGCGACACCCGCGGCCCGGCGGTCTCCTTCGGCCGCGGCTGCAACGGCACGGTCGAGGAGTGCACCACCGAGAACAACACCCAGCCGGCGATCGAGGTCGCCGAGGGAGCCAACCCGACCATCGTGGAGGGCGCGGCGAGCCGGAAGGCCACGTACGGCGCGGACGCCGCCCGCGCCGCCGCCCAGCAGGACACCGCGCGGGTGGAGAAGCTGCTCGCCGACCTGGAGGCGATGGTCGGCCTGGAGTCGGTGAAGGAGGAGGTCCGTGCCCTCATCGACGAGATCCAGGTCAACGAGTGGCGGCGCAGCGCCGGGCTGCCGGTCGGCGCGGTCAGCCACCACCTGATCTTCGCGGGCGCCCCCGGCACCGGTAAGACCACCGTGGCCCGCATCTACGGTGACCTGCTCGCGGCGTTGGGCGCGCTGCCCGGCGGCGCGTTCCGCGAGGTGTCCCGCCGCGACCTGGTCGGCCAGTACATCGGCCACACCGCCGAGAAGACCGCCGGAGCGTTCGACCAGGCGCGCGGCGGCGTGCTGTTCATCGACGAGGCGTACGCGCTGTCCCGGTCGTCCGGAGGCAACGCCGACTTCGGGCAGGAGGCCATCGACACGCTGGTGAAGCTGATGGAGGATCACCGCGACGAGGTCGCCGTGATCGCCGCCGGCTACACCGGGGAAATGCTTCAGTTCCTCGACGCCAACCCCGGTCTGGCCTCCCGATTCGCCAAGACCATCGAGTTCGGAAACTACTCCCCCGAGCAGTTGGTCGTCATCGTGCAGCGGATGGCCAGCGGCGACGAGTACCTCCTCGCCGACGGCGTCGCGGAGGTGCTCCGGGAGCACTTCGGCACGATCGAGCGGGATCAGAACTTCGGCAACGCCCGCGAGGCGCGCAAACTGTTCGAGGGGGTCCGCAAGGCGCAGGCGCAGCGGTTGCGCCAGTCCGGCCAACGGCCCAGCCTCGACGAGCTGCGTACGGTCACCGTCGCCGACGTGCGCGCCGCGATCGGACGCTGACCCCCTGGCGGCAGGGGGCCGAGACCGGCTGACACCCCGCCAGCCCCCCGCCAGCCCCTGCTCCAGCGGCGCCCCGGCAAGCAGGTGCACCGCAGTTTCGGGGAAGTTGCGGTGTCAGGGCCCCTCTGAGGCAACAACTTCCCCGAAACTGCGCGGATCATCAGGGCCGGATCGGGAGAGGTGGGTGGCGGAAGTGCCGCCGACCCGGTCCTTGGCTGTGTTGTGGCCCCTGATTCCTGAACGCGACCATCCGCACAGCCCGACGGCATCCCCGGGTAGGGGTGCGGAAGCCTTTGCTCTGCTTCACTCCGCGCAACGGTTTGCCGACGAACCCGTTGCGTAGGTTGAAGCAGAGCAAAGGGGGCAGTGTGGGGAAGTAAGGGCGCGCTGACCCATCCACCCTGTCAACACCGTGGGGCCGACGCCGCCCTCGACCGGCCGTTAGGCGGCTGTCAGCGACGCCGCGATCGGGCGCCGATCCCCGCGCGACAGGGAATCGAGGCCGGCTGACACCGCAGTTTCGGGGAAGTTGCGGTGTCAGGACGCCTCTGAGGCAGCAACTTCCCCGAAACTGCGCGGATCATCAGGGCCGCCGGAGGGCGGCGCGAGCCGGGGCGGGGTGGGGGAGGTGGCGGGAGTGCCTGCTCAGGCCGGGTCGGTCTGCAGCGCGTGCAGGAAGCCGGCCCAGGCACCGGCGTCGAAGGCGAGGGCCGGGCCGGAGCGGTCCTTCGAATCGCGTACGCCCACCACGCCACCGGCAAACCGCACCTCGACACAGGCCGCGTTGTTTGAACTGCGGGACGACTTGAACCAGTCACGATCGGGTGCACGACGAGGGGTGTTCACGTCATCTCCTTGGCGATCCGCCGGATCAGGGCCAACGACTCCTCCGAGCCTAACGCCCGCTCCCGCGCCTCGGCGAAGGTGACGACGTAGTCCGCCACCCGGCTGGACTGATCGATGATGTCGCTGGAAGTAAGCACCTCCTGCCAAACCAGCTCGGGCAGCCGGGGCGACGGGAAAGACAGGATCTGGAATGGTCCACCGAGCGCGGGATGGGCTCCAGCGGTAAACGGCATGACCCGGATATCGACCTGCCCGGCTCGTTCCATCAGCAGCGTGGCCAAGTGGTCGAGCTGAGCACGCATCAGTACCGGCCCACCAACCTGTTGGCGTAGCGCACCTTCGCCGATCACGGTGGTCAACCGTAGTTGCGCCCGACCCTCAGTCAGCCGCGACTGGCGCGCCATCCGGACGCTGACCCGTCGGTCAATCTCAGTGAGCCGGACGTAGGTGTTGCCACCGCGGATCACCGCACGCGCATAGTCCTCGGTCTGCAACAGTCCGTGCAGCAGCTCATTGTCGTAGCTACGAATGTGTTCAGCGCCGGCCTCGTAACCAAGGAATCGGAGGAACTCGGCCGGGAAGAGTTGGGAGTGCTGGTGCCACCAAGCGCGCTGCATCGCGGCTACTCGCAACTCCTCCAGCTCAGCGGCTTCCGCCGGATCGATCTCATAGATCTTGACGAGCTGGGTCAATCGATCCGCCGGCAGTTTGACCCGGCCAGCCTCAACTCCGGACACATACGCCTGCGTGATGCCGCTTGCCTTGGCGGCGGCAACGGCTGTCATGCCTAGCTCTTCCCGGCGCTCCCGGAGCCGAATGCCCAGCTCCCAGCCATGCACTGTGGGAGAGGAGAGCGACGCCTTCGATGCCCGGGGCGACCTCGCCTGCCTGGGATTCATGACGACTCCTACGAGTGGACCGGCAACTGTCCATACCCTACGCGTGAACCTTCGCGTGGACCAGGTCTTGATATAAGCGAGAGATTGCTCGATGCTAAAAGCAGACTTCGCCCGAAGCTGGGAGACAGCCATGAAAGACACGGGTCGGTGGGTGTATCAAGAGGAGCAGGTGCCGTACGCCTTCTCGCTGTGCCGCGTGCTCGACGCCGGCACGGCCGACCAGTCGTACGACCTGCTCGGGATCGTCCGGGTCAGGGTGGATCGGCTGCATCCGGAACGGCTGCCCGCCGGTCTGCGGCCGTGGGCGCTGGCCACCCTCGCCAACGGCGGCTACGGCTTCGGCCGGTTCTACGCCTCGTACAGCACCCTCGACGAGGACGGCGAGCCGGACAGCAACCTCGCCGACGAGTACATCGACTGGTCCGGCAGCGAGGTCCTCTCCCCGCAACAGGCACAGCCCTCGACCCGCTGATCGGTGTCCGCCGTGCAGGGCGGCGTCGCGACGGGATCGCACGGTGTCGAACGGCTGGGATATCGTCGGTCCAACCCTCATCGCCGTACAAAGCCCGGAGCCATGACGCGCACCCTCCTCGTTCCGCCGGACCAGCCGGGCGCCCGCTCGTCCACTGGGGCAGCGATGGCGGCCATGATGGACCGGTCAGGAAGGGGCGGGCGGTGACGCATCCGGGTGCGGACCGGCCAGGCGAGCCGGGTTGGCAGCATCACCCGGACCCGGCCGCGCCGCCGCAGCAACAAGCACCGCAGCAGGCCGGAGCGTCGGCCCAGCAATGGGCGCCACCGCAGCAGGCCAGCGTGCCAACACAGCACCAGGCTGGGACGTCGACTCAGCAGCCCGGTGTCGCGGCACCCGTGCTGGGTGGGACCGGGCCGGGGCACAGTTGGGCAGCCCAGCGCGGGCAGGGCCGGGCCACCGTCGGCGGCACCTACACCAGCCAAGCGGCCGGCAGCGCCGCGCAGACCGGCCAGGCCGGCACCGGCACCGCGCACCCGGGTCAGACCAGCACCGGCACCGGCACCGGCACCACATACGGCCGGCAGGCCAGCACCGCACCCAGCGCACAGTCCGGCACCACGCACAGCGCACAGCCCGGCACCACGCACAGCGGACAGGCCGGCACCGCACACAGCGGGCAGCCCAGCACCACGCACAGCGCACAGCCCGGCACCGCACACAGCGGACAGGCCAGCACCACATACGGTGCGCAGACCAGCACCACATACGGCGCACAGACCGGCACCGCGCACGCCGAACAGGCCGGCACCGGGCAGGTTGCCGGCGTGGCGGCGGGGGCGGCGCCCGCGCCGGCTGCCCGGGCGGAGGCTGTCGCGACCGGGACGCCGGCTCGGACCGCAGCGGCGGAGGCCAGCGGCGTGGCGGCTCCGGTGGTACGCCCGCATCGGCGTCAGCCCCGGGTCGCCGGTATCCACGTCGCGCAATTGGTGGCCTGGCAGGCCGGTGCGGCGGCGGTGCTGGCCGCCACGCCACACGGTGTGCCGATGACCGTCGCCGTGGCCGCCATCGCGCTGGTGCTGCTCGTCCCGACGATGGTGCGCCGCCGGGGCCGGTGGCTCTACGAGTGGCTGGGAGTCTGGTGGAGCTACCGGGGCCGGCGCCGGCAGTTGACCGCCACCGGGCCGGACGCCGTGTGGCAGTTGCTGACCCAACTGGAGGGCAGCGTCGAGCTGGACCAGGTCGAGATCGACGACCAGCCGGCGGTTCTGCTCACCCACCGGGGTGGGCTCAGTGCCGTGCTGGAGGTGGATCCGACCGAGGGCGCGCTGCTGATGGGTGCGCCGCAGGCCCTGCCGTCGCCGATGTCGCTGCTGCCCGCGGCCGATCCGAAGACGCCGCTGGTGGCGGTGCAGGTGCTGATCCTGGTCACCCCGGCACCCCGGGTCGGCGCGGCGGCGGTGGACCGGGCGTACCGTGAGTTGACCGGCGGGAGCGTGCCGGCGAGCCGGCAGGCGTGGGTGGTGCTCCAGGCCCCGCGTACGCCCGACTTCCACGCCGACCGCGATCTGCGGCCGGCGCTCACCGCGGCGATCCGGCGGACCCGGCGCCAGCTGCGCCACGACCGGGTGGCGGCCCGCCTGCTCAACCGCGACGAGGTGCTCGCCGCCGTCGCCAACCTGACCCATCTCACCGGCGCGGCGGCGGGCGGGGACCGCCCATTGGTTCGGGAGAGCTGGCGGAACTGGTCGGCGCAGGGCACTCCGCAGAGCTGCCACCGGCTGCTCGACTGGCCGGACCGGGCGTGGGAGGTGGACCCGCTGCTACGCGCCCTGCCCGCGGCGGCCGGCGTGGTGTCGATCGCGGCGGCCCGCCAGTCCGGCCGGCCCGGCGAGGACGAGGCCGTGCTGGAGGTGGCGTTCCGGCTGATCGGGGCGGACGCCGCCGGTCTCACCGCCGCCGACCGCGCGTTGGACGAGGCGATTCGCGGTCACGGCGGTCGTCTGCAACGACTCGACGGCGAGCACGCCCATGGTGTGGCCGCCACCCTCCCGCTCGGAGGATTCCTGCGGTGAACAGCGTCGCTTTTCCCGGCAGCCGGATCGGGCTGCACGTCGCCGACGGCGCCACCCTGGCCGGGCTGCGCCTGGTCGCCGGGGGTGGCGGGCTGGTGGTCGGCCGGAACCGGCAGCAGGAGCCGGTGGGCCTGCGGGTGTTCCGGGCCGAACCGACCCGGCTGATGCTGACCGGCGGGGTACGCGCGGCGGAGCTGCTCGCCTTCCGGGCTCTGGCGCTCGGTGCCCGGCTGTTCATCCAGACCGCCCGGGAGCAGGAGTGGGACGCCTTCCTGCGGCGCTGCGTCATCGGGCGGGAGATCGCCTCGTTCCTGCCGCCCGGGGTGGCGCCCCCGGTGCCGGCCACCCCGACCGAACCTCAGCTCGTGGTGATCGACACCGGCCCGGTGACCGGGCCGGACACCAATCTGGCCGCGCCGTGGCGGGCCACCCTGGTGGTCCGCGACGACCTGGCCGGCTGGGACGTCGAGGTGCTGGTCCGCAGCGACATCGTGGTGCTCCAGCGGCTCACCGAGGCCGAGGCCGCCACGGCGGCGAACGCCCTCGGCCTGGTGAGTGTGCAGAGCTGGTTCACCCAACTGCACCCGGAGATGGTCGGTCTGATCACCAAGGGCAAGGTGCAGTGGGTGATGCTCAGCGTGACCGGCACCGAGCGCCAACTGGTCGGGCCGGTGGCGCGGGGCGCTTGACCTTTTAGCCGGCATTCGTCCCATGTGAGGACTACTATCCGGATAGTTCGCTTCGACAGCTGGAGGCATCCGGATGAACGACACCCCGGCGACCGTCTACCGAGTCCGGACCGACCGAGTGGCCTGGCGTACGGCCGGTGACGAGGGCGTACTGCTGGACCTGGAGCAGGCCGTCTACTTCGGGCTCGGGCCCTCGGCCGCGCTGCTCTGGCCGCACCTCGTGGACGGAGCCACCGCCGAGGAGCTGACCCGCGCGTTGGTCGAACGAGCCCCGGTCGACGAGGAACGGGCCGCCGCCGACGTGTCGCGGTTCCTGAGCGAGTTGGAAGCCGCCGAGCTGGTCGACCGCAGCTGAGCGCCGCCCGGTCGCACCGCAGCTGACCGCCGCCGGTCGCACCGCAGCTGACCGCCGCCGGTCGCACCGTGCTGAGCGCCGCCGGTCGGACGGTCAGGACAGCCAGGTCGCCGGCGTGGGGTGGCGCAGCAGTTCGACCATCTTCTCCCGCTCGGCGTCGGTGTCCCCGTCCAGCCAGGCGTGCGCGTGGAAACCGGCGCTCGGCGCGGTCACCCCGATCACGATGGTTCGGCTGATCCGCCGGGCCGCGTACCAACGCTGCCGGACCAGCGCGCTCTCCAGGCAGTTGGCCCTGTCCCGGCGCAGCGCGCGGTGCATGACGTCCGGGTCGGTGCCGGGTGGCGGTCCCGGCAGGCGTACGGCGGGGAGTCCGCCCCGGGTGAGCTGACGTCGGACCCGGCGACGGGCGCGGACGGTCCAGAACGCCAGGCGTACGCCGGCCAGGCCGCTGCCCCGGGCCAGCCGGATCAGGCCGGGCACGAGTCGCACGGCGGTGTTGGCGCGTCGAACGAGCGTCACCATGCCACTGGTCGCCACGGATCCTCCTAGCTGCCCGCCGACCAACCTCCGAAACGGATACTATGCCCAACGAGGTCGTTATCAGACTATGACCAGGAAAGGTCGATTTCATGAGTGAAATCCGCAAGAAAGCAGCCGCGACGAAGGGGGCGTACGAGCCGCCTCGACTGCGCCGGTTGGGGACCCTGGCCGAGCTGACCAAGGGGGGCACCAGCGGAATCCCTGACGGACTCGGTGGCGTCGGCTTCTCATGACCGACCGCCTTCTCACCCGGCCCACTTGTCCAGCTTGTCCATTCAGCTGAGGCGGGCCACGCGCCGGTTCCGCCATCGGCCAGTCTTCACCGATCTGGACCTCGATGTGCCCCAAGGTGGGCGGCTCCTGCTCGCGGGCGACAACGGATCGGGCAAGACCACGTTGCTGCGGTGCCTGGCCGGGACGCTGGCCCTCACCGCCGGACGAATCTCGGTGGCCGGCGAACCAGTCGGTTCGCCGGCCGCCCGTCGGCTGGTCGGTCTGTGTCTCGCGCCCGAGCAGGGCCTGTACGGCCGACTGTCCGCCCAGGACAATCTGCGGCTCGTCGCCCGGCTGCGGCTGCCTCGCCGATCCGTGGAGCCGGCGACGGCCCGCGTCGTCGAAGAGTTGGGCATCGGGACGTACGCCGATCGACCGGCGGAGAAGTGCTCGGCGGGGATGCGGGCGCGGGTGAGCATCGCCCGTGCCCTGCTGGGTGATCCGGCGGTGCTGCTGCTCGACGAGCCGACCCGCTCCCTCGACGAACCGGCCCGCGCGATGCTGTGGGCAGCGCTGGACCGCCGTCCTCACCTGACGTGTGTCATCGCTTCCCACCATCGAGAGGACCGGGCCCGGTGCGATTCGATCCTGACCCTGCCGGTGGGGCGTTGACGACCGTCGAGGATCGGATCCGCCGCGTCGCGGCGGTTGCCGGGCGGTCATCCACGGGAACGCTGGCCGCCCTGACCGCCCTCATCCGCCGGGACCTGCGAACCGAGCCACTGGTGCGGCTCCCAATCCTGCTGGATCTCGCCTTCGCCACCGTCAATCTGGCGATCTTTCTGTTCATCTCCCGCTTCCTGGCCGCACCGGGCCGAGGTTCCGTCGAACCGTCCCACAGCTACTTCGACTACGTGGCGGTCGGCATCGCCTACATGCTGGTCGTGCAGGCGGCCACCACGCAGCTCACCATGCGCATCACGGCCGAGCAGCGGGCCGGCACGTTGGAGATGCTGGCGGCTCAGCCGATGTCGCCGGCGGCCCTGGCGGTCGGCACCTGTGGATACCCGTTCCTGTTCGCCGCCATCCGCGCCTCGATCTACCTCGCCGTGCTCGGTCCGTTGCTCGGTCTCCGGGTCGGGCACGCCGACTGGCTCGGCATGGTCGTGCTGCTGATCGCCGGATGCGCCGCCATGGCCGGCATCGGAATCCTCCTCATGGCGATCACGATCGTGATCGGGCACGGTGACGCGGCCGCCCGGGTGATCGTCGTCGCGCTCACCTTTCTCTCCGGCACGTACTTCCCCGTCGACGCCCTCGGTCCGGTGCTGCATCCGCTGTCTGCGGTGCTGCCCAGCCGCTTCGCGCTCGACGGCCTGCGTGCCGCGCTCGCCGGGGCGGCCTGGACCGGCCCCGCGCTCGCCCTGCTCGGCATCGCCGTGGTGCTGCTGCCGCTGTCGATCTGGATCTTCGGCGGAGCGCTGCGGCTGGCCACCAAACGAGGAGTCCTGACCCGTGAATGAGCTGTCCACATCGTCGATCCCACGGCCCACCCGGCTGGACATCGCCAGCGGCTCGGTGTTGGGGCACGGCGCCCGCTCGCCGTCGCTGATGGCCGCCGACCGGCCGGTGCCCGCCTCGCCGCTGGCCGCGCTGGAACAGGCGGTACTGCCCGCGCTGGCCCGACCGCCCTGCGTGGTGAGCTTCTCGGGCGGGCTGGATTCCTCGCTCGTGCTCGCGGTCGCCGTACGGGTCGCCCGCCGTGAGCAACTACCACCGCCGGTGCCGGTGACCTGGCGGTTCACCGACGCGCCGAAGGCCGAGGAGTCCAACTGGCAGGACGAGGTGATCCGGGCGCTCGATCTCACCGGTCCGTGGCACCAGCTGTCGGCCGGCGACGATCTCGACTTCGTCGGGCCGGTGGCCGGGCGGCTGCTGCACCGGTACGGCGGCGTGCTGCATCCCGGCAACCTGCACCTGCACCTGCCCATCATCGAGTTGGCGCAGGGCGGTTCCCTGCTCACCGGCGCGGGTGGCGATCAGATACTGGCCGGTTGGTGGCGCCCGGCCCGCACCATGCGGATCCGCCTACGGCGGGCCCTGGCTCCGGCCGTCCGGGCGGTGCTGTCACCGGGCCGGCATCGGGCCGTCCGGGCCTTCCCCTGGTTACGGCCCGACGTGGCAACCGACTGCCACCGATCGTACGCGGCGGAGGTGCGCGCCGAGCCGCACCGCCTGGACCGCCGGATCCACTGGCACCTGCGCCGCCGAGATCTCGCGATGACCTGCGCGAGCCTCGCCGGGGTCGGTGCCGACCATCAGGTGTCGGTGGTCAATCCGCTGCTCGACGCCGGTTTCCTGGCCGCGCTGATCGTCCGGGCCGGTCGTCTCCGCACCCCCACCCGGCAACAGTTGCTCACCCTGATCGCCGGGGACGAACTGCCGGCGGTGGTGACCGCACCCCGGGGCAAGGCGACGTTCCTGGAGGCCTTCGTACGCCGGCATGCCCGGAACTTCATGGCCGGATGGGACGGCTCGGGCGTGGATGAGGATCTGGTGGATCCCGTCGCGCTGAAGCGGCTCTGGTCGACGTGGCCGATCGTGCCGGGCACCACCGCCCTGCTCCAGCACCTGTGGTGGATGACCCGGTCCAGGCGGACCGGTGGCGTGCCGCCCGGACCGGCCCTCGCTCCGGAGCGGCCGACCGTGGCAGCACCGGAATGAGTGCGGCGGCTACCGCCGGGGTGGATCCGAGGCGGATCCGTCATCAGCGTGCCGGGCGGCACGCAGTTCGCGTACCCCCCGCGGCAGACGGGCGGCGTGCCAGCCCAGTCGACCGGCGTACGCCAGGAGAAGGCCGAGCCGGCCGCGCCGGGCCAGTGGGCTGAAAAAGCGCATCGACGCCGGCGACGGCAGCAGGCGCAGCCGGAAGTGCCGCAGCCGGGCGCGGGCCGTGGGCTGTTCGGTCAGCCGGGCCAGCGACTTCGCGGTCGCGCAGGAGCGGTGCGCGGCGAGCCACCGGCTCGGCGTGTAGACCACGGGTAACCCGCCCAGGTCGGCGGCGAGCAGCCGGCCGCGTTCGGTGGTGCGCAGGCCCAGGGCAAATGCCTCCTCGGCGGCACATCGGCGGGCGACGGCTGCGGCGGCCCGCCAGTCGTCGATCGTGAACATGTCCAGGGCCCGGCTCAGGTCGGTGACCGCGTGGTCGGCCTTGCCGGGCCGGGCCGCGTGCAGAACGGTCAATAGGGCGGCGCAGATCCGGTCCGGGACGAGCACCCACCCGTCGGCCAACGGCAGTTCTCCGGCGCCGGAGCGCATCGCCTGCCAGAACCCCTCCGGGTCGTCCACCCCGCCGAAGCCCCGATGTAGATCGACCACCAGCGAGACGGAACCGGGTACGAACCACTGCCGTTCGTGGAACAGCTGCTCGTCGGGACGGGCACCGGCGACCACCGGGCGGTATCCGGCAGTGGCCAGCGCCTGCTGTGCGGCCTCGAAGGCCGCCGGCGCGACGAGCAGGTCCACATCGATGTAGCGACGTTCGACCCCGAGCAGACGGGCCAGGCCGGCGCCCTTCAGCAGCACCGCGTCGATGCCGTGGGCGCGGAGCAGCGCGCAGGTCGCGGCGGCGGCCGAGTCCAGCGCCAGGCAGCGGACGGCGTCGGCGAGCGCGGTCACGACGGCACCCCCACCGGTGTCGCCAGCGCCCGGTCGAGCAGCCGGCGGGTCATCTCGACCGCCGCCCACTCCTTCGGCCGGACCAGGTCCCAGGCCGGCAACGCGGAGAGGGCCAGCAGCACGGCAGGGTCGGAGGAGAGCGCCGGCCAGGTGCGCAGCGCCGCGAGCCGGGCCAGCAGGTCGGTCGGAGCGACCGGGACCGCGGCCGACTCCCCGCCCCACCGTAGGAAGAACCAGCCGCCGAGGGGCAGCCGATCGGCCACGGGCGGCAGCGCGACCCGGAGCCGGGTCGCGTACCGCGCCGGCAGCGGGGCGAGATCGATCCCGGGGACCGGCTCCCGCAGGTCGAGGCAGCGCGGCCCGGCGAAGGCGTACCGCCCGTCGGTGATCAGCGCGTCGTCGGCGAGCACCGGCACGCCGTCGGCCGCCAGCACCGCGAGCAGGCTGCTCTTGCCGGCGGTACGCGCACCGAGCACCGCCCAGGCGCGACCGCCGCCGACGAAGGCCCCGGCATGGAAGGTCTCCCGGCTGCTCCACCGGTTGACGATGGTGGCCACGGCGGCGAGATACGGATGGGCGAGCAGGTCCGGCGCCGGCGTGGGGCCGTACAGGGTGGCCCTCGCCCGGTCCCGGTCCACGCTCATCCACCGGCCGTCGGCCAACATCCGCACGCACCGGCGTTCGTCCGGTCCGCCCGGCTGCGGCGGTGTCCCGGTGGGGTCGGACCGGATCGCCACGGTCGGCCGCCCGTCCGGCGGTCCGGCCGGCGCCAGCTCGACGACGTGGTCGAGGCCGCGCACCCGCAGCCCGTAGGCGTACCGATCGGTGTCGCTGTTCGGCATCTGTGCCCTCCCGGGGCGTGCCTCGCGGGCGGCACCGGCCGGTGCCGCCCGCGAGGGTCGGTGTGGTCAGTTGCTCTCGTGCCGTTGGCGGTGCGCCCTGGCCTGGTCGGACCGGGGTTGGGTCAGCTCGCGCGGCACCACGCCAGCGTCGCCGTTAACCTGGGTCCGGTTCGAGCGCTTGCTTGCGGCGGTCGACACCGTGGGCGGGTCGATGCCCAGTGCCAGGACGTCCCAGGCGCCCCAGAACGATCCGGCCGACTCGACGCTGAACGTCAAGGAGTAGTTGAGCGTCCCGCCTGGCGGCAGGCCACCGAGCGGCAGCGGCAGGGTCGCCTCGCTGTAGAGGCCACCACCGGGCGGGTCATCGGACGGGAGGTCCATCCGCAGGTTGTTGACCGTGACGGTCCGCCCGTCGCTCAGCGTGAACGTGCTGGTCAAGGTCGCCGGGTTGCGCCACCGCAGGTCGGCGTACGGCGGCCGCGGAGAGCTCCCGGCGGGCGGCGGTGCCCCGTTCAGCTGACTCAGGCTGGAGATCCGCAGCTTGATCTGGCTCGCCGGCGTGCTGGCCCGGTTGGTGAGCGTCCGGCGGATGATCAACTGCCCGCGGCGGGTCGGCGTGGGCGCGATGTACTCCCGGTTGGGTGCCGCGCTCGCGGACACACCGCTGTCCAGCAGCGTGGTCTGGAGCAGAGCGTTCACAATCCGAGGCCCGTTGGCGTTGCGGGGGTTCCCGGTGCCGATCGCCGACGGTATCCCGCCCTGGATGCCGCCCGTCGTGGTGAGGAACCGGAAATCGGCTCGGGTGTTCCCGGTGTCCAGCGGTCGGCCCGCCTCGCGCAGTCGACCGAAGATGTTGCGGACCGTCGGCGTGTAGCTGAAGGTCGGCAGCGGGCTGCCCCGGTAGAACCCGGGGGTGGAGCCGGCGGCGTCAGCGATGGTGCCGGTGCCGGGGGTGCCGGAGTCCGGGTACCGGACGCGTAGCCCACCGATCGCGCCCAGTGAACACACCGGGCCGACCACGACGGTGCAACTTCCGTCAGCGGGATCAGGGCTCAGCGCCAGATCCGGCTCGGCGACGGCCCCGAGCGAGTAGTCCGCGGCCGTGATCAAGAAGGCCTGACCGACCGCAAGGGACAGCCGGGTGGGCGGAACGGTGACGACCGTGCCGTCCGCTGCCTCGACCCGTAGGCCGGACACCGGCAACGGGATCGGGCTGTTGTTGTAGATCGAGACGTACTGGTCCAGTGGCCCGGCGACGCCGGACTGGCGGAACTGGGTGATCAGGGCCTGTCCGGCCACCCCGGTCGCCTGCACGTTCACCGAGTTGGAGTTGACGACCGCGTTCGTGTTGCTGGAGTCGTACCGCACGTCGAACTGGTTCGTCCCGAAGTCCGGCACCCGGATGGTGAAGGTGGCCTGGTTGCGCGTGACCGGGAAGGTGCCGAGCAGGGTACGCGTCCCGGCGCTGTTGTCGAAGAGGCTCACCGAGCCCTGCGCCTCACCCGGGCCGATGTTCACCGTGAAGGTGACCTCGTCGGCGAAGTTGACCGATGGATCGTCGACGCTCAGGGCGACCACGCTGCGCGCCTGGACCACGAGCCGGATCTGCTGGACGTCGGTCGCCCCGAACGCGTCGGTCACCCGGACGTCGGCGCCGTGGGTGCCGGCGACCGTCGGCGTGCCCGAGATGAACCCGTCGACCGTGTTGAGGGTGACGCCGGGTGGCAGCGACCCGGCCGCCACCGACCAGGTGAACGGCGGGGTGCCGCCGAGCACGGTGAGCCGCTGCGAGTAGGACGCGCCGACCTCGCCGAGCGCCAGGCTCGGCACCACGATCTGCGGCCGGGCGTTGATGGTGATGACGGTCAGCACACTTCCTTCCCGACCCTCGGCGTCCACCACTCGGAAGATCACCGGATACTGGCCAGCGGTAGTGGGGACACCGGTGACGGCAGGGCCCAGCCGGTTCAGCGCCAGGCCGGGCGGCAAACTGCCGGTGATCGGGCTCGGCTCGACGGACCAGGTGTAGGGCGGCACTCCGTTGCTGACCGTGACGTTACCCACGTACGCCGCGTTGACCGTGCCTTCGGGTCCCACGTACGACACGTTCGGCGAGACGTCGGTCGTGACCGGCACCGACCGCTCGGACTCGGGGCCGGTGCCGAGCGCGGTGCGGGCCGCCACTGTGAAGGTGTAGGTGGTTCCCCGGGTCAGACCGGTCACCGTCGCCGTGGTCACCGACGGCACCACCTGGGCCGACTGCGCCGTTCCGTCGATGTACGGCGTGATCACGAACTGCGTGACCG
This sequence comes from Micromonospora sonchi, assembly GCF_014646235.1. GTDB lineage: Bacteria > Actinomycetota > Actinomycetes > Mycobacteriales > Micromonosporaceae > Micromonospora > Micromonospora sonchi. Next base: position 32,375 of record NZ_BMNB01000033.1, on the reverse strand, counting down.
GTGAACCGCCGTCGTCGGCGGGCCGAATCCAGCTCAACTGCGCCGACGAGGTGTGGGCGGTGACCGCGATGATGGTGGGCGCGGCGGGCAGCGCTACCGGTACGGCGGCCTTGGAGCGGGGACTGGCCGGGCCGGTGCCGGCGTCATTGGCGGCCGCCACGGTGAACGTCCACTTCCCGCTGGCCGGGGAGATCTTCACCGCGCGGCTGGTAACCGACGCGTCGAACTTGCTCGGGGCCTGCGCCTTGCCGTTGCGGAACGGCGTCACCACGTACCCGGTGATCTTACTGCCGTTCTCGGCGGGCTTGCGCCAACTGACGGCGGCGAGATCGCCGCGCTTGCCGGCCGTCGGCCGCTTCGGCGCGGCCGGCTTGCTGGCGGCCTTCGGTCGGACCGGATCGGCGGCGTTCGCCGAGCCGGTGACCGCCGGTTTGACGGGGCGGGCGGAGGCCGCCGGTGGCGCGTCCCCGGGGGAACGCGCGGAAGCGGGGGTGGACACCATCGCCGACGCGACCAGCGCTATGGCAAGCGCTGATCCCACCAGCGTCCGAAAACGACGCGGCATGGACATGGGACTCCTACCTCTGATGCGGAAATCACCTTCACGCAAGGAGGGCCGATCGCCGCTTCCGACAGCGTTGTCGCTGGTGGTGAAGCCCTCCGGGCTCGGCGATTTCCACTGATCGCGGAAATGACGAACCCCCATCGCATTTAAGACAATTGATTAGCACGCCATCTCTCTATAGCACGCCCGCGGCCCTCGGGGCAGTCGCCTAAATCAACTTCAGCCGTCGCCGATCAGAATCGAAATCACGAATTCCCTTGCCATGCGCAGCAAACGAACGAAATCGGTTATGGATGCTGTCGCATGTCGGACATTCCACTCCGGCCTCCCAGCGAGCCTGCCCTCCGGCAGGCGGCCCCGATCGCCGCACCGACGCCATCGAGACCGCGATCGAGCAGGCCAGCCGGCTGAGGTAGACCACGAACGTTCGCCGCTTTGATACATCTGGTGGCTGCCGCAAGGACACCGGGGCCGCTTATCCTCCGACGGTCTACCCCCTCGGAGGCCGCGCAGATGCAGCGAAGAAGAAGCACCCGACTATTCACAATTCCGGGCGTACTGGTCACCGCCACCGCCCTCACCCTGGCCGGTGGCACCGTCGCGTTCGCCGACCCGGCGCCGGCGACGCCGTTCATCAGTGAGATCCACTATGACAACGCCGGCACCGACGTCGGCGAGGCGATCGAGATCGAGGCACCGGTCGGCTTCGACCTGACCGGCTGGCGCGTCGTCCTCTACAACGGAGGCAACGGTGCCGCGTACCACACCCGGGCCCTGACCGGCACGGTGCCGGCCGCCGGTGTGATCGTCGAGAGCTACCCGGTCAACGGCATCCAGAACGGCGACCCCGACGGCATCGCCCTGGTCTCCCCAACCGACTCGGTGGCCGAGTTCCTCACCTACGGGGGCACCTTCACCGCGGTCGGCGGCCCGGCCAACGGGATCAGGGGCACCGACATCGGGGTCAAGGAGTCCAGCTCCACCCCGGTCGGTCACTCGTTGCAGAAGATCGCCGGCAGTTGGCGCCCGCCGGCACCGAACAGCTTCGGCGTACGCAACGCCGCGCCGGACCCGGACCCGGACCCGGAACTGGGCTGCACGATCGCCGTCGACCACACCATCGCCCAGGTTCAGGGCACCGGTGCCGCCACACCGGTGGCGGGCACCCGGGTGACCGTCGAGGGAGTCGTCACCGCCGACCACCGCACGGGTGGCTACAACGGCGTGTACGTGCAGACGGCGGGCAGCGGCGGAGATCGCCCGGTCGCCGCCGACGCCGCCTCGGACGGCATCTTCGTCCACCTCACCACCAACACGGCCAACCACCCGTCCCTCGCGATCAGCGACCGGGTCCGGGTCAGCGGCACCGCCAACGAGTTCAACGGGCTCACCCAGCTCACCATCGCGGCCAAGGGCGACGTGCAGGTCTGCGAGCGGGGCGCGCCGCTGCCCGCCCCGGTTCCGGTGGAGTTCCCGCTGGCCGAGGAGGCCCGCGAGTCGGTCGAGTCGATGCTGGTCGCGCCGGTCGGCGCGTACACCGTCGCCGAGGTCTACAACACCAACCGCTACGGCGAGGTCGCTCTCGCCGCCGGCGACCGGCCAGCGCTGACCCCGACCGACCGGGCCCGCCCGGGCACCGCCGAGGCGCGGCGCATCGCCGCCGAGAACAAGCTCCGTCGGGTCCTGCTGGACGACGGCAAGACCACCAACCTGGCGACCGCCGGGCTGCTGCCGCCGTACGTGTCGAAGGCCAGCCCGCTGCGGGTCGGCGACTCGGTCGAGGCGTTCGGGCCGTCGGTGCTGTCGTACGGCTTCAACGAGTGGCGCCTGCAGCCCACCCGCCCGGTCGACGCGGACACCCCGCCAGCCGCCCGGACCACCTTCAAGGCCACCAACCCGCGTACCGCCGCTCCCGTCGATGTCGGCGGCGACCTGCGGGTGGCCAGCTTCAACGTGCTGAACTACTTCGTCCACTTCGGTGGCGACGCGCGCGGTGCGGCCAACGAGGGGGCGCTGGCCAAGCAGGAGAAGAAGATCGTTTCGGCGATCAGCGCGCTCGACGCCGACGTGGTCGCGTTGGAGGAGATCGAGAACTCGGTCCGGTTCAGCCCCACCGACCCGCAGCGGGCGCTCAAGCGCCTGGTCGCCGCGCTGAACGTCAAGGACGGCGCGGGCACCTGGGACTACGTCCGCGCTCCGGCCGAGCTGCCCGGTGCCGCCCAGCAGGACTTCATCACCACGGCGATCATCTTCAAGCCGGCCAAGGCGCAGCCGAAGGGCGCGTCGCGTTCAGTGAACGACGAGAGCGTCTGGTTCAACGCCCGCGAGCCGATCGCGCAGACCTTCACCGCCGGCCCGCTCGACTTCGTGGTGGTGGCCAACCACTTCAAGTCCAAGAGCGGGGCGGGCAGCGGCGACAACGCCGACACCGGGGACGGCCAGGGCGGTTGGAACGGTGACCGGGTCCGGCAGGCCACCGCGCTGGCCGCCTTCGTCGCCAAGGTCAAAACCGACAGCGACACCGACAACGTGCTACTGCTGGGTGACTTCAACGCGTACACCCAGGAGGACCCGATGCAGGTCCTCTACGCCAGGGACTACCGCAACCTCAACGACACCGGGAAGACCAGCTACGTCTTCAACGGAGAGTCAGGCTCGCTCGACCACGCCCTGGCCTCGCCCACCCTGGCGGAGCGGGTGACCGGCGTCGACGTGTGGGAGATCAACGCGGTCGAGTCGTACGCCTTCCAGTACGACGGGCTCGACGCCTTCTACGCAGCCGATCCGTACCGGGCCAGCGACCACAACCCGCTGGTGGTGGGCATCAACACCGGGTCCGGCCCGGTCGACCTGCAACTGCTGAGCATCAACGACTTCCACGGCCGGCTGGAGTCCCCGGCCACCGTGGGCGGTCAGCCGGTCGGCGGTGCCGCCCAGCTCGCCGGGCTGGTCGGCCAACTGCGCGGGCAGAACCCGAACACCGCGTTGGTCTCCGCCGGTGACAACATCGGCGCGTCGACCTTCATCTCGGCGATCGACGACGACAACCCGACGATCGACGCGCTGAACCGGATGGGCCTGGCCGCCTCGGCCGTGGGCAACCACGAGTTCGACAAGGGCATCGCCGACCTGACCGGCCGGGTCACCGACCGGGCCGACTTCCCGCTGCTGGGCGCCAACGTCTACCGGGACGCCGACCGGGTGCTGCCGGCGTACTCGGTCAGCACCGTCGGCGGCGTCCGGGTCGGCTTCGTCGGCGTGGTCACCGAGCAGACCGCCTCGCTGGTCAGCCCGGACGGCATCGCCGGCCTCACCTTCCGCGACCCGGTGGCCGAGGCCAACGTCGTCGCTGGCCAGCTCAAGGACGGCGACCCGGCCAACGGCGAGGCCGACGTGGTGGTGCTGCTCGCCCACGAGGGCGCCGCCACGGCGAACATCGACTCCGCCGAGGCACTGGCCGCCGACCCGGTCTTCGGCAGGTTCACCCGGGCCGACGCCACCATCGACGCCATCTTCAGCGGCCACACCCACCAGCCGTACGCCTTCGAGGTCCCGGTTCCCGGCACCGACAAGCTGCGCCCGGTGGTCCAGGCCGAGGACTACGGCAAGCGCCTGGGCAAGGTCACCCTGACCTACGACCCGGAGTCGGGTTCGGTCACCAACGCCGACGCGTCGCTGGTCGACGTGGTGGGCGCGCCGCAGGACCCGGCGGTGGCCGAGATCGTCGCCGCCGCGAAGGTCCGGGCCGAGGAACTGGGCAAGCAGCGGCTCGGTGAGATCACCGCCGACATCCGGCGGGCGTACACCGACGGCAACGAGGACCGGGGCAAGGAGTCGCCGCTGGGCAACTTCATCGCCGACGTGCAGCTCGCCGGCACCGGCGACGCCGGCCGGGGCGGGGCGCAGATCGCGTTCATGAACCCGGGCGGTCTGCGGGCCGACCTGCTGTACCGGACCGACGGCACGGTGACCTACGCCGACGCCTTCGCCGTCCAGCCGTTCGCCAACGACGTGGTCACCAAGACCTACACCGGTGCCCAGCTCAAGCAGGCGCTGGAGCAGCAGTGGCAGCCGGCGGGCGCGTCCCGCCCGGTGCTCTGGCTGGGCGTGTCGAAGGGCTTCAACTACACGTACGACCCGACCGCCGCCCAGGGCTCGCGGATCACCTCGATGAAGCTGAACGGCACGCCGATCGACCCGGCGGGCAGCTACCGGGTGACGGTGAACTCCTTCCTCGCCTCCGGTGGGGACAACTTCACCGCGCTCGGCCAGGGCACCAACCCGGTCACCACCGGCGACAACGACCTGACCATGCTGGTCAGCTACTTCGCGGCGAACTCGCCGGTCACCCCGGACAGCACGCCCCGATCGACCATCGGCGGCGGCGAACCCGAGGTGCCGGCGTGGGACGTCGAGGTGACGGCCCGCAGCCAGTGCGTCGGTACGACCGCGTACGTCGCGGTCACCGCCCGCAACGCCGACGACGTGGCGCTCACCATCGAGCTGGTCACGCCGTACGGCTCGCGTACGGTCGGCGAGGTCGCCGCCGGCAAGTCCGCGTACCAGTCGTTCAACACCCGGGTCAGGTCGGTGCCGGCCGGCACCTCCACGGTGAAGGTCACCGGGACGGTGCACGGTACGCCGGTGACCGCGCAGGTCGAGGCGGCGTTCGCCGCCATCACCTGCGGCTGACCCTTCTCGCGGTGGCGGCGCCCCGGCCGGGGCGCCGCCACCATCGCATCCCTTCGAATTCAGCAACGGAGCATGCACATGAGCACAACCAGGCGCAGGCGCCTCTTCGCGGCGGTGGCCGCGAGCGCGATGGTGGCCGGATCGGTGGCGATGGCCGCACCGGCATCGGCCGAGCCGGCGGACAGTGCCGATGTCGAGGTGACTGTCGACATCGAGGAGATCAAGGAGCCGGGAGTGCTCGCGCTCTCGGTGGCGGCGGACTCGGTGGCCCTGTCCGAGAACGGGTCGACGCTGCTGGTCCGGCAGTTCGTGGGCACCCTGCCGACGGTGACGGTGACCGACACCCGCACGGCGGACGAGGTGCCTGCGGGCTCGGCGTGGGCCGTGGTGGGCAGCGCGACCGACTTCGTCGGTAACGCCGGTCAGGAGCCGATCGGCGCCGGACACCTCGGTTGGCGGCCACGGCTGCTCGACGGCGGTGACACCGGCCTGGTGGCCGAGGGCGAGGAGGTCGTCACCGTCCTCGACGAGCCGACCCAGCCGGGCAACAATGTGGGCCTGGTCGACCAGGAACTGCTGGTGTCGACGTTCGACTCGGGTGCGGTGGCCGGTGGCGAGTACGCCGTGAACGCGGAACTGTTCCTGCGTACGCCGGCAAATGTCGCAGCCGGCGCGTACTCCTCGACGCTGACCCTGTCCCTGTTCGAGTAACACCCGTGGTGGGGGCCGCCGGTTCCGGCGACCCCCACCACACTGCACAAAGGATGCCGTCATGACCCGAACCTCGTCGCGGGCCCTGCCCCGGCTGCTCGCCGCTCTGGCCGTGCTGCTCGTCGCCGCACCGATCGCGCCCGCCGCCGCCGCGGAGCCGACCAAGCCGTCGGTGACCTGGTCGGTGCAGCCGGCCAACCAGAACGGCCCCGACGGCCGGCGATGGATCGAGCGCACGCTCGACCCCGGTCAGGTCGTGACCGAGCATCTGGCCGTACGCAACTTCAGCGACTCCGCCGTGGTCTTCTCCCTCAAGGCGGCCGACGGCTACCTGACCGACAAGGGGCGCTTCAACATGCTGCCCTCCAACGAGAAGTCGGTGGACGGCGGCACCTGGATCACCGTGCAGGAAAAGGTCTCCGTCGGGGCCAAGGAGACGAAGGTGGTGCCGTTCACCATCACCGTGCCCACCGACGCCAGCCCCGGCGATCACCCGGCCGGCATCGCGGCGACGGTCACCAGTTCCGGCGGCACCGTCGCTGTGGAGAGTCGCGTCGGATTCCGGGTCATGCTGCGGGCCAGCGGCACGATCACCGCCAGCATGGCGATCGAGAACCTCACCGCCACGTACACGCCCTCGTGGAACCCCTTCGCCGGCGGCACCGTGCGGATCGGCTACACCGCGACCAACACCGGCAACGTCGCGGTGACCGGCGGCGGCCAGGTCACCGTCGCCGAACTCTTCGGCCTGATGGAGCGGGACACCCCGGCACAGATCGAGGAAATGCTGCGGGGCGGCGACCGCGCGGTCGAGACCCGGGTGAACGGCGTGTGGGGGCTGGGCCCGATGCGCGCCACGGTCGAGGTGACGCCCGCCGTCCTCGGCGGCGACGCGACCGGCGCCGACATCCGGACCACCTCGGCCACCGTCACCACCTGGGCGCTCCCCTGGGCGCAGCTGATCATCGCGCTCGCCCTCGGCGTGCTGGTCTTCGCCGCCCGCACCGTCACCCGGCGGCGAAAGCAGCGCCTCGCACAACTCCTCGACCAGGCCCGCAAGGAGGGCCGCACCCAGGCCCGCGAAACCCCCCTCGCCGACGCACCGCCGAAGTCCTCCTGACCCCACCCTCCCCCACCCCTCGCCCTCGCCCTCGCGGTCTTGCACTTCTGGTCGCCCTTTTGCCCCGATTGACACGAATTCGAGCGACCAAAAGTGCAAGATCGGCGAGGGGAGGGTGGGGTGGGGAGGGTGGGGTTGCGTCAGGCGGGGGCGGCGCGGAAGACGACGGTGTAGCTGAACGACGTGCCGTCGACCTGGTACGCGTAGCAGCCCGGACCGCTGACCGTGGTGGTGGCCGGCAGGTCGGTGTCCGGGTTGGTGAGCACGGCGTGGTGGCCGTCGTCGCGGGACTCACCGAGGTAGGAGAACTGCATGGAGGCGCTGCCCGGCCCGTCGATGCGACCGACCCGTACCAGCACCGGGCCGGTGTAGCCGGCGGCGAGCCAGCGGGCCTTCACCGTGTAGCTGCCGTCCTGGTTGCGGTCGCGCAGCGGCAGGGCGTTGTCGGGGAAGTAGGACGCGATCGGGTAGAGCGGGCCGGAACCGATTACCCGGGGTGCCTGATCTGGGTTGGCCCAGGGCTTCGACTCGGTGACCGGGCAGGCGGCGCCGGGGGCCACGCTGGGCAGTCGCAGTGGTGGGACCGGGAACTCGCCGGGCGAGGTGGAGACCTGGGGCTCGGTCGGGGCGGAGACTGTCGAGCCGGTCGGGGCGGCCTCGGGTGTGGCGTCGCAGGCCGTCACCGCCGATACGAGGCCCACCGCCGCCACCACCACTACCCGGGCACGTCTTCGCATCCCCACAGTATCGACCATGCCCGCCGATGCCGCTGTCCCGAGCGATCGACCTGGCCGCGCGTCCATGGCGGTCGGGCTACCTGGCTGCGGCCCGGTCGAGCAGGGCGCGCCGCTCGGCGTCGCCAGGTGTCCGGGCTGCCGCCGCGCGGAACAGCTCCGCCGCCCGCTCGCCGTTGCCCTGCCGGGCCAGCAGATCCGCCTCCACCGCGAGCGCCAACGGGTAACCGTCCAGGGCGCCGCCGCTGCTGGCCTCGGCGAGCCGGGTCAACCCGACCGCCGGCCCGTACGCGTAGCCGTACGCCACGGCACGGTTGAGCGCGACCACCGGGCTCGGTTGGAGCCGGGCGAGCTGGTCGTAGCAGTCCGCGATCCGTCGCCAGTCGGTCTCCTCCGCACTGGGCGCGGTGGCGTGGCAGGCCGCGATCCGGGCCTGCCACGCGTACGGGCCGGGCTGCGGCGATCCGGCCAGCAGGCGGACACCCTCGGCGATCGCGTCCCGGTCCCAACGCGACCGGTCCTGCCGGTCGAGTGGGACCAGGTCGTCGTTGTCGTCACGCCGTGCGGCGTGCCGGGAGTGCTGCAACAGGAGGAGCGCGAGCAGCGCCGACGCCTCCGGCTGCTCCGGCACGAGCCGGACCAGCAGCCGGGTCAGCCGGATCGCCTCGTCGGCGAACGCCGGTTCCCCGTCCGCGTCGTACCCCTGGGTGAAGAGCAGGTAGAGCACGGCCAGCACCCCGGGCAGCCGCTCGGTGAGGGCCGGCCCCTGCGGCACCCGGTACGGGATCCGCGCGGCGGCGATCTTCGCCTTGGCGCGGGTCAGCCGGCGGGTCATCGTCGACTCGGTGACCAGGAAGACCCGGGCGATGTCGGCCGTCGGTACCGCACAGATCGTCCGCAGGGTCAGCGCGACCCGGGCCTCGATCGGAAGCGCCGGATGGCAGCAGGTGAAGATCAGTCGAAGTCGGTCATCCGTCACCTCCTCCCACGCCGGTTCGGCGGTCGCGGCGGTGACCGCCAGCACGGCCAGCTCGCGCAGCTTGCGCCGCTCGACCGAGGCTCGGCGTAGTACGTCGAGGACCCGGTTGCGGGCCACCGTCATCAGCCAGCCGGCCGGGTTCGCCGGTACGCCGTCGGCGGGCCAGCGGTCGAGCGCCCGGAGCAGCGCCTCCTGCGCGCTGTCCTCGGCCAGCGTCCAGTCACCGGTGATCCGGATCAGGGCCGCCACGATCTTGGGGTACGCGTCGACGGCCGTGGCCGCGACGGCGTCCGCCGCCGCGGCCCGGTCCGGGTCGGTCACTGCTCGAAGTCGGCGAACGGCCGGAGTTCGATGCGTCCCGCCCAGGCCATCGGATGCGCGCGGGCCACCTCGATCGCCTCGTCCAGGTCCGCGCACTCCAGCAGGTCGAAGCCGACGATCATCTCCTTGACCTCGGCGAACGGCCCGTCGGAGAGCAGCAGTTGGCCGTTGCGCACCCGGACCGTGGTCGCTGCCGATGCCGGTGCGAGCTGCGCACCCTGCAGACGCCGGCCGGCTGCGTCGTTCTCCGTTACCCACACCTCGACGTCCGGATGGTTCGCGTGGTCCGAATCCGGCTCCGGGTCGGTGCAGACGAACATCATGTACTTCACGTCAGATCCTCCGTGTCTCCGTCATGAGGGTGTTGCACCGTCATGACGAACGGCGCGACCCCGTCCGGACAACGCGCGATTCCTCGGCCCGGCCCGGCGCGAACCTCGGGTCGCCGCAAGCAGACGCGCCCCGGCAGTCCCGATCTCCGAGCCACCGAGGCGCGTGCGTGCCGAGCCGGCGGTCAGCCGATCGCGTACGCCCGGATGATGGTCACATCCGTGTAGCCGCCGGTGGTGTCGGTGACCCGGGCCCGCAGCGACACCGCACCCGAGGGCGGGTTGGTGACCTGCGCGGTCCACACCCCGCTGACCTTTTTGACCTTCACCGACCGCCAGGTCTTTCCGCCGTCGAACGACGCCTTGGCGGTGACCGTCTTCACCTTCGAGTTCTTGCCCAGCTTGGCGTCCGGTTCGCCCTTGAGCCGGGGCAGCTTCAACTGGACGTTGGTGCTGCTGCCCGGCTTCGCCCGGTTGTTGAGGTCCAGCCCGGTGGGCAGCATGGTGATCGCGTAGACCGGTGCGGTCACCCAGGTGTTCGGCTTCGCCTTGAACCGGTACGTGACGCTGGTCTTCGGCGACAACATCCCGGCCGGGAAAGTGATCTCCGGGTAGTGCCGGCTGGCGGTGTTGGTCAGCTTGTACCAACCGGCCTTCTTCACCTTGTATTCAAGGGCGGTCCCGTAGGGGTCCCAGCCCTTGTCCTTCACCGTCTTCACGGTCTTGCCGCCGAAGGTCAGGGTCGCGGTCGCCTTGTCGCCAACCTCGGCGCTGTCCCGGGGGAAGCCGGGGTCGGCGAACATGTCGTTCAGCGAGTACGAGATCCGGCCGTTGAGCACCACCGGCAACCGTGTCGAAGGGCCCCAGGCGGAACGGAAGAAGTTCAGGTTGTACGACTTGCCCGCGACCACCGTGCGCGTCGCGGTGTAGCCGCCGATGTTGTACGACGAGCCGTCCTTGGCGCTGCCGGAACTTCCTGCCCGGAAGTCCCACTTGCCGGCCGTCACCTTGACCTTCGTCCGGTACGCGGCTTCGCTGCCCACCAGGTTCCGGTAGATGTGGCTACCGCAGGAACGGCCGGTCGGCTGCGCGACAAAGTCGCTCAGGTTGCCCCCGGAGGGGCCGCGCCGGGCGGTCACGTCGACGGTGGCGAGCGAGGACTGCTTGATGGTCCGAGAAGGATTGGTCGGTACACCGGTCGTCGTGTACATCACCGCGTACTGGGTGGACCCGGGGAGTCCGGAGCCGTCGGCCCAGGTCCGCAGCGCGGCAAAGGCGTAGGTCTTCGACGAGTTCGGAATCACGTACAGGCTGCGGTTCCAATCCGAGCCCTCGACCACGTGCCTGAGCGAGGTGGTCCTGACGCAGATCTGCGCCACGGTGTCCCCGTCCAGCCCTTCGCCGGCCGGCGAAGGGCTGAGGCCGACCGCAACCTTCTTGCCCTTGCGCGCGTCCACGGTGGTCTTGCTGGCACCGGAGACCTTCACCGTACGCACGCCGAGCGTCGTCGACGAGCCGTCCTTGACCGAGGCGAGCACCGCGTAGCTGCCCTTCGGCAACTTCTTCGGCTTGTTGGACTTGACCGAGTAGGTGGAGTTGGTGCTGAGGTTGACCGCATTGGCGGTGACGGTCACCTTCTTGCCGTTACGGTCCAGCGTGGTCAGGGTGAGCGTGTTGCCCGCGGCGACCGCCGGAACACCACTGCCGAGCACGATGGCCGGCACGAGCGCCGCCGCGACGATCCTGGAAGCCAGGCTGCGACGGGAACGGAACGACGAGCCGAGGCTGAAGCCAGCCCGGTCAGACAGAGAAGACAATTCCACATCCCCATGAGTGGAAGGGTGATCCCCGGCGTACGACAACGGCGGGAGATCATCGTAGGTCAGGCGCGGCGAATTCGCTCTCCCGCTTTCCGGCGGCGTGAGGTCATCACCAACGCCGGTGCCCCGAGCGTGACGGGCCACGCTCGGGGCACCGATACCGTGCGGGTGCTCGGCTCAGCCGATAGCGTACGCCCGGATGATCGTCACGTCGGTGTAGCCGCCGTTGGTGACGGTGACCCGGACCCGCAGCGAGACCGCACCGGAGGCCGGGTTACCGACGATCGCGGTCCACTTTCCGTTGATCTTTGTGACCTTGACCGATCGCCAGGTCTTGCCGCCGTCGAACGACGCCTTGGCGCCGATCGACTTCACCTTCGGGTTCTTGCCCAGCTTGGTGTCCGCGTACATCTTGGACCGGTTCAGCTTCAGCTCGACGTTGGTGGTGCTGCTCGGCTTCGCCCGGTTGTAGAGATCCAGCCCGGCCGGCAGCATGGCGATCCCGTAGACGGGCGCGACCACCGAGGCGTTCGGCTTCGCCTTGAACTTGTAGGTGACGCTGGTCTTTGGCGAGAGCATCCCGGCGGGGAAGGTGATCTCCGGGTAGTACCGGCTCGCGGTGTTGGTGAGCTTGTACCAGCCGGCCTTCTTCACCTTGTAGCTCAGGTCAGTGCTCTCTGGCTCCCAACCTCGGTCCTTGACCGTCTTGACGGTCTTGCCGCCGAAGGTCAACGTCGCGGTCGCCTTGTCGCCGCCCTCGACGTTGCCCCGCGGGTAGCCGGGGTCGGCGAACATCTCGTTCAGCGGGTAATTGATCCGGCCGTAGACCGTGGCCGGCACGTACGCGGACGGGCCCCAGGCGGAACGGAAGAAGTTCAGGCTGTACGACTTGCCCGCGACGATCTTGCGGGGCGAGTAGTAGTGCCCGATGAACGGCGACGAGCCGTCCTTGGCCGTGCCGGAGCTGTGCACCGGGAAGTCCCATTTGCCGGCCGACACCTTGACCTTCGTGCGGTACGGCTCGTTGCTGTTGAGCAGACCGTGGTAGATCCCGTTGCCGCACGGGCGGTCGATCGGCTGCACCGCCAGGCTGCTGTAATCGCCGGCGGAGGGACCGCGCCGGGATGCCACGCTGACGGTGGCGAGCGCGGACTGCTTGGCCGTCCGTGACGGCTTGCTCGGCACACCGGTGGTCGTGTACATCACCGCGTACTGGGTGGACCCGGGAGATCCGGAGCCGTCGGCCCAGGTGCGCAGCGCGGCGAAGGCGTACTTCTTCGAGGAGTTCGGAATGACGTAGACGCTGCCGTCGCGGTAGTCCGAGGCCTGGACGGCGTAGCTGGCGGAGGCGGACCTGGTGCAGACCTCGACCGTGGTCTGCGCGTAGAGCCACTCGCTGGCGGGTGCCGGGCTGAGGCCGACCGTGACCTTCTTGCCCTTGCGCGCGTCCACGGTCGTCCGGCTGGCGCCGGAGACCTTGACGGTACGCACGCCGAGCGTCACCGCGGAGCCGTTCTTGATGGAGGCGAGCACCGCGTAGTTGCCCTTCGGCAGCTTCTTCGGCTTGTTGGACTTCACCTTGTAACTGGAGTTGGTGGTGAGGTTGACCGCCGTCGCGTTGACGGTCACCTTCTTGCCGTTGCGGTCCAATGTGGTGAGGGTGAGCGTGTTGCTCGCGGCGACCGCCGGAGCGCCGGCGCCGAGCAGGATGGCCGGCACGAGTGCCGCAGCAGCGATCCTGGTGATCACGCTGCGACGGGTACGGAGCGACGGGCCGAGGCTCGACCTGGCCCGGGTAGACAGAGAGAACAATCCACGATCCCCATGGGTGGCGGGTGATCCCGGCGTACGACAACGACGGGAACAATGAGCGTAGGCCATGCGCGGTCGATCTCACTCGCCCGTTTGCCGCCGGTCGCGACCAGGGCTCACGGAACAGCGGCGTCGTCCTCGGCGGGGGCACCGGCCGGGGCGGCGTCGGAGGGGAAGCCCAGCCAGGCGCGAACGGTTGCCACCTCCTCATCGGACAGGGGCAGCTCGGCGGCTTCGGCGCGGTTGAGGACGTTGCCGACGAAACCGGCGCCGATCTGTGCGGCGGTGGGCGGTGGCTGGCCGTGCAACGGGGAGCCGCCGAACGACGCGCCGCGTACGACGAACGCGACGGCGTTGCGACTGACCGGTAGCCCCTGATCGCGGAGCTGGTCCCGGCACCAACCGGTGCACCTGTTCAGGTTGAACCGGTGGGACTGGGCGTAGTCGGCGAGGGTCTGGTAGATCGCCGGCCACCAGGAGTCGGGCAGCCGGGGCAGATCCAACTGGTCGGCCAGCCGCTCGACCGGCTCCGGGAGCGCGATCTGCGACGAGGCGGCGGCCGACTCGGCGGCGGCGTGCCGGCTGTCGTCCCAGAGCAGGTGTTGTGACATGCGCAGGTTGGGCAGGTCCAGGCTCTGCACGGCACGGGCGAAGCTGCCGAAACCGAACCAGCCGCTGTCGCTGACCGAGCGGCCCAGTTGGGCTCGCAGCCGGTGGGCCAGCGACGCCATGTTCAGCGGCTCGGATGCCTCGTCGTACTCGTGGGTCATCACCGAGCGGAACTCGTCGTACCCCTCGCGCTGGTCGGCGGCGGCGACCGCGCCCTCGAACTCGGTGCTCACCTCGTCGTGCGTGTCGTCGTCGAAATCGACCGACTCGCCCTGGACCAGCGCCAGCAGATGTTGGCTGTCCAGGACCTGGTCGGCGATGGACGTGAAGGCTTCGGCCGCATCGGCCGGCGAGACGATCATGGTCCGCCGGTCGGACCGGCGCAGCCGTTGCAGCAACGGCGTCATGTCGGAGTCACCGGAGGCGATGACGAACTCGTCGTACCGGGTGTCTGCGGAGAGCGCATCGAGTGCGTCGACCACGATCCTGATGTCGGCCGCGTTCTTGGTCCCGCTGTAGCGCGGGCAGTCGATCACTTCGAAGCCGGCGCGGACGAACGAGGGCCGGAACTTGGAGAAGAACAGGCGGGGCTGCTCGCCCGTCGGGTCCGGGTGATAAACCCAGCCGGCGGGGTTGAGGTAGCAGCGCAGCACCAACCAGCGCCGGGTGGCGCCCGTCGTCGAGGTCGTCGACAGCTGGCGCAGCCACCCGCCCGGATCGCTCGCGAACTGGACCGCCGCCTCCGGATCCAGCTTGTAGAGCCCGCCGAACACGTTGTCGAAGTCGAGGTAGAGCGCCGTTCGGGTGTCACCCATGACGGCAACCTACCAACGCTGCTCGGGCGTACGGTCACGCGCGCACCGGCCACCGGGAACACCGCGCGGACTCGCCCGAAGCCGAACTCGATCGCCGTAGGTAGGACATCGATCCCGGCGGCGTCCGCGAGCTGCAGCAGTGGCGGCTGCCAAAAGTTTTTGTCGGGTTCCTACAACTGCGGCCGCCCTGGGTTCGGTGGTTACGGTATGGCGCTACCGGGCCGCAGGCAGAAAAGTGATGAGTGCCGGGGGTCGACGTCCCGCGGCGTTTTCGTCGTACGTCTACCGGAGGGGTCGGTCGGGTGTTCAGCCGTATCGCCATCGTCAACCGTGGTGAGGCCGCCATGCGGCTCATCCACGCGGTCCGAGAGCTGGCTGCCGAGACCGGGACCCGGATCGAGACCGTCGCCCTGTACACCGACGTCGACCGCACCGCCACCTTCGTGCGGGCGGCGGATATCGCCTACGACCTCGGTCCGGCGGCCCGGCGGCCGTACCTCAACCTGACCGTGCTCGAACGGGCGCTGGTGGAGACCGGGGCCGACGCCGCCTGGGTCGGTTGGGGCTTCGTCGCCGAGGACCCGGCGTTCGCGGAGTTGTGCGAGAAGCTCGGCGTCACCTTCGTCGGACCGCACGCGGAGGCCATGCGGCAGCTGGGCGACAAGATCGGCGCGAAGCTGATCGCCGAGGAGGTCGGGGTACCGGTCGCACCGTGGAGCCGCGGCGCGGTCGAGACCCTGGACGCGGCGCGGGCGGCGGCGACCCGGATCGGTTACCCGCTGATGCTGAAGGCGACGGCAGGCGGCGGCGGACGCGGCATCCGCGTGATCAACAACGAGGCCGAGCTGGTCGACGCGTACGAGCGCACCAGCCAGGAGGCGGCGCGGGCGTTCGGCAGCGGCGTGGTGTTCCTGGAGCGCCTGGTCACCGGCGCCCGGCACGTCGAGGTGCAGGTGATCGCCGACGGGCAGGGCACCGCATGGGCGCTCGGCGTCCGCGACTGTTCCGTGCAGCGGCGCAACCAGAAGGTCATCGAGGAGTCGGCGTCCCCGGTGCTCAGCGCCGAGCAGGCGGCCGAGCTCAAGACGTCGGCCGAGCGGCTGGCCGTCGCGGTCGGCTACCGGGGTGCGGCGACGGTCGAGTTCCTCTACCACCCCGGCGACCGGCTGTTCGCGTTCCTCGAGGTCAACACCCGGCTCCAGGTCGAGCACCCGATCACCGAGTCCACCACCGGGTTCGACCTGGTCAAGGCACAGCTGCACGTGGCCTCGGGTGGGCGGCTGGAGGGCACGCCGCCGGTGGAGCGGGGGCACGCCATCGAGGCCCGGCTGAACGCCGAGGACCCGGACCGCGACTTCGCGCCCTCCCCCGGGCGGATCGCCCGGCTGGACCTGCCCGCCGGGCCGGGCATCCGGGTGGACACCGGCGTCAGCGAGGGTGACACCATCCCCGCCGACTTCGACTCGATGATCGCGAAGATCATCGCGTACGGCCAGGACCGCGACGAGGCGCTCGGCCGGCTGCGGCGGGCGATGGCGGACACCACGGTGATCATCGAGGGTGGCGCCACCAACAAGAGCTTCGTGCTCGACCTGCTCGACCAGCCCGAGGTGATCGACGCCAGCGCGGACACCGGCTGGATCGACCGGGTCCGCGGGGAAGGCCGACTCGTCGGGTACCGGCACTCCGCCGTCGCGCTGGCGGCAGCCGCCATCGAGGCGTACGAGGACGAGGAACGCGCCGAGCGGCAGCGGCTGCTGGCGACGGCGGCCGGCGGCCGTCCGCAGGTGCGGCACGCCAGCGGCCGACCGCTGGATCTCAAACTGCGCGGCGTCGGCTACCGCACGCGGGTGGCGCGGATCGGCGCGCACCGGTTCCGCGTCGGCATCGAGGCGGGCGCCGCCGTCCGTACCGCCGACGTCGAGCTCGATCGCTTCGACCGGCACACCGGTCAGATCGTCGTCAACGGCGCCCGTTACCACCTGCTCACCGGGACGTACGGGCCGGACCACCTGATCGAGGTGGACGGCGTGACGCACCGGGTCAGCCGCGACGAGGGCGGCGTCGTCCGCTCACCCATGCCCGCGCTGGTCGTCGCCACGCCGGTGGAGGTCGGCGCCGAGGTCGAGGCGGGCGCGCCGGTGCTGGTGCTGGAGGCCATGAAGATGGAAACGGTGCTGCGGGCACCGTTCAAGGCGCGGCTGCGGGAGTGTTCGGTCTCCGTGGGCAGCCAGGTGGAGGCCGGCGCGGCGCTGCTGCGGCTGGAGCCGCTCGCCGACGGGACCGCCGAGGCGACGGAGGAGCCGACGGGCACCTCCGTCGAGCTGGACCTGCCCACCCCGACCGGGACGGTCCCGGCACCGGAGCGCATCCGGCGCTGCCAGGAAGATCTGCGCGGCCTGCTGCTCGGCTTCGACGTCGACCCGCACGACGACCGCCGGGTACTGGACGACTACCTCGCCGCGCGTCGGGCGGCCGGCGAGGACGGCCACCGGCCGCTGGCGGAGGAGATCCACCTCGTCAACGCCTTCGCCGACCTCGCCGAGCTGAGCCGCAACCGGCCAACGGGCGAGGACGGTGGGGCCCACCTGCACAGCGCCCGCGAATACTTCCACACCTACCTCCAGAGCCTCGACGTCGAGCGGGCCGGGCTGCCGGACGCGTTCCAGGCCAGGCTCGCCCGAGCCCTCGGCCACTACGGCGTCACCGATCTGGAGCGCTGCCCCGAGCTCGAAGCCGCCGTCTTCCGGATCTTCCTCGCCCAGCAGCGCGGGTCCACCGACGCCACGGTCGTCGCGGCGCTGCTGCGGGCCTGGCTGCGGGAGCCACCGCCGGACCAGGCGCTGCGCGAGCCGGCCGGGCTCGCACTGGAGCGGCTGGTGGCCGCCACGCAGGTTCGCTTCCCCGTGGTCGCCGACCTCGCGCGCGGCGTGGTGTTCGCCTGGTTCGCCCAGCCGCTGCTGCGCCGCAACCGGGCCCGCGTCTACGCCGACGTACGCGCGCACCTGCGTCACCTCGACGCGCACCCGGACGCGCCGGACCGCGCCGAACGGATCGCGGCGATGGTCCGCAGCACCGAGCCGCTGGTCCGGCTGCTCGGCCAGCGACTCGTCCGCGATCACCTGGACAACGCGGTCATGCTGGAGGTCTTGACCCGGCGCTACTACGGCAACAAGCGGCTCACCGCAGTGCACACCCGGGCGGTCGCCGGTTGCACGTTCGTGGTCGCCGAGCGCGCGGACTCGAGCGTCGTCTCCGCCGCGGTGAACTTCGACGCGCTCGGTGGTGCGTTGCGTGGCCTCGCCGAGCTGGCGAGCGAC
Source organism: Micromonospora sonchi (assembly GCF_014646235.1). GTDB lineage: Bacteria > Actinomycetota > Actinomycetes > Mycobacteriales > Micromonosporaceae > Micromonospora > Micromonospora sonchi. Next base: position 14,548 of record NZ_BMNB01000033.1, on the reverse strand, counting down.
GGGGACGTCATCGACGCCGACATCTACCTCGCCTGGGAGAACCAGCCGGAGGATCTGGACGCCACCGCAGCCGCGCTGCTCGATGCCATCAACGCGCACCCGCTGCCACGACAGGTGCACCGACTCACCGCCACCGTGGCGGGTCGCGGCGGAGCGGTGATGCACCACCACTTCACGTTCCGCCCCACCGGCGCCGGGATGACCGAGGAACGGCTGATCCGCGGCCTGCACCCGTACATCGCGCAGCGGATGCAGCTGGAGCGGCTGCACAAGTTCGACCTGACCCGGCTGCCCTCGGCGGACGAGGAGGTCTACCTCTTCCAGTGCGTGGCCCGGGAGAACCCGTCCGACGAACGCCTCGTCGCCTTCGCGCAGGTGCGCGACCTGACCGAGCTGCGCGACCAGGACGGCCGACTGGCCGCCCTGCCGACGACCGAGGACACGGTCGCCGCCTGCCTCGACTCGATCCGTCGCGCCCAGTCACGGCGGCCGTCGAAGACGCGCTTCAACACCAACCGGATCGTGATCTACGTCTGGCCGCCGAACCGGCTCACCCGCGAGGAGATGACGATGATCGCCGGGCGGGTGCGCCCGACGACCGCGGGCGCCGGCCTGGAGGAGATCCTGTTCATCGCGCGGCAGCGCGACCGGAGCACCGGTGAGCTGGTCAGGATCGGCGTACGGATCTCCTTCGACGCCACCGGCGGCGCCGAACTGGCGATCGGCGAGCCGCCGGCCGAGCCTATCGAGCCGCTCGACGACTACCGGCTCAAGGTGCTGCGGGCGAGCAGCCGCAACACCGTGTACCCGTACGAGCTGACCCGGCTCATCGGCGACTTCGTCGAGCACGACCTCGACGACGACCACGCGCTCGTCCCGGTGGACCGGCCGAAGGGACGCAACAGCGCGGCGATCGTCGCCGGCGTGGTCACCACGCCGACTCCGCGACACCCGCAGGGCATCACCCGGGTCGTGCTGCTCGGCGATCCCACGAAGTCACTGGGTGCCCTGTCGGAACCGGAGTGCCGGCGCGTGATCGCCGCGCTGGATCTGGCCGAGCGGATGCGGGTGCCACTGGAGTGGTACGCGCTCTCCGCCGGGGCCCGGATCTCCATGACCTCGGGCACGGAGAACATGGACTGGGTGGCGGCGGCGCTCAAGCGGATCGTTGAGTTCACCCAGGCCGGCGGTGAGATCAACATCGTGGTGGCGGGCATCAACGTCGGCGCACAGCCGTACTGGAACGCCGAGGCGACGATGCTGATGCACACCAAGGGCATCCTGGTGATGACCCCGGACTCGGCGATGGTGCTCACCGGCAAGCAGTCGCTCGACTTCTCCGGCGGGGTGTCCGCCGAGGACAACTTCGGTATCGGTGGCTACGACCGGGTGATGGGCCCGAACGGGCAGGCGCAGTACTGGGCGCCGAACCTGACCGCCGCTCGCGACGTGCTGATGGCGCACTACGAGCACACGTACGTCGTACCGGGCGAAGCGGGGCCGCGTCGGACCGCCACCGTCGATCCCACCGATCGCGACATCTCCGACTTCCCGCATGTCGTGGCCGGCAGCGACTTCACCACCGTCGGCGAGATCTTCTCCAGCTCGACCAATCCGGAGCGCAAGAAGCCGTTCGACATCCGGACGGTGATGCGGGCGCTCGCCGACCAGGACCACCCGGTGCTGGAACGTTGGGCGGGCATGGCCGACGCGGAGACCGCCGTGGTGCAGGACGCCCACCTAGGCGGCATCCCGGTCTGCCTGCTCGGCATCGAATCCCGGGCGGTCCCCCGGCGCGGCTTCCCGCCCACCGACGGCCCGGACACCTACACCGCGGGCACGCTGTTCCCACGCTCCTCGAAAAAGGCCGCGCGGGCGATCAACGCGGCCAGCGGCAACCGTCCGCTGGTGGTGTTGGCGAACCTGTCGGGCTTCGACGGCTCACCCGAGTCGATGCGGAAGCTGCAACTGGAGTACGGCGCCGAGATCGGCCGGGCGATCGTGAACTTCCGTGGGCCCATCGTCTTCTGCGTGATCTCGCGCTACCACGGCGGCGCGTTCGTGGTCTTCTCGAAGGCACTGAACCCCAACATGACCGTGCTGGCGCTGGAGGGCTCGTTCGCCTCGGTGCTCGGCGGCGCTCCGGCTGCGGCCGTCGTCTTCGCCGGCGAGGTCAAGGCCCGCACCGCGGCCGACCCGAGGATCCGGGAGCTGGAGGCCCGTGTCGCCGCCGCCTCGGGCGCCGACCGGGCCGCGTTGACGGCGGAACTCGACGAACTCCGCTCCTCGGTGCACGCGGAGAAGCTCGGCGAGGTGGCCACGGAGTTCGACCGGGTGCACAACATCCAGCGCGCGGTCGAGGTCGGCTCCGTGGACGCCGTCATCCGCGCCGCCGAACTCCGTCCCCGGGTCATCGAAGCCATCGAAACCCACCTCTCATCGACCTGACCCCCCCCTCCCCCGGACCCGCTCGTTGATCATGAAGTTATTGCCTCCGGAAATCGCTTTCCGGGGCAATAACTTCATGATCGGCCGAGGTCGGGGGCTTTCCCGCCGCCGGGCCCACGCCGACCGACCGGACCCGGCGCAACCTGGCAACTCGATCCGTGAGGCACGGGATCAACGCCCCCATGCCTCCGCCGGCCGGCAGTCATCGGAGGACCTGCCGTAGACAACCTCGCCCGCTGGGGTGGTGTAGCAGTGGGCGAGTTGGTCCTCGGCCTGGAACAGCGGACGCCGGTCTATCTCCGAACCCTCGGCGTCGTAGCTGACCAACTCGGGATTGTTGGCTGCGCTGAGCCGGGCGTCGGTCGTCAACAGGCCGAACGCTCCGCCGGAGAGACGTGCGGGGGTGGTCCGGCCATCACCGTGGTCGAGCACCAGTCGGTCGACCCGGGCGCTGACCCGACCACTGACCGCGACGTCCCCGCCATCGACCTCAGTCGACGTCAACAACAGCCGCTGCACCGGGCCCGGCAGCCACCCGCCGGGCAGCCAGCGGTCGTACGCGATGCTGCGGCCCACCGCCGTGTCGCCGGACGCGGGCATCTCCAAGACCCAGGAGTCACACGTCGCATAGCCGGCATCGTTCATGAACAACACCAGCGCGTGATCCTCGGCGTCGATCGTCACCGCGAGATCGTGCATGGACAGTCCCAACCATGGAGCCTGCCGCTCCAGGGCAGCGCCGATGCCCTCGGCGTGCCACCGCAGGCATCGCTCGGCCACGTCATGCAACGACGGTGACGTCTCGGCAAGCCCCATGGCCACCAGACGGACCCTCGATCCGGGTTCACCCGGCCGGTCCCACATCCCGGCCACCACACCAGCGGCCGCGATGGACAGCGCCAGCCCGGCCAGCGCGATCCTCAGCCGTCCCGCACGTGCCGAGCGGCGCCCGGCCGCGCGCAGCAGTCTGGCCCGCATCGCGTACGCCGCACGCGGCGGCAGGTCCCGCTCCGCGGGCGGGTCAAGGATCTCGTTCATCGCTTCGCCTCCTGAATTTCCGCAGGTAGCAGGCGGGCCAGCCGGCTGCGGGCACGACTCACCCGGGACCGGACCGAGGCCTCGCTGATTCCCAACACCGCCGCCGCGTCCGGGTACGGCAGGCCTGACCACAGGCACAACGCCACCGCCTCCCGCTCGGCGGGCGAAAGCCGGCGTACGACCGCGAGCAGGGCATTCATGCGCCGCTCGTCGTCCAGCCGCGCGGCGACCTCCTCGGCGAGATCGCCGTCAGCGTGGTCCACCGCCGGTACCCGGTGCAGCAGCGCCAGCCACCGGCGGGCCGACCGCCACTCCGAGCGCACCGCGTTCGTCGCGACGACCAGCAGCCACGGCAACGCCGAACCCGCCACCAGCCGGGCGTCGTTGCGCCGACGCCACGCCACCAGAAAGGTCGCCTGGGTGACGTCCTCCGCTGTCGACCACGAGCCCGTCAGCCGGAACGCGTGGTTGTAGACCGCGCGGGAGTGGCGATCGAAGAGCTGCCCGAAGGCTGTCTCGTCACCAGCGACGATCGAGGACCACAGTTCCTCGTCCGAGGGCCGTACCTGATGTGTCACACCTGACTATGGCCGCCACCGGCACGCCTGTTGCACGGCCGACCATCGTCGGAGGCGTCAGGGCGGCGGCAGCGTCACCGTGACGGTCAGGCCACCGCTGGGGCGCGGCTGCGCCTCGGCGCTGCCGCCGTGCGCCCGGGCCACCGCCCGCACGATCGACAGCCCCAGTCCGAAGCCCCGGGCGCCGGCCGTCCGTTCCCGGCTCAGCCGCCGAAACGGCTGGAACATTGTTTCCACGTCGTAGCCGGGCACCACCGGGCCGGTGTTGACCACCACCAGCGTCGGTCGCCCGGCCGTCACACCGGTGCGCACCTCCACCCAGCCGTCGGCCGGCAGGTTGTGCCGTAACGCGTTCTCCACCAGGTTGAACGTCAACCGCTCCAGCAGCACCGGGTCGCCCACCGTCCCGGCCGGGCCCAGGGAGTGGCGCACCGGAATGCCGGGTGATGCCGCCTCCGCCTGGTCGATCACGTACGCGGCGATCTCAGCCAGATCCATCTGGGTACGCTCGGTCAGCTCGTTCTCCGAGTCAGCCAGCGTGAGCAGGCCGTCGATCAGCCGCTCGTGCCGCTCGTTCACCGACAGCAGCGCCTCGCCGAGGTGGCGCACCTCGGCCGGGGCGTCCGGCCGGCTCACCGCCAACTCCACCAGCGCCCGGTTGATCGTCAGCGGGGTCCGCAGCTCGTGGGACGCGTTCGCCACGAACCTCCGCTGCCCGTCGAAGGAGCGGTCCAGCCGTTCCAGCATCTGGTCGAACGTGTCGGCGAGTTCGCGTACCTCGTCGCGGGGGCCGGTCAGCGCGATCCGCTCGTGCAGCCCACGCCCGGCGGAGCCCGCGCTCGCGATCCGGCGGGCCGTCCCGGTGATCTGGTGCAGAGGTTGCAGCGCTCGGCCGGCGATCAACCAGCCGATCGCCACCGCCGCCGCCGAGACCACCACCAGCGCGAGGACGCCCTGGGTGAGCAGTGACTCCAGGGCGTTACGCTTCGCCTCGCTCTGCACGTCCTGTACCAGCATGCGGATCCGGTCGAGATCCTGCTCGCTCGGCAGGGAACGGGCGGGCATCACGGCCCGGTCCGGGAATTCGGCCCGGAACGGCTGCGGCATTCGCTGCTCCACCAACACGTACGTGACGCCGAGCAGAACGATGCCGGCGAGCAGGAAGAGACCGCCGTAGACCAGGGTGAGGCGGGCGCGGAGGGTGAGACGCTTCACCGGATCCGATACCCCGCTCCCGGCACGGTCTCCACCACCGGAGGATCACCGAGCTTGCGCCGCAGCTTCATCACGGTGACCCGCACGACGTTGGTGAACGGGTCGATGTGCTCGTCCCAGACCCGCTCCAGCAGTTCCTCGGCGGAGACCACCGCACCGTCCGCGCGCAGCAGCTCGGCCAGCACCGCGAACTCCTTACGGGTCAACGGCACGTACCGGCCGTCGCGGTGGATCTCGCGGCGGGCCGGTTCGAGCACGATCCCGGCCCGGCGCAGGGCCGGCGGCGCCACCGGGCCGGCCCGCCGGGTCAGCGCGTGCACCCGGGCGGCCAATTCCACCAGCGCGAACGGTTTCACCAGATAATCGTCGGCGCCCAGCGCGAGGCCGGCCACCCGGTCGCGAACCGCCGCCGCCGCGGTGAGCATCAGCACCCGAGTCGGCCCGCCGGCATCGACGATCGCCCGGCACACGTCGTCGCCGTGCACCACCGGCAGGTCCCGGTCGAGCACCACCACCTCGTACGCGTTCACGCCCAGCCGCTCCAACGCGGCGTCCCCGTCATACGCCACGTCGACCGCGAACGCCTCCCGGCGCAACCACTCCGCGATGGCGTCCGCCAACACGTCCTCGTCCTCCACCACCAGCACTCGCACCCGCCAATGGTGCCGCGACCGGAGATAACACCGCCGTAAACAGATTCGGTTATGCCCGCGATACGCGGCGTCGGCTGAACTGGCCCGGTCGTCCGGCGGCTGCGCCGGGCGCACCGTCCGGCGAGAGACGCCGGACGCCGGAAAGGACACCGACGATGCGACGGAGAACTCTCTTGCTCCCCGCGCTGCTGGCGCTCGCGCTGACCGGGTGCGCCGGCCGGGACGACGCCGGCACCGGCGTGGCCACGGCCGGCGGGGCGGCCACACCCTCCGCCTCCGCGACCGGCACCGAGGGCAGCGACGCCGAACGGCGGCTCGAATTCACCCGGTGCATGCGGGAGAACGGCGTGGACCTGCCCGACCCGCAGGGCGACGGCGGGCCGGGGTTGCGGTTCGACGGCAGCGTGGACCGGAGCAAGGTCGAGGCGGCCATGGAGAAGTGCCGCGAGCTGCTGCCCAACGGCGGCCAACCGCCGCAGCTCGACGCGCAGCAGCTCGAACAGATGCGGGCGATGGCCCGGTGCATGCGGGAGAACGGCGTACCGGACTTCCCGGACCCGGCCCCGGACGGCCGGATCCAGATCCAGCGGGACGCCTTCCGGTTCGACATGGACGATTCGACGTTCCGCGCGGCGATGGAGAAGTGCCGGCAGCACGCGCCCCGGTTCGGGGATGGCCGATGACGCGGCCCGCCCGTCGTAACCGGGTGGGGGCGGTCGCCGGGGGCGTGGCGTTGCTGCTGGTCGCCCTCGCCGGCGTGGCAGCCTCGGTCGGTTTCGGTGGTGGCGCGGGCGGTGCCGCCGCCGAGGCCGGCACCGCGCCGCCCGCCAGTGCCACCGTCACCCGGCAGGCCCTCGCCGACGCACAGACCGTCGACGGTGAACTCGGGTACGGCCCGAGCCGGACCGCCACCAGTCGGCTACCCGGCACGATCACCGCGCTGCCGGAAACCGGTGCCACCGTGCGGCGCGGCAAGGCGCTCTACGCCGTCGACGGCGATCCGGTGGTGCTGCTGTACGGGAAGGTGCCCATGTACCGGACGCTTCAGCCGGGCGTCGAAGGGCCGGACGTCGAGCAGTTGGAGCGGAACCTGAAGGCGCTCGGCTACACCGGCTTCACCGTCGACGACGAGTACACCTGGGCCACCGCCGACGCGGTCCGCGCCTGGCAGGAGAAGCTCGGCGTGGCCGAGACCGGCCGGGTCGAGCTGGGCCGGATCGGGTACGCCGACGGCCCGGTCCGGATCGAGGGCCACCAGCTCGACGTCGGCGCGATCGTCCAACCGGGGCAGGCGGTGCTGACCTACAGCGGCACCGACCGACTGATCACCACGGAACTCGATGTCGACGACCAGCGCCTGGCCAAGCGGGGCGAGCCGGTCGAGATCGGCCTGCCCGACGGCCGGCGGGTGGCGGGCAGGGTCAGCACGGTCGAGACGAAGATCGTGAGCGGCGCGACGGGCACGACCGGCGACTCCACTGGCGAGACGAAGATCGAGGTGGTCGTCAGCGTCGACGACCAGAAGGCGTTGGCCGACTTCGACCGGGCCTCGGCCGAGGTGACCTTCACCGTCAGCGAGCGTCCCGATGTGCTGACCGTTCCGGTCGCCGCGCTGCTGGCGCTGGCCGAGGGTGGCTACGGGCTGGAGGTCATCGACGGCGGGTCGAGCCGGATCGTCGCCGTCACCACCGGGTTGTTCGCGAACGGCCGGGTCGAGGTCACCGGTGACGGGATCACCGAGGGCACGACCGTCGGGATGCCGCGATGACCGGGGACGTGATCGTGCTCGACCAGGTCGGCAAGCGGTATGCCGGCGGGGTGGTCGCCCTCGCCGCCGTGTCGCTGCGCGTGCGCCATGGCGAACTGGTGGCGATCGTCGGACCGTCCGGCTCCGGCAAGTCGACCATGCTGAACGTGATCGGCACGCTGGACCGACCCACCTCGGGCACGGTGCTGATCGACGGTCACGACGTGGCGCGACTGACCGATCGGCAGCTCTCCACGCTCCGGGCCACCCGGATCGGCTTCGTGTTCCAGCAGTTCCACCTGGCCCCGGGCGTACCGGTGCTCGACAACGTGGCGGACGGGTTGCTCTATGCCGGCGTACCCCGGCGGGAGCGACGGCGGCGCGCGGAGGCCGCGCTGCACCGCGTCGGCCTCGGCCACCGGCTCGGGCACCGGCCACACGAGCTTTCCGGCGGCGAGCGACAACGGGTCGCGGTGGCCCGCGCGGTCGTCGGCGAGCCGGCCGTGCTGCTGGCCGACGAGCCGACCGGCAACCTCGACACCAGCTCCGGCGCGGCCGTGCTCGATCTTTTGCACGGGCTGCACCGGACCGGGACCACGGTCGTCGTGATCACGCATGACCGGGAGATCGCTGCCAGCCTGCCGCGTCAGGTGCAGATGCGCGACGGGCGGCTGTGCGCCGACTCGCGACCGGTGCCGAGCGGGGTGAGCTGAGATGACGCTGCTCTCCCCGGACCGGACGCCCCGGCTCGCCCCGGCCCGGATGCCTGCGGCCGATATCGTCCGCGTCGGCGGGGTCGGGTTGCGGACCCGACCGCTGCGGGCGTTCCTCTCGGCACTGGGTATCGCCATCGGCATCGCCGCGATGATCGCCGTGGTCGGGATCTCGTCGTCGTCCCGTGCCGAGCTGGATCGCACCCTCGCCGCGCTCGGCACCAACCTGCTGACCGTGTCACCGGGCCGGACCCTCTTCGGCGGCGACGCGCAGCTTCCGCTTGAGGCGGTGGCGATGATCAAGCGGATCGGGCCGGTGACCCGAGCGACGGCCACCGGCCAGCTCGCTGGCAACGTCTACCGGACCGACCGCATCCCGGTGGCGGAGACCGGCGGCATCGCCGTCCGGGCCGCCCAGCTCAGCCTGCTGGAGACCGTCGGGATCGAGGTGGCGAGCGGCACCTGGCTCAACGAGGCCACCGCCCGGTACCCGGCGGTCGTGCTCGGCGCGACCGCCGCCGAACGCCTCGGGCTCTCGGCCGCCGGTCCCGACGTGCAGGTGTGGCTAGGTGGCCGCTGGTTCACCGTGGCGGGCATCCTCGCCCCCGCCCCGCTCGCGCCCGAACTCGACAGCTCGGCCCTGATCGGTTGGGAGGTCGCGGCCAGCCACCTGGGGTTCGACGGCCACCCGACGACCGTCTACACCCGGGCCGAAGCCAACCAGGTCGAGGCGGTCCGTGCGGTGCTCGGGGCGACCGCCAACCCGGAGGCACCGAACGAGGTCGACGTCTCGCGCCCCTCGGACGCCCTGGCCGCCGCCCAGGCCACCGACGAGACGTTCACCGCGCTGCTGCTCGGCCTGGGTGCGGTGGCCCTGCTCGTCGGCGGGGTCGGGGTGGCCAACACCATGGTCATCTCGGTGCTGGAACGGCGTGCCGAGATCGGCCTGCGCCGCTCGCTCGGCGCCACCCGGGGGCAGATCCGCACCCAGTTCCTCTCCGAGTCGCTGCTGCTGTCGGCGCTCGGCGGGACCGGCGGGGTGCTGCTCGGCATCCTGGTCACCGCCGGATACGCGCTCTCCCAGGACTGGCCGGCCGTGGTACCGGCGTGGGCGACGCTCGGCGGCGTCGTCGCCACGTTGGTGATCGGCGGCCTCGCCGGCCTCTACCCGGCGATCCGAGCCTCCCGCCTGGCACCCACCGAAGCGCTCGCCACCGGGTAGCAGCGGGCAGCAGTGGCCCCCGGTGCCGGGCGTGGCACCGGGGGCCACACCGGGCGAAGAAGGGTCCGTTGCTGCGTCAAGGCACCGCGCGTCGGGTTGCCCGCCGGGCTTACGTTTGAAACGGCTTGTCACCCTGCGGCCACGAACCGTCAACGCGGCAGCAGTTCATCCAAGAACTACGATCCGAGGGCAGAGGAGGGCCGCCGTGTTTGAACGGGCCTGCATCGCGCCCCAGGGGCAGAGCCGAGAGTACGCCCGGACGACGCGCAGATCGCTGCGGATATCGGTCGCACTGCTCCTGGCCACGTCGCTACTGATCTCCTGCAGCTCGTCCGACACCCCGGTTCCTCCGGTCCCCTCGACCACCTCGGCAGCGCTGGCCCCGGAGTTCGTCGTGGCCATCGGCGCGGACGGCCTCGCCCTGGCGGGCACCGACTGGTTGGCGCGGGTGGACGGCATCGAGCCGGCGGAGAGCGATCCGCGTGGTCAGCTGGTGGCCGGGATCGACGCGGCACGTGCGGCGGTGGTCTACGCCGATCACATCGCGGTGGTGCAGCAGCACCGGCCGGCGATCATCGCGGACTGCGTCGACTGTGTCGGGGTCGCGGTGACCGACCGCTTCATCGTGACCAGCCGGAGAAACTTCACCCCCGGCAACGGCTTCGATCTGGTGCTGTTCGAGCACGACCTGTCCACGAGCCGGGCCGTTCCGGCCCAGCGACTGGAGGAGCGCGCCACCACGGACTATCCGGCGGAGAACGACGAATCCCCGATCACGCTCGCCGCCGACGAAGAGCGGATCACCGTCGGCTACGTGGCACGGGACGGCGGCTATCGGCGCGGCCCCTCGATCATCGCCCAGTACGCCTTCGACGGCCGGTTGCTCGCCAGCACGAAGATCATGGGTCTGCTCGGCCGCTCCGCGGTCTCCCCGGACGGTCGCCGACTCGCGGTGGGCGCCGGCGGGTCGAGCGGATACTGCCACACGCACTACGCGCCGGTGATGATCGATCTCGGGTCGCTGCGGGTCCAGCCGGTCGAACCCGCCGTTCCACAGGTGGACTCGGACACCGCCGACCCGTGGTTCTTCCTGACCGACCTGCAATGGGCGGCCGACAAGCTCATCGCCACCGGCGAACTGCACAACCCGCCGGAGAACGACATCTGCGATCCAGAGCCGCAGATCTGGCAGCGTACGGTCGATCCCACCACCGGGGCCCCCGTGGACTCCGGTGACCATCGGGCGATCTTCGCGCGCTGGATCGGCCCCGGCTGCGACGACGTACTCACGGTCGGCGGCAACTACCCTGACCGGGTGCTCAGCCGCGGCTCCGGTGAGCGCCTCGGCCGCTACCACCGGATCGGTCTCGGTCGTCCGGCACCCGCCGGATGTCCACAGCCGTGAACGAGCAGACCCGGTACCACGCCTTCATCAGCTACCACAGCAGCGGACGGCGGGTCGCCAGACGACTCAAACGCGATCTGTATGCGATCGCGAAGCGCCATGCCGCAGGCGCCGGGTTCGCCGTCTACCTGGACACCTCCGATCTCAGGCCCGGTCCGCTGAGCGACGAGATCCGCACCGCCGTCGCACAGTCCCGGTGCCTCATCGTGCTGTTGTCCCGGGTAACCGTCGAGTCGAGTTGGGTGGCCCAGGAAATCTCCCACTGGCTGGCCAGCGGCGGCACCGCGGACCGACTATTCCTGGTCCGGCTGGACCCGGAGCTGGACCTGAGCTGGGACGACAGCGCGGGCACGTTCCGCAATCCGCTGGCCCTACCCGCACCGCTGCGGGGGTTGTTCCCGGTCGAGCAGAAGTGGATCGATCTGGCCGACCGGTCGACGGTACGCGGTCAGGAGGGTGTGACCGGGCTCTGCGCCGCGCTGATGGACATCGGCGCCAACGAGTTCCTGCTTGAAGAGGCGACGTACCAGCGGCGACGGACCCGTACCTTCACCGCCGTCGCCGCGTTGATGGCCCTGCTCACCGTGGCCGCGACCGCCGGTAGCGTCGCCGCGCTGAACAGCCGCCGCGAGGCGGAGCGCAACGCCGAGCAGGCGCTCGCCCAGGCCGATGCCGCGGAGGCATTGCTGGCCGCGACGGAGACGCCCACGCTGGCCATCGAACGCGCGCTGCGCGCCGCCCGGCACAGCGACAGCCCCACCGTACGGTCGGCCATGCTCGCCGTGTCCCATGCGACGCGCCGGCTGACTCGGGCCCTGACGTATCCCGAGGCGGAGACCGGCCACCCGGCGGCGGGCGGTAGCTTCTCCGCAGACGGAACAAGGCTGGTGGCCTGGGGCGCGGGCCGGGAGCCGAACAGCTCGGTCCTGCAAGTGTGGGAGATCATGACAGGGCGGGTCGCGGCCACCGTCCCGACCGACGCCGCCGACCTGCGGGACGTCACCTTCGTGGGCAGCAATCACCTCGCGGCGTGCGCCGCCACCGGGCCGATGCTGATCAACCTCGGGACAGCGAAGAGCACCCGTCTCGACGCCGCCCCCCGAGCCGCCTGCCAGGTGCACCGCTTCGCCGCCGGTGTGATCCTGTTGAGCGGAGACACCGCTCCGGGCGGGGCCAGCGACCGGCACGCAAGCGGCATCGCGGGCGGCACGGCGTACGCGGTGGACCTGCACGGCAGCACGACGGCCCTGGCCGGCGTCGACAGCGTCGCGGCCCACCCGTACGCCCGGGTCGCGGTCGTGACGGGCCCGGCCGGGGTCGCGGTCGTGACATCGGAGGGCAGCCGGCTGCCGGTGCCGGTCCCGTCCCGCTGGTCGGCGAAGGCCGCCGACCAACGCGGCGGTTTCCTCGTCAGCTCAGGCGGCCGGCAGTGGGCCATGATCGCGCTGCGCGAGGGCCGGCCGCACCTGCGGAAGCTGACCGTTCCCGCCGCCGCCGTCGACGTCGCACCGCTGCTGAACTTCGACCGGATGACCGGCGAAGCGGCGTGGATAACCGCCGACGGCACCATCGGCTGGACCGGCGACAACCGGCGAACGCGGCTGCCGGACTCCCAGGGACAGCCGAGCTGGCGCGGGTACGGCAACCGTCTCGAACCACTGGCGGACGGCAGACTGGTCGCGATCCACCGCAACACCGCCGCGGTCGTACGCCCACCGAAGGGGTCTCCTGCCGACGTACCGCAGGGTTCGGTGCCGCCGAACGCGGAGGTCACCTGGACACAGGCGATCGTGCCGGGGCCGCTGGGGCCGCCGGCCGACGACGGCTCGGAGCCGATCGCCGCCACGTGTGCGGACCGTACCGGGGTCCTGGTCCGCACCAACAGGCCCGACAACGGCATGATGGTCATCGACGGGGCCGCGCAGGGATGGCAGCTCGACGGGCGCGGCGAGTTCACCGACTCGTGCGACGTGGTCGTCATCGGCCGCACGCTGTCGTTCCTGCCGGATCTCGCACCGGCCAGGGCAACCGTGCTGCGCGACCCCCTGACCACCGAAACCGTCGTCGTACCGCCAGCCGGCGATCAGGTGGCCCTGCTGAAACCCGGGTTCGCCATCGAGATCCTCTCCACCCTGGGACCGGAGTCGTTGCCGAAACCGTGGGACGCCACCGTCGACTCGGGCGGTGCCGTGACGGCGAACGGTGAGCGGGAGGTCTTCGTCAGTCTCGAGAAACTGGCGATTTCGGCGGCCGGAGGGGCCGTCGATCGGGTCCGGCTGCCGGCCCCCGCCGAACTTGTCGCGGCCAGACCGGACGGCACCGGCGCTGCGGTCGCCGAATACTCCTCCAACCGGGTCTGGCTGGTCGATCAGGGATCGCTCGCGCCGTCCGACGCCTGCACGGGCAAGCGGGTGGCGTACCTGCCAGGGCCGGACTTCACGACCAGTCGCGCCGACGCCGAGGCGCAGATTCCGCTGGCCCGCGTCGGCCACACCCGGTTCGTCGACTGCCGCGACGGGCGTACCGTCTTTCGTGACCCGACGTTGGAGGTCCTGTCGTACGACATTGGTCGCGAGACCGGCCGGATCGTCGCGCGCAGCGGGCGCAAGACCACTATTACCACCTGGTCCCGGAGCGGTGCCGGTGGAACGACCACCCTGGACGGGCCGCCGCTGCCGACGGATCGGGCGATCACGTCGTTCGACGAGAGCGGGCGGCTGGCGGTCACCTATACGCCCGGAACGGGCGCGGTGACGCTCCACCAGCACGACGGCGGAGGCTGGACCACGACGCTGAGACTGGCCAGCAGGCTGGCCCGGATCACCACCGCGCAGCCGGTCGACGGCGGGACGCTGGTCCTCACCGTCGGCACGACGGGCGGCTTCGAGCTGTTCGACGTGGCGACCGGTCGGCTCGTGGCCGCTGATCTCGGCCTCTCCGTGGGAACCGACGTCGAGCGGGTCTCCGCCCGCCGGGTCGGTGACATGCTCGCCGTGGCTCTGCACGACCGAGGCGAGCCGGCGGCGGACGCAACGATCCGCCTCCCGGTCGGCATCCCGGCGCTGAGACGGCAGCTCTGCTCGATCTACGCCGCGGAGGAGTGTGTCGACTGATCCACCGGAAAGATCACACCGTGGCGGTTGCGGCCAGCCCGGTGAGCCAATCACGGGCGGGCTCGGCCTGACACCGAGCCCGCCCGCGTCATTGGATCAGCGTTGCAGGGTGAGGACGCCGGGGCGGTACGGCAGGAGGCCGTAGTCGCCGCCGGAGCTGGGGGAACGCCCCTGGTAGAGCAGTTGGAGGTTGCAGGGGTCGATGGTCATGGTCTGGTCGGCGTTGCTGCGGATCAACTCGCCGTGGCTGATGTCGTTGGTCCAGGTCGCGCCGCTGTTGGCCTTACCCGCGAAGGGGTTGCTCTCACTCGTCGCCTGCGGCGTCCACGTGCCGCCCAGGCTGGTGGCCGTGAAGGAGCGGAAGTAGCGGCCCTGCGAACCGATCGCCTCGACGAGCATCAGGTACCGGTTCTGGC
>NZ_BMNB01000032.1 GCF_014646235.1 Micromonospora sonchi | reverse complement strand
CGGGCCGCCCGACCGGCGCAGGGATCAAGCCTGACCGCCCGGAGCCGGCCGGGCTGCCCGGAAACCCCCACCGTGCCATCAGCAAACCCGGACCGCCCCACAGACCACACCCCCACAGACCACACCTTCATGGGATACCGGGCGGAAATCGGGCGGACCAGGGACGAGGCGTGGACGGATGCGGTGGGGCACGTCGACCGAGGGCTGGCGTTGGCCGTGGACTACGGGCACCTGCTTGGTGATCGGCCCTTCGGGGGGTCGTTGACCGGGTACCGGGGCGGGCGACAGGTGCCGCCGGTGCCGGACGGCACGTGCGACGTCACCGCGCACGTCGCCATGGACTCGGTCGCCTCCGCCGGCGAGCGGGTCGCCCGGTGTGCGTACGTCCTCGAATCGCAGCGGGCGGGGCTGCGCGCGCTCGGGGCCGACGGCGGCCGGCCACCGCTGGCCCTGGCCGTCCGGGACCCGGCCGGCTACGTGCGGGCGCTGGCCGAGGCGTCGGCGACAGCCGAGCTGACCGATCCGACCGGTCTCGGCGGGCACTGGTGGCTGTGGCAGCCGGTTGGGCTGCCGGACGACGGGCCGCTGCCCGGCCGGTCCGCGCCGGCCGACTCGTGGCAACGGTGAGGTGGCTGTCCAGTGTCGCCGCGTCCGCGCGCGGGCCGGCGTCCATGGCACGATGGCGGGCATGACCACGGGTGACCTGCGCGAGCTGACCGTCGGCACCGGAGCCGGGCTGGTGGCGGGCACCGGCGGGGAGCAACTCGGCACGGACATGGTGCTCAACATCGGGCCGCAACACCCCTCCACCCACGGCGTGCTGCGGCTCAAGCTCGTCCTCGACGGCGAGCGGGTGATCGCCGCCGAACCGATCGTCGGCTACATGCACCGGGGCGCGGAGAAGCTGTTCGAGGTACGCGACTACCGGCAGATCATCGTGCTGGCCAATCGACACGACTGGCTGTCGGCGTTCGCCAACGAGTTGGGCGTGGTGCTCGCCGTGGAACGGCTGATGGGCATGGAGGTGCCGGAGCGGGCCACCTGGCTGCGGATGGCGCTGGCCGAGCTGAACCGGGTGCTCAATCACCTGATGTTTCTCGGCTCGTACCCGCTGGAGATCGGCGCGATCACCCCGATGTTCTACGCCTTCCGGGAACGGGAGACGCTCCAGGCGGTGATGGAGGAGGTCTCCGGCGGGCGGATCCACTACATGTTCAACCGGGTCGGCGGGTTGAAGGAGGAGGTCCCGTCGGGGTGGACCGGCCGGGCCCGAGCCGCGATCGGCGAGGTACGCCGCCGGATGCCCGACCTGGACAACCTGATCCGGCGTAACGAGATCTTCCTGGCCCGTACGGTCGGGGTCGGGGTGCTCTCCGCCGCCGACGCCGCCGCGTTCGGCGCCTCCGGCCCGGTCGCCCGAGCCTCCGGTCTGGATCTGGACCTGCGCCGCGACGAGCCGTACCTGGCCTACGACCAGCTCGACGTGCCGGTGGTCACCCGCGCCACCGGCGACTGTCACGCCCGCTTCGAGGTGCTGCTCGACCAGGTGTACGCCTCACTCGACCTGGCGGAGCAGTGCCTGGACCGGGTCGACCGGCTCACCGGGCCGATCAACACCCGGCTGCCGAAGGTGCTCAAGGCACCCGAGGGGCACACGTACGCCTGGACGGAGAATCCGCTCGGCATCAACGGCTACTACCTGGTGTCCCGGGGCGAGAAGACGCCGTGGCGGCTCAAGCTGCGCACCGCGTCGTACGCGAACGTGCAGGCACTGGCCACCCTGCTGCCCGGCTGCCTGGTACCGGATCTGATCGCCATCCTCGGGTCGATGTTCTTCGTGGTGGGCGACATCGACAAATGATCCGCAAGCCGGGTGGTTCGCCCGGGGCGTCGTGGCCGGGCCGGGTCAGCGCCAGCGGTTCCGGGCACCGTCGGGGCCCGAATGGCCATAGCCGGGCTCCTCGGCGTGGTGCCGGCGGCCGTACGGCTCAGGCTCCGGACGCGGGCCCCGCGCCGCCTCGGTCGGCGGGTACCCGCGGGCCGGCGGCTCCGGTGGATAGCCGCGCGCCGGCTCCGGTGAATATCCGTACGCCGATTCGGGCTGGTACTCGCGCGCCGGCTCCGGCTGATACGCACGTTGGCGGGGCGGCCGCCACTCCTGCGGCACCGGCACCCCACCGGCGGGCAGCGCTGGGCGAGGCTCCGGCTCGCCCCAGCCGTCACGCCGGTCCTCGGCGCCCTCGGCGACGCGCCGCGGCTCGTCGCGGCGCACGCTCGCCCAGCGGTCCGCCATCCGGTACTCGGTGCCGGTGTGGTCGGCGTGCACTTCGGCGCGGCGTTCACCGACGTGCAGCTCGCGCCCCTGATCATCGTCGCGTACCGCCGCCCACCGGTCGCCGGCCCGCAGTTGTGCCCAGTACTCGCCGGTGTCGTCCGCCCGCTGCCGCCGACCGTGCGAAGTCGGTTCGGCCGGGACATCCCACTGCTGTCCGCCGTCGTCCCAACCCGGCTCGTCGTGCCGCGCTCCCCAGTCACGGTCGCCCCGGTGCGCCGCGCGATCCTCCCGGTGCGCGCCGTCATCGCGGTGCGCCGCGCGATCATCGTGGTGGGTTTCGTGGTCATCCCGGGGCGTGGACCAGGCCTCGCGCTGGCCGAACCGGGGGCGCGCGCTCCGGGAGTCCGGCCGCGCACGGTCCTCCTCGTGAGCCGGGCCGGACCAGGAACGGGCATCGTCCCGGCGACGGGAGTCCTCCGCCTCGGACCATGGGCGGTCGTCGCGGTCGGCACTGTGACCGCCGTGCGGGCGCTCCTCCTGAGGCGGGGACCATGGCGCCGCGTAGCCGCCGTAACGCGCGCCGGACTCGCCCACCCCACCGTCCACGATGGTTTGGCGGGTGGTCACGTGCACGGTTTCGGTGTGCCGGACCACGCCGAGCGGGCGCGGCGCCGGGTCGCCGGGGCGGTTGTCGTGCTCCGGGCGTCCGGCCGAGCCGTAGACCCCGGCGGAGCCGCTGACCGGGCGGTCACCGGCATGGCCAGCGGGCGGACGGTCAGCGGCGTAACCGGTGCCCGCTTGTTCATCGTCGTAACCGCCGCCCGGGCCGGCGTCGTGGCCACCGGCCTGCCCGGCGCCGTACACACCGGCCTGCCCGGCGGGCCGCTCGGCGTAGCGCCGTGGCGCCTCCGGCTCCGGCTCCACCACCCGGGCCCGGACCGCACCGGGCGACTCGACACCGGCAGTCGGGCCGGTGCCGCCGGCGTCGACCCGACGCCGCAGCCCGGCCAGCGCCTCCTGGACCCGTTGGGCCTCGTCGAGTGCCTGGTTGCCACGCTGGGCAGCGGCGACGATCTCACCGCGCAGTTCCCGCCGCAGCTCGTCGAGCTCCTCCCGCAACTCCTCGGCGGGGCCGGTCCCACCCTCGGTGCGCAGCGCGATGGAGAGCCCGATCAACACCACCGCCATGATCGCCAACACCGCCGCGAACCGCAGTGGTCCGTTGCCGTCGGCGACCAGCAGGATCAGCGCCGCCACCGGGGCCAGGGCCACACCGCCCCAGAACAATGCGGTGAGTAGTCGCGTGCTGCGCGGGTCGGTGGGTACCGGGGCGGGCATGGGTCCGCAGCCTACCGAGAGTTGCGGTGGCTGGGAACGGTCCCGCGGCAGGTGGTGGGGAAGAGTTTGGCGGTCTTTCGGAGCAGACACTCCGACCAGCGACGATGTGACGCCCCCGGCCGGCTGGGCCAGGGGCGCCGTCGACTCAGCTCTGTGCGTACGCCGCGTCGGTGGAGAAGACCAGGCCGACGCTGACCTCTCCGTTGCGCAGGCCGGTCTTGGTCAGTGGACCGCCCTGGTCGAGCGAGGAGAAGGAGCCGACCTCGAGCCCGTAGGTCTGCTCCAGGCCCGGCTTGCAGAACGGGCGCTGCTGGCACTCCGGCGGGCCGCCCAGCACGGTCGCCGTGCCCGAGCACTTCTCGGCCAGCTCGGACAGCGTCCGCACGCCGTACTTCTCGGCGAACTCCTCGGTCACGGCGAAGGCGTTCTGGCTCTGTGCAGCGGCCGGCGCGCCGAAGGCCAGGCCCACCTTCTCGCCGAGGCCACGCAGCGCGGTGACAGTGGCGTCCACGTCGGGCGAGGAGACCGGCTGGCCGCCGCTGTTCACCTTGCCACGGAGGAACTCGGCCAGGGTGGCCGCGTACTCCGGGACGACCTGGATCTCGCCCTTCTCCAGCGCCGGCTCGTACAGCTCACGGTTGCCGATCTGCTGGACGGTGACCTGGTAACCGGCGGCGGTCAGCTGGATCTTGTAAAGCTGGGCGATGATCTCGCTCTCGGTGAAGTTCCCCGCCCCGACGGTGAGCCGCCCGCCCGGCCCCCGCTCGACACCGTCGGTGAGCCCGTTGGCGGCGGCGAACTCCTGCGCCGCAGCCTGGGCGCTCTTCCGGTCGTCGTCGACCGCCTTGTTGAGCAGCACGAGCTTCGGGGTGTCGAGCACGGCGGAGACCTTGTCGAGCGCCGCGATGAGCTGCGGCGTGACCACCTTGCCGTGGACCGCCGGGATCACATTGTCGGCGTGTTGCAGCGCCTTGTCGTCCTCGAGCGCGATGAGCTGCTGCCCGGCCACCGGAGCGCACCCCGCACCGGAGGCGGCCTGCCGCGGCGCCTCGGTGCCGGAGGAACCGGCCTCGCCACACCCGGCCAGCACACCTGCTGCGGCGATGGCACCGACGAGGCCGATGGACAGTCTTCTACCCGGGTGCATGAGCCCGCCTTCCGTGTCCCGGCGCGACCCGTCCGGGCCGGCCGCGTGTCCGACGGGCGATGCCCGTTCCGGCCGCCCGCGACTTCCACCCAACATCGTGCCGGCCGGCACCGACAACTTCTGCGAGACTTCGTCACCGGACCGTCACCATCCGCCCCGGCCGCACCGCGCACCACCCGCCCGCCGTCTCGTGCCGGCGGCCACCAACGGCGGGCGTGCCCGGTCAGGTCAGGAACCGGTGATCGCGTCTGCGGCGCGGCGGCCGGCACCGCGTCGGGCGCGGCGCAGCGGACGGGGGGTGACCAGCCGCTCCACGAACCCGAAGAACAGCTCCACGCTGAGCGCGAGCCCGGCGACCAGCAGCCCGCCGGCGAGGATCTGACCACCGCCCACAGCGATGCTCAGACCGAAGCCCAGCCGGATGATCTCGCCCAGACCGCCGCCGTTGACGAAGGTCGCCAACGCCGCCGTGGCGACCACCTGGACCGCGGCGGTGCGGAAGCCGGCGGCCAGATAGGGCACCGCGAGCGGCAACTCGACCCGCCGTAGCGCCTGCGCCCCGGTCATGCCCACGCCCCGCGCCGCCTCCCGAATCTGCGGGTCGACCTGCCGCACCCCGGTGTACGCGTTCGCCAGCAACGGTGGCACCGCGAACACCGCCAGCGCGACCACCACGGCCGGGCGGCCGAAGCCGAGGAAGGTCAGCGGGAGGATGGTCAGCAGGGCCAGCGTGGGCACCGCCAGGGTGAGGTTGGAGACGAGCACGACCAACCCGCCCCCACGCCCGGTATGGCCCAGCCAGAGCCCGAGCGGCCAGGCCACCAGGCAGCCGAGCAGCACCGCGGCGGCCGAGATGCTCACATGTTCGCCGAGCCGGTCCAGGATGCCACCCGGGTTCGTCCAGTTCAGCGGGTCGTTGAGCCACAGCACCGCCTGTCGTACCGGATTCATCGCGGCCTCCGGCGGTTGGCGTCGCGCTGGCCCCCGCCCGTCCTGCCGCTCATCCGGCCCGCCCGCGCAGCCACGGCGTGAGCAGCCGACCGACGCCGACCAGGAGCAGGTCGAGCACCAGGGCCAGCAGGACGCAGAGCAGTGTCCCGGTCATGATCTGCGACTTGTAGAAGTTGTTCTGGAAGCCGGCGAAGATGATCTGCCCAAGCCCACCGCGTCCGATCACCACCCCAACGGTGACCAGCGCCACCGTCGAGACCGTGGCCAGTCGCAGGCCGGTGAGAATGCCGGGCAGGGCCAGCGGCAGCTCCACCCTCAGCAGCCGGCCCCAACGGCCGTACCCCATCCCCTCGGCCGCCTCCCGCACCTCGGCGGGCACCTGGTTGAGCCCCGCGACGGTGTTTCGCACGATCACCAGCAGCGCGTACAGCACCACCACGCTGAGCACGGTCACGACGCCGATGCCCAGGTAGGGCGCGATGAACGCGAACAGGGCCAGGGAGGGGACGGTGTAGAGCACCCCGGTGAGTGCGAGAATCGGCCCGGTGAGCGGCCGGTACCAGTACGCCAACACGGCCAGCGGAACGGCGACCAGCGCGGCGATCAACACCGCCCGTAGGGTCAGCGTGGTGTGGTCACGCAGCGCCGCCACCACCGTGTCAGAGTTGTCCCGCAGGTACTGCCAGGAAAACCACGGGTTACCCGGGTCGTCCCGGTAACTCAGGCGGAAGGACACACGTGGACGGTACCCCGGTCGCCGGCGACGGTCGGCGCGCGGCCTCGATCACCCTCGACGGCATCGGCAAGCGTTACCCGGACGGCACCGAGGCGGTCCGCGACCTCAGCCTGCACGTCGACGCGGGCGAACTGGTCGTGCTGATCGGCCCGTCCGGCTGCGGCAAGTCGACGGTGTTGCGGATGGTGAACCGGCTGATCGAGCCGACCAGCGGCCGGATCCTGCTCGGGGACGCCGACGTCACCCGGGTCGACCCGGTGCGGCTGCGGCGGCAGATCGGTTACGTGATCCAGAACGTCGGGCTGTTCCCCCACCAGACGGTGGCCGCGAACGTCGCCACGGTGCCCCGCCTGCTCGGCTGGTCCACCGAGCGCGCCCGGCATCGCGTCGGAGAGTTGCTGGAGCTGGTCGGCCTCGATCCGGGGCAGTTCGGGCGGCGCTACCCGCACGAACTCTCCGGCGGCCAGCGGCAGCGGGTGGGTGTGGCCCGGGCCCTCGCGGCCGATCCGGTGGTGCTGCTCATGGACGAGCCGTTCTCCGCCGTCGACCCGATCGTGCGGACCCGCCTGCAGGAGGAGTTCCTGCGGCTGCAGGCCGAGGTACGCAAGACCATCGTGCTGGTCACCCACGACCTGGATGAGGCCGTCCGGCTCGGCGACCGGATCGCGGTCCTCTCCGAGGGCGGCCGGCTGGAACAGTACGACCGCCCGGCGGCCCTGCTCGGCTCCCCGGCCACCCCGTTCGTCCGCGAGTTCGTCGGCGCCGACCGGGGCATCCGTCGGCTCGCGGTCACCCCGGTCACCCGGGAGGTGCTCGAACCGCTGCCCGCCGACGGCGGCGCGGAACTGCCGGCGGTGTCGCTGGGCAACTCGGCGTACGACGCGTTGGCCGTGCTGCTCACCTCGCCCAGCGGGCACGCCGTGGTCACCGAGGAGGGCCGGCCGGTCGGGTTGCTGCGCCGGGAGCGGGTCCTGGCGCTGGCGGAACTGCCCGGCTGAGCCGCCGGCCGGTCAGCCGGCCGGTCAGCGGCGTCCCCGGTAGCCGCCCAGGGTCGCGATCCCGATGATCCAGCCGGTGAAGAGCCCGTACTCCGCACCGTCGCCAGCGGCCTGAAAGGCGCCGAGCAGCGACGGGTCGGTCCGGATCAGTGCGGTGAGCAGGGCCGCGAAGGCCCCCGCGAAGACGTACGCCGCCCAGCCGGCGAAGAACTGGCTGAGCGTGCCCCGGGCCCGGGCGAGTTGGGAACCCGGGAGGAGGTAGAGGAAGAGGAAGGTCAGGGCGACCACGAGGATCGCCTTCAGATCCGCGGCGAAGATCTCCTGGATCGAGTCGGACGAGTCGAATCGCCAGGCCGGCCAGGCGAGCAGTCTCAGGAACCACCCGCCGGCGGTGTCCGGATCGGTGTTGTCCCTGGCCCAGTCGGCGTACCACGGGCTGCCGAAGACCAGGACCAGGATGAGTGCGGCGAGCGTGCCGGCACCCGGTGCGGACTTGTAACGATTGGTGAGAGCCATGGCCCGCTAATTCCCAGCGGATCGACATGGGCAAACGCGACGCGCGATTTATGGTGCTACGTCGGGCCGTGCAGTCAGTGTCGCATCAGATAGTCGATGAAGGCGGCGCGCAGCAGCGGCGCGGATTCCTCGTAGCCGTGACCGGTCATCTCCCGCCACAACGCGACCGCCTCGTCGATCGTCGGTCCGACCGAGTTCGGGGCCCCGTCCAGCGCGGCGGCCTCGTCGGCGTTCGGCAGGTGCCGCAGCACCGACCAGAAGAACCTCGCGTCGCGGTTCTTCCGGGCCACCGCGAACGCCTGCTCGCGTAGCTCCTCCGTGGAGAGGACGTCCAGTTCCTCGAAGGACCGGCCCCCGGAGATCGATGATGTGTCGGTCATGCGACCGAGCCTAACCGGCAGGACACGCCCGGCTCGCCGACGACGCACCGGCGGCGACCCAACCGTCACCGGTCCTCGGCGTCCCAGGTCCGCGAGCCGGTTTCCCACCGGCGGGTGCTCCACGGATCGACCGTACCGCCGGTCGGCTGGCTCGGCAGGACGGGCGGCCAGTCCCCGACCGGCTCCGACCGTGGCACGGCCCACCCGTCGGCGTTCGCCGCGTCGCCGTCCGGTGGCGGCGCCGGCCGCGCTCTCGGTCCCGACGCCGGTCGGCCGTACGTCTCGACCAGCCGAGTGACCACCAACCCGGCGGCAAGTGCCACACCACCGACCGTCCAGCGGCTCACCGTCCAGCCACGCAGCTGCGCGTACGCGAAGAAGAGGCCGATCGCGCCGGCCGTCAGGAGCGTGCCGAACACGCCGCCCCGCAGGCCGAAGGCGCTGGTGCCGGCGAGCAGGGCGGCACCTACCGCCAGCGCCGTCCAGTCGAGCCCGGCGGCCGGCGTCACCGCCCCGTCGGCCGAGGCGACGAGCGCACCCGCGAGCATCGCCAGCACGGTGGAGCAGACGTACCCACCGGTGGTGACGACGGCCGCCGCCACCCCGCGCCGCCGCGCCGGGTCGGCGATCGGACGGAATCGACCGATCAGCCGGCGAACGGGACCCATCGCCCCGAACAACCCACCGATGACCGCGATCGCGGCGAACCCCACGAAGAGTTGCCCGGCGATGCTGCCCGGATCCTGGTCCCCCTGCACGAGCACCGGCGCGGAACGCTGCTCGACGTAGAAGATGACCCCGGCCGCCCCGCCCAGACTGGCCGCCCAGCCCGGCACGTGCAGCACCACGACGACCAGCCCCAGCAGCAGCCCACCGACCGCGGCGGCCGCAGCAGCCGTACCGACGGCGACGAGCAGGCCACGGTCGCTCTGCTCGGCGAAGTGCAGCCCGGCCGCGACCGCCACCGGTCCGATCGCGAGATTCACCGCGGCGGTCCGCAGACTCAGCCCGGCGGCCATCGCCACCAGGCCGAGGCCGACCACGTCGATGATGAGGGCGCGGAGCCCGCTGCCCCGCAACGTCCCCGGATTCTCCTGCCAGACCAGATACACCAGGACACCGAAGCCGAGCAGCAGAAGCGTCTCCCAGAGCACGTGGACACCGAAACGATCCCGGCCCGGCTCGCCGCCCTGGGTGTCGTCGACGACCGCCGTGTCCGCCCCATCGGGGGGTACCCCGGAGATCGGCTCCGGCGGTCCTTTCCGGCCCGGTTCGTCGTAGCCCATGTTCTCTGCCTCCCAGCGGCCGCCCGGACTGCACCGACGCGCGGGCGGACCGGCGATGGCCGTCGCCTTCCGGTCGCAGGCACCGTACCCGCGCTTCCGGCCGGGCGTAACCCCCTGCAATCGGTGTCGGAGTGTCAGAGAGGCGGCAGCCGCGGCTACCGCCGGCCCGGGCGGGTTTCCCGATCGTCGGGCTCGTGCTCGTCCTCCGGCCGGTCCGGGATCCGGCACGACCGCTCCAGCCAGAGCGCGGCGACGACCAGGGCGACCGAAGCCAGCACGCCGGCGACGGCGGCGGGGCGGTCCTCCCCGGCGGCCCGCGTGGTCTGCACGAACAACCAGCCGGTCAGCCCCGCGTAGAAGCCGGTGAAGATCGCCCCGACCAGGGCGGACGCCTTGGCCAGCACGACGAACCGGGCGACCATCAGCGGATTCACCGGATCACGACCGGGCCGGCGTTCGATCCGCCCTCGGGTGTTGATCGCGGCGTACGCCTCCAGCACCGCGAGGCCGGCCAGGGTGACCACCGGGAGCCACGGCAGTGGGGGCAGCTGGCTGTAGTAGAAACTGCTGATCAGCAACCAGGCAGCCGCCGCGGCGGCCAGGGCGGTCACCACCAGGGTCGAGATGCGGGTCGGTCCCATCCGCGGCCCGTCAGGAGGTGGGGACTGCGTCATGCTCCCGACTCTAACGGCAGATCCGGTCGCGGGCGCAGTTCCGTGACCTCGGCGGCGGCCGGGCCGGAGGTCAGCAGGTCGGTCAGCCAGCCATGTCCCGGCAGCTGACCGTAAGGTTGGATGTCGATCCACGGCCGGAGCACGAAGGCGCGCAGGTGCGCTCGCGGATGCGGCAGGATCAACTCCGGGTCGTCGCTGAGCACCGGCCGGTCGTCGTCGGTCCACACCGCGACGACATCGACGTCGAGCGTGCGGGGCCCGAACCGCCGTTGTGGGTCCCGGAGCCGGCCCGCGGCCTGCTCCGCCGCCCGGGCCCGCGCCAACCAGTCGTACGGGCCGGCCGCCGGGTCCACGGCCAACAGCACCGCGTTCAGGTACTCCGGCTGCTCGGTGTCGCCCCACGGCGGGGTCTCGTACACCCCCGAGACCACCAGCACGCTGTCACCGAACACCGCCAGAGCGGTGCGCAGGTGACCGAGCCGGTCGCCGAGGTTGCTGCCGAGGGCGAGCACGGCGCGGGTCATCGGGTCCGCGCCCGGCGCATCGTGACGGCGACGTCGGTGAAGGCGTGCGGAACCGGCGCCTCGGGCTTGTGCACGGTGACCGTCGCACCGGACACCCGGGGATCGGCCAGGCAGACCTCGATCAGCCGATCGGCGAGGGTCTCGATCAGATTGACCGGCTCGCCGGTGACCACCGCGACCAGACGGTCGGCCAGTTCGCCGTAATGCACGGTGTCGGCCACGTCATCGGACCGGGCGGCCGAGGTGAGATCCAACTCCAGTACGGCGTCCACGACGAACTCCTGCCCCCGGGCGCGTTCGAAGTCGTACACCCCGTGCCGGCCGTACGCCCGCAGGCCGGTCAGCTCGATCCGATCGGTCACCGCCGTACCCCCCGGTCGCCCTGCCGTTCGACGGCACCGGCGGTCACGGTCTCCGGGATGCTGGTATCGACCCGTCCGGCAGCGGGCGGCCGGGCCAGCTTCGGGCGGCCGGTGGCCTGCCAGACGGCGAGCGCGTCGGCGGTCGCACGCACGTCGTGCACGCGCACCCCCCAGGCGCCGGCGGCGACCGCGAGCAGACTGGTGGCGACGGTGGCCACCTCCCGCCCGCCGGTGGGGCGCGGCGTGCCGTCGGGCCCGGCCAGCAGCAGACCGAGGTACGACTTACGGCTCGCGCCGAACAGCAGCGGGTAGCCCAGCTCCAGCAGTTCGGGCAGCCGGGCGCTGAGCTGCCAGTTGTGTGCCGCCGTCTTGGCGAAGCCGAGACCCGGGTCGATGACGATGCGGTCCGCGGCCACCCCGGCGGCGAGCGCCGCCGTCACCCGTTGATCAAGTTCGGCACGTACGTCGGCGACCACGTCGCGGTAGCTGGCCAGCTCGCTCATCTGCCGGGAGTGGCCCCGCCAGTGCATCAGCACCCAGGGACAGCCGGCGTCCCGGACGACCCGGGCCATGCGTGGATCGGCCAGGCCGCCGGAGACGTCGTTGACCACGACCGCGCCGGCCGCGAGGGCCGCCTCGGCGACCCGGGCGCGGGTGGTGTCGATGCTGACCGGTACGCCGGCCGCGGTCAGCTCCCGGATCACCGGCAGCACCCGGGCGTTTTCGGTGTCGGCGTCGACGCGGTCGGCACCGGGGCGGGTCGACTCTCCACCCACATCCACCAACCCGGCTCCGTCGGCACGCAGCCGGACTCCATGTGCGACGGCGGCGTCGACGTCGGCGTAGCGTCCGCCGTCGGAGAACGAATCGGGCGTGACGTTCAGGACGCCCATCACCACCGGGGCCGGAGCCCGTACCAGATCGGTCACGACTAGACGGTACCGGTCCTCTCGACCACGTCGGACAGCCCGGGTCGAAGGCCCTGACATGCGATTTGGAACAGGCGTACGATCGGCTGCCCGGGCCGAATCGGGCAGTCTCTTCGCGGCTTGTCGCAAAGGGGGGCGGCCCGTACGCTGTGAAATTGCCCGGCATCGAGATGACGACGCGGCCAAGGAGGGCCAAAGCAGGAGAATTCGCCCAGAAACCGCCACCTTCCGTGGCCAGTGACACACGCAGAGTCTTGACCGCTACACAGGGTGCGCATCGATCCCGACAGGCTTAGCTACTGCACCACCGCGGCGCCGCCGGCCGCGACTTGGGGAGGTTCCAGTGATCGCCATCGAGCTGATGGAAACGGCGTCCACCAACGCCCTCCACCTGCTCTCCTCCGTGGCGTCGTCGATCCCGCTCGCCGCCGAGGAGCCGAAGGGGATCAACACAGAGGGCGTCGTCACCTTCTTCGCCAGCAAGATCGCACCGATCCTACTGGCCGTGCTGGGCGTCATCTTCATCGGCCGCGCCAGCCGGGGCGAGATCTCCAAGGTGCTGACCAGCTCCGCCATCGCGATCGTCGGGTTGGCCTTCATCGCCGGAGCCGCCACCCTCTTCTTCATCGGCGACTTCCTGATCAACCTGATCTTTCAGTAGGCGCGGGCACGAGATGCGGCTACGCACCGACGACGACATCTACCGGGCCCGCCTGGTCTACCTCGGGCCGCCCGGCTACACCCTTCCGGTTCACCTGCCGTACGCCCAGTACGGCCTGTTCATCCTGCTTGTTCCCCTCTACATGTTCATCCATTGGCTGTTCACGCTGCAGGTCGAGCTCTTCCCCGCGTGGGAGATCGCCCTCGCCATCGTGACCACCTCGTTCGTCTTCCGGTACGTCGACCCGGATCGGCCGGCGCGCATGGTGATCCGCACCGCGCTGACCGACTGGCGACGCACCCGGGAGCCGGCCGCCGAACAGCGCGATCCGCGCCTGGTCGGCAGCGGGATCAGGATCCGGGAGGAACTGGCATGACCGGCTGCACGCCGTACGGGCCGCCCAGGAGGTTGTCGGTAGACCTCGGGGAACGCGGCCACCCCACACCGTCGGCGGATGCGGGCAGGGCGATCGCATGAGCCCCTCCCCCACGCCGGGATCTCCGGCCGGACACCCGGCCGCACCACACAGTCACCGTGCGCGTTCGTTCGACTACCCCCAATCTGGGGAGCTCGACGACGCTGCCCTGGATCCGGCCCTCGCCACCACCCCCGGGCACGGCAGCGTCGGGGTCTTCCAGGCACCCCGCCCAGCACCGCGCCGAGCGGCACCGGCCGAGTCCACGCCGGCCACTCCGTCCACCCGCGACGGTGCCGACATCGACTCACCCTTCCTGGACCTGTTCGGTGGGGCGTACGCTCGCCCGGCTTCCGCCAACCGGTCCAACGGTATTTCGGCCCGCGCCCTGCCACAGCAGGCAGTCCCCGCCGGACCGGCGCCGTCGGCCCGCCGACCGGCGCCGCCCACGGTGCCCGCGCAGCCCGGTCCCGCGTCCGCCACATCAGCCAGCCGACGGATGGACGACGCCAGCACGATCGTCGACCCAGGCACACCGCCCTCCTCCCGGGCGCCATCCCCGTCCCCAGGGCCCACGCCGGTGCCAGCCAACGACCGACGGCCGAAGGCCAGCCCGTCCGCCACGGACCCGGACGACGCGGGTGCCCGCACGGCCGAGGCCCCCGCCCGGACGCCAGGCAGGACCGCCGCACCGACGACCCGTGCCGCCACCCCGCCCCGGCAGCGTTCGGTCGACCGCCGCGACCGGCCGCTCAAACCCGTCCGAGTTCGGCCCCCGAAGATCAAGTTCGGAGATCGCGACCCGGCGGTCGAACTGGCGATCACCGAGATCGCAGGCCATCTGACCTTCACCCCCAACACCGTTACCGCCTGGTACTGGCTGCCCGAGGTCCGCTGGGCCTTCCGACCGGACGCGGAACGCGAGGCACTGCTCGCGGCGATCTCCGAGCAGTACGCCGGCCTGGCCGGCTTCCGGTTGCACCTGCGCCGCACCACCCGGCCCTTCCCGGCCGACGAGTGGGCCCGCACCGTCGACGCCAACACCGCCGCGCCACTGCCGGACGTGCCGAGCACGACCGGCTGGGCCGACCACCTCGTGGCCGCGCAGCGGCACCTGCTCTCGGTCAACCACGCCGAGGGGCAGACCTACCTCGGCGTCACCTTCGCCCGCCGCTCGCTCGGCGACTCGCTCACCGAACGGGTACTACGCACCTTCGGGCGGGGCGTCGCCGAGGGCGAGCGGCGCAAGCTCGGCCGCACCGTCGAGCAGTTCGACGAGGTGCTGGGCGCGTTCGGCATGCGCGGGCGACGGGTCACCGCACAAGAACTGGAGTGGCTGCTCTACCGGTCGGTGGCGCTCTGCATGGCGCCCCCCGGCGCGCTCTCGCCCATCACCGGCGGGCGCTGGGAACGCGGCGACCTGCTCGCCCTCACCGAGCAGGTAGAACGCTACCGCACCCCGTACGGCTCGACGGTGAAACTGGTCAACCGAATGACCGGCGAGGAACGGCACGTGGCGGTGCTCGCCGTGGGCCGGATGGAGCCGTTGGAGATTCCCGAGCGCCACGAGCCATGGCTGCATTTCCACGAGCGACTGCCGTGGCCGATGGAACTCTCCACCCGGGTCGACATCCTCGGCTCTGGTGATTCCTTCCGTAACCTCGAACACCGACTGAGGATGATCCGGTCGCAGCAGCTCGACTACGCCGAGCACGGCATCGACGCCCCACCCGAGCTGGAACGGTTGGCCAAGCGAGCACTGGTGATCGGCGACGAGATGACCACGGGCCTCCCGGTCGACTCCGCCCGCGCACACGGCTGGCACCGGATCGCGGTGGGAGGGCGTACCCGCGAGGAGTGCCTGGAACGGGCCCGCCGGCTGATCCAGCTGTACTCCCGCGAGCTGCGCATCTCGCTGCAACACCCGAAGAACCAGGACTGGCTGGCCCGGGAGTTCATCCCGGGTGAGCCGATCGCCAACACCGGCTACGTCCGGCGGATGCCGGTCCCCCTGCTGGCGGCGGCACTGCCGCAGGCCGCCTCCACGGTCGGCGACCGCCGCGGCGACCTGATCGGTCGTACCGCCGGCACCTGCCGCCGGCCCGTCTTCCTCGACCTGCACTTCCCCATGGAGGTACGCGAGCGCTCCGGCCTGGCGGTCTTCGTGGCCGAGCCGGGCGGCGGCAAGTCGACACTGCTCGGCGCGCTGGGCTATCTGGCCGCTCGGCGCGGCGTGCAGGTGACCCTGCTCGATCCGTCCGGCCCGCTGGCGCGACTCTGCGCGATGCCGGAGCTGCGACCGTACTCCCGCGTGCTGAACCTGACCGGCTCAGAACACGGCACCCTGGCGCCGTACTCGCTGATCCCGACGCCACTGCGCAGCGAGTTCGCGGCGGGCGCCGCCGGGGACCGCGAGTTCGAGATCGCTGTCTCCAACGCCCGCGCCGAACGCCGGATGCTGGTCCAGGACATCTGCATGATGCTGGTGCCGCCCCAGGTCGCCCGCGAGGCCTCGACCGCCACCCTGTTCCGGCACGCCGTACGCCAGGTGCCTGCCGAGGAGACTTCCACCTTGGACGACGTGGTCAGCTGCCTCGGGCAACTCGACGACCACGCCGGCCGGGAACTGGCCAACCTACTGCTGGACACCGCCGAGATGCCGCTGGCCATGCTCTTCTTCGGCCGCCCGCCGGACGGGCTGCTCGGCCCGGACGCGGCGCTCACCGTGATCACCATGGCCGGCCTCCGACTGCCCGACCTGAAGATCGAACGCGAGTACTGGTCGGCTGAGGAATCGCTGGCCCTGCCGATGCTGCACACCGCGCACCGGCTGGCGGTGCGGCGCTGCTACGGCGGCTCCATGTCGTCTCGTAAGCTGGTCGGCCTGGATGAGGCGCACTTCATGGAGGGATGGCGCTCCGGCCGATCCTTCCTCGTCCGGCTAGCCCGCGACTCCCGCAAGTGGAATCTCGCCGCACTGGTCGCCTCGCAGAATCCGCGTGACATCCTCGGCCTCGACGTACAGAACCTGGTCTCCACCGTCTTCGTCGGCCGGATCGCCGAGGACGCAGAGATCGCCTCCGAGGCGCTCCGGCTGCTGCGCGTGCCCGTGGACGACGGGTACGAGGCGACCCTCGCCTCGCTCTCCACCGCCGACGCCACCTCCGCCCACCGACTCGGCTTCCGTGAGTTCGTTATGCGCGACGTAGACGGCCGAGTGCAGAAGGTACGGGTCGACGTGTCCTACGTGGACGGCCTGTTGGATCATCTCGACACCACTCCCGCCGCCATCGCCGCCGCTGCCGGGGTGCTGCCGACCGTGCTGCCTGACATGGAGGCGTAACATGGCGAGGGCCCGGGTACGGATCACGGCGCTCCTCCTGGCGCTCGGCGTTCTCGCCGCGGCCACGATCGGTTGGCCCGGGCTCACCAGCACACCCGCGTACGCCGCCCCGGTCGCGTACCAGGCAGCCGCAGAACTCTGCACGACGCAGGAGTGGCAGGTCGACTTCCGCGCCTGCGTCACCAAGCTTCAACAGGTGGCGGAGGCCGAGGCGACCTGCCGCAACCCCCCGACGCCGACCGCGCCGGACTCCGGCGTCGCCGGCTGGTTCGCCTCCCGGCCGGAGGCCTCCAAGCTGCCCGGGCCGAAGGGCTACTACAGCGACTACGGCTACGCCGGCTACAGCTACAGCACCTACAAGATCGAATCCGGGTGCGCAACCACGTTGCTGCACCCGGACTACAAATTCACCAACACCATCGCCAACGGCGAGTTCATGATCGCCACGGCGATCATCGGCGCCTCGAACGCCCTGCGGGAGCGCGCTTGGGACCCGGGAACCATGTGGGGCTGGGCGGATCCGCTCGTGGACCAGGCGACCAAGGCGATCTACCAGAAGGTGTTCAGCGTCTTCGGCATCGTCACGCTCTGCGTGGTCGGTCTCTACCTGCTCTGGCGCTCCCGGCAGTCCGACATGAGCAACGCGATGACCACGGCGGGCTGGGCCCTCGTGGTGATGGTGGCGATCACCGCGCTGGCCGCCTGGCCGGTCAAGTCCGCCAACCTCGCCGACGGCGCCCTCGTCTCCACACTGGGGGTCGTACACGACGCCGTCGGACCAACGACGAGAGACACCCCGGCCGACAAGTGCGATGATCCAAATCCGACGGCTTGCAAGGACAATCGACCGCCAGCGGTAAGAGCGAGCGACACCGCCACCGAGTCGATGCTCTACCGCAACTGGCTACGTGGTGTGCTCGGTTCGGCCGACAGCGAGACCGCTCGCAAGTACGGCGCGGCCCTCTACGACGCCAAGTCACTCTCCTGGGAGGAAGTAGAGAAGATCCGGGCTAATCCCCAGACCCGCGAGGCCACCATCAATGCGAAAAAGCAACAGTGGATGACGGTGGCGGAGCAGATCGAGCGGGAGGACCCGGAAGCCTACGAGTACCTGAAGGGCGTCCGGGACATGGACCGGGTTGGCGCGGGCTTCATCGCGGTGCTCGCGGCGTTGCTCTTCGCGATGTTCGACCTGACCGCGTCGCTGCTCGTGCTGCTGGGCTTCTTGATCTTCCGGTGGGCCGTGATCGCCGCGCCGATCCTGGGCACCATCGGCCTGCTCCGCCCGGCCAGCGCCGGTCTGCGCCGGCTGGGCAACGCGGTGGTCGCTGCCCTCTTCAACATCGCGATCTTCGGCACCGGCGCGGCCATCTACCTCTTCGCGGTGGACCTCATCATGAACACCCCCACCCTGCCGGGCTGGCTGCAGGTGGTGCTGGTCTGGCTGTGCGGGGTGGTCGGCTGGCTGCTGCTGCGCCCGTACCGACGGATCACCCAACTCGGCGGCAAGGACAGCAGTGAGGCGGTCAGCTCGGCCGGTTCCTGGCATCGGCGGTTCTTCCGGGACATGCGTACCGCGGCCCGCCTCGACGTCGCCGAGCCGGGCGGCACCACCGAGCCCGGCCCGGGGCGGCGCCGGACGGTCGTGGTCGAGCAGCCGAAGGTGCGCCCGGAGGCCCGCCCGGACCCGGCACCGAGCGGCGCACCAGCCGAGCCCAAGCGCCCGGACGCCCGGACGGCCAACGACGCGTCCGGCCCGGCGGAGGAGCAACGCCGCGAACCCCGTCCCGTCGCGCCCCGACCCCGTCGCCGACAGCCCGCCTCGTGGAGCGAGCCGGACGTACCGGATGAGAACCCATCCTTCGTCATCTACCGTCCCGGATCGGCCGAGCGGGCTCCCGAGAAGCCGGCGCCCCGGGTCCGCTCCGAGGCTCGGTGACCGCGGTGCGGCGCACGATCGAGTTCCTGCTCACCCGGATGCTGCGATCCCGGCTCGGGCTGGCCGCCGGCATCGCCGTCCTGGTGCTCGGCGTGGTCGGAGCAGCCCGACTGGTCGCCGGCCCCGGCGATCCGACGGCCGGATTGAGCAACCGGCCGGCGCAGCCGATCACCACGGTGGACCCGACCACGGGTGACGACGGCGCGATCTCGACCACCAGCACCCCGTCGCCGGTCACCCGTCCCGGCGAGGCCAGGCCCGAGCAGGTCGCGGAACGGTTCGTGGCGGCCTGGCTGGGCCGCTCCGGCCTGACCGCAGAGGACTGGCGTGCGGGCCTTCGCCCCTTCTCGACGGTTTCCCTCACTGGCAAGCTCGCCGGTGCCGATCCGGGCGGGGTGCCGGCCCGCGCGGTGACGGACGAGGTGATCGTGCAGGTCCATAGCGAAGTTGTCGTGGAGGCGCTGATTCCGCTCGACACCGGGCAACTCCGGCTCGAGCTGGTGGCACCGGACGGGCGGTGGCTCGTCGACGCCGTGGACTGGGAGCAGGGATGAGTAGCGACGAGAGCGGCCCCCCTCGCCGGCCGGTCCGGGTCGGCGCCCTCGCTGCCGCACTCACCGCAGCGCTGGCTTTCCTCTGCTGTACCGGCGGCACCGGCGCATTCTTCCTCACCGAACTCGGCGGCGACGCCGCCGAGCAGCAGTTGACCCCGACCAGTATCGAGTGCACCGGTGACTTCGAGGTCGACGTTACCGGCACCATGCCCCGATTCGCCCGGTACGGCGAGCGTCAGCTCCGCAACGCCGCCGTGATCATCAAGGTCGGACAGGAGATGAGGGTGCCGCCCCGGGGCTGGGTGATCGCCGTGGCGACCGCGATGCAGGAATCCCGACTGCTCAATCTCGCCAACCGCACGGTCGCCGAGTCGCGGGAAATCCCCCACGAGGGCATCGGTGCCGACCACGACTCCGTTGGCCTGTTCCAGCAACGGGCGTCGTGGGGCACCGTCCGCCAGCGGATGAATCCCGAGTACGCGTCGCGCAAGTTCTACGAAAAGCTCGTCGAGGTGTCCGGCTGGGAGAAGCTGCCGCTGACCGTAGCCGCCCAGCGGGTGCAGATCAGCGCCTTCCCGGACGCGTACGCCAAGCACGAGGAGTTGGCCGCCCGCATCGTCGACGCGCTGGCCGGCGGCGCAGCCCGGACCGTCTTGATCGCCGGGCAGGAGGTGTGCGACTCCGCCGCGTCGGGTGACATCGCCGCCTCCGGTTGGACCGCGCCGATTCCCGGTGGCGTGGGATCCGGCTTCCGGACCGCCAGCCGTCCGGCGCACAACGGCGTCGACATCGCCGCGCCGAAGGGCACCCTCATCCGCGTCGCGGCGACGGGCCGGGTCCTGGTCTCCCGATGCGACCCGGATCGGAGGGGCCGGCACAGCTGCAACGTGGACGGCTGGCCGGGCAAGGGCGGCTGCGGTTGGTTCGTCGATGTCCTGCACGCCCAGGGCATCGTCACCCGCTACTGTCACATGGTGAGTCGTCCCCGGGTCGCCGCCGGAGACACCGTGGAGGCTGGTGCGGTGATCGGCGAGGTGGGCAGCAGCGGCAACTCCTCCGGGCCGCACCTGCACTTCGAGGTGCACACCGACGGTGACCGCAGCAGCCGTAGCGCAATCGATCCGGTGCCGTTCATGCAGTCGAAGGGCGCACCGCTGAAGGGCACCGGGTGAGCCGAGCGACGCCATGACCGAACCGCTACCCGACCCCTTCGCCGACCAGCCGGACTGGGCTCCGCAGCCACCTCGCCCGATCGAGGTTCTCCCGGCGGCCGGACAAGTCGACCTGCGCGGGCGACGGGTGCTGGTCGGGCTGCCCGGCCTCGGCTGGCGGGGCGACCTGCGGGCCGACGAGCGAGTGCTGCAGAACAGCCGCACCTACGTGCCGGTCATCCCCGAACACGAGTGGTACCGCGCCGAGTCCGACCAGGTAGAGGTCTTCGCACCACTGGTGCCGGTAGAGCGGGTCTGGGTCGAAACGGTGGTCTCGCGGACCACCACGCCGGCGGCGGGCGGGGGTGGTATTCGGCTCGTCTCGCTCGACGCGCCGGCACATCGGACACCAACACCGGTCTTCGAGGCCGACTCGGTCGTCGGCCGACGGGTGGTGCACATGGTCGGCTCGGTCGAGCACCGTGAGCTGCGTGCGGTGACCGAGACCTACTCGGGTGCGGAGGGCGACATCTGCGTACGGGTCGCACCGGAGATGGAGTGGTACCGCTGGGCCTGGCGCGGCCAGTCACCAACCACCATGGAGGTGCCCGTTCACTTATTGTGGCTTGAGTGATGTCAGCCTGCCGTCACCCGTCCGCTGCACACTCGCCATCCATCACCATTGTCAGTGACGTCGAAGACCCAGTCTTCGCGTCTGCTACTTCGCGACTCACCCTCGGCGGAGCTCGCTATTGTAAGAGTAGTTCGGACCGACTGCCCCTGCGCCGTCTCGAATTGGTAAAGGGCTCCCCAACTGATTCGCACTGTGACGCCGAAGTCAGACTCGCGTCGCAGGGCCTCCGCTCGAAGTGCGCGCACTGCGGCGAAGTCTGTGTTTCCTTCGCAGACAAACAGGTTTGCACGCACGTCGTTACGGTCCACTAAGAAGGCGCGCAAGTAGTTGTCTACTACGACATCGGGTGCACTGCGATCAGGGGCGGTGGCTCGGTCGTAGAGGAGGTAGCCGGTCACTCCGCCGCCCAGGCACAACGCCGCGACTGTCCCGGCGACCACGGCCAGCACCGTCCGGAGCCGCCGGCGGGGCCGCTGCGGCGCTGGTGCGACCGCGGGCGGGGCCAGTTCCTTCGGCGGGGTCCGTTGCGCCGGTACGCGGGAGACCTGGGAACCGGCGGGGGGCGGCACTGATTCCACCTCCTGAGGCTATCGCTTGTCAGCCATCGGCCCAATGCCCCAGATTCAGCAGATCGTGACGGATCGCCGTCGATCGGTGAGATCCACGACAAGTTCGGCGCACCGCCGTCACGCATCCCAAGGGTCGAGCCTCCGCTGGGATACCGTCGTTCCTGCCCGGCGAGTGGGTGCCGACCTCGGGCGGAGGAGGGGACACGGTGGGCGGTCCGAAGGCACGGACGCTTCGTGCCGCCGCGCTGCACCGCCGGGCCGCCGCTACGGCGGCGGCAGCGGCCTCAGTCCTCGACGACATCCGCCCCGCTCCCGCCGACCAGCGTCGCCAGTACGCGCTGGCCGAACGGCTGTCCACCGCAGCGGCGATCCTGGCGCCCGGCTGGGCCGGCACCGCCCTGGACGTCCTCGACCCGGCGACCCCGGCGGGGGAAGGTCCGCCGCCCTTCGTCCGGATCGGCGCTGCCGCACCGCTGGACGACGCTCGCTTCCCCGCCGTGGTGCCGCTCCTCGGCGCCGGCCACCTGGCGGTGGACACCGACGCGCACGATCCGCGGGTCGCCGGACTGCTCCGGGCCGTACTGCTGCGGCTGCTGGCAGCGACACCCGCAGGCGCCCTGTTGGTCCGGGTGGTGGACGCGGCCGGGATGGCCCTGGCGCCGTTCGCGGCCCTCGGCGATGCCGGGGTGCTGTCCCCGCCGGCCACCGATTCCGCAGGGCTGCGCGCCGCGCTGTCCGAGGCGGAGCGGTGGGTGGCGCCAGGGTCGTCCGGCCCCCGCCGACACGACCGGTTGCTGCTGCTCGTGATGGCTGCGCTGCCCGAGCAGACCGAGCCGACCGACCTGACGCGGATCGAGGCGCTCGCCGAGCAGGGGCCGGCCGCCGGACTGCACCTGATCGTCGCGGGCGGTCCGCCGGCCGGCCGGGCGCCACTGCCCAGGGCCACGACGGTGGCGATGCGCACCGGGTACGCGCTGCTGGGCGACCCGCCCGACGCTCCCTTCGCCACCCCGGGCACCGGCGCCGGGTTGAACTCGCCGGTGTTCCTCGAGCCGGATCCACCGGCCGAGTTGGTCGACGCGGTCTGCCGGCGAATCGCGGCGCAGGTCGAGGCCGGTAGCCGACTGTCCCTGCCCGACCTCCTGCCACCGATCGAGGAGAAGCTGTGGCAGGCGGACGCGGGCGACGGGCTGAGCACCACGATCGGCGACGCCGGTGGTCGGCCGGTATCGCTCGGCTTCACCGAACTGGCACCGCACTGGCTGGTCGGCGGCCGGTCACCGGCCTGTCGTTCCGCCTTCCTGACCACGGCGCTGCTCGGTCTCGCCGCCCGGTACGGCCCGGACGAACTGTCGCTGTACCTGGCCGATCTCGGCGCGGGTGAGTCCTTCGCGGAGTTCCTGCAGACCGAGCGGGACCGGTCCTGGATCCCGCAGGTCCGGGCGGCCGCGATGGCCGCCGACCGGGAGTACGTGCTCGACCTGTTCGATCAGTTGATCACCGAGGTCCACCGACGCACGGAGGCATCCGCGCGTGTCGGTGGGCAACGCTTCGCGGAGCTGCGGGCACACCGTCCGCTGCCCCGGATCGTCTGCGTGGTGGACAACCTGCAGCTGCTCTTCGCCGAACGGGACCGGCTCGCCACCGACGCCGGCGCCCGGTTGAACAAGCTGGCGCGGACCGGCCGGGCGTACGGTGTGCATCTGGTCCTGGCCGGCGACGGTGACCTGGGGCTGGGTGCCCGCACCGACGGCGGGTACCGGGACTCGCTGCTCGGCCAGTTCCCGGTGCGGGTGGCGCTGCCGGGTGGCGCGGCGGTGTTGGAGCCGACGAACGACGCCGCGGCCGGCCTGCCGGTGGGCAGCGCGGTGGTGAACACCGCGGGCGGGCTGGGCGGTCCGCGGGGTGCGATCCGGGGTCACGAGCGGATGGTCCGGTTTCCTGATCCGCAGGACGACCCGGAGACGGCCGAGCGGCTGCGGCATCGGCTCTGGGCGGCGCGCGCGAAGGAGTCCACGCCGCCGGTGGTCTTCGCCGGCTACGCCCGCCCGCTGCTGAACAACGATCCGCGCTACCGGGCGGCCCTCGCCGGGCGGTCGTTGGCCCCATCCGCGCTGCTCGGGCGCGCCGTGGATGTCGCGCGGAGCACCGTGACGGTGCCGCTCGGGCCGGCCGCTGGGCGGAACCTCGCCGTCCTCGGTCCGCGCCCGGAGGGGACCCGGCTGTTGGCGATGGCCGCCCGAAGCACCGCGGCCCACCATCCGCCGGGCGCGGCACGATTCCTGATCGCCGCGCCGGACGCCGTGTCGCGAGCGTTGGCCGACGACCTGGCGGCGGAGCTGACCGAGCGGCATCCGGTCGAGACGGTCGACCTGGCCGGTCTGCTTGCCGCCCTGGAGACCGGTGAGCCGGCCTACCTGGTGGTGTTCGGGCTGGATGTGGCGTCACCGGAGCAACTGCCGCCCTCGCGACTGCGGACGCTGTTGTACGAGGGACCGCCGGTCGGGCAGCACGTGCTCGGCTGGTGGCGTACCGTGCCCTCCTTCGCCGCGTTGCTGGAGCCGGAGGAGACCGTCGACAAGCTGACCGCCGTGGCGGTGGCGGGCGTACCGGGTGCCCAGCTCACACCGGTGTTCGGTCGGGCGGTGGAGTGGCGGCCCCGCCCCGACCGGGTGGTGCTCTGGGACGGCCCGGATGACCGCGGCGTCGTGCTGGTGCCGTATCACGTGCCCGAGGACGAGGACGGGGAACCGGCATGACGCGAAGCCAGCCACAGACCGTCGGCAGCGAGCCGATCCAGGCCGAGAACGCAATGGCGGCCGCGTGGGCGGACTACCTGGCCGCAGCCCGCCAGCTTGACGGGGTACGCCGGGACGCGGCGACCGCCGCAGGTGAGCAGGCCCGTACGGTGCAGGCCGCCCGGGAGGAGTTGGCCGCCGTACGCACCGGGTTGGCGTCGCAGGAGGCCCGGTTACGTGAACTGGGCGTTCCCCAGATCTCGCTGGCACCAGCGCCACCGGAACTGACCGAGGCGACCAGGTCCATGTCGGGTGGCCCGTCGGCGGTGCTGACGGCGCTGCGGGATGCCCGACGGTGGACGCAGGGCGCCGACGACACGCTCGCCGCCCGCGGTCTGCCCCGGGTGGCTCACTGGCCGCCGAAGGCGCGCAACCTGCTGGTGTACGGGCCGCTGGGGCTGCTCGTCCCGCTGTTCCTGGTGGTGGTGCACGTGTTCGCCGGCACCAACCCGGTGAGGGTACTGGCGCTGGTGGTGGGGCTGCCGGCACCGGCGGTCG
Organism: Micromonospora sonchi; assembly: GCF_014646235.1. Classification (GTDB taxonomy): domain Bacteria; phylum Actinomycetota; class Actinomycetes; order Mycobacteriales; family Micromonosporaceae; genus Micromonospora; species Micromonospora sonchi. Next base: position 56,788 of record NZ_BMNB01000032.1, on the reverse strand, counting down.
CCTTCGGCGTGGGCTGGCTCGCGGTCGGGCGCCTGTTCCCGGCCCAGCTCGGGCACCGGGTGGACCGGACTCCGCGGTTCGGTGCACTGGTCTGCCTGATCCCGGCGGTGATGGCCACCACCGGGATCGTCCTGACCATGCTCGCCGCGTGAGTCGTGGCCGCCTCCCGGTCGCCCTCGATGACGCCAGCCTCAGCCAGAACCCGCCTGGCCGCCACCGCCCTGCTGCCGGTCTCGCTCAGCGGATGATCAGCGCCATCGCCTCGGCGCGGGACTTGGCGTCCCGTTGGAGGCTGCCCCGGACCGCCGAAGTGATCGTCTTGGCGCCCGACTTCTGGATGCCCCGCATGGCCATGCACATGTGCTCGCACTCCAGGACGACCACCACGCCGCGCGGCGCCAGCCGTTCCATCAGCAGGTCGGCGATCTGGGCGGTGAGCCGCTCCTGCACCTGCGGGCGACGGGCGAAGACCTCGACCAGTCGGGCCAGCTTGGACAGGCCGGTGATCCGTCCGTCGGAACCGGGAATGTAGCCGATGTGGGCGCTGCCTCGGAACGGCAGGAGATGGTGCTCGCAGAGGCTCATCACATCGATGTCCCGAACCAGCACCAGTTCCTCGTGGTTGGCCTCGAAGGTGGTGGTGAGCACGGTGGCCGGGTCGACCCGAAGGCCGGCGAAGAGTTCGGCGTACGCCCGCGCGACCCGGGCCGGGGTCTGCTGGAGGCCGTCGCGGTCCGGGTCCTCCCCGACCGCGATCAGGATCTCGCGGACCGCCTTCTCGATCCGGGCGAGGTCCATGGTCTCCTCGATCGGTCGCCCGGTCAGCCGACCGTTGACCAGCCGGGCGGCGATGTAGTCGAGGCCGTCGTCCGGCTCGGTGGATGAGGCGGCCAGCCCCCGCTGGGAGAAGCCGGCCGCCGGGTCGTCGGCGCTCAGCGTGGACCGTCCGAGTTGTTCGAGGTCGCCCCGCCGACGGTGGCCTGGGCGCCGTCCGCCTCGGCCTGCACCTTGAGCGCCTCCTTCTCGGCCGGGGTGAGCACCGGCGGCTCGGTGGAGGGCTGGCGCTTGCCGAAGCCGTTGTACGGGGCCATCGGCGGACGCTTCACCACGCGGGCGCAGATCCGCGCCATGTCAGCGGTGGAGAGGGTCTCCTTCTCCATCAGCTCGAGCACGATGTTGTCCAGGACGTCCCGATACTCGACCAGGATCTCCCAGGCCTCGTCGTGGGCCAGCTCGATCAGCGCCCGCATCTCGCCGTCGATCTCGGCGGCGACGGCGTCGGAGTAGTCCCGCTCGTGGCCCATGTTGCGGCCGAGGAACGGCTCGTCGCCGGTGGTGCCGTACTTGATCGCACCGAGCTTGGAACTCATCCCGTACTGCGTGATCATCGCCCGGGCCAGCTGGGTGGCCTTCTCGATGTCGTTGCCGGCGCCGGTGGTCGGCGCGTGGAAGACGAGTTCTTCGGCGGCCCGCCCGCCCAGCGCGTACGCCAGGGTGTCGACCATCTCCGCGCGGGTCTGGGTGTACTTGTCCTCGGTGGGCAGCACCAGAGTGTGGCCCAGGGAGCGGCCTCGCGACAGGATCGTCACCTTGTGCACCGGCGCGGCGTGCGGCAACGCCCAGGCGACCAGGGCGTGCCCGCCCTCGTGGTACGCGGTGATCTTCTTTTCCCGGTCGCTCATCACCCGCGTCCGGCGCTGCGGGCCGGCGATCACCCGGTCGATCGACTCCTCCAGGGAGTCGTTGCTGATGGCCCGCTGGTCCTTGCGTGCGGTCAGCAGGGCCGCCTCGTTGATCACGTTCGCCAGGTCGGCGCCGCTGAAGCCCGGCGTCCGCTTCGCCACCGAGTCGAGATCGACGTCGGGAGTGAACGGCTTGCCCTTGGCGTGCACCCGGAGGATGGCCTTGCGGCCCTCCATGTCGGGGGCGTCGACCGGGATCTGCCGGTCGAAGCGGCCCGGCCGCAGCAGCGCCGGGTCGAGGATGTCCGGACGGTTGGTGGCGGCGATGAGAATGACGCCGCCTTTGACGTCGAAGCCGTCCATCTCGACGAGCAGCTGGTTGAGGGTCTGCTCGCGCTCGTCGTGGCCACCGCCCATGCCGGCACCGCGGTGTCGGCCGACGGCGTCGATCTCGTCGACGAAGACGATGGCGGGGGCATTCGCCTTGGCCTGTTCGAACAGGTCACGGACCCGGCTGGCGCCGACACCGACGAACATCTCCACGAAGTCCGAGCCGGAGATCGAGTAGAACGGCACTCCGGCCTCGCCGGCGACCGCCCGCGCGAGCAGGGTCTTACCGGTGCCGGGCGGGCCGAAGAGCAGAACGCCCTTCGGGATCTTGGCACCGAGCGCCTGGTACTTCGCCGGGTTCTGCAGGAAGTCCTTGATCTCCTGCAGTTCCTCGACCGCCTCCTCGGAGCCGGCGACGTCCGCGAAGGTGGTCTTCGGCGTGTCCTTGGTGATCATCTTGGCCTTGGACTTGCCGAAGTTGAGCACCCGGGAGCCGCCGCCCTGCATCTGGGACATGAAGAACAGCAGCAGGAGCACGAGCAGGGCGATGGGGAGCAGGTTGACCAGCAGGCTGACCCAGATGCTGTCGGATGACACCTCGGTGTCGGCCGGCCCGGTGACCCGGTTGTTCGCCTTGGCGTCGAAGATCTGGTTCCAGACCTCGTTGCCGACCTCGTAGGGGAACTGGGCCTCGATCCGGTCGGTGGTGGTCTTGTCGAACTCGGCCTTCTCGGCCAGTTTGAGCTGGATCGTCTGTTCCTTGTCCTGGAAGACGACCTTCTCGATACCGCCCTTGTTGAGCTGGTCGAGCGCGACGGACGTGTCCACCCGGTGGTAGCTGGGGCCACTGGTGAACAACTGGCTGAGCACGACTGCGCCGAGGATGACCAGGATGACCCAGAACACCGGTCGGCGGAAGAAACGCGTACGTTCCATGCTGTTGTCGAGCGCCGAGACGCCCGCATCCTCCTGATCGACGTCCTGACCGACTGTGGGTGTCGCCGCCGGGGCGGCTGCCACGGCCGCCGTGCGGGCCGGCCCTGACCCCGAGACACGGACCTGCCGCGCCACGGTCATTCGACGGTACACCGTGTGGCACGGGTGTGAGCTGACGAGCCCAGCAGTTACGCGTACGGCGAACCGGGAATCGACCGGCGTGGCCGAGAGCGACCTCCCCACCACCGTGACCCACAGTAGCCCGATCAGCTGAGAGCTGGCTGAACGTCCACCGTGACCGGCGGCCAGGCCACCGGCAGGTCAGGAGCGGGCGTAGACCTCCGGCTTGAGCACGCCGACGTACGGCAGTTCGCGGTAGCGCTCGCCGAAGTCGAGGCCGTAACCGACGACGAATTCGGTCGGGATGTCGAAGCCGACGTACCTGACCGGCACGTGCACCTTGACCGCGTCCGGCTTGCGGAACAGCGCGACCACCTCGACACTCGCCGCCGACCGGGATTCCAGATAGCGAAGCAGCCAGGAGAGGGTCAGCCCGGTGTCGACGATGTCCTCCACCACCACGACGTGCCGGCCGGCGATGTCCCGGTCAAGGTCCTTGAGGATGCGCACCACGCCCGAGGAGGTGGTGCCCTGCCCGTACGACGAGATGGCCATGAAGTCCAACTCGGCGGGCGGCCCTTGTCGGCCCAGCGCCCGGGCGAAGTCGGCCATGAACATGACCGCCCCCTTGAGCACGCAGACGAGCAGCAGCCCGTCGGTGACGTGGGCGTAGTCCGCGGAGACCTGCTTGGCCAGTTCCGCGATCTTCTCGCGGATCTGCGCCTCGGAAATGATCACGTGGTCGATGTCGGCGTCGTACCAGGAGCCGTCAGCCATGACCCTAGCCTGCCGTACGCCCTGGGTGAGGCGTCGCCGGGGCCGCCTCTTTGCGGGCGCCCCCGGGCCGGGCTTTCCCGGCAAAGAAGCCTAATCAGCCCAGTACGGGCGGGATCGCCATCGGCGGCCGGCCTCGGATGGCTTCCAGTCGGCCGAGTCGCGGCTGTCGGCGGTCAGCCCCGCAGCCGAGGCGAGGGCAATGAGCAGGAAGAAGAGCAGAACGAACAGGAATCCCACGACGGCGCCCGCTTTCAGATGATTGCTGGTGGTTTGTCGCCGCCGATGCGCACCGGACGGAAGTCAGTCTGCGCGCCTCGCCAGCAGGCGGAAAGTGGCAGGAATGCCAGTCATGCTCGATATCCTGCCAGCGGCAGGGTTAGTCTGGTCACATGCTCCGCTCGGTCGCCGTGCTCGTCCTGGATGGTGTCGCCCCGTTCGAGCTGGGCGTGCTCGCCGAGGTGTTCGGCACCGACCGCACCGCCGACGGGCTGCCCGGCTACCGCTTCGACGTGTGCGGCCCACGGGGTGCCGTGGTGCGCACCTCCGCCGGTTTCCAGCTGGTGCCGAGCGCCGACCTCGGCCCGGTCGAGGAGGCGGATCTGGTGGCCGTTCCCGCGCACGACCCCGCCACCACCGCGTCGTCCGAGGTGCACGACGCGCTGCGCCGAGCTGCCGACCGGGGGGCCTACCTGTTCAGCGTGTGCGCGGGCGCGTACCTGCTGGGCGAGGCGGGGCTGCTCGACGGCCGGGAGTGCACCACCCACTGGCGGCACGTCGACGAGCTGCAACGCCGGCACCCGGAGGCCCGGGTCCGCTGCAACTCGCTCTACGTGCAGGATGGTCGCCTGCTCACCAGCGCCGGCACCGCCGCCGGCATCGATGCCTGCCTGCACCTGGTGCGCCAGGAGCACGGCTCGGCGATCGCCACCCGGCTGGCCCGACGGATGGTCGTACCGCCGCACCGCGACGGCGGGCAGTCCCAGTACGTCGAGGCGCCGATCGCCAAGGTGCCGGAGGCAGCCACCCTGGAGCCGGTTCTGGAGTGGTTGATGGGACGGCTGGAGCAGCAGATCACGGTCGACGAGATGGCCGCTCGGGCTGGCATGGCGTCCCGCACGTTCGCCCGCCGCTTCCGCGCGGAGACCGGCACCACCCCGCACGACTGGCTGACCAACCAGCGGGTCCTGCTGGCCCGCCGGCTGCTGGAGGAGACCGGGTTGACCGTGGAGGCGGTCGCCGATCGCGCGGGTTTCGGCGATGCCGCCGCGCTACGCCACCACTTCACCCGTCGGGTCGGCGCCAGCCCACACGCCTATCGCCGCACGTTCCGCGACCGCGTCCCGCTCGGTTGATCCGGGCCGGCCGACAGCAGCCGGCCGGCGCTGCGGAACACCCGCAGCCCGCCGGGCAGGTATGCCGGCCCCTGCCCTCGCCAGGCGGTGACCAGCGTGTCGAGCGCGGTGAGGTGGCGGTGGGACAGCGCGGCCGGGGCTGCGCCCAACTCGTGGGCCCAGGCGCGCAGCACCCGGGCACGGATCGCCGGAGCCAGATCGGCGAGAACCTTGACCGCCAGCCCACCATCGGGATGCCGAGCCCCGGCCAGCGCCTCGACGGCCAGTCCGTCCAGTACGAGATTGTCCGCCGCGACCAGCCGCGCGGTGCGGGCCAGATTGTCCAGCACTCCCGGCCCGAGCGTCCGGACCAGCAGGGGCAGCACGTCGGCCCGGATCCGTGACCGGGCGTACGCGGGGTCGCTGTTGTGCGGGTCCTCCCACGGCGTCAGCCCCAGCGCCGAGCACGCCGCGCGAGTCTGCGCGCGGTCGATCTCCAGCAGCGGTCGGAGCAGCGGCACCCCGTTCAGGTCACGACGGTTGGGCATCCCGGCCAGCCCGCGCGGGCCGGCGCCTCGGGCCAGTGCGAGCAGCACGGTCTCGGCCTGGTCGTCGCGGGTGTGTCCGGTGAGCAACGCCGTCGCGCCGTGCCGCCCGGCCACCTCGGTCAGCGCCTGGTAGCGAGCATCGCGGGCGGCCGCCTCGGGTCCGCCCGGCCGGCCGGCGACGTCGACCCGGACCACCTCCACGGGCGCGAGACCGGCCTGTTCGGCCCACCGCGCCACCGCCTCGGCCCGCTGGGCCGACCCGGTCTGCAGTCCGTGATCGACGGTCACCAGGCCGGCGGCGCGGCCTGACCGCGGCGCGACGAACGCGGTCGCCGCGGCCAGTGCGAGGGAGTCGGCCCCGCCGGAGCAGGCGACCAGCACCGGCCCGTCCGCCGGCAGAACGGCCAGCGCGCGACGGACCGCGTGCCGGATCGCGGCGACGGGCGGGGCGAGCGGGGCCACGGACGGGTGCTCAGCCCGCGTCCGGCACCGGGCCGACCGGGCCGTGCACCCGGGCCACCCAGGCGTCCGGTTCACTCAGCTCGGACAGTCGGGGCAGGGTCAACGGTGACTCGAAGACCCGGTTGAAACCGGCCATGCCGACCCGCTCGACCACCGCGTGCACGAACTTGCGGCCCTCAGCGTACTGCCGCATCTTGACGTCGATGCCGATCAGCCGCCGGACCGCCTTCTCCACCGGGTTGCCGGCCTCCCGGCGCCGGTTGAACCCGGCCCGGATCCGCTCCACGCTCGGAATCACCTGCGGGCCGACGCCGTCCATCACGAACTCGGCGTGCCCCTCCAGCAGGGTCATCAGCGCGGTCAACCGGTCCAGCACCGCGCGCTGCCCCGGTGTCTGCACGATGTCCAGCACGCTGGCCCGGCCCTGCGGGTTGCGGACCACGTCGGCGAGGGTGCCCACGCCCCGGCGCAGCCGGTCCAGCAGATGCTCGCCGCCCTGCGCGGCGTCCACGAAGGCCTGCACCTCGCCGAGGAAGTACGCCCGCATCCACGGCACGGCGGTGAACTGCGTCCGGTGGGTCACCTCGTGCAGGCAGACCCAGAGCCGGAAGTCACGCGGGTCGGCGCCCAGCTTGCGCTCCACCTCGACGATGTTCGGCGCGACGAGCAGCAGTTGCCCCGGATCGGCGGAGAAGACCTCGTACTGGCCGAGCACCCGCCCGGACAGGTACGCCAGCACGGTGCCCGCCTGCACCCCGGTGACCCGGGAGCCGACCGCCTCGGCCAACGCGCCGGGCTGCTTGTGCTCGGTGAGCCGGCCGACCAGGGGCGTGATCACCTCACGCAGGCCGGCGACGTTGGTCGCGGCCCAGTCCCGCCGGTCGACGACCCGCACCGGCGGGTGCGCCACCTGTGACGTCAGGCCGGTGTGTGTGGCGACGTGCTCGGCCGCCTCGTCGGTCAGCCGGCGCAGGTCGACGACCACCTCGGTGGCCTCTGCGTACGACACCCGGGGGCCCGACTTACCCAGTGCCCCCGCGGTCGCGACGGCCAGATCCCAGTCCACGAACTGCGCCATGCGACCCACGGTACCCGTGCCGGGACACCCTGCCCCGATCCGTCGGCCCGCTCAGTGACAGCCGCAGGTGGCGAGGGCCGCCGCGATCCGGTCGAGGGCCGCTCGGGCGGGCTCCATCCCGTCCGGCGCGACCTGGTCGGTGAGCACGGCGAAGGTCAGCAACCGACCTTCGGCCGTGGTGACCACCCCGGCGATGGCGTGCACCTTGGTCAACGTGCCCGTCTTGGCCCGGACCACCCCGGCGCCGGCGGCCGTGCCCGGCGCCGAGCCGTAACGGTCGCGCAGTGTGCCGGACCAGCCGCCGACCGGAAGCCCGCTGAAGACGCCGCCGAGCTCGGGCCGGTCCGGGCTGGCCGCGAGCGCCAGCATTTCGGTCAGCAGCACCGGACTGATCCGGTTCGTGCGGGACAGACCACTGCCGTCGGCGAGCCGCATGCCGTCGACCGGCAGGCCCAGTTCGGTCAGCACGTCGGTCATCGCCGCGGCGGCACCGGCGAACGAGGCGGGCTGGTCACGGGCCAGGGCGACCTGGCGGGCCAACGCCTCGGCGACGATGTTGTCGCTCTCGCTGATCATGATGTCGACCAGCCGGATCAGCGGCGGGGAGTGCACCACGCCCAACTCGGCGCCAGGCTCGACGGTCCCGGCCGGCGTCCCGGTCGCCTCGGTCGGCGCCGCCGGAGCGGTGCCCCGCCGCACTGCGGTCTCCGGTACGCCGAGCAGGCGGGCGAAGGCCCGGCCGGCGGTGAGCTCCGGCTGGGGAACCCGCTCGGCCCACCCCTGGGTCGCCTTGGGGTCCTTGCGCGCGCCGTCGAGCATCAGCGCGGTCACTGCGGCGCCGTACCCGTGGGTGGGGATGTCCTCGTCCCAGCCCGGCTCGTGCACCGGCCCGGGGTAGAGCGACGCATCGACGACGACCCGGGTCGGCGTGGTCCCGCCCAGCGCCGTACGCACCTGGCCGGCGAGGTCCTTCAGGCTCGCGGCTCCTGGATAGAAGCCCTTGGCACCGGCCGCCAGGGTCGGATCGCCGCCGCCGACGATCACCACCTCACCCGGTTCCGATCCGGCCACCACCCGGGTCGGGATCCGGTATCCCGGGCCGCGCGCGGTGAGCGCGGCCACCGCGGTCAGCAGCTTGGTCACCGAAGCCGGCACGGTGCCCTCACCACCGCCCCGGTCGAAGAGCGACTGCCCGGTGAGCACGTCGGCAACCGCCAGGTTGACCCGACCGCCGAGGGCGGTGTCGCCGACCAGCGGATCGAGCACCGCACGCAGCCCTTCGGCACCGGGCATCGGTGCACTGACGTCGGCTGTGGCCAGCACCGCGACCGGCACGGGTTCGGGCGCCCCGGTGCTGGCGGGACCGGCGGGTCCGTCGCCCAGCCAACGCCCTACAGGTCCGGGACGAGTCACGACCAGCCCCACCGCGACGAGAACGAGCACCAGCACGGCGGCGAGCAGCAGCGGCAGCCGCCGACGGCGGGAGGCGGACCGGGGCGGCTGCGCAACGGCGCCAGCGAATCGACCCTCGCCACCCGGTGGCTGATCGGGCGTCAGAGTGGTTCCGTCCAGCTTTGGGCGGTTTCCCGCCGTCAACTCGGGCGTCGCTTCGGCGGCACCCCGCACCGAGGCAGTGCCCCGGTGGGACGAGGCGGACGGGCCGGATGCTGGTGGCGTGAGCGGAGCCGGAGATTGCGGCCGGAGGGCCTGCGCGTCGGGAACCGGCACCCGTCCGGTCGCCGGCTGGCCGGCACCGGCCTCACCAGGGCTCCCGGATCGGTAGTGTGAATCTTCCCTCCCCACTACCCCCTCCTCCCAGTCTGGAACCGGCCTGGGTGACACTACTTCGGTCCGAAGACTATGCGGCGGCCGGAGTCGGTGGGTGCGCAATCGCCTGTCCGGGTCGGCCGCCGGTTCGGCATCAAGCCAGCGTGGGCGAACGAGGGAGCGTGCAGATGGATTTCGACGTCACGGTTGAGATCCCGAAGGGTCACCGCAACAAGTACGAGGTGGACCACGTGACCGGCCGGATCCGGCTGGACCGCACGCTCTTCACCTCCACCCAGTACCCGGCGGACTACGGCTTCATCGAGGGCACCCTGGGCGCGGACGGCGACCCGCTGGACGCCCTCGTGCTGGTGCCCGAGCCGACCTTCCCGGGCTGCCTGATCCGGTGCCGCACCATCGGCATGTTCCGGATGACGGACGAGAAGGGCGGCGACGACAAGGTCCTCTGCGTCCCCTACGAGGATCCGCGACAGGAACACCTGCGTGACATCCACCACCTCGGCGAGTTCGATCGGCTGGAGATCCAGCACTTCTTCGAGGTGTACAAGGACCTGGAGCCGGGCAAGTCGGTCGAGGGCGCGACCTGGGTGGGGCGTACCGAGGCCGAGGCCGAGATCCAGGCGTCGTACCAGCGGGCCAGGGACGCCGCGGAGCGCGGGGAAACCACTCACTGACCGATGTCTCGACTGGCCCGGGGGCTGCTCAGCCGAGCAGCCCCCGGGCCCGCTCGTAGAGGCCGAGCACCGCGCAGGCGATCGGCACGACGGAGACCACCAGGACGGTGTCGGTGACGTCGGCGAGCCGACCGAGGTACGGGGAGACCGGCCGACGGGCGTACGTGATGCCGCTGGCCACCACCACCAGGGCGACCAGCAGCCCCCCGACCGCCAGGGCGAGTTGACCGGTCGGGCCGGTCTGCGCGGTGAGCACCGCGCCGAGGACGGCGTATCCGACCGATCCGGCGAGCACCAGCGGCACCCGGTGTCGCACCGCCGCGAAGAGCCGGGCGCGCAGCAGCAGCACCGCCGAGGCCACCGCGACGAGCAGCCGGCCGGCATGGCCACCGGTGACACCGAGAACCACCGCGGCGGCCGCGGCCAGCACCCCGTGCGCGATCAGCATCCCGGTCAGCATCTCCTCGGTGCGGGCCACCGCCGCGTACACCCGTCCCCGGTCGGGCAGGTCGCGGGCCCGGTCCGGGTCGTCCGGGGCACCGGTGGGCAGGGTGATCGGCGGCAGTGGCACCTTGCCCAGCCGGATGGCCAGCAGCGGGATCGCCCCGATCGCGAAGGGCAGCACGCAGAGCAGCACAGCCGCCGTGCCCGCCGGACCCAGCAACAGGCCGCCGAGGGCGGCCGGCAGGCCGACGGCGCCCGCCATCACCCCGGCCACGAAGATCCGTAGTCGGGTCGCCACCCCGAGCAGCCCGAGCACCGAGACCAGCAGCAGCGCCGCCGAACCGGCCAGCAGTTCGGCCGCGCCGATCCAGCGCAGCGGGGCGAGCGGTCCGACCGGGTCGCCCGAGCTGACGGCGAGCGCACCGGCCGCCGCCGCGTAGGGGAGCGCATAGCCGCCGACGGCCGCCCCGGCCGGCCCGTCGCCCTGGGCGCGGGACAGCACCGTGCCGGCCAGCACGAGCAGTACCGCCACCAGGGTCGCGGCCTGCCAGCCGGCCGCCTGGCCCGGTCCACCGGCCAGCAGGGCGAGCAGGCCGACGGCGAGCGGGACCCCGGCACCGCCCAGCGCGGCGGCCCGGGTGGCGTGGGGCGACCAGGCGCCGCCGCGCCGCCGCGCGCCGTCGAGGATGGCCTCCACCACGTCGTCGTACTCCAGCTCGGGCCATTCGGCGCGGGCCGGCACCAGGTGCAGCACCTCGCCGTCGCGGACGCCCTGGGTGAGCAGGGTCTGCGCGGTCACCAGCACGCTGCCGTCGCAGCGCCGTAGCACCCAGCCGCCGTGCCGTTCGCCGTCGTCGGCGAGTCCTTCGCCCACGTGGCGCAGCACCTCGGGCAGCAGTTCGACGAGCGGAACCTGCTCCGGCAGAGCCACGTCCACCCGCCGCTGAGGGGCATTGACGCTGACCCGGGCCAGCCCGATTGTCATTGAATGATCTCCATGTCGAACAGGGGGTGACGGCTGCGCGGACGGAAGGACTTTACCTACGATGAGCCAGGTTCGCGTTACCGAACGCGGTCAGGAGGATGAGTGTCCACTGTCGTCATCCGGCGGCCGCCGCGGCGGCCGGCACCACAGATACCAGCGGGTGAGCTGCCGGTCGAGGCACCACCGGAGATCCCGGCCGGCACCGGCGGACGCTGGCAGCAGATGCTGATGGTGCTGCCGATGCTCGGTGGCACGGTCGCGATGGCGATGATGTTCGGCCGGGGCGGCGGTGCCTACTCGTACGTGGTCGGTGGCATGTTCGGCCTCTCCTCGCTGGCCATGCTGGTGACCACCTGGGGCAGTGCCTCGGGCAGCCCCAGGAAGTCCGAGATGATGGCGGCCCGCCGCGAGTACCTGCGGCACCTGACGACGCTGCGACGCCAGGTTCGGCAGACCGTGACGCGGCAGCGCGCCGGCCTCTACTACCGGCATCCGGATCCGGCGCTGCTCTGGTCGACCGTGGACAGCCATCGGGTCTGGGAGCGACGTCCCACCGATCCGGATTTCGCGGTGGTGCGGGTCGGGGTCGGGCCGCAGACCCTGGCCACCCCGTTGGTTCCGCCGGTCACCCGCCCACTGGAGGAGCTGGAGCCGATGACGGCCGGCGCGCTGCGCCGCTTCCTCGACGCGTACTCCGTGGTGCCCGACCTGCCGGTGGCCGTGTCGCTGCGCAGCTTCGCCCGGATCTTCGTCCGGGGCACGCCGACCGGCCCGACGGGGTCGGCGGAGGCACAGGCGCTGGTCCGGGCGATGCTCACCCAGCTCGCGGTGTTCCACGCCCCGGACGAGCTGCTCGTCGCCGTCTGCGCCGGACCGGAACGCCGCGGTGCCTGGGAGTGGGTCAAGTGGCTGCCGCACGCGCAGCACCCGACCCGCAGCGACGCTCTCGGCCCGGTGCGCCTGGTGACCAGTTCGGCGGTCGAGTTGGAACGCCTGCTCGACGAGGTGCTGGCCCCCCGGTCCCGGTTCAACCCGGCCGGTCCCGCCACCGACGGGCCGCACCTGGTGGTCGTCCTGGACGGTGGCGACCTCACCGGCACCAGCGAACTGGCCGGGGACGGCGGCATCGACGCGGTCACCCTGATCGACCTGGGCACCCCACCACCCCGGCTGCTCGACCGCTTCGCCCTGCTCCTCGAGCTGCGCGGGGGCCGGCTGCGTTCGCACTCGGCGGACGGTCCCGCGGAGGTCGGCGGCCCCGACGCACTGGCGCTCGCCGAGGCCGAGGCGGTGGCCCGCCGGTTGGCACCGCTGCGCCTGGCCGCCGCCACCCGCAGGACGGACGCGACGCCCGGCGTCGAGCCGGGGCTGCCGGAACTGCTCGGCATCGGCGACCCGGAGAACTTCACGGCCGACCAGGGCTGGGCCCCGCGATCGGCGCGGGACCGACTGCGGGCGCCCATCGGCGTCGGCGTGGACGGCGGTGCGGTCGAGCTGGATCTCAAGGAGTCGGTGCAGGACGGCATGGGCCCGCACGGGCTGCTCATCGGCGCCACCGGCTCCGGCAAGTCCGAATTGCTGCGTACGCTGGTGCTCGGGCTGGCCGCCAGCCACTCCTCTGAACAGCTCAACTTCGTGCTGGTCGACTTCAAGGGTGGGGCGACCTTCGCCTCCTTCGACCGGCTGCCGCACACCGCTGCGGTGATCACCAACCTGGCCGACGCGCTGCCCCTGGTCGACCGCATGGTCGACGCGATCAACGGCGAACTGGTCCGCCGGCAGGAACTGCTGCGCCGGGCCGGCAACTTCGCCAGCCTGCGCGACTACGAGCGGGCCCGGGCCGGGGGCAGCCCGCTGGCTCCACTGCCATCACTGCTGCTGATCTGCGACGAGTTCTCCGAACTGCTGTCGGCCAAGCCCGACTTCATCGACCTGTTCGTCCAGATCGGTCGGCTGGGCCGGTCGTTGGGCGTACATCTGCTGCTGGCTTCGCAGCGGCTGGAGGAGGGCCGGCTGCGTGGGCTGGACACCCACCTGTCGTACCGGATCGGTCTGCGGACCTTCTCCGCGCTGGAGTCCCGGACGGTGCTCGGGGTGCCCGACGCACACCAGTTGCCCCGCTCGCCGGGGCACGGCTACCTGCGCTTCGGCACCGAGCCGCTGGTGCGGTTCAAGGCCGCCTACGTCTCCGGGCCGGTACGCCGGCGCGGCGCGGAGGCCACCGCGGCCGGACCGGCCCGACCTCGGCTGCTCACCTTCTCCACCCACTTCACGCCCGCCCCGCCGTCCCCCGCGCCCGTTGTCGAGCCGGAGGAGGAGAACCAGGAGACCCTGCTGGACCTGTTCGTCGCGCGGCTCGCCGGGCAGGGCCCCCCGGCCCACCAGGTGTGGCTGCCGCCGCTGGATGGCGCACCCGCGCTGGACGAACTGGTCGGGCCGCTCGTGCTGGACCCACACCGTGGGCTGACCTTTGGCAATCCGGAGTTGCACGGGGCGCTGCAGGTGCCGGTGGCCGTGGTCGACAAGCCGTACGAGCAGCGCCGCGACGTGCTCTGGCTGGCGCTGGACGGCGCGGCGGGCCACGTCGCGGTCGTCGGCGGTACGCAGAGCGGCAAGTCCACCACGCTCCGCACGATGATCTGCGCGTTGGCGCTCACCCACACCCCGACCGAGGTCCAGGTCTACTGTCTCGACTTCGGCGGCGGCGGGCTGGCCGCGCTGCGTGACCTGCCCCAGGTCGGCGGGGTCACCGGCCGGACCGACCCCACCGGCGTGCGACGCACGGTGGGCGAGATGGCCACCCTGCTGGCCGATCGGGAACGCACCTTCGCCGAAGTCGGGGTGGAGTCGATCAGCGCCTGGCGACAGCGCCGCGCCGCCCGGGCCCGGGCCGGTGAGCCCGGTGACGACCTCTTCGGTGACGTCTTCCTCGTCGTCGACGGGTGGGCCACCCTGCGCACGGAGTACGACGACCTCGAACCGTTGATCACCGACCTCGCCACCCGCGGCCTGTCGTACGGCCTGCACGTGGTGGCGAGCGCGGTGCGCTGGCTGGATTTCCGTCCGGCCATCCGGGACCTCTTCGGTTCCCGGTTGGAGCTGCGCCTCGGTGATCCGTCCGACTCGCTGGTCGCCCGCCGCGCGGCGGGCGACGTACCGGAGCAGAAGCCGGGGCGCGGCATCACCGCCGAGAGCCTGCACTTCCTCACCGCGCTGCCGCGCTCCGCCGACTCGGACACTGTCGGCCTCGTGCGGCGGGTGCGGGAAGCCTGGTCCGGGCCGGCGGCCCCGCGGGTGCGGCTCCTTCCTGCGGTGCTGCCGTACGCCGACCTCGACCTCGACGCCACCACCGGGCTGCGGATCCCGATCGGGATCGCCGAGGCGGATCTGCGTCCGGTCGTCCTCGACTTCGCCGCCGAGCCGCACTTCGTGGTCTACGGCGACGCCGAGTGCGGCAAGTCGTCGTTCCTGCGCGCCCTGGCCACCTCGATCGTCACCCGGTTCACCCCGGAACAGGCTCGGGTGATCCTGGTGGACTATCGGCGCAGCCTGCTCGGTGTCATCGAGACACCGCACCTGATCGGGTACGGCACGGCGGCGGCGCACGCCACCGAGCTGATCGAGTCGGCCGCCGGCTACATGCAGGGCCGGATCCCCGGCCCGGAGGTCAATCCGGCACAGCTGCGCGACCGGTCCTGGTGGTCCGGGCCGGAGCTGTTCGTCCTGGTCGACGACTACGACCTGATCGCCAGTGGACCGGCGAATCCGCTGCGGGCCCTGGAGGAGCACCTGCCGCAGGCCCGGGACGTCGGACTGCACCTGGTGCTGGTACGGCGGTGCGGCGGTGCCGGCCGCGCCCAGTACGAGCCCGTTGTGCAGCGGCTGCGCGAACTGTCCACCTCGGGCCTGGTGATGTCGGGCAACCCGGAGGAGGGCGCGCTGCTCGGCGCGGTGCGCCCCGGTCCACTGCCGCCCGGACGCGGCCGGCTGCTCACCCGTCGCGAGGGGGTACGCCTGGTCCAGTTGGCCCACCTACCGCCACAGTGACCCGGAGTCCACGGAACGCCCCTGAAACCGGGACGGAACCGGTAATCTCCGATCGTCATGTGTCCTGCGACGAATGGCTGAGAATGTGACCAGGGTGCGGCACGTCGGCTCGATCGGGCCTCGACTGTTCGCTCACCGGGCGCTGCTCGCGACGGTGGCCACCACACTGTCGGCCGCCGTCACGGTCGTCCCCGCCACCGCCATGCCGGTCGCCTCACCCGCCTTCGGCGTCCCGGTGGCGTACGCGCCCGCAGACGTCATCGAACGCGCCGACCAGATCCGCGACGAACAGTGGCAACTCGACAAACTGGGCGCGGAGATCGCCTGGCGGACCTCGACCGGGCGCGGGGTCACCGTCGCCGTCATCGATTCCGGGGTGGACGGGTCCCATCCGGATCTGGTCGGCCGGGTACTCCCCGGGCTCGACCTGGTCTCCGCGGATGGCTCGGCCGAGCCGGATCCGGTCGGCCACGGCACGACGGTGGCCGGCCTGATCGCGGGGCGCAACGACGACCGGCAGGGCGTGGTCGGGCTGGCGCCGGAGGCCCGGATCCTGCCCGTGCGGGTGCTCGACGAGGAGAACCGCTACGACGACGCCCTCATCGTGGCCAAGGGCGTACGGTGGGCGGTCGACAACGGAGCGCGTGTGATCAACCTGTCCCTCGGCGGCAGTGGCGACAGTGCCGCCCTGGCCGCTGCCATCGACTACGCCTTCGCCCGTGACGTGGTGGTGGTCGCCTGTACCGGCAACCTCGTCACCTCGCCGGACGCAAAGGTGTGGTACCCGGCCCGCGAGCCCGGCGTGCTCGCGGTCTCCGGCCTCGAACGCAACAGCAACAACCTGTGGAGCGGCGCGATCACCGGCCGCGCCACCATCCTCACCGCTCCGGCCAGCGGACTCGTCGGCGCTCGCCCCCCTTCCGGCTACTGGCGGGTGCAGGGCACCAGCTTCGCCGCGCCGCTGGTCGCCGCGACCGCGGCCCTGGTCCGGTCCCGTTATCCGCAGATGTCCGCCGGCGACGTGGTCAACCGGCTGCTGGTCACCGCCAAGGACATCGGCCCCACCGGCCGCGACGACCGGTTCGGCTACGGCCTGGTCGACCCGATCGCGGCACTCACCGCCGACGTGCCGCTGATCCACCACAACCCGCTGGACGACAACGACTCGCCGGGGGTCAGCGGGTTCGGTGCGGCGCCCGGCCTGACCCGGGTGGACGACCCGGACGCCGAACAACTCGGCCTGAGCGGGCCGCGCCAGGAGGCCCGGTGGCGGGCTCGGGCCGCCGGGGCACCGGACGATGCCGCCACGGAACGGCTCTGGATCGGCTCGGCGATCTTCGTCGCGCTGCTCACCGGTGCCGCGTTCATGGTGCGCCGGTTCCGGCAGTCGCAGCGCTGACCGGAGACCGTCAGGTGCAGTCGCCGGTGCCGACACCGCGGGTACGCTGCGCGCCTTCCAGCGCCACCGAGCGGGCCTCGGCGGCGGTCACCGCGAAGCCGGTGTTCGGGTCGTCGGCCGCCGCCGCGAAGATCACCCCGAGCACCAGACCGTTCGACGAGACCAACGGTCCACCCGAGTTGCCGCTGCGTACCAGCGCCCGGATCGTGTAGATCTCCCGGGTGACGTTGCCCGAGGAGTAGATGTCCGGGCCGGTGATCCGGTCGACGTCGCGGATCCGCGCCGACTGTGCGTTGTACGGCCCGTCCAGCGGGAACCCGAGCACGATGGCGTCCGCGCCGCTGGAGGTGTTGCCGGCAGCGAACCGCATCGACGGGCCGGGCAGCCCGGGGACGTACAGCACGGCCAGGTCCCGGTTCGGGTCGTAGACGACGACCTCACCCTCGTACCGGTCGCCGCGCAGTTCCACCGCGACGGCGCGGGTGCCGGCGACCACGTGGGCGTTGGTCATCACCCGGTCGTCGGCGTAGACGAAGCCGGAGCCCTCGATCCGCCGGGAACAGCTCGGTGCGGAGCCGAGCACCTTGACCACCGACCGCTGGCCGTTGGCCACCACCTCGGAGCCGGCGAGGGCCGGGTCGGGCGGTTCGACCTGTCGGGCCTGGGTACGCCGCAGGCCGTCGAAGACATCCGGGAAGCCGTTGGTGTCGACGGTGTTCCGCAGCGCTCTGGACAGCTGCTGGGCCTGGTCGGGCATGACGGCGTCCACCGCCCGCAGCAGCGCGCTGTTCTTCACCGAGGCGGCGAGCCAGGGCAGCGAGGAGGAGCCGAGCGGCACCGCGACCAGCCAGGCGACCAGGAGCACCGCGAAGAGCGAGACGAAGGCGCCGCCGACGTCGTCGATCCGCCGGCCCACGTCGCTGGCGATCGTGCGGCGCAGGTGCGAACCGAGCCAGCCGGCGAGCGCCTGGCCGACCACGGCCAGACCGAAGATGGCGACCAGTGAGATGAGTACCCGGTTGCCGCTGTCCACGAACTGCTGGGCGAACATCGGCCCGATCTGGAGGCCGATCAGGGCGCCCAGGAAGAACCCGGAGAACGACAGCACCCCGATGACGAACCCCTGCCGGTATCCGCTGATCGCGAACACGAGCATGAGTAACAGCAGTACGAGATCCACGGCCGACACGGCTCAAGCGTACGGGCCGGTGGCTCGCGGGATGACGATCGCTTGCGGAAGGTGACGGCCCGATCAGCGGACCGCGCTCTCGTCGGCCTCGTCCGTACCGGCCGACGGGGCCGGTGACGCCGCGACCGGCGGCAGGTCGATCACCCGGTCACGCGGCCACGGCCGGCTCCAGCCGCCCATGTCCAGCAACGCCGCCAGCACCCCGGCGGTGAAACCCCAGACGAGCATTCCGCGTACGGAGAACGCGGGCCCCACCCAGCCGCTCGGGTGGCGTACCTGAACCCGGTTGTCGGGGTCGACCAGCTCGGCGATCGGCAGCCGGGCCACGTGGGCGACCTCGGCCGGCTGCCGCGGATGCACCGGGTGGGGCGCGTGCCACCAGGCGAGCACCGGGGTCACCACGAATTCGCTGACCGGGATCCACAGCCTCGGCAGCTCGGCCAGCAGGGTGACGCTGGCCAGATCGAGGTCGACCTCCTCGTTGGCCTCGCGCAGCGCGGTCGCGGCGGCGTCGGCGTCCTCCGGATCGGCGGCCCCGCCGGGAAAGGCCGGTTCGCCGGCGTGTCTGCGCAGCGTGGCGGCCCGCTGGAGGATCAGCACGTCCGGGCCGGTGTCGGTCGCCTCGCCGAGCAGCACCAGCACGGCGCTCTCCCGGCCACCGTGTTCCGGCGTGCGCAGGCGGGTGAAGTCCTCGCGGCGCGCGGTGCCGAGCCGGACCAGCAGCGGCGTCACCCAGGCTGGCGGCTGCCGCTGCCCACCGTTCGCCGTCGGGCCGTGACTCACGCCGGTACCTCGCTCACGCCGGCACCGTGATGTCGAGGTGCTGCCGGACGAGCTCGGCGAGCCGGGCGTCGTCCAGCGCGCCGGAGGTGTCGAGGTGCCGGATCCGCCCGTCGGCGGCGACGAACATGGTCAGCGGAAACGCGTTGCGGCGCAGCCTCTGCTGCAGCGCAGCACCCTGGTCGAAGAGCATCGGGAAGCGGATGCCGAAGTCCTCGCCGATGGACTGCGCGGCCTCGCGGCCGTCCCGGGTGTTCACCCCGATGACCCGCAGCTGCCCCTCGCTGCGCTCGCTGAGCCGTTGAAAGGCGGGCAGTTCCTTGCGGCAGGGCGCACACCACGAGGCCCAGATGTTGATCACAGCCGGACCGGCCACGTCCCGCAGGGCGACCGGGGTGCCACCGGTGAAGCAGGTGAGGGTCAGCTCGGGCAGCAGATCAGCGGCTGCGCCCCCGTCGCCGGTGCCGGCCGGGCCGCCGGTGAGGGCGGTGCAGTCCTCGAAGGGCGACGGCCGGCTGGCTGCCGCCTCCTGCCGGCTGGGCGGGGCCGCCTCGGGCTCGGCGGTGCAGCCGGTCGTGACCAGCAGCATCAGCGACACGGAGAGCAGGGCGAGTCGGCGGATCACGGCGCCTCCGCCCGGACCGCCTGCACGGGCACCAGGTCGGGGTCGACCCCGGCGGCGGCCGCGAGGTCGCGGGCCCGGGGACCCTTGAGCAGCTTCGCGGCGGCGGCCGACTCGGTCGGCCCGGTGCCGTACGACGGGCAGAGCTTCGCCAGCGTGCACGCCCCGCAGGCGGGCTTGCGGGCGTGGCAGACCCGGCGGCCGTGGAAGATGATCCGGTGCGACAGCATGGTCCAGTCGCGCTTCGGGAACATCGCTCCGATCGCGTGCTCGATCTTGACGGGGTCGGTTTCGGTGGTCAGCCGCCAGCGTTGCACCAGCCGCTGGAAATGGGTGTCGACGGTGATGCCGGGCACGTCGAAGGCGTTGCCGAGGATGACGTTGGCGGTCTTACGGCCGACCCCGGGCAGCGTCACCAGGTCGGCCAGCCGGCCGGGAACCTGTCCGTCGTACCGCTCGACGAGCGCCTGACCGAGCTGGATCAGTGAGCTGGTCTTGTTGCGGTAGAAGCCGGTGGGCCGGATCAGGTCCTCCAGCTCGGCGCGGTCCGCCCCGGCGTAGTCGGCGGCGGTCGGGTAGCGGGCGAAGAGCTTGGGCGTGACCTCGTTGACCTTCTTGTCCGTGCACTGGGCCGAGAGGATGGTCGCGACGGCCAGCTCCAGTGGGCTGGAGTGGTGCAGCTCACAGTGCGCGTCGGGATGTGTCTCGGCAAGCACACGGCCGATCCGCCGCGCCCGGCGGGTACGCCCGAGGTCGGTCTCGATGGCACTTCTGGTCACGACGGCCAGCCTACGTCGTCGCTCCGACTCGCCGGCCGGCCCCGGAGCCGACCCGGCGATCGACCGCCTCGGCGAGCAGCAGCGACCGGACGCGGAACTGGCCGCCGGGATCGCCGCGTCCCGGAACGGGATCAGTCGGCGTCCGGCGGTCTGATCTTCCCGGAGTCGTCGAACCGTGCGCCGGACTCGGGGAAGTCGAGCTCGGTGAGCTCCCGGAGCAGCCCGAGGCCCCGGTCGTCGGGGTCCATCGTCGGTTTGCGGGCGTCGTTCATGTAGGTGGAGACGAACGAGCCGCCGGCCCAACTGCCGTCCGGGTTGAGCTTGACCTTGAGCACTCCACCCCAGCCGAGCCGGCCGTTGTTGCTCAGCGAGTTGCCGCCGCCCGCGAAGTTGCCCAGGCTGTACGCGATCAATCGACCCTTGTAGAACTCCATGCCGCGCAGCACGTGCGGACCATGGCCGACCACCAGGTCGGCCCCGGAGTCGATCATCGCCCGGGAGAACTTGACCGGATCGCCCCGGTTCTCGCCGAGGAACATCTCGGTGCCGGGTCGGACCCGCGTCATCTCCGCGCCCTCGGCGCCCATGTGCACCTGCACCACGACGATGTCGGCCATGGTGGCGGCCTTGGCGATCACCTTCTTCGCGGCCGGGATGTCGACCAGGCTGTTCGACCAGGCGTACGAGGAGAAGCCGGCGACCGCCACCTGGACGCCCTTGACGTCGACCACGGTGATCTGGTCAGGCGCCCCGGTGTGCGCGAGACCGTGCTTCTCCAGGGCCTTCTGGGTGTTCTCGTACCCTTTCGGCCCGAAGTCGTTGCCGTGGTTGTTGGCCTGGTTGAGCAGGTCGAACCCGGCGTCGGCCAGATGGGCGGCGTACTCGGGCGGGGCTCGGAACTGGAAGCAGCGGGTGGAGTTCGCCCCGCACTTGCCGGTGCCGGTGTCCACGGTCAACGGCTCTTCCAGGTTGCCCATCACCAGGTCGGCGGCGAGCGCCTTCTTGACCGAGTCGAAGAAGCCCTTGCCGTTGTTGGGCGGCAGCCGGTTGGGTGCCATCGCCATGACGATGTCGCCGGTGGCGGAGAGCGAGATCGGCTTGACCACGGGGGCGCTCGACTCGACCGGCCCGCCGGTGGCACCGCCGCCCGCGCCGGGTTGCCAGACCGGCCGTTCGCCGAAGTCTCCGCAACCCGCCAACAGAAGGGCGACGAGGAACGCGCCGACGGCGCCCAGGGTGCGGCGACGCGGACGGGAGGGAAGAGGGGCGGCAGCGTACATCGTGGGCGACGCTACCGGGCGGGCAACTCGGCCACGAGGGCCGATCGGGTGGGAGAATCAGCCCGGAAGCCGATCCGACCATGGAACGGTGTCGGCCCCCACCGCCAGCACCGCGGCGTGCACCGCCCGGGCCAGCGGCGCTCCCCAGGTCGAGCGCGGACCGCCGTAGTCGCAGACCGGCCCGTCCGGCGGGCAGAGGATGGTGACCGCGTCGGTCGGGGTGCCGGTGCCGGGCAGGCCCAGTTCCGCGATCGCCTGCGCCTTGGCCTCGGTGGCGGTGGCCACGGCGTTGACCAGCGCCGCGTCGCCGAGCCGAGCCGGGACGTACGCCACGATGTTGACCGTGCCGACCCGCTGCGGCACCGCCACGGCCGGGGCCGCCGCCGGAACCGGGGTGCCCAGCCCGACGGTCGCCCAGACCCGCACGCCGCCGTCCGACCGCGTCACCACCTCGCCGACGTCCACCCCGGTCAGCAGGCCCACCCCCGGCCCGTCGAGCCCGAGCCGCCGGGCCATGCCGGCCAGGTGGTCGGCGGGGTCGTCCCGGTCGTACGACATCGGCACGGTCGCGTTCAGCACCCACCGTCGTACGCCCAGCCCGCCGCCCAGCGGCGCGGTGCTGACCGCCCGCAGGGGACGTCCGGCACGCCACACGAGCAGCGGAACGTCCCGCCCGTTCTCGTGGCGCTCGGTCAGCAGGGGGTCACTCAGCACGCCGTGACCCTACGGCCGGTGACGCCGTCGGCCGGCAGCGGCCCGAACCGGGCGGACCGACGGGGCAACGGCCTGCGCCGGCCGACGGGGGCCGCGGCCCGCACCGGCGCGAAACACCACCGGGTGATACCGACGGCGACGTCACATCCAACGATCAAGATTCCAGGGGTGCACCTCCGATTCCTGCTCACGTGCGCCTAGACTGGTCGGCGCGCGACGGATCAGCGGACGGCAGACCCCGCCGACGGACGGCACGCGTAACCGGAGGTGCGCGATGGACGAGGTACTGGCCCGCAGCGGAATCTTCCAGGGCGTCGACCCGGAGGCGGCCGAGGCGCTCGCCAAGGAGATGGAGACGGTCGAGATCCGCAAGGGCGAGGTCGTCTTCAACGAGGGCGAGCCCGGCGACAGCCTCTACATCCTGCTGTCTGGCAAGATCAAGGTAGGCCGCCGGGCAGCGGACGGCCGGCAGAACCTGATCGCGGTGATGGGTCCTTCGGACATGGTCGGTGAGCTGTCGCTGTTCGACCCGGGCCCGCGTACGGCGACCGCCACCGCGGTCACCGACAGCCGCCTGGCCCGGCTGCGCAAGCAGGCCCTGCGCCCCTGGCTGAACAACCGCCCGGAGATCGCCGAGCAGTTGCTGCGGGTGCTCGCCCGCCGGCTGCGCCGGACCAACGACGCGCTCGCCGACCTGATCTTCACCGACGTGCCCGGCCGGGTCGCGAAGAACCTGCTCCAGATGGCGGGTCGGTTCGGCACCCGGGACGGCGGCGTGCTGCGGGTGACGCACGACCTGACCCAGGAGGAGATCGCCCAGCTCGTCGGCGCCTCCCGCGAGACGGTCAACAAGGCCCTAGCGGACTTCGCCTCGCGCGGCTGGCTCCGACTGGACGGCAAGAGCATCATCATCCTGGACCCGGAACGCCTGGCCCGCCGCGCCCGCGTCTGACGTCCGGCCGGGTCACCGGAGCTTCCCGCCTGCCCGCTCCCGACGCGGCGGCATTCGTGACCGGCAGGGCCCTCGCTGGCCGGGCTGTCCGGCCACCGGGACAGGTCCCGGACCGGATCGTCTCGGTCACCGCAAAAAAAGTCAGGCTTGACTGTTTGTTTTGATGGCGTCAGGCTGACGACCATGCGCCACGCATCGACGCGCGCCCCTCAACAGGAACGCAGTCGGGCCACCCAGGCCCGGCTGCTGGAGGCGACCGTCGACTGCCTGGTCAAGCACGGCTGGTCCGGCACCACCACCACCGTCGTGGCGGCCCGGGCCGGCGTCTCCCGGGGCGCCCAACTGCACCACTACCCGACCCGGACCGCCCTGGTCACCGCCGCCGTCGGCCACCTCACCGAGCGCCGGGCGGCGGAGCTGCGCGCCGAGGCGGACGCGCTGCCGGCCGGCGCCGACCGGCTGGACCGGGTGGTGGACCTGCTCGCCGCCGCCTTCACCGGGCCGCTCTTCGTCGCGGCACTGGAGCTGTGGGTGGCCGCCCGCACCGATGCCGAGTTGCGCGCCGCCCTGCTGCCGCTCGAAACCCGGATCGGCCGGGAGATGCACCGGCTGACCGTCGACCTGCTCGGGGTGGACGAGCGGCGGCCAGGCGTACGCGAGGCCGTGCAGGCCACCCTCGACCTGCTGCGCGGGCTCGGCGTGGCCAACCTGCTCAGCGACGACTCGACCCGCCGGGCCACGCTGCTGCACGCCTGGAAACACCAGCTGGCCACCCTGCTCACCACCGCGTACACACCCACCTGACCGGACCAACCCGCCCGGAGGCATCATGGTCGACCTGACCGCACTGCTCACGGATCTGGCCGCCGAGTCCGAGCAGCTCGACGCGCTCGTCGCACCGCTGCCGTCACCGGATTGGGCGCGGCCGACCCCGGCGGTGGGCTGGACGATCGCCCACCAGATCGCCCACCTGGCGTGGACCGATGAGGCAGCCCGCCTCGCCGCGACCGACGCCGATGCGTTCCACGCCTCGGTTGCCTCCGCGCCGGACCCGGCCCGGCTGGTCGACGCCGGGGCGGAGGCGTTCCTCGCCCCGCCCGACGTGTTGTTGACCCGCTGGCGGGCCGGCCGCTCGGCGCTCGCCACCGCCCTCGCCGCCGCCGGGGAGAAGTTGCCCTGGTACGGCACCCGCATGTCACCGGCCTCGATGGCGACCGCCCGGATCATGGAGACCTGGGCGCACGGCGAGGACGTGGCCGAGGCACTCGGCGTCACCCGGCCCGTCACCGACCGGCTGCGGCACATCGCGTACCTCGGCTTCCGTACCGTCGGACACAGCTTCGCCGCCCACGGCCGGGCGGTGCCCACGGCGCCGGTCCGGGTGGAGTTGGTCGCGCCCACCGGGGTGACCTGGTCCTTCGGTCCGGCGAACGCGGCCGACCGGGTCACCGGTCCGGCGCTCGACTTCTGCCTGCTGGTGACGCGGCGCCGGCACCGCGCCGACCTCGCCCTGGTCGCCACCGGGCCGGTCGCCGACGGGTGGTTGGACGTGGCCCAGGCGTTCGCCGGTCCGCCCGGCACCAAAAGGCGGCCCCGATGAGCGCGAGGAGCGCAGCGCAGCGGAGCCCCGCAGCCGCGAATGAAAGACGGCCCCGATGAGCGGGGTGCTGCGCGTCGGCAACGCCTCCGGCTTTTACGGTGACCGGTTCTCCGCGTGGCGGGGGATGCTCGACGGCGGCGAACTGGACGTGCTGACCGGCGACTACCTGGCCGAGTTGACCATGCTCATCCTCGGCCGGGACCGGATGCGTGATCCCGACCTGGGCTACGCGAAGACGTTCCTGCGGCAGCTTGAGGGCTGTCTCGACACCGCGCTCGACCGCCGGGTCAGGCTGGTCACCAACGCCGGTGGACTCAACCCTGCGGGGTTGGCCACCGCGATCCGTGCGCTCGCCGACCGCCTCGGCCTCCCTGTCCGGATCGGGTACGTCGAGGGCGATGCCCTGGCCCGACCGGACGCACTCAGCGCGAACGCGTACCTCGGGGCGTTCGGCATCGCCGCCTGCCTGGACGCCGGGGCGGACGTGGTGGTGACCGGTCGGGTCACCGACGCCTCGCTGGTCGTGGGCCCGGCCATCGCGCGCTTCGGTTGGGGACGCGACGACCTCGACGCGCTGGCCGGAGCCACCGTCGCCGGGCACCTGATCGAGTGCGGGGCGCAGGTCACCGGGGGCAATTTCAGCTTCTTCATTGAACTGCCCGACGGCGGGCACCGGCCGGGCTTCCCGATCGCCGAGCTGCACCCGGACGGCTCGGCGGTGCTCACCAAGCATCCCGGTACCGGCGGCGCGGTCACCGTCGAGACGGTCACCGCCCAGTTGCTGTACGAGGTCGGCGGTCCGGCATACCTCGGGCCGGACGTGGTGACCCACCTGGACACCGTGCGACTGGCCCAGGACGGGCCGGACCGGGTAAGGGTGTCCGGCGTGCGGGGGACGTCACCGCCGGAGACGCTCAAGGTCGGCGTCAACACCCTGGGCGGTTTCCGCAACTCGATGACCTTCGTACTCTGCGGGCTCGACATCCCTGCCAAGGCGGCCCTGGTCCGGGCGCAACTGGAGGAGGCAGTCGGCAGGGACGGGCTGGAATTCGTGCTGGCCCGCACCGATCACCCGGACGCCGCCGACACTGAGACGGCCAGCTCGCTGCTGCACGTACACCTGCGCGACGGTGACCGGGCGCGGGCCGGTCGGGCGTTCTCGGCGGCGGCGGTGGAGCTGGCCCTGGCCTCCTACCCGGGCTGCACGCTGACCACACCACCCGGCGACGCGATTCCGTACGGCGTCTTCACCGCCGACACCGTGCCGCAGGACGCGGTCGCCCACGTCGCGGTGCTGCCGGACGGCACCCGGGTCCCGATCGTCCCGCCGCCGGTGACGTGTTTGGAGGGGGCCCCTTTACTACACCAGGCGTTAACAGGGGGCCCCTCCTTACCGGGCAGTGGGGTGAGTCGACGGGCGGCGCTGGGCACGGTGGTGGGGGCGCGTTCGGGTGACAAGGGCGGCGACGCGAACCTCGGCGTCTGGGCGCGTACGGATGCGACCTGGGCCTGGCTGCGCGGCTGGCTCACGGTGGAGCGGCTGGCGGAACTGTTGCCGGAGACCGCTCCGTTGACCGTCACACGGCACGAACTGCCGAACCTGCGGGCGGTCAACTTCGTGATCGAGGGGCTGCTCGGGCCGGGGGTGGCCGCCTCCACCCGGTTCGATCCGCAGGCCAAGGCGCTCGGCGAGTTGCTCCGCTCCCGGATCATCGACCTGCCGGCCCACCTGCATCCAAAATCATGAACGAGATCGCCGCGAGGGGCACCCGGCTGTGACCACACTCGACAGCGCGATCGACCCTGCCTCGCCGGCCTTCCGGGCCAACCGGGAGGCGCTGCTGGAGCGCCTTGCCGAACTGGACGTCGCGCTCGACCAGGCCCGGGCCGGCGGCGGCGAGAAGTACGTGACCCGGCACCACAAACGCGGCAAGCTGCTGCCCCGGGAGCGCATCGAGCTGCTGCTGGACGCGGACAGCCCGTTCCTGGAACTTTCCCCGGTCGCGGCGTACGGCACCGACTTTCCGGTCGGGGCCAGCGTGGTCACCGGGATCGGCGTGGTCGAGGGCGTCGAGTGCCTGGTCATCGCCAACGACCCGACGGTACGCGGCGGCGCGGTCAACCCATGGTCGCTCGCCAAGACCCGACGGGCCGGCGAGATCGCCCTGGCCAACCGCCTGCCGATGGTGAACCTGGTCGAGTCGGCCGGCGCGGACCTGCCCACCCAGGCGGAGATCTTCATCCCGGGCGGCCGGGTGTTCCGCGACCTGACCCTGCTCTCGGCCGCGAAGATCCCCACGGTCAGCGTGGTCTTCGGCAACGCCACGGCCGGCGGCGCGTACGTGCCCGGGATGTCGGACCTCACCATCATGATCCGCGACCGCTCGCAGGTCTACCTGGCCGGGCCGCCGCTGGTCAAGATGGCTACCGGCGAGGACGCCGAGGACGAGTCGCTGGGCGGCGCGGCGATGCACGCCACCGCCTCCGGCCTGGCCGACTTCCTCGCCGCCGACGAGCGGGACGGCATCCGGCTGGCCCGGCAGTGCGTACGCCGGTTGAACTGGCGCAAGCATGGTCCCGGGCCGCGCAACCCGTGCCCGCAGCCACCGAGGTACGACCCGGAGGAGTTGCTCGGCATCGCCAGCTTCGACCTCAGGGTGCCCTTCGACCCGCGCGACGTCCTCGCCCGGGTGCTCGACGGCAGCGAGTTCGACGAGTTCAAGCCGGCCTACGGCAGTGCGCTGGTCACCGGCTGGGGCGAGTTGCACGGCTACCCGGTCGGCGTCCTCGCCAACGCCCGGGGTGTGCTGTTCAGCGCGGAGGCGCAGAAGGCGGCGCAGTTCATCCAGCTCGCC
Organism: Micromonospora sonchi; assembly: GCF_014646235.1. Taxonomy (GTDB): domain Bacteria; phylum Actinomycetota; class Actinomycetes; order Mycobacteriales; family Micromonosporaceae; genus Micromonospora; species Micromonospora sonchi. The sequence goes on along the minus strand of NZ_BMNB01000032.1, from coordinate 29,416 downwards.
AACCAGTCCGACACCTCGCTGATCTTCCTGCAGAACACCACCGGCTACATGGTCGGCACCGAGTACGAGCAACGCGGCATCATCAAGCACGGCGCACTCATGATCAACGCGGTGTCGAACTCGACGGTGCCGCACCTGACGGTCAACCTGGGCGCCTCGTACGGTGCGGGCAACTACGGGATGTGCGGCCGGGCGTACGAACCAAGGTTCCTGTTCACCTGGCCGAACGCCAAGTCGGCGGTGATGGGCCCGGCGCAGCTGGCCGGGGTGCTCTCCATCGTGGCCCGGCAGGCCGCCGCCGCGCGGGGACGCGAGTTCGACGAGGACTCGGACGCGGCGATGCGAATGATGGTGGAGCAGCAGATCGAGTCCCAGTCCGGCGCTCTGTTCCTCTCCGGGCGGCTCTACGACGACGGGGTGATCGACCCCCGCGACACCCGTACCGTCCTCGGGCTCTGCCTGTCGGCGATCCACAACGGCCCGGTCAAGGGCGCCGAGCGCTTCGGCGTCTTTCGAATGTGAGCGCGAGGAACGCAGCGAAACGGAGTAGTCCCGCAGTCGCGAACGAGAGGCAGGCTCAATGATCAGCAGGCTCCTGGTCGCCAACCGGGGCGAGATCGCCCGCCGGGTCTTCGCCACCTGCCGGGCGCTCGGCGTGCAGACGGTCGCCGTGCACTCCGACGCGGACGCCGAGGCACCCTTCGTCGCCGAGGCCGACCAGGCGGTCCGGCTGCCCGGGAACACGCCCGCCGAGACGTACCTCCGGATCGGGGCGATCCTCGACGCGGCCCGCCGGTCCGGCGCGGACGCCGTCCACCCCGGCTACGGCTTCCTCGCCGAGAACGCCGAATTCGCCACGGCGGTCGCCGACGCCGGTCTGACCTGGGTCGGGCCGCCCGCCCAGGCGATCGCCGCGATGGGCGACAAGCTGGCGGCGAAGGCGCTGCTCGCCGAGGCGGGCGTGCCGATGCTGCCCACCTGGACCGACGCCGCCCAGGTCACCGACTTTCCGGTGCTGGTGAAGGCGTCCGCCGGGGGCGGCGGGCGCGGCATGCGTGTGGTCCGCGACGCCGACGGGCTCGCCGAGGCCGTGTCCGGCGCGCGCCGCGAGGCGGCGTCGGCGTTCGGCGACGGCACGGTCTTCATCGAGCGGTACGTCGACAGCGGCCGGCACGTCGAGGTCCAGATCTTCGGCGACGCGTACGGGACGGTGGTGGCCCTGGGCGTGCGCGAGTGCTCGATCCAGCGCCGCCACCAGAAGATCGTCGAGGAGGCCCCGGGCGTCCTCCCGGACGGGGTGCGGGAGCGGCTGCACGAGGCGGCGGTGGCCGCCGGCCGGGCGGTCGACTACGTCGGGGCCGGCACGGTCGAGTTCCTGCTCGCCCCGGGCGGCGAGTTCTACTTCCTGGAGATGAACACCCGCCTCCAGGTAGAGCATCCGGTCACCGAGCTGACCACCGGCCTGGACCTGGTCCGGCTGCAACTGCTCGTCGCCGAGGGTTCGCCCCTGTCGCTGACCGCGGCCCCGCCGGCCGAGGGCCACGCCATCGAGGTACGCCTCTGCGCCGAGGACCCGGCCCAGGGGTACCGGCCGGCGACCGGCACCCTGCACCGGTTCGCCGTGCCCGGGGTGACCGCCGAGTTCGCGTCGGAGCGCGGCCTGCGGCTGGACTCCGGCGTGGTCGACGGGTCGGTGGTGACCGTCCACTACGACTCGATGCTCGCCAAGGTGATCGCCTGGGCGCCCACCCGCGCCGAGGCGGCCCGTGCGCTGGCCGGTGCCCTCGCCCGGGCCGAGTTGCACGGCGTGGCCACCAACCGGGACCTGCTGGTCCGCGTTCTGCGCAGCCCGCAGTTCGGCGCCGTCGACGTCGACACCGGTTTCCTGGACCGACACCCCGAGCTCTTCGCGCCCTTGCTGCCGGCCGGCGATGTTCCCCTGGTCGCCCTGGCGGCGGCCCTCGCCTCGGCCGCCGCCCGCCGGGCCTCGGCGCCGGTGCTGCGTGGGCTGCCGTCGGGCTGGCGAAACGTGCCCGCCTTCCCGCAGGTCACCCGCTTCACCGGCCGGGACGGCAACGAGATCGAAAGCCGGTACCGCCTGAATCGCGCAGGCGGCCTCGCCGAGTGGTCGGCGTCGCCGTCCCCCGCGGCTGCCGGCAACACCCCGGCTGCCGAGGGCAGCGCCGCCGACGCGATGCCGGCCGTAACCATGGTCGAGGCGTACCCGGAGCGGGTCGTGCTGGACGTGGCCGGGGTGCGGCGGGCGTACCGCGTACACCGGGTCGGGTCGGAGATCTTCGTGGACGGCCCGGACGGGGCCGCGCGCCTGGCCGAGCTGCCGCGCTTTCCCCTGCCGACCGCGAAGCTGGCCGCCGGGTCGCTGCTCGCGCCGCTGCCTGGCGTGGTGACCCGGGTGCACGTGGCGGTCGGCCAGCGGGTCGTCGCCGGTGACCCGCTGCTGATCCTGGAGGCGATGAAGCTGGAACACCCCGTGCTCGCCCCCGCCGACGGTGTGGTCGCCGAGCTGCCGGTCCCGGCCGGCGGCCGGGTCGACACCGGCGCCGTGCTCGCCGTGGTCAACCCCCTTGAGGAGGCTCAGCCATGAACTTCGACCTGACTGAAGAGCAGAATCAGCTGCGCGACGCCGTGCGGGCGCTGGGGAAGCGGTACGGCCACCGCTACTTTGTGGCGAAGGCCAAGGCCGGCGAGCACACCACAGAGCTGTGGCACGAAGCCGGGCGGCTCGGCTACCTGGGCGTCAACATCCCGACCGAGTACGGCGGCGGGGGCGGCGGCATCACCGAGCTCGCCGTCGTCTGCGAGGAGCTGGCGGCGGCCGGCTGCCCGCTGCTGCTGCTCGTGGTCTCTCCCGCCATCGCCGCCACCGTCATCAACCGGCACGGCACCGAGCGGCAGCGCAAGCGCCACCTGCCAGGCTTGGCGGACGGCTCCCAAAAGATCGTCTTCGCGATCACCGAACCGCAGGCCGGATCGAACTTCCACCGCCTCGCCACGGTGGCCCGCCGCGACGGCGACGACTGGGTGCTGTCGGGCCAGAAGTGCTACATCTCCGGCGTCGACGAGGCGGGGCACGTGCTGGTGGTGGCGCGCGTCGCCGACACGGACGACGGTGCCGACTCAGCGGACGCGACCCCGCAGAGGCTGAAGCCGGCGCTGTTCATCGTGCCGGCCGACGCGTCCGGGTTGACCTGGTCCAAGCTGGACATGGAGATCCTCTCCCCGGAGAACCAGTTCCTGCTCTACCTGGACGACGTTCGCCTGCCCGGCGACGCGCTGGTCGGCGAGTCGCTGGACGCCGGCCTGCTCGCGCTCTTCTCCGGCCTCAACCCGGAGCGGATCATGGTCGCCGCGATGGGCGCCGGCACCGGCCGGTACGCCATCGAACGCGCCTCGAAGTACACGGCCACGCGGACGGTGTGGGGCGGACGCTCGATCGGCTCCCACCAGGGCGTGTCGCATCCGCTCGCCCATGCCGCCGTGCAGGTGGAACTGTCCCGACTGATGATCCAGAAGGCTGCCGTGCTCTACGACGCCGGACGCGACCTGGAGGCCGGCGTCGCTGCCAACATGGCGAAGTACGCGGCCGGGGAGGCGGCGGCGCTGGCGGTGGACACGGCGGTGCAGGTGCACGGCGGCGCTGGCATGACCACGGAGTACGGGGTGGCGACGCTGCTGGGGGCGGTACGGGCCGGGCGGATCGCGCCGGTCAGCCGCGAGATGATCCTCAACTTCGTCGCCCAACACGTACTCGGCCAACCCAGGTCATACTGACGATCATTGCGAGCTGCGGGGGAACCCTCAGGGCAGGTTGCCAGCTCCAGGGTCCGGAAAAAGAGGTAGATCTTGCCCCCTGCCCGACCGTCCACGTTGCTAAGCTGCCCGCCATGATCACGGGCGATGCGGATGCGGACCTGCGGCGGCTGGTGGCCGATCCCACCTTCCCCCATCAGGATGCCGCCCGGCACGCGATGCGGTTCCGCGCATCCGGTGACGTGACGGACCTGGTTGCGATCCAGGACGATCCACAGCCCTGTGACGTCACCGACGTGGTTTTCGCGCTGGCCGGATCGAAGCGGCCGTGGCTCAACTGGGTGCCGATGCCGAGCGAGGCGATCTCCAACGTCGCCAACGAGATCGGTAGTCGCCAGGCCCAAGGTGAGCAGCTCAAGGTCACCGGCCTCGGGCTGTCCGCCGCGGAGCCGGCCAGTGCGATGACCGCCTGCCGTCGGATCGCCGGCCCGATTGAGATCGGCATCTCCGAGTTTCCGGCTCCGGACATCCGGAATCCCGTTCGGCAGGGTCGGTACGCGGTCTGGCGGTACGACGGCGAGGAGCCGGTGCCGGCCGTGCCGGCGCCGTCGGCTGCCGCGGTCAAGCTCCTGCAGGAGGTCGGCGGGGAGCCGTGGCCCTCGATCCTGTCCGGGTACCTCCAGGCCGCGCCGCTCGGCGAGCTGCCGCTGGACGACCTGCTCGGGCTGCTCGCGCACCTGCCCGAAGCGCCGGACAGCCCTCGCTGGCAGCACCTGGCCAAGTCGACGCCGACGTACTGGTACCGGCTCGTGCAGCCGTGGGCGTGCCTCGGCATCCTGCATCACGCCAAGGACGAGCCGTGGTCGACGTCGACCCGGCGCGAGGTACTGGTGGACCTCGCCTTCGGCATCGAGGACTGGGTCGCCGACGCGGCGCTGTTCGCACTCGTCACCGCTGCGTACCGCGACCCAGCGGTGCGCGAGGAGGTACGCCAACTCGTCCGGGCCCGCCTCGATGCGGCGGTGGCGGCGGATCGGATGGTCACGATCGAGGAGTCGCTGGCGCAGCTGATGCTGGTCACACCTGGCTGCAGCGCAGAAGACCGAGCGATTGCGACGGCAGCCCTGGCCAGAGCCGAGCAGGACGACGGGGCGGACGAGGAGGAGCCGGAAGCGGAGCCGGCGCCGCCCAGGAAGCGCCGCTGGTGGCGAGGCCGCAGTTAGCCGTCATCAGCGACGAGCAGACCTGCGCGTCTTGACGCCTACCGGCCCACTAATCTTTGCGTCCTCTCCGTCCACGTGCGACGGCACGACGCGCCTCCCGCAGTCTCCGCAGCACGACATCAAGATCCTCTTCGTCATCGATGTCCACGGAGGTCGCCTCGAGTGCGGCGTACTGCTCGGCTCTGCGCTTCTCCCGGTAGGCAAGCAGGTCGGGCAGCCGAACCCGTCGGTGAGTGCCCACTCGTTCGAACGGGATCCTGCCCTCATCGAGCAACTTGACCACCGTAGGGCGGCTGACTCCCAGCAGATCGGCTGCCTGCTGGGTCGTCAGCGTCAGGGTCCGTGGGGCGACAGTCACCGCAAACCCCTGCTGGAGAGCCTCGACGACCTGACGAAGCACGCCGTATATCTCGGCGGGAAGTTCGACCCGGTCGCCAGGAGCGGTTCCGGCCAGGAAGTACCGCGGCTCCAACGGGCCCCGGCCGGCCTTCTCGTGAGCCTGCATGAAGTCGTGGACCTGAGCCAACCGTCCGTCGGCCTCCGGCAGGTACGTTTCTTCCTTCAGAGCAGCTGCAGTCATGATTCCCCCCTGTCGCAGGAATCGTAACCGCTATTCGTTTCTTGCGTCTATGCTACTCGGGGAATCGGCCGTTCGGGCAGCCGCTCCGCCCGCAGGTGATCAAAGCCGTCAGTTGGCCTCGGCCGCGAGGGGGCCGGGGTACGACGGCAGCCGCCGTACCCCGGCGTCGGATCAGCGGACCGTCAGCGGGCCGACGGCCGGCAGCGGCGCCACCACCGGCGGAAGCTGCTTGGGCTCACCGCGGCGCGGCGTGCCCTCGGCGGCCAGGTCACTCTTGGACGTCTCCGCTCGCTGGACCGCTCCCGACTCCGGCAGATCCTTGAACGGCTGGACGTCGCCCTTGCAGAGCTTGCCCTTCTTCGGCAGCGTCAGTCGGATCAGGTACGCGTCGACCGCCCCGGTCACGCAGGCCGACGTCCCGTACGCGGTGTGCCCCCAGCTGTCGCTGGACAGCAACCGTCTGTTCGGCAGCAGCTTCGAGGTGGCCACCGCCCCGTTGTAGTTGGTGGCCGGATCCCAGTAGTTGCCGACCACCAGCACCGGGCTGACGGTGCGCCGGTTGAACGGGCCGGTGAAGCGGTTCTCGTCGCGTACGGTCCAACTGTCCCGGGCGCAGGGCGCGCTGAGCCATGTCCAGAGCCGGCCGAAGTGCGGGTCACGTTGGTCGGCCTTGGTCGCCCGCGCCGCCCACGAGGCGGCATCCTTCGGGTGGTTGGCGTCGGTGCAGTCCACCCCGAGCAAGGTCTCCAGGCCGTTGTCGTACGGGAAGTCGTAGCCGCTTGGCCAGCAGTTCGAACTTCGCCATCGGGTCGCCGCCGGCCAGCGGGCAGGCCTTGACGCCCGCGGTCCGGCACCGCTTCATGATCTCGCGCAGCGCCTTGTACGCGCCCTGCGCGCTGCGCATCCGCGTCTCCTGGTCGAGGTCGCCGGAGTTGCCGCCGCCGAACCACGCCGTCGCGTCCAACACACCGTCGATCACCACGGCGCGGACCCGGTCAGGGAACATGTTGGCGTAGTACTGCCCGAGGACGCTGCTGTAGCTGAAGCGACGTTCAGCCCCTCGTACGCGCGGGTCTGGTCCTTCACCGACTTGAAACACTTGACCTGCTCGCTGGCGGCGACGCCACGCGGGTCGATCCCGACCACGTCGAACCGGTCGAGCAGCTCGTCACCGAGGAAGTACGGCGCGGCGAGGGCGATGTCCGTGCCCGAGCCGCCCGGCCCACCCGGGTTGACGAAGAGGCTGCCGATCCTGTGCTTCTGATCGCGCGCCTTCACCCGCAGCACGGCGATCTCGGTCGTCGCCCCGTGCGGCTTGTCGTAGTCCAGCGGCAGGTCGACCGTGGCGCACTCGGCGTAGCCGTAGCACCTGTACCAGTCCAGCTCGGGCGTTGGCACGCGGTCGACCCGCAACCGCTCGGCGATGCTGGTGCGGTGTGCGACGATCGCGCCGCCGATCGAGGTCGGGGCGGCGGCTGCGGGCGCGACCGCTGTCCCGGCGAGGAGTGCGCCGGCGAGTCCGGCAGCGGCCAGTGTCCGGATGTGAACGCCTTCCGATCGGTTACGGAACACGTCGGGCGGGGCCCGACCATGGAAACTCTAGGGACACCGGGCAATACGTTTGGTACGATAAAATCGCCATTTCCGACATCGTGCACACGCCTGTAACGACCTCGTCACTTGTTGTGCCGCTATTCCTGCTGATACGTCGCCGCGTGGGCGACCACTGTTGACAGAACGGCGATCGCCGACATTCTGGACGAGTGAGACGCTTCCCCCGGCTCGACGCACGCGTGGTGGCCATGGTCGCGTTGCTGGCGGCGGCCTGGCTGCTGGCGTCGTTGCTCGCCGGACGCCGGCAGGATCTGCTGGGCGTGGCGATGGCTCTGCTCTGCGTCCTGTGCGGCATCGTCGCCGGAGTGGCGGTGGCCGCCGCTCGACAGCGTGACGCCGAGATTCCCCCAGCGGACCCCGACCAGGCGGCCGGATCCACCGGCGTCGAGCCGCCCGGCATCGACGCGGACACGTTGGAGACGCTGGGCGACCGCGAGGCGGTCCGCGCGCTGCGGGACCGCTACCGCGGCAACAGCGGTGGGTGACCCCGCCGGCAACGACCCGGTCGGAGCCGTTCAGCCGCTGGTGAGGGTGGGCGAGACCAGCCCGTCCAGACCTCGTCCGGCCAGGCACCGGTAGGTCGGGTCGAGCTTCCCGTCGGTCGGCGGCAGCACCTCGAGGTTCCACCCGGTCGACTGCTCGGCCCCGCTGACCAGCCGGAAGGTCTCCTCGTTGCAGATCCGGCGCACGGTCGGGTCAGCGACGACCTCGTCGTGGTCGGCGTCGAACAGGGCGTCGGGCAACTCACCCTGGGCGTAGCTCTCCCAGGTGTGCCGCGTGTCGCACGGCACCTGGCTGGCCTCGGCCCGCCGGCCGCGCACCTGCACCGGCCCGAAGCACTCCAACTCCGCCGCGCACCCGGCGCCGGTCGGCAACGCCTCGGGCAGGCTGGCGCAGCCCGGACGGAACGCCCCGCTGGCCGCCGGCCGGACCGGGACGGTGGGTTGCGCCGGCGGGGCACCGCCGGCGGCCCAGGCGCCGACGCCCGCCGAGGCGGCCAGCGCGACCACGCCGGCCGCGCCGAGGAACCAGCGTCGCCGGCGATGGCGATCGCCCGACCTGCCGGAGTCCGCACGGGCAGGCGCCGGAGCCGGCCGGGACGGGGCGGCGGTGCCGGCCGGGGTCGCGCCCGACTCCGCCGGTGTCTCCAACGCCAGGCCGGTGAGCAGGTCGCGCAGTTCCGCGGCGGACGGCCGTTCGCCGGGATCGTTGGCCATCCCGACGCGGAGCACGTCGATCAACTCGTCCGGGATGCCGGGCAGGCTGGGGATCGGCTGGTGGAACATCTCCAGCACGGTGACCAGGCTCGGGTTGCGCTCGGCCTGCCAGCGGGGCGGGCGCCCGTGCATGACCGCGTAGAGCGTGGCGCAGAGCGCGTACACGTCGACGGCTGGCGAGGGTGGGCTGTGGCTGAACATCTCCGGTGGCGCGTACGCCGGCGTGAGCACCTCCAGGGCGACCGAGGCGTCCCGCATCTCGGCGACCACGGCCAGCCCGAAGTCGGCCAGCACCGCTGAGTTGAAGTGCGAGTGGAGGATGTTGGCCGGCTTCACGTCGCGGTGCAGCACGCCGGCGCCGTGTGAATGGGCGATCGCGTCGGCGATCTTGACGCCGAGGTCTCGTGCCTCGACGGCGTCCAGCGGCGAGTTCCGCATCCGCTCGGCGTACGACCCGTCGCAGAGTTCCATGATCAGGTAGGGGTGCTGATCGATGGTGACTCCGACGTCGAAGAGGTCGACCACATGTGGATGGGAGGACATCCGGCCGGCGGCCCGCGCCTCGCGCAGGAAACGCGCCTGATCCCGCTCGCTGACCAGGGTGCGGTTCTCCACCTTGACTGCCACCTCACGGCCCACCGATATCTGGGTGGCCCGGTAGACGGTCGCGTAGCCGCCACGGGCAAAGACCTGCAAATCAGTCAGACCAGGCACAATGGGCGTCGGCAGGGCGCCGGGCGGAGTGTCGGTCACGGTATCGAAAATACCTAACTGTGCGGGCCGCTCAGCGAACCGCATCGGCGGCCGGCTCCACACCCGGCGTCCCCGGCCCGCGCCGGCCGTCCGCCGCCGGGGCACCGGCCACGCCGTCGGCGGTGTCAGCGGCCGGACCCGCCCGGCGGGCGTCCCACCAGAGCCCGGCTGCGGTGGCCACCGCGCCCAGCCCTTCCCAGAGCGCCACCCCGAAGAACCGGCCGGGTGCGACGTCGGCCAGCACCACGAGGCTGAACACGGTGAACGTGACCAGCCGGAAGACCACGGTGAACCGGTAGAACGCGCGCCACTCGGTGGCCGTGGCGAGCAGGTAGTAGACCCCCATGTTGAACGAGGCCATCGACGACGCGGTCATGAAGACACCCGTGTAGTCCCCGGAAGACCGGGTCTCGGGAATCTCGAAGCCGAGCATCGCCAGCAGCGCCTCCGGCCAGAGCAACCCGACCGCGCCCATGACCAGCGCCAGCACGCCGAACACCGCGATCGTCCAACCCGCGACAGAACGCGGCAGCCTCATCTGAACCCCTCCCCAGCGCCGTCACGACCGTCGATACCGACCGCCGCGTGCGGTGTTCACGCTAGCGGCCATCACCGACATGACACATCACCGGAACCGACAGACCCACACCCACCGGCCATGCACGGGTGGCTCAGCCAACGGCCCGTAGGCGGTCTCGCAACGCCTCGGCGGCGGCCCGCTCGCTGCGTTGCTCGGTGGCGTACGCCAGGCGGACCGCCTCGTCGGCGCAGGCCGACGCCTCCGCCAGTTGGTCACCTGCGGCCAGCGCCTCGGCGAGCACGCTGGTTGCGATCACCTGGCTGCGGACGTCCTCGGCCGGCAGGTTCATCGCCCGACCGGCCCAGTCCAGCGCCTGCTCGAGCTGCCCGTGGGCGAGCAGCGCCGAGGCGTAGCGCGCCATCGTCTGCCGGCGCGAGAACAGCAGCGAGGGCGTGGTGGCCGCGGCGGTGGCGACCGGGGCGAGCAGCCCGACCGCGGTGCCGGAGTCGCCGGCCGCCAGCCGGGCCGTCGCCAGCAGCACCCGGGGCGCGACCTGCGCCGGCGCCTGCGGGTTGTGCGGCTCCACCGTGGTCAGCACCGCCAGGGCGTCGCGCTCGGCCGCGGCCCGGTCGCCCATGTCCAGGGCCACGAAACCGCGCAGCGTGCCGGCCATCCCGGTGAGCAGCGGGTGAGCGGTCCGGCGGGCGTACGACAGCGCGTCGGTGAGCAGGTCGGCGGCGTGTTCCGGCTCGCCGAGCCCGCGGGCCACCACTCCCCGGACCACCAGCGCGAAGCCCTGGCCCCAGTCGTCCGAGGCGGCGGCGAACTCCCGGTACGCCCGGCGCGCCTCCCGGTCGGCGTCGGCCAGCTCACCCAGTTCGGCGTTGGCGTACGCGTCGACCGCCCGCAGGGTGCCCACCGCCCAGGCCTCCCCGACCCGTTCACCGAACGGCAGGAAGATCCGGGCCAGCCGGCGCGCCTCCCGCAGGCGACCGGCGAGCAGTCGGGCGAACGCGGCGGTGCCCCGCAGCCACGCCCGCCCGTAAGGGTCCTTCAGCTCGGCGAAGAGCCGGGCGGCCCGGCCGAGCACCGCATCCGTACCGGCGAAGTCACCCCGGGTGGTGGTCACCCACGCCAGATTCTGCAACGACCACGCCTGCCCCCGGCGGTCCCGCACCGCCAGGCTGACCTGGTACGCGGCGGCCAGTCGGCTGCTCGCCTGCCCCAGCCGCCCGGCGAGGAAGTCCGCCATGCCCAGCCGGCGCATCGCCGAGGCCCGCAGCGTGGGCAGCTGGGCGTCGGTGGCCACCTGCAACGCCTCCCGCCAGGAGGCTTCCGCCCGCGACAGGTCGCCCATCACCTGCTGGGCCTGCCCCGCCAGCAACAGGGCGCTGGCCCGGACGTCCGCCTGGTCACCGGCGTTCGCGGCGATCTTCTCGGCGTAGGCGAGGGCGTCGGTGGCCCGGCCGACCTGGAGCAGCGCCCGGGCATGCACCACCCGGTCCGCGGCCGGTACGGCGTCCACGCCCGTCAACTCGGCGGCGCGTTCGGCGTACTCCACCGCCAGCGCCGGCTCGCCCGCGTGCAGCGCCCGGCGGGTGGCCCGCCCGAGCGCGGCGACGCCCAGCGGCGCCACCGCCCGGGCCGGCGCATCCGGACGCAGCGTGACCGCGTCGGCCAGCGCGGTGGCCCGCTCGACGTGCTCGGCCACGAAGTCGTCGCGGGTCGCCTCGGTGAAACCACCCGGGCCGGTCACCGGGCTGCCCGCAGCGCCCGTGGGCCCCTCCTGCGGTTCCGCCCAGCGGGCCAGCGCGGCGTGCCGTTCGGCCAACTCCGCCTTACTCACCCCGGCGTACGCCGCCTCCCGCATCAGTGGGGTGGCGAAGGCGTACCCGGTGCGGGTGCGATGCAGCATGCGGCGTTGCAACAGTTCCTCGACCGCCCGGTCCAGCTCGACCGCGGCCACCGCGGCCGGCCGGCCGTCACGACCGGCGCGCTGCTCCCGCAGCGCCTCCAGCGCGCCGTCGGGCACGGTGTCGCCGACCACCGCCGCGTCCCGCAGCACCGCACGCGCCTCGGCGGGCAGGGCGTCGATCCGGGCGGCGAGCACCGCCGCGAGGTCTCGGGAGAGCAGCCGACTGCCCAGTGAGCCGGGCACCAGTCGCCAGCCTTTGCCCACCCCGGCGGTCAGCGCGCCGCGCTCCATCAACAGGGTGACCAGCTCGGCCAGGTAGAACGGATTGCCCTGGGCGGTGGCCAGCAGCCGGTCGGTGTCGGCCTGGGGTAGCCGCCCGCCGCCGAGGTAGCTGGTCAGCAGCCGGGCCGCGTCGGCGCCCCGCAGCGGCGGCAGCGGCTGCACCTCGGCGTCCGCGACCCGGGTCAGGGTGCCCGCGGCCCGGACCAGTTCCGGGCGACCCAGCAGCAGCACCAGCACCGGACCGTTGAGCCGGGACAGCGTCGCCTCCAACGCCCGGATGGTCTCGGCGGTGGCGTCGTGCAGGTCGTCCACCACCATCACCAGCGGCGCCTCCTCGGCGAGCGCGCTGATCAGGTCGGCCACCGCGTTCGGCACCGCGTCGACGTCGCTCGCCGGCTGGGCGCTGCTCCAGTCACCCTGGTCGGTGGGGCTGCCGGCGGGTAGTTCGGCGTACCCGAGCAGGGCCAGCACCTGATCGACGGCGATCGGGACGGGCTCGCCGCGCGCGCGGCTGAGCCGCTGCCCGAGCCGACGCAGCCGCTCCTCGACGGCCGGGCGGGTCATCGCGGTGGCCGCGTCGTTGGGCAGCCCCGTCGCGGCACGCACCAGGTCGGCGAGGGGGGCGAGCCGGCGGCGTTCGCCGAACGCGGCGCAGCGTACCGAGAGCACCCGGGCGCCGGTGTGCGCGGCGTACCGGCCCGCGCCCACGTCGTAGCCGGCGGCCAACCGCTCCACCTCGGCGGCGAACCGGGACTTGCCGATGCCCGCCTCGGCGGTCATCAGCATCACCCGGGGTTCGTTCCGGTCGATCACCTCGGCCAGCCGTCCGGCCACCCGGCCGATCTCGGTTTCCCGGCCGACGAAGGGGGCCTCGTCACCGAGGCCCGAGCGGGTGCCCGGCGCGTCCAGCAGGCCGAGCAGTTCGTACGCCTCGACCGGCTCGCGCTTGCCCTTGAGCCGCAGCGGGCGCAGCGCCCGCCAGCTGGCCACGTGCCGGGTGGCCGCGGCGGTGCGGGCCCCGGCGTAGACCGCGCCGACGGCGGCGGCGTCGGCCAGCCGGGCGGCGGTGTTCACGGTGTCGCCGATGACCGTGTACTCGATGGCGGCCTGGATGCCGGCGATCACGTCACCGGTGTTCAACCCGACCCGCAGGCCCAGCGGAGCGCCACCGCCACGCTCGTCGTCGAGCACCCGACGGACGGCCCGCTGCATGGACAGTGCGGCGCGCACCGCGCGCTCGGCGTCGTCCTCGTGCGCCACCGGGGCACCGAAGACGGCCATGATCCCGTCACCGGTCAGCTTGTCGACGTGCCCGCCGAAGGTCTTGACCGCGCCGGCAAGGGCCGCCAGCACCCGGTCGGTGACCGCACCGACGCGTTCCGGGTCGAGATCCTCCGACCAGGAGGTGAAGTCGGACAGGTCACCGAAGAGCACGGTCACCACCCGCCGTTCGGCGGCGGGCAGGATCGCGGCGGCGGGCAGCGCGGCGCCGCAGTTGTGGCAGAACCGCGCGCCGGGTACCGCGACGGTTCCACACACCGGGCAGGTCACGGTCGGTCCAACCCCGCGTCGTCGTCGCCGGATTCCCGGCCCAGATATTCCAGTTGGGCGCGCACGGACCATTCCGCCGCCCACCACAGCGAGCGGTCCACGTCGGCGTAGACCTTGGCGACCACCTCGGCCGCGGTCCGCGCCCCCGCGTCGAGCGCCGCCCGGACCTGGTCGAGCCGGGCGCGGCGGTGGGCGAGGTAGAAGTCGGCGGCCGCACCGCAGTCGGCCAGCGCCGGGCCGTGCCCCGGCAGCGCAGGAATCCCCCGGTACGTCGAGAGCAGTTCCAAGCTGCTCAGGTAGTCACCGAGGTGACCGTCCGGGTGGGCGACCACGGTGGTGCCGCGTCCCAGGATGGTGTCGCCGGTCAGCACCGCCCGCCGGCCGCCGTGCTCGACCAGGAAGCAGACCGAGTCGGCGGTGTGCCCGGGGGTCGGCACGACCCGGATCCGCAGACCGTGCCCGTCGACCCCGGCATCGTCCAGCGGCGGGCCGCCGACGCTGTGCGCGGGATCGGCGGCCCGGACGGGCACCCCGCCGAGTAGTTCGTGCAGGTGCCGGGAGGCCTCCGTGTGGTCCGGGTGCCCGTGCGTGATCAGCACCAGGCCGATCGGGCCCCGCTCGGCGATCGCCGCCAGATGCCCCTCGTCGGCCGGTCCCGGGTCGACGACCAGAGCCGGCTCGCCGGGCGCGGCCCGCAGCAGCCAGGTGTTCGTGCCGTCCAGCGTCATCGGCCCCGGGTTGGGTGCCCGCAGCAACGTGACCCACTCCGGTAGTTCGCCGGCGAGGGCGGTCACCGCCCCCGTCACATGCCCTCCCATGGCTGCGATCGTACGACCCCGCCGGCGGAGTTCCGCGATCTTGCAGTTCTGGCCCCCGATTCGCCCTCGTTGAGGGGCGTTCGTCCGGACAGAAACTGCAAGATCGCGGGGAAGGTCAGGAGACCTCGACGATGACCTCGATCTCGACGGGGGCGTCCAGGGGGAGTTCGGCGACGCCGACCGCGCTGCGGGCGTGCCGGCCGGCCTCGCCGAAGACGGCACCGAAGAGATCCGAGGCACCGTTGACGATGGCGGGCTGGCCGGTGAAGCCGGGTGCGCTCGCGACGAAGCCGGTCAGCTTCACGATCTTGACGACGTTCTCCAGGCCGACCAGCGAGTCGACCGCAGCGAGCGCGTTGAGGGCGCACCGCTGAGCCAACTGCTTGGCCTGTTCGGCGGAGACGCCGGCGCCGACCTTGCCGGTCGCCAGCAGCTTCCCCTCGGCCATCGGCAGCTGCCCGGAGACGTACACGTGCTGTCCGGACTGCACCGCCGGCACGTAGCTCGCCACCGGTGGCACCAGCTCCGGCAGCTTCAGCCCGAGTTCCGCCAACTTGGCGTGCGGGCCGGCGCTCATGCCTTCGGCCGCTTCAGGTACGCGACGAGCTGCTCCGGATTCGGCCCCGGTACGACGGAGACGAGTTCCCAGCCGTCCTCGCCCCAGTTGTCGAGGATCTGCTTGGTCGCGTGGACCAGCAGTGGAACGGTGGCGTATTCCCACTTCTGCATAGGGCTCCCTCGTGGCGTGGACACTTCGGGCACAGCCTACGGTCCGCCACCCGGACGCGAAGCGGGACGCGGTTCCGGCGCGGTCGACAACTCGCCGCAGGGGCCCCGATGGTCGTACGGCTGGGGGCACCGGGTGCGGTCGGGCAGCAGCAGGTCGCAGAAGACCCGGTGTCGATTGTTCTGGTCGTCGGCGGTCGACACCTCGGTCTCGCCGGCGTCCAGCTCGGGCAGGAAGTTCAGGGAGGTGGCCACCCGGCCGGCCAGGGCGGTGGCGGCGGCCAGGTCGGTCACCCGGATGGGCAGGTGGATGACGTATCCCGGGCTCTCCTCGTCCCGACCGGTGGCCGGCTCGCACGAGACGACCGGCGCCACCGGACGCGCGTACGAACGTTCGTTGACGGGTGGCCGGCCGGAGAGATTCTCATCGGCCGTCCGGCTGCCCCCTCGGGCCCCCGTCGGGAATTGCGTTCGGGGGGTGTTGTTCGTGTCGCGCATGCACTGCCTCCGGGCGTCGTACCTGGTCACGGCGCCGCCCGACGGCCCAATCCGCGGTTCGCGACCGGGCCGGGGCGTGCCGGAGCGACGGTAGGGCCGACATATCAACCACATCAACACCGACGCGCACGCCTGCTCTCCTTCGGTCACATTTGCGACACCGCGGCAGCGGGGTGCCGATGGTGCCGCTCGTCCGCGAGATTCCGTCCGTTGCGAACGAGCCTTCACGATCCCTCGGCACCGCCGCCGCGGACCGTTACTCTTCCGGTCTGGACGGGCGCCCGGCCCGGCCGACCCGATCCCACGCGCACCGCCACCGCGGGGTGACGCGCCCGACCCGGGAGTACGCCATGACCCAGCCACCCGCCGGCGGCCCGACCGGCCCTGCCGGCCTTCCGGCCCCGTCCGGTGCGGCCCCTGGACCTGGCGACCGCCGGGGAGGGGCTCGGACGGCCTCCCTCGCCCTGGCCGTGGTGCTGCTGCTCTGTGCCGGTGGTGGCGTGGCCGCTTTCCTGACGCTGCGCAACGCCGAGTCCGGCGAGGGCGCACCGGAGCCGTCGGTGGCGGTCGACGACTTCCTCACCGCCGTGTATCAGGAGCGGGACGCGGCCAAGGCCGCCCGCCTGGTCTGCGGCGCCGCCCGCGACCAGGACCAGATCCGAGGCAAGGTCGCCGAGATCGAGACGTACGTCTCGACCCACCAGAATCCCCGGTTCCGCTGGAACACCCCGACCGTGGACAACGAGACGGGTGACCGGGCCACGGTCACCACCACGGTGACGGTGACCACCGCCGACGAGAAGATCACCGATCAGGACCTGCGCTTCACCGTGATCCGCAGATCCGGCTGGTGGGTCTGCGAGGTCTCCTGAACCCGGCGGGTGGATACGCTCGACGGGTGGGAGCAGCGCAGCACCCGGCCGATCGGGCCGGCACCGATTGGCCCGCCCGCCTGCATGTGGTGACCGGCAAGGGCGGCACGGGCAAGACCAGTGTGGCGGCGGCCCTGGCCCTGGGTCTGGCCGCCGACGGCCGACGCACGCTGCTGGTCGAGGTGGAGGGGCGCCAGGGCATCGCCCAGCTCTTCGGCACCGAGCCACTGCCGTACGCCGAGCGACACCTGGCCGACGCGCCCGGCGACGGCAAGGTGTACGCGCTGGCGGTGGACGCCGAGGAGGCGTTGCTGGAATACCTGGACATGTTCTACAAGCTCGGCGCCGCCGGCCGGGCGCTACGCAAGCTCGGCGCGATCGATTTCGCCACCACCATCGCCCCCGGCCTGCGTGACGTACTGCTCACCGGCAAGGTCAAGGAGGCCACCACCCGCACGGTCGATAAGCGGCGGGTCTACGACGCGGTGGTGTTGGACGCCCCGCCCACCGGCCGCATCGGCCGGTTCCTGAACGTCACCACCGAGACCGCCCGGCTGGCCAAGGTGGGCCCGATCAAGACCCAGAGCGAGGGCGTCTCGGCCCTGCTGCGCTCACCGATGACCGCGGTGCACGTGGTGGCCCTGCTCGAGGAGATGCCGGTGCAGGAGACGATCGACGCGATCTCCGAGCTGACCTCGCTGGGCTTCGGCATGGGACGGGTGATCATCAACGGTGCCCGGCCACCGCTGCCGTCGGGGCGCCTGGTCACCGAGGCGGAGCTGGCGCGTGGGCTGCGCGCCGCCGGGCTCCCGGCCGACCAGCGGATCGTCTCCGGACTGCACGACGAGGCACGCGACCAGGCCATCCGCCGGGAGCTGGAGGATTCGCTCCGGGCCGACCTGGTGGAGTTGGGCGTGCCCCTGGTGGAGCTGCCGTTGCTGCCCGACGGGGTGGACCGCGCCGGCCTGGACGTCCTCTCCAGGGCCCTCCTCGGCGGCGACTGACTCACACCTGAGGTCGGGCCTGCCGCGCGGGCCCGCCGGGCCCGATACGCTCGATTGGTGCCTTCCGACAACGCCGCGCCGCCGCTGGACGTCGACCAGATCCTGGCCGATCCCGGGGTACGGATCGTGGTCTGCTGCGGGGCGGGCGGGGTGGGCAAGACGACCACGGCCGCCGCGTTCGCGCTGCGCGCGGCGGAGCAGCACGGGCGGCGCACGGTGGTGCTCACCATCGACCCGGCCCGGCGACTGGCCCAGTCGCTCGGGCTGACCGAGTTGGACAACACCCCCCGGCAGGTCAAGGGCATCGACGTCGAGGACAGCGGCGGCGAACTGCACGCCATGATGCTCGACATGAAGCGCACCTTCGACGACGTGGTGCTCGCGCACACCGATCCGGCGAAGGCGGGGGAGATCTTCGCGAACCCCTTCTACCAGGCGATGAGTTCCACCTTCTCCGGCACCCAGGAGTACATGGCCATGGAGAAGCTCGGCCAGCTGCACGCGCGGGGCGAGTGGGACCTCATCGTGGTGGACACCCCGCCGTCGCGGTCCGCGCTGGACTTCCTCGACGCGCCGGCCCGGCTGTCCCGCTTCCTCGACGGCCGGATGCTGCGGCTGCTGCTCGCCCCGGCGCGCACCGGTGGGCGCAGCGTCTTCAGCCTCGTCACCGCGTCCTTCGGCATGTTCTCCCGGGTCGTGCAGAAGGTGCTCGGTGCCCAGTTGCTGACCGACCTGTCCGGCTTCGTGGCCGCACTCGACTCGATGTTCGGTGGGTTCCGGCAGCGCGCCGAGCAGACGTACCGCATCCTGCAGGCGCGGGAGACGGCGTTCCTGCTGGTCGCGGCGCCGGAGCCGGACGCGGTCCGGGAGGCCGCGTACTTCGCTGGCCGGTTGCGCGAGGAGCAGATGCCGCTCGCCGGCCTGGTGCTCAACCGGGTGCACCGCCCGGCGGTGCCGGAGCTGGGCGCGCCGGAGAGCAGGGCGGCCGCCGAGCGGCTGGCCACGGCCGGTGGGCACGAGGGCGTCGTCGAGGTGCTGCGGGCCCATGCTGCCCTGGCCGAGCAGGCGGTACGCGAGCAGCGGGTGGCGGCGCGGTTCACCGAGACGTTTCCGCAGGTGCCGACCGTCTCGGTGACGGCGCAGCCCGCCGACGTGCACGACGTCGACGGGCTACGGACGATCGGCGCGGCGATCAGCCGCTCCTGACCGCGCCGGTCAGGTGCTGGTGGTGGCGGCCAGGAGCCGATCCTTGCCGGCCTTGTCCTTGGCGTTCTTCTTCATCGCCGCCTCGAACATCTTCCGCCAACTGGTGACCTGCGGGTGGCGGCGGAGCAATGCTCGACGTTCGCGTTCGGTCATGCCACCCCACACGCCGAACTCGATCCGGTTGTCCAGCGCGTCGGCCAGGCACTCGTACCGAACTGGGCAGCTCCGGCAGATCCGCTTCGCCACGTTCTGTTCGGCGCCCTGTACGAACAACGCGTCCGGGTCCCCGTTCTGACATGCCGCCAGTGACGGCCAGTCAGTGATCATGCCCATCTGTACACGTCCCCCCTTGCAGTACTACCGACGCCGTCGCGGGCCAGCCGGCATTTCTCCCCCCGAGCGTCCGCGCGCCTTACCCCCAAGGCAGCACGGACGACATGTGGCGCTGTCGCCGCCCCCATCATGCTCTGTAGTCGTCTGATTACGCAACGTTGTCGGCCAAATCCATCATTTCGGACAGTCCCGGCCTGTCGGGCGCGGGATCGTCGCTTACCCCACCGGAGTCCAGGAAAACGCTGCGGCCGGGCTCCCCGGAGAGGAAACTCGGCGCGGATTCACGCAACCGGACGCCGCTGCCACGCGTCTAGCACAACGAGGCCGGCGCGCGCAGGAAATGGGGAAAAGACGCCCCAGCGCCCCTCGTTACCTGTTCGCGTACTCTGTCGAGGTGACCTGGATGCGGAAACGTGACCACAACATTCTGACCAACGCCGCATCGCTGCTGATCTGTGGATTGTTGGCCGGCGTGGTGGTTGCCGCTGCGGCCTTCCCCGCCGTGGCGATGTCGGGCCTGGCCGCGAAGGCCGGTGCGGACACCTTCGGCGCGCTGCCGAAGGAACTGACGATGGCCCGCGCACCCCAGATCAGTTATCTGCTGGCGAAGGACGGCAAGACACCACTGGCCACGATGTACGACGAGAACCGGCGCGAGGTCAAGTTCGACGCCATCTCGCCGCACATGCGCAACGCCATCGTCGCCGCCGAGGATCACGAGTTCTACAAGCACAACGGGGTCGACCTCAACGGCGTCGCCCGTGCCTTCGTCAACAACAGCTCGGCGACCAACGACCGGCAGGGCGCCTCGACGCTGACCATGCAGTTCGTCCGGATGAGCATCGCGTACTCGGCCACCCACCCGGCCGACGTGATCGCCGCGACCGAGGACACCAGCGCCCGGAAGCTGCGCGAGATGCGGTACGCGCTCCAGGTGGACAAGGAAATGTCCAAGGACGAGATCCTGGAGGCCTATCTCAACCTCGCCGCCTTCGGCAATGGCGCATACGGCGTCTACGCCGCCAGCCAGGTCTACTTCAACAAGCCGCCGAAGGACCTGAAGATCGAAGAGGCCGCCATGCTGGCCGGCCTGGTCAAGGCACCCACCTCGTTCGACCCGACCACCGAGAACGGCCGCCCACAGGCGCTTGCCCGACGTAACTACGTCATCGACAACATGGCCAAGATCGGTGCCATCACCGAGCAGGAGGCCGAGGCGGCCAAGGCGACCGAACTCAAGGTCAAGGACAAGCGGACGCCCAACGGCTGCGTGGCTACCAGCAAGAACTCCTGGGGCTTCTTCTGCGACTACTTCTACCGCTGGTGGATGTCGCAGGAGACGTTCGGCTCGACCTCGTACGACCGGGAGCGGCGGCTCAAGAGCGGTGGCTACACGATCGTCACCACGCTGGACACGCAGGCGCAGAAGGGTGCCGACAAGGCGGTCCGCAAGGCCAAGTCGGTGAACTCCAAAGAGGCCGTGATGATCGCCGTGGTGGAGCCCGGCACCGGCCGGGTGCGCGCGCTGGCAGTCAACCGGAACTTCAAGCTCGACAACCCGAAGAATCCGAAGAACAAGCCGCACAGCGACCCGGTCCAACGGAACCGGGACAAGCGCGGCAACTACCCCAACACGGTGAACCCCCTGCTGACCGGCGGTGACGGGCTCACCGGTTACCAGGGCGGTTCGGTCTTCAAGATCTTCACCATCGTGGCCGCGTTGGAGAAGGGCATCCCACTCAGCTACACGATCGACGCGCCGCAGCAGTTCAAGTCGGAATACATCATCAGCAGCAGCAGTCCGGCCGCCTGCACGGGCACCAACCTCTACTGCCCGACCAACTCGAACAAGCAGCCGGGCGGCGTGAAGGACATGCGCAGCGCCTTCTCGGCCTCGACCAACACGTTCTTCGTTCCGCTCCAGCAGCAGGTCGGCGCGGAGAACGTGGTCGACGCGGCCAAGCGCCTGGGCATCCAGTTCCGGGACAGCGAGGACGCGAAGTTCGCCAACAACAAGGAGGCCGCGCACCAGTGGGGCGCCTTCACCCTCGGCGTGTCGCAGACCACCCCGCTGGAGCTGGCCAACGCCTACGCCACTCTGGCCGCCGACGGCAAGTACTGCGAACCGATTCCGGTGCAGGAGATCCGCGACCTGGACGGCAACAAGCTGGACTTGGCCAACCCGCGCTGCGAGAAGCGGTTCAGCACGGACGTGGCCCGGGCGGCTGTTGACGCGGCCCGCTGCCCGGTCGGCGACAATCCCTCAGGCGGCAGTTGCGGCAGCAGCCGGACGGCCGCTGAGGGTCGGTCGATCGTGGGTAAGCCGATCGCCGGCAAGTCCGGGACCACCGACGCGGAGAAGGTCGCCTCCCTGGTCGCCATGACCAAGCAGTACGCGGTGGCCGGCATCCTCGCCGACCCCGACTGGCCGCAGACCAACGTCAGGATGAAGCACAAGACCGCCGACGGCATCAACTGGCCGGTCTTCGAGACGCTGCGCGACGCCATGCAGGGCAAGAAGGGGATCAACTTCGACCCACCGGGCAGAAAGATCTCCGAGGGTGACCAGCGCAGCATCCCCGGCGTCCGATGCCTGAGCGTCGATCAGGCGAAGCAGCGCCTCTCCGGTGCCAGCTTCCAGCCGATCGTCTCCGGCAGCCGGATCGCCTCGGAGTGCCCGGCCGGCACCGCCGCCGGCACCAGCCCGAGCGGTCGCACCATCAAGGGCGGCATCGTGACGATCCAGGTCAGCGCCGGCGGCGGCAGCAACGACGGCGGTAACGGCAACGATCGGCAGGGGAACGGACCGCCCAACGGGCCCGGGAACGACCGGTCGGGCGGCTGATTCCACCCGCAACTCACGTCGAACGGGCGGGCTCCTCGATGGGGCCCGCCCGTTCGGCGTTGTCGTGGCTCGGGCCGACGGCTGCTCCGGCGGCGAGCGTCGTCAGAGGCCGAGCTGTCGGCGTACCTCCGTGGCCACCCGACCACCCTCGGCCCGGCCGGCCACCGCGGCCTGGGCCGCCTTCATCGCCGGGCCCATCTGCGCCTTGCCGGTGAACCCACCCCCGGCGAGCGCCCCCGCGACCAGCTCGGTCAACTCGGCGTCGGAGAGCTGCTTCGGCAGGTAACGCTCCAGCACCTCACCCTCGGCGGTCTCCCTGGCGGCCTGCTCGGCGCGGCCCGCGTCGGCGAAGGCGGTCGCCGCCTCCCGGCGCTTCTTGGCCTCCTTGGTCAGCACGGTCAACACCTCGTCGTCGCTGAGTTCCCGCTTGGCCTTGCCGGACACCTCGGCGTTGCCGACGGCGGCCAGGGCCATCCGCAGCGTGGCGGTGGTCAGCTCGTCGCGGGCCTTCATGGCGGCGCGCATGTCGGCGGTGAGGCGGTCCTTCAGCGTGCTCATGGACGGTCAAACTACTCTGATCGGCATGGGAAAGCGCACATTATTCCGGCTCGCGACCGCCACCGTCGCGACGGGCGCCGCCGCCCTGGCGTACGCGTCACTCGTCGAGCGCAACATGTTCACCCTCCGGCGCTTCGATGTCCCGGTGCTGTCCACCGGCACCGAACCGCTGCGCGTGCTGCATCTATCGGACCTGCACATGACCCCCAACCAGCTACGCAAGCAGCGGTGGGTCGCGTCGCTGGCCGCCCTCGACCCCGACCTGGTCGTGGTGACCGGGGACAACATGGCCCACCCGCAGGCGGTGCCGGGCGTGCTGCGCGCGCTGCAACCCCTGCTCGACTACCCGGGCGCCTTCGTGTTCGGCTCGAACGACTACACCGGCCCGGTCTGGAAGAACCCGTTCACCTACTTCCTGCCGGACCGGGAATACACCGAGGGCGTGGAGCTGCCCTCCGAGGAGCTGCGCGACGTGCTCACCGGGGCCGGCTGGACGGACCTGAACAACCGGCGCGTCACGGTCAAGGCCGGCGGCCGGGCGATCGACATGGTCGGGGTCGACGACCCGCACGTCGAACGGGACGACTACGCCTCGGTGGCCGGCCCGGTCGACACCACGGCGGACCTCGCCATCGCACTCACCCACTCCCCCGAGCCGGCGCTGCTCGACGAGATGGCCGCTGACGGCTTCGGGCTGCTGCTCGCCGGTCACACCCACGGCGGCCAGGTCTGTGTACCCGGCGTGGGAGCGCTGGTGACCAACTGCGGCCTGCCCCGGTCGATGGCGAAGGGCCTGCACCACTGGCCCGGTTCGGATTCCTGGCTGCACGTCTCCGCCGGCCTCGGCACCCACCCGACCGCCCCGGTCCGCTTCGCCTGCCCGCCCGAGGCCAGCCTGCTCACCCTGATCCCCCGCTGACGCTGTTGATCCACTCCGTTCCGCCGACGTGGTGGGATCCGCCTCCCGCCGATACCGCCGTTCCGGCGGAACGGAGTGGATCACGACCTCGTGGGTACCGAGTTTGACCGTCGGGACGGGTGGGCTACTATTTGTCGGCACGCCTCGGGGTGTGGCGCAGCTTGGTAGCGCGCTTCGTTCGGGACGAAGAGGTCGTCGGTTCGAATCCGGCCACCCCGACCAGGTAAGAGGGCACACCCCATCGAGGGGTGTGCCCTCTGGTGCTTTGTACAGCAGGGAAGTACAGCAGCGGGTCCTTGAGGGTGCGGGCGGACGGCGTGTCACCGCAGCACCGGCCGAGCGCGCAGCACCGCCGTCTCGGCTCCGGGCGGCGGGCGTCCTTGCCCTGGGCGCAGCACTGGCAGGTGCGCGCCACCTCGTTGATCCAGGTCTGCACGTCGCGCACCTGGAGCCGATCGAGCCGCTTCCCACCGAGGCCGGGGATCACGTACAACCGGATGATCGTCTCGTACGTGGCGCAGGTCAGCGGAGCGAGGTTGGGCCGCACCACCTCCCGGTGCCAGTAGGTCAGGTAGTCGCCCAGGGTCGGCACCCGGGTGGCGACCGGCCCGACCTTGGCCTGCTGGTGCAGCTTGATCCACTTGTCGTGGACGGCCTCACGGGTCGGGCCGTAGACATACTTGCGGGTCCGCTTGCCGTCCGGCTTGGTGACCTAGACGTACGCGGCGAAGCCGTTGCGGTACGGGAAGATCGAGCCTTCCCCGTTGGCGCGGGTGCGGGCGGGCATCAGGCGGCCTCCTGCCGCTCGACCTGCTCGCGGACGTACTCGTCGACCCACTCGGGCAGGACGCGGCGGTACTTGCCGTCTTTGATGGAACGCAGCTCGCCGGTGGCGATCTTCATCTTGACCTTGGACAGGCCGAAGCCGAGCAGCACGGCGACCTCGGCGGGCGAGTACCAGCGCGGGGTGAGGTGCCGGGTCATGCCGCCACCCCCGACCACGCCTCGTGGGCGAGTTCCTCCCGGCCGACGCGTCGGCGTTCCCGGCGTTGGGCGGCGGCGGTGTTGGCGAGCAGGGCGTCCCCGTCGGTCAGCCAGCCGGAGCCGACGAAGGCCAGCGTGCCCACGGTGACCGTGTCGGCGGCGTCGCCGCTGTCGGCGGTGTCATCGTGCTCGGCCCGGCGGTAGGTGGCGCGGGTGTCGCGGAGCAGGCCGAAGGTGACCGAGTAGCGGCGGGCCTTGGTGAGGAAGTGGCCGCCATAGCCGAGCATGTGCGCCCATCGGCGTAGCCCGGCGTAGGCGTTGGGTGTGGTGTCAAGGCCGGCTTGACGCTCGCCGGCCGGGGCGACGGTGCGGGAAGTGTGGTGATGAATGGGGCGGCCGAGTCGCCAGCAGGCGTCGATGAGCCGGGCCAGGTGGTTGCCCTCCGGGTCGGCGTAGGCGTCGACGGTGTCCGGGGTGAGCCGGGTGGAGCAGTGGCCGGTGATCTCGGTGGACTTGGTGGCGTACTTGGCGAGGTAGGCGGCCACCTTCCCGTCGGTCACGTCGCCGTCGCTGGCACCGATGCGGCGTACGTCGACCTGCTCGCCCCAGGCGACCTGCCAGCCCTGCGGGCCGTCGGGGTGCGGCGGGGTGACGACGGTGATCTGCCGGGCGGCGGCGTGGACGGCGGCGTCGAGGTCGTCGACGGTAATGCCGGCCGGCGGCGGCACCAGGGCGTCCCGGTCGTCGGGGTCGACGCCGTCGAGGCGCAGCAGGACGTGGAAGTGCACCGCGCCCCGCCGTTGCATCTCGGCGACCTTGCCGTGGGACACCCGCACCGGCGGCACCCGGCGCACCCGGCCAGAGTCGGTGCTGACCTGGACGTGGGGAATGCCGCGCCGACGGCACAGGGCGGCGAGGTGGCGTTCGATGGCCTGTTTGGTGCGTCGCCACAGTTCGCCCGAGAAGTAGTTCCAGACGACCTGGTGGTCGTGGTCGTAGCAGTCCAGGCACAGCGGTCGGCCGAGCTGCGGATCGTCTGCGTCGTGGCGGGCGAAGCAGGCCGCGGACTGCCCGTGCGGGCAGGTGCCGGCGATGCTCCGGGCGCGACAGGGTGCCGGCCGGCAGTCGCATCGCCGCCGGTCGGCGCAGGTGTGACGGGGAATGTGCCGGCGGTGCACCGGGCCGAAGGATGGCGCGGTGAAGGTGGCGAAAACGACCGGATGCGCGGCGACACTGGTGGGGACGGTCTTGCCGCCGGTCAGGCCGCAGCGGACCACGTGGAAGGCGTCACCCGCGTAGACCCAGGCACAGTCCGGGCACTGGGCGGCGCGGCGGTTGCCGCACGCCTTGTACAGCGTCCGGTCGGGCAGCTCGTCGGTGTGCCGTTGTTCCACAACGCGGCCGGTCCCGGACTCGACAGCGGTGAGGGTGCCAGCCAGGCGGATCGGGCGGGTGCAGGCACCGGCGGCGCGGGTGTGCTCAAGCCAGCCGAAGAAGTCCGGGGCGGCGGCGCGGTGCAGAGCCTGGACGTCACGGCCGGCGGCGAGGGTGGGCAGGGCGAACACAAATTCTCCTCAAGGGGTGGCAGGGACGGGCGACGAACTGCCACCGGACGCCGGAGCGGTATCCGTCGGTGGTGTTCGTGGTGTCTCCTGGCACCGCCGGAGAGGGCGGCTCACGCCGGAGGGCGGGCACAGGCCATCGGCCTCGGACCGCCGCTGATCTGGGTTCTTCCGGTCGCTGGACCTTGGGTGATGCCGGGACGGGTGGGGTGCCTGGTCGTCGGCTTCCGGCGGGCTGCCGCAGGCGATCCCCACCCGTCGAGGTGCGCGAATCCGAGGGCCATCGTGGACGGCGAGACAGGCTGTGCTGGGCCGCTCAGCGGATTCCAGGCCGGCGCAGCGGCCGGTGTAATCGAGAGCCGGCGGGACGTGGCCCGCATCAGCGGCAAGAAGGCCGCTCGGCAACTCCGAAGTCGAGTTCAGCGATCCGGCGGGAAGGCCGCGCTGACGTGCTCGACGAGCGCCAGAGTAGCACCGGGTACCGGCACGTCAACCCGTCGTGACCCCGCAGGGCGGCCGGCTGCCGGCCGGTGTGGGAGGACTTTCTGTACATCTATCAAGGCGGCCCTGAACGGGCCGCACGCGCCGCCGCCTGGGCGCGCGTCCGTCGCTCCGCTGGCGCTCCGACTCCGGCCACGCAACACGCCCGGCGGCTGGCGCGGAGAGCGGAAAGCCCGGTGGGCCGCCGCAGCACGACAGCAGCGTTGACCGGGTTGTGGTGGGCCGGGCAGCCGGCCGGGCCGCGCGGCCACGAGCCCGCGCGGCGTAGGGGAGCGCACGCCAGCCGCGTCGGCGAGTTGGCGGCGGTCGCGGGGGCTGCGGCTACTGCGCCTCCGGCGGGGGCGCTCCGGCTCCAGGATGGCCGGGGCTCCGCTGGCGGGTCACGGTCCGTGGGTGGTTGCGGTGGAGCCATCCCGCCCGCCATCGACCCGGGCAAGCCGAGCAGACCACCGCCCGACCCGCCAGCGTCCGTACGAGCCGTCAAGGTCCGCTTGACGTGGCGGGCCGGGCGGCGGCCCGCTCCCCAGGAGGGCGGGTCGACGGCAGACGGGATGGATCAAGTAGCTCGGTTGTCTGGCATTGGTACCTTCGCGGTTGCCACTTTGATCGTAAACCTCTGTGGAGGCGGCTTTGGGTCGGCGTAAGGGGTCGGGTGGTCGGCAGCGTGCTGTCCCTGCTGCAAACCCGAATGAGTCGCCTCGGTCCCCGCGTCATCAAAGTCAAGACATCTCATCCTTGCTGGCGAGGCTGGAGGCCCTAGAGGCAAGCGCGGTTCGAAATCGCCCCAGATGGTATCGAGAAGCTAGTGTGATCGTTGCAATCCTGGCAATGGTTGTTTCTGCTGTCGTGGCATACGTCACGTATGGTCAGAGCCAGGAGCAGCAAAAAGTAGCTGTTAGAACTGAGCTGGGACAGATAATTCAACGCCTTCAAGCGTTGTCTGCGCGAGGGTCGGCCGATGAGCTGAAGGACGATGACGGAAATCTTATTGCCTACTCCTACTCCGGCGACGTGAATGCGGAAAACCTGGCGCTTGCCGAGCAGGCTGCTGTTCTTGTTGAGAAAATCCCAGGTGGGGGCCTCCCTTCGGAATACCTGGTGATTGCCGACGCCTTTCGTTTCTCGGATCAGTACATACGAGCCATTGATGTAGCCGAGAGAGGGCTAGTGCGTGCTCCCAATTCAACGATCCGGAACGGCATATTGCGACTTCTCGGTGACTGCTACTTCCAATTGGGGGATCCAGTGGAGGGTAGGAGGCAGTTCGAGCGAGCATTGAAGCTGGATGAATCTGAACAAATAAGCATCAAGCAGCGCTCCCAAGTAGGCACCCGGACATTCTGGGCAGAGACGGAGCGGCGAGCTGGAAACTGCACTGAATTCCAGGATCAAGTTCGCATGGCGCGAAAGCTCATTGAACAAATGCCGGACCCTGCATATCGCAGGCAGGCGGCGCGCAGTTTAGACATGATCGATGTCGAGTGCCCCTGATATTAGCTGGCGCTGAAATGGAGTCAAGGAATAGTAGCTACCGGAGCGTTGTTGATCTGCGCCGTCACGATCCGCACCAATTGATCCCTGATATCCATAAGGTGGCGCGCCAGCTCGTCAAGCGTCAGAGGATCGGCCGGATGTCGTACGTGCGTCTTGTAGTGAAGCAGCTCCCACTCCTGCCCCGGGCCATTGTTGACCCACATCGCGTGGACTACCGTGTGACGCCTGCCGAGGAGTTGGGCAGCAATGTCGACAGCAGGCAGATAAGCATCGCGATAGACCGGTGCTGCTACTTCGATGGCGCGATGAGCGGCTCTTAGCGGCTCTCCAGGTTTGGCCAGGATCTTGAAGACATCGCCGTCAGTCTGGGTGGCCCCGATCCAGGCAAGGATGAGTTCCAGGTCGCCGGCTGCGATCGTGACACGCCCGACGGCCGCGATCACCTCGTCGGGTAGCCCGTTCATCTCGCGCCTCCTTAGCGGCCATCAGAGTTGGACCGGCACCCGTCCTCCGCCATGCCCGTTGCGTGCCCGATGCAGAGGTCAACATTGGGATGCAGCGGTACGCCGGGAGCCCGGCAGGCGGAACACTACGTGCTCGTTCGCCAGGTCGCACAGTCACCCATCGTGTAGATCAAACCGATTCCCAAGCTGACAGTGGGCACCTTCAGGCTGTCGACGCTCGCGGCCCCTCGCTACGTTCCGAGTTGCCCGCAGTGGGGCTGGCCGCGCGTGCCATCCCGAATGACCATGAGAGATGCTTCGTGAGTTGCCCCAGGCGGGAGTGCTTGGGCCGAGTACTCACTGGAGGGCTTGCCGTCTGCGCTCGCACCCCGGATTCCAGTCAGAAAGGATGAGGTCTCTTGGGCAACTAGGAAGACGACAACACGGAAGCGCTGGTTCACGTCGCTTTCGCTGCCAAATGTGTCCGTCGCATGCCATCGGCCGTTGTCTTCGTAGGTAGCTTGCGCGAAGTTGTATTTTCCGCCTGGAGAGATGTGGGCCATCCACAGCGTCTTGCCCTTGATGCGGGGAGCGGAGCCCCGCAGCGTGGCACACCTCGACAGCGTTCCTGACTCGGGAACGTCGATTTGGATCTTCTGTCGATCTTCGCTCGCAGTGCCGGGGATCTTCCAGTCGAAGACGTCTCTGGCAAGCGCACCGACAGCAACGATCAGTGCCACGAGTTCGATCCAGGCGACAGTGCGCGCCGGAAGCAGCCTGCGCCTGCGCGTACGTGGTGTGGTCACGCCGTGACTGTAGATCTGGCCTGCAAGCCTTCGACGGCCTCGCTACTGGACGACACCGGCTGAACAAACCGACGTAGACGCCCTGTGCGGGTGTACATCACAACAACCTTTCGGTAGCGGTTGGCTAGTGCGACCCGGCTCCCCACGACGGAAGGCGCTCACCTTGGGCGAGCGGTCCGACGGATCACATGATCCGGAACAGGCACGGAACGATCAAGTTCCCTCTTCGCGCCAACCGACCTATTGTGCCTGGTAGAGCTACCGACCCGTAGGTTGCCGCTAAACCGTTCCTAATACGGCAGCCGCCGTTTGAGATTTCGCTGCTCGGAAGGGCTGGACGCGAGGCGGCCACCGCGTGATCGTCTGTGCGTTGTGGACACAACATCAGATCTTGCGGTGGCCGCGTGCCACAGCGTAGCCG
>NZ_BMNB01000031.1 GCF_014646235.1 Micromonospora sonchi | reverse complement strand
ACAGCCCCGGACGCGGAGAACCGGCGCACCCGCAGCGACACGCGACCAACCCACACCCACCACAGGCAGACAAAACGGTCAAGCCGAAACCGTCAAGCAGGGATCAAAACTCTCTGACGAATCGAGGCTGATCACCGACATTCTCACCGCGAGTAGGCGGGTGGCAGCGGAAGAGGACGCGCGACAGCAGAACGATCGGAGCAGGAAGCCGTTTGCGGCCGCTATCAGGTACGACGAGGACGTAGCTCCGTCTTTCCGGGTCATCCTGGACCGACCACTCACCGAGGGTGAGCAGGAGATCCTTCAGTCGACACGTCCCGAGGCCCTCTGGGACTTCATGGAACCGCTCGGCGCGCGCCGCGTGTGGTACCCGTCAGCAGGATCTTCTTACATGCCAGGCGACTACCGATCGACTGCGCAAGACGCCACGGTCTTCACGATGAACATCGTCAGTGACCGGACGGCGCAGATGTCGATCGTCGACATGCGCGCGGTGAATGTCGTGTGCCAGGCGTCGACGGCCCAGACCGTTGTCGACTTCGCGCCTGACAGCCAGGGAGAGTACGAAGGGGTGAGTTTCGATCTCGCCGCCGACAAACCCGTCCCGTACATGAGCGACAGCGACGAGCCTGAGAAGTACGGGCGGCGGTACTTCAATGAGCGAAAAATAGACCTCGGCGGCGGCATGTCTCCCGGCGGGCTGCGTGTCGAGGCGCTGGTCGAAGACAAATCGTGCGCGTGGGAGATCGAAGCTACCTACCACGATTCCACCGAGGAAGGCGGCGGGACCCTCATCCTGAACGACGGCGGCAAGCCGTTTTTCGCAGAGGCCCGGCCGCGGAATCCGGCGCAGTACTGGATGTACATCTCAGCGCCGCTGCCCACGCAACCGTTCCCCTGCCACAGGGCGCCGACCGTGAGCAGTTGTCCAGACCGATACTAGTGCTGGCGTTCGGCGGCCTGAGGAATGCCGGTGGCGATCACCGTGGTGACCGCCACCGTCATCCGTGTTACAGGTTCGCGCAGTACCCGATGCTGAAGGTGCTGGCGCCGGGTGCCAGGGTCTTGTTCCAGTCCACGCCCCGGATCCGGTAACTGCCGTCGTCCAGGCGTTCCCGCTTGAAGTTCCACGCGTCGTAGATGTCGCCCTCGAGGCTCACCACAGCGCTCCACTCGGCGGTCTTGTCGCCGGTGTTGGTGGCGGTGATGGTCGAGCAGTAGCCACCGCCGCTGTCGGAGTTCCACCGGGCGAACCTGGTCAGCGTGACCTCCACGTTGGAACCGGCAACCAGCCGGCCCACGCCCCAGCGGGCGGTGCTCTGGTAGCCCGCGCCCTCCTGCTCGGCCCAGTTGCGGATCGACGTACGGGCGCCGTTCGACGCGTCGTTGACCTGGAAGTCCAGGCCGTGGAAGGTGTCCAGGCCGCCATACTCGAGCAGGCTGATCGCCGCCTCGATGGTGTAGCCCGTCGCGGTGCGTACGGTCGCGCTGTTGAGCCGGCCCGCCTGGAACGCCTCGTCACCGGTGCCGAACGACACGCGGTTGTCGGCGTTGATCCGGATCTGGGTGTCGTCGTAGCGGAAGCTGCCGTTCTTGGCGTTGCCGGCGTCGACGTAGATCTCGATCGAGTCCTGCGTCCACGGGTCGGAGCCGGAGACGTCCACCACCGGGTCGGTGACCTCGGCCAGCACGTAGAGCGTCTGGCCCCGCCAGAGGGTGCGGACGTTCGCGGTCGCGCCGTCGGTGCCGGAGACCTGCTTGGCCGTGGTCACCACGCCCGCCTGGGCCCACACCGCGTCCACCGTGCCGTCGATCACCGGCGCGGTGCCGGCCTGCCGCACCTCCAGGTACGACAGCTCCTCCACCAGAGTGAGGGTGCCCACCGCCCCCGGGGTGTTCCAGCCCGACGTGGCGCCGCTGTCGTCGACCCGTACGTCCAGGGTGAGCGTGTCGCCCTGGGCGGCGCCGGCCAGCGGCAGGTGCGCGACCAGGTGGTAGCCGCCGTCCCGGGTGGCCACCACGGCCGGCACGTCACCCTTGCCCTTACGGTTGACCTGGTAGGTCTTGTCGCCGAGGACGAAGCTGACCCCGTCCTTGCCGGAGGCCGTGGCGTCGTCGACCGTGACGTACGCGGTGAGGTGGTCCGGCGCCCAGCGCAGCTGGAATTCCGCCTTGTCCTCCACCGGGTGCAGCGGCAGCTTGCGCCAGGTCAGGTCCTTCGGCGCGGCGGCGCTGAGGGCCACGTCACCGGCGAAGACGTTGGCGGTACGCAGCCGGGCGGGCAGTTTCCCGTCCACCGCCCCGTGGTAGGCGGGCTTGGCCCGCAGGCTGTCGTCGAACAGCAGCGGGGCGCCGTTGCCGGAGCGCCACGAGCGTCCGTCGGTGAGCCCCCAGACCGTGACGGCCAGCAGGTGGTCGCTGTGTGCCCGGAAGATCCGGAAGGCGTCCCGGTAGTAGTAGGCCTGGTCGATCAGCTTCGCCTGGGTCACCGGAGTGCCGGTGGTGACGTCGAGTTCGGTGACGGCCTGGGTGACCGGCAGGTTCGCGAACGCCTCCAGCGCGGCCTCCAGGCTGCTGACCGGCGTGGCCAGCGAGACGTGGAACTGGTGACCCACCCCGTCGATCGGCACGCCGCGCGCGATCAGGCGCTGCACCAGCGCCCGGTAGCGGGCCAGCTTGCCGCTCTGCTCGGTGTTGTAGTCGTTGATGAACAGGGCGACCGGGTCGGTGCCCTCGACCGCGTGGACGTCGTTGAACGCCTCGTCGGCGTAGGAGAACGTCAGGTCGATGAAGCTCTCGCCGAGGATCCGGTACCACTCGCTGCGGCGCAGACCGTCGGCGTACTCGCCGCTGTCGCTGACCACCTCGTTGACCGCGTCGAAGGCGTGCAGCGGGTTGGTGGCGGAGCCGAACTTGCCGTACCGCTGACTCAGCGACTCGGCGACGGCGAAGATGTGCGTCCGCAACCGCTCGCGCAGCAGCTGCTGGTGGGCCGCCGACGTGGTCAGCGGCTGCCCGGCGGCGTCCTGGAAGAACCAGTCCGGGGTCTGGCTGTGCCAGACCAGTACGTGGCCGTAGACGCGCAGGTCGTTGTCGCGGGCGAAGTCCATCATGGCCAGCGCCTGGTCGTGCGGGCGGAAGGTGCCCTCGTCGTCGTACCAGGCCTCGGGCTTCATGTGGTTTTCCGGCGTGATCTGGTTGAAGTGCCGGGTCAGCAACTCGGCGGCGCCGCCGACGATCTCCCGGCTGTCGATCGCCACGCCGACCGGGAAGTCGGTGGTCTCGTGGATGCCGGTGAGGTCCTCGATGACCGGGGGCTCGGGCACGCGAACGACGATGTCGTCGACGAGGAAGTCACTGGTGTTGCCGGCTACGTCCGCGCCCTCCCAGCGGGTTTCGAAGTAGAGCAGCGCGTCGTCCGCCGCCGGCATGGTGAAGCGGCTACTCACCTGCGTCCACCCGGAGTTGGTGATCGTCTCGAACTGGGCCAGGGTGCTGAACGACTGGCTGCCGCCGCTGGTGCTGGCCAGGCTGAGCCAGATCTGGTCGCTGGGCTGGCCTTCGGCGAACCGCAGCCAGGCGTCGACCTCGTAGGTCACTCCCGCCTCGAACAGGCCGGTCACGTCGCGGCCCAGGCCGGCGCCCTGGTTGACCCGGTCGGTGACCAGCGCCGCGGACGTACCGCCGTGCGCGACGTCGGTGAGCGTGACCCTCGGGGCCCCCGGTCCGCTGTCGCGCGGACCCCAGCCGTCCAGCCCGTCCTCGAAGTCGGTGTCGATGACCACGGTGCCCGGCTGCGGCCCGTTCCCGCCGCTGCCGTCCGGCGCGGTGATCAGGACGTCGTCGAGGAGGAACGGAGTGTTCCCCTCCGCCTCGACGTAGAGGGTGGCGGCGCTGAGTCCGGTGGGCAGCGTGTAGTCGCCGCCGATCCGCACCCAGCCGTCGGCGGTGGTGGGGACGTTGCCACCGATCCAGGTGTAGGTGTTGTCACCGCCGCCGGCCGGGGTCGCCTCGACGGTGAAGTGCACGCCGGCGGTGCCCTCGGTGCCGGCCGGAAGTTTCACCCAGGCGCTGACCGTGTAGGGGGTACCGGGCTTGAACAGTGCGGTCGCGCTGGTCGCCGGGCCCTGCCAGTTGGCGGTCCGGCCGGTGACCGACAGGCTGTTGTCGCTCTCGTGGCCCTCGTCGGCGATGGCGAGGGTCACGTCGCCGCGCTGCCCCCACGGGGCGTACGAGCCGGACTCGAAGTCGTTGGCGAGCACGACCTCCGCGGCGGCGGCCGGGGCGGGTGCGGCGGCGACGGCCGCGACGAGCGCGGTCGAACAGAGTGCGGCGAGGGCGCGCGATCGGTGTCGTGATCGACGGGACAGGTTCCAGAAACGCATCGGTGGTCCCTTTGTGCAGGTTGGACGGTGGTGGGAGCCCCTGACACGGGCTTCCCTGGACGGATCCAAGCGCGTGCATGTTATGCCGAACTGATCATCGTGACCACAACTTCCGGAAGTTCTCGGAAAATGACGAGCCAGCGGCAGCCGTTCGGTGAGCCGGATCGTGCCGTGACGGCTGTTGGCGTCGTCCGACCCATGGGATATCGCGTTGGTCTGCCCTCCGCATCGCCACCACCGATATGACAGCGTTAGCCAGTGATCGACAAAACTGACTTCAAGAAGACGCTCGACTCCTACCGGGCACAACATGGCAAGTTCCGGGTCGTGGACGTGCCCGACCTGCGGTACCTGATGATCGATGGGCAGGGCGACCCCAATGTCTCGCCGGCCTTCGCAGCGGCGGTCGAGGCGCTCTACCCCGTGGCGTACAAGCTGAAGTTCGCCAGCAAGCGCGACCTCGGGCGCGACTACGTCGTCCCGCCGCTGGAGGGCCTGTGGTGGGCCGAGGAGATGAACTCCTTCACCACGGCCCGGGACAAGTCAAGCTGGTACTGGACCCTGATGCTCATGGTTCCCGACTGGATCGACCAGGCCGTGTACGCGAAGGCCGTCGAGCAGGCCGGGGCGAAGAATCCCCCGGTACGCCTCGACGATGTCCGCTTGGAGCCCCTCTCCGAGGGACGGTGTGTGCAGACACTGCACATCGGCTCCTTCGACGACGAGGCGGACGTCCTCGCGCGGCTGCACGACGAGTTCATTCCCGCGCACGGGTTGCGCATGACCGGCCGGCACCACGAGATCTATCTCAGCGACTTCCGCCGGGTCGCACCCGAGAAGCGACGGACCATTCTCCGGCAACCGGTGACCGCGGCAGGTCCGGGTCGATCAGGTGGTGCAGCAGGTGCAGGGGAGCGGCGGTGATTCCGGCTCCGGTGAGCGCCCGCGCGTACGCCGCCGCGGTCGGGTCGTCCACCAGACCGTGCACCAGCGGCAGGCCCGGCACGGCCGCCCACAGTAGTGACTCGAGTCGGCAGGAGGCGATCGTGCCGGGCAGCCCGAGAACGGTGCCGTCCACCGGCACCGGCGGCAGGTCTGCTGGTATGTCGCGCCCGGTCTCGCCGACGTGCAGCAGCCCACCGCCGACCACCAGGATGTCGCGGTTGCGGCGCATCCGGTCCAGCGCCCGCCCGGTGTCCACGGCCGGCGGGAACGAGTCGTCCACCACGATCGTGCCTGGTGCCAGCCGGTCGACCTCGATCGGCTCGGTCGCGGCGCTGGTCGCCGCGATGATCACCTCGGCCGTGTAGCCGGCCGGGGCGATCCCCGGTGCCGACGGCGACACCTCGATGGTGCCGGCGAAGCCCTCCGCCCGCAGCCGCGCGGCGTGCTCGGCCAGCCGGGGCGCGGCCGCCGGGACGTCGCAGAGCACGAGCCGCGCAGGCGGGCGTTCCGCCCGGTCCAGCAGCAGCCGCAGCGCGGAGAACCCGATCGAGCCGAGACCGACCACGGCGAGGCCACGGCCGGCCAGGCTCCGCTCGGTGGCGGCCAACGCGGCCTCCACCGTGCGGACGACGGAGACGACGGTGACCGCGTGGCCGGTGGTCACCGCGACCCCGCTGCGGGTACGCCGCAGCACGCCGAGACCGTAGCCGGTGCGGGCCGGGATCATGCCGGCCAGCGACACACACCGTGCGCCGAGCCGGGCGGCCAGGTCGACCGCCGCACCGGCCTCGCTGGCGAGGGCATCTCCGGCGTCGGCCAGCTCGTCGGCGAACCGGGGCAGGCAGACGAAGCCGGAGACGCCCAGCGGAGTGGTCAACTCCTCCAGCAG
Source organism: Micromonospora sonchi (assembly GCF_014646235.1). Lineage (GTDB taxonomy): Bacteria > Actinomycetota > Actinomycetes > Mycobacteriales > Micromonosporaceae > Micromonospora > Micromonospora sonchi. The sequence continues at coordinate 75,527 of NZ_BMNB01000031.1, read as the reverse complement.
CCGTGGTCGACCGCCGGGAAAGAGCAGCTCGCGTAGCCGTTCCCGGGGCAGGCTTTCGGCGGGCAGCCCGGCGATGGCGGCGAGCTGCGCCGGCGGCGGCAGGTAACCGACGATGGCTGAGTCCAACCTGGTCCGTCGCCCGGACCCGATCGTCGCCCGTACGGTGGTGGCCGCGTCGGTCAGGTCGGCGCGCAGCCAGTCGGCGAGCCGGCGCAGCTCGGCCGGGGCCACCGCGGCGAGGGAGCCGCGCAGGGTCACCCGGAGACCGTCCGGAACCGGGCGCGCGGTCAGGAACAGGTCGGTGCCGAGCGGCGGCGGCGTCAGCTCGCTCTCGGCGTCCCAGTCGAGGCTGAGCCGGTCGGCGTCGACCGCCGCGGCCGGTGGCGCACCCGGCGCCGCGGCCGGTGGCGCGCCGAGGGTGGCGAAGTCCAGGAAGCTGAAGAAGAACTGGGCTCCGGCGGGCGTTCCGCCCGAGCCGGCGGGGACGGCTGCCGCGATCGACGGCGGGTCGTCGTACCGCCGGGCGGCGGCGACCTCGGCCGCGACCCGGGCGAGATGCTCGGCGAAGCCGGACGATCCGCCCAGGCGCAGCGGCAGCATCGCCGCGCAGGGGCCGAAGACCCGGTGCAGGTCCGGCAGCGGATGGTCCCGACCGGTCAGCGCCAGGCCGATCACCAGGTCGTCCTGCCCGGTGAGGCGGGCCACCGCCCGGTGGTACGCGGTCAGCACCGGGGCGTACAGGGTGGTCGCCGTGTCGGTGGCCAGCCGGCGCAGTTCGCCGACCACGGAACCGTCCAGGGTGAAGCCGCACACCTGCCCCGGCGCACCGGTCGCCTCGGATCCGGTGCGGTGGGCGCGCAGCGTCGGCGGGCGGTACGGCGTGGCGAAGCGCCCGCTCCACCAGGTGTGGGCGTCTGGCTCGGGCGGGCTGGCGGCGCGGCGGGCCAGCAGGGCGACGTACTCCCGGAAGTGGGTGCGCAGCGGAGGCAAATCGCCGGGGAGGTCCGCCACCAGGCGGTGGTAGACCGCCGACAGTTCCTGGCCGAGCAGGGCGGCGCTGTAGCCGTCGCCGATCAGGTGGTGGGCGTGCACCAGCAGGATGTGGTCGTCGGGGGCGAGCGCCAGCAGCCGCAGCCGCAGCAGTGGCCAGGCCCACGGCTCGAAGGGCCGGCGGCGTTCCTCGTCGACCAGGGCGGCCACCTCGGCGGGGTCGGCGACCGCCTGGTAGCCGACCGGCAGCCGCAGCGACGTGGGCAACTCCTGCTGGACCGGGGGGCGGGCCCCGGCGGGGAAGACCGTACGCAGCATCGGGTGCCGGGCCACCAGCAGGTCGACGGCGCGTTGGAAGACCTCGCGGTGCAACCGGCCGCGCAGTCGCAGCCGGGCCAGCCAGGCGGTGCCGGCGCCCGGTGCGACGGCGTCGGCGAGCAGGAAGCCCCGCTGGGTGGCCGTCACCGGGTACGGCCCGCCCGGATGGCTGACTGCCGCCACCCCGGCACTCCGGCCCCCGACCCCGACGGTGGGATCCGCGATGTCGGCGGTCCGCCCCGCGACGTCGGCGGTCTGTTCCACGGGCTCGGCGGTCGGCACCGCGCCCTCGGCGACTGCGTCGATCGCGGCGGCGAGCTTGCGCAGGGTGCGGTGCTGGTAGATCACGGTCGGGCTCGGCGTGGCGGGGAACTGGTCCCGTGCGCGGGCGAAGACCTCCAGCACCAGGATGGAGTCGCCGCCGAGGGCGAAGAAGTCGTCGTCGGGGGCGATCGCCGGCAGGTCGAGCAGCTCGCCCCAGATCCGGGCCAGCTTCGCCTCGGTGTCGCTGCCGCTGCCGGTGTCAGCACCGACGGTGGCGGCCGGTTCAGTCGGGGCCGGAGAAGGCCCCGGTGCGAAACCGGCGTGCGAGCGGAGCCGGTCCCGGTCGACCTTGCCGGTGGGGGTCAGCGGAAGGCTGTCGAGCAGGTGGATCCGGGCCGGTACCAGTTGCTCGGGCAGCCGGTCGGCGAGAAACCCGCGCAGCCGCGCCACGGTCGGCCCGGTCCGCGGTGCGGGTACGACGAAGGCGTGCAGTCGCGGGTGCGGCTCGGCCTGGTGCAGCACCACCGTGGCGGCCACCCCCGGGTGGGTGCGCAGCACCGCCTCGATCTCGCCCGGCTCCAACCGATAGCCGTGGATCTTCACCTGGTCGTCGAGGCGGCCGAGGAATTCCAGGCTGCCATCCGGAGCGACCCGGCCCCGGTCCCCACTGCGGTAGTACCGCTCACCGTCGTGCTGCACGAAGGCGGCGGCGGTCAGCTCGGGCTCACCCAGGTAGCCGGGGGTGAGGCCGACGCCGCCGAGGTGCAGTTCGCCAGCGGTGCCGGGTGGGCAGAAAGCGCCGTCGGCGTCGACGACGCGGATCCGCGCCCCGCCGACCGGCCGGCCGATCGGCAACCGGCGTACCGCGTCGTCCGGGCGGCGGTCGATCAGGTGCCAGCTGGCGTTGATCGTCGCCTCGGTGGGGCCGTACAGGTTGGTGATCCGGCAACCGTCGCCGAACAGGTCGAACCACCGTCGTACCGGCACCGGCGACAACTCTTCCCCGCCGACGTGCACCCAGCGCAGGGCACCGAGGTCCGGCGGTACGCCGTCGCGCACCGCCCGTTCCTCGGCGGCCTGCAGGACCCGCTCCCACAGGGTGGGTACCGAACTCCACACGGTGATCCGGTCCCGTTCGATCCGGGACAGCAGCGCCTGCGGGTCGCGCAGCACCGACCGGCCGAAGGTGACCACGGTGGCGCCGACCAGCAGCGGTGCCAGGATCTGCCGGACCGAGGCGTCGAAGCAGGTCGACGAGGTCTGGGCCAGCCGGTCGCCGGGCCGGTAGCCGAACGTGTCGATCGCCCAGTCGAGGTAGTTGACCATCGACCGGTGGGTGATCGGCACCCCCTTCGGCCGTCCCGTCGACCCCGACGTGAAGATCACGTACGCGGTGTCGTCCGGCGCGGCGGCCAGCACCTCGCCGGGGAGGTCGGAGGTGTCCGCTCCGAGCCGGATCGGGCGGGCCGCGCCGGAGAGCCGGGCCACGGCGACCGCGCAGTAGTCGTCGTGCAGCACCACATCGGCCCCGGCACGGCGCAACTGGTCGTCCAGGCGGGCCGGGGGATGGGCGGCGTCCAGCGGCACCCAGGCGGCCCCGGCGCGCAGGATCCCGACCACCGCGACGACCGACCCCACGCCGGGCGCGGTGAGCATCCCGACGTGCTGCCCGGGGCGTACGCCGTGGGCCACGAGCAGCGCCGCCACCCGGCCGGCGGCCCGGTCCAGGTCCCGGTAGGTCATCGTCCGGTCGCCGTCGGTCACGGCCGTCGCGTCCGGGGTACGCCGGCAGACCGCCCGGATCCGCGCGCTGACGTCCCCGCCGTCGACCTCGGCCCGGCGCGGATCGCTGCGCCCCGGCCGTTGCCGCTCGGCGGTGCCGTGCCCGCGCTGCCGCTCGGCGGTGCCGTGCCCGCGCTGCCGCTCGGCGGCGAGGTCGAGCAGTTCACGGTGGTGTTCGGCGGCGAGCCGGGCCACCGTCTCGCGCCGGAACAACCGCAGCGGGAAGTTCCACGACAGCCGCAGCGTCGTCCCCGACTCCCACCACAGCAGGCTGAGCCCGGTGGCCGCGGAACCGGAGCCGGCCGCCGTCGGGACGACCGCCACCGGGCGGTCCGGGTCGGCGGTGACCGGGAACCGGGCGAAGCTGAACCCGGCCGGGCTGGCGGTGCGCGGGCCGTCGCCGCTCGCGCGCAGCATTCGGGCCAGGTCGAGGCTGGACACCGACCCGTGCCGCTCGGCGACGGCCCAGGATCGCCGGATCCGGTCGGCGAGCCGCGCGGGAGGCTCGTCCGGATCCACCTCGACCAGCAGCGGCAGGGTGTCGGCGAACGGGCCGACGATCCGCTCGATGCCGGGCAGTCGGGCCTCGCGGCCGGCCCGCGCGACACTGACCGGCACCCGCCGCTGCCCGCTCCACCCGGCCAGGCACCGAAGGTAACCGGTGAGCAGCAGGTGGAACAGGGAGACGCCGGCCTCGGCGGCCCGCTCACGCAACCGCGCGACCAGCGCGTCGTCCAACTCGTCCAAATGCGTCACGGACGGCGGTGCGGGCAGGCCCGCCGGGTCGCCGTCGTAGGGCAGCCGAAGCGTCCATCCCGGATCGTCGAGTCGCTGGCGCCAGTACGTCCGATCCGCCTCACTCGACGGGACCACACCGAGGGCGTATTCGGCGAAGCCGGGGGAGGCGGGCGATGGTCCGGGAGTTCGGCCCCGGGCCAACGCGGTGTAGTCGGCCCAGAGTTGTTCGCTGAGCAGGTTGAGGCTGAAACCGTCCCCGGCCGCGTGGTGCAGAGCCAGCAGCAGGTGGGCGCGGTCGGGGCGTTCCGGGGCGAGTACCGCCCGCAACGGCGGTTGCCGGGTCAGGTCCACCGGGGTGTTGCAGAGCTCTTCCGCCAGGTCGGTGAGCGGGCCGGTGAGCGGGCGCACCTGGTAGGGAATCGCGGCAGCGGACGGCGGCAGGACCAGTTGGCGCGGGGGGTCGGCGGTGGTGCCGGGAATGAAGCGGACCCGCAGCATCGGATGGTGGGCGGCGAGGCCGGCCAGGGCCCGACCGAGCAGGTCGGCGTCGAGCGGCCCGGTGACGGTCTGCCGGACGAAGGCGTAGCTGGCCACGGTCGGGTGCAGCCGTTCGTTGACGTACCACGCCCGCTGCACCGGGGTCAGCGGGAACGGCTCCCCGTCGGCGACCGGCACCGCCGCTCGCGGTGGCTCCGCCCCGGACGGTGCCGGCGACGCGGACAGGCCGGCCGGCGGCGCTGGGGTGCCGGCCTCGGCCAGGTGGGCGGCCAGCGCGGCGACGGTGGTGTGCTCGAAGAACAGGGTGACCGGCAGTTGCCGGCCGAGTTCGTCCTCCAGCCGTTTGACCAGGTCCACGGCGGCCAGCGAGTCCAGCCCGAGGGTGAGGAACGAGGCGTCGTCGGCGATCTCCTCGCTCGGGCGGTGCAGCGGCTCGGCGAGCAGCCGGCGCAGCAGCCGGGCCAGGTCGCCCACGCCCGGCCCACCCGGTGCCGGCTGCCCGGTGACCAGGCCGCCGGCCGAGTCGGTGGCCGAGCCGGTGGTTGGAACAGCGGCCGGGCCGACGGCTGGGCCGGTGGTCGGGCCGGTGGGCGGGGGACCGGCGGGCAGGTTGGCGACGACCAGGTGGGCGGCGTCGACCTCCCGGGCGGCCTGGAGGGCCCGGAGCGCGGCGCCGACGGTCAGGGCGCCGACGCCCCGGCCGGTGCCGATTCGGGCCGCCATGCCGGTGTCGGTGATCGCGGCGAAGCCGACCGTCTGGAAGGGGCGGCCGGCGGCCCGCTGCGCGGCGGCGAAGGCGTCGAGGAACGCGTTGCCGGCCGCGTAGTCGCCGAGCGCCCCGGCCAAACCCGGCAGCACCGCGCTGACCGAGGAGAAGCCGACCAGGGCCGCCCGCTCGTGACCGTGTTGGCGCAGCGCCCGCGCCAGCAGGTGGCTGCCGCGTACCTTGGGCGCCAGCGCGGCCAGGATGTCCGGCACGGACTTCGCGGCCAGGGTGCCGACCCGTACCGTCCCGGCGGCGTGCCAGACGACGTCCACCCGGGACGCCCCGGCGAGCAGCGCGTCGACGTCGGCCGGCACGGCCACGTCACAGCGGAGGTACGTGGCGGTGGCGCCGGCCTCGATCAACTCCCGCAACAGGCCGTCCGGGGCCCGCTCCGACCGCCCGGCCAGCAGCAGGGTGGGGCGGCCCTGCCGGGCGAGGGTACGGGCCAACTCGGCCCCGATCCCGCCGCCACCCCCGACGATCACGTGTACGCCGTCGGGAAATGCGCTCTCCGGTTCGCCGGACCGGTCGACGGGGTCCGGTATCGGCGCCAGGTGCCGCGCGAGCCGACGCCCGGCCCGCCAGGCCACCCCGGTCACCGGTGGCCCGTCGGTGCTGGCAACCGGGGCAACGTCGTCGCGGCGCAGGTCGGACAACTCCCGGCACACCGCCTCCACCCGGACCGCGACATCGTCCGCAGCGGCCAGGTCGATCACCCGGGTACCCAGTTCGGGACGCTCGTCGGCCAGCGTCCAGCACAGCCCGGTCAGCACCGCCTGCACCGGCCGGGGCCGCTCCCGGGCCCCGGTCACCTGCACGTCCTCGGTGAGCACCAACAGCCGGCCGAGCCGACCGGCCGGCTCGTCGAGCAGGGCACGCACCGCGCCTACCTGCCCGGCCACGGCGGCATCGAGGGCCGCCACGTCCGGCGGGTCGACCGCGGGCCCGGCGAGCAGCACGGTCACCTCCGGCGGTGCGAGGTCGTCGGCCGGGTCAGGCGTGACCTGGACCGTGACGCCGCGTGCGGTGAGCGTGGCGGCGAGTCGGCCGGCGAGGTCACCGCCGACACCGGGCCCGCGCAGCCGTACCCGGGCCGGCAGGTCACCGGCGCGTACCGGCGTGTCCCGCCAGGCGACCCGGTGCAGCGGCACGACGGTCCGCGGTGACGGCGGGTACGACCGCCGCTGGAACGGGTAAGCCGGCACGGGCACCCGCCGCCGGCCGGCGTAGAGGGCGGCCCGGTCCAGCGGCCCGCCGAGGGCCCAGAGCCGGCCCACCGCCGCCAACAGCGTTCCGGTCGCCGCACCCGGCGGCCCCGCGGGGTCCAGCACCGACAGCACCTGCACCGGATCGTCGTCGCCAGCTTTCAGTGCGGCGCCGAGCAGGCTTCCCGCCCCCAGGTCGATGACGGTGTCGTACCCGTCGTCGCGCAACCGCCGCAGCGCCGCGCGCAACTGCGGCTGGGCCGATCGCGTGTCCGTCCCGGCGAGCCGGACCGCCTCGGCGGGGTCCAGTTCGCCCCGGGCGACGGCCGCCGTCAGTTCACCGACGCCGTACCCGAGCGTGGTGTCCGGCCGTACCCCCCAGGCGGCCAGCTGACCGGCGAGGGCGATGCCCACCGCGACCGCCACCGCTGCGGCGATCCTCGGGTCGGGTGCCGAGCCGGCCAGACACCAGGCCAGCAGCGGACGTCCCGCCACCGGCGCGGCAGCGGCACCGCCGAGCAGCTCCCGGAAGACCGGCAACCGGTCGTGCAGGTCGCGTACGGCCGACGCCGGCAGCGCCGCGCCGTCGTCCGGGAAGACGAACACGGTCCGGGGGCGCGGGCCGACCGGTGTCGCGCCGACGGCGTCGGCGCCGGCGTCGAGCCGGTCGGCCAAATCCCCGTCGGCGACCACGGCCAGCCGGTACGGGGCGTCGTCGCGGGCGGTACCCGCGCTGGCGCAGACGTCGGCCTCGGCGAGTTCCGGGTGGGCGCGCAGGTGCGCGGCGAGTTCCCGCGCGGCCCGGCGCAGCGCGGTCGCCGAGTGCGCGCTGAGGGTGGCCAGGCGGCATCCGGAATCGTCCGGTCCGGTGGCGGGCCGGTCGGCTTCCGGGGCCTCCCGCAGTACCGCGTGCGCGTTCGTCCCGCCGAAACCGAATCCGTTGATCCCGGCGAACAGCGGGCCGGGCGCGGTCCACGGCCTTCCCTCGGTGACCACCGCGAAACCGGCCCGGGCGAGGTCGAAGCGGCCGGAGGGCCGGGTGTGGTGCAGGGAGGCCGGCAGGTGCTGGTGCCGCAGCGCCAGCACCACCTTGACCAGCGCGGGCAGCCCGGCCGAGTTGAGCAGGTGACCGACGTTGGTCTTGACCGAGCCCAGCGCGCGTGGCACCCCGTCGGCCGGCGGTGGGTACGCTGCGGCCAGCGACCGGACCTCCACCGGGTCACCGAGTTCGGTGCCGGTGCCGTGGGCCTCCACGTACGACACCTGTGCCGGGTCGATGCCCGCGTCCCGGTACGCCCGCGCGATCACCTCCCACTGCCGGTGCGGGTTCGGCGCGAGCAGGCTCAACGAGCGTCCGTCGTTGCCGACGGCGGTCCCGGCGACCAGAGCCAGGACCGGATCCCCGTCGGTGTACGCGTCGTCGGCGCGGCGGAGCACCAGCGCGGCGCCGCCCTCGCCGGGGACGAGACCGTCGGCGGCGGCGTCGAAGGCGCGGCACCGCCCGGTGGGGGAAAGCGCCTCGGCGGCGTCGAGCAGCCGGTATCCGGTCTCGGTGAGGTTGAGATTCACCCCGCCGACCACCGCCACGTCACACTCGCCGGCGGCCAGGCTGCGGGCGGCCAGGTGCAGCGCGACCAGCGCCGACGAGCATGCCGTGTCCACCGCGATCGCCGGCCCGGTCAGGTCCAGTGCCTGCGCCAACCGGGCCGGAATCAGGTTCCGCAGGTTCCCGACCAGCATCGCCGCCCCGCTGGCCGGCGCCGTGCCACCGACCAGCTCCGCCGCTGCGTTGGCCGCCAGCAGTTCGGGGTAGCCGCTCTCGCCGACGGCGGCGAAGACACCGATCCGGTGGCCGTGCCGGCGGGGTCCGGCGTACCCGGCGCGCTCCAGGGCCTCGTACCCGATCTCCAGGAAGAGCCGGGCGTGCGGGTCGGTGAGCCGCGCCTCCTGTTCGGTGAGACCGAAGAACCCGGCGTCGAAGAGCATCGGATCGTCCAGGAAGGAGCCCCAGCGTGGTCCGGTGCCCGACGGGATCCAGCGGTGGGCGGGGACCGGAGCGACGGGGTCGACGCCGTCGACCAGCCGTTGCCAGAACTCCTCCGGGGTGTCCGCACCGGGGAACCGGCAGGCCATCCCGATCACCGCCACGCCGGCCGAAGTGCGGTCACCGTCGGTCGTCGTCCGGCTCGGTCCGGTCGGGGACTTCGTCACGGGCTCCCGGCCGGTGACCGGCCCGGCGGCCAGCCGGTCGGCGAGCGCCGCGACGGTGGGACAGTCCCGCAGGTCCGCCGGGTGCAACGGGGTGCCCAGGGCGTCCTCCAGCCCGGCGAGCACCTCCATCGCCTTAAGCGACGACCCGCCGACGGCCAGGAAGCGGTCGTCCGGGCCGATCGTGGCCGGCGGCCGTTTCAGCACCCGGGCCCAGACCTCGCGGACCAGCTCTTCGAGTTCCCGTCGGGACCGCCCGGCGTCGGGCGGCCGGAGGATGGTAGCGGCAGCGCTGTCCTGCGGGAAACGGTCGGCCGGGGTGCACGCTGCCGGTTCGGCCGGTGCGCACCAGCGCCGCTCCCGGTCGGCGAAGTCGCCGGCCAGGTACCGCTCGCGCATCCGGCGCCGGCGTAGCTTTCCGCTGGTGGTTCGGGCGAACGCGCCGGGCGGCAAGGGCAGCACCCGGACCTCGTCGTGGCCGCAGGCCTCGGCCACCCGCCCCCGGACCGCGGCGAGCACCCCGGCCGCGTCGGCCGGCGGGCGGGCCCACGGCACGAACACCACGATCCGCTCACCACCGCGGACCGGGTCGGTCGCGCCGACCACCGCGACCAGGTCGCCCGGCAGGCCGGGGGTGGCAACGGCCACCGCCTCCAGGTCCGAGGCGTGAAAGGTCCGGCCGTTGACGAAGACCACGTCCTTGGCCCGGCCGGTGACGCAGAGCCGCCCGTCGCGCAGAAAACCCAGGTCGCCGGTACGCAGCCAGCCGTTCACGAAGGTGTCCCGGCTGGCCTGCGGCGCCCGGTGGTAGCCCCGCGCCACGTTCGGGCCGCGCACCTCGATCTGGCCGACCTGCCGGTCGGGCAGCGGCCGGCCGTGGTCGTCGACGACACGCACCGCGCAGCCGGTCACCGGGTGACCGAGATCCATCACCTCGACCGCGTGCGCGCCGGGGTCGGTCGGCACCGCCCGGCCCCGGCTCAACTCGGCCCGGTCCAGCACCAGCGGGGCGGCCACCTCCCCGGCCGGCGGGAAGGTCACCGCGAGCGTCGCCTCGGCGAGCCCGTACACCGGTCGCAGCGCGGCCGGGTCGAGCCGGGCCGTTCGGGTGTGTGCCAGAAAGGACCGCCACACCGCAGCCGAGATCGGCTCGGCCCCCACCACCACGCACCGCACCGAACTCAGGTCGAGTCCGGCGAGGGTCTCGACCGGCACCCGGCGTACCGCCAGGGCCAGCGCGAAGTTCGCCGCCGACAGCAGGGTGGCCCGGTGCCGGTGGGCGGTGGTGAACCACAGCACGGGACGTTTGGCGAACGCCAGCGGACCGATGCGTACCTGCTTGAGGCCGACGGCGAGCGGGGTCAGATGGGTGCCGATCAGCCCCATGTCGTGGAAGTACGGCATCCAGGTGACCAGGACGTCGTCCGGGCGGGCTTCGCTGGCCACCCTGGACTGCTCCAGATTGGCCAGCACGTTGTCGTGGGTCAGTTCCACGCCCCGCGGCGCGCCGGTGCTGCCCGAGGAGAACTGGAGGAAGGCGAGGTCGTCCCCGGCCGGCGTCGGCAAATCCTCCGGTGGGGTTCCGGCGCGCAGCGCGGCCAGTCGCAACACCGGGGCGGGCAGCCCGTCGGCCACCGCGGCGGTGACGTCGTCGGCGACCGCGGCGGTGGCGTCGTCGGTCACGACCACCGCGTCGGGAAGCAGGTCCCGCACCGCGCGTACCCGGTTCGGCTCGGGCGGCAACGGCACCGGCACCAGCCCGGCGGCGAGCGCTCCCCAGAACATCGGTTGGAAATCGTCCCCGGCGTCGGCGAGCAGGAGCGCGGGCGTGCCCGGTGCCACCCCGGCGGCCCGGTAACCGCCGGCGACCCGCAGCGACTCGTCCCGCAACTGCTGGAAGCTGACCGTACGCTCGGTGCCGTCCTCCCGGACATGCACGATGACCTGGTCGGGAGAGCGGTCGGCGGCGCCGAGGAGCACGTCGAGCAGGCCTCGGCGGGCACCCGGCCCGATCGCAATCGACACGGCAGGATGCTAGTCGCCCACGATGCCGGCTCGGTTCCTGCCCTGGATCCGTGGGCTGCCCAACGGGTCGATACCCCGACCAGAGACTCCCTGCCCCGCGAAAGATCCGGACGCGCGCCATCGTCCGGAAGGTGCCTGGAACTTTCGCTGCTGCCCGCCCTGCGGCTGAGCAGCACCAACGCTGGACGCGAGGGCGGATTCGTAAGCTGCGGCCAACTCAGTATTTCCGGAAGTTGTTGACTGGTTGGCAACGTCGAGCCAATACTGTTGGCCATCGACGCATCTAGATGATCGTCGACTGTCGCTACCTACTCCGCCGGTCACGGTGCAGGACGACCGGCAGACCACCACCCGGTACGACGTCGACAGTCGATGGTGGCCGCCCGGCCACCGAGACCGCCGGTTCGTAGCGCACTGCTGGCCACCGGCCAGCCGTCATGAGGAGGAAGCATGAACAACGTCCCCGTCCCACCACGAAGTCGCAGGCGTGGACGCCTCAGGTCGCTCATCGGTGCCGCCTGCGCCGTGGCGCTGATCACGACCGGCACCACCGCGCTCGTGGCCAGCCCCGCCCACGCCGAGGCCGACCGGCAGGTCTGCTCGAGCACGGAAGGCACCCACAACGGGTTCTTCTTCTCGTTCTGGAAGGACAGCGGCGACGCCTGCATGGTGTTGCGCGAGAACGGCCGCTACAGCAGCTCGTGGAGCAGGAGCACCAACAACTGGGTCGGCGGCAAGGGCTGGAACCCCGGAACCCGCCGCACGATCACCTACTCGGGCACCTACAACCCGGGCAACAACAACAGCTACCTCGCCCTGTATGGCTGGACCCGCAACCCGCTCGTCGAGTACTACATCGTCGAGAACTTCGGCAGCTACAACCCGAGCAGCGGCGCCACCCGGCTCGGCACCGTCACCACCGACGGCGGCACCTACGACATCCTGCGCAGTCAGCGGGTCAACCAGCCCTCGATCGACGGCACCGCGACGTTCTACCAGTACTGGAGCGTCCGGCAGCAGAAGCGCAGCAGCGGCACCATCACCACCGCCAACCACTTCGACGCCTGGGCCCGCGCTGGGCTGAACCTCGGCAACCACTACTACCAGATCATGGCCACCGAGGGCTACCAGAGCCAGGGAAGCTCGGACATCACCGTCCGGGAAGGCAGCAGCCCCAACCCGACCAACCCGCCGCCGAGCACCCCGCCGCCCGGCAACGGCGGCTGTACGGTCAGCGTGAACCGCGCCGAAGACTGGAACGACCGGTTCAACACGACCTTCTCGGTCAGCGGCAGCAACAACTGGGTGGTCACCATCCGCACCAACGGCAGCCAGAGCCTGCAGAACAGCTGGAACGCCTCGGTCAGCGGCAACAGCGGCACGCTCACGGCACGCCCGAACGGCAACGGCAACAACTTCGGGATCACGCTCTACAAGAACGGCAACAACACCACACCCACAGCAACCTGCTCGACCGGGTGATCTGATCGACCGAAGGTGGGGTGCCGACAACCGTCGGCACCCCACCTTCCCCGTTTCGCCAACGGATGGCGATCATGATCGTCGCCCCACTGTGAAGCTGGGCGCCGAGCGACGGCGTACACCTTGCACGTGTCGTCCTCGGACAGCACGACGCACGAGATGCCGCACCTCGGTGATCGGCGCACGAGATGCCGCGACTCATGGATCGGCGCACGAGATGCCGCAACTCGCGGCCTCAGCGAGCCCGGGCACCCCGACATTCCGCAACTCGTGCCACTCACCGGACCGGACACCCCGACACGCCGCAACTCGCGCCCACCCGACCGGCCCGAACACCCCGACATACCGCAACCCACGCCCCCGACCACCGACAGGGCACAGCCTCACCAAACCCGACAGCAGCGACCCGACCCACTCGGCGGATCGAACCCACCCTCGTCGCCACCACCTACTGCCGGTCGCTCAAAGCGGCCACCAACACAGCCGAGGTCCGGATCGCCAGCGCGGCCGAGCGCGCGTACCGACCGCACCGTCCGTGCCGGCCACGTCCAGGTCGCTCGTCAGCCCTTGATGGCGCCGATCAGTATGCCCTTGACGAAGTGCCGCTGGATGAACGGATAGACGGCGACGATCGGCGCGACGGTGAGCACGACCACCGCCATTTTGATCGCCTCGGTGGGCGGCATGGTGATCCCGCTGGCGCCGCCGGAGGTCTTCGGCGCCTGCCCGGCCAGCAGGTAGCTCTGCAACACCCGCTGGATCGGGTACATGTCGTTGCGGTCGATGAACAGCACCGCGTCGAACCAGACGTTCCAGTAGGTGACCGCGTAGAAGAGGCCGACCACCGCGATGACCGCCCGCGACAGCGGCAGGACGATGCGGGCCAGGGTGCGGAAGTCGTTGGCGCCGTCGATGCGGGCGCTGTCCAGCAGTTCCTGCGGGATGCCCTGGAAGAAGCCGCGCACGACGACCAGGTTGAACACGCTGATCGCGGGCGGCAGGATCAGCGCCCAGATGGTGTCCTTGAGACCCAGCCCGGTGACCACGAGGTACTTCGGCACCAGCGGCGGATAGATCAGGAACGGCAGCAGGAAGTACGCGAGCAGCCACCGGTATCCGAGTGAGCGCGGCCGGGACAGGCCGTACGCGGCGAGCACGGTCACGGTCAGCGCGATGACGGTACCGATGACGGTGACCAGGGTGCTGATCCACAACGCCCGGGTGACGGCGCCACCGGCGAAGATGACCTCGTAGGCGGAGGTGTCGATCCCCCGGGGAATGACCACGAGACCACCGGCGTTGGCGATCGTCTCCCGGGAGGAGAGGCTGGTCACCAGGATCACCCAGAGCGGGAAGAGCACGCTGAGTACGAGCAGGCCGAGCAGAAGAGCCTTGCCGGCCTGGCCGATAGGGGTGGGTCTCTCCTCCCAGACCGGTCGGCGGGCGCGCGGCCGGGGCGGCTTCCCGGCGATGGTGGTGGTCATGACCGTGAGTAGATCCCTCGTTCGCCGAGCATGTGTGCGACCTTGTTGGCGGCCAGGATCAGGCAGAGCCCGATGACGGCCTTGAACAGGCCAGCGGCGGAACCGTAGCCGTAGTTCCCGGTGGCGATGGAAAAGTGGTAGACGAAGGTGTCCAGCACCTCGGAGGCCTGCCGGCCAACGGCTTCCCGCTGCAGGAGGAACTGTTCGAAGCCGACCGAGAGCGCGTCGCCCAGGCGCAGGATGAGCAGCAGCACGATCACCGGGCGCAGGCCGGGCAGGGTGATGTGCCACAGCCGGCGCCACCGTCCGGCACCGTCGGCGGCCGCGGCCTCGCGGAGGTTCTGGTCGATGGTGGAGAGCGCGGCCAGGAAGATGATGGTGCCCCAGCCGACGTCCTTCCACACCGCCTCGGCGGTCACCAGGATGATGAAGGTGTCCGGGTTCGTCATGATCTGCCACGGCTCCATCCCGGCCTCGCGCATCGTCTGCGCCAACAGGCCGGCACCACCGAACATGGCGACGAAGAAACTGACCACCAGCACCCAGCTGAAGAAGTGTGGCAGGTACACGACCGTCTGGATGAGGCCGCGCAGTCGGCTGGAGAGCAGGTTGTGCAGCGCGACGGCCAGCACGATCGGCAGCGGGAAGAAGAAGACCAGTTGGAACGCGGTGATCGCCAGGGTGTTGCGGAACGCGTCCCAGAACGCCGGGTCCTCGAAGAGGAGCTGGAACTGCCCGAAGCCGATCCAGTTGCTCTGGAGGAACGCCTCCAGCGGATTGTCCCCGAGATAGGGGTTGTAGTCCTGGAAGGCGATGACGTTGCCGAGGATCGGCACGTAGCTGAAGACCAGCAGGATGACGAAGCCCGGGGCGACCATGGCCAGCAGTTGCCAGTCGCGGCGCAGCCGGGCCCGCAGTGACACCCGGCGACCGGCGCGGCGGGCACGGGGCGGATCGACCGTCGTCGGTGGGCTCGCCCCGCGAGACCGGGACGCTTCGGTCCCGGCCTCGGCGGGCGCGTGACGGGTGTGCATCATCCAGCCTTGGGCAGCGATTCCGCGAGCAGGCGCCGGGCCTCCTCACCGCCGCTGGTCTTCCACTCCTGCACGATGGCCTCGAAATCGGAGAGCGGCCGACGACCCCGCAGCACGTCGTTGATCTTGTCCTCGGTCGGCACCTGGTTGGCCTTGTACGCGGCCGGCATCTCCAGCTTCACCCCTTGCCAGGGGTTCTTCTCCAGGTACTTGACCATTTCGTTGGAGTAGGCCAGCAGGTCCTGGACGTAGTTGGGGGTGTCCGGGTACGGACCCACGGTCGGGTTGCGGCCGCTGATGAAGAAGTACTGGTTGGCGATCTCCTTGAACGCCAGGTCGGTCTTGCGGGGCCCGTTCGGCCCCGGGGTGTGGTGTCTACCCTCGACCCCGTAGTCGCGTAGCTGCGCCTCCTGGCTGCCCAGCGGCGCGGAGCACCAGTTGATGACGCGCAACAGCTCCTCGATGCGCTCCTTGCCGACGCCCTTCTTGACGAAGGTGAACGAGATCGGCTCGTCGTCACCCCAGACCAGGGGATTGCCGCCGGTGGCGGAGAAGATCGGCACCGGCTGGATGTTCAGCTTCGGGTTGACCTTCTGGTGTTCGGCCTGGGCGGGCTGCCACATGCCGGTCCCGTTCCGGGTGAAGACGATCGCGCCGTTCTTGGCGAACAGTTGGGCGCTGTCCGCACCCCTGCTGGCGATGATGTCGGGATGGACCAGGCCGTCCTGGTAGATCTTGGCCATCACCTCCAGCGCCTGGCGGAACTCCGGGGTCTCGTACTTGAACTCCGGGGTCCCGTCGGACCGCAGTCGCCAGCCACCCTTGGAGCCGGGCACCTTGTGGTACATCTGGATCATGGCGAAGACGTCGTCGAACGCCCACACCTTCTTCGCCGGGTCGGTGACCTGCTTGGCGATTGCCAGCAGCTCGTCCAGCGACGTCGGAACGGCCAGGCCGCGTGCGTCCAGCAGATCCTTGCGGGTGAACATCACCCACGGGAACGGCCCGTCGGTCGGGTTGGGCACCGCCGCCAGGCGCCCGTTCCAGATCGCGTGCCGCCAGGCTCCGGTCGGGAAGGTGGCCAACATCGGGTAGTTGTTGGCCGCGTCGCCCCTGAGGTGCTCGGTCAGGTCCTCGAAGAGTACGTCGATCGCCTGGGCGAAGCGCGGGATCTTCTCCACTTCCCAGCCCGGCACGCAGAGTAGTTCGGGGACGTCCCGGCCACCGAACATGGCGTTGAGCTTGTCCGCGTACGTGTTGCCGTCCTGTACGGCGAAGTTGACCGGGGTGCCGAGCTCAGCGTTGACCGCTTGCAGGTAGGCGCTCTGGGCGATGCCGGGCGGCGCGGGACCCCACTGCGGGGTCATCGCGCTGATCTCCTTGCCGCTGGTGCCCGGCTTTTCGGTGATCAGGTCGACGAGGCTGCTCGGGTACCTGGTGTATCCGTCCGGCACCGGGCGGGTGCCGATGATGTCGGGCGCGATGCTCTGGGACAGTTCCTTGTGCGTCGGCAGCAGGTCGGCGAAGGCGTCCAGGTTCTGGGCGCTGCCGCTGCCGGCCGGCTTCTCGGAGCAGCCCGTGAGCAGGGGACCGCCGGCGATGGCCGCCGCGCCGAGGCCCACCATGCCGAGGAAGTTGCGGCGGGTGCTCCTCGCGCCGCGGTGCTGATATGTCATCGGTCTCCCCTTCGAGAAGGGTTCGGTCGGCGAACCGACGCGGGCGCAAGTTCGTCTGGATGTCAAACAAACTAATAGACGGTCATGGTGCCCACAAGAGCCACGGGCGCCGTCGTCGCAGGGAGCCTGCCCGCCGCCCCGCACGCGTTCGGCGCGGACCCGGACGGGCCGGATCCGCGCCGATGTCACCGGTCAGAAGTACGGGTTGATGACCTTGCCGTACGACGAGCCGTTGGAACTGCGGTGGGTGCGATAGACGTTCTGGTTGAAGCTCGACCCGATCACGATGAACTGGACGCTGGAGACCGGGCTTCCGTAGTTCTCCGTCTGTGCGACGCCCATGGCGAAGCGGCAGGGGGTCATCGAGCCGCCGCCACTGTGGTAGATCGTGCGGTACAGCGCGTTGTTGACGTGGATTTCCAGGGTGGGCGCCGCGAAACTGGACTCCCGGCAGAAGCTCAGCTCATAGCGGAAGCTCGTGCGGCCGTCGTCGAACTGGACCCAGCCGGTCACCATGCCGACGTTCTGACTGTAGGCGGAGACCTGCACGGTCACCGGGATTTCGGCACCGTACGCGGCCTGGGCCGGCGTCGCCGAGGCGAACGCCGTGGCGATCAGGGCGAAGACGACGGCGAGGGACGTGAGCAGTCGCTTTCTCACCTCTGCACCTCCGAGGGGTGGGTGGTGGATGGGGAGCCGGCTGCCGTTCAACATATAGAGAAGTGGCGATGGAAAAGAATCGTCGGTATCGATATGTTTGGTGGCCGGACGGACCGTCTCCGCCATTTGCGGCGAGTTTCGTCAGGCCGGGCCCATCCCCTGAAATCGTTATCGACCAATCGCTGAGTGGACGAGTGACGCGAGACGGGCCGTACCGTCGCACTGTCGGCCGGACTCGTCCGATGGTGCGTGGTCGGGGGAGGGAAGGCGAGCGGTGACCGCGGCACCTGAGCCGGCCCCGATGGGATTTGCACCGGGAGTGGCCTAGGCTTGCCGCGGTAGCTCGGCGCTGCTCTGAAGAGGACTGAGGTGCGATCGTGGTGGACGGTAAGGCCGTGGCGGGCACTGAGAAGAACAGGCCTACCTTGGACACCGGGATGCCGCAGACGGCTCGGATCTGGAACTACCTGCTCGGCGGCAAGGACAACTTCGCCGCCGACCGCGAGGTCGGTGACGAGATCATCACCAACCTGCCGCACCTCGCCGAGAACGCTCGCCTGTCGCGGGCCTATCTCACCCGAGCGGTGCGCTACCTGGCCGGTGCGGCCGGCATCCGGCAGTTCCTCGACATCGGCACCGGCCTGCCCACCGCCGACAACACCCACGAAGTGGCGCAGTCGGTCAACCCGCAGGCACGCATCGTGTACGTCGACAACGACCCACTGGTGCTGACGCACGCCCGGGCGTTGCTGGTGGGTACGCCCGAGGGCGCCACCGACTACATCGATGTGGATCTCCGGGACACCGAGACCATTCTCCGGGAGGCGTCGCGGACGTTGGACCTGAGCCAGCCGGTCGCCCTCATCCTGATGGGCATCCTCGGTCACATCGAGTCGGACGTCGAAGCGAAGTCGATCATCGACGGCATCATGGCCCGGCTGCCCTCCGGCAGCTACCTGGCGATGTACGACGGCAGCGACACCAGCGAGGCGGTCACCGAGGCCGTGCGGATCTGGAACCTCTCCGCCAACCCCAGGTACCACCTGCGTAGCCCGGCGCGGATCGCGGCCCTCTTCGACGGCCTGGAACTGGTCGAGCCCGGCGTCGTCTCGGTCACCCGCTGGCGGCCCGAGGGCGCGGACTCCCCGACCAAGGAGATCGACCAGTACTGCGCGGTCGGCCGCAAGCCGTAACTCGCCCACGGGCGGAAGCCCCGGCACCGTGGGTCGCAGGTCGCGGCGGTTGGACTGGCCGCCCACGCTGCTCGGCGACCATCGGCGTTTACGGGCGTGTCGATCCGGAGGTCTCGGGCCTCGACGAGGGGGCCCGGTCCGCAGGCTCGGCCTGCTGCGCCTCGATCGCCCGGATGTGCCGGTACGCGAACCACAGCGGTGGGAACGCCCCAACCGCGAAGGACAGGTCCACGATCGTCCAGAACCACGGGATCTCCCGGAGCGGCCCACAGATCAGCGCCAGCGGCACGATTCCGATGCAGGCGATCATGCCGAGCTGGACCACCCAGACGTTGCGCACCGGGTCGCGCAGCGGCCCCCAGAACGCCACCGCGAGCACCAGGTGGGCGAACGCGAGCCAGTCGGTCCCGTACCGCATGAACGGGTAGCGGTCTCCGGTTTCGACCAGCCCGGTGTGCACCCGTTCGATCCAGCCGACCAACGCCGGTAGCTGCTCGGCGAGTGGGTCGACCGCCCGCAGCAGCCAGCGCATCTCGATCTCGAGCGGGAACGCGGTCACCCCGCTGACGAAGAGCCCCACCACCACGATCCACAGCCAGCGGCGGGTCCACCGCAGACGCTCCTCGACATCCATGACAGCAGGTTAGCGACGGTGTTCACTGTGCCGAGATCCGCCCTCGCTGCCGAGCCTCAACGGCAGACGGCCGTGACGACGACCGGCGACTGCGCCAGCATCGGCGGCCATGTTCCCTGCGAGAACGGGCGACTTGACGCCCGCGGGCGTTGTGCGGGGAAGATCTCGTGCGAGTCTTCCCGCATAGCGTCGGATCCGGGTGGAGTCGTTCGTAGAGCAGGCGAGAGGCGGCTGGACGAGGCCGCCGGGACGAGGGAGTCATGGGATGACGCGGTACCTGATTTCGTTCAATGACGGCGCGATGGATCACATCCCCGACGAGGATTGGCCCGACGTGGGCAAGGCCTCGCACGCGGTGGTCCAGGAGGCCGTGGACGCCGGCGTGTTTGTGTTCGGCGCTGGGCTCGAACGCCAGAGGGCGAGCGTCGTGGCCACGGACGGGATGGTCACCGATGGCCCGTACCCGGAGGCCAAGGAGGTCATTGGCGGGTTCGTGGTCATCGACGTGGCCTCACGCGAGGAGGCACTGACGTGGGCTGCCAAGATTGCCGGCGCTTGCCGCTGCGCCCAGGAGGTCCGGGAGCTCATGCCCGATCCCGAAACAGACGCGATGCTTCGCCGCGCTGACAGGTGATGATGACGGTCCGACGATGCCGGATCGAGGAAGACTCGCCACGTCGGAGCAAGACTTGCATGGCCGCGGTTGACGACGCGGGCCGGGGCATCGACCTGGACTAGGACGACGTGACGGTGCCGCGGGGATCGGGCGCGGGGCGAAGCCCGCTTGGACAGTTTCCGTTCAGCCCGGGCTCCTCGACGCGGCGG
This sequence comes from Micromonospora sonchi, assembly GCF_014646235.1. Taxonomy (GTDB): domain Bacteria; phylum Actinomycetota; class Actinomycetes; order Mycobacteriales; family Micromonosporaceae; genus Micromonospora; species Micromonospora sonchi. Next base: position 55,745 of record NZ_BMNB01000031.1, on the reverse strand, counting down.
GACTGGTGCATCCCGCCGAGGCTGTCCGACCCGCTTGGGTTCGAGCGGCTCGATCGTCTCGGGCACCTGGCTGGTGTGCGGGGAACTCCGCAGCCAGTTGATCGACTCCGTTTCGTCGGTACGGGGGTGTCCGATCGGTTGGGACACCGCCGTTACGGCGGAACGGCGATCGGCGATGATCAGGTGCGCGCGGCCCCGCGCGTAGGCCCACGGGTTGCGGCATCGCGTGGCAGGGCCGCGAGTTGCGGTGTCCAGTGCGACGTCGCCGGTCGCGGATCTGGTCTCATCGTCCGGCCGCCTGACGCGCCAGGACCCGATCCCGCCGCCTCCGCCCGATTGCCGGTCGCCCTAAATATGTCAGGGTGACATGACGCCTGTTCTGGATGTGCCTCTGGCCGGGCGACCCGGCGTTTCTCTGCGAGCCCCCCGGAACGGAAACTGTCCAAGATCTATGAGTAGGTGTGGCGTGCGCAGTGGCGTTCCGGTCGGGCTCACGGTCGTGAGCTTGCGGGTGGGTGGCGTCCGTCGTCCGCCGTTGGCAGGATGATTCCCGTCGCGGCACCGACGGCGGCCGCCCCACCGTGGATGTCGCCCGCTACCAACAGTGCCGCAGCGGCGAGCAGGCTTACCGCCGCGGGGATCCGGGTCGCGCGGTTGCTGGAGATGAGGGCCACGGCGGCGACCGAAGCGGCCAGACCGAACACGGCGTCTGAAGGCCTGACCCGACGATCACGTATGGCGGATTTTGCGGATCGCCAGCCGGATGCCCTGGTGAATCAACACGCCCACGCCGGTGTTGGCTATGGCGAGCCCAGCCGCGCCGAGCAGTTCCGGCCCGACATTCATCACGTCGCCGGCGACCAGCAGGACCGGCCATCCCAGCGCGGCGGCGATGAGCGACAACCGCCACCAGCGGCCGCACAGGAGGCCGAACAGGATCAGTGCCGGGATCATCGCGAGCGACCTCCTCTTCCGCTGCTTTCCAACGTACGCCCAGAGGACGAGCATGTGATGGCTGAGAAGCTGTGGGGCGGGCGCGGCGTGACACCTCAGGGGTCGCGCTTCGCGAACACGGTCCAGCCGGTCCAGCCCCGCTCGGCGACCAGTTCCCGCAGCCGCGCGACGGCGGGGTGGGCGGCGTCGGCGAACGAGTCCATCAGGCGGATGAACGCCGCATCGGGCATGACCTCGGTCTGCTGGTCCAGTTCGCCGCTGACTGCGGCCTGCTCGAGTAGCTCGCTCATCAGGTCGGCCGTTTCTCGCAGCAGCTTCTCGTCCGTCCAGTCCTCTGCGATCCGACCGATGAGCCGGTAGAGCCGGACGACCTTCGGGTTGGCCAGCTGGGTCACCTTGTCGGTCATCAACATCGGGATCGATTCCGGCCAGCGCGCCGCTATCAGGATCCACGCGTCGCGTTCAGCCTCGATGGCGGCCGCCGGCGCACCGATGGCAGCCAGCCGGTCCAGGTAGTCGACCACCTTTTCAGGAACGGCCAGGGAATCGCCGCAGCCCAACCGCGCGATCCGCCGCCGATGCTCCTGTAGCGCGCGGATCTGCGTACGCAGCTGCCGGTCGATCTCGGCGGACGCGGCGGCGAACGCCTCGGGGTCGGCGTCGAGCAGCTCGCGGACCCGGGCCAGCGGGACGCCGGCCTCGGCCAGGGTCCGGATCCGGATGAGTCGTACGACGGCGTTCGCGTCGTACGACCGGTAGCCGGAGGCGTCGCGCTCCGGCTCCGGAAGCAGTCCGACCTGGTGGTAGTGCCGTACCGCGCGGATGGTCACTCCGGCGTAGGACGCCAGGCGTCCGATCGTCAGCATGGCTTCAGCCTGCATCAGGGAGACCCGTGATCAGCTGATCTTGCGGCGATAGATGGCCATGGCGATGCCGTAGGCGACGATGAGAAGGCCGACGCACCAGGCGAGGGCGATCCAGATGTCGCCACCGACCTGCTGCTGAGCGAACAGGCCGCGGATCGTGTTGACGATCGACGTCACCGGCTGGTGCTCGGCGAAGGCGCGCACTGGGCCGGGCATGCTCTGCGTGGGTACGAAGGCCGAGCTGATGAACGGCAGGAAGATGAGCGGATAGGAGAACGCGCTCGCGCCGTCCACGGATTTCGCGGTCAGGCCCGGGATGACGGCGAGCCACGTCAGCGCGAGGGTGAACAGCATCATGACGCCGGCGACCGCGATCCAGTCCAGCGCTGCGGCACCCGAGCGGAAGCCGATGACGAGGGCGACCAGCACCACCACCACGAGCGAGATCAGGTTGGCGACCAGCGAGGTCAGCACGTGTGCCCACAGCACGGAGGAGCGGGCGATCGGCATGGACTGGAACCGCTCGAAGACGCCACTTCTCATGTCCAGGAAGAGTCGGTACGCGGTGTAGGAGATGCCGGAGGCGACCGTGATGAGCAGGATGCCGGGCAGCAGGTAGTTCACGTATCTGTCCGACCCGGTCTGGATCGCGCCGCCGAACACGTAGACGAACAGCAGCAGCATCGCGATCGGCGTGATCGCGGTCGTGATGATGGTGTCCGGGCTGCGGCTGATGTGGCGCAGGGACCGCCCCAGCAGGACCGCGGTGTCGCCGAAGAAGTGCCTGGTCATTGGAGCTCCTTCGGTCCGTCGGGGCTGGCGGCGGCTACCGTGCTGTCGGTGCCCTCGGCACCGACGATGGCGAGGAAGACCTCCTCGAGGGTCGGCTGCTTCTCGACGTACTCGACCTTGGCCGGCGGAAGCAACTGCTTGAGCTCGGAAAGGGTGCCGTCGGCGATGATGCGCCCCCTGTGCAGGATCGCGATCCGGTCGGCGAGTTGTTCGGCCTCGTCGAGGTACTGCGTGGTGAGCAGCACCGTCGTGCCCTGCCGGGCGAGTTCCCGGACGGCCTGCCACACCTCGAGACGCGCCTGTGGGTCAAGCCCGGTCGTCGGTTCGTCGAGGAAGATCACCGGTGGGTTGCCGATGAGGCTCATCGCGATGTCGAGACGGCGGCGCATGCCACCCGAGTACGTCGACACCCTGCGGTTGGCCGCGTCGGTCAGCGAGAAGCGGGCCAGCAGGTCATCCGCGATCCGGCCCGGGTCCCGCAGATGCCGCAACCGGGCGATCAGCACCAGGTTCTCCCGCCCGCTGAGGATCTCGTCGACGGCCGCGAACTGTCCCGTCAGGCTGATCGACTCCCGCACCTTCGCCGCCTGCCTGGCGACGTCGAAGCCGATGACGCTGGCCGTCCCCGCGTCCGGTTTGAGCAGCGTGGACAGGATCCGCACGACGGTGGTCTTGCCCGCCCCGTTGGAGCCGAGCAGCGCGAATACGCTGCCCCGCGCCACGTCGAAGGTCACGCCGCGCAACACGCGCAGCTCCTGGTAGGACTTCGCCAGGCCCTGGACCTGGATCGCCGGCCCGCGGACCTGCCCGGTTGTCGTCTGGTTGATGGACATGACGCCAGCATGCGGGGTTGACGCTGCGTCAAGGTCAAGCCCGCGAGCGAGGCGGGCCGCCGACGGCGCTATCGTGAGCCTCATGGCCCGCGCGCACCTCACCATCGACCCGGCCTTCACCATCGGTCCGGTCCGTCGCCGGCTCTTCGGCGGTTTCGTCGAACACCTCGGTCGCCACATCTACGACGGCATCCACGAGCCCGGGCACCCGAGCGCCGGACCGGACGGGTTCCGCCGCGACGTGATCGAGCTGGTCAAGGAGCTCGGCGTCAGCACGGTCCGGTACCCGGGTGGCAATTTCGTGTCCGGCTACAACTGGGAGGACGGCGTGGGGCCGGTGGCCGAGCGCCCCCGCCGGCTCGATCTCGCCTGGCACTCCACCGAGACCAACCAGGTCGGCCTGCACGAGTTCCAGCGCTGGCTCGATCTGGTGGGCAGCGAGCTGATGCTCGCCGTCAACCTCGGCACCCGAGGCCCGAAGGAGGCCGTCGAGCTGCTCGAGTACGCCAACGTGCCGGCCGGCACCGCCCGCGCCGCCCAGCGGGCCGCCGACGGCCGGGAGGCGCCGTTCGGCGTCGCCATGTGGTGTCTCGGTAACGAGATGGATGCCCCCTGGCAGCTTGGCCACCGCGACGCCGAGGACTACGGCAAGCTCGCGGCGATGACGGCGAAGGCGATGCGGCAGGTGGACCGGGACCTGGAGCTGGTCGCCTGCGGGTCGTCCGGGCGCGGCATGCCGACGTTCGGTGAGTGGGAACGCGTCGTCCTGACGCACGCGTACGACGATGTCGACTACATCTCCTGCCACGCGTACTACCAGGAGCACGACGGTGATCTCGCGAGCTTCCTCGCCTCCGGCGTGGACATGGACGCCTACATCGAGTCGGTGATCGCGACCGCCGACCACGTACGCGCGGTCAAGCGGTCACCCAAGCGCATCGACATCTCGTTCGACGAGTGGAACGTCTGGTATCTCACCCGGTGGCAGGAGCAAGCCCGCCATTTCACCATCGACGAGTGGCCGGTGGCGCCGCGCCTGCTCGAAGATCGGTACAACGTCGCGGATGCGGTCGTCCTCGGCGGTCTGCTGATCTCGCTGCTCAACCACGCCGACCGGGTCACCTCGGCGAACCTCGCACAGTTGGTCAACGTGATCGCGCCGATCATGACCGAGCCGGGCGGACCGGCCTGGCGGCAGACGACGTTCTTCCCGTTCTCGGTGACCTCGCACGCCGCCCGCGGCGACGCGCTGCGGGTCGCGGTCGACGCCGACGCGACGGACACCGCGACCCACGGCTCGGTGCCGGTGGTGGCGGCGGCCGCGACCAGCGAGGGTTCCTCGCTCTCGGTGTTCCTGCAGAACCGGCACCTCACCGAGGCGACGACGGTGACGATCGACCTGAGCGCGTTCCAGCCGACCGGTGCGGTCTCGGCCCGGGGAATCTGGGACACCGACGTACGCGCCGCCAACGACCTGCGGGACACGCAACGGGTGGGGTTGCGGACGAACGACACCGCGCGACTCTCCGACGGCCTGCTCACCGTCGAGCTGCCGCCGGTGTCGTGGACCGCGCTGACGATCGCCTGACCGGCCGGGGCGGCGGTGGTCCTGACCGGCCGGGGCGGCGGTGTCCTGCCCGGCCGGTCAGCGTGGTCAGAGCCCGGCTGCGGCGTCGTACCGCCGGCGTAGCTCGGCCATTTCCGAGGCGCCCACCGCCTCCTTGAGCGCCGGCTCGAGGTACTTGGCCGGGAACATCTGCCGCAGCCGGTCGACGAAGATGACGTCCTCGGTCGCCTCGACCACCTGGATGCCGGGCGGTTGGGTGGACAGGTCCATGATGAGCGGGCCGGCCAGCTTGACCGCCACGTCCCAGGGGCGCTGCGGCTCGGCGATCCCGCAGAGGTGGAAGGCGTAGACCGTCTGCACGTCGGCGAGCGTGGTCACGTCGGCCGGCTCGTAGCCGTAGACGTGCACCCCGCAGATCACCGGCGGCTTCGCCTCCCCCTCGGCGGTCACCTGCTGGCCATGGTGCGCGTGGTTGTGTTGCCCCGGGTCCGCCTGTTCGAGGATGGTCCGCATCCGGGTCACGACCTGCGCGTGCACATCCGCCGGCTCCGCCTTCGAGCCGGCCGAGTTGACCAGTGCGACCGCGCCGACCGACACCGTCAGCAGGATCACCGCCACCCACACGAAGCGGTTTCGATACCACCCCGCGGAACTCTCCCGGGAAATCATGTTTGCTTCTCACCTCGTCGCCGGTTCTGGTGCGTTGGCAGACCGCATCGGGACATCTGCCCGGGTACATGTGCCCGTCGTCATGGAGATGGCCCGGTGATGCGGCGCGCGACCGTCTGCCAAACCGGCGCGCTGCCGGCACTGCGATGCTCCCGTGCTGGCCGTTCCCAACGCGGTTGCCCCCGCGCTGCGGCGATGTGAGTCATTCCAACACGTTTGGCCCCGCCCCGGCAACATCGACGCCCCTCAGCGTCGTCGGGTATGAAGAGGATCCGTGCCCAGCGAGCAGGTGCTTTTCTGGTTGAGCGTCATGTCACTGTGAAATATTTATGTCCGTGTGACATCACGCCTTCAGGAGCGAAGGGCAGCCCGCCGCTGTCGGCCGGTCCGCACGCGGACTCACGCCGAGGGGCGTGGGCCGAACTGCATGCGGGCGAGCGTGAGCAGCATGACGACCGTGCCGCCGAGCAGGGGCAGCCAGGACCAGGCCCAACCGGCGCTGAGACCGAGCACCACGAAGGCGGCGATCGCGACCAGCCAGATGGCGGCCGTGTAGAGCCCGAACCGGGCGGCGGTGGCCGGGTCCTCGGAGAATCGGTCGGAAAGGTGGTGATTCGCCGCCATCCGCAGCACCCACGGCTTGTGCCGATTGGTCTGGGTGCCGCCGAGGTAGGTGAAGAACACCACCGACGCGACCGCCGCGAGCGCTCCGCCGAGCAGCCACGGCAGGCCGGCACCGGTCAGATGGAGCCAGCCCGCGCCGAGTCCGGCCAGGCCGAGCGCGACGCCGAGACCGTACCCGGCAGCGCGGGCGGTCGGCACCGGATAGCTGATCGACGTCTCCTGGCGCAGCGCGTCCGCGGTGCCGGCACCGGCCGCGACCGCGACGACGGCGACCGCGAGCGGCAGCCACCCTGACGGTACGGCGATGTCGGTCGCCGCCAGCACCAGCAGGACGAGCCCGGCGACGCCGAGTACGGCCAGCAGCGCCGTGCGGACCAGGAACCCGGGAGCGGGGCGTACCCGGTGCCGCGCCCATTCCGCGCTCGCCTCGTCGCGGCCGGACGCCGGAGTGGCGTCGAGCAGTGGTGCCAGGTCGCCGAGTTCCGTGATGGCCTGGCGGGCGGCGGTGGTGGGGGAGTGGCCGGTGTCGACCAGTTCGCCGACGCGGGCGACCAGGTTGGCTCGGATCTCCTCCTTGAGGTCCTGCCGCTCCGGGCTCATTGCAACCCCGGCGAACGCCTCGTCGAGGAGGCGGTGGATGTCCAGGGTGGCGTCGGTGGGGTGTGGGGTGTTCATGCGGGCTGCCCTCCAGATGGGTTGTCGGCCCGGCCGGCCAGGTCGAGCAGGGTGTCGATGAGGTCGCGGGTCACCGTCCAGGCCGCCACGTTGCGCTGGAAGACGGCCCGGCCGGCGTCGGTGATGCGGTAGTACTTGCGTCGGCCGCCCTGGGTCTCGTCACCCCAGTACGACTCGATGAGCCCGTCGCGGGCGAGCCGGCGGTAGCTGGCGTAGAGGGTGGCTTCCTTGATCTCGTGCCGGCCGCCGGTGCTGTCCCGGATCCGCTTGAAGATCTCGAAGCCGTAGCTGTCGGTGCGGCGCAGGATCCCCAGCACGATCGTGTCGGTGTGACCGCGTAGCAGGTCGGCGGCGAGCACCTCGTCGTCGGAGAGAGTGGACTTATCTACCACGACAAGTACTGTATCAGATCAAATACTTGTCCGCGTCGCCGCGAGTGGCCGCACCGGCGTCCGGCCTCAGCGAGCCTCGGGCAACCAGGGTTCGAGTACGGCGGGATCGGCGACCGCCAGCCGTACCCGCGCCAGTTCCTCGGCGGTCAGTGGCAGGGCGCGCAGCCGGGCACCCCACCCGGGCACGAGGTCCGGCTTCTCCAGCGCGGCCGACAGCTCGATCAACGCGGCGAGTGCCAGTGCCTGCTCGACGGTGGGTGCCGCTTCACCGTGCCGGCGCAGGCCCGAGTTCAGCGCCCGGAAGGAGGCCAGGTCGTCGCGCTTGAACTCGCGCAGGATGCGCGCGTTGTCCAGGACCCGGGCCAGTCCCGACAGCCGCGGCGATCCGCCGTACTCCAACTCGGACGGTTCGTCGCGGCGAATGAAGATGATGGTGTTGCCGGACGGGTCGACGATGCTGAAGCGTGACGCCCCGGGCCGGTAGCGGGTGATCCGGGGCAGTCCGCGGGCGAGCACCTTGCCGTACGCGGCGCGCATCGCCGTGGTGAACGCGCCATGGTACGGCGCGACCGCGTCGACCATCACCAGGGCGCCGCAGCCGCTCTCGGTCGGCGTGTCGATCCCGTGGGGTGCCCGGCCGTAGTGCAGCTCGAAGCCACTGTAGTGAAAGGCCAGGTAGAGGTAGGGCTTGCGCTGCTCCCAGGTCACCGCGAAACCGAGCGCCCGCCAGAAGGTGAGCGTTTCATCCACCGCCACGCAGGGCAGCAACGGCACGGCGGACTCGTTCGGCTGGATCCGCTCTTCGGTGGTCATCGATGTGCTCCCGGTCCGGTTGGCGTCCCGCTCAGTGTGGCCGGTCCACGTCGTAGTACCGGTACACCTGGGGTGGGGTGGGCCGAGGCGGACCTGATCTGCGCCGGCAGACGCAACGTTCACCCACCGCCCACCCGACCCGGCAACTCCATCGCCTCCCGGAGCTTCGGTAGCGTTGCTCACGAAACGAGCCCGCACCGTTGGGGGCGCCGCAGCGTGGGTGTTTGTCCCCATGGCGGGCGTCCACCCTTGACCCGCTGGAGATCGAAACAGTGAACTCGTCCGAGCAGCCCACGCCCCCTTCGGTCCGCCAGTTGCGGCTGGTGGTCGAAGCCGACGACTACGAGGCGGCGGTGGCCTTCTATCGAGACGTGCTCGGCCTGCCGGAGCAGGCCGCCTTCTCCAGCGGCGACGAGGCCCGAGTGGTGATCCTGGACGCCGGACGCGCCACCCTGGAAATCGCCAATCCGGCACAGAAGCGGATGATCGACGACGTCGAGGTGGGACGGCAGGTCGCGCCCCGACTGCGCGTGGCATTCGAGGTCGACGACACCGCAGGCACCACCGGCCGCCTGGTAGCCGCGGGTGCCACCCAGGTCGCCCCGCCCACCACCACGCCATGGCAGTCGGTCAACGCCCGCCTGGACGCGCCGGCCGGCCTGCACATCACGATCTTCCAAGAGCAGCGTACGCTCGACGAGCGCGCCACGCTCGACGGCTTCGGCACCGAGAATTAGTTGACCAAGAGGTTTTGGTCTCTGACAGGCGTATCGCGAGACGCAAACCTCTTGATCAGCAGGTAGTGGTGGCGGCAATGCTTCTGCCGGGCGGGCGGCAGTCACAGGGACCGGCGGTGCAACCGGGCGGACAGGCCGGGGGAGCGGCGGTGACCGTCGCTCGTGCCACGCCACATGCGCCACAGGATCGGGCCGGAGTCGGGTAGCGCCATGCTGGGGCCCGTGGTGTAACCGTGGCGTCGGTAGAACCGCCGGTTACGCAGGGTGGTGGCCGCCAGGTACGCGGGCAGGTTGCGCTGCCCGAGCCGACGATGATGCGCCGCGAGCAGGGCGCTGCCGAGGCCCTGACGCTGCCGTCGCGGGTCAACGGCAAGGAGGGCGAGATAGTGATGCGGCTGCTCGGGCTGCCAAGCGCCTAACATCTCCTCGAGCAGCAGGAACTTCAACGCATGACCACCGGCGATCGCGTCCAGCGCGGCACGCCGCTCGTCCGAGCTGGCCGCGCAACCCTCGGCCACCGCACCTGTCGGTGGTGCTGAGCGAGGCGGTCATCCGTCAAGCCGTCGGCGGGCCGAAGGTGATGGCCGCCCAGCTTCAGCACCTGCTCGACGTGACCCTCTCGCCCAGCGTGCAGCTCCGGGTGCTTCCGCTGGCTGCCGGCGCGCACGCCGGCATGACTTCCGGGTTCATCGCCCTGGAGTTCCCGAAAGTGCCCGGCACCTCGGAACCTCTTGAACCTCCGTTGGTCTACGTCGACAGCCTCACCGGCGCGCTCTACCTTGACAAGGGGGGGACCGGATCGTGGCGAGGGACCGGTTACAGCGGACTGCCGTAGCGTTGGTCAGGCGGGATAGAGGCGGGCCATCGCCTGGATCGTCGCTGCCATGTGGGTGACGAGCTGGGTGGGAGCGAGGACCTGAACGTCCGGTCCGAGGCGGAGCAGAGTTGCGACGGCGTGTGGCACGTTCTCCAACGGGACCGTCGCTTGTCGCCAGCCGTCGGGGTCGGCGGGAGTGAGGGTACGCAGTGCCAGCCGGGCGGCCTTCGGTCCGAGTGCGTCGGGCAGGGCGCTGACTCCGGCCGGTGTCAGTCGTACGGTGGCCACCTCGTCGGTGTCGGCCTGCTCGTAGCGTTCGACGTGCGCGTGCCAGAACGCGGCCAGATCGAAGCCGTCCGGTCGGGTGAACCGCTCGGGTAGCGGTCGCAGGCTCACGATCGCGGAGACGCGGTAGGTGCGTGGCTGACCATGCGCGGCGGCGATCAGGTACCAGACGCCCGCCTTGAGGACGAGACCCAGCGGGTGCAGCCGTCGGGTGACCTCGCCCGGCCGGGGCGACCAGCGCCGGTACTGGACCTCGATGGCCTGGTCCTGCCAGAGGGCGTCGGCGACGGCGAGCAGGTGCGGCACCGCGTCGGGCTCGTGGTACCAGCCCGGGGCGTCGAGGTGGAAGCGCTGCCGGATGCGGATCGAGGCATCCCGGTACGGGATCGGCAGCGCCGCCATCAGCTTGAGTTCGGCGGCGGCCACCTGGGCACCGAGACCCAGCTCGGCGGCGGGTTGCGGCATGCCGGTCAGGAACAGCGACTCGGCCTCGTCGGCGGTCAGCCCGGTCAGTCGGGTGCGGTAGCCCGCCATGAGCTGGTATCCGCCGGTCGGGCCGTGCTCGGCGTAGATCGGCACGCCCGCTGCGGCGAGGGCCTCCACGTCGCGGTAGACCGTCCGGGAGGTCACGCCGAGTTCCGCAGCCAGGTGCGCGGCGCTCATCCGGCCCCGGTTCTGCAGCAGCAACAGCAGGGACAGCAGTCGGCTGGCGCGCATCTGTGAGAGTCTGCCACGCCACTGACAGGAGCTGTCAGGGGTAGTCCGCGATGATCGTCGCTATGAACGATTTTGACTTTCTCGTCGGCTCGTGGAACGTGGCCAACCGCCGACTCCGGACCCTGTTCGTCGGCAGCGACGAATGGGAGACCTTCCCCAGCACGGTGACCTGCCAGTCGATCTTCAACGGCGGCGGGAACACCGAGGAGATCGACTTCCCGACGCTCGGCAGCCGCGGCTTCACCCTGCGCCTGTTCGACACCGAGCGCAAGGAGTGGTCGCTCTACTGGGCGGACAGCCGCAGCGGCCGGCTCTTCCCGCCGGTGGTGGGCACCTTCACCGACGGCCGCGGCGACTTCTTCGGCGACGACACACACGACGGAAAGCCGATCAGAGCGCACTTCATCTGGTCCGACATCACGCCCACCTCGGCGCGCTGGGAGCAGGAGTTCTCCGCCGACGGCGGGCAGACCTGGGAATCGAACTGGGTCATGGAGTTCACCCGCGAATTGTCAACATTGCCAGGATTGCCTGTGCCCTGACGGCAGGTGGCGGTGACGACGACGGGTGCCTGCGCCAGCGTTGGCGGTCGGCAGTCACCGGGTGTCGCCGGCCGCCAGGCCGCGGCCGCGTTGTAGGTCCCGCTGAACGGCCGGTAGGTCTCCCATCGGGAGAGGTCGTTTCCGCCGTCCAGGCTGCTGGCGAGCATCACACCGGGGACATGGCGCTGGGTCTCGATCAGCAGCCTCTGCATGCCGATCACCGGATAGCCGAGCGCGGAGCATGCCTGGTCCCCGTCTCGCCAGCACGTCCAGGCCAGCGCGGGATCGTCGATCGCCCGGTCCGGGTGGGGCGTCGAGAACAGGTCGAACACGACCGATTCGTAGGAGCCCAGCCTTGAACCGACGCTCGCCCAGAAGTCGAGGGCGTATGTGGCGTGCGGCATCGGCTTGGCGCAGACCGCCCGCTCCTCCCGGCAGATCGCACCCGGGCCGGTGTACCGGCCGTGACTCCAGGCGAGCGCGACGATCGGCGTGATGCCGACGGCCCTCAGCCGATGTACGTACGCGGCCACCTCCTGCTGATACGGCTCGCCGCCGTAGCGCCGCTGGACGTACGGCAGGCCGAGCCAGCAGGCTTCGTTGAGCGGGATGTACACCGCCTTGACGCCGCGGCTGGCGAGCCGGGCGACGGTGGTCGCGTCGACCAGACCGTCCCAGATGCCCTGCCCATGTACGCATCGGGACTCCGCGCCGGTGCGCGTGAGAGGTGCCAGCCGGCGGGGAGCTGCCGCTTCGATGACCGGGGAGATGCCCCAGAGCTTGTCGCGTACCACGCTGATGTATGGCGCCTGTCGTTTCTCGCTGGGTGTATATACCCGAATGATCACCGACACGCTGTTCCGCGTTGCGCCTTCGTTGTCGTACGCCCAGGCCTCCAGGCCGTACACGCCCGCCGGCAGGGCGCGCCACTGCGCGGTGTACGGCGCGGTCGTGTCGGTGCCGAGCAGGACGCGTTCCCGCCCGTTGCCCCAGCCGAAGAACTCGACCCGGGTGATCTGTCGACCCGGTGCCGGCGTGGCGGTGGCCTCCGTCATGATCGTCGCCGAGGCGAAGAACGGGTCACCGGCCTCGGGCCGCGTGAGTTCCACGAGCGGCCGGTTCGGGTCCGGCCCGGGACTGGGGCTCACCGTCGAGCTCGGATTGGGGTTCAGCGACGGGCTGGGCGAGGCCCATGGCGGCAGCACGGTCGCACAGGCGATGCCGTTGAGTGTGAAGGCGGACGCGTTGCCAAGCTTGGCCCCGCGTGTCATGACGTAGTCGATGAACACCGGGAAGTCTGCCGGCAACACGTCACCGGGCAGGCCGCGCAGGGTGACCTGCTTGCCGTGCTGCTCCCAGGGCTGCTCCCCGAACAGGTAGCCGACGTGTTTGATCTGCTCGGTCACGTACTGAAGCTGGAACTGGAGCGTCCAGTCGGGCAGTGGCCGACCGACGCTCATGACGCGGATTTGACCGTAGCTCACCGATGCGGAGCTGGAGCGGTGGTGCATCTCCACGGCACACCCGCCGGCGGCGGACGCCGGGAGCATCGCGGCGAGCAGGCCTGAGGCGACGGCGAGCACAGCGATGACCAGATAGACGATCCGGTTTCTCATCGAAATCCCCCGAGCATCGAAAATCATCACTGCGATGGTTGAGCGGGGTGGGGTGGGGTGTCAAGGGATCGAGGTCAGGCGGAGGACGCCGTCTTCGGCGGCGTGTCGTGGTTGGGCGGAAGGTGCCGTGCTCGCGTCGATGCCTTGACAGCGTGGGGTCGTCGGTCGACACTTCGACACAAGCCCAAAGCAGTGATCAACGCCGATGTCGCCGTCGGTGACGTTAGCGCTCACAACCCCGCCGGTGAGGAGAGCCCGATGCCGAGAGTCGCCGCCAGGGTGAGCGCGCTGCTCGCCGCGATCTGCCTGCTGTTGCTGCCCGCCGCGCAGGCGCCCGGGGCCGAGGCCGCCGCGCTCGACCCGTTCACCGGCTATCTGCTGGCCCACTTCACCGGTGAGTCCGCCAACGGCGAGCAGATCTACCTCGCGCACAGCCGCGACGGGCTGACCTGGCGGGACCTGAACAACGGCTCGCCCGTGCTGCTCTCCACGCTCGGCACGCGCGGCGTCCGGGACCCGGCGCTGGTCCGCTCGCCCGCCGGCGACCGGTACTGGATCGTCGCCACCGACCTGCGCATCGCCAGCGGCACCTCGTGGAGCGACGCGGCGAACCGGGGCAGCACCTCGCTGGTCGTGTGGGAGTCCCGTGACCTGGTGAACTGGTCCGCTCCCTGGCTGATCAACGTGGCCGGCGCGATCCCGGGCGCCGGCAACGCCTGGGCGCCGGAGGCCATCTACAACTCGGCGACCGGCGACTACGTGCTCTACTGGGCGACGAACTCACCGCGCAACGGCGTCACCAAGAACCGGATCTGGTACGTGCGCACCAGCGACTTCCGCACCTTCACCGCCCCGCAGCTGTTCATCGACCGTCCCGGCAGCCAGGGCATCATCGATACCCAGATCATCGAGGTGCCCAACAGCATCGGCGGCTACCGCTACTACCGGGCCTCAGCCGACGGGCACATCCCGATCGAGGCCAGCAACTCGATCCTCGGGTCCTGGACCAGCCTGGGGAACCTGTCGCACCTGGGCATCTCCAACGGCACCGGCGGCGGCAACGTCGTCGAGGGGCCGATGTGGATGCAGTTCAACGGCCGCAACGAGTGGGCGCTCTACCTGGACCAGTTCGCCACCGGACGCGGGTACATGCCAATCACCTCGACGAACCTGGGCAGCGTCACCAACTTCCGGACCCGCACCGACTACAACATGGGTGCCAGCCGCAAGCGGCACGGCTCGATCATGAACCTGACCGCCGCCGAGGAGAGCCGGGTGCTCGCCCGCTGGCCCTCCACCACCACCGTCAACCGGATCCAGGCGTACACCCACCAGGACCGGTACGTGCGGCACGCCAACTACGACGTACGCATCGACGCCAACGTCAACCCCGCCCAGGACGCCCAGTTCCGGGTGGTGCCCGGCCTGGCCAACAACTCCGGGTACGTGTCGTTCGAGTCCGTCAACCACCCGGGCTACTACCTGCGGCACTACGGTTTCGACTTCGTGCTGGCGGCCAACGACGGCAGCTCGATCTTCGCCGCTGACGCCACGTTCCGGCAGGTCGCCGGGCTGGGCAACGCGGCCTGGTCGTCGTTCCAGTCGTACAACTATCCCGATCGCTACCTCCGGCACTACGACTACCTGCTCCGCCTCGACCCGATCGGCGACACCCAGGCACGCAACGACGCGACGTTCCGCCTCACCTCCTAAGGGCTGACGAGTCTGCGCTTCAGGCGACGGTCCCGACCTCGGCCGTCGGGGAATCGCCGTCCGATCGTGCCCGTGGCCGAGTCAACTGGTCGCGTCCGGTCGGGCGGCTGTCGGTTTCACGGACGAGGAAATGTGGGCGGTGCTTGCTCTCGTAGTAGATACGTCCGATGTACTCGCCGATCACGCCGAGCACCATCAGTTGGATTCCAGCCATCCCGATCACCGCGCTGATCAGCGTCGCGTAGCCGGGCATGTCCACGCCCTCGACCAGCGCGTTGACGATCACCCAGGCGGCGTAGCCGGTGGCCAACAGCGTTTGCAGCAGGCCCGCGTACACGGCGAGGCGGAGTGGCTTGTTGTTGAACGAGAGCATCCCGTCCAGGGCGTAGTTGACCAGCTTGCCGAAGCTCCAGGTGCTGGTGCCGGCCTGTCGTGCCTCGTGACGGAACGTCAGCGTGACGGTGCTGAAGCCGACCCAGGAGAACAGCCCCTTGGAGAAACGGTGGTATTCCGGCAGCGAGAGCAGGGCGTCCACCACCGCCCGCGACAGCAGTCGGAAGTCGCCCGCGCCGTCGTGCAACTGGACATCGACCCAGCGGTTGACCGTCCGGTAGAACAGGCGGGCCGGAATCCGCCGGAGCGCCGGCTCCCCCTGCCGGTCGCGGCACGCGACGACCTGGTCGTAGCCCTGCTTGTGCAGCGCGACCATCTGGGGCAGCAGGTGGGGCGGATGTTGCAGGTCGGCGTCGAGCAGGACGACCGCGTCTCCGTTCGTGCGCTGCAGGCCCGCGAGCATCGCCGCCTCCTTGCCGAAGTTGCGGCTGAACGAGACGTACCGAACGGCCGCGTCACGGGCGGCGAGGCCGCGCAGGGCCGCCAGGGTGCCGTCGGTACTGCCGTCGTCCACGAAGAGGATCTCCACCTCGTCGTCGGGCAGCGCCGCGGCGGCGGCGGTCACCGCCGCATGAAGAGGACCGATGGACGATTCCTCGTTGTAGCACGGCACCACTATCGACAGCCGCACCGTCTGCTCCAATCTGCCTTGTCGGCCAGGCCGTTCGGCCGCTGGCGCGGGCCAGCACGGCCGGCGGGTCCGCGACGTGCTCGGGCGAGTGAATCGGGGGGTCAGCGCGGCTGCTCGCCGCCACCCGGTTCGAGGTGGTAGACGAGCACCCCGTGCACCTCCTCGCGGGTGATGCCGAGACCCTCCACCGGTCGGTCGGCGACGCCGTCCCAGGGTGTGCCGGCGAGCCGGTCCGGCATCACGACCACCGACCGGATGCCGGTCTGCCGGAGGAACTCGATGCTGCCCGGGTCGGGGAACGACATGCTCATCGAGCGGATCTGCTCCTGCCGGTTCGGCACGAACGCGGCGAGACCGTTGGCGATGCGGGGGAATCCGTCGGTGGACCAGAGCATGACATGGAGTTCGCCCAGACCATCGCTGGGCAGGACCAGCAGCGGCTCGGCGGCCGACCGGATCGCTGCCGGCGCCGGCGGCACGGTGGGATGTGGTGTCCGGTTGACGCCTTCGGCGAGGACCAGCAGCAAGGGCACCAGGAGAGCGACGCGCCCGGCCAGTCGCGGCCACGCCGGTCGCGGACGTGGCGTCGCCGGCGGGGCGGCCGGTGGGGCCGTTTCCGCGGCTTGACTCCCGGTCGCGTCGAGCGGCGTGGCCCGGCGGGAAAGTTCCCTGCCGAACTGGGTGATCGCGCCCGCCGCGAGAACGGCGAGCAGGAGGCTCGTCCACACCATCATCCGTCCCGGGGTGCGTAGCGCATCCCAGCCGGGCAGCAGTCGCGACAGGGTCAGGTAACCCGGATGGCCCCGATCGCCGAGATTGCTGCCCAGCCCGAGGGCTCCGGTGATCAACACACCGAGCCCGAGCAGGACGCGGTGTCGAACCCGGAACACCGAATAGCTCAGCCCGACAGCGGCCAGCACGATCAACGTGACGCCCGGCAGCAGCGCCATCTCCGGCGGCCAGAACAACTCCGCACGGGCGGTTTCGTGATAGTCACCCCACAGCCACGAGTCCGCGGGCGCGACGAAGTATCCCCGCAGCGGTGGGGAGAACCACTCGGTCCAGGACAGGTCGCGGCGGGCCTGCGGATTCAGCTCCACCACCCGCAGGAAGGTGGTTGCGAGCCACAGGCAGACGCCACCGAAGACGGCGCCACCGATCAGGTTCGCCAGCACCACCCGGCGGCCCAGCACCCACCTGCCGTTGCGCCACCGGGACCAGGCGAGGCCCGCGGCCACCGCCAGCCCGGTGCCGGCCAGGAAGTACACCAGCGGCAGACCGATCCCGAAGCCGAGACTCACCTGCCACGCGGCGACCAGCCAACCGGCGACGATCCACCCTGGGCGGTGCAGCGCCGGTCGGTGACCGTGTCGCAGGGACCAGCCATGGCCACGGGCCAGCATCGCCAGGCACAGCGCGATGCCGCCGATGGAGAGGATGTTCAGATGACCGCTGTGGGCAAGCCGCCACGGCGCGAAGGCCCAGGCGATGCCCGCGACCGCCGCCGCCGTCCGGCCACTGCCCAGTTGGCGGACCAGGGCGTACGCCCCGACGAAGGCGAGTGCGTAGGCCAGGACGAACAGCAGGTTGTAGCGGAACACGGCCGCCTCGACGCCGTGGCCCAGCAGACCGGCGGGAGCGTAGCCGAGCAGTGTGTCGCTGTAGACGTAGGTGTACGACTCCGGGAAGAACGTGTTGGAGTGCCAGAGCCCGAGCGGATCGGTGAGCAGGGCGTGCCCGGCCCAGGCGACCTGCCATGCCTGCAAGGTGGGATCCCCGATGTCGCCCGGAATCGTCGTCCAGGGATGCCTCAGGGTCGGCCAGGTGAGGAGCACGGCCAGCGCCACGCCGGCGAATGTCGCCACCACCCATTCATGACGCAGCAGACGAGCGGTCGCTGCCAGCCGGCCTTGCCCGCGGCCGGGTTGGAACTCCGATTCTGCCTGGTCCGGGTCCGACTGCCGGCGATCAACGGAAGAGGTTCCGAGAAGCCTTCGACGTATCGCCTGCACGTACCCTCCGGTTGATGATCGGCGCCACGTCCTAGCGTCGCATCGGTGGGAGGGTAAAAGCCATATCGATGGCTACCGGAACTTGATCGGCCGTGCAGCCAACAGGTTGGGAACGGGCGGAGAGCCACCAGGAGGGCGGGTCAGCGCCCGGCCGGCGAAGCCGGACAGGTCCGTGCTGCGCTTGCCCACCACCAGCACGACCAGGACGAAGAGGTCAGGCCCGGGTTGAGGAGGATGCGGGGCGGTTCAGGCGGCGGTACACCGGGGCCAGCCGCCGGTGCAGTTGCCGGTAGACGTCGAAGATCTCGTCGTAGGTGGCCCGATGGGTCGGGTTCGGCGCGAAGACCTGATCGGTACGCATCAGGCCGGGGACGTCGGCGAAGGTGAGCAGCCCGGTGCCGGCCGCGCCGATCCAGCCCGCGCCCCGGGCGTTGACGGCGAGGGGCTGGGCGTCGCGCCGGATCTCGACGCCGAGCACGTCGGCGAAGATCTGGCACCAGGAGTCCGACAGCGCGCCGCCGCCGGTGATGGCCAGCGAGGTGACCGGGGCGCCGAGGAACCGGTCCACCGCGTCGGCCAGCCAGCGGGTGTTGAGCGCGACCCCCTCGAAGACGGCCCGCAGCAGTTCGGAGCGGGTGGTGTCGAGGGAGATGTTGAGGAAGCCGGCGCGCAGGTTCGCGTCGTCCACCGGGGCTCGCTCGCCGTACAGCCAGGGGGTGTAGAGCACGCCGCCCGCGCCCGGCGGCACGGTCGGGATGATCGTGTCGAAGGCGTCGAAGATCGTTCCCTCGTCGCGGCTGACCTGGCCGGCGCCGAGCAGCGGGTCGTCGTACTCGACGATCTTGTCGCGGAGCCAGGTGAGGTTGGCGCCGGCGGTGGCCTGGAGGGCGGTCATCAGGTAGCGGTCGCCGATGGCGCAGGGCACCGAGGCGATGCCGGCGGAGATGTCGGTCTTCTTCCGGGGCACGTGGGCCGCGATCCACGAGGAGGTGCCGACGTACAGGTGCGGGTCGTTGTCGCCGGTGGTGCCGGCGCCGATCGCGGCGGCGGTGGTGTCGATCGCCCCGGCGACCACCCGGACCGAGGCCGGCAGCCCCAGGTGCGCGGCGGCGGCCGGGGTCAGCGTGCCGATCACGTCGGTGCAGGCGACGATCGGCGGCAGCTTGTCGGCGTCGATGCCGCAGTCGGCGACCAGGGCGGGGGAGTAGCGGATGGCGCCGGGCCGCCGGTTGTCGGTCACCCACGAGGTCAGGATCGAGTCGACGGTGGCCACCGCCCGCCCGGTCAGCTTCAGGTTGATCCAGTCGAGCACGTTGAGGAACGCCGCGGTGCGCGCGTACACCTGCGGCATGCTGTCGCGGACGAACAGCATGTGGGCGGCCGGGTCCTTGCCGGTGGGCGACGGCATCCCGCCGGTGAGCCGCAGCCAGCGCGCGATCCGGCGCAGCGACATGCCCTGGTAGGCGGGGAAGCCGCCGAACTGCCGCCGCAGGTGCGCCGCGCCGCGCATGTCCAGCCAACTGATGCACGGGGTCAGCGGCTCCCCGGCGGCGTCCACCGCGATGGTGCCCTCGCCCTGGGTGGAGGCGCAGACCGTGCCGACCGCCCGCAGCTGTTCGGGATGGGCGCGGCCCAACTCGACGGTCACCTCGCCGAGCGCCGTCCACCAGGCGAGTGGGTCCTGCTCGGCGCCGCCGCCCGGCAGCACCCGCAGCGGGACCGGCCGCTCGGCCCAACCGGTGACCGTGCCGTCGGCGGCGACCAGGGCCGCCTTCATCGCCGAGGTGCCCAGGTCGATCGCGAGCACCTGCGGCGGGCTGGCGGTCACCGGCTCAGACCCCCTCGACCAGCGCGAAGACCCGGTCGAACCGGGCCAGTGCGTCGTCGATGACCTCGTCGATGTCGGCCATCGAGGTGTACATCCGGGAGCCGGCCAGGGTGATGACGCCGTGCGCGGTGTACGCGGCGCCCATCTGCTCCATCAGCCGTTTGCGGGCCTTGTTCTCCTTCAGCAGCTTCACCGGGTTGCGCATGTCCAGCAGCATCACGCCGCTGCACTCCAGGTGCACTATCGAGCCCTGGTTGTACGCGACGTACGGCAGGCCGTAGGAGTCGATCAGCCGTTGCAGGCCCCGGGTGAGCCGGTCACCGGCCCGGCCGGCGATCACCGGCGCGTTCGTGCGGGCCATCTCCTCGATGGCGAAGTAGCCGGCCGCGCAGGACAGCGGGTTGGCCGACAGCGTCCCGCCGACCTGGATGTGCGCGCCGCTGCGGCCGTCCAGTCCGGAGCCGAAGACCGCCATCACGTCGGCCCGGCCGCCGACGCCACCGGCCATCGGGTAGCCGCCGGAGACCGCCTTGCCGAGCACGGTCAGGTCGGGGGTGACGCCGAAGTACCCGGCCGCGCCGCCCAGACCGAGGCGAAAACCGGTGACCACCTCGTCGAAGATCAGCAGCGTCCCGAACTCGTCGCACAGCTCGCGGACCCGGGCGTTGAAGTCGCGCGGTGCCGGCCGGGTGCCGGACTCCGGGCCGACCGGCTCGACGATCACCGCCGCCGTGCCGCCGCGCAGCCGGTTCTCGATCAGCTTGCGCTTGAGCTGCCCGAGGTCGTGCGGGAACGCCTCGCGGGTACGGGCGGTGGCGCCGAACGGGATGCCCTTGGCGTTCATCCGGTACGTGCCGGGCACCCGTAGCCCGTACACCATCGTGTCGGACCAGCCGTGGTAGGCGCCGCCGACCTTGATCACCATTTTCTTGCCGGTGAAGGCACGGGCGCCGCGTACCGCCGCCATCACCGCCTCGGTGCCGGAACCCAGGGACCGGTACATCTCCACGTGCGGCATGAACCGGTGGATGATCTCGGCGAGTTTGAGTTCGTACTCGTGGAACAGGCCGGTGACCGGACCGGATTCCCGGACCACCTCGGCGACCCGCTCGTTGACCGGACCGTAGTTGCTGCCCAGGATCGTCGGGCCCCCGGCCTGGAGGAAATCGATGTAGGTGTTGCCGTCCCGGTCGACCAGGTACGCCCCCTCGGCCCGGTCGACCGCGAGCGGGAACGGATAGTTGAAGGCCAGGTTGTGCTGCACCCCGCCGGGGATGCGTCGCCTGGCCCGGTCGGTGATCTCCCTGCTGGCCCGGCACCTGGTGTCGAAGTAGTTCAGCACGTCGAGCAGCGCGTCGTGGCGCAGCCCGCGGACCGGCTGGGCGGTCAGCGCCTTCAGCCGACGCAGCACGTCGTCGACGTCCGGGTACTCGCTGATCGCGTACCCGAGCCGGGCGGATTCCGCGCCCGGCTTCTCGACCTCGTCGGCGGTCTCGGTGGCTGCGGTCTGGGCGGCGGCGGTCGCGTCGGCGCTGGGCAGGTCCTCGTCGGCCGGCACCCGCACCGGCTCGACCGCCTCGGTGATCTGCGCGGCGATCCGCTTCTCGTCGGCCCGCAGCTTGCCGAAGGCGATCTCTCGGATCGCGGTGGGGATGGTGTGCACCTTGCCCGCCTCGCTGGTCAACGCCAGCAGGTACGCGATGGAGACCTTCTCCAGCAGGGCCATGTTGAACACCGCCCGGTCCGGGTCGGTGCCCACCGCCACGATGCCGTGGTTGGCGAGGATGAACGCGTTGTCCCCACCGGCCACCTTCTTCTGCACCTTGCGGGCCAGGAACGAGGTGCCCGACGGGGCGTAGTCGATGATGGCCACCTCCCGGCCGAGGAAGCGCACCTGCTCGTCGGTGAGTGCCGGGATCGGCCTGCGCAGGAAGGCCAGCGCCGAGGCGTACGGCTGGTGGGTGTGCACGATCGCGTTGACGTCCGGGCGTTCCCGGTAGATGTTGGCGTGCATCCCGCACTCGATCGACGGCTTCAGGCCGGCGCCGGACTCGTCGGGCACATGCTTTCCGTCGAAGTCGACGAGGCAGACGTCCTCGACCCGCATCCGGTCGTAGTCGTAGTTGCTCGGGGTCACCGCGTACAGCCGGTGGCCGGGGACGCGGACCGAGACGTTGCCCTCGGTCGCCTTCAGATAGCCCCGCGCGAGCATCGTGCGGCACATGTCGACCACGTGCTGACGGGACCGTCGATGCTGCACGCGCTCTCCTCTGCTCGGGTCGTCGCCACCGGGTACGGCTCGGGCGCCCATGGTCACCCGGCCGGGCACGCCGAAACAACGTCCCGCCGGCATCGGCAATCCGGGCTGTTCTTGTCCCGCCGTGACAAAATCGCGGCGTGACCGCGCCCGGGTCCGTGCCTGCCTGGCGGCGCCTGCCCGCCGACCTGGCTACCGCGATGCGCCCGCACCTGCCGGTGACGGTGGCCGCTGTCGCGGTGGCGGTCACCGAGGCCACGCCGGCCTTCGCCGGCATCGCCGACGACAAGTTCACCCGGGACGTGCATCGCGGCGTCCAGGTCGCGCTCGACCGTTTCCTCGACCTGGTCGGCACCGACGAGCCGGCGCTGCCGGCGCCCGTCCGGGAGGTCTTCGTCGCGCTGGGCGCCGCCGAGGCCCGCGAGGAGCGCGGACCGGAGGCGCTGCTCGCCGCGCTGCGGATGGCGGCGCGGCAGCTGCTGCGTACGGCGGCGCAGTCGCTGGCCCGGCTCCGTCCGGTCGGCACCGAGGAACTGATCGACCTGTCCGACGCGGTCACCGCGTACGTGGACGAGCTGGCCGCGGCGAGCACCGACGGGTACGCCCTGCAACTGCGCGAGCAGGCCGGCGAGGGCGACCGCCGCCGTCAACTCGCCGAGTTGCTGCTGCGCGGCGACGGCATGCCCAGCGTGGTCGACGCCGCGGCGGCCCGGATCGGCTGGCCCGACCTCGACGCCGTGGTGCCCGTCCTGCTGCCGCTCGACCAGGCTCGCGCCGTACGGTTCCGGTACGGCCCGGACGGCCTGGTCGTCGAACGTGGACGCGACGCGGTGCTGCTGCTGCGGGCCGGCCCCCGGGCAACCCGGGCCGCGCTGACCGGGGCGCTGGCCGGGCGGTGGGTCGTGGTCGGTCCCGAGCTGCCCTGGCCCCAGGTGCCGGCGGCGGTCCGGCTCGCCGAGCTGGTTGTCGGGCTGGTCGGGCCGGCTCCCGGCCCGCTCTTCGCCGACGACCACCTGATCGCGCTGGCCCTGCGCGGCGAGACGGGTGCCTTGGCCGTGCTCACCGCCCGCCGTCTGGCGCCGCTGGCCGAGCTGCGCCCCGCCCAGCGGGAGAACCTGCTGGTGACCCTGCACAGTTGGCTGCGGCACTGGGGCTCGCGCGCCGAGATCTCCGCCGAACTGTTCGTGCACCCGCAGACGGTCAGCTACCGGCTCAAGCGCCTGCGCGGCCTCTACGGCGACGACCTGGACGATCCCACCGCGCGGTTCGAGCTGCTGGTGGTGCTGACCAGCCGGCTAGCCCACCCACAACCCCTTGTCGATCATGGAGTTATCGCCATCGGCAAACGCTTACCGGGGCAATAACTTCATGATCAACGGTGCGGGCGAAGGGGTGGTGGGTGGTGCGGCGGGGGTGGGGAGTTGTTAGCCTGAGGGCGTGGCGCGGGCGACCGCGCGGTGGGAATGGGGAGCGCGACATGCTGTCGGGAGACGACGACATCTCTGGGTGAGCAGCCCCGCAGCTGGTTGCGGTCAGCTGCCCTGTCGTTGCCCTGTCCTCCCGACCGGGGCGCCGGTCGCGTCCCGGCTTCTTCCCGAGGTCTGCCCGTCATGTTCGACGCCTGCGTCGTCTGCACCAACCTGTCTTTTTCCTGGCCCGACGACACTGCCGTGTTTCGGGACCTCTCCTTCACCGTGCCGCCGGGCCGGACCGGCCTGGTCGCGCCGAACGGCGCCGGCAAATCCACCCTGCTGCGCCTGATCGCCGGCGAACTCACCCCCACCGACGGCAACGTGACCGTCGAGGGCGTACTCGGCTACCTGCCGCAGCACCTGCCGCTGGCCGGCGAGCTGACCGTGGCGGAGGTGCTGGGTGTCGCTCCGGCGTTGGCAGCGCTGCGGGCCATCGAGTCCGGCGACGCCAGCGACGAGAACTTCGCCGCGATCGGCGACGACTGGGACGTCGAAGAACGCAGCCGCACCGAACTCGACCGGCTCGGGCTGGGCGAGGTTGCCCTGGATCGGCGGCTGCACACCCTCAGCGGCGGGCAGATCGTCTCGCTCGGCCTGGCCGCGCAGCTGCTGCGGCGTCCGGACGTGCTGTTGCTCGATGAGCCGACCAACAACCTCGACATCGACGCCCGGCACCGGCTGTACGACGTGTTGGAGCACTGGTCCGGATGCCTGCTGCTGGTCAGCCACGACCGGATGCTGCTGGACCGGATGGATCGCATCGCCGAACTCGCCGGCGGGCAGCTGCGCCTGTTCGGTGGAAACTTCACCGCCTACACCGAGGCGGCACGGGCCGCCCGGGAGGCGGCGGAGCGCCACGTACGCAGCGCCGAGCAGGAGGTCAAGCGGGAGAAGCGGGAGATGCAGCAGGCCCGCGAACGGGCCGAGCGCCGAGCCGGCAACGCCGCCCGCAACCTCGGCAACGCCGGCCTGGCCCGGATCGTCGCCGGTGGGCTCAAGCGCAGCGCCCAGGAGTCGGCCGGGCGGGCCCGGCAGGCCCACGCCAGCCGGGTCAGCGAGGCGCAGGGCCGGCTCGACGAGGCCAGCCGGGCGCTGCGGGAGGACCAGACGCTGACGCTGGACCTGCCGGAGACCGACGTGCCGGCCGGCCGGACGTTGGTCGAGGTCGAACGGATGCAGGTGTGGCACGACGCCCGGCCGTTGTTCGCCGGCGACGGTGTCGAGTTGACGATCCGGGGCCCGGAGCGGATCGCGTTGACCGGACCCAACGGTGCCGGCAAGTCGACGCTGCTGCGCCTGATCTGCGGCGAGCTGACGCCGGAGAGCGGTCAGGTACGCCGGGCCGACGGGCGGGTGGCGTACCTGTCGCAGCGGCTGGACCTGCTCGACGACGAGCGTACGGTCGCGGAGAACCTCGCCGCGTATGCCCCGGAGCGTCCGCAGGCCGAGCGGATGAACCTGCTGGCCCGGTTCCTGTTCCGGGGCGACCGGGCCCATCTGCCGGTCGGCGTGCTCTCCGGCGGCGAACGTCTGCGCGCCACCCTGGCCTGTGTCCTCTACGCCCAGCCGGCGCCGCACCTGCTGCTGCTCGACGAGCCCACCAACAACCTCGACCTGGTCAGCGTGGGCCAGTTGCAGAACGCGTTGGACGCCTACCGAGGGGCGTTCGTGGTGGTCAGCCACGACGAGCGCTTCCTGCGCGACATCGGCGTACGTCGGTGGCTGCGGCTCGACGGCGCCGGCCTGCGCGAGATCCCGGCGCCCAGCCCCGAGGGCTGAATCGTCAGTCGCGGCTTGAGGGCGAGGTGCCAGGACACGTAGGCCCTGTCGAGCTGATGGCGTGAACGGATCACGGCGGCGGCCTGCCGCCGGTCGCCGCCACCTTCGCCAACGCCGCCGAACTGCCGTGAGCGCGGTGGCTCGGCGAGCACCTCCAACCCGGTCAACACCGCGTCCGTGACAGCACGAACGGCTCAGTTCGACAGGGTTGCAGGCAGCAAGCGCAGGCAGGCCCGGGCCGTGGTCCACCCGGTGCGCACTTCGACGGATCCGGGCAGGTCAATAGGGCGCGAGCGGATCGGGGCGGAAAAGCGGGTGCCCGCCTCGGCCTTCGTGACTATCGTGCCGGCTGTGTCCCGAGTAGAGATACGGCCCTTCGAGGCCGATGACCTGACTTCCTGTGGCGCACTGCTGGCTACTCGGCACCACCAACATCGCCTCGCACAGCCGCTGCTGTCACCACGTTTCGAGGCGACCGAGGCGGCCATCGCCGAGTTGACCGCCGTGTTCGAGACCGGGGCGTCCGGTGCGGTCGCGCTCCGCGCCGGCGCGCCGGTCGGCTTCCTGCTCGGAGCGCCGAAGACGTCGCCGTTGTGGGGGCCGAACATCTGGGTCGAGGCGGCCGGGCAGGCGGTCACCGACGCCGAGGTGATGCGCGACCTGTACGGCATCGCCGCGACCCGCTGGGTCGACGAGGGCCGCACCGCACACTACGTCGTCGTGCCGGCCCACGACGAGGAACTGGTTCGTGCCTGGTTCCGGCTCGGCTTCGGCCAGCAGCAGGCGCACGCCATCCGACCGGCGGAGAAACTGGCGACGGCGTCCCTGGCCGGAGGGCTGTCGGTGCGCCGGGCCAACCGGGACGACATCCCGATGCTCGCCCGGCTGGACCTCGAGCTACCACTGCACCACGGTCTGTCTCCGACATTCTCGGCCGGTCGGCTCGGGACGATCGAGGAGAGCCTCGCCGACTGGGCGGACGACATCGACGACCCGGATTACGCCACGTTCGTCGCCGAACGTGACGGGCAGGTGATCGGCTCCGCCATCGGATGTGCGCTGGAGAAGTCGAGCACCCACCTCGGCCCGGCCCGGCCGGAGAACGCCGGTTTCCTCGGGTACGCCGCGGTCTTCCCGCACGCCCGCGGGGCCGGCGCCGGCCGGGCGCTCGGGACGGCCGTCATCGACTGGGCCGTCGACAGCGGCTTCGACAGCGTGGTCACCGACTGGCGGGTGACCAACCTGCTGTCCTCCCGTACCTGGCCGAGGCTCGGCTTCACCGAGACGTTCCTCCGGCTGCACCGCACAATCGGTTACTGAGAACCGTGGCGCTCCCGGCGGCGCGCCACGGAACTCCTCAGAAGCCGAGCGCGCTCCGTCCGCCGACCACCGGCAGACGCAGCTCGCTGTGGTGCGGCGCGACCCGCAGCTCGGTGCCGCCCAGCGGCAGCAGGGTGTGTTCCTGGTCGGTGGAGAAGACCACCACCCCGATCCGGTGACCCGCCGGGAAGACGTAGTCCTTCGGCTCCAGGGTCCACCGGAGGTCGTACAGCTTGCCCTGCTTCAGCGGCTCGGAGCGCGCGGCGCTCGTGCGGTTCTGCGGGTCCATCCAGCCCCGGGTGACCACCGTCGGCGTGCCGGTCGGGCCGTAGTCGACCAGGTAGGCGGTGAGGTTCGCGCCCGGCTTGTTGTCGATCGCCATCCGCAGCCGCATCTCCGGGCGCCCGGAGATGCGGACGTCGCCGGCCAGCGCGGAGGAGCGGTAGACGAGTCGGTGTGGGCTCGCCGTGTCCGGACCGGCGACCAGGGTGTTCGGGCCGATGGCCCGCCCCTGGTCGACGAAGCGCTGCTCGACCTTGCCCTTCGACTTGCCGGAGGTGAGCGTCCCCGGGCCGGCGACGTCGGTCGCGCCGAGCTTCAACGCGACCGCACGGGCAGCCGGGTCGGGCCAGTTGCGGTACGTGGCGTACACCCGGTCCTCCCGCTGCACCACCGCGGTCGGTTCGTCCATGATGCCGTTGCGGACGTTCCACAGCCAGTAGTCGAACCAGCGGTTCTCGGTCTGCTTCCAGGTCCAGGTCCGACCGTCGGGCAGGGTCACCGACGCGGTGTTGCCGGGGCCGCCGTGCCCGCCCTGGTGCAGCCAGAGCTTGCGCGGCACGCCGCGCTTGGCGAGCGCGTCCCACCAGCCGGCGAAGTGCTCGGTGCGTACGTTCCAGTCGTTGAGGCCGTGCACCACGAGCACGCTCGCCGTCACCTTCTTGGCGTCGAGGTGGTCGCGGTCCTGCCAGAACTTCGAGTAGTCACCGGTGATGCGGTCCTGTCGGGCGGTCAGTTCGGCGAACTCGTCGGCGCAGGCGCCCTCGGCACGGGCCCGGCCGGCGGTGAACTGGGCCAGGACGTCGGCGTCCTCACCCTGGTAGCCGCCGGGCGCGACGACCAGGCCGTTGGCCCGGTAGTAGTCGTACCAGCTGCTGATCGCGGCGACGGGCACGATGGTGCGCAGACCCTTGACCCCGGTGGTGGCCACCTGGTTGGGCAGGGTGCCGTTGTAGGAGACGCCGGTCATGCCGACGGCGCCGGTGGTCCAGCCGGCGGTGACCGGCGCGCCGGTGGCGTCGTATCCCTTGGCTCGCCCGTTGAGCCAGTCCACGACGGCCTTGGTGCCGAGCGTCTCGGCCCGGTCGCCACTGGTCGGGCAGCCGTCCGAGTCGCCGGTGCCGACGCTCTGGCCGAGCACCACCGCGTACCCGCGGGGCACGTAGTAGTCGTCCAGCTGGCCGGGCAGGTTGGCCTTCGCCACCGCGCGCTGGGCCCCGACGTCGCCGGTCCGCAGCCCGGAACGGCGGGTCACAGCGTTTTGCGGCAGCTCGTCCACCAGCACGCTCGGGTACGGCACGTCGCCCCAGGTGTCCTTGCGGTACGGGCTGTGCTCGAAGATGACCGGCACCTTGAAGCCAGCGGTGGCGGTCTCCCGGGGGCGGGAGATGTCGATCGCGACTTGGTCGCGCCGGCCGTCCCGGTCGGTGTCCACCGGGGTCTCCACGTACACCCGTTCCACGATCGCGTCGGCGAGCGAGAACACCGGCTGGGTCATCCCGTCGCTGACCACGATGCCCGGTGATGGCGTGGTCCCGGCGGGTGCGGTCCGCGCCGCCGCCGGTGCGCTGGTCAGCGCCAGCGTGCCGGCCACGCCGACGGCTAGCAGGGCCAGATGGGGGGTTCGACGCATGCGCGTCTCCTTTCGCTCGGCTGGTGGCCGGAGTCGACCAGGAGGTGATGGGGATCGATGATCCACATGCTAGCGCCTCGCGCCGGCCGGGCCGCCGCGTCAAGCCCACGGATTACCCGACCACGATGCGATCCGGTCGCTCAGCCCATCGACTTGGCGCCGTCGATGGCTTCGCGGATGATGTCGGCGTGGCCGGCGTGCTGCGACGTCTCGGCGATGATGTGCAGCAGCACCCGGCGGGCGGACCAGCGGATGCCCGGCTCGAACCAGGGCGCCTCGGGCAGCGGGTGGCTGGCGTCCAGGTCCGGCAGGGTGCGGACCAGGTCGTCGGTGCATTTGGCGATTTCGTCGTAGGTCGCGAGCACGCCGGCCAGGGTGTCGCCCGGCAGCATCTGGAACGACTTGGCGTGCTGCTCGTAGGTGGCCGGATCGGCGGGATTCGCCATCGCCGCCGGCCCGCCCAGGACGAAGTCCGTCCAGCTCCGCTCGGTGGCCGCGACATGCTTGATCAGCCCGCCGATGCACAGCTCGCTGACCGTGCTGCGCTGCGCGGCCTGTTCGTCGGTCAGCTCCCGAGCGGTGTTGCGCAGCAGGAAGCGGTGTTGCTGCAACGTGCCCAGCAGGTCCACGCGGTCGGGAGTCAGTGCCGCCTCGGCCATGACGGCCCCTCTCTGCCGGCGTCGCCCGGACGCTACCGGCAGCGACCGACATTCCACTCCGGCGCGTGACCGGCAAGCCGGTCACGCGTCCACAGTCACTCACTGGCCTCCGCCGGCCAGCGCCTCACGCATTCGATTGACCTCGACTCCCTGTTCCACCACGACGCTGCTGGCCATCTCGTTGACGATGCCGTCGGTGCCGAGCGAGAGCACCTCGTTCGCCATCTCGATCGCGCCCTGATGATGGTCGGTCATCATGGCGACGAACATCCGGTCGAACTCCGGGCCGCGAGTCGCGGTGAGACGGTTCAGCGCCTCCGCCGACTGCATGCCGGACATGGTGTGCCGGTGATCGCCGGCGGAGTTGCGGTCCAGGCCCCGGTCGGTGAGCCAGACCTCCAGGAACGTGATCTCGGGCCCCTGGGCCGCCAGGATCCGCTCCGCGATGCTCTTGAGTTGGGAACTCTCGCCACGGTCGGCCACCAGCCGGGCCATCACCAGCGCCTGCTCGTGGTGCGGAATCATCATCGCGACGAAGCGAACGTCGGCGTTGTTGTGCGGCTGGCGTGGCAGGGCGGACACCTCGTTCGCCGCCGCCGTCTTCGCCGGCTCACCGGGGCGACCGGGCATCAGCACCGGCGCGGTGGAGTCCGGCAGGCCGGGCAACTCGATGGGGGTCGACGGGCTCGCCGTCGCCGCCGGCTCCGGCCCGGCGTCGGGCAGCCAGAGGAACGCCGCCGCCCCGAGGGCCAGCACCAGTACGCCCAACTCGATCAGCACAACGGACCGCGACTGGCGGAGAAACCTGCGGATCGGTACGCCTAGCACAACTTGCCTCCCGCCATGGGACCGAGGTTGGCCGGGATCGTAACGCGGCACCGGGATGTGACAGCAGGGATCGAGCGTGGCAAAAAAACGTTATTGGTCGTGCTCGCTGTTCTTGGTGTTCCCGCTGTTGCCAAATCGTGACCCATCGACCGCACTGACTGTGATTTGGATCACAAAACCTGATGACGGCGCCGGGTTATCGTCCCGCTACCCCGCTCACCCATGAGGAAGGGTGTTCTTACATGTCCCAATCATCCCCACAAGGGAGACGGAGTCTGGTTCTCGGCTTGGCCGCAACCGGCGCCCTGCTCCTGGCCACCGTCGGGGCGGCACCGGCCAGCGCCGCCGCGAACGAGATCCCGGGCGTTGACGAGATCGTCAGCAGCTCGAACCTCACCCAGATCGCCAACGTGCCGAAGTTCGGCGCGTTCGCCGACGAGTCGGCGTACAACAGCGACCTGGCCTTCCAGGGCGACCACGTGTTCGCCGGCAACTACAACGGTTTCAACGTCTTCGACGTCAGCGACCCGGCCGCACCGCAGGTGGTCAGCCAGGTCGTCTGCCCGGGCGGGCAGGGCGACCCGTCGGTCTTCGGCGACCTGCTGTTCCTCGCCGTGGACGCGCCGCGCAGCGACGACTCGTGCAACAGCGCCGCCGGCTCGGTGTCCAACCCGGCGCACTGGGAGGGCGTCCGGATCTTCGACATCAGCGACAAGGCCAACCCGCGCTACATCAAGTCGGTCCGCACCGACTGCGGTTCGCACACGCTGACGGTGGTGCCGGACAAGGCCGACAAGGACGTGTACGTCTACGTCCAGTCGTACGGCCCGCCGGCCAACGGCAGCGGTGCGTACTGCAAGCCGCCGCACGACAAGGTCTCGATCATCAAGGTCCCGTTGGACGCCCCGACCAGCGCCGCCGTGGTGGCCGCCCCGGTTCTGTTCCCGGGAACCACCGGCGCCGGCTCCACCAGCGGTTGCCACGACATCACCGTCTACCCCGAGTTGGACCTGGCCGCCGGCGCCTGCATGGGTGACGGCGTGCTGATGGACATCTCCGACCGGGAGAACCCGGTGATCCTGAGCCAGGTCCGGGACGCGAACTTCGCGTTCTGGCACTCGGCCACCTTCAACAACGCCGGCACCAAGGTCGTCTTCACCGACGAACTGGGCGGTGGCAGCGGCGCGATCTGCACCGCCAACTACCGGACCAACCAGGGCGCCAACGCGATCTACGACATCGTGGGTTCCGGTGCCGACCGGCAGCTGGTCTTCCGCAGCTACTTCAAGATCCCGCGGCTGAACACCCCTCGGGAGAACTGCGTCGCCCACAACGGCTCGCTGATCCCCGCGATGGGCCGCGACATCATGGTCCAGGCGTGGTACCAGGGCGGCATCTCGGTGATCGACTTCACCGATTCGGCGAACCCGGTCGAGCTCGCCTACTGGGAGCGGGGCCCGCTGTCGGACACCCGTTCCGTCCTCGGTGGATCCTGGTCGACGTACTGGCACAACGGGTACCTCTACTCGAACGACATCCAGAAGGGCTTGGACGTCCTGAAGCTGGACGACCCGCGTACCAACAACGCGCGGGCGATCGCCTTCGCGGAGCTGAACGTCCAGACCCAGCCCAGCTACCCGGCCTGCACCACCATCCTGCGTGGCCGGCAGAACGGTAGCCTCACCATCAAGTCCGGCATCACCTGCTTCGACGGGGTGAGCCAGAACGGCGCGATCAAGATCAACCCCGGCGCCGGCCTGATCGTCTTCAACTCGAGCCTCAACGGCTCGCTGCACGCCGTCGACGCCTCGGTGGTGTCGATCGTGGAGAGCAGCGTGAACGGCTCGGTGAACGCCCCCGGTGCCATCATCCGGGACAGCAAGATCAACGGGTCGGTGCGGACCAGCTGATCCGTACCCCGATCGACAGCACCAGAGGCTCCGGCCCGGCGGCCTCCCGCCGGGCCGGAGCCCCGTTTCCGGACCGACGCTGTGCGACGGCCGGGCCCGGCGGGGGCGGCCCGGCGGATCAGCCTCGACACAGCGGCACGTCGGGCTCGACGACCGTACGGTTGACGATGTCCTCGTGGATGAAGTCCGCTTCCTTCGGGATCTTCACCCCTAGCGTGTGTTCGATGGCCTTGGTCAAGGGTCCGGAGACGTTGAGGCCCTCACCGGCCCGCACGGTCAGCACCAGCGTGGATCCCCGGCACTTCACCGATGGCCCGGCCAGCGGCAGGCCCACCCGGCCGGCCGCCGAGCCGTTGGTCAACCCCAGTGAGGCCACCACGCCGACGAACGGGCCCGCGCCCGCCACCGGCAGGCCGAGCATCAGTCCGAAGCGGAACTCCGCGGCCACCACGATCGCCTCGACGCCGATCGAGACGCCGCGCAGCGACTGCATGATGCTTTCCTGCACCGAGAACGTGGGCGTGAGGATCGACCCTGAGTACCCGATCGGCCCGTCGAGCCCCCACCGGCCGGTGGCCGAGATGTTGCCGTTCTTCGCGGTGAACGCCGTCTGCACCAGGAACTTGAACGTCTGTTTGAGAGTCGCCGGCAAGCCGCCGATGATGATCGGCTGCGTCACCTCGATCGGGAACTCGACCCGGGCCTTCTTGTTGTCACTCAGCCCACCCTGCGCGCCGGCGGCGATGGTGACGGCGAGGCCGTGAACCCCGTCGAGACGGAACTCAGGCTGCGGGATCACCCCGTTGGTCACCTTCAGCTCGCCCGACATTCGGAGGTTCTTGACCAGCAACTGGATGTCGAAGTCGACCTTGAGTCCCGACACCGCCGTCCCGTGTGTGGCCGTCAGGCCCAGCTTCGAGTCGTCCTTGTAGGCGGTGACGGCCCACTCACCGATCTTCCGATCGATGCGATCGGTCGCGCCCTCGCCGCCGGGGGCACGGGCCGGGCCGAGGGCGAACGGCGGTGCGGCGATCCCGAAGCCGGGCAGGCCGATCGCGTTTCCGCCCGGTCCGATCGCCCCGCCCGGTCCGATCGCCCCGCCCAGTCCGGTGGCGTCCGCCGCGTCCGGCAGCACCGGCGTCGCCGGCGCGGCCTCCTCGACCACCTCGCCGAGCAGGTCGGGAAGCGGGCGCAACGTCTGGGCCTGAAGGTCGAGTGACTGGTCGAAGGTGAGGTGCGCGTCCCGCACCACGTCGGTCAGGCGTACCGGCGCCAGGGTGACGGCCCGGTCGCCGCCGGACCGCTCCATCCGCACCACTCGCCCGAGCGCCTGGCTGGTGACGAACATGATCTTGCCTGGCTCGACCCGGTCCGCACCCCGGGCGTCGCCGTCGATCACGTACGTGAACCCGTCCTCGCTGACCGAGCGGATGGCTTTGCCGCCGCCCTCGACGAGCACCACGTCCGGCTGGTAGACCACGGAGCCGTCCGGCTGCGGGGCGTATCCGTACCGGTCATCGGCGGTCCCGGACTCCGGCGGGTCGAGCCTGCTGCATCCGGTGGACAGCACGACAAGACAGGCCAGGGCCAGGCCGCCGCCGACCCAGCGGCGTACGACGACCGCGCCGGCCCGACCACCGCCGCGCCGACCCGGAAACGGATCTCTGATCATGCCCCGACGCTAGGGCGTACGGGCCGGTGACGAATCCGGCATTTCCCTATGCTGTTCCGCTGGACGGCCCCGGACGCCGCGCCGGCGAGGCGATGTCCGACCCTGCCACTAGCCTGGCGGCATGCAGCAGGCTGTGTCCCGTGGAGGTCGCGATGGCTGACGCCGACGACGTCCGTCGCCTGGCGTTGGCGCTGCCCCACGTGGTGGAGATCGACAGCGACGGCTTCGACTTCCGGGTCGCCGACAAGGGCTTCGTCTGGTCCTATCCCGAGCGCCGGCCCGGCAAGCCGCGCGTCCTGCGCACCGACATCGCGGTGCTGTACGTCGGGGACGAGGCCGAGAAACAGGCGTTGCTCCTGGGCGAGCCGGAGAAGTTCTTCACCACCCGCGGATACGACGGGCTGCCCCTGGTCATGTTGTGGCTGGCCCGGGTGGACGTCGACCGCCTCGACGAGCTGGTGACCGACGCGTGGCGGATGCGGGCACCCGAGACCCTCGCCGTCGGCATTGACGGCGGTGCCCGGTCCGTCGACGCCTAGGCTGCCCGCCCGTCGCCTTTCCTCGTCAGCATCGAATGGTTCCTTGTCTATGTTATCGCTCACATGTTAGCGTTGCTCGCACGGCTTGCTTGTGCCGTTTGTGACGATTGATGTTGGCGCTAACACCCACTCTCCTGCATCGCTTGGCAATGCGTTCCGCCCGCACCGCGATCAAGCTCCGCGCAGCGGTCGCGTCCCGGATCGGCTGCATGACGGAAGCACACCCCCACAGGAGCCCGTTGTGAACTTCGCATCTTCGCCGTCGCGCGGCGGCAGAACCAGGCGCCTGCTCGCCCTGGCGGTGATTCCCCTGATGCTGGCGACCTTCTTCGCCGCCCCGGCCAGGGCGGACAACCCCGTCGTCCAACACGTCTACACCGCCGACCCGGCACCGATGGTGCACAACGGTCGGCTGTACCTCTACACCGGCCGCGACGAGGACGGTTCGACGTACTTCACCATGCGGGAATGGCGGGTCTTCTCGACCACCGACATGTCGAACTGGACCGACCACGGCGTGCCGATGAGCCTGGCCACGTTCAGCTGGGCGGACGCGGACGCCTGGGCCGGGCACGTCATCGAACGCAACGGCCAGTTCTACTGGTACGTGCCGGTGCGTCAGCGGTCGACCGGGGCAAGGGCGATCGGCGTCGGAGTCTCCAACTCCCCGACCGGGCCGTTCCGGGACGCGCTCGGCCGGCCGCTGGTCGGCAATGGCGAGATCGACCCGCACGCCTTCATCGACGACAACGGGCAGGCCTACCTCTACTGGGGCAACCCGAATCTGTGGTACGTCCGGCTGAACCAGGACATGATCTCGTACTCCGGTAGCCCGACGCAGATCCCGCTGACCACCGCGGGCTTCGGCACCCGCACCGGAAACACGAGCCGACCAACCCTGTACGAGGAAGGTCCCTGGATCTACAAGCGCAACGGCACCTACTACAACATCTTCGCGGCGGAGTGCTGCAGCGAGTTCATCGGCTACTCGACCGCGCCCGGGCCGACCGGGCCGTGGACCTACCGAGGAACGGTCATGCCCCGGCAGGGCGCCAGCTTCACCAACCACCCGGGGATCATCGACTACGCCGGTAACTCGTACTTCTTCTACCACAACGGCGCGTTGCCCGGCGGCAGTGGCTACACCCGCTCGGTCGCGGTGGAACGATTCTCCTACAACGCCGACGGGTCGATCCCGACCATGAACATGACCAGCGCCGGCCCGCCCCAGATCGGCACCCTCAACCCGTACGTCACGCAGGAGGCCGAGACCATCAACTGGGCCAACGGCATCGAGACCGAACCGTCCAGCGAGGGCGGGGTGAACGCCGGCTGGATCGAGAACGGCGACTGGATCCGGGTCCGGGGCGTGGCCTTCGGCACCGGTGCCTCGTCGTTCACCGCCCGGGTGGCCTCGGGCTC
This sequence comes from Micromonospora sonchi, assembly GCF_014646235.1. Taxonomy (GTDB): domain Bacteria; phylum Actinomycetota; class Actinomycetes; order Mycobacteriales; family Micromonosporaceae; genus Micromonospora; species Micromonospora sonchi. The sequence goes on along the minus strand of NZ_BMNB01000031.1, from coordinate 20,499 downwards.
CAGCGGCGGCAACATCGAGCTGCGCCTGGACAGCGCGACCGGTCCGCTGGTCGGCACCTGCGCGGTGGCCGGCACCGGCGGCTGGCAGAACTGGACGAACACCACCTGCAACGTCAGCGGCGCCACCGGCACCCGCGATCTGTACCTGCGCTTCACCGGCGGCAGCGGCTACCTGTTCAACATCAACAACTGGCGGTTCACCGCCGGCAGCGGCACCAGCGGAAACCTGGTGACCAACGGCAACATGGAGAGCGGCACGACCGGCTGGTCGGTCTTCGGCAGCGGCACGCTGTCCGCCAACACCAGTGTGGTCCGCAGCGGTTCACGGTCGCTGCTGCACACCGGGCGCACCGGTTCGTGGAACGGCCCCAGCCAGGACCTGACGTCGCAGCTGACCAACGGGCGGACGTACACCACGACCCTTTGGGTACGGTCGCAGAGCGGCACCCCCTCGATGCGACCGACGCTGGCGCTGACCGCCAACGGCACCACGAACTACCTCCAGCTGACGCCGTCGGCGACGGTGAACGCGAACGGCTGGACCCAGCTCACCGGCACGGCGACGGTGTCGTGGAGCGGCAGCCTGACCAACGCCCGCTTCTACGTCGAGACGGCGTCGGGCACCGACAGCTTCTACCTCGACGACGTCACCATCCAGTGACCCGTTGACCCGACTGCGGGCCCGGCCGCCGACCGGGCCCGCAGTCGCCCTCAGTCCCGCAGTCGCCCTCAGTCCTGCGTCGCTGCCGGGTTGAACTCAGTCCTGCGTCGCTGCCGTGTCGAGCCGGGCCACCAGCGGCCGGGGCGCCACCGCCCGGTAGCCGTCCTCGATCACCTCGGCGAGCTCGGTCTCGTCGACACCGGTGTCGAGGCGTACGCCGACCCAACCGCGATGCCCGACGTAGGGCGGCCGAAAGTAGACCTCCGGGTTCGCGGCGACCAGCTCGGCGGCCGAGCCCGGCGGCGCGGCGCACCAGAGGTGGGGGAAGTCGTCCTGGTGGTGCCCATCGGGCCAGACCGATGCGAAGCTCCGCTTGCCCCGGACGAACCAGGTCGGGGTGCCGTGGCTCAGGCGCTCGCTGACCTCGGGCAGGCCCAGGCACACCCGGCGGATCGTGGCCACCATGTCCGTCATCGCCTTACCGTACGGCAGCCCCCTGACACGCGCCGGCCCCGCTGCGCCGGTCAGCGGGCGCTCACCGGAAGCCGGCCAGCAGGAAGGCCGCGACGCCGGCCAGGGCCAGCGGCACGGCGGTGGCCAGGGCGAGCGCCCGCTGCCGGTTGGTCCGGCCGGCCAGGGCCACGACCAGGATGCCGAGCGCGGCCTTGAGTAGGGCGTCCCAGAGTGGATCGATCCCGTAGTCCGGGTGACCGATGCGGCGTACCTCCAGGCCCGCCTCGGCGAACAGCACCGCGCCCGGCAGCGCGACGCCCAGCACCGACCGCCGTCCCCGCCCGCGCGCCCACGTGCCAGCGACACCGAAAAGCGCCCCGGCGAGCACGCCGAAGGACATCCAGAGCAGCGACGTCGGCGCCCACAGTACGGACCACTCGTCGCCCTGGATGAGCGCCGCCGCGACGTAGTAGCTGGGCACCGCGACGACGAGTGCGACCGCCGCCCCGACCGCGGCGCGCCACCATCCCGATCGGACCCAGTAGCCGAAGGCGAAGGCCGCGACCGCCCAGACCGCACTCGAGTTGCCCAGGTTGCCCACCGGGTACGGCAGGTACTTGATCCACAAGAAGTCGAGGAAGCCCAGAAGGAAGCCGCCCAGTACCGCGGCGAGTGCCATCCGACGGTCATCGGGTTCAGATCGCATGACGCAGGAGCATACCTAGTATGCATCAGGGTGCGGCCGCCATGGGGAAGAGGGCGACGGCAGCGCGAGGTGCTCAGCGGCGGTCGGGGGAGGAGCGGATCGGCACCCAGCCGATGAACCGGTGGTGCAACGTAGACGGGCGGACCGGGTAGCCCAGTTCGGCGAGCTGTTCGGCCGACTCCTCCTGAAGTGTCGCCAGGTAGATCAGCAGGGAAATCCGGTCCCTGCCGTACTCGGCGAGCAGCTTCACCTTCGCGGCGCCGCACGGCCACGCGTTCCCGCAGGCATGGCAGCGCCAGGTGGGACGTGACGGCAGGTGCGCCCGGCAGCGTCCGCTCACCGGTCACCCCGCGCGCCTCCCGGCCTGCGCGGTCCGCGACGCGCCGGCGGCACCGGCCGCATCCCCGCCGGCATCACGAACAACTCCCGCCGGGCGATCGCATCGCCTGCGGCATTGATCTGGTACGCCTCGATCCAGGTCCAGCCGTGGTACGTGCGACGGTCGGTGCGTTCCCGGATCACCCGGACCGTGATCGGCGTACCGAACTGCGGCGAGGCGGCCCGGGTCAGCAGGTACAGGCCGGGGGTGACCAGCGGCGTCCCGTCCTCCCGCTGCCCCGGAGCCGCCCCGGCGGACCGCGCCGACCGCGCCGACCGCGCCGACCGCGCCGGCGGCGTCCAGCGGGACGCGGGCGCGTTGTTAGCGGTTTTCCGTACGACCACAGCAAGCCTCCTTCGTCGACAAGGGATGACATTCCACGAATCACTTTGCTCGGGGTAGCTGGGCAATCACACAGCGTTCGATATTGTTCTTTCGGGCAGTTGATTTGTTTCGGGAGGAGCGGGGATGAACCATGCATTTGTTGCAGCGCTCGCCGACGCCGGCCACACGGCGGAGAGCCTGGCCGACCAGCTCGGCGTCCATCCCAAAACCGTGGCCCGGTGGGCGAACCCGGGACACATCCCGCAGACCCGGCACCGCGCCACCGTCGCCGAACTCCTCGGGCAGGACACCGAGGCACTTTGGCCGGACGTGATCCGACGCCGGGAGCCAGTCTGGTTCCGGCCCTGGGTGGACATCGAACGCGAGGCCACCACCCTGCGCACCTTCGAGCTGGCCTGGGTGCCCGGCCTGTTGCAGACCGAGCCGTACGCGCAGGCGACGCTGTCGGGCGGGATGCTGACGGCCGACGCGACGGAGGATCTGGTCGCGGCCCGGCTCGACCGGCAGGCGATCCTGCACCGGGAGCGCGGGCCGTTGCTGGTCGCGGTGCTGGACGAGGGCGTCCTGCGGCGACGAGTGGGCGACAGTAGGGAGCTGATGGCGGCCCAGCTCGCGCACCTGCTCGCCTGCGCCGAACTGCCGAGCGTGCAGCTGCACGTCGTGCCGGCCGACGCACCCAGCTACCCCGGCCTGGACGGCCCCTTCGTCATCGCCGACATGCCAGCCGGCACCCGGGTGGCGCATGTGGACGGGCCCGCGCAGGCGCAGATCCTGGACCAGCCCTCCGACCTTGCTAACCTTGAGCGACGATGGGAACGCATCCGTGGCGAGGCGCTTCCCCGGGGCCGGAGCCTGGATCTCCTCAAGGAAGCGACGGCATCATGGAAGTGACTGGCGCGCGATGGCGCAAGAGCACGAAGAGCGGCGGCAATGGCGGCAACTGCGTCGAGGTGGCCGACAATCTGTCCGATGTGGTCGCGGTCCGCGACTCGAAGGATCCGGCCGGTCCGGCGTTGACCTTCGGCCCGGCGGCCTGGCGGGCGTTCGTCACCCGGATCGCCGACCGCGCCTGAGCTCGACGTTCCGGTGACGGGGACCAGGAAGCTTCTCGCTTGCGGCACCGTTGGCGCGCTGCTCTTCATCGTGGTGATCGTGGTCAACGGGGTGATCAAACCCGATTATGACCCGGTCAACGACTTTGTCAGCGAGGGCGCGATCGGCCGTGGCGGGTGGCTCCAGATCGCGAACTTCGTGGTGAGCGGCGGCTTGCTGACGGCTTTCTCATTCGGGCTGCGGCGTACTGTCTCCCGATGGACGGCCTGGTTGACCCGGATCTTCGCGGTGAGCCTGATCGGGGCCGGCGTCTTCGTCTCGGATCCCGTCCCGTCCGACCTGGCGAGCGGGCACGGTGTCGCGCATGACCTCGTATCACTCGTCGTCTTCGTGGCGCTGATCGCCGCCTGCTTCACCGCCGCCCGGTGGCGACCAACCCGGCTCTGGCGCTGGTACTGCCGGTTCACGGGCGTCGCGGTCGGCGTCCTCGTCATCGCGGCCGGCGGGGTCGACCCTGTCGACGGAGGCGCGGGGTTGGTCCAACGCGGCTCGATTCTGATCGGATGGAGTTGGTTGGCCGTGCTCGCGTGGCGGGCGCGGCAGGTGCGGGGCGCGATCGCCACGCACCTGCCGCGACGGACCGGGGCGCTCAGGAGGTGAGCGCGGTGATCAGCCGTTCGGTGTTGGTCCGGAACATGGCGAGCAGATCCAGATCCTTGCCGGGGTAGTTGACGAGCTTGACCTTGGTGACGCCGGGGATCTTCGGGTCCGCGTCCGGCACGTGGGCGTTGATGAAGACCAGGTCGGGCTTCTTGGCGGTCAGGTCGGCCCGTTCGCTCGCGGTGACCGGCTGCGGCCCGTACACGTCCGTGACCTCAATGCCGGCGAGAGAGCTCCAGTAGCCGACGAACAACTCCGACACCGCCGTGGGCGCCGGGTTGGGCAGGGCGGCCTTCGCCTGGGCGGACAGGGCGGTGTACTCGGCGTTGAAGGTACTCAGCCACGCCTTCGCCGCGTCGGAGGTGCCGAACGTGGTGGCCAGCCGGGTCACCTCCGTGGTGATCTTCCCTGGGGTGGCCTCGACGGGGATCACTGTGATGAGTTCGCTGTCGTCGCCGGCGGCCTTGATGAGCCGGGGCGCGAAGCCGTCGGTCTCGGCGTACAGGACGTAGTCGGCGTCGGCAGCGGCCTTGAGATCGCGGGCCTTCGGCTTGTAGTCCGGCGGGTGTTCGACGTCGGCTGGGGCGACGAGGGTGACCTCGCTGGCACCGGCGGCCTTGGCGAGCGCGCCGACCCAGCTGGTCGAGGCGACCACCTTCGGCCCCGGCGCGGTCGGCGCGGAGGAGGTGCTGTCGCCGGCCGGTGCGGAGCGGGTGCCCTCGCCGGTCGGTGCGGGATCGTCAGCGCTGCCACATCCACTGGCGAGCAGAGACAGGGTCACCACCGCGGTCAGTGCGGCGGCCCGGATCAAACGCATGATGCTCCTTCGACATCGACACAGATCGCAGCCGACGCCGGCCGGGGTATCCCGGCGGCGGTCAGGTGCGGTGCAGCAGCGTAGCAACCAGCCGCCGATGAAACTGACCTGAATTCCGAGGTTCAGGCTCCGTCGAGGCCGGCCCACGAGCGCAGGAGCCGGCCGCCGATGGAATCGACCGGGCCGGATCCGGGACCGGTGACGATGCGTTCGACGACCTCGGCGCGGGTGAACCACCGTGCCTCCTGCAACTCCGCGCCGTCCACGGCGATCGTCTCGTCGACGGCCCGGGCATGGAAGCCGACCATCAGGCCGGCGGGGAACGGCCAGCCCTGTGAACCTCGGTAGGTCACCCGGTCTACCGTGACGCCGGCCTCCTCGGCGACCTCACGGCGGACGGCGCCCTCCAGGCCCTCGCCGATCTCGACGAACCCGGCCAGCAACGAGAAACGGTCCGGCCCGGCGCCGTGATGGCGGGCCAGCAGGCAACGCGGCTCCGGGTCGGGACTTTCCACCAGCACGATGACGGCGGGCTCCAGGCGGGGAAAGATCTGCCGGCCGCAGTCCCGACCATCGCAGACGCGCAGGTGGCCGGCGTGGGCGCTGCTGGTGGGCGTACCGCACGAGCCGCAGTACCGGGTGTGCCGGTGCCAGTGCAGCATTCCCCGCGCGTACGCCAATGTAGCGGCGAGCGGACCGGACAGCGTCGCGGCCAGGGCGCGCAGGTCGGTGCTGGTGTCGGCGGCGGCGAGCCGCAGCACCTCCGCCTCCTCGACCTCGCTCAGGTCCACGGCGAAGGTCGCCGCGGTGCCGTCGAGGCCCAGTAGGACGGTCTGGCCGGCGGCGGCCACCACGGCACGACCCGGACCGGCGGTTAGCACGGCCGGTTGCCCGGTGGCCGTCAGCAGCGTGCGGTCGCGCCACATCGGTACGACCCGGGTGTCGTCGTGGCAGAGCTGCGCATCGACCCAGCCCGGATCGGTGCGCAGGCTCGCTGCCCGGTCGTGCGGTGTACCGGTGTACGCCAACCCATCGAACGTCATACCCCGATCGTGCACCACCCACGTGCGGCCGCCTCGGCCGGATCCCGTCGCGCAGAACCCGGGAGCGTATCGGTGATCAACGCCCGACCACCGAGCTGGATGTAGAAAGAGCGACCGGCAATAGGGCGATGTGGCTGAGGCGGGCCGAGGCGGGCAAGGCAGAGGATGGAGCCATGCCGGCGTGGCATGGCCGACGACGACGACGGCGCTGCCAGCCGACGCCAAGGACGTGCCGCAGCACCATCAGTCCTATTGCGTCTCTCTCAGCGACCGGCCGCTGACCTCCGCAGCCAGTTGATCGACTCCGTTCCGTCGGTACGGCGGTGTCCGATCGCTCGGGACACCGCCATCACGGCGAAACGGCGATCGGTGATGATCAAGCGCTCCCCTCGGCCGGTGCCTGCTTGCTACCTCGGGGTCCCCTCCGCCCAGAGGCCCGACTACCCGAGCTGAATGTTAAGAAGGGGCCCTTCCTGTACACGAGGCGTTAAGAAGGGGCCCTTCCTTACCGCTAGTTAGGGGGTGGGTGGGGTGACCGCGATGATCAGGTGGGCCGGCCGGTCGCTGGCGTTGCGGTAGAGGTGGGCCAGGCGTGAGTCGAAGGTGACCGCCTCGTCGGTCGCGAGAGCGTACGACTCGCCGCCGATTTCGGCGACCACCTCGCCGCTGACCACGATGGCGCACTCGGTCGACGGGTGGGCCCAGGGTTCGGCCGAGCTGGCGTCGCCGGGCGCGAGTCGGGCCTGGAGCACCTCCAGGTCCCCCCGGCCGGGGGTGAGCCGCTCGTAGGTGATCTGGCCCGGGGGAGCGGTGAGCAGACTGCGGGCGCCGGCCCGGCTGACGTGCACCGCCGGTGCCTCCGGCTCGGTGAAGAGTTCGGCGATCGAGGTGTCGAAGACCTGGGCGAGCTTGCGCAGGGTGGACAGGCTCGGATCGGTGGCGCCGTTCTCGATCTGGCTGAGCAGGGCGGGTGACACGTCGGCGGCTGTGGCGAGCTGTCGCAGCGTGAAGGTGTGCTGCTGGCGCAGGTCGCGGAGCCGGTCACCGAGCATCTAAACCTCGATCCGATAACAGTGTAGCTAGAAATGTTTGACCAAGCTATACAGCACTGTTTAGGGTGGTCAAACAAGAGGCGGGCAGTGTTCGGTATTGCTAGACATGCCGCGCCGAGGCACGAACCGGACGAACGCGGAGTCCGGCTACATCCAACCCTGAGACGGCTTTCTTGAAAACCCGAGATCCCGTCACCGGCACGTGAGCCTGACCGGTGGTGGTGTCGCAGCGGGATCCGTCAGGCGGACCCGCGACATAGAAGGTAGGAACAGCATGTCGGTGTCCCCCCGCCGGCTCCGCGCCGGAGCGCTCGCTCTGGCGACGCTGGCCATCATCTCCACCACCGCCTGCACCGCGGGTGGCAGCGGTGGGAACGCGAGCGGTGGTGGCGCCACCACCCTCACCGTGAACACCTCGTTCGTGCTCAAGACCCTCGACCCCGGCCGTGTCTACGAGGCGACCGGCCTGACCGCGGTGCACGCCCTCTACGACACCCTGCTCACCTTCGAGGGATCGGACGTCAGCAAGCCGGTCCCCGCGCTGGCCGAGTCGTACGAGGCTTCCGCGGACGCGAAGACGTTCACCTTCAAGCTGCGCTCGGGGGTCACCTTCTCCGACGGCAGCCCGCTCACCGCCGACGACGTGGTCTTCTCGCTCAACCGGCTGAAGAACATCAAGGGCAGCCCGGCGGTCACCGTCAGCGAGCTGAGCGTCAGCAAGACCGACGACAGCACGGTCGTGGTCACCTCCGAAACCGCCAACCCGAACGTCCCGGTGGTGCTCTCGATGCCCTCCACCGCTGTGCTCAACGCCAAGGTGGCCAGGGAGAACGGCGCGAAGGACGGCGAGGACGCCGCGCAGGGCGACAACGCCCAGCAGTACCTCGACACCAATTCCATCGGCAGCGGCCCGTACGTGTTGAAGTCGTACGAGCCGGAGTCCCAGGTGGTGCTGGAGGCCAACCCCAACTACTGGGGTGACAAGCCGCAGTTCGAGCGGGTGGTGCTGCGCAACATGGACGTGCAGACCCAGAAGCTGACCATGCAGCGCGCCGAGGCCGCCGAGATCTCGCTCGACATCTCCGGCAAGCTCCTCGACGGTCTGCCGGAGACCCTGCAGACCTCCGGCGTGCAGGACACCGTCTACTTCCTCTTCCTCAACGCCGACCCGACCGTGTCGGCGGTGGCCTCGAACCCCAAGTTCAACCAGGCGCTGCGCGCCGCCATCGACTACCAGGGCGTCGCCGCGCTGTACGGCCAGGGCGCCGCGCCCGGCGCCGGCCTGGTCGCGCCCGCCTTCCCCGGCACGCTGCCCGAGGGCGAGGCGTCCACCCGCGACGTGGCGAAGGCCAAGGCGCTGCTCGCGGAGGCCAACCTGACCAACCCCACGGTGAAGTTCAACTACCCGGCCATCACCTACAAGGGCGTGGACCTGGGCACCGTGGCCACCAAGGTGCAGGGCGACGTCGCCGAGGCCGGCATCACCCTGGAGCTGAACCCGCAGCCGCTGACCACCTTCCTGGACGAGATGCGCGGCGGGAAGGTCGCGCTGGGCTTCACCCCGCAGAGCCTGAACTACCCGGTCGCCGACTCGCTGATCAACAACATGGCGCCCGGACAGGCCACCGCGCTGCGCTCCGGCTGGACGGTGGAGCGGGCCGACCCGGCGATCGTGGCCGCCGGCGAGAAGGTCATCGAGACCCTCGACCTGGCTGCCCGGGCCACCGCGATGCAGGAGTGGCAGCGACTGATGAACCAGTCCTCCCCGTACGTCGTGCTGGCCAGCAACTCCTCCACCGTGGTGGCGACCGCCGACCTGACCGGCGCGGACTACACCGCCGCGGGCTGGCAGGTGGACGTCGCCGCGGTCGGCCGGAAGTAATCGGCCACCGATGACGACGGTCCACGACGGCGAGCCGGGCGCGGTCAGCACGACCGCGTCCCGGCTTCGGCCGCGCCGGGCACACCCGCTGCTGGTCTTCCTGGCCAAGCGGCTGGCGATCACCGCCGGGCTGCTGCTGGGCGTCACCGTGGTGACGTTCGGGCTGGTCAACGTGGTGCCCGGCGACCCGGTCACGGCCAACCTCTCCGACCAGGCGCTCAACGACCCGGCCACGGTGGCCGCCTTCCGCGAGAAGTGGGGCCTGGACCAGCCGCTCTGGGCGCAGTACCTGCACTATCTGGGCAACCTGCTCCACGGCGACCTGGGCATCTCCCAGCAGACCGGCCGGTCGGTCCTGGACGACCTGGTGCGGTACGTGCCGGCCACCATGGAACTGGCCATCCCCACCATGGTGCTGGCGCTGCTGATCGGCACCGGCATCGGCATGCTCGCGGCGGTGCGCAACGGCCGCTTCACCGACCAGCTGGTCCGGGTGGGTTCCCTGCTCGGCCTCTCCACCCCGCCGTTCTGGCTCTCGCTCGTCGTGCTCTACGTCTTCTTCTACCAGCTCGGCCTGGCCCCCAGCGGCGGGCGGCTCTCCACCGGGTTCAGCCCACCGCCCACCGTCACCGGCATGTACACGGTCGACGCCGCGCTGGCCGGCCAGTGGGACGTCGCCTGGGACGCCGCCCAGCACCTGACCCTGCCGGTGCTGGTGCTGACCTCGCTGACCGTGGCGCTGCTGGTCCGCTTCGTCCGTTCCGCCATGCTGGAGGTGCTCCAACAGGACTACATCCGTGCCGCGTACGCCAAGGGTCTGCCGGCCCGGGTGGTGCTGCGCCGACACCTGCTGCGCGCCGGCCTGGTCCCGGTGGTCACCGTCTCCGGCCTGGCCTTCGCCTCGCTGCTGTCCGGGACGGTGCTGGTGGAGAGCATCTTCGGCTGGCCCGGCCTCGGCCAGTACGCCTACCGCAGCGCCACCGCGCTGGACCTGCCGTCGATCCTCGGCGTCAGCCTCTTCGTGGCCCTGGTCTACACGCTGGTCAACCTGACCGTCGACCTGCTGTACGGGCTCATCGACCCGAGGATCCGGCTGTCATGACGATGATCGCACCCGACCCGGTGGCTCCCGATCCGAAGGTGGAGCGGGCGCTGACCCGACGCCGCTGGCTCGGCCGGCTGCGCGGCGGCCAGACCGGCCGGCCGATCTGGCGCCAGCCGATCGCCGTGGCGGCGCTGGTCATCCTCGGCGGCTGGCTGCTGCTGGCGCTCTTCGCGCCGCTCATCGCCCCCTACGACCCGCTCGCGCAGAGCCCCGAGGCGTACGCTCCGCCGTCGGCGACGCACTGGTTCGGCACCGACTCCCTCGGCCGGGACATCCTCAGCCGGGTGATCCACGGCGCCCGGCTCTCCATCCCGCTGGCCCTGGCCATCGTCTCGCTGGCCCTGCTCGTCGGCGGCCTGCTCGGGCTGATCGCCGGATACCTCGGCCGGTTCGTCGACGAGGCGCTGATGCGCCTGACCGACCTGGTGTTCGCCTTCCCCCAGATCATCCTGGCGATGGCGGTGACCGCCGCGTTCGGCCCGAACACCCGCAACGCCGTGCTGGCCCTGGTCATCGTCTCCTGGCCGGTGTACGCGCGGGTCATCCGCAGCGCGGTGCTGAGCATGCGCGGCGACGACTACCTCAGCGCCGCCCGGCTGCTCGGTGTGGGGCCGGTCCGCGCGCTGCGCCGCGACGTACTGCCCAACAGCATCGGGCCGGCGATCGTGCTGGCCACCCTGGAGCTCGGCAACGCGGTGCTGCTGCTCGCCGCGCTCTCCTTCCTCGGCCTGGGTCCCCGCCCGCCGGCCGCCGAGTGGGGCTCGATGGTGGCTCTCGGCTCCCAGGACCTGTCGATGTGGTGGGTCAGCGTCTTCCCCGGCCTGGCCATCCTCACCGTCGTGATGGCGTTCAACGTGCTCGGCGACGCGCTGCGCGACCGGCTCGACCCCCGCTACGCGAAGGGACGCTGATGGCACCGCTGCTCGACGTCGACTCCCTCGCCGTCACCCTGCCCGGCCCGCGCGGACCGCTGCCGATCCTGCACGACGTGTCGCTCACCGTCGACGAGGGCGAACTGGTCGGCATCGCGGGGGAGAGCGGCTGCGGCAAGAGCCTCACCGCGCAGACCCTGCTCGGCCTGCTCCCGCCCGGCGCGACGGTCACCGGCTCGGCCCGCTTCGCCGGCACCGACCTGCTCGGCCTGGACAACCGTGGCTGGCGGCGGGTCCGGGGCGGGGGCATCGCCATGGTCTTCCAGGACTCCACCGCCGCCCTGCACCCGATGCTCACCATCGGCCGCCAGCTCACCGAACACATGCGGGTGCACCTGCGGATGGACCGCCGGGCCGCGAACCGCCGGGCGGTGGAGCTGCTCGACCAGGTCCGCATCCCCGACCCGGAACGCGCGATGCGCGCCTATCCGCACCAGTTCTCCGGCGGCATGCGGCAGCGGGCGGCCATCGCCATCGCCCTGGCCGCCCGGCCCCGGCTGCTGATCGCCGACGAACCCACCACCGCCCTCGACGTCACCGTGCAGGCCGGCATCCTCGCCCTGCTCGACCGGCTGCGCGCCGAGACCGGCCTGGCCGTCGCGTTCATCACCCACGACCTCGGGGTGCTCAGCGCGTTGACCACCCGTGGCTACATCTTCTACGCCGGACGGGTGGTGGAGACCGGCCCGACCGGCGCGCTGCTCACCGCACCCACCCACCCGTACACCGCCGCGCTGCTCGGCGCCCGACCGCACGGCACCCAGGCCGTCGGCACGCTGCGGCCCATCCCCGGCGGCCCGCCGGCGCCCGGGGAGGCGCCGCCGGGCTGCCCGTTCCAACCCCGCTGCGGGTACGCGCAGCCGTCCTGCGGCACCGCACCGCCGCCCCTGGCTCCGGCCGGCGCGGACCGCTCGGTGGCCTGCGTGGTCCGTCCGCACCTGGAGGTGGCGACCCGATGACGGATCTGCTGCGGATCACGGACGTGGAGGTGGAGTACCGCTTCCGGGGACGCGGGCGGGTACGCGCGGTCGCCGGGGTCAGCCTGGACGTGGCGCCCGGACAGATCGTCGGCCTGGTCGGCGAGTCGGGCTGCGGCAAGTCGTCGCTGGCCCGGGCCGCGGTGGGACTCACCGCGCCGAGCGCCGGTGAGGTCCGCTACGCCGGCCGCCCGGTCACCCCACTGGGCTGGCGTCGTCGACCGGGTGCGGAGATCGGCCTCCAGATGGTCTTCCAGAATCCGTACGCCTCGCTGAACCCCCGGCGCACCATCGGCGCGCAACTGCTCGACGGGGTGGCGGAGACGGTGACCGGCGCGGCCCGCCGGGACCGGGTGGGCGAGCTGCTCGACCGGGTCGGCATGCCGGCCGCCGCCGCCGACCGCTATCCGCACCAGTTCTCCGGCGGGCAGCGGCAGCGGCTGGCCATCGCCCGGGCGCTCGCCCCGCAACCCAAGATGATCATCGCCGACGAGCCGGTCACCGCCCTGGACGCCTCCTCCCAGGCCCAGGTGGTCAACCTGCTGGTCGGGCTGGTCCGGGACCTCGACATGGGGATGCTGTTCATCTCCCACGACCTCGCCCTGGTGCACGAGATCGCCGATGTCACCGCCGTGATGTACCTGGGCCGCATCGTCGAGACCGCGCCCACCCGCGAGCTGTGGCGCGATCCGCGTCACCCGTACACCCGGGCGCTCATCGACGCGGTGCCGCAGATCGGCCCCACCCCTCGGCTGCCCGGCACCCTGGCCGGGGAGGTGCCCGACCCGGCCAACGCCCCCACCGGCTGCCGGTTCCGGCCGCGCTGCCCGCACGCCTTCGCCCCCTGCGGCGACCAGCCGCCCACCCTCCAGCTCGGCGGACGCAGCGCTGCCTGCTGGCTCAACGACCCCACTGTGGCCCCGGCCGCCGTGCCCGCGCACTGAGGACGTCGACATGCACACCGTCACCGAACAGGTCCTGGTCAACCTCGCCCTCTACGACGGCGTCGACGACCACCTCCAGCCCGACCGGGGCGTGTGGATCGGCGCCGACGGGATGATCCGCGCCGTCGGCCCGGTCGACGACGTGCTCGCCGAGGCCGGCGACGTCCGGGTGGTCGACCTCGGCGGCGACGTGGTCATGCCGGGCCTGACCAACATGCACGTGCACCTCTCCCTCGGCCTGCCCGGCCACCTCGGCGACGCGGTGCAGCGCTCCAACCTGGCCGAACTGGTGCTGCTGATGGCCGACTCCGCCCGACGTACCCTGCACGCCGGCGTCACCACCGCCCGGCTGGTCGGCGAGAGCCGCTACGCCGACTTCGCGCTGCGCAAGGGCATCGAGGGCGGGGCCGTGGACGGGCCGCGGATCTTCACCGCTGGGCACGCGCTGTGCTGCACCGGGGGCCACGGCTGGGAGGCCGATGCCCTGGAGGCCGACGGCGCGGACGGGTTCCGGCGGATCACCCGGGAGCAGATCCGCGCCGGCGCCGACCTGATCAAGGTGTGCATCTCCGGCGGCATCGCCGGCCAGTACGAGGCGATCGACACCCCGCAGCTGCTCGACGACGAGATGGCCGCCGTCATCCGGGTCGCCCACGACTGGGGACGCAAGGTCACCGCGCACGCCGGCCCGGCCGACACGGTACGCCGGGCGGTGGAACTCGGCCTGGACTGCGTCGAGCACGGCTACGAGCTGACCGACGAGGTCACCCGGCTGATGGCGGCCAAGGGCGTCTGGTACGTCCCGACCATCGTGGTCAGCCGCTGCGAACAGTTCTTCCGCGACTCCGGGGTGCCGGGCTGGCTGATGGAGCGGGCGCTCGCCGCCGGGCCCCGGCACTGGGAGAGCCTCCAGCACGCCATCCGCAACGGTGTGCCGATCGCGTTGGGCAGTGACATGCCGCCGCACGCCGGCTACGACGAGACCACCGCGACCGTGCGGGAACTGGAGTTCATGGTCGACGCCGGGATGCCCGTGGCGGACGCCCTGAAGGCCGCCACCATCCGGCCCGCCGAATGGCTCGGCCAGTCCGACCGGCTCGGCAGCATCGAGGCCGGCAAGCACGCCGACCTGCTGGTGTTGCGCGACGACCCGACCCGATCGGTCTCCGCGCTGCGCAGCCTGCACCTGGTCATGAAGGGCGGCGTCGTCTACCGCGACGACCATTCGCGCACCCGGGCACCGCGATGACCGGGATCACCGGGGTCGCCGACGACTACCTCGCCGCGCTGGCCGAACTCGACCCGCAGGCCGCCGAGGCGGCCGGGCGTACGCCGGAATCGCAGCTGATGAACCTGTCACCGGAGGGCTTCGACGCCCGCGCCGCGTTGGCCCGGGGCACCGCGACCGCCGTCGCCACGACCACCGCGCACACTCCGGGCGAACGCGCGCTCGCCGGCGCCCTGGCCGACCGGCTGACCAGCGAGGTCGCGCTGCACGACGCCGGCTTCACCACCCGCCTGCTGGCCCCGCTGGCCACCCCGGTGCACCTGGCCCGGCAGGTTTTCGACAACCTGCCCCGGCAGACCCCCGACGACTGGGCGAACATCGCCACCCACCTGCACCGGCTACCCACCACCCTCGACCAGTACGCCGCCACGCTGCGCCGCTCCGCGCAGCGCGGACAACTGGTCGCCCGCCGGCAGGTGCTGGTCGTCGCCGAGCAGTGCGCGAGCTGGAGCGACACGGACTTCTACGGCCGGCTCGTCGCCGGCTGCCCGAGCGGCCCGCTCGCCGCCCGGCTGGCCGAGGGCGCCCGGCTGGCCACCGCCGCCACCGCGAACTTCGCCGCCTTCCTGCGTACCGAACTGGCTCCCGCCGCGTCCGAGGTGGACGGTGTCGGCCGTGAGCTGTACGAGATCACCTCCCGCGCCTTCCTCGGCGCCACCGTCGACCTCGACGAGCTGTACGCCTACGGCTGGGCGGAGCTGGCGCGTACCGCCGCCGAGCTGCGCACCGCGGCGGCCGAGTGCGGGCACCCGGACGTGCCGGCGGCGCGGACGGCGCTGGACGCGGACCCGGCCGGCCGGGTGCCGGTCGGCCCGGCGCTGGAGGAGTGGCTGCGCCGACGGACCGCCCTGCTCACCGACGCCCTCGACGGCACCCACTTCGACATCCCGGCGGCCACCCGGCACGTCGAGTGCCGGATCAGCCCCGCCGCGTCCGGCGTCATGTACTACACCCCACCCGACGCCGCGCTGACCCGGCCCGGTGGGATCTGGTGGTCGGTGCCGCCGGGCGAGTCGACCGTGCCCGTCTGGCGTCACGTCGGGACGTTGTGCCACGAGGGGCTGCCCGGACACCACCTGCAACACGCCATCACCCTCACCCTCACCGACCTGCACCCGTGGCAGCGCACCCTCTGCCACGTGCACGGGTACGCCGAGGGCTGGGCGCACTACGCCGAGCGGCTCGCCGACGAACTCGGCCTCTACGCCGGCCCCGCCGAACGGCTCGGCATGCTCGACGGCCAGATGTGGCGGGCCGCCCGCGTCGTCATCGACCTCGGCCTGCACCTCGACCTGCCGATCCCGGCCGGCAACGGGTTCACCGACGCTGCCCGCTGGACGCCCGCGGTCGCCGTGGACCTGCTCACCCGCGTCGCCGGCCTGGACGCGGCGACCGCCCGCTTCGAGGTCGACCGCTACCTCGGCTGGCCGGCCCAGGCCCTGGCCTTCAAGGTCGGGGCGCGGCTGTGGCAGCAGGCCCGCCGCGACGCCGAACGGCGGGCCGGCGCCGGGTTCGACCGCAAACGGTTCCACCACACCGCGCTGGCGCTCGGGCCGATGGGCCTGGAGCCGCTGCGCGCCCGCCTCGCCGAGACGTTGCGGTCCGGCACCCCCGCCCTCGACCGGAAGTGACCCCGATGAGCATCGACGAACTCACCAGCACCATCGAAGACATGTACCGATCACTCGGCGACCGGCGTGCCTTCGACGCCCACCTGCACCCCGAGTTGACCATCTGGGAGTCCGACGCCGACCAGCTGCTTCACGGTCTGGCCGCGCTGGACGAGCTGCGTGACCGGCGGGCCGCCGGCGCGACGGGCCCGGCCCCGGTGGCCGTGGCGCCGGAGCAGTTGCGCGCCGACGCCTGGGGCGACACCGGCCTGGTCCGGTACGTGCTGCGCGCCCGCCACGGCGACGACCGCCCGGACGTCTGCTTCCGGGTCACCGACGTGCTGCGCCGCGCGGAGAGCGGCTGGCGGATCGTGCACCACCACGCGGAGGCCGTGCGATGAGCGAGCACAGCGAGCAGCCCACCACCGACGTCTACGACCTGCGGGTGGTGGTGGAGCGCATCGAGGGTCGCTCGGTGTGCGGCATGAAGGTGGGCGACCACTTCGACCTGACCGAATCCTGCCGGCTGAGCATCCCGGCCGGCCAGCACTTCTGCGTGTACGCGCTGGCCGCGTGCCTGCCCCTGCTGCCGGCCAAGCAACGGGCCCTGGCCGAGGGGGACTGGATGGCCCGGGACAGCCACGTGGCCTGCCCGGACCCGGACGAGCGGGTGATCATGCGGATCGAGCGCACCGGCCGCCGGCAGATCCCCACCGAGGAGTTGACGTGAACGGAGAACGGCTGGTCGGCATCGGCCTGCAATCGGACAAGTCCGCCGACGAGTACGCCGAGTTGGCCGAGCTCGCCGAGCGGCACGGCTTCGACGTGCTGTCGGTCTTCGGCGACCTGATGTACCAGCCGCCGATCTTCCCGCTGCTGGTGGCGGCCCGGCACACCCGCCGCATCCGCCTCGGCGCGGCCTGCCTCAACCCGTTCACCCTGCACCCGGTCGAGGTCGCCGGCCAGGTAGCCGCCCTCGACCTGGCCTCGCACGGCCGGGCGTACCTCGGGTTGGCCCGGGGCACCTGGCTGCAACAGGTCGGGGTGCCGCAGGCACGGCCGTTGCGGCGCATCGCCGAGACGGTGCAGGTCGTGCGGCGACTGCTCGCCGGTGACGGCGAGGGCTTCCAGGGCCGGGAGTTCAGCATTGAGCCCGGCACCACCCTGCGGTACACCCCGGTACGCCCGGACGTGCCGGTGCTGGTCGGCACCTGGGGGCAGCAGACGGCCCGGGCGGCGGCCGCGTTCGCCAGCGAGGTCAAGGTCGGCGGGTCGGCGAATCCGGCCATGGCCAAGACGATGCGTGCCTGGCTGGACGAGGCGGACGGGCACGGCACCGGCGTGGTGCTGGGCGCGGTCACCGTCGTCGACACCGACGGCGCGCTGGCCCGCCGGATGGCCCGGACCGAGGTGGCCATGTACCTCGCGGTGGTCGCCGCCCTCGACCCCACCGTCGAGGTCGATCCGGAACTGCTCGCCCGGATCCAGGACCACGTCGCCCGCCGTGAGGACGACGCGGCCGGCGCGCTGATCGGCGACGACCTGCTCGACCTGTTCGCCTTCTCCGGCACACCCGAACAGGTCGCCGCGCAGGCCGCCGCCGTGTTCGACGCGGGGGCAAGCCGGGTGGAGTTTGGCACCCCACACGGCCTCACCCCGTACCAGGGGATCGATCTGCTCGGCCAACGGGTGCTGCCGCTACTGCGGGAGTGACCGTACGACGAGCAGAGATCCACCCGGGGGGAGCGTTCTAGGTGTCGGAACGCTCCCCCCGGGCCACTACCGTGGATCGGCGGCGGTTGCCGTGGTCCGGGACGTGCCAGGATGGGGTGTGCCCGAGGAACGCCAGGCGCCGATCGCCTTCGAGACCACCGCTGTCGTCGCCGCGTCGCCGGAGCGGGTGTACCGCCACCTGAGCGACCCGCACAGCTACATCGGACTGTCGCCACTGGTCGTCGCGGTGCGGGACGTGCGGCCCGGCCACGACGCGCAGGGGCAGGAGATCGTCGACTATCTCGCCGTCGAACGGTTCCGGCTGTTCGGTCCGTTGCGCTGGGACAACCCGATCCGGGTACGCCTGACCCCGCACCGGCCCGACCGACTGGTCAGCGACGTACGCAGCCCGGGACGGGTGCGACTGCGCGCGGTGGTGGAGTTGGTCGCCGTGACCGACGGCACCCAGGTGCGGGAGCAGGTCACCGCCTTCGCGCCCGCGCCGCTGCGGCGGTTCGTGGCGGCGCAGGCACGTCAGGTCGCGGCGTACCGGGCGGCCGAACTCACCCGCCGAATGGCCGCTCCCTAGCGGCGCGACGGCCTTCTGGCGGCCCCCAGACCCGCTGCACGGGGTGGCTCAGGCCGTCCGCGCCTCGTACAGCAACCGGAGTTGGCCGATCTCGGCGACGTTCTTCATCAGCTCGGCGTTGACCCAGGCGAGCAGGTGTCCGACCGTGTGCTGCGGGTCGCGCGGCCAGGGGAACGGTGCGACCGCGTCGAGGTCGACGTCGGTGAGCCGGTCCAGCACGGTGAGCCACTCCGCCTGCAACTCGCGCAGCCAGGCGATGGTGGCCTCGCCGTCGCCGGGCCAGTGGACCTCGGTGCGTTCCCGGGGCGGCCGGCCCTGGAGGTGGTCGGTGGCGACACTCCACCACCAGCCGATGTGCCAGGTCAGCCAGGCGACCGTGGGAACCGGCACTGGATCGGGCTCGGTGTCGGCCCAGTCCGGCACCCACCGGCCGGCCGGGTCCGGGCGGACCGTCCAGGAATGCTCGGCGGCCTCCCAGCGAAAGTGTGCCGGCTGCAACCGGTCCAGGTGGTATTCGAACAACGACCAGGTCAGCTCGAACTGCCAGCGCAGCAGCTCACGACGAGTGGCGGACATCGGACGATCATCACCCTCTCGTCAGTTCCGATCAAAGGTTTTGTGGGGCATGCGCAAGTGTCGACGTGTTGTGGTGTGAGGGTTAGGCTCCGAGCCGTACAGCTTTCGATGCGAGGAGTGTCATGTCCCGTCGAACCGGCCGGCCCTCTCATCTGTCGACCTCGCCGGCCCGGCCGGGACGTCCTCCGGCGCGTGCCGTCGCGGTGGGCATCGTGGCGGCGCTGGTCGTGGGCCTCCTCGGCGGCCTGGTCGGCTACGCCGTCGGGCGACCGAGCGCGACCGAGTCCAGCGTCGCGAAGCTGCACGAGGCGGACCTCAGGCGCGACGCGCAGCAGATCGTCGAACTCACCGACATGGCACGCCGGACGGGGGAGGAACTCGGGCCGATCCTCCTTGCCGTCCGGCAGGAACCGGCAGCCGGGCGCGCGCCCGAGGCGGCTCAGGTCGGTCAGTGGCAAGACGTCATGCGCCGGTTGACGGCGCAGTTCGCCGACCCGCCGTCGGGCATGACCGCGACCAACGTCGCCCGCGGCGGGTTGCGCAGCGCGGTGGAACTGGCCGCCGTCGCCGTTGAGACGGTCGCGCTGGCCGTGGCCGCTCCCGCCGACCGGCAACCGGAGCTGCTGACGCTGGCGACGCGACAGGCAGCGCTCGCGGTGACCACGTGGTCGGTGGCCGCGACGCAACTCGACCAGATCAACATCGATGCAGGAAACGGCCACCAGCACGTGCACCTCGACAGCGACGGCGCGGAGGGCGCCCTGACCGCGGACGGGGCGGCGGAAGGCGCCGGCGGCTGACGCGTCATGGCTGACGTCGAGCGGCACGAGCGGCCGAACCGCCCCGGCTGACGTCGAGCGGTGCGCGAGCGGCCGAACCGTCCCGCCACCGGCTCTCGCTGAGGCGACCCGGCCCGGACGTCTGTCCCTCAAGCGCGGGAGTTGGCGCGGCGGGTGGGGCGGCCGGTGGTGGAGTTGGCGCGGGGCCTGTCGCCATCGTCCTGGCCTGCGCGCTCTGCCCGCACGCGGTACCGGACGCTGGCTGCCTGGTCGTGCCTGGGCCGTGCTTTGTCGAGCTGAGGGGGTGTTCCGCCCCGGGTTAGATGGAGACATCGAAACCTGGAGGAACACCGGCAATGCCTGCACCGAAGAAGTACAACGATGAGCTGCGTGAGCGTGCGACCCGGTTGGCGGTCGAGGCTCGTCGGGATCCGGCGTCGGCGGTCGGGGCGATCCGGCGGATCGCTGGGTCGCTCGGGGTTCATCCGGAGGCGTTGCGGACCTGGGTGAAGAAGGCAGAGGTCGACGCCGGTGATCGGCCGGGCACGACCAGCAGCGATGCCGAACGCATCGCCGCCCTGGAACGGGAGAATCGTGAGCTGCGGCGGGCGAACCAGATCCTGCGCTCCGCGGCGACTTTCTTCGCGGCCGAACTGGACCGGCCGTCGCGATGAGGGTCGCGTTCGTCGACTCGCAGAAGGAACAGCACGGTGTCCAGTCGGTCTTGCGGGCGTTGGAAGACACACCGGCGCAGATCGCACCGTCGACCTACTACGCCGTCAAGACCCGTCCGGCATCGGCCCGGTCACCAGGGCTATTGCGTAGTCGGGTTACTCCTGGTTACGGCATCGATGAGTTCTGTAGATCGTCGGTTGGCGCGTCGGGTAGCTCGGGCGATGTTGGGTTCGCCATTGCTGCGGTGGTAGCCGATGGAG
>NZ_BMNB01000030.1 GCF_014646235.1 Micromonospora sonchi | reverse complement strand
CTCCTCGAGGGCACGGAGACCTCGCGCGTCCACAGCGACACGTGGCGCTCCCGCACCCACCACCAGCGGACAAAACGGTCAAGCCGAAACGGTCAGGCAGGGAGCAAAACCCTCTGACGGATCGAGGCTGACCTCGCCCTCCCCGTCCGGCGCACCGGGGCCGTCCGCGAAGTGTCCGAAGTGGTGATACGAGGTGCAGCGCGACACGACCTGATCCGCATCGCCATGATCGACAACCTCACCAGACGCCTCGCCGACGAAACCACCCCCAACCTGGCGATACACCTGAACGCTCATTACTCACAAAACATGTGAATCAGGTGCCCTCTCAAGATCCACACTCCTCTGCGCTTTGAGTTATCCCATTAGACTGGGCAGCCCGACGTCCATCGATAGGCAAGGGCTCGTAAGTGACCTACTATGTGGAAGTTGCGGCAGACGACGGCGCCGTGGCGCTCTTCGAGGTGACCAATCAGGTCGACGGCGTCGTGCCAGCGGGGCGACGCCAAGACGTGGTCGCCCACCTGTCCGAGACTTTCAACGAGGCTTTCGACCGGTTCCAGCAATTGGCCCGCAGCGCGGCGGCGCGAGCCCGCAATGCCGGCGGAGCCGACCGAGTGGTAATCGAGTTCGGCCTCAAAGCGACGGCTAAGGGCGGCTTTGTGGTGGCCGAGACCACCGGTGAGGCGCACATGAAGGTCACCTTCGAGTGGAACCGCGCAGCCGAGCCGCCCCAGACGCCGAGCACGGACCATGAATCGAGCCCCGACAAGCCCGAGGGCTCGAAGCAAAACCAGCCGAACGGTCTCGACCCGTCGACAAGCACCGATCAGTCGAACACTGGCGGCTCCGAGACATCGGAATGGCCGGCAATGCGCTCCACCATCCCGCTTTGGGCATCGTTCGTTCGGATCCGGCACCCCGGCGGGGATGTCGTTGTGGCAGGGCGATTGGAATGCGTGGTGTGGAAACGGGACGAAGAAAGGCGGGGCCGTGGCCGTAGAGCGGCGGAGCGATACCTTGCAGGCTTCGCAGGTGCGGATACGCCTAGCCAACGGCGAGGTGATCGGGGCAGGATTCCTGATAGCTGGGGACGTGGTGTGCACCTGCGCTCACGTCGTTGCGCAAGTGTTCGACGTTCCCGCGTCCGTGGAAGAGGCACCCCGTGGGTGGGTGGACCTCGACTTCCCGTTACTACCCGCCCGCCCCTCGGCGCGGGCGAGAGTGGTCTCCTGGCGCCACGGGGGAGCCGATATCGCCCTGTTGCGGCTCGACACGCCCATCGAGGGTGCACGGCCGGCGGGGCTCGTCGATGGGACCGACGTCTGGAATCACTCGTTCCGGGTGTTCGGCTACCCGGCTGGTGCTGATCATGGCATCTGGGTGTCGGGCACTTTGCGGGCTGAGCACGGCCTGGGCTTGCTGCAGATGGAGGCGAATCCGCCCGGGCCGCGTGTCGCGGAGGGCTTCAGTGGATCCCCGGTGTGGGACGACGTCCAGGGCGGGGTTGTCGGGATGACGGTCGCCGTGCATCGGGGCGCGAGCACCGCCTATCTGCTGCCGTCGGCTGACCTGATTGACGAGCAGATGATGCCCTCCCGTTGCCCATTCCAAGGGCTGGCGGCCTTCACCGAGGAAGATGCGGAGTTCTTCCACGGTCGTGAGAACGACACCACCCGGATATACGACGCCGTCCGTCGGGGACCGATGACGCTGGTGGTGGGGCCCTCGGGATGCGGGAAGTCCTCCCTCGTACGGGCCGGCGTGCTGCCCCGGCTGCCAGGCATAGGCATGGGGACCTCCGAGTTGCGGCCCGTTCCGGGCGCTCGCGCGACCGTCATTCTCGCCCGAGCGATGACCGATATCCTGGAACCAGGGCTCGGCGAGATCGAACGGCTCACCAGAGCCGAGGAACTGGCGCGACTTCTCGCAGGTGCCGAGGACATCCTCGCCGAACTGCGCGCCAGAGCGCTCGCCCGTGGCCAGGGCACCGGCCACCTCCTCTTTGTCGACCAGCTTGAGGAGTACGCCCGCAACGCACCGGTGGATGCAGCCGAGCTCTTCCGGCTGCTCTCCGGCCTGGCAGGCCCGGCCGGTCCGGCAGTGTTACGGGTCATCGCCACCGCGCGCCCCGACTCCCTGAACGTGCTGGTGACGGCCGGCACGTCCCACCTCGTCAGCGACGCTGTGCAGTTCCTCGCACCGCTGGCCGCCGACGACTTGAAACGCGCGGTGACCGCGCCCGTCGACGCCGTGCCCGGGCTGTGGTTTGAACCGGGGCTGCCGGAGAGAATCGTCGCTGACGCGGGCGACGAGCCTGGACGGATGCCGTTGGTCCAGTTCGCCCTGACCGAGTTGTGGCAGCGTCGCAGCCGCTCGATGCTCACCCATGCCGCCTACGACGACCTGGGTGGCGTCGCGGGGGCGCTCGTCACATACGCGGACGGCGTCTACGCCGCGCTGACGCGGAAACAGCAGGATCTCGCCCGACGGCTGTTCGTGCAGTTGGCTCGGCCGGGCGACAACGACACCTTCGTCCGCAGGCCCGCCCGTACTGCAGATCTCGCCCCCGAACTGCTCGAACTGGTCCGGGAGCTGGCACCCGGGAAACTCCTCGTCCTCTCGCACACGTCGGGAGGTGCCGGGCAGGAGGAGATCGTCGACCTGGCGCACGAAGCACTGACCGAGCTCTGGCCGCTCCTGCGGAGATGGCTCGTGGAATCCCGGGACTTCCGGGCATGGCAGGAGCAACTACGCGCCGACCTCCGTCGCTGGCAGGCTCAGAGGAACGACCCTGCGCGCCTGCTCAGCGGCGTCGACCTGGCGGAAGCAGACCGCAAGCTGGACCACCACCGGAAGGACGTCTCCGACGAGGAGCACGCCTACATCCAGCTGAGCCACCGGAACTCCCGACGTAGAATTCGCGTGCGCAGGGCGGCGATCGGAGTGCTTGCCGTGCTCACGGTGATCTCCCTCGTCCTGGCGTTCTCCACCTGGCAGGGACTGCAGCGCGCCGACCAGCAACTCCGCCTCCAGGCTGCGGGCCTGCTTGCCCAGGCCTCCGACGCCCACCCGGCCGATGACCCCACCACCGCACTGCAGCTCGCGCTGGCCGCCTGGAATGCCTGGCAGACCCCCGCGAGCCGTCAGGCCTTGCTGACCCAGTACGTACGGGGGCAGTACCTGCTGGGCAGTTATCCGTCGGTCTGGCAGGGGCGAGCCACCGATCTGACGGCCACCCCGGACGGTCGTGCCCTGGTGGTGCGATCGATGCAGGATGGCGGCCTTTCCAGGTACACGGTGATTACCGGAGCCGTGCAAGGCAAGCCCCAAGCGCGGGAGCTGAGCGGCGTCCCGGAGGGGCTGGTCCAGTGGAACGCGCTCAGCCCGGACGGCCGCTTCTTCGCAGTGACGGACGGCGGCGCGGTACGGCTGTGGCGACTGGACGACCCCACCCACTCCCTGCTTCTGCCCTTGGCCCACGAGATTCCAGTAGTCTCGCAGGCCACTCTGGACTTCAGCAGCGACAGCAAGCGGCTGTTGTTAACAATGAGGAACAACGCCAGGGTCGCCTTCGCAGAGGCCTGGGAGGCCGAGTCCGCTTCCCGTATCCGCGTACCGGACGGCCTCGTCCCGGTGGGAGGAGCCCACGAAGCGGCTTTCACCGCTGACGCGAACTTTGTGGTGACTATCAGTTTTACCTCCGACTACAACAAGCGGGTCGAGATCAGGGACTTCCGCACGGCCCAGCTGCGATACACCTCTACCATCAAGACCAACGTGAGTAACGAGGTCTGGCTGGGGGCCGGTGGCGAACTCCTTGTTCGGAGAGATGGTGACAGCAAGTACTCACAGCTCCTCGGGGCTGCCCCCGGTCAGCGGACCGAACTGCCCGACGCTGGCGAGCTCATGGACGGCACCTTGCGTTACTACCGGTTCCTGGGTGACTCTAGGAAGTCCTCTGCCGCGGGGCGCTACATTGAGCAGACCCTGATCGACCTGAGCACGGGGGAGGCCTATCACGCCCGAGTCCCCGACGCGTCCGGCCCCTCCCTACCTATCCTCGCGGTGGCACCACACCACGACGGTGGGTTGGTCGTCCTCGCACCGCTCAACACCACGCTGATGGTGCTGCGCGCCGAACCATACGACAGCGGAAAGCTCACCGCCACAAACAGGGGGCGTGAGACCGTCAGGATGTCCCCGGATCGGCGTTTCACGGCGACAGCCGGCAAGCGGAGCTTGCAGGTCGTCGACTCTGTCAGCGCTCGCCGCCAGTCGGTGCCGCTTCCGCCGACCGGCGGGTGGCCGCCGTGGGAGGTCACCTGGACCGCGGACTCGTCGCGGGTCGTGGTGTGGACCAAGGTGGGCAACCTCGTCGGGGCGTACCCGGTAGGGAATCTGCGCGACACGGTGCCACTCGATGACGTGCTACCCGAGGCGAAGGCGCTGGCGAGTGACGGTGATTCGGGCCTCCAAGGTGGTGAGGTGGAGAACATTGTCGCCTTGGAGGGCAGCGAGATAGCTCTGTTGACCGTTGACGGTCGCCTCGCCCGAGTCGATGTCGCCGACGCAGCCCTGCTCACCCGGCCATTCCTCGCCCAGTCCGCGCCCTGGGCCGGCCTCCGTCAGAACGATGAGATCTTCGTCGAGGGCCAAGTCATCGCCCGACCGCAACACCCCGGTCAGGTCGCGGTGGTCACCCGCAGCGGCGCTGCCCCCGGCGAGATCCAGCTGTGGGATCTCCAGACCCCCCAGCACATCGCGACCCTGTCAGGGCTCACGATCAACGCGCTGTCCACCTCCAATGACGAGCCCGAAAAGCACCCGATCGTGTTCGACGAGAGCGGTTCCCGTCTTGCCGTGCAGACCAGCCGCGGAGGGGCGCGGGTGTGGGACGTCGATGGGCAGAAGCAACTGGCCGGCAGCGCGCCCGTCTCGACGAGTGACACCCTGATCGGCATCAGCAAGGGAGACCGCATCGTCACTTATCGCGAAGCCGTCACTTATCGCGAAGGCGAGGTGACGATCCATGACCTGACCGACGCCAGCAACTCCGACACCCTGCATCTGACTCGCTGGGAAGGAGGGCACGTGCGAGGAGACCACCTGACCGTCGTCGTCAGTGGGGTGGACCAGACCTTCGACCTGCGTCCCGAGATCCAGTTCCGAATCTTGTGTGCCGCTGCCGGCCGCGACTACACCGAAGCTGAGCATGAACTGCTGCCAGACGGGACCCCGGCGGAGCCGCCCTGTCTCTGACCAGGCTCCGAGGCGACTCTCGCCGGGGTTGACCGGACGTGGTGGCATGGCGGCGCGGATGTCACCGTCTGGCGGAGGAGCCGGCGGCGAACCAGATTCCGGCGGCGATCGTGCCGCCGGCGATGACGAGCCCGACCACCCGCACCGGGTCGACCGCGAGAGTCTCCTGGAAAACGGTGACGCCGATGATCACGCTGGCGACGGGGTCGGTGAGGGTGAGCGCGGCGAGCGGCGCGGCGAGGCGGCCGTGCTGGAAGGCGGTCTGGTTCAGCAGCACCCCGACGACGACGATCACCACCAGGACCGGGACCCGCCAGCTGACCAGGGAGGCCAGCCCGTGGTAACGGCCGGCGACGTCCTTGACCAGCGCCGCCGCCAGGCCGAAGGCAAGGCCGCTGGCCATGCCGAGCAGCGCACCACGGGCAGCGCCGGTCAGTCGGTACGCGACCAGGACACCGGCCAAGATCACCAGCGCGGCACAGCTCGCCGGGACGATCCAGGCTCCCGGGGAAGGAGCGGCAACGCCGGCGCGGGCATCGGCCAGGACCAGGAACGCGGACAGGCCGGCCACCCCCACCGCGACGGCGAGCAGGTCCCGCGCCGCGACCCGACGGCGGATCATGGCGGCTTCGATCAGGACCGCCATGAACAGGCCGCTGGCCATGACGGGCTGGACGACCGCCAGCGGCCCGAGCCGTAGGGCGACGACCTGGAGCGCCACGCCGGCGGAATCGGGGATCCAGCCCGACAGCCACAGCCGGCTGCGCACCAGTCGGAACAGCAGCCGGGGGTCCGGTACCCGGTACTGCGGCTGTTGTTTCGCGGCCCGCTGGTGCAACGCGGAGGCGAGTGCGAAGCAGAACGCCGCCGCGAGCGCGATCGGGATCACGGTGCGGTCGGATCGTCCCGCCGCCGGGTGGCCCGACCCGACCGCCGGACGGCTTCGGACACCACGGCGGCCATGTCGGTCGCGGCGACGACGGGCGCGGCGTTCTCGGCGGTGGTCAGCGCGGTGAGCGCCGGACGCAGGTGTGCGGCGGTGGTGACGTAAGTGGTCAGTCCGGCCTCGGCCAGCACCTCGGCGTTGGCCCGACCGTGTCCGGGGATCGGTCGGTAGGTGACGGTCGGCAGGCCGGCGGCCAGTGACTGCTGGCAGGTGAGGCCACCCGCGTTCTCCACCACGACGTCCACCGCCCGCATGAGCGCGGGCATGTCGTCGACCCAACCCAGGACGTGTCCGGGAAAGGCGTGCAGCCGGCGGCGCAGGTCGTCGTTGCGTCCGCAGACGACGACCGGTTTGACGCAGCCGGTGGCGAGCACCTCGGCGGCGGTACGGGCCACATCGCCGACGCCCCAGGAACCGGCGACGATCAGGGCCAACCGCTCCTGCTCGGGCAGGCCGAAGCGGGCGCGCGCGGCGCGCTTGCCGTCGCTGGGCAGCGAGGTGAACCGGGCGGACACCAGCGGACTCACCACCCGCACGTCGGGCGCCCCGTGGGCGGCGGCCTGCCGCTGCGCCGCCCGGTGGATGACGCAGTACGTGTCGACGCCCGGTGCCATCCAGGTCGGGTGGACCACGAAGTCGGTGACGTAGGTGACGACCGACGCGTCCAACCGTCCCCGGTAGCGCAGCGGTCCGAGCACCTGGTTGGCGAACGGAAAGGTCGTCACGACCAGGCTGGTGCCGGGCGGCAGTCGCAACAGCATCCGGCGCGAGGCCAGCCGCAGTGCCGTCCTGACCGCCCGGATCGCGAGCGAGGAGCGGTCGGTGATCGTGAAAAGGGCGTCGTAGCTCCAGGGCAGCCAGCGGAGCATCGCCCGGTAGCCCTCCCGAAAGATCCTGTGCAGAGGCCGGGGCAGTGCCGCGAAGGGCTGCTGCCGACCAGGGCGGCACCAGGTGCGCGGATGAGCCTCAGGTTCACCGGCCGGGGTTACCCGTCCCCGCAGCCGCCATGCCGGCCGTTGCCGCCGACGAATCCACCGACGGCCCGGCGCTCGTCCTCGTCGGCCTGATGCGCGCCGAGCGTCCCGATCGTCAGGTTCCGGTCCTGCGCCCACTCGAACAGCCGCGGCAGCACCGCCAGGGCGCCACGCCAGGCACCGGGAGCGGAAGCGCAGTCGGAGTCGTGCAGCAGCACCGTCCCGCCACCGGCGAGATCCTTGCTGATCATCTGCCAGATCTCCCCCGGCGGCCGGGTGCTCTCCCAGTCGCGCCCCCAGGCCGTCCAGAGCCGCGGGGTCAGGTGCAGCCGCCGACAGGCCAGCAACGCCGCCGACGTCAGCACCCCGTACGGTGGTCGGTACCACAGCGGTGGCACGCCGGTCACGTCCGCGATCCGGTCCCGGCATCGGGCGATGTCGGCGTACGTGGCCGCGGGTGCTCGCCACAGCAGGTTCCGGTGCTCCCAGCCGTGCACCGCGACCTCGTGCCCGGCGGCGACCAGTTCCCGGCCGAGCCCCGGGTCCCGTTCCAGCATCCTGCCGAGCACGAAGAAGGTGGCGCGCACCTGCGCCCGCGCCAGCAGGCGCAGGAACTGCGGAGTGGAGGCCGGATCGGGGCCGTCGTCGAAGGTCAACGCGATCCGGGTGGTCGGACCGACGCCGGCAAGCCGCGGCCAGAGCCGGCGACGGACCGGCCCGTTCGCGGTCACCATCGGTACGACCTGCGCCGTCGCGCCCAGCGTGGCGGCCGCGACGGTTCCCAGCACCAGTGGCCGCATGCCTGCCGTCTCACCTGCCGATCTACAGTGGTACCGGCAGCGGGGATACCCGCTGGCGGCCGGATCAGGCCCGGTGTCCGCAACCAGCACGGGTGGAGACGCTCAGGGCGCGTCGCGTCGGATGGCGCGCCGCACCCGCCGCCTGACGCCGCCGGCCGCACGGTTCCGCAGCCGCGATAAGGCACCCTCGGCGGGGTGCTCCGTCCCCGCGCTGAGGGAGTCGGCGTGCCCGAGCATGTCGACGATCGTCTCGATCGCGACCTCGAGCAGGTGGCCGTCGTCAACGGCGTCGTCGCCGGCGGTTGGCGTCAGCTTCGCCGGCCGCAGCTCGTCGAGGTCGCCGACGACCCGGCACGGGTAGTCCTGGAGTTCCTTGATCTGCTGTTCGGCGAGGTCCATCACCCAGCCGACCCGGTCCGGGCCGACGCCGAACCGCAACTCGTTGGCCCGCCGCTTGAGCACCGCGTCGACCAGATGGCGGTGGACGACCCTGCGGTACGGCGTCCGGAGCGGATAGCGGTCCCCCAACTTCCGGTTGACCCGCCGGAGCACCTCGATCTCGGCGGCGCCGAGCGACGGGTTCGCGCTCGGCGCGGTCAGCTCGCACAGCCCGTCGGCGATGCCGACGATGCCGGCGAAGCGACGCCACAGGATCTCGTGCGGGGAGCCCGGAGCTGGCACGGTCACCAGGTGCCGCCGCTGCGCGGGGACCAGGTCGCCCCAGCGGCGCAACATCCGGGTCGCCGTGTGGTTCTCCCAGAACGCCTCGCACCGGCCCTCTTCGACGGCGCGCAGGAATTCCTCGAAGCGCCATCCGGCGCGGGCCCGGACGCTCTGCTGCCAGAACGACGGCAGGGTACGCCACAGATCCCGCCCCGCCACGATGACGTGGATCTCGGCCGGGCCCAGGCTCCGCACCGCGTGGGCAGCCTGCTCGGCGGTGGCCGCGCCCAACCCCTCGTTGCTGATGATCACGTCACCGGACCATTTCCGGGCCTTGTCGGCCAGCCGGTCCCAGGTCCAGTACACCTCGGCGTCCCGCCACGGCGCCGCCCGCAGATCGGCCATCGCCTGGTCGTGCGCCACGGCGCTGCCGGGCAGCAGGATGCCCGCGCCGGTCAACCGGTCCCGGTTGGCCCAGAGCACGTTCTGCACGAAGGTGCTGCCCGTCTTCGGCGCACCGATGTGCAGGTATACGCGTCTGGCCATGCCACCTCCCGGGAAGCCTCACCGCAATGGTCAGGTTCGCCGACCAGGATCACCGTCGAACGTGAACAACACGGAAAGAACCGGCGCGGCCTCGGTGTCCAGGTGATCACGCCGGCGCACGATGCCTCTCAAGCCGCGTCGGCGTAGCACTCGACGATCGACAGATCCAGCGGGAAGCGCACCGGGGTGTCACCGAAGAGCAGCGCGGTGGCCCGCCGCCCGGCCCGGTCGACCGCCTCGGCAACCCGCTCGGCCCGCTCGGCCGGGCAGTGCACGATCACCTCGTCGTGCTGGAAGAAGACCAGCTCGGCACCGGTGCCGGCCACCTCGCCCCGGAGCACCGCCAGCAGCGCCGAGGCCCACTCCGCCGCGGTGGCCTGGACGACGAAGTTGCGGGTGAACCGGCCCCGGGACCGTGCTGCCCGGGCCCGGGGCGAGTGCCGATCGTCGGCCGCGTCGGGGTCGCCGACGTCGTCGTCGGCGACGCCAGCCGTCCCCGGCGGGCAGGTACGCCCCAGCCACGAGCGCACCAGTCCACCGGTCTCGCCGGTACGCGCCGCCGCCTCGACGTAGCCGAACGCCGTCGGATAACTGCGCCGCAGCACCGCCAGGGCCGGCACCGCCGCGCCACCGGTCTGCCCGTACATCGCGCCGAGCAGGGCCACCTTGGCCCGGCCCCGGTCGCCGCCGAACGCGTCCCGCGCAAGTGCCGCGTACAGGTCACCGGTCGCGCCCGCCCGGGCGAGCCGGGCGTCACCGGAGACGGCCGCCAGCACCCGAGGCTCCAACTGCCCGGCGTCGGCCACCACGAAGCGCCAGCCCGGGTCGGCCACCGCCGCCCGGCGGATCACCTTCGGGATCTGCAACGCGCCGCCGCCCCGGGTGGCCCAGCGCCCCGACACCACACCGCCGGGGACGTACTCCGGCCGGAAGCGGCCGTCGCGTACCCAGGAGTCCCGCCATGCCCACCCGTGCGCCGTCCAGATCCGGTACAGCTCCTTGTGCTCCAGGATCAGCGGCACCGCCGGGTGGTCCACCCCGCGCAGCACCCAGGCCCGGGTGTTCGGCAGCTTCACCCCGGCCCGCTCGAACGCCTTCAGCAGCTCCGCCGGGCTGTCGGCGTGCAGCTGACGCAGCCCGAACGCGTCGGCGATCCGCGCCGCCAGCTCGGCCAGCCGCCGGGGTGGCCCGCCCACCGGGGAGGGCTCCCCCAGCAACTCGGTCAGCATCGCGTCGTGCACGTCGGCGCGCCAGGGCAGGCCCGCCGCCCCCATCTCGGCGGCGATCAGCGCACCGGCCGACTCGGCGGCCACCAGCAGCCGGAACCGACCCGGTTCGTCGGTCGCCGCGATGCGGTCGAGCTGGTCGGCGTACACCCTGGTCAAGGCCGTGATGCCCGGACCCGCCGGGCCGGGCTCGGCGTCGAAGAGCGCGGCCTGCCCGGCCCCGGGCGGGGCGGCGACGCGCGGCGGCGGGTCGGGCGGCACCGTCGCGCCGGTCAGCCGGCCCCACGCGGCGGCCAGGGCGCGCGGTTCGCCCCAGCGACCGGCGTGCCCGAGCAGCAGCGCCTCGGTGAGCTCGACGTCGTGGCACCGTTCGACCCGGACCCCGGCGCGCAACAGCGCCGGGTAGAGCGCCGCGCCGGACGCCCAGATCCAACGCGGCTGGTCGGCGTGCTCGCGGGCGGCCATCGCAGCGGCCAGGTCGGCGACCGGCTCCGGCGGGCCCACGGGTACGCCGGAGGGGGCGAGGGGTTGCAGCACTCCCCCGCCCTGCTCGTCGGCCACCACCGCCACCAACACGGGCCCGATTCTGCCGCCCCCGTGCGACAACTCGGACCGCGACTCGGCTCACGCGGTCGGCGGCCCGACGTTCACCTGCGGGTAGGTCGGAAGGTCCAGGCCTGTCGCGCGGCCGTCGCGGACGGCGGTGGCCGTGTCGAGCGCGGCGGCCAGGGCCGCTCGGAAGAGCAGGGAGCCGGTGCTGACCCGCCGCACGCCCAGGTCCGCCAGGGCGGCGACGGTGTGCCGACCCGGCAGGAACAGGATGTTGACCGGTACGTCCACCGCCGCCACGACCGCCGCGATGTCGGCGGGCTCGGCCAGCCCGGGAACGAACACCCCGTCCGCCCCGGCGTCCGCGTAACGGCGAACCCGGCTGACCGCCTCGGCCAGATCGCCGGGGCGCTGCCAGTGCGTGTCGGTGCGGGCGTTGACGAACAGCTGCGGCACCTCCCGCTTCACCGACCGGATCAACGCGGCGTGCGTCTCCGCCGGACCCATGGCGTCCTCGATGTTGACGCCGGCCGCGCCGGCCTCGGCCACCCCGACCGCAGCCTCGACCGACCCGGTCTCGATGTCGACGGTCAGGTACGCCGGAAGCGCCACCAGGCTGCGGGTGAGACGCAGAGTCTCGGCCGCCGTGGCGCCGACGCCGTCGGGCCGGCCGTTGGCGGCCGCGACGCCGAGGCTGGTGGTGCCGAGGGCGGGGAAGCCGGCCTCGACCAGGAAGCGGGCCGACGCGACGTCCCACACGTTCGGCAGGACCAGTGGGTCGCCGGCGCGATGCAGAGCGACGAAGCTGCTCATGACTGCGCTCCCGCCACGAGCGCGAGGGCGTGGGCGCGGCCGGGGCAGCGCCGGGGGCCCACACCGAACGCCAGATCGCCCGCCAGGGGCACCCGCACCACCTCGCCGGCCTCGACCGTCACGTCCCCCACGGTGGTGGTGACGAGGGCGTGACGCTTGGTCGCCGGCACGGGCGGATCGTCGCGCAACACATCGTCGACGGGACGGTGCCGGGCCCGGTCGATCAGGGTCACGGTCGGCTCGCAGGCCTGCACGAGCACGCCGATGCACGCTGCGGTCGGCTCGTCATAGCTGCCGCCCAAGACCGCGACCAGCCGGTCGACCGCCGCGTCGGCGCGCGATTCGTCGCCGGTCCCCGGCTGGTACGCCTGCGCCACGTCCCGGACCAGGTCCACCACGGCTTCGACCACGCCCATCTGGCGAGCGAGGATCGCCACCGGGTGGATCGAGCCGGCGTGGCGCAGAGAGTCGAGCGGGATCGCGTCCAGGACCGCGACCGACAACGCGCGCCGCCGTTCGTGCTCCACCCCCTCGCTGAACCGGCCAACCGTAGCCCGTAGCCAGGCGACTCCGGCGGACGCGGGCGGAACCGGCGGCACCCCGAAAGCCGGGTCGGTCAGGACGGCGAGGGCGAGGTCGCGGCCGTGGATCTGCAGCATGTGGCGAAGGCTACGACCACCATCGTTCGGTACGAGCCAAACTGTCGCCGCCGACAATGGAGGAGTGACCTCGGCTTCCGATCTGGCGGCGCTCGCGGCTCTGCTGGCCGACGAGACGCGGGCGGCCATCTGCCTCGCGCTGCTCGACGGCCGGGCGTGGACCGCGGGCGAGTTGGCCGCGTACGCGGGCGTCGCGCCCTCCACCGCGACCGGGCACCTGCATCGCCTCGTCGACGGCGGGCTGCTGGTGCAGCGGCGGCAGGGTCGGCACCGGTACGTGCAGCTCGCCGACCCGTCGGTGGCGCAACTGCTGGAAGACCTGTCGGCCCGGATCGAGCCGCGTCCCGCCCCGCCCCGCGGACTGCGGGCGGCGACCGTCAACGCGGCCCTGCGCCGGGGCCGCACCTGCTACGACCACCTCGCCGGGCAACTCGGCGTCGCGGTGACCGACGCGATGACCGCACGGGAGCTACTGGACCAGAGCGCCGGCTTCGCCCTCACCCCGGCCGGCCTGGCCTGGCTGACCGACCTGCTCGGGTGGGATCCTGCGCAGCCGCGACCCGGCCGCCGGCCCCTCGTACGCGGCTGCCTCGACTGGACGGAACGACGCCAGCACCTCGGCGGGCTCGCGGGGGCGAAGTTGTGCGAGACGTTCCTCGGCAACGGGTGGGTGGTGCGGATCGGGTCCGGCCGCGCCGTTCGCCTCACCACGTCCGGGCAGGCCGCACTGCGGGACACGCTGGGGATCAGCCTCGACTGAAGTGGCTGGTCCTCGACCTGTGGCCGCCAGGTGGACCAACCTCTTGGCCAAGGAGGTCGCATGGGAAGTGAGGCTGCCGCCCAGTTCAACATCCACGAGGCCAAGACGAACCTGTCACGGATCATCGAACGCGTCGAGCAGGGCGAGGAAGTGGTCATCAGCCGGGCCGGCCAGCCGGTCGCGAAGGTGATCCCGCTCGTGCGCCGGGTCAACCGCACCGCACGAGGATCCCTGCGCGGCAAGCTGCTGCTCTCCGACGCAGCCAGTTGATCGGCTCCGTTTCGTCGGTACGGCGGTGTCCGATCGGTCGGGACACCGCGGTTACGGCGAAACGGCGATCGGCGATGATCAGGTGCGCGCGGCACCCCGCGTGCAGGCCCACGAGTTGCGGCATCGCGTGGCAGGGCCGCGAGTTGCGGTGTCCAGTGCGACATCGCCGGCCGCGGATCTGGCCTCATCGCCCGGCCGGTCGCCCTTATGCCGGCGAACGCCGACCCGGCGGTGCCGGGCCGGCGGGGCGGCGTTACTTGCCGACGCCGGCGGTGAGGCCGGACTGCACCTGACGTTGGAAGACGATGTAGACGATGAGCACCGGGAGCATCGCCATGGTCACCCCGGCGAACAGGCCGGACCAGTCGGACTGGTAGCCCTGGTTCACCGACAGTTCGATCAGGCCCTGCGAGATGACCTGGTTCTTCGGTTCACCGGCCACCGACTGCATCAGCAGGGTCGGCAGGTACCACTGGTTCCACTGGCCGAGGACGTTGAAGATGCCGATGCTGATCAGGCCCGGCTTGGCCATCGGCAGCATGACGCTGAAGAACAGCCGGCTGTGCGATGCCCCGTCGACCATGCCCGCCTCGGCGATGGCGGTGGGCAGGGTGCGGAAGAAGGAGTGCATGAAGAAGACGGTGAACGCCAGCGACCAGGCCACGTAGACCAGGATCAGCATGAGGTGCTTGTTCGGACCGAGGAAGGGCAACGTCACGCCCATGTTGTAGACGCCCTTGAACAGCGGCACCGCGGCCAGGTAGATCGGCAGGGTCAGCCCGGACAGGAACATGTAGTAGATCAGCCGGTTGCCGGGGAAGTCGTAGCGGGCCAGCACGTAGGCGGCCATAGAGCCGAGCAGCATGGTGAGGAAGACGCTGCCGGTCAGCACCAGCACGGTGTTGAGGAAGAACGAACCGATGTGCCCCTCGGTCCAGGCCCGGACGAAGTTGTCCCACTGCAACCGCTCCGGAAAGAGCGACAGCGGCTTGCGGATCACCTCCGCGTCGGTCTTGAGCGCGGACATCACCACCCACAGCAGCGGGTAGACCACCATGATCGCCCATACGGCGAGGAACAGGTGCGAGAAGCCGTTGAAGAACTTCGCCCCGGCCCGGCCGCCGACGGCGGCACGTCGGCCCGGCGTACGGCCCGGCGGCGGGGCCTGGCCGGGCCCGGCCTGGCCACCCGGGGTGTGGGTCACCGTGCTCATCGTCCAGGCCTCCTCAGTACTCGATCCGCTCACGACGGGTGATCTTCAGCTGGAACGCGGCCAGCAGGATCGTGAAGATCGCCAGGGCCACCGCGATCGCGCAGGCGTAGCCGAACTGGCCCTTCTGGAACGCGTTGAAGTGGATCACCGAGGCGAAGATCTCGCTGGCGTGGTTCGGGCCGCCCTGGCTGGGGGTCATGATGTAGACCAGCGCGAACATGTCCAGCGCGATGAAACCCAGGTACACCCAGGCCACCGAGACGGTGTCGCGCAGCAGCGGCAGGGTGATCCGGAAGAAGGTGTGGAAGCGTCCCGCCCCGTCGAGGATGGCCGCCTCGTAGATGTCCTTCGGGATGGACTGCATGGCCGCCGAGAAGAGCACCATGTAGAAGCCGGCACCGCTCCAGACCGCGATCAACAGCAGCCACCACAGCACCGCCGGTACGCCGAGGAAGGGCTCCGGGTCGTACATGAAGGTGATCGGGTCGTCTTCGGCGACCAACCCGATCTTCATCAGTACGCCGTTGACCAGCCCCTGGCCGTCCGCGCGGTAGATCTGCTGCCACATCACCGCGATGACGACCAGGGACAACACCTGCGGGAAGAAGAAGATCACCTTGTACAGACCGGAGCCGAAGACGCCCCGGATGCCGGCCTTGTCCTCGCGTCCGCCCACGTTGAGCAGGAACGCGAGGAACAGGGCCAGCGCGATGGTGCACAGCGGCACGGTGACCAGGAAGAAGACGTTGTGCCAGAACGCCTTCCTGATCAGCTCGTCGGTGAACAGCCGGAGGTAGTTCTCCAGCCCGACGAACTGCTGCCGGTCGGAGTAGCCTCCCCAGTCGGTCAGCGAGTACCCGGCTGCCTGGAGGAAGGGCCACACCACGTAGAAGAGGTAGAGCCCGACCGGCAGCGCCAGGAAACCCGTGACGAAACGAGCAACACCGTGCCGCATCTCTCTCACTTCCTCGTTCGGTCAGATCCGGGGTGTCACGCGTCTCGGGTCTGCTTGGTGATCGACGAGTCCTTGGCGACCTTGTCGGCGGCGGCCTGCATCTTGTCGACGAACTGGGCGGCGGTGATCCGGCCCGCCATCAGCTCCTCGGAGAGGTTCTGGCTCTCCTTGTCCAGGTCGGCGTAGAAGTTCCAGAACTTGACCGAGACCAGGTCCTTCGGCGCGTTCTTCATCAGTTCGTTGGCACTGGCCAGCGCCGAGTCCTGGACGTTGTCGCCGGAGCCCGAGGTCGAGGCGAGCGACTTGGTCAGCTCGGCGAACTTCGCCGAACCGGCCTTGGAGAGCACCGCCCGCAGGAACTCCTTGGCCGCCGCTTTGTTCGGGGCCTTGCTCGGCACCACGATGCCCTCACCGGCACCGGCGTAGACGTCGTTGGGTGCCTTGTCGGTGGCGCCCAGCCCCCAGTAGTCGGAGATCTTCATCTCGAACCCGGGCGGGATGGTCGCCGCCATCTCGTTCTTGAGCCAGGTGCCGACCTGGATGAAGGCTGCCTTGCCGTCCAGCCAGGCCTGCTGCGACTGGGTGTGGTCGAGCTTGCCGGGCAGCACCAGCTTGTCCTTGACCAGCTTCTCCCACGCCTGGAGAGCGGACAGGACGCCCTCGGCACGCCAGGCGTTCTCCTTGAGGTTGTCGATGTCGATGACCGCCTGCTTGCCGGCCGACTTCCAGATGGTGGCCATCAGCGCCCAACGCGGGTAGTAGCCGTGCACGGCGTCGTACACGTACGGGGCCATGCCGGTGGCCTTGATCTTCGGGGCGAGGGCGAAGAAGTCGTCGAAGGTCTTCGGCGGCTCCCACCCCTGCTTGCTGAACAGGGCGGAGTTGTACCAGTTGCCCCAGACGGTGTAGGCGATGTTCACGACGTAGAACTTGCCCTGGAAGCTGCCGTCGGCGACGGTGCCCGGCAACAGCGAGTCGGCGACGGTGCCCGCGCCGTCCCAGGCGGGGGCGGCGAGCAGGTCGTCCAGCGGCTCGATGGCACCCTCGTTGACCAGGGTGCTGATGTCCATCATGTCGGCGCCCGAGTTCATCACCACGTCGCTGGGCGTGGTCGCCATCTTGGGCTGCTCTTCGGTCTTGATCTTCTGGGTGGAGCTCATGTTGACCGTGACGCTCTGGTGCTTGGCGGTGAAGATCGCCTGGTCTTCCTTCGCCCAGGCATCACCCAGACCGCCGTTGAAGATGACCACCTTCACGGCGCTGTTCTCCTGCACGCCGAAGGGGTTGTCGTTGCTCTTCTCCCCGGTGTTGGCGTTGTTCTGGCTCGGCGTGCTACCGGCGCAGGCGCTGAGCAGACCCGCGGCCGGGGTCACCAGGAGGCCCGCGGCCGCCGCGCGGCGCAGCAGGGTCCGGCGGTCGAGTTCGGGGGTAACAGGCATCTCTGACTCTCCTTGTGGTGTCGGGTCAGGCGGTACGCCGAGGATGTCCGGCGTACCGCGAGCGAGGGCTGGGCTCGTCCCCGTTGGGGGCGTGGCGGAGAGATGGACAGGGGGCATCTCTCCGACCTGGTGGAACCGTCGTGGCGCTGATCATGCGGTGACCCCTCTCGCGGCCTTGTGCCCGTCGACGGCCTGGGCGGTGCGCCGAAAGGCCGCGTGGGCGCGGTCGTGGGTGCGTTGGGCGACCGCGATGTAGAGCAGGTCGAGCACCACCAGCTGCGGATGCCGGGCCGACAGCGCGTCCGGCCGGAACGTGGTCGCCTGGCTGGCGGTGAGCAGTACGATGTCGGCCAGCTCGGCCAGCGGCGAGCGGCGGAAACCGGTCAGCGCGATCGTGGTCGCGCCGCGACTGTCGCCCTCGGCGAGCATCTCGATGGCCTCCCGGGTCTGGCCGCTGTGCGAGATGCCCAGCGCGACGTCGCCGGGGCGCAGCAGTGCGGCGGCGGCGAGCCCGGAGTGCACGTCGTGCCAGGCCCACGCGGCCACCCCGATGCGGTGCAGGCTGAACTGCATCTCCTCGCCGACCAGGGCGCTGCCGCTGGCACCGAAGATGTTCACCCGGCTGGCCCCGGCGATGGCGACCGCGGCCCGTTCCACCTCGGCGAGGTCGAGCAGCGCGGCGGTGTCGTGCATGGCCCGGGTGTCGGCGGCGATGAGCTGTTCCAGCACCCGTTCGAGCGGGTCACCGGGCTGGATCTCGCGTCCGATGTCGACGGTCCAGCCGGCCGAGCGGGCCCGGCCGGTCTCGACGGCGACGCCCAGCCGCAGGTCGGCGTAGCCGTCGAAGCCCATCGCCCGGCAGAACCGGGTCACCGTGGCCGGTGAGGTGCCGCTGCGTTCGGCCAGTTCCACGATGGTGGCCCGGGCTGCCGCCTCCGGGTCGCTGAGCACCTGTTCGGCGACCCGGCGCAGCGCGCCGGTCAGTTCGTCGGCACCGGTACGCACCCGGGCCAGGACGCCGTCGGAGGCGACCCCCAGGGCGCCCCGTCGGTCGACCACGTCGGCGTCGGTCACCGCGGTGTCCGCGGAGGTGTCCGCCTCGTGATCAACCATGGGACGCCTTTCGGAAAAGACTGTTAACTGTTAGTGGTAAAAGTTCTTACTGAAGCCCCCTCCGTGTCAAGACCGTGGGCGAAGTTTTCAAACTGTTACCTGTGGCGTACCCCCCGGAAGGATCCGCCGCTCGCCGCCGAAAGCCGCCACGACCAGCATGAACGTTGATCAATAAGAAGATCGCCGATGTCCGGGCTGACATACCCTCGGGTCATGCGCCGCCTGGCCCGACTCGCCGCCCGGACACCGGCCGACCGCGAGCGCTACCTCGACCTGCTCCGGGCTCTGGCGATCATGCTGGTCGTCCTCGGCCACTGGACGTTCGTCACCATCTACCACGACCAGCACGGCCAACCCAACGGCCGCTCGGCCCTGCCCGCGATCCCCTGGGCCGAGCCGCTGACCTGGGCGCTCCAGGTGATGCCCGTGTTCTTCCTGGTCGGCGGGTACGCCAACGCCGCCTCGCTCGCGTCGCATCGCGGTCGGGGCGGTGACCGGACCGGCTGGCTGCTCGGCCGCAGCGCCCGGCTGCTGCGCCCGACCACCGTGCTGGTGCTGGTGCTCGCCGGTGGTTCGCTGGTCGCGCGGCTGGCCGGCGCCGAGGCGGGCATGGTCCGCATCGTCGTCTGGTTCGCCACCATCCCACTGTGGTTCCTCGCCGCCTACCTGGCGGTGGTGCCGTTGACCCCGCCGATGTACGCGCTGCACCGCCGCTTCGGGCTGGCCGTGCCGGCGGCCCTGGCGCTGCTGGTGGCCGTCGGCGATCTGGGTCGGGCACTCGGCCCGGCCGAGCTGGCTCTGGCCAACTACCTGCTCGGCTGGCTCGCCGTCCACCAGCTCGGCTTCGCGTGGTACGACGCCCGCCGGAGCAACTGCCGCCCCACCGCGGGTCGGCAGGTGGGCCTGCGGACCCGCTGCCTGCCCATGTCACCCCGAGCCGCCCTGGTGATGATCATCGGCGGACTCGCCGTCGCGGTGCTGCTCACCTCCGTCGGACCGTATCCGGTGAGCATGATCAACGAGCCGGGCGAGCGGATGGCCAACGCCGCTCCGCCCAGCGTGGCGCTGCTCGCCGTGGCCACCGCCCAGCTCGGGCTGATCCTGCTGCTGCGCGAACGGGCCGAACGCTGGCTGCACCGCAGCCGCCCCTGGCAGGCGGTGGTCGCCGTCAACGCGGTCGTGCTCACCGTCTTCCTGTGGCACCTGACCGCGGTGATCCTGCTGGTCGGCGCGCTGCACGGGCTCGGCGTACTGCCCACTCCGCCGGCCGGCACCGCGACCTGGTTCGCCTGGCGGCTGCCCTGGGTGCTGATGCTGGCCGTCGTGCTGGTCGTGCTAGTCGCCGTCTTCGGCCCGATCGAGGCCCGCACCGGCCGCTCACCCGTGAGCCGCTCGCCGGCCGGGTGGTGGGGCCGCGCGCGCAGCGTGCTCACCGTCACCGCGTTCGCCGCCACCGTGTACGCCCTGCTGGTCAACAGCTCCGCTGGCAAGATCTCGCCCGACCCGCTCGGACTGCCCATCAGCGCGCTGGTGGCCTACCTGGCCGGGGCGGGCACCCTACGCCTGCTCAGGTCCCGATGGGGAGGCCGAGGTTGACCCCGCCGGGGCGCGTCGCGGCCGGGCAGCACGGCCGCGACCACCACCAGCGGCACCAGTTCCCGGACCCGGGTCAGGCGGGGGCGGTGGTGCGGACGGCGTCGGCGAAGACCTCCGAGCGGTGCTCGAAGTTGCGGAACCGGCCGTAGCTCGGGGCGGCCGGGGAGAGCAGCACCACCCCGCCGGCGGGGGTGACCTGCCGGGCCAACCGCACCGCGTCGGTCAGGTCCTCGACCAGTTCGGTACGCACCTTCGGCAGCCCGCCGAGCGCCTCGAGGATGCGCGGACCGCTGTCCGGGATGCCGATCACGGTGAGTTCCCGCTCGGCCAGGTGTTCGCGTAGCGGGCTGTAGTCGACGCCCCGGTCGTTGCCGCCGACGATCACCGTCAACGGCCGCCCGTCGTACGCGTCGATGGCGTGCATGGCCGCGTACGGGCTGGTCGCGAGGGTGTCGTCGACGAAGGTCAGCCCGGACGGGTCGGCGATCTCGGTCAGCCGGTGGGCCAACCCCTGGAATTCGGCCACCGCCACGGCCAGGGTGTCCTTGCGGTCGACCAGGTCCACGCCGAGCGCATCGAGCACGGCCAGCGCCACGCAGAGGTTGCCCTCGTTGTGCCGGCCGACCAGCGGCAGCACCGCCCGGGGAAAGAGCGGCCGGTCGACCAGGTGGAACCAGGGGGCCCCGTCCGATCCGGCGGCCACGTTCACCGAGTCCGCCGTGCCGGCCCGCACCGCCGCCCGGTCGCCCAGCTCGAACAGCAGGCGGGGGTCGGCGCCGTTGACCACCACCGTGCGGGGCCCGTACGCCAGCAGGTTGAGCTTGTCCCGGTAGTACTCCCGCTCGCCGCCGTGCGCGTCCAGGTGCTCGGGGAACAACGCGGTGACCACCGCCACCCGGGGCGAGTCGGTCAGGTCACTGCACTGGTAGCTGGACAGCTCCAGCACGTACAGCTCCGCCTCGGGCAGGTCCAGCGTGGGTACGCCGATGTTGCCGCCGAAGACGTTCGGCCGGTCCACAGCGGCCAACAGATGGCTGATCAGACTCGACGTGGTGCTCTTGCCCTTGCTGCCGGTCACCCCGATGGTGCGCGCACCGTGATCGGCCATCCACAGCGCGGTGCCCTGGGTGACGGTCACGCCGCGGCGGCGCAACTCCACCAGCCACGGGTGGGTCTGCGGCACGCCCGGCGAGCGGACCACCACGTCGGCGGCGGCCAGCCGGGCGAAGCCCTCCTCGCCGGTGACCAGCGGGGCGGCCTCCGCCAGCGGCCCGTCCCAGGGCAGCGAGAGAAAGTTCGCGCTGTCGTCCACGGCGACCAGGTCCGCCGGACCGTGGGCGGCGATCGCGGTCACCGCGGCCCGCCCCTCCCGACCGGCCCCCCAGACGGCGACGGTACGTCCGCGCAGCTCAGACAGGCGCACAGGCTCTCCTCGGATTTCGACGACGGCATGGCACGGGCGCGATCCGGCGGTCGCCAGCCCCGCGCACCGCCTCGGTACACGGCGGAGCCGGGCACGGCCGGACGAACCAGGGCCTAGTATGGCGTGTGCCCAACACGCAGCTGGCGCGGATGGACGCCTTCACCTTCCCGTCCTACTCGATCGACCTCGCCACCGGAGAGGCCCTGTTCGACTACGCCCTGACCGGGCCCGACGGCGAGCAGCGGTTCACCGAGGTGATCACGTTACCGGTGCCCGAGGAGTCTCCGTCGGACGTCGCCGTGGCAGCGCTCGGCCGGGTGCTGGAACTGCTGCACCTGGTGGCCGGGGTCAGCTACTACAAGGCCGCCGCGCCGGGGCAGCTGGTGCTGCCGGCGCCGCTCGGCCCGGCCGCCGCCGAGTTCGTCACGGCCATCTACACCAAAGGCCTCGCCGAGTACGCGTACCGCAACCAACTGCCGTACGTGCTGGAGCTGATCCCCCGCATCCCGGACGGCCGGGTCGCGCCCGCCGCCCGGTACGACAACTCCGACCGGCGCCCGCTGTCGGCGGTCGGCGGCGGCAAGGACTCGATCGTCAGCCTGGAGGCGCTGCGCCGCGCCGGCCTCGACCCGGTGCCCTTCTCGGTCAACCCGAACCACGTCATCGACGCGGTGAACGCGGCCTCCGGGCTCACCCCCCTCGCGGCCCGGCGGCGCATCGACCCGGTGCTGCTCGAGCTGAACGCCACCGGCGCCCGCAACGGGCACATCCCGGTCACCGCGATCAACTCGCTGATCGCGGTCGCCACCGCCGTGCTGCACGGGCTGGGTCCGGTGGTGATGTCCAACGAACGTTCCGCGTCGGACCCGAACCTGATCTGGAACGGTCACGAGATCAACCACCAGTGGTCCAAGGGGGTGGAGGCCGAGGGGCTGCTGCGGGCCGCGCTGGCCGAGCACGCCGGGCTGGCCGAGCCGTACTTCTCCCTGCTGCGCCCGCTGTCGGAGCTGCACATCGCCCGGCTGTTCGCCTCGATCGACCGCTACGACGACGTGGTGACCAGTTGCAACGCCGCGTTCAAGCTGCGCGACGCGAGCGAGCGGTGGTGCCGCGACTGCCCCAAGTGCCGGTTCGTCTACCTGGCCCTGGCGCCGTTCATGCCCCGCGAGCGGATCACCCACATCTTCGGCGGTGACCTGCTCGCCGACGAGACCCAGATCCCGGGCTACCGGGAGTTGCTCGGCGTGGACGGGCACAAGCCGTTCGAGTGCGTCGGCGAGGTGGAGGAGTCGGTGGTGGCGCTCAGCCTGCTCGCCCAGCAGCCCGACTGGCGGGACACCCCGGTCGTGGCCGCCCTGGTCGCCGCCGTCCCCGACGCCGCCTGGTCCACCGCCGCCACCTCCGACACCTTCACCCCCGCCACCGCCCCCAACCACATCCCCCCCACCTACACCAAGGCCCTGAACTCCCTCACCTAACTCCCCGTCCCACCCCCCTTTCACCGGCGATCTTGCAGTTTCCGTCGGCGCAAACGCCCACAAAGGGTGCGAATCGCCGACCAAAAGTGCAAGATCGGCGAAGAGGGGTGGGGTGGTCGGGGTGGCGAGGAAGGGTGGGGCGGGGTGGGGCGGACGGCCCGGGCGGACGCGGCTCAGAGCGGGTCGTCGCGGCTCAGCTCCCAGCAGGCGACGGCGGTCGCGGCGGCGACGTTGAGCGAGTCGACGCCGCGCCGCATCGGGATCACCACCCGAACGTCGCTGGCGGCCATGGCCGCCCCGGTCAGCCCGGCGCCCTCGGCGCCGAG
Organism: Micromonospora sonchi; assembly: GCF_014646235.1. Lineage (GTDB taxonomy): Bacteria > Actinomycetota > Actinomycetes > Mycobacteriales > Micromonosporaceae > Micromonospora > Micromonospora sonchi. Next base: position 60,061 of record NZ_BMNB01000030.1, on the reverse strand, counting down.
CAGCAGCGCGGCGCGGGCCCGCTGGGCCGGACCCAGCCGCTGGATGGGCACCGCGTCCGGCGCCGGGGTCATCGCCAGCACGGTGAAGCCCGCGTCCCGTACCTGCGCCAACGCGTCCGGCCAGGGCTCCAGTTTGGCGTACGGCACGGCGAACACCTCGCCCATACTGACCCGTACGCTGCGCCGGTAGAGCGGGTCGGCGCAGGACAGGGAGAGCAGCACCGCGTCCACCCCGAGTGCGGCGACCGCCCGGAAGATCGCACCCAGATTGGTGTGGTTGTTGACGTCTTCCAGGATCACCACCCGGCGGGCGGTGGCGAGCACCTCGGCGGCGGTCGGCAGCGCCTTGCGCCTGAACGACGCGAGCACCCCCCGGTGCACGTGGAACCCGGTGGCGGCCCGCAGCACGTCCTGTGTGGCGGCGTAGACCGGGGCGTCTCCGGTGTCCAGGTCGGCGAGCTGGTCGACCCGCTTGGCGTCGACCAGGTACGACCGGGCCGGGTAGCCGGCCCGCAGCGCCCGCCGCAGCACCAGTTCGCCCTCGGCGATGAAGAGCCCGTGCGGCGGCTCCCACCGGGTCCGCAGCTCCACGTCGGTCAGCGCACGATAGTCCCCGATCCGCTCGTCGTCCGGCTCGGTGATCAGCTCCACAGGCACCCGCCGAGTGTAAGGAAGGGCCCCTTCTTAACGCCTCCGGTAGAGGAAGGGCCCCTTCTTAACACCGCGGCGACGCCCCGGTCGGCAGCGGCTCAGGCGCCGACCGGGGCGTCGCACCGATCAGGCGATCGTGCAGGTCGATCCGTTCAGGGTGAACGACGACGGTCTGGCGGAGTTGCCGGTGTGGGTGGCCTGGAAGCCGATACCGACGGAGGCACCCGGGGCGATGGTGCCGTTGTAGGACACGTTACGCGCCGTGACCTGCCCCGAGGTCGGTGAGTAGCTGGCGTTCCAGCCGCCGGTGATGTTCTGCCCGCCGGGCAGGGTGAACACCAGCGACCAACCGTTGATCGTGCTGTTGCCAGTGTTCGTGATGGTGATGTCCTCGGTCAGGCCGTTGTTCCACGCGTTGACGTTGACCGCGACCCGGCAGGCGCTGCTGCCGCCCGGCGGCGGCGTGGTCGGCCCCGGCGGCGGAGTGGTCGGCCCCGGCGGCGGAGTGGTCGGGCCCGGCGTCGGGGTGGTGCCGGCACCGAACTGGGTGAAGAACTGCCAGGTCTCGGCCGGCAGGAAGGTGTAACTGCTGCCACCGTCCTGCGGAGAGGGGGTGTGGCCGCCGTCGAAGGCGATCCAGCGCACCGGATAGCCGGCCGCGCATCCGGAGTAGTCGGTGGTGATGTGGGTACGGCTGTTCACCGCCGGCTCCGGCGGGTTCTGCCGCGTACATCCGTTGTTGGTGACGAACCGGTCGCGCAGGGTCCGCCCGCCGGAGATGCTGAGCACGTTGTCGCTGAGACCGTGGGCGCCCAGGTACGCGATCCGGCCGGTGCCGCCGCTGCACCCGCTGATCTGCCCGCCCGCGTACACCGCGACCGCACGGAACACGTTCGGCCGCGCACAGGCCAGGGCGAAGCTCATCCCGCCGCCGTAGCTGAACCCGAGCGCGAAGCGCAGGGTCGTCTCCACGCACAGGTTGGACTCGATCTGGCGCAGCATGTCGTCGACGAACGTCACGTCCTCGCCGCCGGAGTTCGCCCAACCGTTGTTCAGCCCCTGCGGCGCCACGAAGATCGTGGTGTTGTTGGCCAGCTGCCGCAGCCCGTAGTACGACCAGACGTCCCGCTGCACCGTCTGCCCGGTGTCCACGTCGACGGCGGTGCCGCCCAGCCAGTGGAATCCGAACACCAGCCGGTACGGATTGTTCTGGTTGTAGTTGGTTGGTACCCGCAGGATGAAGCTACGGCTCTTGCCGCCGCTCTGAATCGTGTGCGTACCGCTGTTCAGGCCCGGTGCCCGACCGCACCCGGCCGACGCCGCGAGGGTGCCGACCTCCCCGGCCGCGACCGGGGCGGCCTTGGTGGACGAGGCGGTGGCGCTGTTGGTGTTGGTCAGCCCCACGGCGCCCACGCCCAGGACGAGAAGCGCCGCGAGCGCGGCGGGACCGAAGAGGGATCTGTGTCTCACCATCGTGTACTCCAATTCCGCGTCAAGCACGACGCGCAGGCGGGGCGGTGCCCGTGGTGGTGGCCCGTCAACCGACGCCACAACGTCGACCGGATCCCGGCTCCTGCATGACAATCGAACGCGCCCCTGGCTCCCACTTTGCAACGTATCGTGCGACCGATCACATATCAAGACATCTAAATGAATCGACGGATTCGATCTCACTCGGGCAGGGTGATCCATTGCGGTGGCACCCGGTCGGTGAGCCAGACGCCGTTGGCGGCCCGATAGAAGGTGAAGCCGCCGGCATGCATGCCGGCGGCGTCGATGCCGAGCACGACCGGATCGCCACGCCGGGCACCGACGGTCGCGGCGGTGTGCCGATCCGGCGACAGGTGGACGTGGGTACGGCCGCGCGACTGAAGTCCGCCGACCCGAATGCTGGGCAGGAACCGGGCCACAGTGCCGTGATAGAGCACCGGCGGCGGCAGGCTCGGTTCGAGGTGCAGATCGACCCGGACGGAGTGGCCCTGGGCCGCCCGGATCCGGCCGTCGCGGACCTCGAAACGCTGCTTGTCGGCGCCCGCGACCAACCGGTCGAGCAGTTCCGAGCTGACCGCGCGGCCGTGCCGGGCGAGGGCGGCGAGCAGCACGTCCACCTCGACCCAGCCGCCCTCGGCGAGGGTGATCCCGATAGCGTCCGGGCGATGCCGCAGCACGTACGCGAGGAACTTGCTGGTGGAGGTGAGCCGATCGCTCACGGGAGCCTCCCGAGCTGGTCGAGCACGTCGTGCACCAGGTGTGCGGGCCGCCCGCCGGGTGGCCAGAAGGTTCCAGATAGTGCCGGACCACAGAAGACCGGTCAAACAAGTTTCGTCCGCTCCGGTCGGCCCACGCCCACGGGGGCAGATAGTGATCGCGCCGTGGGTCAGGGAAGAAGCGGCAGCCCGATCAGCGCGGCGAGCACGGCGGCACCGAAGAGCAACCACGCCACGTAGTCGCCGATGTGACCGGAGTGCAGCCGTCGCACCAATTCCACACCCGCGATCATCCGCGACCGGAAATGGCCTCGTTCAGGCGGACGGACGTGCAGGGAGATGCCAGCGATGATCATCGCAAGGACGGTTGACGCCGCGCCGAGGAGTATCCCCGACCAGCTCCACCAGGCGGCTGACGCCGGAGCCGGGGCCGCGGGCACTGCGAACAGGGCCTGGTTGAAGTATCCGGCCTGGTCGCTGAAGAACACAGCGCCGCGACCGACCGCTTGGGCGAGCGCCGGCACCACGCCCACCACGATGCTTCCGGCGAGAAGCGCTCCGATTGCCACCAGCATGGTCAATGGCGTTCGGCGTAGCGGATGTTCGGTTTCCGGCTCCTTCGGCTCCGCGCCGATCTGGTGTGCCGGTTCGATCGGTCCGGGCCGGTGTCCTCGACCGAGGAAGACACGGAGCCCGGCGCGGAGCACCGCCGCGCCGGTGACGGCCGAGACGAGGACGAACACCACGCTGAGCCACGGATAACCGGCGGCCGAGGCGGCCTCCTCCGTGATCGCCTTGCCCAGCCCGGGGCCGGACGGCGGCAGGCCGGCCAGGGCCAGCGCGGCAAGCAGGAACATCCAGCAGGCGGGATGACGCCCACCGACCCGCCCGAACAGTTTCCCTTCGTCCAGGCTCTGGAAGCGATCCAGGAGCAGGCCCACGAGGAGGAACAGCGCCCCTTTGACGCCCGCGTGGCCCACCACGTACAGGGCGACGCCCGCCAGCCCGTCCGGGCTCAGCAGGGCGAACCCGATCAGGAACAGTCCGACGTGCGCGATCGTCGAGTAGGCCAGCAGGCGTTTGAGGTGACGTTGGGCGAAGCACATCAGGCTGCCGACCGCGGCGGTCAGCAGGCCCATGGTGAGAAAGGCGCGCTGCACCACCGGGGCCGGGATGCTGGTGGCGAAGACGGTCAGGTACACCCGGGCCAGCGCGTAGACGCCCATCTCGACCATGACGCCGGACATCAGTACGCACACCGGTGTGGGCGCGACCGCGTGCGCGTCGGCCAGCCAGAAGTGCATGGGCGCCATGGCCGCCTTGACCAGGAAGCCGATGGTGACGAGCACGAACGCGCCGACGATCAGCCCGTCGGCCGGGTGGCCGGCGAGCTTCGCGCCGAGCTGGGCGAAGCCGAGCTGCCCGGTACGCGCGTACAGCAGCCCGATCCCCATCAGCGACAGGTACGCCCCGAGGGAGTTGATCAGAGCGAAGTTGAGGCTGCCCTGCACGGAGTCCGGCTCCTCGATGTGCAGTCCGGTCAGCGCGAAGGCCGAGACGCCCATCAGTTCGAAGAACACGAACATGTTGAACAGGTCGCCGGTGAGGACGAATCCGATCATCCCGGCCAGGAACAGCAGCATCAGGGCGTGGTAGTGGCCGTGGGCGGCTTCCAGGTACCGCCAGCTGTACAGCAACGCGCAGCAGGTCAGGCCGGCGGCGAGGCAGGCGAAACCGGCGCTCAACTGGTCGACCACCAGCACGATGCCCACGGACCGGCCGTCCCGGGGCTCCCACCCACCCGACCAGGTGACCACCCGCCCGTCCTTCGTGGCGGCCACCAGCGCCGCCGAGAGGCCGAGCGCGGCGACCGCCGCCACCATGGCGAGCAGATCCGCCAACCGGCGTGACGCCCACCTCTGGACGACCAGGACCGCGCAGGCCATCACGATGGGCAGCGCGACCGCGAGTGGCGCGAGATCGCTGGCCAACCCCCGGTACACCTCAGCCCTTCAGTTGCTGCAACTTGTCCGGATCGACCGTGTGGTGGGTCTTCTCGATCTGGATGGTGAGCGCAAGCAACAGCGCCGTGACCGTCGCCGACACCACGATGTCGGTGAGCGCCATGGCCTGCACGACCGGATCCACCACATCACTGGTCGGCGTCGAGCCCGGGCTGAACACGGGGGCGGCCCCTTCCCACTGGTATCCGACGGCCAGCAGGAGCACGTACGTGCCCGACTGCGCGACCGACAGGGACACCGTCGCCTGGATGAGGTTCCGACTGCGAAGGATGCCCATCGCGCCGACCAGGACCAACCACCCGGCCACGGCGTACGCGAAGATCCGCACTGCCGCCGACCTCAGCTCGTGGACCTGCGTGTCGGCGGCCGGGTCGTTCCGATGGCCTGCCCGAAGAACTGCGCCAGCAGCACCACCCCGCCGCCGGCCACCGCAGCGCCGGTCACCACGTTGAGAATCGGCACGGTCCCGGCGGACAGCAGGCTCTGGAACGAGCCGAGTGGCGCGACGTTGGCCAGGAAGCCGCTCCCCTGCGCGAGACCGACGAGCCCGATCACAGCGAAGGACGCGGCGCTGAGACCTTCCGTCCACACGTACCAGGTGAGCGGGCGGAGACGCTCCAGGCTCTCGTACCGCCCGGCCAAATACAGCAGATGCACGGCGGTTGCCAGCACGACACCGCCCTGGAAGCCGCCGCCGGGTGTCAGGTGGCCGTGTGCCACGACGTCCAACCCGATCAACACGGTCACCGGGAGGAGCAGGTAGGACACCAGGGTGGTGCTGTCCGACACGTGGCCACCCCGCGTCGTGGGGCGACGGACCTCGCCTCTGGTCGGGCGCAGGAGCGCCGCGGTACCGATGACCGAACTCAGCAGGATCACCTCTTCACCGAGGGTGTCCAGGGCCCGCTGGTCGAAGTTGACCGACGACACCACGTTCGCGGTGCGGTGCTGCAGCGCGGCCGGTACCGCCAGATCCCGGTAGAGGTGTTCGGATGTGCCGAAGGGTGGCATGCCGGCGACCGCGAACGCGAACATCACCGCCAGGCCCGCGGCGCCGAGGCCGAACACGAGCAGCCGCGCCCGGCGGCTCATCGATGCCTCCGGTTGATTTTGTGTACGGTGAGCATGACCATGAGCGGCACCAACGCGGTGCCGACGACGAGTTGCGACAGCGCCACGTCTGGCGCCTGCAGCACGAAGAACAGCAACGTGAGCAGGATGCCGAAGACCGACAGGGTGACCGCCTGACGGGCCGGCTCGGGGGTGAAGACGACGGCGGCCGCGCCGATGGCCACCAGCGTCAGGGCCACCACGATCAGGACGGCGCTCATTCCGGGGACTCCGCAGGGACCAGCTTCTGCCGTTGGGCGGCGACGCGGGCGGTCGCCGCGGCCAGCACCGGCCCCGTCACGACCAGAACGACCGTGGTGAACAGGATCAACGCGGTGGACAGGTGCAGTCCGCTGTCGACGGCCAGGCCGACGCCGACGAGCGGCGCGCCGAGGGAGGTCACCGGGGTCAGGAAGTGGATCCGGCGGAGCACGCTGTGCGGCAGCAGGACCCCCAGCGCCGATGCCACGCAGACCAGCACCCCCGCCGTGACGAGGATGGCGGCGAGCGGTCCGGCGCTCGTCATGGCTGGGGTTCCAGGAGCCGGGTGAAGACCAGGATGCCGGCGAACGACAACACGGCCAACACCAGGGGCGCGATCAGGTAGGACGACTGATCGAAGCCGCGCGCCAGCAGGAGAAGGATCAGCACGGTGAGGGTGCTGGACAGTTCGAGGCCGATGAGTCGCTGCAGCGCGTCGCCGCGTGCGCCCAGGTACAACGCCGGGCCCAAACCCGCGACCATCAGCGCCAGGCCGGCCGCCAGCCAGAGATTCACCTGACGACCGTCTTTCCCATCGACGTCCGACCCGGCCCGAGCAGATGCAGCACGACCGGTGCCCCGTCCGGGGGCCAGTCGAGCACGACACTGCTGGGCGTGGCGGAGAGCACGAAGGTGCCCCACGCCCGGCGGAACGCCGCCCGGGCCGGAGCCTCGTCCGCTGGTGGGCGGAGCCGGGACAACCGACCGGGTACGTCCCTGCCGGGCAGCATCCGCGGCGTGACCTGCACCAGCAGGCGAACCGTGTCGACGGGTACCGCCACGGCCAACCGCCCCGACCAGGCCAGCCACCGCACGTCCGGCCGCCAGCAGTGCCCGAGCGCCCGCCGGCTGCCCACCGCGACGACCGCGCCGACGAGTGCGCAGGCGGCGCCGACCAGCAGCTCGGCGAGGGTCAGCTGGGAGACGGTCGCGGCCCATGCGGCGGTCAACGCGACCCACCAGATGACGAACTCCACCGACAGTGACAACGGGCTTCCTCTCCGCGAACCAACCGGGCCCCGGCGGATCCGCGGACCAACCGGGCCGCGGCGGACTTCCCGTTACTTTCCCCGCCAAACACCCAGCCCGCGTCGTCATCACCGGTCGGGGCCGGTGGGGCCTGCGGACCCCACCCACCGTGTGTAGTTCGCAGTTCGTGGGGTAACCCCGGCAAACCCCATGGTGGTTGTCATCTCTCAAACGCCAGATGAGGAGTCAGGCCGATGTTGAAGAAGTTGCACGATTCGGGACTGCGGGCGGAACACTGCTACATGGCCGGCATGGCGAGTGTCGCGCTGGCGTTCACGAGCTGGCTGCTTTCCAAGCGATTCGAGCGCGCCGGCATCGAACGCGCGGACCGGTGGGGAATTTTCATCGGCGAATGGGCGCCGACCTTCTTCGCCATCGGCAATGGGCTCCAGATGTACGAGAAGTCACCACGCGGTTGATCATGAGGTTAGCGGCGAACTTGATCTCAAAAACTGCCGCTAACCTCATGATCAACGCGGAGGGGTGGGGTGTGGGTGGGGGGTTAGCTGCGGTTTTGGAGCCAGCGGCGGAGGTCGGACAGGCGGTCGTCGGGTGAGCGGCGCTCGGTGGCGGGGGTGCGTTCGACCGGGCGGCGGGGGTCGCCGACCAGGGCTCGGCTGGGTGCGGTGAACGACTCCGCCGGCTGGCCGTCGACCGCGGTGACGATGGTCCTCGCGACCGCCTCGATCACCCGGGCCCCCACCGCGCCGACCGGGTCGGTCGGGTCATCCGGGTTGGCGGCGATACCGGCCACCGCGACCTGCGGGGTGAACCCGACGAAGCTCGAGGTGACGCCCTGGTCGGCGCTGCCGGTCTTGCCGGCCACCGGCCGGCCGTCGAGGATCCGGTCCACGGCGGTGGCGGTGCCCCCGTTGCACTGCCCGAACGCGGACTGCTGGCCCACCGGGCAGCGCGCCGCGTCGGTGGCGGCCCGGGCCACGTCGGGGTCGAGCACCTGCCGGCAGGACGGGTCGCCGACCGGCAGCCGCTGGCCGTCCGACGCGGTCACCGACAGCACCGGCACCGGCGAGCAGTACGTCCCCTCCGCCGCCACGGTCGCGTACGCGTTGGCCAGGTCGAGCGGGGTGGTGGCGGCCACACCGAGGCCGAACGCCCCCCAGTTGGCCGCGTCGTTCTCGGCGAACCGAGCGTCGGCCTCGGCCCGGAAGGTGATGCCGAGCCGCTGCGCCATCTCGACCACCTTGTCCTGGCCGACCTGCTCGGCCAGCCAGACGAAGTACGTGTTCACCGAGCGGCCGAAGCCGTCCCACATCATCCGGTAGCCGTCCATCCACTGCGGGTTGGCGTTGGCCGGGCACCACCGGCCGTCGCAGCTGCTGTCGTCGTCGCCGGCCGCGTACCGGGTGGGCAGTCGGCTGGGCGCGTCGAAGCCGGTCGCGAGGGGCCGCCCGGACTCCAGCGCGGCGAGCAGGGTGAACAGCTTGAACGTCGAGCCCGCCTGGTATCCGGCGGCGCTGCCGCCGCCGGAGATCAACGGGTTGACCGTGTTCGGGTAGTTGACCTGCCCGTCGGGGTTGGCGTCGAGGCTGTAGTGCCGGTTGACCGCCATCGCGAGGATCCGGCCGGTGCCGGGCTCGACCGCGGCGATCGGCAGGGCGCGTGGGTTGTCGTACCCGTACACGTCGGTGGCCTGCCGCTGCGCGGTGGCCTGGACCTGCGGGTCAAGCGTGGTGACCACGGTGTAGCCGCCCCGACGCAGCGCCTGCTCGCGTTCGGCGACGGTGTCGCCGAACTCCGGCTGGGCCAGCCACCACCGGTGCAGGTAGTCGCAGAAGAACCCCGCCCCGTCCTGGACGTTGGCGGCGACGCACCCGTTGGCCTGCGCGCTCGGGTTCAGCACCAGTTCCTCGGCCTTGGCCCGGGCCGCCTGCTCGGCGGTGATCGCCCCGGTGGCGGCCATCGAGTCCAGCACGTACGCCCGCCGGACCAACGCCGCGTCGGCGTCACCGTCGATCGGGCTGTACGCCTCCGGGGCCTGCACCAGACCGGCGAGCAGCGCCGCCTCGGTGAGGGTCAGTTCCGCCGGCGGCTTGGAGAAGTAGCGCTGGCTCGCGGCCGCGATGCCGTACGCCCCGGAGCCGAAGTACGCGATGTTGAGGTAGCGGTTGAGGATCTCGTCCTTGCTGAGCCGCTGCTCCAGGGCGTTGGCGTACCGGATCTCCTGGAGCTTGCGCCCGATGGTCGTCTCGGTCGCCGCGGCCCGTTGCTCGGCGGTGCGGCTCGGGTCGGTCTTGAGCACGTTGCGCACGTACTGCATGGTCAGCGTCGAGCCACCCTGCTCGGCGTCGCCGGAGGTGACGTTGGTGACCACGGCCCGCAGCATGCCGCGCAGGTCGACCCCGCCGTGGTCGTAGAAGCGTCGGTCCTCGGCGGCCACGATCGCCTGCCGCATCACCGGCGCGATCTCGGCCAGCGTCACGTCGCTGCGGTTGACGTCGTAGAACGTGGTGATCAACGTCTTGCCGTCGTTGGCGTAGAGGTACGACCGCTGCGGGGTGGCCGGGGTGCGCAGCGCGTCCGGCAGCGCGGCGTACTCGCCGAGTGCCGCCTTGGCGGCGAAGCCGAGCAGCAGGTTGCCCGGCAGTGCGGCGACCGCCAGCACGAGGCCGGCGAGAACGCCGGCCAGCAGGACGGTGAACAGCCGCGACAGCGGCGTACGGGTGGCCATGGTCACCAGGATTGCCGCGAAAGCCACGATCCGGCCACCCTCGCCGGCCGGTTGTCAGCCAACTCACCGCGCGCTGCCAGCTGCCTTTACGCTGCTCAGAGCCCAGGCGGCAGCGCCAGCTCGGACAAACCGCCCACCGGGGGCGGTCGAGGCGCTGCGAGCGGCCAGCTCCGAACCGGCCGCCGCCGACCTGGTGCCCTTCGACGAGGTCGCCGACGCGCCCAACGGCCCGCGCCGCCCGGGCGCCGGCGCGCCGGGGCTGTCGGTGAGGACTCGCCGATGGCGCGATCAGGCTGCCCCCAACGGGCCCGTGCCGCCCGGTCCCGCCGGACCCGGGCCCGCCGGACCCGCGGTGGCGACGCTGGCGCTGGCCGCATCGTTGAGGATCTCGCGGGGCAACAGGCGACCGGAGCGATAGCTGATGCCGATGCCGGCGATCAGCACGAAGATGGCCCCGAAGGTCTGCAACGAGCCGATCAACGCCCCACCGATGCCCAGCAACGGGCTGGCGATCATCAGCATCGTTCCGTCGCCGATGCTGAACATCCCCGAGCGGGCCACCGCCCAGCCGGTGCACAGCCAGCCCGCGCTGTAGCAGGTCGCACCGACCAGCACCAGCGTCCGGGCGGTGGTGCCGAAGACCGGCGTCTGCTCGGCCAACCCCGCGAAGGGCAGCATCAGCACCGTACCGGCGATGCTGACCAACAGCCCGGCGACGGCCGAGTGGCGGCTGCGGGTGGCGGCGAGCAGGCCCGTCAAGCCGAGCAGGGCCAGCAGGCCGAGCCAGATCGCGAGCACCCAACCGAGCAGGTAGAGCGGCCGACCGTCGGCCGGGTACGGGTCGTTGCCGACCCCGCCGTCGCTGGCCATCGCCACCACGCCGTAGAGGATCGCGTACGCCGGCAGCAGCCAGACCGCGGCTCGGGCCAGCCGACGCAGCGACCAGGCCCAACTCGCATTGGTGGCCGCTCCCGGCGGAGCCGGCTCGTCGACGAAGGGCAGTACGCCGAATCCCCCGCCGGTCCGCCGGGTGCCGAGCGGCCCCTTCGGGTCGTGTGCTCCGGGCACCTCCGGCGCGGACCACAGACGCTTGAGCGGTTCCATCCGTCACCTCGCTCACCCACGAGCGGTGCCGGGACACGCCGAGGCGCCCCGATGCCTGGTCACCACCCGCACTAGGACCGATGGTGGCAGGCGCCGAGGCGCCTCATGAGTTTTTCTCGGGATCAGCCGCGCTCGCGCTGGTCCGAGGTGTCGTTGAGCAGGCTCGCCGGGGAGACCGGCTCCGGGGCGGGCAGCCCCTGCGGCTTGTTGCCGCTGCCGGCGGCCTGCGCCTCCGCCACGCGTACCTCGTCGTGTATCTCCTGGGCCGCCGCCGCGGCGGCCTGCGCCGCTTCCGCGGCCTCCCGCTCCACGGCGCTGGCGTCGTCGGAGACCTGTGGGCTCGGCGCGTCGCCGACCATCTGGCTGAGCCCGCCGAGCGCCCCGCCCATGCCTTCCAGGGCCTTGGTCAGCTCGGCCGGCACGATCCACACCTTGTTCGCCGTGCCGTTGGCGATCTGCGGCAGCGCCTGGAGGTACTGGTAGGCGAGCACCTTCTGGCTCGGGTTGGCCTGGTGGATGGCGTCGAACACGGTCCGGATCGCCTTCGCCTGGCCTTCGGCCTGAAGGATCCGGGCCTGCCGGTCACCGTCGGCCCGCAGCACCGCTGCCTGCTTCTCACCCTCGGCCGAGAGGATCTGCGACTGCTTGTGCCCCTCGGCGTTCAGGATCGCGGCACGGCGGTCCCGCTCGGCGCGCATCTGCTTCTCCATCGAGTCGCGGATGCTCGGCGGCGGCTCGATCGCCTTGATTTCGACCCGGGTCACCTTGATGCCCCACCGGCCGGTGGTCTCGTCCAGCACACCGGAGAGGTGCCGGTTGATCTCCTCGCGGCTGGTCAGCGCACGCTCCAGGTCCAGCGAGCCGATCACGTTGCGCAGGGTGGTGACGGTGAGCTGCTCGATGGCCTGGAGGAAGTTGGAGATCTCGTAGGTGGCCCGGACCGAGTCCACCACCTTGAAATAGAGGACGGTGTCGATCGACACGACCAGGTTGTCCGAGGTGATCACCGGCTGCGGCGGGAAGCTGACCACCTGCTCGCGCATGTCGACCTTGGTACGCACCGCGTCGACGAAGGGCACCAGGACGTTCAGCCCCGGGTTCAGGGTGCGCTTGTAACGACCCAGCCGCTCGACCACATCCTGGCGCTGCTGCGGCACGATCCGCACCGACTTGGCCAGGGTGATCACCGCGATCAGGGCAATACCTATCAATAGGACGGGGAACACGACTTCCATCCGTTCACCTTTCCGCTTCGGGTAGCTCACCGGGCGTCGCAACGTCCCGCCAGACCAGGGCTACCGCTCCCTTGACCTGGATAACCTGCACCCGTTCGCCGGGTGCCAAAATTTGGGTGGCATCGTAGGCGCGGGCGCTCCACGTCTCGCCATCGATCTTGACTATGCCCTGGTCGGCGTCGACCTGCTCCAGCACCAGGGCGGTGGAGCCCTCGATCGCCTCGATGCCGAAGACCGCGTCGCGGCTCTCCGAGGAGGTCTGCTGGTGCCGCTGGATGACCGGCCGCGCGGCGAGCACGGTCAGCGCCGACACGGCGGCGAAGACCACCGCCTGCACCGGCACCGAGGCACCGAGCGCGGCGGCGCCGGCGGCGGCGAACGCACCGACCGAAAACATGATCAGAAACAGGGTCGCCGTGAAGATCTCAGCGACCGCCAGCAACACGCCCAGCACGATCCACAGCACGGCCTCCATGTAACGATCGTGACACGGCCATGCACGTGTCGACGAACTGTCATGATCGAGCTTGGCGGACGACCGTCGTCACGGGTGGTTTTCGTACCCTATGTCCGGGCCTGGCCACCCCGACGCCCGGGCCTGGCAGGCCCCGCACCCGGGCCTGGCCACCCCGACGCCCGGGCCTGGCAGGCCCCGACCGCAACCGCTCAGGACGGCTCGGCGACGAAGTCGATCAACCGCTCCATGGCGTTGATCAGCGGTGTCTCCACGTCGGCGAAGGTGTTCACCCGGGACAGGATCCGCCGCCACATGTCGGCCGGCTCGGCCACCCCGAGCGCCGCGCAGACGCCCTCCTTCCACGGCCGTCCCGGCGGCACCACCGGCCACGCCGCGATGCCCAGCGCCGCCGGCTTCACCGCCTGCCACACGTCGACGTACGGGTGCCCGGTCACGAGCACGTACGGCGAGTTCACCCGGGCCACGATCCGGCTCTCCTTGGAGCCGGGCACCAGATGGTCGACCAGCACACCGAGTCGCCGCTGCGGCCCGGGGCCGAACTCGCGCACCCGGGCGTCGAGCGCGTCGACCCCCTCCAGCGGCTCCACCACCACGCCCTCGATCCGCAGGTCGTCGCCCCAGATCCGCTCGACCAGCGCGGCGTCGTGCACGCCCTCCACCCAGATCCGGCTGGCCCGGGCAACCCGCGCGCGCACCCCGTCCACCGCGACGGAGCCCGAGGCGGTGCGACGGCGGGCGGCCGGCACCGGGGCACGGGTGGGCCGGCGCAGGGTGACCGGAGCGCCGTCCAACAGGAACGCGGCCGGGCGCAGCGGGAAGTTTCGTCGCCGGCCGTGCCGGTCCTCCAGCACGACCGCGCCGGAGTCGAACCCGACCACCGCGCCGCAGAAGCCCGAGTCGGCGTCCTCGACCACCAGATCCGGTTCGGCGTCGACCTCCGGGGTCACCTTCCGTCGACGCCAGTCCCCCGCCAACACGTCGTCGCCATACCGCCGCCCCATGACACTCACGGTAATCCCGCGCTCGCCCGCTCACATCTCGACCCGCCGTCGGCGGAGTCACCGCACCTCACAAAAGCCGTGAACATCGACGAACCACTCAATGGCACAGCAGGGTCGGCGGCGCGGGCAGGCGGTGGCGCGGCAGCCGAGACACAGGTGGGCGTCAGCACGTACTCTTTCGGCATGTCCACCCCCGCTGCGGGTGCGGCCATCCTCGCGCCGCGCCGGTCAAGCCGGTTCGTTGCCTGGGTGCGCGCGTGGCGCGCCGGCCTGGTGCCCTTCGACGAGGTCGCCGACGCGGTCGCGGGCGACGAGGAGCATCTGGTCGCCGACGCGCCCGGCACCTGGACGGACGTGCCGCTGCGGGAGGCGCTGCCCACCCTGGCCAAACTCTCGCCCGACGAGATCCGGCTGGTGCTCCCCGCGCCGGGCGACCCCCGCGGCCTGCCCGGTCCGGGTGACTTCGCCGGTGCCGCGCTGCTCGCCGGCGAGGCGGTGATCGCCGGTGCGCTGGGGCTGATCCCCGAGGTACGCGTGCACACCTCGGGCTCCGGGGACACGTTCGAGACGTTGCTCTGGCGGGTCTACCCGCTGCCGGCGAACGCCCCGGCCGCGTCGCTCACCCTGCCCGGCGCCGCCGAGGCGGAGGCGGTGCTGGCCGCCGCGCTGGCTGACACCACCGCCGCGCTCACCCGGCTCGACGTGGCCCAGTGGCGACCCGAGCTGGCTGGCGCCCTGGAGGCGCTACGCCGCCCGGACGGCACCACCGACCTGCCCCCCGGCTTCGACCCGCGGGCCCGCCGACTGTTCGCCCGTGCCGCCGTGCTCGACCGGGTGCTCGCCCTGGCCGGGCACGCCGCACCCGGCGGCGCGATCAACAACTACGAGGCCCAGCAGCGCGACGCCGCGCTGCGCCCACTCACCGCCGCCTGCCGCCAGGCCCTCGTCGCCGCCTGCAACGCCCCCCTCCGCCCCTGACCCACCCCCGCCCCCTCGCGCCTCGCGCCTCGCGCCTCGCGCCCCGCGCGCCCTCGCCCCGCGCGCCCTCGCCCCGCGCGCCCTCGCCTCGCCTCGCCTCGCCTCGCCTCGGCGATCTTGCACTTTGTGTCGCCCATTTGCCCATTGTGACCAAATATGCGGCGACAGGAACTGCAAGATCGGCGAGGCAGGCGCGGAACGGAACGGGATCAGATCTCGTCGATCAGGTCGGCGACCGAGTTGACGATGCGCGACGGACGGTACGGGTAGCGCTCGGCCTCCGCCCGGGTGCTGATGCCGGTGAGCACCAGGATGGTCTCCAGCCCGGCCTCCAGACCGCAGAGGATGTCGGTGTCCATCCGGTCGCCGATCATCGCCGTACTCTCCGAGTGCGCGTCGATGGTGTTCAACGCCGAGCGCATCATCATCGGGTTGGGTTTGCCGACGAAGTACGGCTCGACCCCGGTCGCCTTCGAGATCATCGCGGCGACGGAGCCGGCGGCCGGTAGCGCCCCTTCCACCGATGGGCCGGTGGCGTCGGGGTTGGTGCAGATGAACCGGGCCCCGTCGTTGATCAACCGGATCGCCTTGGTGATCGCCTCGAAGCTGTAGGTCCGGGTCTCCCCCAGCACCACGTAGTCGGGCGCGAAGTCGCTGAGCACGTAGCCCACCGCGTGCAGGGCCGTGGTCAGCCCGGCCTCCCCGATCACGTACGCCGTGCCGCCCGGCCGCTGATCGGCCAGGAACTGGGCGGTGGCCAGGGCGGACGACCAGATCGCCTGCTCCGGCACGTCCAGGCCCATCCTGGCCAGGCGGGCCTGAAGGTCGCGCGGCGTGTAGATCGAGTTGTTGGTCAGCACCAGGAACGGCTTTCCGGAAGCACGCAGGCGCTTGACGAACTCCGGGGCACCCGGCACCGGCTGGCCCTCGTGCACCAGCACGCCGTCCATGTCGGTGAGCCAACTCTCGACGGGCTTACGGTCATGCATGATCGTCATTCCCTGGGGGTGTCGGGTTCGTCGGACCGGTCAGGACGGGCGGCGGGGCGGGACGCAGCAGACCGAGGGGCAGGCATCCCACATCGGCAGCTCGCCGAGGCGACGGCGCAGGTTCGTCCCGTCCGGGTCGATCCGCTCCCGCACCAACTCCCGCACCATGGACACGAAACGCGGGTCGACGCCCGGCGTGGCGGCCCGGACGAAGTCCAGGCCGAGCTGCTTGGCCGTCTCCAGCGCCTCGGTGTCGAGGTCCCAGATCACCTCCAGGTGATCGGAGACGAAGCCGATGGGGCTGACCACCACCCCGGTGACCCCCTGGCCGGCCAGCGTGGCCAGGTGGTCGTTGATGTCCGGCTCCAGCCACGGTACGTGCGGCGGCCCGGAGCGGCTCTGCCAGACCAGGTCGTACGGCAGATCCGGGGCGGCCGCCGCGTGCACCAGCCGGGCCGTCTCGGCGAGCTGCGCGGTGTACCGGCCGCCGTGCGGACCGGCGCTGTCGGCCGCGGAGATCGGTACGGAGTGCGCGACGAAGACGATCCGGGTGCTGTCCCGCTGCGTCGGGTCGAGCCGGGCCAGTGCCGCGCGTACCGCGTCGACGTTCGGCTCGACGAAGCCGGGATGGTCCCAGAACTGGCGCAGCTTCTCGATCACCGGCGCGTCCGGACCGACCGCCGCCCGGGCGGCGACGATGTCCTCCTGGTACTGCCGGCAGGAGGAGTACCCGCCGTAGGCGCTGGTGACGAAGGCCAACGCCCGCCGTACGCCGTCGTCGCGCATCTGCGCCACGGTGTCGGCGAGCATCGGCTTCCAGTTCCGGTTGCCCCAGTACACCGGCAGGTCGAGGCCGTGCTCGGCGAAGTCCGCCCGGATCGCCGCGAGCAGTTCCCGGCACTGCTGGTTGATCGGCGAGACGCCCCCGAAGTGCTGGTAGTGCTCGGCGACCTCGGCCAGCCGCTCCGGCGGGACGCCCCGCCCTCGGGTCACGTTCTGCAGGAAGGGCAGCACGTCGTCCGGCCCCTCCGGGCCGCCGAAGGAAACCAGCACCACCGCGTCGTACGCCATGGCCCCATTCTTGCCGGTGGCCCGCAGCGCCTCGGCAAGGCCCCCGGGTCCCGGGCTTTCCGGGCGCCCCTGGCCGTCGCGTCCGCGTCCGGGGCGTCCGTCGGCATCCTGGGCGTCCGGGGTGTCCCGGGTGTTAAGAAGGGGCCCCTGCTATACCGCAGGCGTTAACAGGGGGCCCTTCCTTGCACCTAGGCGCCGAGGGCGTGGTAGCCGCCGTCGACGTGGACGATCTCGCCGGTGGTGGCCGGGAACCAGTCCGACAGCAGCGCCAGGCAGGCGCGGGCGGCCGGCTCCTGGTCGGTCAGGTTCCAGCCCAGTGGGGCGCGCTCGGACCAGGCGTCCTCGAACTGCTCGAAGCCGGGGATCGACCTGGCGGCCATCGTGCGCAGCGGCCCGGCGGAGACCAGGTTGCTGCGGATGCCCTGTTTGCCCAGGTGCAGGGCGAGGTAGCGGGAGGCCGACTCCAGCCCCGCCTTGGCCACACCCATCCAGTCGTAGACCGGCCACGCCTTGGTGGCGTCGAAGGTCAGCCCGACCACCGCGCCGCCCGGCGACATCAGCGGCAGCGCCGCGACCGCGAGGGACTTGTAGGAGTACGTCGAGACGTGCAGCGCGGTCGCCACGTCCTCCCAGGAGGCGTCGAGGAAGCCGCCGCCGAGGCAGCTCTGCGGGGCGAAGCCGATCGAGTGCACCACCCCGTCGAGGCCGTCGACGTGCTCGCGAACCTTGTCGGCCAGCCCGGCCAGGTGCTCGGGGTTGGTCACGTCCAGCTCGATGACCGGGGCCGCCTCGGGCAGCCGCTTGGCGATCCGCTCCACCAACGAGAGCCGTCCGTACCCGGTGAGCACGACCTGAGCGCCGTTCTCCTGGGCGAGTTTGGCCACCGAGAAGGCGATGGAGGCGTCGGTGATGACGCCGGTGACGAGCAGCCGCTTACCGGCCAGCAGTCCGGACATTACGCTCATTCCTCCCGTGCTCAGGGTCAGTGGCCCATGCCGAGGCCGCCGTCGACCGGAATGACCGCGCCGGAGACGTAGCCGGCGCTGTCGGCGGCCAGCCAGGTGACCACTGCGGCGACCTCGTCCGGGCTGGCCATCCGGCCCGCCGGGATCGACTTGAGGATCTCCGCCTTGCGCTCGTCGGGCAGCACCGCGGTCATGTCGGTCTCGATGAAGCCCGGCGCGACGACGTTGGCGGTGATGTTGCGGCTGCCCAGCTCCCGGGTGATCGAGCGGGCCACCCCGACCAGGCCGGCCTTGCTGGCCGCGTAGTTCACCTGGCCGGCGCCGCCGGAGAGGCCGATCACCGAGGAAATGAAGATCATCCGCCCCCACCTGGCCCGCAGCATCTTCGCCGAGGCCCGCTTGGCGCAGCGGTACGCGCCGGTCAGGTTGGTGTCCAGCACCCGGGTGAACTGTTCCTCGGACATCCGCAGCAGCAGGGTGTCGTCGGTGATGCCGGCGTTGGCGACCAGCACCTCGACCGGGCCGAGTTCGGCCTCCACCGCCGTGAAGGCCGCGTCCACCGACTCGGCGTCGGTGATGTCGCACCGCACGCCGAACAGCCCCTCGGGTGCCCCGCTGCCCCGGTGGGTGACGGCCACCCGGTCGCCCTGCTTGGCGAAGGCCTGCGCGATGGCCAGACCGATGCCGCGGTTGCCGCCGGTAACCAGCACAGTTCGAGACACGGTGCGTCCTCTCCAAAGATCGCTGCGGGTTGGAGACTAGGCGTTACCGCGCGGTAATCCCTAACCCGCCCCGCGTCGTACCGAGGTATGACACGGCGGATCACCCTGCGGGTGCACGACCCGGCCGCCCGGTCTGACTACTGTGCCGGGGATGGACCGCCGTCAAGTCCGTGCTGCCCTGGCGGCGCTGCGCCGCACGTTCACCGGGCCCGACTACCCGCCGGTCCGGCTACCGCTGCGCCGGCTACGACACCGGCCCCGCACGGCCGCCGTCCTCCGGAGCATCGGACTGCTCGCCCTGATCGGGCTGGCGCTGGTCGGCGCGGAGTACCTGACCGACACGCGCCGGCTGCCCGGCGCCAGCGCCCTGCTGCTCGCCGTACTCGCCGTCGCACCACTGCCGATCCTGCTGACCCGGCCGCTCTGGGCCTGGCGGATCACGCTCGTCGGGCTATTCTTCGGCACCTTCAACCGGTCATCGACGGCCGACTGGCCGTGGAGCCCGGTCCAGATCGTGGTCAGCCTCGCCGTGCTGTTCGCGGTGGCGGCCCGGGTCGATCGACTCGTGCTCGGCTGGATCGGCCTGCTCAGCCTGCTGCCGGTCTGGATGTTCGTGCCGACGCGCAACCAGGTCGGCGTCAGCCTGCTGTTCGTGGCGGTGCTCCTGATCGGCGATCTGGTGCGGCACAACCTGCGCACCCGGCGGGCGTTGGTGGAGCAGTCCGAGGTGAGCGAGTTGGAGAAGGCCCGCCGGGCGGTGCTGGAGGAACGCACCCGGATCGCGCGGGAGATGCATGACGTGGTCGCGCACCACATGTCGATGATCGCCGTGCAGGCGGAGACCGCGCCGTACCGGCTCAGCGACGTACCCGAACCGGCCCGGGCCGAGTTCGCCGCCATCGCCGACTCCGCCCGGGCGGCGCTGACCGACATGCGTCGGCTGCTCGGCGTGCTGCGCAGCGAGGCAGAGGATCCGCAGACCGCACCCCAGCCCGGCCTGGCCGACCTGCCCGAGCTGGTGGCCGCCGCCCACCGGGCCGGCATGGCGGTGACCCTGGACGCCGACGTCGGCGCCGAGCCGTCGGCACCGGTCGGGCTGGCCGCGTACCGGATCGTCCAGGAGGGACTGGCCAACGCGGCGCGACACGCGGCCGGGGCCGAGGTACGCGTCACGGTGCGTGATGGCGCCCGGGGACTGACCGTACGGGTGGCGAACGGCGGTGGCGGTGTCCCGGCCGGTCCGGACGCCCGCGGCGGCGGGCAGGGACTGCCCGGCATGCGGGAACGGGCCGTCTCACTGGGGGGCAGCTTCATCGCCAACCCGACCGGCGACGGCGGCTATGTTGTGGACGCCCTGCTGCCCGACGAACCGGAGGACGCCCAGCGATGATCCGCGTGCTGATCGCCGACGACCAGGCCATGGTCCGGCAGGGCTTCGGCGCGTTGTTGGCCGCCCAGCCGGACCTGCTCGTGGTCGGCGACGCCGCCGACGGCGCGCAGGCCGTCACCGAGGCCCGCCGGCTCGACCCGGACGTGGTGCTGATGGACGTACGGATGCCGGTGCTCGACGGCCTCGCCGCGACCCGCAAGCTGCTCGGCGACCGGCCGACCGACCGGCCCCGGGTGCTCATCCTCACCACCTTCGACCTGGACGACTACGTCTACGAGGCGCTGCGCGCCGGCGCCAGCGGATTCCTGCTCAAGGACGCCCCAGCCGCCGACCTGGTGCACGCGGTGCGGGTGGTCGCCGCCGGTGACGCGCTGCTCGCCCCGACCGTCACCCGCCGGCTGATCGCCGAATTCGCCGCCCGACCGCGGCGGCAGCAACCCCGCCCGACGAGCCTCGCCGCGCTCACCCCCCGGGAGACCGACGTGCTGCGGCTGATCGCCCGGGGCCGGTCCAACACCGAGATCGCCGCCGACCTGATCGTCGCCGAGCAGACCGTCAAGACCCACGTCGGCCGGATCCTGGCCAAGCTCCAGTTGCGCGACCGGGCGCAGGCCGTCGTGCTCGCCTACGAGACCGGCCTCGTAGCCGCCGGAGAGTAGTCCCCGGGTACCGGACGCGGACCGGAAGACGCCTCCCCGGGTTGACGTCCACCACCCGGCCGCTGACGCACGCTGCGCTTCACGACAACGTGAAGGGGGCGCGGCATGGTGCGCAGGAACGTTCTCCGGATGGGACTCGCGACGGTGCTCGGGGCCGGGCTGGTGGCTCCACCGGCAGCATCGGCGGGCGGGGTGCCGGCCGGGTTCGTCGAGGCGTACCCGGCGACGGCGGCGGCGATGCAGGCGGCCGGGCCGCCGTACGCCGGTTGGGCCGCCGAGGGGCGACGCTTTCTGGTCTTCGACCCGCGCGGCGACGGTCGCGCCGTCGAGGTCGTCGGCGACCTGGCCACCGCGGACCGGATCGCCGTGCTGATCCCCGGCGTGGGCACCCGGCTGCCCGACTTCGACCGCGGGCTGGGCGGAGTCACCCGGCGCGCCCTCGCCCGGCAGGCCCGCGACCTGTACGCCGCGCTGCGCGCGGCCGCGCCGCACACCCGGGTCGCGGTGCTGGCCTGGCTCGGCTACGACCCGCCCGACGGGTTCGTGGCGGCGGCCACCCCGGTCAGCGCCCGCCGGGGCGCGCTCGCGCTCGGCGAGCAGTTGCGGACGCTCGCCGAGCAGCGTCCCGCCGCCCGGGTCACGCTCATCGGTCACAGCTACGGCGCGCTGGTCGCCGGACTGGCCGCCGTCGACGCCCCGGCACAGGTGACGGATCTGGTGAGCCTCGGCGGTGTCGGGGCCGGGGTGGACCGCGCCGACCAACTCGGCGGGATCCGGATCTGGGCGGCCGAGGCAACGGACGACTGGATCCGCCACCTGCCGCAGGTACGGCTACCCGGAATCGGGCACGGAGTCCGCCCGGGCGACTCGTCGTTCGACGCCCGGCCGCTGCCGGCCGCCGCGGCGATCGGGCACGACGGATACCTGCTGCCCGGCGGGCCGACGCTCGACGCACTCGCCGACATCGTGCTGCACGGCGCCACCGAGGCGGCGGGAGCACGGCGGTGACCGCGCCAGCCGGAACCGGCGGGAACCGAACCACGACCGCGTCGGCCGACGCCAACGGGAACCCGGCGGCAACCGCGCGGGACGAAGGGGGGACGCACCGCGACCCGGCCGTCGACGGGCTGCGGGCGTACGCGGTCGCCGGAGTGGTGCTCGGCCACTGGCTGGTCACCGGCCTGGTGCTCGACGTCGAGGGCAGCCTCACCCAGGCCAGTCCGCTGGCCGCCATGCCGGCCCTGGCCCCGGTCAGTTGGGTCCTCCAGACGCTCGGGTTGTTCTTCTTCACCGCCGGGTACGCCTCGGCCCGCTCCCTGAGCCGGCGGCCGGGACCGGGCTGGCTCACCCGCCGGCTGCGACGCCTGATCCTGCCGGCGGTGGCGCTGCTCGGCACGAGCGCGGCCATGCTGTTGGCCGCCACCCTGGCAGGTGTGCCGGACGGCACCCTGTCGGTCGCGCTGACCCTGGCGACCAGTCCACTGTGGTTCCTGGCCTCGCTGCTGGCCCTGGTGCTGCTCACCGGCCCGCTGCGCGCCGCCGTACGACGGTGGGGTGCACTGCGCTGCGCGGTCGCGGCGGCGGCCGTGGTGGCCGTGGTCGATCTGGCCAGCCGACTGCTGCCCGCCGGCACCTGGACGCCGCCGGTGACCGTGCTGGCCGCCTGGGCCGTACCGTACCTGCTCGGCCTGGCCCACGCCGACGGCCGGCTGACCGGGCGGCGCGCCGCGCTGTGGTTGCTCGGCGTCGGGACGGTCGGGCTCGCCGTCGTGCTCACGCTCGGCTACCCGGTCAGCGCGGTCGGGGTGCCCGGCGACGGCAGGTCCAATCTGAACCCGCCGACCCTTTTCGCGGTGGCGCTCGCGGTCACCCAGGTCGGGCTCGCCCTGTCGGCCCGACCCGCGCTGGAGCGGCTGCTGCGCCGCCCGCGACCCCGCCGGCTGGCCGACGAGGTCAACCGGCACGCGGTACGTATCTACCTCTGGCACCAGCCGGTGCTGGTCGGGGTGGCCCTGCTCACGGCCCGCGCCGGCGCCGACCTGCCGGGACTGCACACCAGCCCCGACGGCCCGGCCTGGCTGCTGGCCCGGATCGCCTGGCTGCCGGTCCTGGTGATCGTGCTGGCGATCCTGGTCCACCGGCGACCGTCGGCGGCGCCGGGCAACCGCGTTGGCCCGGTGCGTTCGGGATCCACACCGGGTGTACGATGATCCGCGTTTGCGGGCCGCTCGGCGGTCCGTCTCGCCCCGGCATCCGACCGCAGGAGGTGATCGCTGTGCGAGATAGCGATCCTCCCAGTCGTGGCCGGGCCGAACGCCAGCCACGCTGAGCCACCCCGCTCCGCCTGAGCTGGCCCCGCTCCCCGCACCCGCCCCGCCGCCCGGCGCAACGACGCCGGCCCGGTCCACGGGTGCAACCGGAAGCCGTCCGGTCACGACTTCGTGTGTGCGCGTCCCGATCCACCCCTCGCGGCCCGCCCTGCCCCGGGCCGTCGTCGCCACTCCGGAGCATGTCATGAGCCGCTACGTCGCCCCGCTGGGCTTCACCCTCGCCGCCGTCTGGGTGGCCGTCCTCTTCGTCCTCGCCAGCAGCACCAACTGACCTGCCCACCTCGCTCCACCCCTTCGGCGGATCTTGGACCGGAGCGGCCCCGCCGCTGAGGGCCGGAAGCGTCCAAGATCCGGCGCTCAGAGCAGGCGGGAGGACCAGAGCAGGCTGAGTGCGCCGGTGCAGAGAGCCAGCAGCAGGGCGAGGCCGGCATACCACTGGGTGATCTCGCGGGGTTCGGTACGGAACCCGATCGAGCTGCCCATGTCCTGGTACACCTGCTTCAGCTCGCTGACCGTGGCCGCCTCGTAGAAGTAGCCCTCGGTGTTCTCGGCCAGCTCGGCCAGGGCGAGCCGATCCACCGGCACCCGCTGCAACTGGCCGCCGATGTCCACATGACCGGTGTCGGTGCCGAAGGCGATGGTGGAGACCGGCACGTTCGCCGCCTGCGCTGCCGCCGCCGCCTCCTCGACCGACCGGCCGGCCGTGCGGTACCCGTCGGAGAGCAGCACGACGCGCGCCGGCGGGATACCCGCCGCGCCATCGGCCGGCACCGACCGGATCGCCTCCAGACAGGTGAACACCGCCTCGCCGGTCGCGGTCGCCTCGGCCAGCACCAGCCCGTCGATGGCGCTGGTCACCGCCGGCCGGTCCTTGGTCGGCGGCACCAGCACGTTGGCCGACTTGGCGAACGAGACCAGCCCCACGTTGTACGTCTCCGGCAGCTCCGCCACGAACTGCTTGGCCGCCTCCTGGGCCGCCTCCAACCGGTTCGGCGGCACGTCGTCGGCCTGCATGGAGAGCGACACGTCGATGGCCAGCATGATGGTGGCCCGCTCCAGCGGCTCCCGGGTGTCGATCGCCGGCCGGGCCAGCGCACCGGCCAGCACCAGCAGGGCGAGCAGGAACGCGGTCGCCGGTACGTGTCGTCGCCAGCCCAGCCCCTTCGGCGCCACGGTACGCAGCAGGTCCACGTTGGTGAACCGCAGCGCGTACTCCCGGCGGCGCAGCTGCCGCCAGACGTACAGGGCGGCCAGGGCGAGCACCGGCAGCACGGCCAGCAGCCACCACGGTTGCAGCAGTCGGATCATCGTGTCGTCCCCCGGGTGCGGGCGTGCCGTTGCGCGGCCACGAAACGCACCATGTCCAGTAGCCAGTCTCGATCCGTACGCAGTCGCAGATGCCCGGCACCGGCGGCGCGCAACGCGGCGGATATCTCCGCGCGCTGGGCCGCGGCCGCCGCCGCGTAGCGGTGCCGCAGGCTCGGGTCGGCGGTCTGCACCTCGTGCAGCTCGCCGGTTTCCGGGTCGACCACCGGGAGCACCCCCACGTCGGGCAGTTCCAGTTCCCGCGGGTCGACCACCTCGACCGCCAGCACGTCGTGCCGGACCCGCAGCTTGCGCAGCGGCCGGGTCCACTGGGCCGGCGGGGCGAGGAAGTCGGAGATGACCACGGCCACGCCGCGTCGCCGGGGCGGACGGTTGAGCATGTCGATGAGCGCGCCGAGATCACCGCGGCCGGGTCGGATCTCGGTGGCGGCAATGGCGCGCAGCATGCCCTGCGCCTCCCTGCGCCCGGATCGGGCCGGCAGCCGGACCAGCCGGCCCGGACCCGCCGGGACGGGCGCCGCCCGGCGGCCCCACCGGCGTGGGGGGAGGTCGCCGCCGCTGCCCACGACCGCACCGATCCGGTTCCCGCCACGCACGGTCAGGTGCGTGAGGGCCGCCGCCGCCGCGATCACCACGTCCCGCTTGAGCCACCGGCCGGTGCCGAAGTCCAGGCTCGCCGACAGGTCCACCGCCAGCCACGTCTCCAGCTCACGGTCCGCCACCGTACGCCGCACGTGCGGCGTGGTGGTGCGGGCGGTGACCGGCCAGTCCATCCGGCGTACGTCGTCGCCGGGGCGGTACTCCCGCGATTCGCCCGCCTCACTGCCCGGCCCGGGCAACAGGCCGGCGTAGTCGCCCTGCAACAGCCCGTCGAGCTTACGGGTGACCAGCAGTTGCAGCCGGGACAGCACCGCGCCGGAGCGGTTGGTGGCCGCGTCCGGCGTGCCGTCCCGGTCACCGGGTCGAGGGGTGGTCGAGGTCACGGCCGCTGCCCGGGCCACCCCGAGGTCGGCGCCACCGCACCCGGCGGTGTCGCCTGCTGCCGGGGCGCCACCGAGGGCAGCGGGATGGTCGACAACACCCGGTGCACCACGTGGTCGGCCGGCACGTCGTCGGCGAGCGCGTCGTAACTGAGCACCAGGCGGTGCCGCAGGATGTCCGGGGCGATGTCCTGCACGTCCTGCGGCAGGGCGTAGTCCCGTCCGCGCAGCAGCGCCAGGGCCCGGGTCGCCCGGACCAGACCGAGGGAGGCGCGCGGGCTGGCACCGTACTGGATCATTTGCGCGACGTCGGGCATGCCGTGCTCGGCGGGGGTACGCGTGGCCAGCACCAGCCGGACCGCGTAGTCGATCAACGCGTTGTGTACGAACACCTGGTCGGCCTTGTGTTGTAGGGCGATCAGGTCGTCGGCGGCGAACACCGGGGCGGGCTCGGGTGCGGTCACGCCCATCCGGTAGACGATCTCCCGCTCCTCGGCGTCCGTCGGGTACCCCACAATGATCTTCATCAGGAATCGGTCCCGCTGCGCCTCCGGCAGCGGATAGACCCCCTCCTGCTCGATCGGGTTCTGCGTCGCCATCACCAGGAACGGGTCCGGCACCCGGTGACTCTCGCCACCGATGGAGACCTGCCGCTCGCTCATCACCTCGAGCAGCGCCGACTGCACCTTGGCCGGCGCACGGTTGATCTCGTCAGCGAGCAGGAAGTTCACGAAGACGGGCCCCAGCTCCACGTCGAACTTCTCGCTGGACTGCCGGTAGATCCGGGTGCCCATGATGTCGGCCGGCACCAGGTCCGGGGTGAACTGCACCCGGGCGAACGACCCGCCGACGACCTTGGCGAGGGTCTCCACCGCGAGGGTCTTGGCGACTCCCGGTACGCCCTCCAGCAGGCAGTGCCCCCGGGCGAGCAGCGCCACGAACATCCGCTCCACCATCCGGTCCTGCCCGACGATCACCTTCTTGATCTCGAACAGCGCCCGCTCCAGCAGGGTGGCGTCCTGAGCCGGGGTGGTCGGCGGGGTGGGTGCCTGCGGCTGCGTCCCGTTGGGCGTCGGGGCGTCGGGCGTGGTCGGCTGTGCCACCGGTCCTCCACAGCATGATTCGGTCGTCGTGGCGTGTGCGTTACCAAGCCTCGCATGCCCGGCTGAGTACGGACGTGGGGAGCGACCGATTTTCGCCACGCCGTCCCGCCCCGGGCGAATCGCCCATCATGAGTGGACAGAAGCCGCCCCGGCGTGTGTACGATTCATTCGTCGCCGGGCGGCTTCCCCCGTGGTCGCCCGGCGCTCTCTTCTCTTTCCCGCCGACCTAGACTGGCTGGGATGAGCGACGCCGACACCCCCACCCAGGCCCTGATCTGTTCGGCCCGCGGGTGTCGCGCCCCGGCAGGCTGGTCACTGCGTTGGAACAACCCTCGTATCCACCAGCCCGAGCGCCGCAAGACATGGCTCGCCTGCGACGCGCACCGCTCGCAGCTCGGCGACTTCCTCACCGCGCGGGGCTTCCTGCGCGAGGTCGCCCCGCTGGCCGGATCGCCTACGCTCGACGGGTGGACGCCAACAACGGAGCCCCAGCTCGGTGAGCGCGAGGAGTGAAGCTGGTGAGCGGTGACGAATCGGTCGGCCCAGCGTCGGCGCCGCCGGTGGCGCAGGCCGGACCGCTCGAACCGTGGCCGGACACGGTCCGCTGGCAGTCGATCTCGACCGACCTGATCTGGGTGGAGTTGCTGCGGCTGTCCGTCACGGTGGCCGTCGTCTCGCTGGCGCTCGGTGTCGGCTGGGCCGTCACCGGTACCTGGCTCTTCGGCGTGGCGCTCGGTGCCCTCCTGCTGCTCGCCGGGTGGCGCGCGGTGGCCATCGTCCGGGCGGTTCGTGCCTGGGGCTACGCGGAACGCGAAAACGACCTGCTGGTGCGACACGGGTTGCTGGTGCGCCGGCTGTCCATCGTGCCGTACTCCCGGATGCAGTTCGTCGACGTCAGCGCCGGTCCGCTGGAGCGGGCGTTCGACCTGGCCACCGTGCAGCTGCACACGGCCGCCGCAGCGAGCGACGCCCGGGTGCCGGGGCTGCGGCCCGCAGAGGCGTCCCGGCTGCGTGACCGGCTCACCGCACTCGGCGAGGACCAGGCGGAAGGGCTTTGAGCGGCCCGACCGGCCGGGGCCAGGAGCCGCCCAGGCCATCCCCCGCCGACACACCACCACAACCGGAGGCCCCACCACCCGGACCGGACGCACCCCCACCCGGCCATCCGCACGGCATGCCTCCACCCGCATACCCGCTGGGCTATCCGTCCGGCGGGCCGTACCCGCCCGGACCACCGCCGTACCCACCGGGATCGCCGCCGTACCCGCCGGGGTCACTGCCGTACCCGCCGGGGTCGCTGCCGGACCCGCTGCACGCCCGGCAGCGGCTGCACCCGTTGAGCCCTGCCCTGCACGGCGCCAAGTCACTGGTCGTGGTCATCGCCGGGCTGTCCTGGTCGACCCTGTCCCGGGTCGGGTTCGGCTGGTTCGTGGCGATGGTGATCGTGATCGCCCTCGGCGCCACCGTGCTGTCGGTGGTCAGCTGGTACAACACCGGCTACCAGGTGGTCGGCCGAGAGTTGCGGATCCACGAAGGGCTGCTCTGGCGCCGGACCCGGGCCATTCCGCTGGAACGGCTCCAGGCGGTCGAGGTGGTACGTCCACTGCTCGCCCAACTCACCGGCCTGGCGGAGCTGCGTTTGGAGGTCGTCGGCGGCGGCAAGACCGAGGCGCCGCTGGCCTTCCTCGGGGTCGCCGAGGCGTCCGCCCTGCGGCGACGTCTACTGTCCCTGGCGGGGCCCCGGACCGTCAGCGCGCCGGGTCCGCAGCTGGCGGCGGCGCCGGCAGCGGAGCCGCCCGTGCCACCCGGTCGGCCGCTGCACGCGGTGGACAACCGGGACCTGTTGATCAGCCAACTGCTCACCCCGCAGGCGTTCCTGCTGCCCTTCGGCGTGGTGTTCGTGGCCGGGCAGTTCCTGTCCGAGGGTTCGTGGTCGTTCGTCGCGGTGGCGAGCACGCTGACCGCGATGGCCGGCATCCTGCTGCAACCCGTCCGCCGGGTGCTCGACGACTGGCGGTTCCAACTCGCTCGCGACGAGGACCGGCTGCGGATCCGCAACGGCCTGCTGGAGACCAGGGTGCAGACCGTGCCGCTGCACCGGGTACAGACCGTGGGCGTGACCTGGCCGCTGCTGTGGCGGGTCAAGGGCTGGCTACGGCTACGCCTGGAGGTGGCCGGCTACGCCGCCGGGGAGGCGGACCAGCGCAACCGGCCCGATCGCCTGCTCCCGGTCGGTGACCTGGCCACCGGCGAGGCGATCGTGGCCGAGGTGCTGCCCGGCGTCGCCCTCTCGTCGTTGCCGCTGAGCCCGCCGCCGTTGCGGGCCCGCTGGGTCAACCCGCTGAGCCGTGAGGTGCTCGGCGCCGGTCTGGCCGAGGAGGTCTTCGTCGTACGCTCGGGCCTGCTCACCCGTCAACTGACGATCGTGCCGTACGCCCGGTTGCAGAGTGTGCGGGTGGTTCAGGGACCGGTGCAGCGCCTGCTGGGGCTGGCCACCGTGCACGCCGACACCGCCGGCGGAGCCGGCGCCGCAGCGGTGGACCGTGATCTCGCCGAGGCCTGGGCTCTGGCGGCGGAGTTGTCCCACCGCGGCCACACCGCCCGCCGCACCCCATAACCCCACCCCCCGCTGCCCTCCCCCACCCCACCCCCGCCGCCCTCCTCCACCCCCATCCCGCCGATCTTGCACTTTTGGTCGCCGGAACGCCCTTTTGATGGGCTTCTGTCCCGACGGAAAGTGCATGATCGACGCGGAGATCGAGGGGCGCAGTGGGGGTGGGGCGGGGATCGAGGGGTGGGGTGGGGGGTGGGAGGGGTGACGGGGGTGGGGGTCAGCGGGGGGTGGGGAGGGCGGGGGGTGCTGCGGGGGCGTCCTGCTGGGGCAGGGGGGTGGTCGCCTGGGGGTGGCCGGGGCGGCGGGGGCGGCGGCGGGCCCACCAGCGCTCGGCGAGGCCGACCACCAGGAAGGCCACCCCGACGTACGCCCAACCGACCAGCACGTCGATCACGTAGTGCTCGCCGCTGTAGACCAGCGTGAAGGTCATCGCCAGCGGATACGACAGCAGCAGCGGCCACCAGCGGCGCCGCACGTTGCGCAGGAAGAACAGCACCACGAACAGCGCGAACGCGGTGTGCAACGACGGCATCGCGGCCACGGGGTTCGCGGCCAACTGTCCAGCGTTGAGCAGGTTGCCGGCGCCGTGCATGCCGAACGCCTTCCACCCCCGGGTGGAGATCCGCGCGACCTCCTCCAGCAGACCGTTCTGCGCCGCCCACCAGGGCGGCGCGGCCGGGTAGAGGAAGTAGGTGACCAGGCCGGTGGCGCAGAGGAAGAACCAACGGCGCATGAAGGCCGCCCACCGGCTGCGCTCGCGCATCCAGAGCACCGCCGCGGCGGCCAGCGCCGCCACGAAGTGCGAGAAGTACACCCAGCTCGCCAGCACGTCCCACCAGCGCACCTCGGGCTGGTAGAAGTGCTGCTGCAACCAGACCGTCGGGACCTGGCCGTCCGTGGCCCAGCCGAACATCAACCGGTCCGCCACGATCAACTCGTACGCGTGCGGGACCGTCCCGTCGTGGTAGGCGAAGCCACGGGAGAGGTTGTAGAGGACCAGCAGCAGCACCACCGGCACCCAGTCCCGGGCGAAGCGCAGGTGGCTGCGCCACGGGCGGGCGGAGTTCCAGGCGACGGTCCCCGCCCAGATCCAGACGAAGGCGTAGATCGGGTCGGTGGGCAGACCGATCCCGAGCCAGCCCGCCACGAAGGCGACGCTCCACAGCGACATCGCGATCAGGCGACGGCGACCGCCGTCGGACGAAACGGGCGGCTCGGTCGGAGCGGCAGGCTGGGGGTCGATCACGGCAGACATCGCGGACAAGGTTAACGGCGAACCCCGCGCCGCCCCACACAGGTGCAAGGAAAGGCCCCTCGTCAACGCCTCGCGTACAGGAAGGGTTCCTTCCTGACCCGGCCTACCTCGCCCGCAGCCCGGCGACCACCTACGCTGTGGCCATGCAGGAGCAGCCAGATCATGCCCTGGTGCCCGGTCTGACCGCCCGGGTCGAGTTGACCGTCACCGACGCCGACACCGCCCAGGCGGTCGGCTCCGGCGACGTGCCGGTGCTCGGCACCCCTCGGGTGCTCGCGCTGGCCGAGGCCGCGACCGTGGCAGCCACCACCCGGCACCTGCCCGTCGGATCGACCACCGTGGGTACCCGGGTCGAGCTGCACCACCTGGCCGCGACGCCGATCGGTCGGACCGTCGCGGCGCTGGCCCGGCTGACCACGGTCGACCAGCGGCGGCTGGTGTTCGAGGTCGCCGTGACCGAGGACGGCCGGACCGTGGCCACCGGCGAGGTGGAGCGGATCCTGGTCGACCGGCACCGGTTCATCGAACGTGCCGGACACACGTCATGAGCGGCGGCTTCGTCGAGGTCGCCGACCGGGTGCTCGTACTGCGGGAGCCGCTGCTCGAGGTCAACGTGACGCTGGTGCTCGGCGACGGCGAGGCCCTGCTGGTCGACACGCTCTCCACCGCCCGGCAGGCCGCCGACCTGGCCACCGCCGTCCGCGCGGTCACCGGCGACCCGCTGACCCTGGTCAACACGCACCACCACTTCGATCATTGCTTCGGCAACGCCACCTTCGCCGCCGATCCGCCCCGCCCGATCTGGGCCCACGAGCTGGCCGCGGCGGCGTTGCGCGACGAACCGGACCGGCTTCGCCGGGAGGCGTACGCGGAACTACGCGCCGGCCAGCCCGAGCTGGCCGCCGAATTGCCGGACACCACGCTGCTGGCACCCACCCACACCGTGCGTACCGAGGCGACGCTCGACATCGGTGGTCGGCGGGTGCTGCTGCGTCACCCCGGCCGGGGGCACACCGACGCCGACCTCGTGGTGCACGTGCCCGACGCCGATCTGCTGGTCGCCGGTGACCTGGTCGAGCAGTCCGGCCCGCCGGCGTTCGAGGACTCGTACCCGTTGCAGTGGCCCGACACCCTGGCCGAGTTGCTGCGCTGGTGCACCGCCGACACGGTGGTGGTGCCCGGCCACGGCGAGGCGGTGGACGCCGAGTTCGTCCGGGCCCAGCACGCCCGACTGGTCGAGCTGGCCTGGCTGATCCGGGCCGGGCACACCGGCAGCGCCCCGCCGGAGCGGATCGCCGCCGACGCACCGTTCCCGGCCCGTCCCGCCCTGATCGCCGCCCGGCGCGGCTACGCCGAACTGGACGGCACCGCCGGCTGACGCCCGCGATCAGCACGCCCGCGATCAGCACGCCGGCAATCAGCACGCCCGCGAGGCGGGCATTCACCCGGGCACGGTGCACCCGGTCCGGTTCGCCTCAGGCGGTGAAGCGTTCGAGCACCTCGGCCCGGGTGGGCATGGCGACGGCGCCGCCGGGCCGCTCACAGACCAGCCCGGCGACCCGCAGCGCGAAGGCGACCCGCTCGTTCCAGCCGCCCGGGTCGGCCGGCGCACCGTCGACCAGCAGGTCGGCGACGAGCGCCGCCAGCACCGAGTCGCCCGCGCCGGTGGCATCGATGGCGGCCACCTTCGGTGCGGCGGGTACGCGTACCGGATCGGCATCGGCGGCGGCGACCACCGCACCAGCGGCGCCCAGGGTGACCACGACGGTGCCGGCGCCCAGTTCCCGCAGGTACGCCGCCACCCCCTCGACCGGCTCATTCGGGTAGAGCAGCCCGGCGTCGGCGGCGCTCAGCTTGACCAGGTGTGCCCCGGCGGCGAACTCGGCGACCACCGCCCGCAGCCCGGCCAGCGCCCCCGGACCGTCGAGCAGCCGGGGACGGACGTTGGGGTCGAACACCCGCAGTCCCGGCGCCAGCGACCAGGCCCGCCGGGCGGCGGCCAACGCCGCCGGCGCCAGCAGCACGATCGAGCCGCAGTAGAGCACGTCCGCGCCCTCGACCAGGGCGACGTCGAGGTCCTCCGGTGTGAGCAGTGCGTAGGACGGTGGATCGCCGTAGAACCGGAAATCCGGCTCGGCGCCCGAGAAGGTGGCCACCGCCAGCGTGGTCGGCACGGCCACGGTGACCGCCCCGGCCAGGCCGACGCCGTCGGCGGCGAGGAAGGCCCGGATCCGGTCGGCGAGTACGTCGTCACCGAGGGACCCGACGAACTGCACCGCGCCGCCGAGCCGGGCGACGCCGACCGCGACGTTCAGCGGCGCACCTCCGATGGCCTGCCGGTAGACGGGCACGCCGTCACACTCGGTGTCGAGCAGGTCGACGAGTGCCTCGCCGAGCACCACCGCGTATCCCATCTGGAGTCCTCTCCGTTTGGCCGGTTGTGATGCTTCAGGCTGGCACAGCCGTTGCCGGTCGGGCGTGGAAGCCACGGTTTCGATGGGGGACGGCCGACGTGAGAAGGCCCCTCATGCATATCGAGACATGGCTATTGCGCAAACGCCCCGGGCGTGCTGGGATAGGCATGCCGGATGGCGCGGGGCTGCGCGCCACCGGCGCCGGGTTCACCACACGCGAGGGCATTCACAACGCGTCGACAGACACCGGCGGCCGCCCCCTGGGCGAAGTCGCCGCATCGTCGCATCCGTCCACATCAGCGGGGCGGCCTCTCTCGCCACCCGCTCATTCTGGCGGGGCCATCCTCTTCGAGGTGCCCCGCGAGTCAGGAGAACCTGTGCAACTGCACCGTCCTCGTCTGGCCGCGCTGCTGGTCGCGGCCGTCACCCTCGTCGCGAGCGCGGTCGTCGTGATCGCCCGCCCGGACCCGGCCGCCGCGCACGGCGCGGCGATGACGCCGGGTGCCCGTACCTACCTCTGCTGGCGCGACGGCCTCTCCCCCACCGGGGAGATCCGTCCGCAGAACCCGGCCTGTGCCGCCGCGGTCGCCCAGAGCGGGACGAACTCGCTCTACAACTGGTTCAGCGTGCTGCGCTCGGACGCCAACGGGCGGACCACCGGCTTCATCCCCGACGGGCAGCTGTGCAGCGGCGGCGCCACCGGTTTCCGCGGCTACGACCTGGCCCGCAGCGACTGGCCGCTGACCCACCTGACCGCTGGCCGGTCGATGGAGTTCCGGTACAGCAACTGGGCCCACCACCCGGGCACGTTCTACTTCTACGTGACCAAGAACAGCTGGAGCCCGACCCGGGCGCTGGCCTGGAGTGACCTGGAGGAGCAGCCGTTCCTGACGGTGACCAACCCGCCGCAGCGCGGCGCGGTCGGCACCAACGACGGCCACTACTACTTCACCGGTACCCTGCCGTCCAACAAGAGCGGCCGGCACATCATCTACTCGCGGTGGGTCCGCTCGGACAGCCAGGAGAACTTCTTCGGCTGCTCCGACGTGACCTTCGACGGTGGCAACGGTGAGGTGACCGGCATCGGCTCCGGTGGCACCACCCCGCCGCCGAACCCCACCACCCCGCCGCCGAACCCGACCACGCCCCCGCCGAACCCGACCACGCCTCCGCCGAACCCGACGACCCCGCCGCCCGGCAACGGTGCCTGCACGGCCACCATCAAGGTGACCAACAGCTGGTCCGGTGGGTTCCAGGCCGAGGTCGAGGTCAAGAACACCGGCACTGCGGCGTTGAACGGCTGGACCGCGAACTGGACCTGGCCCAGCGGTCAGCAGATCAGCCAGGTCTGGAACGCGACCCACACCACGTCCGGATCGTCGGTGACGGCCCGCAACGTGTCGTACAACGGCAACCTCGGAGCCAACGCCAGTACGACGTTCGGCTTCCTCGCCAGCGGCAACAGCGCAACGCCCACGGTCACCTGCAGCTGACCTGGGTTAGGTGTTAAGAGGGGCCCCCTGCTATACGCGAGGCGTTAACAGGGGGCCCTTCCTTGCACTCTCAGCGGACCATTGAGCCGACGACGGGCTTGGTGAGCAGGGCGGACTGGTTGCGCTGGATGCCCGGGTCCAGCGTCTTGGCAACGAAGATCGCGTGCCAGATGCAGAAGATCAGCACGGTCCACACCTTGCGGGAGTGGTCGGCCTCCTCCCGCTTGTGCTCCTCCAGCAGGCGCAGCGCGTACGACAGGTCGAGCAGTTCACCGGCGCCCGAGGTGGTCAGCACGTGCCGGGCCCACTCGTACATCTCGCCGCGCAGCCAGACCCGCGTCGGAGTCGGGAAGCCCAGCTTCTTGCGGTTCACGATGGCCGGCGGCACCACGCCCTGCAGCGCCTGCCGCATGGCGTACTTGGTGGTGTCCGAGCGCGGTGGCAGCTTCAACTCGACCGGAATCTTCGCCGCCACCTCGAACACCTCCCGGTCGAGGAACGGCACCCGCACCTCCAGCGAGTGCGCCATGGAGATCCGGTCGGCCTTGACCAGGATGTCCCCGCGCAGCCAGGTGTAGAGGTCGACGTACTGCATCTTGGTGACGTCGTCCAACTCGGTGCACTCGGCGTAGATCGGCGCGGTGACGTCGGTGTAGCGCACCGACGGGTCGTAGCGGCGCAGCAGGTGCTGCTTCTCCTCCTCGGTGAACATCCGCGCGTTGCCGTAGTAGCGCTCCTCGATCGGCGTGGTGCCGCGCTCCAGGAAGCTCTTGCCCTTGACCCCCTGCGGGATCGCCTTGGAGACCGCCCGCAGGCCCTTCTGCACCCCGCCGGGCAGCCCGTTGACGCCGCTCAGCGAGAGCGGCTCGCGGTAGATCGTGTACCCGCCGAAGAACTCGTCGGCGCCCTCGCCGGAGAGCACCACCGTGACGTGCTCGGCGGCCTTCTTGGCCACGAAGTAGAGCGGCACCAGCGCCGGGTCGGCCACCGGGTCGTCCAGATGCCACACGATCTTCGGCAACGCCTCGATCATGTCCTGCGGCCCGATCTTGGTCGGGATGGTGGTCACGTCGAGATGGCGGGCCGACTCCTGGGCGACGTCGATCTCCGAGTAGCCCGGCACGTCGTAGCCGACGGTGAAGGTGAGGATGTTCGGGTTGAACTCGCGGGCGAGGGCGACCACCGCCGTGGAGTCGATCCCGCTGGACAGGAACGAGCCCACCGGCACGTCCGAGCGCATGTGCATGCGTACGCTCTCGCGCAGCGTCTCCCGGATCTCGTGGTAGAGCTTCTGCTCGTCGGCGACCGGGGCGGGCCGGAACACCGGGCGGTACCAGCGGCGCACGTCGATCCGCCCGCCCGGGGTCC
This sequence comes from Micromonospora sonchi, assembly GCF_014646235.1. Classification (GTDB taxonomy): domain Bacteria; phylum Actinomycetota; class Actinomycetes; order Mycobacteriales; family Micromonosporaceae; genus Micromonospora; species Micromonospora sonchi. The sequence continues at coordinate 24,615 of NZ_BMNB01000030.1, read as the reverse complement.
AGGTGAGGTACTCCCCCGAGCCGATCCGGCTGATCCCCTTGTGCAGGGTGCCCGGCTCGGGCACGTACTGGAGGGTCAGGTAGTGGCTGAGGTTCGCCGTGTCGACCCCGGCGTCCCCGGCGTACGCGGACTGTGCGAAGGGCAGCAGCGCCTTCTTCTCCGAGGCGAGGTAGAGCCCGTCGGTGGTTTCGAGGTAGTGCAGCGGCTTGATGCCGTAGTAGTCCCGGGCACCGAACGCGCGGCGCTCCTGCCGATCCCAGATCACGAAGGCGAACATGCCGCGCAGCCGGGTCAGCACCCGCTCGCCCCAGTAGTGGAAGCCGGCGACGATCACCTCGCCGTCGCCGTTGGTGGCGAACCGGGCGCCGTGCTCGCGGATCAGCTCCTCGCGCAGCTCGATGTAGTTGTAGATCTCACCGTTGAAGGTCAGCAGGTAGCGCCCGTCGGCGTACGGCAGGGGCTCGTGACTGAGCGCGACGTCGATGATGGCCAGCCGCTTGTGGGCGAACACCCCGTCCGCGTACTGGCCGGTGGCGTCCCCGACCACCTCGACACCGGTCTCGTCCGGGCCTCGGTGGTGCAGGCATTCCAACGCTCCGGCGATGTTGTCGCGGTGGGCGGCGGCATTGCCGCGCGCACTGAAGAAGGCCAGGAGTCCGCACATGGTTGTCATCTTTTCACGCGGGGCGATCGGGCGGAGCGGCACCGCCGGCCTCGCCCGGCAGCACCCCGTACCACCTGGTAGGCGGCGCCCACGCTCTGCCGGCTCGGTCGGCCGAGACCAGCCTGGCTCGGGCCTTCCTCGGGTACGCGGTACCGTCGGGACCAGCAGTGAGGGCGAAGGGAGCGGGCATGACCGAGGAACCCACCGACGGCAAGCCGGCTGACGGCACCGAGTCGCACGACCCGGATTTCCCACCGGCGTTCCTGTCGTTCATGCGGGAGGGCTGGCGGGACAGCACGCTCCCGGTCGGCCCGCGACCGGAGGTGCCGAACTACGCCAAGCGCCGGGCCGCCCTCTCGGCGGCCTTCCCGGGAGAGACGCTGGTCATCCCCACCGGCGCGCAGAAGGTACGCGCCAACGACACCGAGTACCGGTTCCGCCCGGGCAGCGACTTCGCGTACCTGACCGGTGATCACGATCCGGACAGCGTCCTGGTGCTGCGACCGAACGGCTCCGGCCACGACGCCACCCTGTACATGCGGGCCCGCTCCTCCCGGCAGACCGACGAGTTCTTCCGCAGCCGGAACGGCGAGCTGTGGGTGGGCCGCCGGCACACCCTGGCGGAGAAGTCGACCGAGCTGGGCCTGCCCACCGCCGACCTGACCGAGCTGGAGGCGGCCCTGGCCGGGCTCGCGCCGGCGCGGACCCGGGTGCTGCGCGGCTTCGACGCGGGCGTGGACACCGCCGTACGCCCGTACGACGGTGCGCGGGAGGAGGGCCAGCCGGCCCGCGACCGCGAGTTGGCGATCACCATCGCCGAGCTGAAGCTGGTCAAGGACGAGTGGGAGATCGGCCAGCTCCAGGAGGCGATCGACGCCACGGTACGCGGTTTCGAGGACGTGGCCCGCGTGCTGCCGGCCGACCGGGGCGTTTCGGAACGGCTGCTGGAGGGGATCTTCGCGCTGCGCGCCCGGCACGACGGCAACGATGTCGGCTACGGCTCGATCGTCGGTGCCGGTGAGCACGCCACGATCCTGCACTGGGTGCACAACCGCGGCGTCACCCGACCGGGTGAGCTGCTGCTGATGGACATGGGCGTGGAGGGACGCAACCTCTACACGGCCGACGTGACCCGGGTGCTGCCGGTGAACGGCCGGTTCACCGCCCTCCAGCGCCAGGTCTACGACATCGTGTACGCCTCGCAGCAGGCCGGCATCGACTTCATCAAGCCGGGCGTGAGCTTCAAGGACGTCCACCTGACCTGCATGCGGGTGCTCGCCGAGGGGCTGGCCGATCTGGGGCTGCTGCCGGTGAGCGTGGACGAGGCGATGGACGAGAAGTCCACCGTCTACCGGCGCTGGACCCTGCACGGCTTCGGGCACATGCTCGGCATCGACGTGCACGACTGCTCGAACGCCCGCAAGGAGGCGTACCGGGAGGGCACCCTGGGCGAGGGATACGTGCTCACCGTCGAGCCGGGGCTGTACTTCCAGCCGGAGGATGAGCTGGTCCCGGAGGAACTGCGTGGCATCGGCATCCGGATCGAGGACGACGTGCTGGTCACCACCGACGGCGCGGTGAACCTGTCGGCGGGCCTGCCGCGCCGGGCCGATGAGGTGGAGACCTGGCTGTCCGAACAGCGCGCCGCCGGCCCACGCCTGCCAGGCTGACCCAGACCGATCCACCACCAGCGGGCCGCCCCGCCGGGTACCACCCCGGCCGGCGGCCCGTCCCCGTCTCCCCACCCCACCCCGATGGGTTGATCAAAAAGGTTCGCGTCTGACATGGTCGGCGAACCCGCCCGATACGGGCGGAATGCGGAGCTTTTTCGCAGAAGTCCTCCTCGTGAGGATCCTTCTCATACGGTGGCAATCGGAGCTGCAAACCATTTGTAGCTACTCGCACCGCTTCGGGCGGTGTGGGCCAGCCTGGTAGCAGGAGAGGGCGGAAGGCTCTGATGCCCAATGACGTAACCACTTCCTACGGTGGGCCGCCTCCGGCTCCACCGGAACCATCGGGACCACGTCGACGCAAACTCTGGGTGGCTGCCGGCGTGGCGGGCCTGACCGGCATCGTCGGCCTCGCCGCGCTGGGCGGGGTGGCCGCCCGTCAGCAGAGGTCCACCGATCAGGACCGCACCTCGGACAAGCAGTCGGCGGCCGCGCCGAGGCAGGACTCAGGTGGCCCGGCCGGCAAGGACCGCTCGGAGGGCGACCGCGACGCCGAGTGGAGCGGTCGCGACGGCCCGCAGGAGCAGCGGGACGGCGGGAAACCGGCGAAGCGGGTGCCCTGCGACAGCGACAAGCTCATCGAGGCCATCACGTACGCCAACGCCAACCACGGCGGTGCGCTGGAGCTGGCGCGGGCGTGCACCTATGAGCTGACCCGCTCCGAGCACGGCAACGGCCTGCCGGTCATCAAGCAGGCAGTCACCCTCATCGGCCGGGACACCCGGATCACGCGGGCGGCGAACGTCGCTCCGTTCCGGATCTTCAACGTCGGCCGCAACGGTCACCTGACCCTCAAGGACGTGACAGTCAGGGGCGGACAGACCTGGCCCGACCTGATCGCCGGCCGGGCCACACCGAAGACGGCAACCGGCCGGGCCGCACCGAAGACGGCAACGGGCCGGGCCGCACCGAAGGCGGCAACGGGTCCGCACGACGGCGCGGGCCTGCTCGTCCAGCGGGGCGGCCGGGCCGACATCGAGCGAAGCGAATTCTCGATCAACCACTCGGGCGGCAACGGCGGGGCGGTGGCCAACTTCGGCACCATCCGGCTCGCCCACACGCTGGTCGAGGGGAACAGCGCCGCCGGCGCCGGCGGCGGTGTCTTCAACGCCGGGGTGTTGCGGGTGGAGGATGCCAGGATCGCCGCAAACAGCGCCCAGTTCGGCGGCGGTGGCATCGGCAACGGCGCACCCCAGGACGGCACTCGCGTGTCGGGCGGCACCACCTGGGTGTGGCGAAGCACCATCAGCCACAACCGTACGGCCGGGGTCGGTGGCGGCATCCTGGACGTGGAGGGCACCACCACGGTGCGCCAGAGCCAGGTCACCGACAACAACGCGAGCGAGAGTGGCGGCGGCATCATCGCCTACAACGGCACCAAGCTCGCGCTGGAACGCGTCCTGGTGGCCGGCAACTCCACCGACGGGGATGCCGGTGGCGTGGCGGTCAGCTTCGAGAGCAGCGCCGTGATCGAGCACAGCGCGATCAAGGAGAACGTCGCCGGCGGCTCGGGTGCCGGCCTCAACGTGTCGCTGAGCGACGTGGTGCTGCGGGACACCGAGGTGGTGGCCAACCAGGCGGTCGGCCACGATTCGGCGGGCGGCGGCATCGTCAACGATCTCGGCCGGGTGCGACTGGAGCGGTCGAAGGTGGCCCACAACGTTTCGGTGCTGCCGCCGGGAGGAATATCCACCAACAACGGTGGCGTCACCATCGATCGGGCGTCCGCCGTCACCGGTAACCGCCCGACCAACTGCACCGGCAGCCTGGTGATTCCGAACCGCTGCTTCGGCTGACCTACGTCGATGGCGGGCAACACGGGAAGCACGACCACATAGAACGGGGCTCCTCCGTACCGGCGACGGCACGGAGGAGTCCCGCCCGTCTCCGCCTCGCCCGCTCGTCACCGGGATCCGGCAGCTCGCGCACTGACCGGTCTGGCACCAGATAGGCACCGCCTGCCCTTCTGCACCCCAAATGCGGGCTTATTTCGGATATGGCCCCGAGGTGAGGATCCTTCTCATACGGTGCATCTGGGAGCTACAACCGATTTGTAGCAGGGGACGTTCACCTGCGCGTGACGACCCTGTCTGGCACGACGAGAGGGCAGAGAGCTCCGATGTCCAACTATGTAGCTAAGAACAACGCCGCCGAGCCGGAGGCGGCGCCCAAGCGGCGCCGCAAGCTCTGGCTCGCCAGCGGTATCGCCGGTCTCACCGGCGTGGTCAGCATCGCCGCCGTCGGCGTCGCCACCGGCGCCGGCGCAGTCGGCTCCGAGGGTCTGCGCTGGTCCACCGCGCAGCAGGTCAGCAAGGACGGCGACCGGGGCGCGGCGGAGCGCGAGGAACACCAGGGCAAGAAGGACGGCGAGGAACACCAGGGCAAGAAAGGCGGCGAGGAACACCAGGGCAAGAAGGGCGGTGAGGAACACCAGGGCAGGGAAGACGAGCGCGAGCACCGCGGGAAGGAGGTGCCCTGCGACTCGGACAAGCTGATCCAGGCGATCATCTTCGCCAACGAGAATCACGGCGGTGTGCTGGAACTGGCCAAGGACTGCACCTACCGGTTGACCCGGTCCGACGAGCACGGCAACGGCCTGCCGGTGATCAAGGAGAACATCGTGCTCAAGGGGCACGAAACCAAGATCGTCCGGGATGCCACCGCCCACCACTTCCGGATCCTCACCGTGGGCCGGGGCGGGCACCTGACCGCAAAGGGCCTGACCATCAAGGGTGGCCAGACCGCACACCACTCTCTGCACGGCGAAGCCGCGGACGCGGTGTGGTCCCGGTTCTCCAACTCGGTCGAGGCGACCAAGGCCGCCCAGGCCGGCCAGGAGTACGTGCCGCTGTTGCAGGCCAAGCCGAAGGGCGAGGTACTCAAGTCCGCGAAGGCCGAGACCGAGGCGGCGACGTTGCTGGACGGGGGATCGCACGCCGGCGGCGGCGTCCTGGTCCACGCGGGTGGAACGGCGAAGTTCGAGGAGACCCACATCCTGGGGAACCAGGCCAGCAGCCTCGGCGGCGGAATCGCCAACTTCGGCCGGACCAGCCTCCACCGCACCACGGTCGCCGACAACACCGCCTTCTTCTTCGGCGGCGGCATCTTCAACGCCGGCGTCCTCCAGGTCAGCGATTCACGGGTGATCAACAACGACGCCATCATCGGCGGCGGTGGCATCGCCAACGGCGCGGCGTTCATCTTCCACCGGGACGTCGACGGCGGCACCACCTGGATCGAGAAGACCGAGATCACCAGAAACGAGACGCTCGGCTTCGGTGGCGGTCTGCTCGACATCGAGGGCACCAGCGCCGTCAAGCACTCCAAGATCGCTGACAACACGGCGGCCCTGGCCGGCGGCGGGGTGGCTTCGGCGGGCGACAGCAACTTCGAGCTGACGCACGTCGAGATCGCCGGCAACTCCACGATCGGCGTGGGTGGCGGCCTCGCCCTGGCGCTCGGCGCGATCGCCAACGTCGAGGAGAGCAAGATCGTCGCCAACAAGGCCGGCTTCTTCGGCGGCGGGGTGTTCACCGCCATCGCCGAGGCCACCTTCCGCAAGAGCGAGATCAGCGGCAACCGGGCCGTCGGCCCGCTGGGAGTCGGCGGTGGGATCTTCACCGTCCTCTCCGAGATCGACCTCGACAAGACGCGGGTCGCGCACAACTTCGCGACTCGCCGCCCGGGTGGCGTGTTCAGCTTCCTGAGCGATGTCGACGTGGATGACAAGTCCGCCATCACGGCCAACAAGCCGACCAACTGCGAGGGCACGCTGACGCGGGTCCCGCGCTGCTTCGGCTGATCGCCTGACGGACGGCCAACGGCCGCACCTAGGGGCTACCCGGCCCCCTTCCCGCACCCGCGGGGAGGGGGCCGCTTCACGTCGGCGCACCGCGGCCGATCGCTCTCCGGACCGGCCGGCCACGCACCGCCGCGATCTCCGAATCGAGAAATCATCTGATGATTACCGAGCGTCAACAAGGGTCGACAACGACGGCGCGTCGCGGCAGCGGCGCGCCAACCGCTACAACAGCGCAGCGCCGGGCACTTTCGTTACAGGCGTTGACGGGATACATCACATGTTTATAGCCTTGCCGTCACCTCACCCAGATGCTCATCACTGCCTCATCCACACCGGATCCCCCGCCGCCGATTCATCGCCGTCGAGCCCGAACCACCATCCCGGAACCGGGGCCGACCTCCCGGCAAGGAAGACCCGCCCCTCGTGGAGGACCGAAATGTCAGATCTGACCCGAAGGCAGCTACTCAGATTCGGTGCAGTCGGCGCCGGAGCCACGCTGATTCCATTGCCGTGGACGGCCGTGGCCCGCGCGTCGTCCGTCGCACCCCCGCAGGTACGCGCCGCCAACGACCTGGCGCTCTGGTACGACCAGGCCGCCGGCACCGACTGGCTGCGGGCGCTACCGATCGGCAACGGCCGGCTCGGCGCGATGGTGTTCGGCAACGTCGACGCCGAGCGGCTGCAGCTCAACGAGGACACCGTCTGGGCCGGCGGCCCGTACGACTCGAGCAACCCCCGGGGTGCCGACGCCCTCCCGGAGATCCAACGCCTCGTCTTCGCCAACCAGTGGGCCCAGGCCCAGAACCTGGTCAACCAGACGATGATGGGTAACCCTCCGGGTCAGCTCGCGTACCAGACCGTCGGCAACCTGCGGTTCACCTTCCCCGGTCCCGGCGGCGTGTCGGAGTACCACCGACAACTGGACCTGACCACGGCGGCCACCTCGGTGACGTTCCTGCGCGACGGCGTGCGGTACCAGCGGGAGGTGATCGCCAGCGCGCCGGACCAGGTGATCGCCATGCGCCTGACCGCCGACCGGCCCGGCTCGATCACGTTCACCGCCCGGTTCGACAGTCCGCAACGGACGACCGTGGCCAGCCCGGACGGCGCCACGATCGCCCTCGACGGGGTCTCCGGCAACCAGGAGGGCGTGGCCGGGCAGGTCAGGTTCCTGGCGCTGGCCCGGGCCGTCGTCGAGGGCGGCAGCGTCGGCAGTTCCGGCGGCACCCTGACGGTGACCGCCGCGGACACCGTGACGCTGCTGATCTCGATCGGTTCGAGCTACGTCAACTTCCAGGACGTCAGCGGCGACCACCAGGGCATCGCGTGGGGTCACCTCACCGCCGCCGAGGGCACCGCCTACGACCAACTCCGCCGCCGGCACGTGGCCGACTACCAGAAGCTGTTCGGGCGTACGGAACTCGACCTGGGCCGCACCGAGGCGGCCGACCAGCCGACCGACGTACGGATCGCGCAGCACAACAGCGTCGAGGACCCGCAGTTCTCGGCGCTGCTGTTCCAGTTCGGCCGGTACCTGCTGATCTCGTCCTCGCGTCCCGGCACCCAGCCGGCGAACCTCCAGGGCATCTGGAACGACTCGCTGACCCCGTCGTGGGACTCGAAGTACACCATCAACGCCAACCTGCCGATGAACTACTGGCCGGCCGACACCACCAACCTGTCGGAGTGCTACGAGCCGGTGTTCGACATGATCAAGGACCTGACGGTCAGTGGGGCCCGCACCGCTGCGGTGCAGTACGGCGCGAGCGGGTGGGTCACCCACCACAACACCGACGCCTGGCGTGGTTCGTCGGTGGTCGACGGCGCGTTCTGGGGCATGTGGCAGACCGGCGGCGCCTGGCTGGCCACCATGATCTGGGACCACTACCTGTTCACCGGCGACCTCGACTTCCTGCGGGCCAACTACCCGGCGATGAGGGGCGCCGCCCAGTTCTTCCTCGACACCCTCGTGGCGGAGCCGAACCTCGGCTACCTGGTCACCAACCCGTCGAACTCCCCGGAGATCGGCCACCACCCCGACGCCAGCATCTGCGCCGGCCCGACGATGGACAACCAGATCCTGGTCGACCTGTTCAACGGCTGCGCCCAGGCGAGCAGGCTGCTCGGGATCGACGCCGACTTCCGCGCCGAGGTCCTGGCCACCCGCGACCGGCTCGCCCCGATGCGGATCGGCTCGCGCGGCAACATCATGGAGTGGCTCTACGACTGGGTCGAGACCGAGCGGACCCACCGCCACGTCTCCCACCTCTACGCTCTGTCGCCCAGCAACCAGATCACCAAACGCGGCACCCCGGAGCTGTTCGAGGCGGCCCGCCGGACGCTGGAGATCCGCGGCGACGACGGCACCGGCTGGTCCCTCGCCTGGAAAATCAACTTCTGGGCCCGCCTCGAAGAAGGCAACCGCGCCCACGACCTCATCCGCTACCTGGCCACCCCCGCCCGCCTCGCCCCCAACATGTTCGACCTGCACCCCCCGTTCCAGATCGACGGCAACTTCGGCGCCACCGCCGGTGTCGCCGAGATGCTGTTGCAGAGCCACACCGGCGAACTGCACCTGCTGCCCGCCCTGCCGGCGGCCTGGCCGGACGGAAAGGTCAAGGGTCTGCGGGGTCGTGGCGGCTACACCGTGGACGTGACGTGGAGCGGCGGCCAGGCGGACGAGGTCCGCATCCGGGCCGACCGGGACGGCAGCGTGCACCTGCGCGGCCACCTGTTCGCCGGCCGCTACACCGTGCGGGACGTCACCCGCGGCAACGGGGTGGTCAAGCCCCGGAAGATCGAGGCCGATCTGGTCGAACTCGCCGGCCGGGCCGGCCACACCTACCGGGCGTACGCCCTGCAGAAGGTCGGCGTGAGCGCGCCGTACGAGGTGGGCGCGGGCGCGGCGGCGAAGGTCGCCGTCACGGTGCGGGCGGTGGACATGCCGATCGCGCCCTCGGCGCGGGTGTCGCTCAAGGTCCCCTCGGGGTGGAGCGTCGCACCGGCGCACCTCGACCTGCGTCCGCTGCCGCCCGACTCCGAGCGCACCGTCGAGTTCACCGTGACCGTCGCCGAGTCCGCACGGACCGGCACCGCGGAGCTGGTCGCCGAGGTCAGCGGCCGGGACTGGACCGCGTCCGCCACCGCCCGGGTCCGGGTCTGGGACGGCCGGGAGGCCCCGATCGAGGAGAACTTCACCAACATCGGCGTCACCGACGACACCGACACCAACGCCGGCAACTTCGACGGCAACGGGGCCACCCTGTCCGCCCAGGCGCTGGCCCAGGTCGGCGTCACCCCGGGTGCCACCGTCAGCGCCGGTGGGGTGGACTTCACCTGGCCCGGTGGCGCCATCGGCGGCCCCGACAACGCGATCGCCTCCGGGCAGTCCGTCAAGGTGACCGGCAAGGGCAGGACGCTCGGCTTCCTGCTGACCGGCACGTACGGCGCGGTGTCCGGACCGGTCACCATCGTCTACGCCGACGGCAGCCGCAAGACCCACACCCTCGGCTGCCCGGACTGGGCCGGCGCGCCCCGGCCCGGCGGCGTCGGGGCGATCGTCGCCCCCTACCAGAACCGGCCGGGCAACCAGCGGGCCAATACCCCGGCGACCATCTACGTCGTCGGGCTGCCCCTGGAGGACAAGGAGGTGGCCCGGGTCGACCTGCCGAACATCAGCGCCCGGGCGGCCGCCGGCGTGGCCACCATGCACATCTTCGCGGTCGCCGTCGGCGGCTGACCGCCGACCGGCACGAAATGGGGCTGGCCCGCGCGGGCCAGCCCCATTTCAGCTATTGCTGCACGAAGACGGCCACGCTGCGGCCCGGCACGGTGAACGTGCCGGTCGCGGAGTCGAACGCCGCCGTACGCAGCACCGGGTCGGCCGAGGAACGCAGCACCGGATGCAGCGTCACGTCCGCCCCGCGCACTCCGGTGACCTGCTGCGTCGCCGGCTTCGGGGTGCCGTTGAAGACCACCGTCACCGACTTCCACGCCCCGCCCAGGCCACGGGCGTCGAGGGTCATGGTGAGCACCCCCGGTGTCTCGTCCGCACCGGAGCGCGGGAAGGCCAGCCGACGCTGCACCTCCTGCGCGGTGGGCAGGCCGAACACCGGCGTGGAGGCGCGGATCCGCAGCAGTTCGGCGTACCGGGCGTCGGTCAGCTCGACCGCCGCGCAGTCCGGCACCAGCCTCGGGTCGGCCAGCAGCGGCCGGGCGTACGGCCACTTGTCCCGGTTGTCCTCGGCGGCCGGCAGCCCGATGCCGAACCCGTTGCCCTGCGCGCAGTCCCAGCGGATCTGGTTGAACCAGTCCCCCGAGTTGTACGAGTTGCGGTCCAGCGACTTCGACCGCAGCCGCTCGGTGCCGGTGGTGACGAAGCCGGCGCCCTGGCCCAGCACCACCGTGCTCAGCGCGAGCACCTGCATCCGGGCCCGGTCCGTGGCCGAGGTGCCCGTCGGCAGCTTGTACGCCAGCGCGTCGTACAGGATCTCGTTGTCGTGCGCGTCGACATAGGTGACCGACTCTCCCGGCGCATCGGTGTAGCCGGCCGGCGAGCCGTTGTAGTCGACCTGGTCGCCGGTGACCGTCCGGCCCGCCGAGTCGGTGAACCGGTAGCCGTGCAGGTTGCCGGCCAACCCGACCCTGATCAGATCGTGCTGGTGCAGCAGCCGGGCCCGCTGCTCGGCGGCGGAACCGTTGACCGGGTCGCCGTTGGGGTCGGTGAACAGCCCGGAGGCGAAGCCCTGCCGGCGCGGGTTGTCGTCGAACGGGCCGCCGCCGCGTACCGCGTCGCGCAGCCGGTCGTTGAAGGTGCCGATCCCGGTGCCGGCCATGTTGGCCTGGGTGGCCTGCACGAACCGGGCGTCGTCGGCGACCTCGCCGAAGTTCCAGCCCTCGCCGTAGAGCAGAATCTTCTTGCCGTCCACGCCGTCGCGGGCCACGGTCAGCCGGTCCAGCGCCTTCCGCACGGCCAGGATGTTCGCCTTCGGGTGGTGGCCCATCAGGTCGAACCGGAACCCGTCCACCTTGTACGCCTTCGCCCAGGTGACCAGCGAGTCGACCACCAGCTTGCCCATCATCGCGTGTTCCGGCGCGGTGTTGGCGCAGCAGGTGGAGGTGGCCACCGTCCCGTCGTCGAGCAGCCGGTGGTAGTAGCCGGGCACGATCTGGTCGAGCACCGACTTGGGGTCGGTGCCGGCGGCCGAGGTGTGGTTGTAGACGACGTCCAGCACCACCCGCAGACCGGCGGCGTTGAGCCCGGCGACCATCTGCCGGAACTCGGTGGTCCGCCGGGCGCCGGCCGGGTCGACGGCGTACCCGCCCTCGGGGACGGTGTAGTGCAGCGGGTCGTACCCCCAGTTGTAGCCGTCGGCGTCCTTCACCGCGGCCACGCACTCCTGCTGGCGGTCCGAGTCGGGCGGCAGGGCGGCCAGGTCGCAGTCCGGCTGCCGCTGGTCGGCCCGTCGCTCGGGGATGGTGGCGAAGTCGAACGCGGGCAGCAGGTGCAGGTGGGTCACGCCGGCGTCGCTGATCGCCTTCAGGTGCCGCATCCCGGCGGTGGCCGGGTCGGTGAAGGCGAGGAAGGTGCCCCGCCGGTCGACCGGCACCGTGGCGTCGGCGATGGAGAAGTCGCGCACCGACAGCTCCGAGATCTGCACCCTGGCGTTCGGCACCGCGGCCGGTTTGCGCAGCGACGCCCAGCCCGTGGGGGCCAGCTTCGGGTCGGTGAGATCGACGATCTGGCTGTGCGTGGAGTCCGCCGCCAGCGCCACCGAGTACGGGTCGGTCACCGAGGCGGTCACCACCTGCTGCGCCGCCGGCTGCCAGGCCTGCACCCGGTAGCGGTAGAACCTGCCGGTCCAGTCGCGCGCCCCGCGTACCGACCAGACGCCGGTGCGGTCGTCGCGGCGCATCGCGACCGTGCGCGGCGTGGCGGTGGGCGAGTCGAACAGCTCCAGCGACACCGTCCGGGCGGTGGGTGCCCAGACCGCGAGGGTGGGCACGCCGCCGGTGAAGGACGCACCGAGGCGCGCGGCGGTGGCCGGGGCGTAGACGTCGTCGAGCACGCCCGGGAGCTGCACGCCGGTGGCGCCGAGCAGGGTGCCGTCGGCGGCCCGCTCGGTCACCAGCAGCTGCCCGCGCAGCGCCGCCGGCACCTTGGCCAGGTCCCGCCGGTGCAGGCTGAAGGCCCGGTGGTCCCACAGGTGCGGGAAGGCCGCGCGCTGGGCCTCGGTGAGCCCGTTGCGCTGCGCGGTCAACGGCAACGAGGTGTACGTCCCGGTCAGCTCGCCGTCGACCACGCGCACCCCGCCGGCCGGGGCGGTCACCAGCGCGTACGCCTTCCCATCAGTGGGACCGGTGCGCCAGGCGACGGTGGACCGGTCGATCCAGTGCGCCCGCTGCCTGCCGATGTCGGTGTCCGTGCCGGTGCCGGTGGCCGTGGTCGGCAGCAGCCGGCCGGGCGTCGCGGCGAGCAACCACACCTCGCGGCCGGCCTCGGCGAAGTCGAGCCGCTGGTCCTGCGGCAGGTCCTTCTCGTCGCCGCGATGGATGAGGTAGCTCAGCCCGGTCGCCCCCTCGGCCAGCGGCACCCGGAACTCGGCGCCGAAGGAGTCGATCCGGGTCGGCGGCATCGGTCGGGACCAGTCGGTGGGGTTGGCCGCGCCGTCCCACAGGTGCAGGCCCCAGCCGTCGTAGTTGCCGTCGGGTCGGCGGTAGTGGATCACTGCCGTGCCGTCCTCGACCGGCGGTGCCGGCTCACCGGCCGCCTCCTCGCGGCTCGGGTAGGTGGCCGGGTCACCTTGCTTGACCCAGACCTCGCCGGTCTGCGTCACGTCCACGGTCCGGTCGTTCTCGACGTCCTTGTTCCCGTCGGCGTCGACCACCAGGAAACCGACCGACTTCGCACCGGGCTTGAGCTTGACCCAGGCGAACCTCCCGTACGCGTCGGTGCCGGCGAACGGTTGGCCCTGCGGCCACTGGGTGGCGTACTCCGGGTCGATGTCACCCCAGGCGTAGAGGCCCCAGTCGGCGTAGTCGCCGTCGGGCCGCTGGTGGTGCACCACCAGCCAGTCGCGGGACGAGCCGGACTGCTCCGGGGTGCCGACGGTGGTGGCGGAGCGGGCGGTGGCGGTGCGGCCCCGGCCGTCGCGGACCACCGCCTGGTACTCGATCCTCGTGCCGGCGGCCAGGCCGGTCAGGTCGTGGTGCACGGTGTACGGCGCTCGGTGGGCGGTGCCGAGCAGGGTCCACCGGCCGTCGGCGACCCGGGCGGCCATCGTGACGGTGGCCAGCGGGTCTCCGGTGACCCGGGCGGTGACCTCGGCCCGGGTGGCCGGCGCGTCCGGGGCGGTGAGCGCGATGGCCGGTTTGGCGGTGGGCAGGGCGACCGACTTGCCGCCCCGGTGCACCACCGCCGACAGCGGCGGCACGGTCAGGGTCAGCCTGCCGTCGGCGGCGGCCACCGGCCGGCCGGTGGCGCCGTGGATGCCGGTGAAGGTGACGCCGGGCGACCAGGTGTCCACGGTGACAGTCTGCGCGGTCGTGGCGTTGTTGACCGCCACCAGGTACTCGGTGCGGTTGTCCGGGTCGAACCGGGAGAAGGCGAAGACGCCGGGACCGTCGGCCGCGTACCGGCTCACCTGCCCGCCGTCGCGCAACGCCGGGTGGGCCCGGCGCAGCTCGCCCAGCCCGGCGATGGTCCGGTACAGCGGGTGGGTGTGGTCGAACTGGTCCTGGGCGTGGGTGCGGTCGGTGCCGAGCAGGTCGTCGTCGAGGTAGTCCGGGGTCTGCGAGGCGAACATCGGCTGGCGGGCGTCCTTGTCCCCGCCGGCGCCGGTGAAGCCCTGCTCGTCACCGGAGTAGATCACCGGCTGGCCTCGGGTGAGGAACATCAGCTCGTGGGCGAGCTGGGCGCGGCGCAGGTGGGTGGCCGGGTCGGTGGGGCCGCCGGCGATGAAGGAGCCGATCCGGCCCATGTCGTGGTTGCCGAGGAAGGTGGTCAGCCGGCCGGCGTGGGTGTTCCGGGCGGCGTACAGGTCGTCGCGGGCGTACAGCTCGGCCAGCGCCTTCGCCGAACCGTCGCCTGCGGTGTAGCCGCGCGCCGCCTCCTGGAAGCCGAAGTCCAGCGTGGCGTCCAGCCCGCCCTGGCGTACGTAGTCGGAGCTGATCTCCGGGTCGGCGCTGTAGACCTCGCCGAACATGAAGAAGTCCTTCTTGCCGGCGCGTGCGGCGGCCTGGTTGACGCCCTGGCTGAACTGCGGCCAGAAGTCCATGTTGACGTGCTTGACGGTGTCCAGCCGGAAGCCGTCGACGCCGGTGTCCCGCACCCAGTCGGCGTAGATCTTCGTCATCCCGCGGACCACCTCGGGGCGCTCGGTCCACAGGTCGTCCAGGCCGAAGAAGTCGCCGTACTCGCTGTTCTCCCCGGCGAAGGTGGAGTCACCACGGTTGTGGTACATGGTCGGGTCGTTCAGCCACGCCGGGACCTTGACCTTCGCGTCGGCCGGGGTCTCGAAGGTCGGGGTGTACGGGAAGGACCGCGTGTTCACCGTCGGGAAGGTGCGGCTGCCGTCGGCGTGGTTGCGGTCCTCGAACGGCCGGCCCTGCGCGTCACGGTAAGGCGTGGTCGCCTTGTCGACGTAGTCGTGCCGGTCCTCGGCGTAGCTGATGACGTCGGCGGTGTGGTTGACGATGACGTCGAGGTAGACCTTGATGCCGCGCCGGTGCGCGAGCTGGACCAGCTTCTTCAGGTCCGCGGTGCTGCCGAAGTGGGGGTCGACCTGGGTGAAGTCGGTGATCCAGTAGCCGTGGTAGCCGGCGGAGACGTCCTCGCCCCGACCCTGTACGGGCCGGTTGGTGAACACCGGGGCGAGCCAGATGGCGGTGCTGCCCAGTCCCTCGATGTAGTCGAGCCGGTCGATCAGTCCCTTGAGGTCGCCGCCCTGGTAGAACCCCTTGTCGGTGGGGTCGTAGCCGGTGCGCAGCCGGTCTCCGGTCTCCCCGCCCCGGTCGTTGCGCGGGTCGCCGTTGGCGAAGCGGTCCGGCAGGACGAAGTAGAACTGCTCGGCCCGCGCCCGGTTGGTGCCGGCCGTGTGCAGGGCGGCGGCGGACGGTTCGGTGGACCAGGTGACGGCCCCGGTGGCGCTGGGCGCGGCCGATCCGGCGGCCTGGGCGGGGGCGGCCGGATGCACCGCGACCGGCGTACCGACCAGGGTGAGGGTGAGCAGGAAGACGAGAGCGAGCGCGGCCTTGCGGGATATCGGCGGGGGTTTCATCGACGGCCTTCCTCTGGTCGCTGACTGGCCCGCACGCTAACTCTTGCCGAAACATTCTGCAATACCTTGCAAGCAAGGCCGCAACGATGCGGTTTCCTTGCGCAAGATCCGCCACGCCGCGGCGTTCCTGCCGGCGCTCCCGGTAGTTCCGCCGTGTCGTGTGGCACGAAGAGAGACCGGCATCAGGGCGATGGGGCCGAGGAGGAGCCAGAGGATAGGGCCGTGCCGGTGTGGCCTGGCCGACGACGACAGCGCTGGCCTCCGCAGCCAGTTGATCGACTCCGTTTCGTCGGTACGGCGGTGTCCGATCGGTCGGGACACCGCCGTTACGGCGAAACGGCGATCGGCGATGATCAGGTGCGTGGGCCGATCAGTCCTCGTCGGTCGGGCTGGGGCGGTTCTCGGCGATCCAAGCCCGGACGGCCTTGCCATCCCAGACGCGGCCCATCCTCAACGTGACGAGCGGGTCAGGGAATCCCTTGCGGCCCACGATGAACGCGGTGGACCGCCGGTCCATCTTCGTCATGAAGGCCGGACTGCGCGTTCCCGCCGTCGGTGAAACGCGGCAACAGAGGCGTTTGAGGTCGTCGGTCTGCGCCCGGGGTGCCTGGCCCCCGGGCCCAACGGTGATCCAAGTCGGTGACTTTGCGTGACGGATGATGCCGAGTCCGGCTGTTCTCTCGGCGTGCGGGTCTGCCGATGACAGGACGTTCGATCTGGTATGTGCTGGATCGCTGCGATGTCAGCCTCGGGACTCGCGCAGGACCTGCCACTGCCTCCAGGCGAGCTCGGGCTCGAGGTCTGCGTATCCGCGGCTGCGTTCGAACTTCTGCGCATCAGCGTGGGTCATCATCATGCACATGCCTTCGCTGGTGAGGCGTTCCACCTCTTCGCGGCGGAGGCGCCGTCCGGCGTTCTCCTCGGCGGCGGTGAGCAGGGCCACCAGCGCAGGAATGAACACGGGTCGAAGTTCGCTCCGCGAATCCGCCTCACCTCCCTCGGCGCCCAGACGCCAGATGCCGAAGGAGTTGTGGCAAGCGTGGCCCGGCGGATACCCGTCATCGGGCCAGCGCTCGAGGCGGCGGCGAGGGGTGTTCAAGTCGGGCCTGAAGGTGTCGCCGCTGACCAGCACAGGATCCTCCGCCAATCGATACACGTTGAACACGCCAAGGATCTGGTTGGCCTCGGACGGTGACGCTTCGACCTGCGCGTCCGGCAACCCGAACGCGTGCATGCCGCAGGACCGCGACACACCGCGGTCCTGCAGCACCGCGACGGCACAGCGGTAGAGCATCCATGGGTCGCCGCCCTCAAGAGCCCGAGTCCATTCTGTGACCGGCCAGCCCAGCTTCGACTGCTCAAGTCGCACTCCCAGCGCTCCGGCGTCGCCCAGCGCGGCGATCAGCATCGCCACTTCTCCCGCTGCCGCACCGAGGTACACCGGCAGATCCAGGACCAAGGCGCTGCCGGCCGCGGCGACGGCGAATTGCTCCTCCTCCGACATCGTGCCGTGACCGAACGCCTGGCTGAACGAGCCGTCGTTCTCCACCCACTCCGCCAGCGCGCGAAAGCCGAGGTTCTGCGATGCGAGCGAGTGGCCGTCCAGCGTCAGACCGGAACGCCCGAGCGAGCCCTGCCACTGAGCCATCGTCGCCGCAGCCCCTGGGACAAAGAGC
This sequence comes from Micromonospora sonchi, assembly GCF_014646235.1. Classification (GTDB taxonomy): domain Bacteria; phylum Actinomycetota; class Actinomycetes; order Mycobacteriales; family Micromonosporaceae; genus Micromonospora; species Micromonospora sonchi. The sequence continues at coordinate 7,465 of NZ_BMNB01000030.1, read as the reverse complement.
CGCACACCGTACACGTGATCGTCAGACACGCAGCGGAGGGTAGTACCACTCTGCGGGGCCGCTGAAGCCACGTGTCCAGTTGCGGCCTCCCGCAGGACGGGCCCAAGCTGCACGCGAAACGCTCACACCGCGCGCTCATGCCGCAGAGCGCGCGCTGCGCGGGCCGCCGGCGTTCGGTAATTCGGTTTGCTCTAGATCCGCGCGTGCTTAGTGTCTGCCGCTATGGGGCGCCTGGAGGTCGACTCTTACCTGATCTGCGCGACGCCCCGCACGGGAAGTACCTTGCTGTGCGGTCTACTGGAGTCGTCCGGGGTCGCTGGCCACCCAGCCTCCTATTTCAATCGAAAGACGCTGACTACGTACGCCGATGCCTGGCACATCGCCCGACCACATGCCGGACGGATCGACGAAGGGTTCGTGCGGGCGGCGCTGACGGTCGGTAGAACGTCGAACAATGTCTTCGGTGGGCGGCTCATGGCAGAGACGCTGCCGGAGCTGATCGCTGGTCTTGCTGCCTCCGCACCAAGACCAGCGGACACTGACCTGGGCCTGTTGACCGCCCAGTTCGGTCGACTTCGATTCATCCACCTGCGGCGACGCGATGTCATTGCCCAGGCCGTGTCGTGGGCGAAGGCACTACAGACCCACTTCTGGCATCCCCACGAGGCCGTCGCTCCGAGAGGCCAAGATCCTCGATACGACGAGGTGCTCATCGGCCAGCTCGTCGCCATGATCGAGAGTTCCGAGGCGGACTGGGCAACCTGGTTCAACGCCCACGGCATCGTGCCTCACGAGGTGACGTACGAGGAGCTGGCGGCGGATCCACGATCCGCTGCACAAGGGGTCCTCGACTACCTCGGCCTAACGGTTCCACCCGGCCGGCAGCTGATCGTTCGACACCATCGGCAGGCCGACCAGGTCAATGCCGATTGGATTACGAGGTTCAAGTCTCGCTGACGGTCCGACCCAGCTGGCTGCGTGTCGGCTCACCAACCGAGACAGCGCCGTTCGACTTCGGCCCGAGGTGACACCCGGCCCTCTCGGATCACGGCACGATCCACGGTCGTCTCTAGCGCTGTCGACACGAAGATGCGCAGGTCCCAGCGGTCAATCAGTTCCGGGCGCATGAGGAAGACGCCGTCGAAGACCAGCACGGCGTCGGCGGGGGCAGTGCAGACCGGCGGGGACAGCACAGTATCCGTGGTGCGGTCGTAGGCCGCGTGTTGGAAGCGTCGATCTCCGCCGAGGCCGAGCGGATCGAGCAGGACCCGGTTCAGCGCGTCGTGGTCGTGGGTGTCGCATTCACCGTCACGTCCTGGACGACGTGCGCCGAGCGGCACCCAGAAGACGGCAGCGCGCGGTCACGGACGGGCAGCGCGATCCGGACGGGCGCCGTTGTGGATCACGGATCGTTCGGCCGTTGCGGGTGCACGGGCGTCGGTCGGGTGGTGTCGTGGTTGGCCTTGGTCGGCTCGGAGTCACCTGTGATTGTGCTCCGGCGGGGGCCAGACGACTCCAGGATGGAGTTGCCGAACGGTTGCGGCGGGCGGGTGGTTGGGGCGCGACATGTTTTCCACATCGTCCGGCCCGCCGACAGTTGCCAAAGCACGCCGTAGACCAGCACCCCCACACCGACCCCGGACATCGCGCTGGTCACAACCAGACGCAGCACAGCCATCGAGTGAACAGCGCCGAGCACGCCGTAGCCGTTCCGCGCCAGTTGCAGGACGGCTGCGATGACGCCGGCCACCGCCATCGCCGCGAGTGTCCACCAGCGCGCGGCCGGGCTCAGCGTCACCCGCGGCCCGACCGGGTAGCCGGGCTGACGGCGCCACCAGCGGTAGATCCAGCTGACCAGTGCCAGCGCCCCGACGAGGGTGCTTGCCCACCACAGGCCCTCGGTCACCTTTTGTGTGTCCGGCAGCGGCGACCACGAAGCGGAGCCGTTCTCGTGGACCAGCGCGTCCCAGACCAAGTGACTGAGTACTCCGATCATCGCCGACAGGATGATCCAGGCGACCTGCCGCACCCCCGACCAGCGGAACTGCGCCGCGGGCCCGGTCAGTCGCCCCGCCGCAGCAGCCGGGAGCAGGGCGATCAGCGGGCGCTTGAGCACCTGGTGGAACAGCGCGACCAGGAGCAGCGCTCCGACCGTCCCGGCGACCATCCCGGTGCCGAACTCGTGCGTGTAGGTGAGGTTGTAGTCGCTGTACGGTCCCCACGCTGCCGAGGTGGCTTGCGGGAGGACATAAGGAAGATCCGGGGCGACCGCACCGGCGACCAGGGCCGAGGCAACGAGCGGGCGGCGGCTCAGCGGCAGGATCAAAGCCGGGTGGCTCAGCGTAAAGGGCATCAAGTTCCTCCCCCAGGAGCTCATAGCCCCAGTCCTTGTCGATCAAGGTCAGGATACGTGCATCACGCCAAGGGCTGCCAAGTACGAGCCGACAACGGACGCCTCCTATGGGGCAGCGATCGCTCGATGACCGAGGCGAGGATGTCCCCTTCCAGGTGTCGTCCCGATCGATCCACACTGCGCGCAGTTCGGTGCCGGGCGGCAGGCTGGTGTGGACGCGCGCATGAGATGCAACGCGACGTCGCGGGCGTGCTCAGACTCCGGCGCAGCTACGCCCGGAGACCGTGCAGCCGGCCGGACGCGGGTGGGCGGATTCGATGTGGAAGCGCAGCAACACCGTCGACCCGGCCGCCAGATCCGGGCCACTGCGGTAGGTCAGGGTGCCGCGCCGGTCGCGGAACGTCCCCTGTGGAACATCTTCCAGCCAGGCCGTGACCACCCGGCCGCCCGGGTACTCCACCCGCGCCACCCAGCCCAGGTCGCCACGCGAGGCGTTACGGATCGATACCTCCCCGATGAAGCCGTTCGGGAAGGTCTGCAACACCTGGTACCGCGCCTCCAACGGCGGCGGGGCGGCAGGCGGAGCAGACGGCGGGGCCGGAGGCGGGGCGGTGGTGTGCGGCGGCGGCATCGCGGCCGGCGGCTCCGGCGTGCGGGACGCGGAACTCGACGGGCTCGGCAGGTCGGTCCGGCGTAGGGACAGCCCGGGCACTGCCGGCGGCGGCGGTTCCGTACCCGCCTGCCCCGCCGACGAGGCCCGCTCCGCCGGTATCGGTACGGCCACCGCCGGCGGTCCCGGCGGCACCGGGTCGAACCCCGGACCGGGAGCCCGGTACGCGCCGGCCGCGATCACGAGCAGCACCATCATCGCGACGCCCCCGATCGACACCAGGATCCAGGGCGAGGAAACCACGGCCGAGCCGTGGCAGGATTCTCGGGGGGCGCGGCGCATACCGGACATGTCTCTCCTCAGCAGGCGGCCCGGCCAGCGTAACGATCAAGAGCAGCGCCCGGAAGTACCGGACGAAACACCCAGGACTCCTAACAGTACGCTCAGCCCGCAGCGCAGGCAGCCCCGTTGATCGTGCACCGTGTCGGCTGCTCTCCACCCCCGGTGCGGCTGACCCGTAGCTGCACCGTCTGCTGTGCCCCGGCGGCCAGCGACCGGCTGCCGCTGAGCAGGTAGCGTCCACCGCCCTTGATGCTCACCGACACGCCCGGCCCGCTGGAGGCCCGGATCCCGACGACCTCGGGGGTGAAGGCCAGGTCGACCTGCCAGTCGACCGGATGACCGGTGCCGTTGCGTACCACCAACTCGGCCCGGAAGGAATCCCCGTCGACACTCTGCAGCCGGTAGCTGGCGAGCAGCACTCCCGGGCTGCTCGCCGACGGCGTCGGCGCGGGTGGACTGGCGGCGGGTGCCCGACTGACGGCCGCCGTGGGCGATCCGGCGCCGGCGGACGGCGACGGCACGCCCGACGTGGTCGCCACGGTCGGTGTGGCCGAGGGGCTACCCGTCGGTGCGGCCGGGTCCGGCGGCGCGGCCTCGTCCGTCGATCCGGCGGGCTTCGTCGATTCGGGCGGCACCGGAAGGACCACCGGCGGCTCGGGTGCCCGCGCCGCCTGCTCCTCGGGGCCACGGAACGACAGCGCCGCCACCACGAGCAGTACCGCCAACACCGCGACACCCACCAGGAACACCACCCAGGGCGCGCCGGCGATCATCCTGGGCAGCGCCGGCCGGCGGGTACTCGCGCTGGTCTCTTCACCGGTCTGGTCATCGGCCGGCCGCACGGACATAGGCCCCCCTGTCGTCACCGACGCGCCAGCCTAGTGGACGGGCGGATCTTGCAGCTGCTCGATGTCGGCGGATGCGGCGAGCAACCTCCGCCCGCCCTGGTCCGGCCGCGGCCCAACCTCAGCGCGGGGGAATCCGCACCTCAATCTCGCTGCCCAGCCGCGCCCCGCCGTGCAGACCGAGGTCGTCGCCGCTCCAGAAGCGCCCCGGGTCGTACCAGTTCGGCCGCCGGCCGGCGGGCAGCAGTCCCATCGCCTCGTAGGTGACCGCGACGACCTCGGCGCAGTACGCCGTCTCCAGGGTCCGCTCGGGCACAACCGCGGGGCGCTGCCGTGCCCCCGGCACCGGCAGCCGCGGGGCCGGCACCCGCCCGCGCAGCCACCGCCAGGCGAGTTGGGCGGTGGACGGAAATGGGGTGCCGTCCAGCCGCGCGATGGTGCGCAACACCGAGCCCTCCATCTCCGCGTCCGCCGGCGGGTCGAGCTGGCGCAGCCAGGCCCGCTGGCCGTACCGGTTGGCCCACACGCAGACCGCGTCCCGCAGGTCGTGCAGCTGCACACCGCGCTGGTGGGTGCCGGTCCACAGGTCCGGCAGCGACCTGCCCAGCTCGGCGTGCCACATCAGCGGCGGCATGTCGTCCAGCACCATCGCCATGCCCACGTGGTTGACCGGGCTGTTGGTGGTCAACTGGATGGCCCGGTCGGGTACGCTGCGCCCCCGGAAGACCCACACGTCGCCGGTACGGGTCAGCTCCACCGCCTCGTCCAGGCTGATACTCATGAAGGACTACCCTAGGCGGATGCGGCAACGGATGCGGTGGTGGAAGCTCCTCGGGCTGGCCGGGTTGGCCGGTGTCGCGGCGTCCGGCGTGGTCATCGCGCGGGCCGAGCGGCGGCGGCGCGCGTATACCCCGGAGGAGATCCGGGCCCGGTTGCGTGACCGGCACGCGGAGGCGAGCGCGGCCGACGACGCCCGCTGACGGCGCCCCCTCAGTCCACTTCGGTGTGGTTGCGGTCCCAGCGACCGCCCTCCGGTCGACGGTCCAGCCGCAGCGCTCCCTCGGCGTTGCCGGCGAGGTCGTTGTCCTCGACCCGGCAGGAGACGCAGGTGCCCCGCTCGGTGACCCACATCCCGTAGCTCTGGGTCGACTCCGGGCGGTTGTCCCAGATCCGGTTGCCGCGTACCGTCGCCGATTCGAGGCGCGCGTTGACGGTGATGCCGGCCCGGATCGGTGCCGCGGCGGAGATCTCGTACGCCGCGCCGGGCGACGGAATGTCCTCGTTCCAGGCGTTGCTCGCGTCCGGGCGCGCGTCGGCCAGGGCCAGGTCGGTATCGGTGTTGCCGACCACGACCGCCCGCCGGGAGCCCACCCGCAGCACCTTTCCCCGGTGTCCGTCGGTCCGCCAGGACGCGGTCCGGTCCGTCATCGAGCGGCGGGCGTACCAGACCGAATCGCCGGACCCGGTGGCCGCCGCCTCGCACTGTCGGCCATTGTTGCGGATCCGGTTGTCGACCAGCATCGCGTCGACCATCGGCCGGTCGATCCGGATCGCGTCCAGGCCGTTGTCCCAGAAGTCGTTGCCGTCCACGACGATCTCCGACGCCGCACCCCGAAAGCCGTCGCCCAGGTCGTGCTGGTGGTAGCCGTGTCCGCCGTTGCCACTGATCCGGTTGCCTCGGACGATGTACGGGCCGGGCGTGTTTCCCACGCTGATCCCGTCCCGGACGTTGCGGTCGATCACGCAGTCGGTGAGGATGCCGCCCCGACCGGCGACGCCCGCGGTGCCGTTGCCGGAGACGTCGAAGCCGGCTTCCAGATTGCCGATGAGGGTGCATCCGGAGACGATCAGTCCGTCGGCTCCCCAGTCGGAGATGCCGAACCGGTTGGCCTGGCTGTGGCAGCCGATGATGCGGTACCCGCGTGGCGGCTTCCAGTACGACTTCTGCAGCTCCAGGAAGATGCCGTTGGTGCCGTTGCCGAGAGTGGTGCAGTTGGTGACGGTGCAGCGCTCGACGTCGCCCCAGCCGCCGATGCCGATGCCGATGCCCGCGCCGCCCATCTGCTCGCCGTTGTCCAGCCGGCCGCAGCCGACCACGACCACCCCGTCGATGAGGCAGTCCTGGAGGAAGTCGCAGCCCAACCCGGTCGCGCCGGTGTGGTGGATGTAGAGGTTGCGGAAGACGCCCCGGACGACGTATTGCAGGCCCAGCCCCTTGGCGAGGTAGTTGTACTGCGTCAGGGCCACGCCCGAGCCGTCGATCTCGAAGTCGGCGAAGGTGCAGTCGGCGATGTGCCGGTCGCGGTCGGCGCCATGCTGCACCGTGGTCCAGAAGGCCAGCGGCGTCGGCTCAGCCCGGTTGCCCTCGTTGCTCAGGGCGAACCGGGTCGCTCCGGATCCCGCGCCGAGCAGGGAGACTCCGCTGCGCCAGACCGTGCCCGCGTCCCGGATCGAGTAGATCCCCGGCGGGCAGTAGATGACCCGGGCCCGGCCGTCGGCCGCGTACCCCTCGCCGAGGCGGGCCACCAGGGCCGACAACGCCGGCTGATCGTTGGTGACCCCGTCGCCCTGAAGGCCGAAATCCCGCGCGTTGCACCACAGCGGCGCCCCGGCGACCGGGGACAGTTGCTGCTGGCTGACCCCGCCCCTGTTGTGCTGCCACACAACATCCTCCTCCGCGTCAACCCTCCACCTCCCTTCCCCTCAAAACGGCCTTGCACCACGGATCTTGGTGCGAAAGTGCCCCCAGGAGGGCGCTCCCGCACCAAGATCTACGGAACTTGGGCACTAGATGTCGGGTTTTGGCCGATTCGTCCTGTAATCGGGGCCACCCGGGCGTCGGAATGATGGCCGGGGCCGGGTCGTTGTACATGGCTGACCGCAGGCGCTCCCCCGCGCCGCAGCGCCCCCGGGAACCCGGGACCCCTGGAATGTGGGGCCGGCCCGGATCGTTACACCCCCCGGACGCCCGAGCACTCCCCGCCGGGCGTTCCTCTATCCCCCGCAGCACCGCGAGCCCCGGTACGGGTTGATCCGTGCTGCGTACCCCCGAATGGAAGGTGTGACTCAATCATGCGTACCACCATCCTGCGTAAGACCGCCCTGACCATCGCCGCTGCCGCCGCCACCGCCGGTGGCATCGCCGGCCCCGCCATCACCGCCCACGCCGCCCCCACCCCAGCCACCGTCCAGGTGCAGGCCGACCGCAAGACCGGCGGCGAACGCCAACTCCCCGTGCGCTACCAGGCCCAGGAAACCTTCTACTACTGCGGCCCCGCCGCCGCCAGCAACGCCCTCTCCGTCCAGGGCAAGCAC